>NZ_AWZU01000016.1 GCF_000472385.1 Bradyrhizobium sp. ARR65
AATTTCCTGCCGGTCGGCGACACCCAGGCGCTGCGGGCGATGCCGACCATCGGCTTCGAATACCGCTATCCCTTCATCAACGTGGAGCCGTGGGGCTCGACGACGATCGAGCCGATCGCCCAGGTGATCGTGCGCCCGAACGAGACCTATGCCGGCAAGCTTCCGAACGAGGACGCCCAGAGNCTGGTGTTCGACACCTCGAACCTGTTCAGCGTCGATAAATTCTCCGGCTACGACCGCGTCGAGGGCGGCGGCCGCGCCAATGTCGGCGTGCAGGCGACGACGCAGTTCGACCGCGGCGGCACCGTCAAGGTGATGTTCGGCCAGTCCTACCAGCTGTTCGGGCTCAACTCCTTCGCGGTTCAGGACGCGACCAATACCGGCCTCGATTCCGGCCTGGAGCGGACGGCCTCCGACTATGTCGCCAGCGTCGATTATTCGCCCAACCGCACCTACACCTTCAGCGTCCGCTCCCGCTTCGACGAGCAGACCTGGAACGTGCAGCGCTTCGAAGCCGAAGCGCGCGCCAACTTCGATCGCTGGTCGGTGAGCCTGCTGTACGGCAATTACGCCGCACAGCCGGACCTCGGCTACCTGACCCGCCGCGAAGGCATCCTGGGCTCGGGCTCGATCAAGGTCGCGGCGAACTGGGTGGTGACGGGCGGTGCGCGCTGGGACCTCGAGGCCAACAAGATCAACCAGTACACCATCGGCGCGGGCTATGTGGACGACTGCTTCGTGCTGGCAGCCAACTACATCAGGTCCTACAACTATGCGACCGCCTCGTCGCCGCCGGTCCTCAACGAGGCTTACATGCTGCAGATCGGACTGCGGACGATCGGAAACGTTTCCATTCCTTTGCCTTAGGGTGGACGCGCGCGAACATGTTTGCGGCGCCGCCTGCTCGCCCATTTCCATCAGGTCATTAAGCGGCCTACGTGATAGCGACGATACCGGCCGATGATTGCGATGTGAACCACCTCACACGACCATGCCGGGATTTCAGCTACCCTCGAGCCCGTTGAGCGAGTGCCGTGCTCTATCTGCAGAATCTGGAGAGTGGCATGTGCAAGATCAGGACCTTTGCAATCCTAGCAGTGATGCTCGCCGGGGCCTTGGCCGTCACACCGGCATCGGCCTGTCCGATCGGTTATGCCAAGTGCGGGATGGCCTGCTGCCCCGGACGCTGACCGACGCTGACCATTGAGAAGCGCGCGAGAGCCTAGGCAAGCGCGCGGACCCAGGAGGCGATCATGCAAACAATCACAGTGCTCGCACTTGCTGCGACGTTAACCACGGCGGCCGCCGCTCCGGCCGCGTACTATCTGACAGCGCCCAGCGAAGATCCGCTTGCCGACACCTTGCGCGACTATGGCTTCGTCCCGATCCGTCCGCCGTCCAACCTGATGCATGTCGGATCGCTGTACTACGTCGATCCGGAGGTGAAGCACTTCAACGCGATCTGCGATGCCGATCCGGCCGACCTGGAGGGGCAGGTCGTCTCCTCGCGAAGCTGGGAGATGCAGCAGAGCCTGGAGACACGGGGGCGCTTCGCCACCGGCGTGAAGGTCGACCTCGGCTGGCTGCTGAACGGCGGCACCGACAAGGACTATGTCGTGAACGTACGCTCGTCGCTGACGGACGTCGTCCTGGAGGAGATTCCGCTAGGCCCGAACTGGTCCATCTTCGCCAAGATGATGGAGAAGCCGCAATGCAGCCAGGTCGCGATGCAATATATCCATGTCGGCGGCTATGTCTGCCAGGGGCAGAAGATCCTCAAGGCCACAGCCGAGTTCAAATTGGACCGCGACGCTCAGAGCAGGCTGGAGGCGAGCGCGACCGCCAAGGCCGAAAAAGTCAAGGACATCGTCAAGCTCGCGGTGGAATCGCAGAGCGACCAGAGTGTGATCGACAAGGAAGGTCGGCTGCTTGCAGGCGCCGCATTGGAATATGGCGTCTCGATGAACCCGATCTGCCTCGCGCCGCCGGACGGCCGCTTCCAGCGCATCCTGCCGCGGACGAAACTGGGCCGCATGGAGAACTTCGTTCTGTTCAATATCATCGAGCCGATCCTGCCAGGGCACGATCGTGTAGACGTGGCGCAGGGCTCACGGGATACGCAGCGAACTCAGCAAGGCACCGGGCGGCAGACCGCGCTGAACCGATAGCGCAACCGGCCGCCTCTGCACTTGATGCGCGGGTGCACTAATCTCGGTCGAGTGATTTGCTCGCCGTCGGCCTGATGCTCGTGTCTGCACCGCCAGCCCACGCGGCGGCCGAACTTGCTGCTTGGGCCGCCTGATCGGCCGCCAGGCTCGTATTCCATCTCGCAGCGATGATGCGGCGGCCTGAGACGTTGTTCGACGCATTCGATGCCAACCAGACAACGGGCGCCGCCATGATTTCAGGAGGCAGAAGCGCTTTGGGATCTCCAACATCCGCTGCCATGCGGGTCGCCGTCGGGCCGCCCGGCAGCAACACATTTGCCGTCACGCCCGTAGAGCTCAACGACGTCGCGAGCGCTGCAACGAAGGCCTCATCCGATGCTTTGGTCATTCCGTACATGACGTGGCTGGGCCGCAGCATCGTATCGAGACTGGTGCTGATGAAGACAATTCTTCCCCATCCGCGTTCAATCATGCCGGGTACGACCAGGCGCGTCAGATTGATCGGGGCAAAAGTGTTGATCTCGAACAGCCGGCGCATCTGAACCGACGTGACGTCGAGCGGATGCCCTGCCGGCGGGTTGGGAATGCCTGCGTTGTTGATCAGGATATCCACGCGCCCGAATGTCGCGACGGCCGCATTGAAGAGCACGGAGAGCTGTCGTTCATCTGACAGATCGGCGGTTGCGACTGCCGCACGATTGCCCGCCCCGCTCGCTCTTCGCGTTTCCTCAAGTGAAGCCGCGTCCGTTGACGTCAGAAATACGCTGTGACCGGCCTCGAGCAGGGCCAATGTCATCACCCGGCCAAGACCTCTGCCTGCGCCTGTTATCAAAGCCACACGCATGATCGTTGCTGTCCTGCGGAGGGTGGACGACTTGCGATCGCCCGCACATTGATCGCGACAAGCAAACGACGGTTGCGACCAAAACCAAGCATCTTGGCATCGGTTCCTGTTCCGATCTCTTCACAAGTGGAACGCCGCTGTCGATGCGTGGCACCGCCCGCCCATTTCTCGCCGCCATTATCATTCACGGAACTTGCGAGGGGCTGGTCCCATGGCTGGCGGTTCCCCCAAAGGGTTTTCTGTGTGATCGTCCCACCTTTACTGCAAGATGAGATCGTTGTGTCCCGCCGCAGGCTTCTGGGCGGGCTTTCGTCGCTCGCCAGCGTGCTCGCGCTCGGCGGATGCGCCGGCTTGAGCGCAACGGGTGCGCAGTTCGATGCTTCATCGCTCTCGGTCCAGCCCACATTGCTCGTCGCAACCACGCGCAATCGGGTGAACGGCGGGCGTGCGAAGCCCTGGTTCGGGCCGGAGCGCGCGTCGACTATGACGGTCGCGCGAGCGAAACTGGTGCCGCCGGACGGCGGCCGTCTCTCGCTCGCCGCGGTCGGACTTGCGGATTGGCGTATTGACGACGTCGAACCCGAGCCGGGAGAGGTTAGCGATCTTCTTGCGCAAGCCGGCGGTGGAGGAGACGTCCTGATTTACGTGCACGGCTTCAAACAAACCTTCGAGACAGCCGCGCTCGATGCCGCACGCCTCTCAGACGGAATCAAGTTCCGCGGCCGGACGATGGTCTTCTCCTGGCCGTCCAAGGCGGGGCTGTTCGATTACGGCTACGACCGCGACAGCGCGATGTGGTCCCGCGACGCCTTCGAACGCGTGCTCTCTTCGATCGTGTCGACCGCCGGCACCGGCCGCCTCCACATCGTCGCGCACAGCATGGGAACCATGCTGGCGCTCGAAAGCCTGCGTCAGCTCTACGCGCGCTATGGCGACACTGTGACCGGCAGGATCGGCGCCGTGGTTTTCGCCGCGCCCGATATCGACATGGACGTGTTCTCGTCGGCGGTCAGCAGCATCGGTCCGCTCGCCGGCAAGATCACCGTCATCAGCGCAACGAACGATCGCGCGTTGGCGCTGTCGGGGCGGATCGCGGGTGGAATGACCCGCGTCGGCGCCGCCGAGAAGGCTGCCATCGAGCGGCTCGGCGTGCGCGTGATCGATGCGTCCGATGCGGGCTGGGGCATCATCAACCACGATTTGTTTCTGTCGAACGAGGAAGTCCAGCGGGTCATTCGCCGCGCGATCGATACGACGGCCGCGTAATCCCGGTCTCGTGCATGCCAGAACCTCTCTTGAGCTTCTCCTGACCTGCAATCCCCGGAGTTGGTTTGGTGAGCGAGCGGATGGACCCCTTCTCGAATCCTGAGGCCGTGGCCCGGTACGCCGAAGGGCCGCCACGAAACGTGCCCGGCTACTACGCCATGCAACGCATGACCACGCTTCTGCTTGCAGAGCGTGTTCCGGAGGATGGCCGAGTGTTGGTCGTCGGGGCCGGCGGCGGACTGGAGTTGAAGGCGTTTGCCGAGGCCCATCCGGGTTGGATGTTCGACGGCGTTGATCCCAGTGCCGAGATGCTGAAGCTGGCCCAACGGACCCTGGGACCGCTCGCCTCGCGCGCGACCCTGCATCAGGGCTACATCGACGATGCGCCGATCGGGCCGTTCCATGCCGCGAGCTGTCTTCTGACATTGCACTTCCTGACTCTCGAGGAACGACGACGTACGGTGGCCGAGGTTTACCGCCGTCTGAAGCCTGGCGCGCCCTTCGTGGTCGCACACCTCAGCCTTCCGCAAGGTGAAGAGCGCGCGCTTTGGCTGTCGCGATACACGGCGTTCGTGGTCGCCTCCGGCGGCGATCCCGACAAGGCGGCGAATGCCCGCGCCGCGATTGACACGCAGCTAACCATCCTCACGCCAGAGCAGGACGAGGCAATGTTGCGTGAAGCGGGCTTCTCGAATGTCGGCCTGTTCTATGCCGGCTTCACCTTCCGCGGCTGGGTTGGCTACGCCTGATGCGATCTGACGCGATCGTCGATGACCTGCGCTATCGAGCGGGCGCACCCGCAAGGACTGGCTCTGGTTAAATCGGAAAGAGGAAGATTTGGTCCAAAGGACCGCAACCGGTCGCGGCGCGTGGTCGTTATCGCCCCTCATATTCGGCCCAGCAGTCCGCCGTCTCATAGACCCGAACAGCGGAGAGCGGCCGAAGACTCGGCTTCAAGCGCTCCCATATCCAAATCGCGATGTTCTCGGCGGTCGGGTTCTCAAGCCCCTCGACGTCATTCAGGCATCTGTGATCCAACGCGCCCACGATGTCGGCGAAGCATCGTTCGACGTCGAAGAAGTCCACGACGAAACCGGTGCGCGGATCCACCGGTCCGTTCAACTGAACCTCGACCCGGTAGGAATGACCATGCAGTCGGCTGCAGCGGTGCGTCTCGGGCACGTTTGGCAGCCGATGTGCGGCTTCGAATCTGAATGCCTGCGATATCTTCATCTGGTTCCTGACACGGCGCGCCCGATCCGCGGCCTGCGACCGGCAACCAGATGCTGCACTGTTGACCGGCATCGAAGAATGGCGCGCCCGGAACGATTCGAACGTCCGACCCTCAGATTCGTAGTCTGATGCTCTATCCAGCTGAGCTACGGGCGCGTTTTTCGCATCTGGTGGCGGGCGGTGAAGGCCCGCTTGCAATCCGAGATCAGGTCGGAAGGCCGCGAAAGCGGTCCTCTAGCTAGCGGCTTCGGTCCCAATTGGCAAGGTCCGTGAGGAGCTTTTGCGAGCCATTTTGCGCGGTCATTCCGGGGCGCTCGCGCCGGCGGGCAACCCCAAAACATCGAGATTCCGGGCTCGATGCTGACGCATCGCCCCGGAATGACGGGATAAACGTGAAGGAGTCTACGCCCTCGCCCGCTCGTTGCGGATGGACAGGAGTTCCACCGGACGGTCGGGGATGACGATCCGGAAGGTGGCGCCGATGGTGCCCTCGACGAGCTGGATGTTGCCGCCATGGGCGCGGACGAGTTCGGCGGCGATCGCCAGCCCCAAGCCGCTGCCGCCGGGCCGGCCCGAGGTCTGGAAGGCCTCGAACAGATGGTCCCGCGCCTTTTGCGGCACGCCGGGGCCGGTGTCGGACACTTCCAGGATGGCGACGGCGCCCTCGCGCCGGCCGCTGACGCGGATCTGCATGGGGCGATCGCTGTTCGGGTTGCTCTCCAGCGCCTGCGCCGCGTTGCGCACTAGGTTGAGCAGCACGCGAAAGAGCTGGTCGGGATCGGCATCGACCGCGAGCCCGCGCTCGATCGCCGTGATCCAGGTGATCGAGGCGTCGCTGGCGAGCCCCGCGGTTTCGCGGACCTCGGCCACGATCGGCTCGACCGACATCATGCGGCGGTCGGGCGCGGCCTCCTGCACCCGGCCATAGGACAGCGTCGACTGGCAGAACGCGATCGCCCGCTCCAGCGAGCGCATCAGTTTCGGCGCAAAGCGCTGCACCCGCGGATCCGGCACGCTGGCCATCTGGTCGGAGATGAGCTGGGCGGAGGCGAGCAAGTTGCGCAGGTCATGGTTGATCTTGGACACCGCCAGCCCGAGCGCGGCGAGCCGGCTCTTCTGATGCAGCATCGAGACCAGGTCGCGCTGCATGTCGGACAGTTCGCGCTCCGCTACCCCGATCTCGTCGCCGCGCTGGCTCGGGACGATGATGCGTGCCGAGCTTTCGGGGTCTTCGTGAAAGCCGACCAGGCTTGCGGTCAATCGCCGCATCGGCCGCACGAACAGGAAATGCAGGGCAAGATAGACCAGCGCTGCGGTCAACACCGCGATGATCAGCGACACCACGACGAGATTGCGGGAGAAGCGGAACATCGCCTGCCGCAGCGGCTGCTCGTCCGTCACTACCTCGATGAATTGCGCATCTCCCGATGCCGGGCCGATAACGCGGATCACCTCATGGCCGCTTTCAAGCATCATCTCAAAGGAGCCGGTGATCGCCGACCACACCGTCATCTCCCGCATGTCGATATCGTGGTCGATTGCGGCCGGAAGGTCCGCGCTGGCGAGCAATCGCCGCTGCTGGCCCATCTTGATCGCAACCGCGCGCGCCTGGATGCTCCTGAGAATCTGCCGGGCCAGCGAATCCGGCACCATGCCCAAGGGCGCCGCATCCAGCACCAGCGCCGCGGTGTTGGCCGCGGCGAGGCGGTCGTTCAGCCGATTCATCCAGAAGTTGGCGATCGCGGGCACATAGATCAGCACTTCCGCGATCATCACCAGCGGAATGGTCAACAACAGCAGCTTGCCCGAGAGGCCGAGCCGGCGTGGCGGTCTTGGCCGGGGCACCTTCGTGGTCGGCTGGTCGGCGGTCGCTGACACGCTATATTCGCCTCTGCTGCCCTGCACAACAATGCGACCCGCCCCAATATCGGTCAAATTACGGATCGCTCATGTGCCCGAGCCCGACGACATTGCCTCGAATTGTCGTCGCGCTCTATCTTTTTGTTCGAATCTTTTTGTGCGAGCACGATGTTCTTCGGGAAGACCGGTTCCCGCCTTTGCTGATCGTGCCCGGTAAGTTCCGTGATGTATGTCCCGAGCCGGCTCTCTGCCAGCTCAACCCGAAAACACCGAAAAATCCATTATATTCGAGTTTAATGACTCAGTTCCAGCCGGTTGCACCCAGCCTGCCTGTGGCATCCGGCGCGATTGACGAATGTGGGTCGCTCCCGTATAAGCCGCGCCAATCGTCCGCGATGCCCTTGGATATTACCGGGGCCGGCCCCTCCGGGCCGGAAGCGGCCCATTTTGGGCCCTTAAGCATTGCCGGACTTCATCTCTCAACTCTTACAACAGGCAAATTGCCCGGTCAGCGGAGAACGACCCGTGAAGCGGACTTATCAACCCAGCAAACTGGTGCGCAAGCGCCGTCACGGCTTCCGCGCCCGTCTGGCCACCACCGGCGGCAAGAAGGTTTTGGCCGCGCGCCGCGCCCGCGGCCGCAAGCGCCTGAGCGCCTGAGCTTTTAGGGCGTCAGCTTCAGGGCATTCCTGCCGGAGATCCATCCATGGAGCGGCTGAGGCAGCGGGCGGACTTCCTCGCCGTTGCCAACAATGGCGCACGGGTCAACACAGCCGCGTTCACCGTGCAGGCCAGGCGCCGCGACGATCAGGGGCCACCCCGGATCGGCTTTACGGTCAGCAAGAAGAACGGCACCGCCACCGAACGCAACCGCATCCGACGCCGGCTCCGCGAACTGGTCCGGCGAATCGATGACGTAGCGCCCGACGACATTGCGCCGAATAAGATGGCGCTGCGGCCGCACAATGATTATGTGCTCATCGGCCGACGGCCTGCGCTCTCGCGCGATTTCAAAACCATGCTCGACGATCTCCGCACTTCGCTGGATCGTCTCGACCGGCAAACCGCCAAAGCCCGTCCTTAAGAACCGGATTGGATGAGATTTTTGACTGATGACCGATAATCGCAACACCATCATCGCCATCGTCCTGTCCGGCCTGGTGCTGATCGCCTGGCAATATTTCTACAACATCCCGCAGATGGAGCGGCAGCGCGCGGAAAGCCAGAAGCAGGCCGAACTCGCGAAACCGACGCAGCCGAGCCCGACGGCCTCGCCGGCTACGCCATCAACCCCGCCGCAGACCGGTCACGCGCCTTCTGCGGCGCCTGCTGCCAGCAATGCGAATGCTCCTGCGGTGAGCCGCGAAGCCGCGCTTGCGGCCGCCCCGCGCGTCAAGGTCGAAACGCCGAGCCTGGAGGGGAGCATTTCGCTGAAGGGCGCGCGGATCGACGACCTGTCGCTGGTGAAGTTCCGCGAGACGGTCGATCCCCACTCGCCGCCGATCGTGCTGTATTCGCCCTCGGGGACCGCAGACCCCTATTATGCGGAGTTCGGCTGGGTGCCCGCAGCCGGCTCGTCCGCGAAGCTGCCCGACCAGAACACGGTGTGGCAGCAGGAGAGCAAGGGCGACCTCACCCCGACCAATCCGCTGGTGCTGAAATGGGATAATGGCGAGGGCCTCAGCTTCCATCGCACGATTTCGATCGACGACCGCTACCTCTTCACGATCAAGGACGATGTCAGCAATAGCGGCAATGCGCCGGTCACGCTCTATCCCTACGCACTGATCTCGCGCCACGGCACGCCGCCGGTGTCGGGCTATTACATCCTGCACGAAGGCCTGATCGGCTATCTCGGTGATGAGGGCCTGCAGCAATTCACCTACAAGAAGATCGACGAGGCCAAGTCGGTGGGCTGGAAGATCACCAATGGCTGGCTCGGCATTACCGATAAATACTGGGCCTCGGCGCTGCTGCCCGACATTCATGCGCAGTTGCAGGCCCGGTTCTCGTCGAACCTTCTCAACAATGTCAGGACCTATCAGACCGATTATCTGGAGGATCCGAAGACGGTTGCAGTCGGCGGCACTGCCAGCGCCTTTACCCGGCTGTTTGCCGGCGCCAAGGAGGCCAGCGTCGTCGGTCTCAATTTCCCGGTCTGGGGCTTCGGCGGCTACAACCGCGAGCTCTCGCTCAACCACTTCGATCTCTTGATCGACTGGGGCTGGTTCTACTTCATCACCAAGCCGATGTTCCTGGCGCTGGACTTCTTCTACCGCCTGTTCGGCAATTTCGGCATCTCGATCCTCCTGGTGACGGTGATCGTCAAGCTGCTGTTCTTCCCGCTCGCCAACAAGTCCTACGCCTCGATGGCGAAGATGAAGTCGGTGCAGCCGCAGCTCCAGGCGCTCAAAGAGCGCTATCCCGACGACCGCGTGAAGCAGCAGCAGGAGATGATGGAGATCTACAAGAAGGAGAAGATCAATCCGGTCGCGGGCTGTCTTCCGGTCGTGATCCAGATTCCCGTGTTCTTCTCTCTGTACAAGGTGCTGTTCGTCACTATCGAAATGCGGCACGCGCCGTTCTACGGCTGGATCAAGGATCTCTCCGCCCCTGATCCCACCAACCTGTTCACGCTGTTCGGGCTCATTCCGTTTGATCCGACGCAGATCCCCGTGTTCGGGCATTATCTCGCGCTCGGCATCTGGCCCATCATCATGGGCATCACGATGTGGTTCCAGATGAAGCTCAACCCGGCGCCGCCGGACCCGACGCAGAAGATGATCTTCGACTGGATGCCGTTGATCTTCACCTTCATGCTGGCCGGCTTCCCGGCGGGCCTCGTGATCTACTGGGCCTGGAACAACACGCTCTCGGTCATCCAGCAGAGCTTCATCATGCGCCGTAACGGCGTGAAGGTCGAACTGTTCGACAACCTCAAGGCCACGTTCGCGCCGAAGAAGGCGACATAGGCAGTATTTCCGTCATTGCGAGCGAAGCGAAGCAATCCAGGGCCACCGCAAAGGTTCTGGATTGCTTCGTCCGCTTCGCTCCTCGCAATGACGAGGGGGTGAGAGCCTTCGCATGACCACCGAGCCCGATGCGGAGCTGATCGAAGCGGGGCGGACGCTGTTCGCCGGCGAATGGCGCTTCGTTTACGCCGCGCCCTCGATCGCGGTGCTGCCGCCGATGGGCCCCACCGAGGTCGCCTTTGCCGGGCGCTCCAATGTCGGAAAATCCTCGCTCATCAACGCGCTGACCGGCCGCAACAACCTGGCGCGCACCTCCCACACGCCCGGCCGCACCCAGGAATTGATCTTCTTCGAGGGGCCGCAAAATGCCGGGCTGCGCCTGGTCGACATGCCCGGCTATGGCTATGCGCAGGCGCCGAAGGCCAAGGTCGCGGCATGGACCGCGCTGATCCACAAGTTCCTGCAGGGCCGCGCCTCGCTCGCACGGGTCTATGTACTGATCGATGCGCGACACGGCTTGAAGGATGTCGATCAGGACGTGCTGAAGACGCTGGACAAGGCTGCCGTGAGCTATCAGCTCGTCCTTACCAAGGCGGACCAGATCAAGGCCACCGAACTGCATGCACGCATCAACGAGACGGAAGCGGCCCTGGCCAAACATCCTGCCGCCTTTCCGCAAGTGCTGGCGACGTCTTCACGCTCAGGTGCCGGGATGGCCGAACTACGTGCCGCCATGGCCCGCCTGCTGCAGGAACGCGGGCAGTGAGTAGCGCCTGTCGCATTCTCGTCATCCTGGCCGGCGTCATGGGCGCCGATGGCGTGATTCTCGCCGCCCTGTCGGCGCATGGCGGCAATGCCGCGCTGCTTGCGCCCGCCTCCTCCATGCTGCTGTTTCATGCCAGCGCCGTCTTGGGAACGGTGGCGCTTGCCGAGCGCGGCCTCGTTCATCCCAAGCCCGGCCTCGTTGCCGCGCTCGGCTTTGTGCTGGCAGCCGTCCTGTTCGCTGGCGATTTGACGATCCGGCAATTTGCCGGGCACAACCTGTTTCCCTATGCAGCGCCGACCGGCGGCACGCTCCTGATCCTGAGCTGGCTCCTGCTCGCGGTGGCGGCCGCTTGGCCGCGCCGCGCGTGACACTTTGCGCATAGCCCGCCAATCGGATAGAAACCGGCCCGAGTTTCCGCCTCCCGCCCGCGAGATCCATTGATGACCGACGTGCCCGACATCAGCCCGCTCGATCAGGCCCGAATCCTGTCCGAGGCGCTGCCCCATATGCAGCAATATGACGATGAGACGATCGTCATCAAATATGGCGGCCACGCCATGGGCGCCGAAGACACGGCGCGCGCCTTCGCGCGCGACATCGTGCTTCTGGAGCAGACCGCGATCAATCCGGTGGTGGTCCATGGTGGCGGGCCGCAGATCGCGACCATGCTGAAGCGCCTCGGCATTCAGTCCGAATTCGCGGCAGGCCTGCGCATCACCGATGCCGCCACGATCGAGATCGTCGAAATGGTGTTGGCCGGATCGATCAACAAACAGCTCGTCGGCTACATCAACGAGGCCGGCGGCAAGGCGGTCGGCCTCTGCGGCAAGGACGGCAACATGGTCACCGCGGTGAAGGCGAGCCGCACCATGGTCGATCCGGGCTCGCATATCGAAAGAGTGGTCGATCTCGGCTTTGTCGGCGAACCTGAGAAGGTCGATCTGACCCTGCTCAACCAGCTCATCGGCTATGAGCTGATCCCCGTGCTGGCGCCGCTGGCGACCTCGAAGAGCGGACAGACCTTCAACGTCAATGCCGACACTTTTGCGGGCGCCGTCGCCGGCGCGCTCAAGGCCAAGCGGCTCTTGCTGCTCACCGACGTCCCCGGCGTGCTCGACAAGTCGAAGAAATTGATTCCGGAGCTCTCGGTGAAGGAAGCCCGCAAGCTGATCGCCGACGGCACCATTTCGGGCGGCATGATCCCGAAGGTCGAGACCTGCATCTACGCGCTCGAACAGGGCGTGGAGGGCGTCGTCATCATCGACGGCAAGACGCAGCACGCCGTCCTGCTCGAACTGTTCACCAACCAGGGCACCGGTACGCTGATCCATAAGTGACTGCGCGCAACCATCTCACCGCGTCATGGCCGGGCAAGTGGCGGACCTCCCGTTCTCTTCGGAAGTCCACGCTGCTCGCTCTGCCGGTGATCGTCTCGTTTCTCGCCTCCTCGGCACCCGCTTCGGCGGACCTCAAAATCTGCAGCCGCATGAGCTATGTGGTGGAGGCTGCGATCGGCATCGATGAGAAGGCGGCGACCGCCACGCGCGGCTGGTTCCGGATCGATCCGGCGGCGTGCCGTGTGGTGGTGCAGGGCACGCTCTCGGCCGACCGCATCCTGCTTAATGCCCGCGCGCTCGGCGTCTACGGTGCCTCGCCGCTGCCGCAGAACGGCACCGACACGCTGTGCGTTGCGTCCGGCAATTTCGTCATCGCCGCCGCGCGTGAGTGTCGCGCCGGCCAGACGCCGGCGCGCTTCACGCAGGTCACGCCGACGCAGACGGATGACGGCAATCTGGTCGCCTATCTCGCCGAAGACTCCGAATATGATGACGAGCAGGCGCGGCTCGCCGCGATCCAGCGGCTGCTGGTGATCGCGGGCTATGACGCCGCGCCGATCGATGGAGTCGACGGACCCAAGACGCAGAGCGCACTCGCCGCCTTCTTAAAGAGCCGCGGGCTTTCGCCCGACGTGCTGCAGTCGCCGAACTTCTTCACGACCATGATCGATGCGGTACAGTCGCCCTCGCCCACCGGGCTCACCTGGTGCAACGACACCCAATACAAGGTGATGGCGGCGGTCGCGACCGACGACGGCAAGAGCGTGGTCAGCCGCGGCTGGTATCGCGTCGATCCCGGCAAGTGCCTGCATCCCGATGTCGCTGGCCAGCCCAGGCAGATCTATAGTTTTGCCGAGGCCGTCGATGCCGACAACCGCACCATCAAGATCAACGACAAGCCGCTGAACTGGGGCGGCGCTAAGCAGCTTTGCACCCGCGAAAACAAGTTCGAAACCAACGAGCAGGGCGATTGCGCCGGCCGCGGCTTTTCCGCCACCGGCTTTACCGTGGTCGACATGTCCTCTGGCGGCAAGACCATCCGCTTTGCGATGCCCTGATGAAAGTTGTGACGCTGTCGTCCCGGTTTTTACCGTCGTCCTGGCGAAGGCCAGGACCCATAACCACAGACCTTCGTTGTTTCAAAAGCAGCAACCCGCCGCGTGCCCCGTTCAGAAATTACGCGGTATGGGTCACGGCCTTCGCCGGGACGACTGGATGAGAGAGCGATGCCGCTAGCTGAAATCACGCACCGCACCTTCGATCATGTCGACACCTGGGTGTTCGACCTCGACAACACGCTCTATCCGCATCACGTCAATCTGTGGCAGCAGGTCGACGTGCGCATCCGCGACTATGTCAGCCGCTGGCTGAATGTCTCGCCTGACGAGGCGAGGCGGATCCAGAAGGACTATTACCTGCGCTTCGGCACCACCATGCGCGGCATGATGAGCCTGCACGGGGTCAGCGCCGACGACTACCTCGCCTATGTGCATCAGATCGATCATTCGCCGCTCGAGCCCAATCCCGCGATGGGCGCGGCGATCGCAAAGCTTCCCGGACGCAAGCTGATCCTGACCAACGGCTCGGTCGATCATGTCGACAAGGTGCTGGAGCGGCTGGGGCTATCGGGCCATTTCGAGGCGGTGTTCGATATCATCGCCGCCGAGCTCGAGCCGAAGCCGGCGCCGCAGACCTATGAGCGATTTCTCAGGCTACACGACGTCGATCCGGCGAAAGCGGCGATGTTCGAGGATCTCGCCCGCAACCTCGTCGTGCCGCATCAGCTGGGCATGACCACAGTGCTAGTGGTGCCGGACGGCACCAGGGAGGTGGTGCGCGAGGATTGGGAGCTGGAGGGGCGCGACGCCTCGCACGTGGATTACGTTACTGACGATCTGACGGGCTTTTTGGAGGGGCTGGCGAAACAAAAAAGTTAGCCGTCGCCCTGGCGAAAGGCGCCACTTTCTCCGTCATGGCCGGGACAAGCCAGGTCAACCCCGGCCATGACGACCCTACGCTTGACTCCTCCCTGCCAAATCCCGAAAAACGCCTCCCGCCTGCCAAAACGATCCAGGAACACCCGATGTCTCTCTCCGCCCTCGAATCCACCATCAATGCCGCCTTTGACGCGCGCGACGGCATTTCGACCGCGACCAAAGGCGAGGCGCGCGAGGCTGTGGAGAGCGCACTCGAGTTGCTCGACAAAGGCGAGGCGCGCGTCGCAGAGCGCGAGCCAAGCGGCAAGTGGAAGGTCAACCAGTGGCTGAAGAAGGCCGTGCTGCTGTCGTTCCGCCTCAACGACATGAGCGTGATCCCCGGCGGGCCCGGCAGAGCGTCGTGGTGGGACAAGGTGCCCTCCAAATTCGACGGCTGGGGCGAGAACCGTTTCCGCGATGCTGGCTTTCGCGCGGTGCCCGGCGCGATCGTGCGCCGCTCCGCCTTCATCGGCAAGAACGTTGTGCTGATGCCGTCCTTCGTCAATCTCGGTGCCTATGTCGATGAGGCCACCATGGTCGACACCTGGTCCACGGTCGGCTCCTGCGCCCAGATCGGCAAGCGCGTGCACATCTCCGGCGGCGTAGGAATCGGCGGCGTCCTGGAGCCCTTGCAGGCCGAGCCCGTGATCGTCGAGGACGATTGCTTCATCGGCGCCCGCAGCGAGGTCGCCGAAGGCGTGATCGTGCGCAAGGGCGCGGTGCTTTCGATGGGCGTGTTCCTGGGCGCCTCCACCAAGATCGTCGATCGCGAGACCGGCGAGATCTTTGTCGGCGAGGTACCGGAATATGCAGTGGTGGTGCCAGGCAACCTGCCGGGAAGGCCGCTGAAGAACGGCGAGCCGGGCCCTTCCACCGCCTGCGCGGTGATCGTCAAGCGCGTCGACGAGCGCACCCGCGCCAAGACCAGCATCAACGAGCTGTTGCGGGATTAGGGTTAATCTCGCTGCGAAACCCGTCAGCCTGAGGAGCGCGCGACAGCGGGCGTCTCGAAGGACGACGGCCCGGCTTCTCGCAGCGGGGGCCGATTCATCCTTCGAGGCTCGCTCCGCTCGCGCCTCCAGCGACAAACAGCAAAGCCGTTTGCGCGGGGATGACGGAACGAGTGCATCTCTCTGGTCTGGCCCGCCGCTGCTGCGGCATGTTAAGCCGGAGGCATGACCGATGCCGTTTCCATTGCCCGCGATCTGATCCGCTGCCCTTCCGTCACTCCGGCTGACGCCGGGGCGCTCGGCGTTCTTGAAAAACTTCTGAAAGAGGCCGGCTTTGCGGTGCACCGCGTCACCTTCGGCGAGCCCGGCACTGCCGACATCGACAATCTCTATGCGCGTATCGGCGATAGCGCGCCGCATATCACCTTCGCCGGCCATACCGATGTGGTGCCACCGGGCGACGAGGCCGCCTGGAGCGTCAGCGCCTTCTCGGGCGATGTTAAGGGCGGTTTCCTCTATGGGCGGGGCGCCGTGGACATGAAGGGCGGGATTGCCTGCGGCGTCGCCGCGGTGCTCGGCTATCTCAAAGACAACAGCGGCAAGCCCAAGGGCTCGATTTCTTTCCTGATCACCGGGGACGAGGAAGACCTTTCGGTCAACGGCACCGTCAAGCTCCTGCAATGGGCCGCCGCGCGCGGCGAAAAGTTCGATCATTGCGTGCTGGGCGAGCCTTCCAACCAGGAGGTGATGGGCGACTGCATCAAGATCGGCCGCCGCGGCTCACAATCCGGTACGCTTTACGTCGAGGGTCAGCAGGGCCATGTCGCCTATCCGCATCGCGCCCATAATCCCGTGCCCGACATTTCGCGGCTGATCGTGGCGCTCTCGGACGAGCCGCTCGATCGCGGCAGCGCGCAATTCCAACCCTCGAACCTGGAGTTCACCTCGGTCGATGTCGGCAACACCGCAACCAATGTGATTCCCGGCCAGGCGCGCGCCAGGTTCAACATCCGCTACAACGACCTGCATACCCAGGAGTCCCTGCGCAAGCTGGTAGAAGAGCGCGTAGCGAAAGCGGCGGGCAACCGCATCCGCGCGCGCATCGAATGGCAGCCGTCGAACTCCAATGTGTTTTTGACGAAGCCCGGCCCCTTCACCGACCTCGCGGTCGCCGCGATCGAGGAGATCACGGGGCGCAAGCCGGAGCTCTCCACCACCGGCGGCACCTCAGACGCACGCTTCATCGCGAGCTACTGCCCGGTCATCGAGTTCGGCCTGGTCGGCCAGACCATGCACCAGATCGACGAACGCGCCGCGGTCGCGGATATGGAGAAGCTGACGAAGATTTATCGCGAGATCTTGGATCGGTATTTTGGGTAGCCAACTATCATCGTCTGCGAAGGCGGACGATCCAGTACTCCAGAGACGCTGATTAACCGAGAGGCCGCAGGTTACTGGATATCCCGCCTGCGCGGGGCATGTCGGCAATTGCTAATACTCCACCCGCACCAGATATAGCCCCTCCGGCGGCGCGACCGGGCCGCAGGCGGCGCGGTTCTTCGCTGCCAGCGCTGCGGCCAGATCATCGGCGCTCCAGCGGCCCTCGCCGACCCAGACCAATGAGCCCACCATCGAGCGCACCTGGCTGTGCAGGAAAGAGCGCGCCGAGGTCACGACGCTGATATCGTCGCCCTCGCGCGTGACATCGAGCTGGTCCAGCGTCTTCTCCGGCGACTTCGCCTGACATTCGGTGTCGCGGAAGGTGGTGAAATCGTGCTTGCCGACGAGCCGCTGCGCGGCCTCATGCATCGCGCCCGCATCGAGACGACGCGGCACGCGCCAGACGCGGCCGATATCGAGCGCGAGATTGGCTCGCGTGTTCTTGATGCGATAAAGATAATGCCGCTTCCTGGCGGAGAAGCGCGCTTCGAAAGTATCGGGGACAATCTCGGCCGCGAGCACCGCGATCGGGTGGGGACGCAAATGTGCGTTCAGCCCATCACGCAGACGGTCGGGCGTAAAGGGTTTTGCGATGTCGCAATGCGCGACCTGGCCGAACGCATGCACGCCGGCATCCGTGCGCCCCGCACCATGGACGCGAACAGCCTCGCCGCACATCGCCGCGACCGCAGCTTCCAGCGCGCCCTGCACCGACAGCGCATTGTCCTGTAGCTGCCAGCCGCAGAAGGGCGCGCCGTCATATTCGATGGTGAGCTTGTAGCGGGGCATCGCCTGATCGGTCTCGGTTGTCATTGCCGGGCTTGGCCCGGCAATCCATCGCGTTTCAAACCCCTTTTCTTATCGGATGGATGCGCGGGTCAAGCCCGCGCATGACGGTTTGGATGTGCGACAGCGACGCTAATGAAACCGCACACCCGGCTTCAGCGGCGTGCCGCGCAAGAACTCCGCAGCCTTCATCGGCGCCTTGCCGGCGCGCTGCAGCTCGGTGATGCGGATTGCACCTTCGGCGCAGGCAATGGTGAGTTGATCGTCGAGCACCGTTGCCGGCGTGGCCGAACCTTCCGCGAGCAGGCAGCGCAAGATCTTGATCCGCGCCGGCGCGCCTTCCAGCGAGACCTCGCTCCAGGCGCCGGGAAAGGGCGACAGCCCGTGGATATGGCGCAGCACCGCGCGGGCCGGCTTGTTCCAATCGATCCTCGTTTCCGCCTTGTCGATCTTGGCCGCGTAGGTCACGCCCTCGCTCGGCTGCGGCGTGAGTTGCAGCTGGCCGCGCTCGAGCGCGCCCATGGCGCGCACCATCAGATCGGCGCCTAGTCGCGACAGCCGATCATGCAGATCGGCAGCGGTCATCTGATCGGTAATCGCCACGCGCTCGGCCATCGCGACGTCGCCGGTGTCGAGCCCCACATCCATCTTCATCACCATCACGCCGGTCTCGGCATCGCCTTCCATGATGGCGCGGTTGATCGGCGCGGCGCCGCGCCAGCGCGGCAGGAGCGACGCGTGGAGGTTGAAGCAGCCGCGGGCCGGCGTATCCAAAATCGCCTGCGGCAGGATCATGCCGTAAGCCACGACCACCGCCGCATCGGCTTTGTGCGCGCGAAACTGTTCCAGCGCCTCCGAGGTCTTCAACGTCGATGGCGTGAACACGGGAATGGCAAGCCGCCGCGCCTCCTGCTCCACCGGCGTTGCCTGCAGCCTCATGCCGCGCCCGCCCGGCTTTGGCGCCCGGGTATAGACGGCCGCGATGTCATGGCCGTGAGCGGCCAGTTCCAACAGCGTGGGGACCGAGAAGTCCGGCGTACCCATGAAGATCAGGCGCAGGGGCATTGCTCAACTGCTTCAGTTTTTCTCGTCATGGCCGGGCCTGTCCCGGCCATCCACGTCTTTGCTTCCGGCTGGAAAGAAAGGCGTGGATGCCCGGGTCAAGCCCGGGCATGACGACTGGGGGAATTCCTACTCCCCCGCGCGCTTGGCGGCCTTGGAAAATTTTTTCTCCACGCGGTCGCGCTTTAACCTCGAGAGATAGTCGATGAACAGCACGCCGTTGAGATGATCGATTTCGTGCTGGATGCAGGTCGCAAACAGCCCCTCGGCATCCTCCTCATGCACGTTGCCGTCGAGATCGGTGAAGCGCACGCGCACGCGCGCCGGCCGCTCGACCTCTTCGTAATATTCGGGGATCGACAGGCAGCCTTCTTCGTAAACGGACTTCTCTTCCGAAGAGGACAGGATTTCCGGATTGATGAAGACGCGCGGCTCGTGCCTGGTCTCACCCTCCTCGCTCTTCTTGGCGAGATCCATGGTGATCAAGCGCAACGGTTCCGCGACCTGGATCGCGGCCAAGCCGATCCCGGGGGCGGCATACATGGTCTCAAACATGTCGTCGGCAAGCTTCCGGATCTCCGGGGTCACTTTTTCGACAGGTTTGGACACGAGCCGGAGCCGCTTGTCCGGCAGGATGATGATTTCTCTTAGGGCCATGCGCGCGATTTAGGCCCTCGGCCTGTGGCGGTCAATGTGCCGCGGAACCGCTTAGCCTCCTGCCAACCGCGAAATTTAGCGCGGCATTAACCATAAAACTTTACCTCCTATTTACCATACATGTTCTCTCTTCGTTCGCTTCGGCTCGCGAATCGGCTAGAGAGGACCGCATGAACCAGATCCTTTTCGTGATCGGCGACTGGCCGATCCATGCGAACGAAGCGCTGATCGGCTTCGGCGTGCTCACGCTGGTGCTGTTGGCCGCGCTCGTCATCGTGGTGGCGCGCTCGGGCAAACGCGGCGTGGAGCTGGCGGCCGTCCAGGCCATGCGCTCCGATGAGCTCGAGCAGCGCTTGAGCGAGATGCTGCGCGTGCAGAGCGAGGCCAATGGCCGCGTTGACGCGATGGCGCAGGCGCTGGCCGGACGGCAGGCCGAAATGGCGCGCGCGGTCAACGAGCGGCTGGATTCGGTCACCCATCGCGTCGGCCAGTCAATGGAACAGACCACGCGCAACACCATGGATTCGCTGCGCGTGCTGCACGAGCGGCTCGGCATCATCGACGATGCGCAGAAGAATCTCTCCCACCTCACGACCCAGGTCACGACCTTACGCGACGTGCTTGCCAACAAGCAGTCGCGCGGCGCCTTCGGCCAGGCGCGGATGGAAGCGATCGTGCAGGACGGTCTGCCCAAGGGCTCCTACGAGTTCCAGTACACGCTCGGCAACGGCAAGCGCCCGGATTGCGTGGTGTTCCTGCCGGACCAACGCCCGCTCTGCATCGACGCGAAATTTCCGTTGGAGGCGATGACGGCCCTGCACGATGCCCGCAGCGACGAGGAGCGCAAGCTTGCCGCGCAGCGGCTGCGCACGGACGTGCTCAAGCATGTCGGTGATATCGCGGAAAAATACCTCATTCCCGGCGAGACCCAGGATAACGCGCTGATGTTCGTGCCGTCGGAGTCGGTCTATGCCGAAATCCACGACGGCTTTGATGACGTGATCCAGAAGGCCTATCGCGCTCGCGTCGTGCTGGTGTCGCCGTCGCTGCTCATGCTGGCGATCCAGGTCATGCAGCAGATCATGAAGGACGCCCGCATCCGTGATGCCGCCGACCAGATCCGCACCGAGGTCATCAACTTGGGCGACGATCTCACCCGCTTGCGCGAGCGCGTGCTCAAGCTGCAAAAGCATTTTGGCGACGTGAACGAGGACATCAGGCAGATCCTGATCTCCGCCGACAAGATCGAAAAGCGCGCCGGGCGGATCGAGGAACTCGATTTCAGCAAGACCGACGCGCCGGTGGAGGCGCCGCGGCTGGTGAAGCCGGCCGCACCCGAACTGTTCCCGGTCCCGCGCAAGCTGCAGGCGGGGGAATAGTTACGCTTGACCGGACGCGTGGGATGGGTTGAGCGTAGCGAAACCCATCACTTTCGGAGATCGGATGAGACATGGTGGGTTTCGCGCAGCCTGTCATCGGGCGCGCGTTCGCGCGCCCGATGGCTCAACCCACCTTACGATCCTGCATGACCGCTCCGGAAATCGTATCCAAGATCAGCGTGCCCGCCGAAGCCCCTAAACCCACCTGGCGCGAGAGCCTTGCGGTTTACCTGCAGCCGCGGGTGCTGATCGTGCTGTTCCTCGGCTTTTCCTCAGGGCTGCCTCTGGCGCTTTCGGGCTCCACGCTCCTGGTCTGGATGCGCGAGGCCGGCGTCGATCTCGGCACCATCGGCCTGTTCGCGCTGGTCGGCACGCCCTACACGCTGAAATTTCTATGGGCGCCGCTGATCGATGCGCTGCATGTGCCGTTCTTCACCCACGCTTTCGGCCGCCGCCGCGGCTGGCTGGTGTTCTCGCAAGTCCTGTTGATCGCAACGATCCTGTTGCTGGCGATAGCGGATCCGGCGCGTTCGGCGCTCTTCGTCGCGCTGGCGGCGCTGCTGGTTGCGACCGCCTCGTCGACGCAGGACATCGTGGTCGATGCCTTCCGGATCGAGAGCCTGCCCGAAAGCGAGCAGGCCGCCGGCATGGCCGCGTACGTCGCCGCCTATCGCATCGGCATGCTGGTCTCGACCGCGGGCGCCCTCTTCATCGTCAGCGGCTTTGAGGGCGCGGGGCTCACGCGCGGTGCGGCGTGGACATGGGGCTATGTTGTAATGGCGGGCATGGTGCTGATCGGCACCATGACGGCGCTTCTGGCCACGGAACCGGAACAATCCGCGCAGGCCGAAGCGGCGACGCGCGCCGAGACCGCCTTCGTGCGCGTGCTGCATGCCGCGGTCGGCGCGTTCACCGAGTTCCTAAGCCGCAAGGACGCGGTCGCCGCGCTCGCCTTCGTGGTGCTGTTCAAATTCACCGACGCCTTTTCCGGCACCATGACCGCCCCGTTCGTCATCGACCTCGGCTTCTCCCGCAACGACTATGCGGCGATCGTGAAAGGCGTTGGCCTCGCGGCCACCTTGATCGGTGGGTTCGCCGGCGGCTTTGTCGCGCGGCGCTATTCGCTTGCGGCGAGCTTGTGGATCGGCGGCATATTGCAGGCGGTCGCCAACCTCTCCTTCTCCTGGCTCGCGGTGATCGGCATCAACCAATGGGCGCTGGCGCTGGCAATATCCGCGGAGAACTTCACCAGCGCGATCGGTACCGTGATCTTCGTCGCCTATCTCTCGGCGCTGTGCCAGAACCCGCTGCACACCGCGACACAATACGCGCTGCTCACTGCCCTCTCCGCGGTCGGACGCACGTATTTGTCGTCGGGGGCGGGTTTCGTGGCCAAGGCCGTGGGATGGCCGGCATTCTTCGCGATCTGCGTATTCGTGGCGATACCGAGCCTGATGCTGCTGACCTGGCTACAACGGCGCGGCCATTTCGAGACGCTGGGGCCGGTGAAGGTTTGAGTTCGGCGCAACCGCGCAAACCGCGTGGGATACGCAGCGAAAGCCATCGCCTCGCAACGATGGTGGGTTTCGCTTCGCTCTACCCACCCTGCGACGGCTAACAGCTCAACGCTGCTTCACCAGACTCCATTTGGTGATCACCGCCTCGCTCATTTGCCCGGCGTCCTGGGCGCAGGCGACCTCGTCCACCTTCACCGAGATTTCCTTGCCGACAAGAGCCTTCAACTGCGCGGCCTGGGTGCCGCTGGTGGTGACGAGTTGGAAGGTTTCGGGTCCCGTCTCCAGGTTGCACAGCCCGTTCGGCGGCGGCAGCCGGCGCGGCTCCGTGGTGATCTGGTAGGTCGCAACCGGCTTGCCGTCCTTGGCATCGCGCACGCGCAAGGCGTTGAGTTCGCCCGAGAGCACATCGCCGGTATTGATCGGCTTGCCGGCCTTGAGCGGCGCCGGCGCCTCCGCAGGCTGCTCCGCGCGGCCGGCGGAGGCGGGAAAGCTCGCCAGCAAAATCGACGCAAAGGTCAAGCCGATGGCGAATCGTCGCTTCGTCATTCGTCAGTCTTCCGTGTGTTCAGGCTAGAAGAGGGTGCGCTGGCGCATTGCCGCAGATAGCGTACCTTCGTCGAGATAATCAAGTTCGCCGCCGACGGGCACGCCGTGGGCCAGACGTGTCACCTTGACGCTGGCGTCCTGCAACAGATCAGTGATGTAGTGCGCGGTGGTCTGACCGTCGACGGTTGCATTTAGCGCGAGAACGATCTCGCTCACCTGCGGGTCATGAGCACGGGCGACCAGCGCATCGATGGTGAGATCCTGCGGGCCGACGCCGTCGAGCGGCGACAGCGTTCCGCCGAGCACGTGATAGCGTCCACTGGTTGCATTCGCCCGTTCCAGCGCCCAGAGATCGGACACATCGGCAACCACCACGATGATTGCGGCATCTCGGCGCGGATCGGTGCAGACGGTGCAGGGATTTTGCGTATCGATATTGCCGCAGGTCTTGCAGACCTGGATCTTGTCGATCGCGACCTGAAGCGCACTGGCGAGCGGCGCCATCAGCGCTTCGCGCTTCTTGATGAGGTGGAGTGCAGCCCGGCGCGCCGAACGCGGACCAAGCCCCGGCAGGCGCGCCAGGAGCTGGATCAGGCGTTCGATCTCGGGGCCGGCGACGGCGCTGGGCATTTCTGACGGGCCGGATGTCTTATGAACCAAGCCCCAGCAGGCCGGGCGGCAGGCCAAGGCCGCCGGTGAAGGCCTGCATCTTTTCCTGCATCGCGGTTTCGGCCTTGCGCCGGGCATCCGCGTGCGCGGTTACCAAGAGATCCTCGAGGATCTCGCGCTCTTCCGGTTTCATCAGCGAGGGGTCGATCCTGACGCCCTTCACTTCCATCTTCGCGCTCATGCGAACCGCAACCAGCCCACCGCCGGCGAGGCCCTCGACCTCCACATTGCCGAGCTCTTCCTGCATCTGCTGCATCTTGGATTGCAGTTGCGCCGCCTGCTTCATCATGCCGAGAAAATCAGCCATCGGTGCATCCTCTATGGTCTCGCTTGAGCATGGTCTTTTCGGAAAACCACTGCACGCTTCCTCGCTAACGCATCCCTTCGCGTCCCGATCATGCTCTAAAAATCGTCGTCGCTATCAGGCGCGTCATCCCCGCCGAACTCGCCATCGCCAAGGTTCGCGCCGATATCGGATTCCGGCGGCTCGGCGGCAAGGCGGCGTACCTCGACAATGCGCGTCCCGGGAAATCGTGCCAGCACCTCCATAACACGTGGGTCGGCTTCGGCGGCGCGCTCGCGCTCGTTCTTCTTGACGAGATTCTGCTCGCGCAAGGTCGGTTGTCCGGCCTCGTTGGAGACGACCACGGCCCAGCGCCGGCCCGTCCATAGCTCGAGCTTGCGCGACAGCTCGGTCACCATGGTCCGCGACGCCTGCGGCTCCAGCGCGATCTCCAGCCGCCCGTCCTCGATGCGAACCAGGCGAACATCGGCCTCGAGCGCGGACTTGGTCAGGAGGTCGCGGTTCTCGCCGGCAAGCGCCACGAGCTGCAGAAAGCTCGTGATCCGCCGGACGGGCGCGCCCTGCGGCTCCGGCACCGTCATTTGCGGCTGCTGGCGGACGGAAGCCTCGGCGCGCGGCGCGGCGGGCGCACGCGCTGGCGAGGCCGAGATCGAGGAGACCGGCGACGTCGGTGCGCCGCGCGGCGCCGCAATCGGCGCGATCGTCGCAGCCGCCCCGCCGTTCTGTTCGATCATTTTGATCGCTTCGTCCGGGGTCGGCAGGTCGGCGACATAGGCAATACGCACCAAGACCATTTCCGCGGCCGCCGCCGGGCGCGTTGCACCTTGCGTCTCGGTGATGCCCTTGAGCAGCATCTGCCACATCCGCGACAACACCCGCATCGACATCTTTGTCGCGAACTCGCGCGCGCGCAGCCGCTCGGTCTCGCTATAGGCGAGGTTATCGGCGGTCGCCGGGACGATCTTGACGCGGGTAACGAAGTTGACGAACTCGGCCAGATCCGAGAGCACCACGACCGGATCGGCGCCAGTGTCATATTGCTCGCGGAATTCGCGGAACGCGCCGGCGATATCGCCGCGCACCAGCGAATCGAACAGATCGATCACCCGTGTGCGGTCGGCGAGCCCCAGCATCTGCCGCACCGCGTCTGCCCGGACCGGCCCTGCCGCATGCGCGATCGCCTGATCGAGCAGCGACAGTGAGTCGCGCACCGAGCCTTCCGCCGCGCGGGCGATGATGCCAAGCGCCTCCGGCTCGATCTCGACCCCTTCCTTGGCCGCGATATTGGCGAGATGCTTCATCAGCACATCGGCCTCGACCCGGCGCAGGTCGAAGCGCTGGCATCGCGACAGCACGGTGACCGGAACTTTCCGGATCTCGGTGGTGGCGAAGACGAACTTGGCGTGCTCCGGCGGTTCCTCCAGCGTCTTCAAGAACGCGTTGAAGGCCGCGGTCGAGAGCATGTGGACTTCGTCTATGATGTAGACCTTGTAGCGGGCGGTGGCCGGCGCGTAACGCACGCTATCGTTGATCTGGCGGACATCATCGACGCCGGTATGGGATGCGGCATCCATTTCCAGCACGTCCATGTGCCGGCTTTCCATGATCGCCTGGCAATGCACGCCGAGGGTCGGCATGTCGATGGTCGGCCCCTTCATCGAGCCGTCCGGCAGCTCATAATTCAGCGCGCGCGCCAGGATGCGCGCCGTGGTCGTCTTGCCCACCCCGCGCACGCCGGTGAGGATCCAGGCTTGCGGGATGCGGCCGGTCTCGAAGGCATTGGAAACGGTGCGGACCACCGCGTCCTGGCCGATCAGATCGGCAAAACTGGAGGGGCGGTACTTGCGCGCCAGCACGCGATAAGGCTTGGCTCCGCCTGCGGCCGCAGCCGAGTCGAGACCGCCAGGGGCGGCGCTGTCGGGCTTTGAAGGAGGGGCGCCGGCGTCGGTCATCGAGCGATCCGCAAATGAAACGTCTTTCGGCCGGCTTCGATCGGCTGACGGTGCATAGCCTGGCCGCACAGCCGCAGCCGGTCTTGCGGACGACGCGCCCAAACGAACGACGCGGGGGCGAGATGCTCGCCCCGCTTTGCGCGATTCGCTCGAAAAACAGGTAGGAGACTGACGAGCGACCCGATCCGGACCTCGTTAGGGCTGCTTCCTTCCGGACCTGACCCGGTTGGCGAGTGGCTCGTCCACCGCCAATCTCCCGATCCCTATTTGGGGCCAAAAGGGGCAGAAAGCAAGCGGGGTGTTACAGCTTGTTCCGTCATGGCCGGGCTTGTCCCGCCTGCGGGACCGCCTACTTGCTCCGGCCTTGCAAAAAAGGCGTGGATGCCCGGCATAAAGCCGGGCATGACGGGTGTTGTTTGCGGCCCGAGTGTCTGCAACGGTAGGGGACGAATTCGAGAACCCGTATGCCCGAATCCACCTGGTCGCTGCATCCCCAGCTCAAGAAAGACACCATCGACATCGGCGACCTGCCGCTCTGCCGGGTGCTGGTCATCAAGGACGCCAATTACCCATGGCTGCTGCTGGTGCCGCGGCGCGAGGACACGGTCGAGATCATCGACCTTTCCGAGATCGAGCAGGCGCAGTTGACGACGGAAATCTCCCGCGTGGCGCGGGCGCTGAAAGACATCACCAAATGCGACAAGCTCAACATCGCGGCGCTCGGCAATGTCGTGCCGCAGCTCCATGTGCATGTGATCGCGCGCCGCCAAAACGACGCCGCCTGGCCGCGTCCGGTCTGGGGTGTGGTGCCGCCGCTCGCCCATGACGCCGAGGAAGTGCAACTTTTCATCAGCGCGCTACGCCGCAAGATCTGGTTGGGTTGAACAGAACATGTCCGCATTCGATTCGTTTCCGCTGGGCAAGCCCGCGTTCGTCGGCAACATCCTGGATCGGGCGGCGCATCTGCGCACAAACGAGCAGAAGCTGCTGTCGCTGGAGACCGATCCGAGGGCGCGCGCCTATATCGTCTCTCGCGATTCGCTGGTGGTGAAGCGGGAGGGTGAGGCATCGCGAGCGCTGCTCACCATCGACGAGGCGCTCACATTCGGCGCCAATCCGGGTACGGTGTTTTTGGGCCTGCGCGACGGCGCGCCCGTGTTCGGCATGGGCATTGCGCCGCAGGCCGCCGAAAAGCTGATCGGCCGCGACGATGTGGCCGTGAGCGAACTGCGCGCCATGGCGATGCAGGGCACCATTCCGCCTGAGCAACTATCGGCGGTCGCGGCGGCGAAATCGCTCGTCAACTGGCACCAGCGGCACGGTTTTTGCGCCAATTGCGGCGCGCGGACCGCGATGCGGGAAGGCGGCTGGAAGCGCGAATGTCCGGCTTGCAAGACTGAACATTTCCCGCGCACCGACCCCGTCGTGATCATGATGGTGGCCAAGGGCGACAAATGCCTGATGGGGCGGCAGTCGCGTTTCATGCCCGGCATGTATTCCTGCCTGGCCGGCTTTGTCGAAGCCGCCGAGACGATCGAGGACGCGGTCAAGCGCGAGGTCTTCGAGGAAGCCGGCATCCGCTGCACCGACGTCGCTTACTACATGACGCAGCCTTGGCCGTATCCGTCGTCGCTGATGATCGGCTGCACCGCGCGCGCCCTCAATGAAGACATCGTGATCGATCGGTCGGAACTGGAGGATGCGCGCTGGTTCGACCGCGACGAAGCGCGCTTGATGCTCACGCGCCAACACCCCGACGGACTTGCCGGGCCGCATCCCTTCGCCATCGCGCACCATCTCTTGGGGCGCTGGCTGCAGGAGGACGAGCCTTCTGCCGGATAGCAGAAAGCGCCGCCAGGCACGGGGGACGTCTTCCATAGCGCTTTTCGGCTGGCGATTACCCAAGGCCGGGACATGAACGGCCGCGTTCGTTTTGCCTCGGCCGCCACCCTGAAATGCATCCGCCTGCTGCGAGTGCTTTGCTGCCCCGCAACATACTGGAATCGAAGAGGTTTTGGGTTAGAACCGGGGCAGATCGACGGACCGGAGACCGCGATATTCAGCTTGATATAGAAGATTTTTCTTTATATCAGAGTCATCCGCTCCATATATGGAACTTTATTCTCATGAACGAGCTCGCCGTCCAATTTCCTAACGAACATGGCCGTCGCCTGGACGCCATCGACCGTAAGATCCTGATGGTACTCCAGGAGGATGCTTCCCTGTCCGTCGCCGAGATCGGCGACCGTGTGGGGCTGTCGTCGACACCGTGCTGGAAGCGCATTCAGCGCCTGGAGGCCGATGGCGTCATCCTGCGCCGCGTCGCGCTGGTCGACCAGAACAAGATCGGGCTCGGGATCACGGTGTTCGTCTCCGTCGAGAGCTCCGATCATTCCGAAGCCTGGCTGAAGAAGTTCGCCGAAGCGGTCAGCGCCATGCCCGAGGTCATGGAGTTTTACCGCATGGCCGGCGATGTCGATTACATGCTGCGCGTCGTGGTCGCGGACATGCAGAGCTATGACGTGTTCTACAAAAAGCTGATCGCGACGGTGCCGCTGAAGAATGTCACCTCGCGCTTTGCGATGGAGAAGATCAAGTCGGTCACCGCGCTGCCCGTCCCGGCGGTGGCGGCGGCGTGATCGTTTATAAGCGGACAGTGCTGGATCGAAACGACTTCCTAGCGGTCCCGTCACCCCTGAGGAGCTTGCGGAGCAAGCGTCTCGAAGGGCGACGGCCGGGCTCTCGCAGCGTGGCCGTCCATCCTTCGAGGCTCGCCGGCGCTCGCGCCTAAGGATGACGGTTCGAGCGATGTGGTGATGAGGCGCTCGCGCCGTGCTGCCTCAAATCTTCTGATTGTACTCGCCCACCTCGGGGTGGGTGCGCAACACCTTGTCGACGACCTCGAACATGTCGCGCATGCGCTGCTCGGAGACCGGGCTTTCGACCACGACCACCAGCTCCGGCTTGTTCGACGAGGCACGCACCAGGCCCCAGCTACCGTCCTCTACGGTGACGCGAACGCCATTGACGGTGACGAGATCGCGGATCTTCTGGCCTGCAACCGTCTCGCCCTTCTTCTGCAAGTCCTGGAAATGCTTCACGACCGCGTCGACCACGCCATATTTGGCTTCATCCGCGCAATGCGGCGACATGGTCGGCGATGACCAGGTCTTCGGCAGCGCGTTCTTCAGGTCCGCCATCGATTTGCCCGGCGCGCGATCGAGCATCTCGCAGATCGCGATCGCCGACACCAGCCCGTCGTCATAGCCACGGCCGAACGGCTTGTTGAAGAAGAAGTGGCCGGACTTTTCGAAGCCCGCGAGCGCGCCGAGCTCGTTGGTGCGGCGCTTCATGTAGGAATGGCCGGTCTTCCAATAGGTCGTCGTCGCGCCCTGTTTTTGCAGCACCGGATCGGTGATGAACAGCCCGGTCGACTTTACGTCGACCACGAATTGCGCATCCTTGTGGATCGCCGACATGTCGCGCGCCAGCATCACGCCGACCTTATCGGCGAAGATCTCTTCGCCCTCGTTGTCGACCACGCCGCAGCGGTCGCCGTCGCCGTCGAAACCCAAGCCCACATCGGCCTTGTGCGCCAGCACCGCGTCGCGGATCGCGTGCAGCATGTGCAGGTCTTCTGGGTTTGGATTGTATTTGGGGAAGGTGTAGTCGAGCTCGGCATCGAGCGGCACCACCTCGCAGCCGATCGCCTCCATCACCTGCGGCGCAAACGCGCCCGCGGTGCCGTTGCCGCAGGCCACGACCACCTTGAGCTTGCGCTTCAGCTTGGTCCGCTTGGTCAGATCGGCGATGTAGCGCGCCGGAAAATTCTCGTGGAATTGATAGGAGCCGCCGGCCTCGTTCCTGAACGCGGACGAGAGCACGATCTCCTTCAGCCGGCCCATCTCATCGGGACCGAAGGTGAGCGGACGATTGGCGCCCATCTTCACGCCGGTCCAGCCGTTGTCGTTATGTGAGGCCGTCACCATGGCGACGCAGGGGACGTCGAGCTCAAATTGAGCAAAATACGCCATCGGCGTCAGCGCAAGGCCGATGTCATGGACCTTGCAGCCCGCCGCCATAAGTCCGGAAATCAGCGCATATTTGATCGAGGCCGAATAGCCACGGAAATCGTGCCCCGTCACGATCTCTTTCCTGGCGCCGAGTTCCGCGATCAGCGTCCCTAACCCCATGCCCAGCGCCTGCACGCCCATCAGGTTGATTTCCTTGTTGAACAGCCAGCGCGCGTCATATTCGCGGAAGCCGGTCGGCTTCACCATCGGCTCGGATTCAAAGGCATAGGTGTTGGGCAGGAGTACCGGCTTCGGCGTGGGAAACATGAATCGACCTCGTCGTGAACGCGAACTTCAGTCTAGCGCAGCGGCAGCGAATAGATAGCCGCCGCGGAAGGCGGGATTATCAGTTTGTGATGACTATAATTCAGGCGGATTTGCGAGTTCACTTAGCTGTCATCGTCCACGAAAGCGGACGATCCGTTATTCCAGAGGCTTCTGACGACCGGAAATGCCGCAGCGTACTGAATGCCGGCGGTCAAGCCCGGGGCATGACGAAGAGGAGCCTTACTGCTGCAGCACCAACTGGCCGTCGCTGTATTCAAAGCGCTTCAGGCGCGACAGGAACGACAGCCCCAGCAGGTTTTCCGACAGCGCTTCGTCGGGCAACACCAGGGCATCGACATCGCGCAGCACGAGCCCGCCGACATCGATCATGGGAAGGCGGGTGCGCGCGCCCTTGATCGTGCCGTTGGCGGTGGTGACGTTGGCGGTGTAGTCGTTGCGCGAGGGGTGCAGGCCGAAGCGCGCGGCCGAGCTCTCGTTCACAGCCACCACCGACGCGCCGGTATCGACCATGAAATCGATCCGTTGCCCGTTGATGCGCGCCCCGGTGAGGAAATGGCCGCGGCTGTCGCGTGCAATGGCAAGGCTACGGGAGCCGGCCGGGACCGGCGCCTCAACCGCGACGGCTTTGCTGACGACAGGTGTAGCGGAGGCAGGCTGCGGCGTCATCTTGGCGGCGATATCGGCCATGAAGATGCCGAGCCCGCCAATGACCGCCGCAAACACCATCAGATTACGCATGACGCTACAACTCGCGTTTCAAGCCGGGTAATTTCATCACGCCGGCCGCAACACTGCGACGGTCCGGCCAGCCATTTTCGCGAAAAGTGTGAGCGAAAGGTTAACGTCCTCTCCTCACCTCTCCCCGCAAGAGTGGCGCGGGGGGAAGATCAGGTCCCCCGCGGTTTCACCCGGCGCGTCGGCAGCGCATTGGCGGGGTCCTCCGGCCAGGGGTGGCGGGGATAACGGCCGCGCAAATCCGAACGCACGGCGGCATAGCTGCCGCGCCAGAAACCCGGCAGGTCGCGCGTGACCTGCACGGGTCGCTGCGCGGGCGACAGCAATTCAACCACCAGCGGCACCGCGCCGCCCGCGATCGAGGGATGGGCATTGAGCCCGAACAATTCCTGCAGGCGCACGGCAATGGTCGGCCCCTGCGCGGCCTCGTAATCGATCGTAACTTGCGTGCCGGTCGGCGCCTCGAAATGCGTCGGCGCCTCGCGCTCGAGCCGGCCGCGCAAATCCCACGGCAACAGCGCCATCAAGGCTTCCGACAGATCGCCGGCGGAAAGATCTTTCAGCGACGTCTTGTCATAGAGCGCACCCACCAGCCAATCCTCACACCGCGCGGCAAGGGCGTCATCCGACAGATCCGGCCAGGGGTCGCCTTCGGCCTTGCGCAAGAACATCACGCGGTCGCGCCACTGTTTTGCGGCCTTGGACCACGGCAATTTGTCGAGGCCGACGGCGATCAGGCCGTCGGCGAAAATGCGCGCGGTCTCGGCTGAAGGCGTGAGCGCCAGCGGAGCTTCAGAAAGCGTCACGGCATGCAGGCGGCGTCGGCGCCGCGCCCGCAATCCGAGCGCATTGCGATCGAAGCTGATCTCATCAGCGGTTTCGATCTGATCGGCGAAATGCAGCTCGATCTCCGCCTGCGTGATCGGCGCCGCCAGCAGGATGCGCCCGCTGGCCGCTGCGCCCGTGAGCTCTCCAACCGCGATATAGGGCGCGCGGGCCAGTGAGGAGGCTTGATCGACGCTGGCACCACGGCCATTGGCGAGCACGAAACTGCCGTTGCCGCGATTGCGCGCGATGCGATCGGGGAAGGCGAAGGCGAGCATGACGCCCGCCGACAACTCCGCCTCCCCTCGCGGCGCGGCGGAGGGCGAGGACGACTTGACTTGCGCGGCCCAGCGGCGGGCGAGATCGCGGGCGCTGGCCGCGCGCGGCGCACGGTCGCGGCGGAACTGCTCGACCCTGGCATCGAGATCGACGCTGTCGCCGCCAAGCCCGCGCTCGGTGAGAATGGCGGCGATATCCGCCGCCGGCTCGGCCGACCCGAAACGCTCGGAGTCCACGATCATGCGCGCGAGCCGCGGCGGCAGCGCCAGCGCACGCAGGCTTTTGCCCTCGGCCGTGATGCGACCATCGGCATCGAGCGCGCCGAGCTCGGACAACAGGCTCTTGGCCTCCTTCAACGCAGGCGCAGGCGGCGGATCCAGAAACGGCAGCGTGGTCGGATCGGCAACACCCCATTGCGCGACGTCCAGCACCAGCGACGAGAGATCCGCGCTCAGGATTTCCGGCTGGGTGAAGGGTGCAAGCGAGGCGGTCTGCAGCTCGTCCCAGAGACGGTAGCAGATGCCGGGTGAGGTGCGGCCGGCACGGCCGCGGCGTTGATCGACGGCGGCGCGCGAGGCGCGCACGGTTTCCAGCCGCGTCAGCCCGATATTCGGCTCATAGCGTGGCACGCGCGCAAGGCCGGAATCCACCACGATGCGGACGCCCTCGATCGTCAGCGACGTCTCCGCGATCGAGGTCGCCAGCACCACCTTGCGGCAGCCTTTTGGTGCGGGCGCGATGGCGCGATCCTGAACGCTTGCGTCGAGCGCACCGAATAGCGGTACGATCTCGATTCCCGCATCCTGGATACGCTCTTTCAATGCTGTTTCGATGCGGCGGATTTCAGCCGCGCCCGGCAGGAAGGCCAGCACCGAGCCGGGATCGGCGCGTAGCGCGGTGATGATGGCGTCGGCCATCTGCCGTTCCAGTGGCACATCCGGCTTGCGGCCGAGATAGCGCGTCTCGACCGGAAAGGCGCGGCCTTCGCTGGCAACCACCGGCGCATCGCCGAGCAGTTTCGCCACCCGCGCGCCGTCCAGCGTGGCGGACATCACGAGCAGCCGCAAATCCTCGCGCAGGCCCGTTTGCGCATCGCGCGCCAGCGCGAGGCCAAGATCGGCGTCGAGCGAGCGTTCGTGAAATTCGTCGAACAGCACCGCCGCGACACCATTGAGTTCGGGATCATCGAGGATCAGCCGCGAGAAGATGCCTTCGGTGACGACCTCGATCCTGGTGGTGCGCGAGACTTTCGAGCCGAAGCGAACGCGGTAGCCGACGGTCTCGCCCACCCGCTCGCCAAGTGTCTTTGCCATGCGCTCGGCGCTGGCGCGCGCGGCGATGCGCCTGGGCTCAAGCACGATGATCCTCTTGTCCTTGGCCCAGGGTGCGTCGAGCAGCACGAGCGGCACCCGCGTGGTCTTGCCCGCGCCGGGGGGTGCGACCAGCACGGCGGCGTTGGTCCTGGCCAGCGTATCCGAGAGCTGGTCGAGAACCGCGTCGATCGGGAGGGGCGCGTCGAAGCTGCGGGGCAATATCTCGTATCCGTCATCACCCGCGAAGGCGGGTGATCCAGTAAGCTCAGGCCTTCGCAATCACGAAGATCGAGAGTACTGGATACCCCGCATGCGCGGCGTATGACAACCAAAGCGTCACTTCCCCTTCGAAGGCCGGCCGACGCTTTCGTAGACAAAGCCGTGCGCGGCCATCTCCTCGGGACGGTAGATGTTGCGCAAGTCGACCACGACCGGCTGCGCCATCTCGCGCCGCAGCCGCTCCAGGTCCATGGCGCGATACTGCACCCACTCGGTCACCAAGACCATCGCGTCCGCGCCCTTGGCGCAAGTGTAAGGGTCCTCGCAATATTCGATATCGGGCAGTTCCTTGCGCGCCTGCTCCATGCCGGCCGGATCATGCGCACGCACCTTGGCGCCCATGTCGAGCAGGCCCGTGACCAGCGGGATCGACGGCGCCTCGCGCATGTCGTCGGTGTCGGGCTTGAAGGTCAGGCCGAGCACAGCGATGGTTTTGCCGCGCAAACTTCCGCCTGCGGCGGCGGCGACCTTGCGCGCCATCGCCCGCTTGCGGTTGTCGTTGACGCCGAGCACCGCCTCGACGATGCGAAGCTGCACGTCGTAATCCTGCGCGATCTTGATCAGCGCACGCGTATCCTTGGGAAAGCAGGAGCCGCCGTAGCCCGGACCTGCGTGCAGGAATTTGCTGCCGATGCGATTGTCGAGGCCGATGCCGCGCGCGACCTCCTGCACATCGGCGCCGACCTTTTCCGAGAGATCGGCGATCTCGTTGATGAAGGTGATCTTGGTGGCGAGAAAGGCGTTGGCCGCGTATTTGATCAGCTCTGCAGTGCGCCGCGCGGTGAACATCAACGGGCCCTGATTGAGAGACAGCGGACGGTAGATTTCGGCAAGCACCTTGCGGCCGCGTTCGTCCGAGGTGCCGATCACGATACGGTCGGGGAACTTGAAATCGCGGATCGCCGCGCCCTCGCGCAAGAACTCCGGATTGGAGGCGACGACAACGTCCGCGCTCGGATTGGTTTCGCGAATCACCCGCTCGACCTCATCACCGGTGCCGACCGGCACCGTCGACTTGTTGACCACCACCGTGAAGCCGGAGACGGCACGCGCGATCTCGCGCGCGGCCGCGTAGACGTAAGTAAGATCGGCATGGCCATCACCGCGACGCGACGGCGTGCCGACCGCGATGAACACCGCATCGGCTTCGGCCACGGAAACGGACAGGTCGGTCGTGAAATCAAGCCGCTTAGCTTTGACGTTGGTCTCGACCAGCGTATCGAGGCCGGGCTCGAAGATCGGTATCTCGCCGCGCTCGAGCGATGCGATCTTCTCCGCATCCTTATCCACGCAGGTGACGTTGTGACCGAAGTCCGCAAAGCAGGCTCCGGAAACCAGCCCCACATAGCCAGTGCCGATCATGGCAATTCGCATGAAACAACCACCTCGAATGGTTAACGCGACCGCCTCTTATCCGGCCGCGGGAAGGAAAGCAAAGAATACGGCATGTCGTTTGTATGAATAAAGGGGACAGCAACTGATCGGCCGGATGATGCAAGAATACCGCCTCACAAAGGGACAGCAATGACCAAAATCGGTACAGCGCTCGCATCCAGCGGCCCTGCCGCTGGGACCGGCGGACGCGTCGACTGGGTGGACTACGCCAAGGGCATCTGCATCGTCATGGTGGTGATGATGCATTCGGTATTGGGCGTGGAGAAGGCGACCGGCCAGACCGGCTTCATGCACCTGCTGGTCGCCTTCGCAAAGCCGTTCCGGATGCCGGATTTCTTCCTGATTTCGGGGCTTTTCCTGCCGCTCGTGATCAATCGCGACTGGCGCACCTATCTCGATCGCAAGGTGGTGCACTTCGCCTATTTCTACGTGCTGTGGGTGACCATCCAGTTCGGCTTCAAGGCGCCCGCCTTTGCCGCCGAATCAAGCTGGGCGCAGGCCGGCCTGCTGTATCTTGAATCCTTCATCGAGCCGTTCGGCACGCTGTGGTTCATTTACCTGCTGCCGATCTTCTTCGTCGTCATAAAACTGACACGCAACGTTTCGCCGCTCCTGATCTGGAGCGTTGCCGCGCTCCTTGAGACGCTGCGGATCGGAACCGGCTGGACCGCGATCGACGAGTTCTGCGCGCGATTCGTCTACATCTATTCCGGCTATCTGTTCGCCTCTCAAGTGTTCGCTTTGTCGAATTGCGCCCGCGCCTATCCTATGCGCGCGCTCGCTGCGCTGGCGTTATGGGCGCTGATCGACGGCGGCCTCGTTGCGCTGGGTTATAGCGAACTGCCCTTGCTATCGCTGATGCTCGGCATCGCGGGCGCCTGCGCGATCGTGACTTCAGGCACGCTGCTCGCGCATGCCCGCCGGCTCGATGCCTTGCGCTTCTGCGGCGAGCACTCGATCGTGATCTATCTCGCGTTCTTCCTGCCGATGGCGGCGACCCGGACGCTGCTGCTCAAGACGGGCCTGATCGAAGATATCGGCGCGATCTCGCTGATCGTCACGATCGCGGGCGTGGCCGGTGCGCTGCTCATCTGGCGCCTCGCGCTCGCCGTGCACGCCAATTTCCTGTTCGAGCGGCCGGACGCGTTCTGGATCGCACCGAAAAAACAGGCGACCGCATTGCAGGCCGCGGAATAGGCTCTTTCGGCGACATCGCCCGGCGAAGGCCGGGACCCATAAGCGCAGGCGCGAGTTTGTGGCGCGCGGCGGTAACAGCTCTCGCAACGACATCTGCCTGGGATTATGGGTCCCGGCCTTCGCCGGGCGACGGAATTTGCTTGTTTGCGAAGCCAAAATCCGGCTTCAAAGCCTGTCATTTGCCGCAAAAATTCTTAAATTGGCGTCATGCCCAAGACCTCCCCCAAAGTGACCACCGAAAAGCCGGCCGCAACGAAGGCCGCTGCTCCGAAACCCGTTGCCGCCAAAGCGCTCGGCAGGGGCGACCATGTCTTCCTCGTCGACGGTTCCGGCTACATTTTCCGCGCCTATCACGCGCTGCCACCCTTGAACCGTAAGTCCGACGGCCTGCAGGTCAATGCCGTGCTCGGCTTCTGCAACATGCTGTGGAAGCTGTTGCGGGAGATGCCGGAGGACAACCGGCCGACCCATCTCGCCGTCGTCTTCGACAAGAGCGAAGTCACCTTCCGCAACAAGATCTATGCCGATTACAAATCGCACCGGCCGCCTGCGCCTGACGACCTGATCCCGCAATTTCCGCTGATCCGCTCCGCCGTGCGCGCCTTCGACCTGCCCTGCCTCGAGCAGGCCGGATTCGAGGCCGACGACCTGATCGCCACTTACGTGCGCCAGGCCTGCGAACGCGGCGCCACCGCGACCATCGTGTCGTCCGACAAAGACCTGATGCAACTCGTGACCGACTGCGTCACCATGTACGATACGATGAAGGACCGCCGCATCGGTATCGCCGAAGTGCGCGAGAAATTCGGCGTACCGCCGGAGAAGGTGGTCGACGTACAGGCGCTCGCCGGCGATTCCACCGACAACGTGCCGGGCGTGCCCGGGATCGGCGTGAAGACCGCGGCGCAGCTCATCATCGACTATGGCGACCTCGACACGCTGCTCTTGCGCGCGAGCGAGATCAAGCAGCCGAAGCGGCGCGAGGCGCTGATCGAGAACGCCGAGAAGGCGCGGATTTCGCGCCAGCTTGTGCTGCTCGACGACAAGGTCGACCTGGAGGTCCCGCTCGACGACCTCGCGGTGCACGAGCCCGACGCGCGCAAGCTGATTGCGTTTCTGAAGGCCATGGAGTTTTCGTCGCTGACCCGGCGGGTCGCGGAGTACGCGCATGTCGACCCCGCAGATGTCGCGCCGGATGAGCTGTTGAAGAGCGGCAATGGATCCTCCTCGCCTGCGGCCCAACGCGTGCTGCCGGAAGAGAGTGCCCCGGCTTTGCCCGCGCCCGGTGGCGGCAAAGAGCGGCCCAAGCCGAACGCGGCCGGGCCCAACAAGGCCGCACCGGACAAGAGCGACAAGGCCGCCAGCCTCAAGGGCACGCCGGCTGCGCTTGCGACCGCGCGGGCGGAAGCGGCGCGCAATACCCGCGTTGATCGCAGCAAATATCAGACCATCCAGAGCCTGGACCAGCTCAATGGGTGGCTCGCGCGTGTCCATGACGTCGGCCATTTCGCGATCGAGACCAAGGCCAATTCGATCGATCCGCTGCAGGCGGAGATCTGCGGGATCGCGCTGGCACTCGCTCCGAACGACGCTTGCTATATCCCGCTCGCTCACAAGCAGCCCGGCAGCGGTGCCGGCCTGTTCGACGCAGGACTTGCGCCCGGCCAGATCAAGGCGACCGACGCACTGGCCGCGCTGCAGCCGTTGTTGGAGGCGCCCGGGCTGCTCAAGATCGGTTTCAACGTCAAGTTCAATGCGGTGATGTTCGCGCAGGAAGGCATCATCTTGCGCAACTACGACGACGCGCAACTGATGTCTTATGCACTCGACGCGGGACGCGGCGCACATGGGCTGGATTCGCTGGCCGAACGCTGGCTCGGCCACGCCATGCTAACCTTTGGCGAACTGACCGGCAGCGGCAAGAACAAGCTCTCGTTCGACCAGGTCGCGATCGACAAGGCCACCGCCTATTCGGCGGAGGACGCCGATGTCATTTTGCGGCTCTGGCGCGCGCTGAAACCGCGCCTCGTCGCCGAACGCATGACTGCGGTCTACGAGACCTTGGAGCGCCCGCTGGTCGCGGTGCTGGCACGCATGGAGCGGCGCGGCATTTCGATCGACCGCCAGGTGCTGTCGCGGCTGTCGGGAGACTTTGCCCAGACCGCCGCGCGGGTCGAGGCGGAGCTGCAGGAACTCGCGGGCGAGCCGATCAATGTCGGCAGCCCCAAGCAGATCGGCGACATCATCTTCGGCAAGATGGGTTTGCCCGGCGGCAGCAAGACCAAGACCGGCGCCTGGTCGACCTCGGCGCAGGTGTTGGACGAGCTTGCCGAACAAGGCTACGAGTTTCCGAAGAAGATCCTGGAATGGCGCCAGGTCTCGAAACTCAAGTCCACCTATACCGATGCGCTGCCGAACTACGTCAATCCGCAGACCCATCGCGTGCACACCACCTACGCGCTGGCCGCAACCACGACGGGGCGGCTGTCCTCGAACGAGCCGAACCTGCAGAACATCCCGATCCGCACCGAGGACGGCCGCAAGATCCGCCGCGCGTTTATTGCGACCCCGGGCCACAAGCTGGTCTCGGCCGACTATTCGCAGATCGAGCTGCGGCTGCTCGCCGAGATCGCCGATATCCCCGTGCTAAAACAGGCCTTCCGCGACGGGCTCGACATTCACGCCATGACGGCGTCGGAAATGTTTGGCGTGCCTATCAAGGACATGCCGAGCGAGGTGCGCCGCCGCGCGAAGGCGATCAATTTCGGCATCATCTACGGCATCTCCGCCTTTGGCCTTGCCAACCAGCTCGGCATCGGCCGCGAGGAGGCGTCCGCCTACATCAAGAAGTATTTCGAGCGCTTCCCGGGCATCCGCGCCTATATGGACGAAACCAAGGAGTTCTGCCGCAAATACGGCTATGTCACCACGCTGTTCGGCCGCAAGTGCCACTACCCAGAGATCAAGGCGAGCAATGCCTCGGTCCGCTCATTCAACGAGCGCGCCGCGATCAACGCGCGATTGCAGGGCACCGCCGCGGACATCATCCGCCGCGCCATGGTGCGGGTCGAGGAGGCACTCACGGACAAGAAACTCTCGGCGCAGATGCTATTGCAGGTGCATGACGAGTTGATCTTCGAGGTGCCCGACGAAGAGGTCGCGGCGACGCTGCCGGTGGTGCAGAAGGTGATGCAGGACGCGCCGTTCCCCGCGGTGCTGCTCTCGGTGCCGCTGCATGTCGATGCGCGTGCCGCCGACAACTGGGACGAGGCGCACTAGCCCCCTTTTGCTCCGAGTTGATCGCCTCATATCGGTGCAATTGCGCGATGGCATCGCCGAACGCTCACCGGTAAGAAACGCGGCAAACCTATCGCGAGTGCCCAAAATGCCTGCCACTTCCGCCCTGCTCGGCTTCGCCCTGCTCTCCTTCGGTCTCGTGCTGACGCCGGGCCCGAATATGATCTACCTCATTTCGCGCTCGATCACGCAAGGACCGGCGGCCGGTATCGTATCGCTGGGCGGTGTCGCACTCGGCTTCGTGTTCTACATGCTGTGTGCGGCCTTCGGCATCACGGCACTGCTGTTCGCCGTGCCCTACGCCTATGATGGCTTACGCTTTGCGGGCGCGGCGTATCTGCTCTGGATGGCGTGGCAGGCCATAAAGCCCAACGGACGCTCGCCGTTCCAGGTGAAGAAACTCGCGGTCGACAGTCCGCGCAAACTGTTCGTGATGGGCCTTGTCACCAACCTGCTCAACCCGAAGATCGCGATGTTGTATCTGGCGCTGTTGCCGCAATTCATCGATCCGGCGTCAGGCAGCGTGCTGGTGCAATCGCTCGTGCTGGGCGCCATCCAGATTTGCATCAGCGTGAGCATCAACGCTCTGATCGCGCTCAGCGCCGGCGGAATCGCACTGTTTCTGTCCACGCGCCCGGCCTGGATGCTCGTTCAGCGCTATCTGATGGGCACGGTGCTGGCAGGACTTGCGGTGCGAATGGCGTTCGAGGCGAAGCGGGCGTGAGGCCGCCCCCCGGTCGTCATGCCCCGCAAGTCGGCTTTAACCGACTTGCGCATTCACTATGCCGATCTCGGGTAAACCCGAGATCGAATGCATGCGGGCATCCAGTACCCCGTGGCGTCTCGGCTCAAGCACAACCGCCTCTGGAATACTGGATCACCCGCTGGAGCCTGTCATCGGGCTCGCCGAAGGCGAGACCCGATGGCGGGTGATGACCACCTTTAATCAATCAAGCTTTACGTCCATGCCGCGCTTGACGCCCGGGCGCGCCATCAGCGTGTTGTACCAGCGCTCCACATTCGGAAAATCCGAGAGCTCGACCTTGTGGCGCGGATGGCGCCAGGCCCAGCCGAGGATCGCGAAATCGGCAACGGAGAGGTCGCCGGCGACGAATTCGCGGCCGGCAAGACGGCGGTCGAGCACGCCATAAAGCCTTCGCGTCTCCGCCATGAAACGCTTCAGGCCGTAGGCGCGGTCCTGCTCGTTGTCGAGCGCAATGAAGTGATGCACCTGGCCCGGCATCGGCCCGAAGCCGCCCATCTGCCACATCAGCCATTCATAGACCGGGATACGGTCGATCAGGGGCTTGGGCAGGAACTTTCCGGTCTTCTCGCCGAGATAGAGCAGGATCGCTCCGGACTCGAATAGGCTGACCGGCTTTCCATCGGGACCGTCGGGATCGACGATGGCCGGGATCTTGTTGTTCGGGCTGATCGCCAGAAAATCGGGCGCCATCTGCTCGCCCTTGGTGATGTTCACCGGGATCACCTTGTAGGCCAGCCCCATTTCCTCCAGCGCCACGGAAATCTTGCGGCCGTTCGGCGTGTTCCAGGTGTGAAATTCGATGGTCATGTGCTCCCCTTGACGGCCCTTCAGCTCTTGTTCAGATGCGCGTCTGTAGCATCCTTGACTATTGCTGAGCAAAGCGGCCCGTCGCCTCCCACCCGAGGGCTGGGGACCGCGGCCATTCCTGCGCTGTTGACGGCCGGGATCGGCTCTGGAATGTGCGCGAGAGCGCCGATAAATTGCGCCCGCTGCCGTAAAGCGAGAAAAGAACCTTGTCCAAATCAGCTTCCCGTGCCCGTCTTCACGACATCATCCGCAGGCGCTCGTTCGGCCGCGGCGAAGTCACGCTGGCTTCGGGCCGCAAGAGCGATTTCTATTTCAACCTCAAGCCGACCATGCTCGACCCCGAGGGCGCCGCGCTGCTCGCGGAGCTGACCTTTGAGGCGCTGAAGGACGACCAGCTCGATTATATCGGCGGGCTGGAGATGGGCGCGGTTCCGCTGGCCGGTGCGATCGCGCAGCTTTCGTGGCTGAAGGGCCATCCGATCGCCGCTTTTTTCGTCCGCAAGAAGCCGAAGGAGCATGGTGCACGGCTCGCGATCGAGGGGCTCACCAAGGGCGAGAGCCTGGAAGGCAAGCGCGTGGTCGTGGTGGAGGACGTTACAACCACCGGCGGTTCGGCGATGAAGGCGGTCGAGGCCCTGCGCGAGACCGGCGCCAATGTCGCGCTGGTCCTGACCATGGTCGACCGCGAGGAAGGCGCGAGCGGCACGTTCGCGGCAGCCGGTCTGCCCTTCCGCTCGATCTATAAGGCCTCGGAATTCTTGAAGGAGTGAGGCTCCCTCTCCTTGTCCTTAGGGGGAGAAAGTTGGGCTGAGGGGCTCTATCCACGAGCGCAACTTTTGGGCCCCCCTCGCCCGCCTCGCATCGTACGACGGGCGGCAACCTCTCCCTGCACGCGGGGCGAGGTCAAGAGAAAGACGCGTGCCTTTCATTTCTTCCGCACATCGTCGCCACGCTTAGAGCTCATTTACCATCCATGATTTATGGTGAATGCAACCTTGCGGCGTGGCTCGCGTCGCAAGGGAGATTGGCTGCGTCGGGTGGAGTAAGCGTTGGGTACGAAGTTGTCCTTTCGCCGCAGGTTGCGCCGACCCCTCATCGTGGTCAGCATCGCCGGCCCCGTTGCGCTGATGCCAGTGATGGCTTCGGCCGAGGGCCTGCTCGATTTGCTGTTCGGCGCTTTCCAGAGACCGCGCCAGGCTTCGCCGCAAGGGAATTTCTTCGACCCCTTCAACAACAACCCGCAGCCGGTACCGCCACGGCCCGTCGTTGCAAGCTCCGGACCTGCCTTTTGCGTGCGTAGCTGTGACGGCCGGTATTTTCCGCTGACGCGTGGCGGCGCCTCCCCGGTTCAGATGTGCCAGGCCTTCTGTCCCGCGAGCCCGACCAAGGTCTATTTCGGGTCCAGCATCGACAACGCCTATACGGCGAGCGGTGAGCGTTACGCGGACAGCGAGAACGCCTATGCCTATCGCAAGGCGCTCCGCGCCGACTGCACCTGCAACGGTCGCGATCCCGCAGGGCTCGCGCCGGTGGATCTTGCGCTGGACGGCTCGCTGCGGGCCGGCGACGTGATCGCCACCAGCGAAGGCCTCGTAGCCTATTCCGGGGTCCGTCTCGGCAATGACCAGACACCCGAGCTCACGCCGGTCGCCTCCTATCCCGGGCTGACCAGCGAGGTCCGCGCCAAGCTGAACGCGCTGAAGGTTGCTCCCGTCCGCGCGGACATGGTCGCAAACGACGCGTCCAATGCGGATGGCACGCGTGAACCGCCGCCGCCGGTGAGCCCCCCGCCGAAGGCCGCGCCGGACACGCGAGCGGAAGTGAATTGACCACAGTCATTCCGGGACGATCCGACAACATGGAACCCGGAATCTCGCGCCACAACTTCTAGATTCCGGGTTCGCGCTTTCGCGCGCCCCGGAATGATGGAGGGCATCACCGCCCCACGATCACGCCGATCACATTCGGTGCGGCCAGGTATTTCTCCTCGATCGCGGCACGCGCGGCGGTGCGATTTTCCGGCGTGAGCAGGCCGCGCTTCTCCGCGAGGATCATCCAGCAATAGCCCCACCAATCCGTGAGCATGCCAGTGTCGTCGACGAGGTCATAACCCTGCTCGGCGGCGAAGATGCGCGCCTGCGCCTCATCGAGCGTATCGAGGAAGGCGTGGTCGGCGGGTGAAAACAATTCATCGCTGATATCGTCGATGGTGTAGCCCCAGATCGACCGGCAGACGGCGTTGAACTCGCGATCGATTTCGTCGTCATCGACATATCTGAGGCGCGAAGCCTGATGCAGCCGCGATAGGGTGCGAGCAAAATCGGCGATCCGGGTCAACGCGAATTGATCGAAGGCGATGGTGGACATGTAGTCCTCGCAATGTCTGACAGACCATAGATGTTGTGTCGGCGATGAGCCGAATCGCCATTATATATCAAAGGCTTGCTAAAATGTTCTTAATTCGTTCTCATTGAATTGTCGCCCTGCTTTTTTGCCAAGACGTCATTGATACGCCTGCTCCGCCTCACATATCCGCAAGCATCTTGTCGCCACAGTAATTGGCATAGAACTTCCCGCCGCATTGCTTTTTGATGGCCATGCAGCGGGGTGCGGGTGTGGCTTTCTGCGGAACGCTGAACGTGCAGCTCACGCGATCGGCGCCCTGCCCCAGCCCGCCGGCGAAGGCGGCACTGGGGACGCTGACGCAGAGTACCAGAAGCAGGGCAGCGATGATCTCGATGGCAAGGCGCATGGCGATCCTCCGAAAAGCCCGACTTCGAGGCTACCGCTAGGGATAACTCTATCACCGAAAGCAATGGAACCGGATGGGCCGGATCGGCCCGGCCCTTGCATAAAAATCATGCATGCGCCGCATTAACCGGGCGGCTACGGGTTACACGCCGCGTCCAACGTGCTTATCATTCGGTGAGTCTTACTGTCAGGATTTGAAGTTGGCGGATCAAACGTTCCACTATCCGGCACCCGGCCAACCGGTTGATGAACTGGCGCTGGCCGAGATCAAGAGTGCCATCCTCGCAAAGCTTCGGCTTGCCATCGGCAAGGACGCCAGCTTGGCGACCAAGCATGACTGGTACACGGCTGCGGCGCTGGCGCTGCGCGACCGCATCGTGCATCGCTGGCTGACGGCGGAGAAGCAGAGCTACGACGAGGGCCGCAAGCGGGTCTATTATCTCTCGCTCGAGTTCCTGATTGGCCGTCTCTTCAGCGATGCATTGAACAACATGGGCCTGCTGCAGGTGTTCGAGACCGCGCTCGGCGATCTCGGCGTCGGCCTCGACGATCTGCGCAAATGCGAGCCCGACGCCGCGCTCGGCAATGGCGGCCTGGGGCGGCTGGCCGCCTGCTTCATGGAGAGCATGGCCACATTGGCGATCCCCGCCATCGGCTACGGCATTCGCTACGACTTCGGCCTGTTTCGCCAGATCATCAACAACGGTTGGCAGCAGGAATATCCCGACGAGTGGCTAAGCTGCGGTAACCCCTGGGAACTGCAACGGCCGGAAGTGGTCTATCACGTCCATTTCGGCGGCGGCGTCGAACACATCGACGAGAAGGGCCGCGATCGCGCGGTCTGGCATCCGGCGGAAACCGTGCAGGCGGTCGCCTACGACACCCCGATCGTCGGCTGGCGCGGCCAGCACGTCAACGCGCTGCGCCTCTGGTCGGCACGCGCGCCCGATCCGCTCAAGCTCGACGTGTTCAACACCGGCGATTATGTCAGCGCCAGCGCCGAGCAGGCGCGCGCCGAAGCGATCTGCAAATTCCTCTACCCGAACGACGAGAGCCCGGCGGGACGCGAGCTCAGGCTGCGGCAGGAATATTTCTTCGTCTCGGCTTCGCTGCAGGATCTGGTCAACCGCCATCTCAGCTCGGACGGCTCACTGCGAAGCCTCGCGATGAAGGTCGCGGTGCAGCTCAACGATACGCATCCAAGTCTCGCGGTGGCCGAGCTGATGCGGATCCTGATCGACCTGCACAATTTCCGCTGGGACGAGGCATGGAAGATCACGGTCAATACACTGTCCTACACCAACCACACGCTGCTGCCGGAAGCGCTCGAGACCTGGCCGGTCGAACTGTTCGAGCGGCTGTTGCCGCGACATCTCGAGATCATCTACCGCATCAACAGCCAGCACTTGGCGCTGGCGGAGCAGCGCTGTCCCGGCGACATCGAATTTCGCGCCTCGGTTTCGCTCATCGACGAGAAGAGCGGCCGCAGGGTGCGGATGGGCCAGCTCGCCTTCGTCGGCTCGCACAGCATCAACGGTGTATCGGCGATGCATTCCGACCTGATGCGGGAGACCGTGTTCCACGATCTCAACCATCTCTATCCCAGCCGCATCACCAACAAGACCAACGGCATTACCTTCCGCCGCTGGCTGATGCTCGCCAATCCCAAGCTGACCGAACTGTTGCGCGAGGTGTGCGGCGAGGCCGTGCTCGACGATCCGAGCCGGCTGGAACTGCTGGAGGCACGCGCCAGCGACAACGCCTTCCAGCAGCAATTCCGCAATGTGAAGCGTCACAACAAGTTGGCGCTGGCTCGTCTGATCAACGAGAAGCTCGGCGTCGTGGTCGATTCGACCGCCCTGTTCGACGTCCAGATCAAGCGCATCCACGAATACAAGCGCCAACTCCTCAACCTCCTCGAGACCGTGGCGCTCTATCATGCGATCAAGGACGATCCGCAAGCCAATTGGGTGCCGCGGGTCAAGATCTTCGCCGGCAAGGCCGCGGCGAGCTATCGCTACGCCAAGCTGATCATCAAACTGATCAATGACGTGGCCGAAGTCGTCAACAAGGACCCGGTGATTGCCGACCGCCTGAAGGTCGCCTTCCTGCCCGACTACAATGTCAGCCTTGCCGAGGTGATCATCCCCGCTGCCGATCTTTCCGAGCAGATCTCGACCGCCGGCATGGAGGCCTCCGGCACCGGCAACATGAAGCTCGCGCTCAATGGCGCGGTGACCATCGGCACGCTCGACGGCGCCAACATCGAAATCCGCGAGCATGTCGGGCCCGAGAACATCGCCATCTTCGGCATGGAGGCCATGGACGTGATGGTCCGGCGTAAGCAGGGCCTCGACGCGACCGATATTATCCGCAAGTCGCCGCAGCTTGCACGCGCCATCAACTCGATCGGCAGCGGCGAGTTCTCGCCCGGCGACCCCGGCCGCTTCGAGTCGATCGCACACGCGCTGCGTTATCTCGACCATTACATGGTCAGCGCCGATTTCGATTCCTATTACGAGGCGCAACGCGGCATCGACGCGCGCTGGCAGGTCATGCCGGCCTGGACGCGCGCCAGCATCCTCAATGTGGCGCGGATGGCCTGGTTCTCTTCCGACCGCACAATCCGCGAATATGCCGAGGAAATCTGGCACGTCCCTGTGCATCCCGCCCCCTCGTCGCTAGCGCAGACGGATATGCAACGCGGCGCGCGCTGAATTTTTCAGCGCGGAAATCAATTACCTCAGAGGTCATTGCATTTGGCAGGATAAGCATCATACTACACTGGTGCTGCGCGAATTTTGCGCTGTCAGTCCGGGGCGCCTCGAAGAGGCGAACCCGGAATCTCGAGATTCCGGGTTCGATGCTTTCGCATCGCCCCGGAATGACGGAGTGCCAGACAACCGATGCTGACCAAGACCACACACCTGTTCGATGACGCCACCCGTGTCACGGCCGGCGACAGCCGCTGGCAGGGACGGACCAGTCCGGATTATTGGGCCTTCGTCGGCCCGTTCGGCGGCTTCACGGCGGCAACCATTTTGCGTGCGCTGCTCGAGCATCCGCAGCGCGCGGGCGATCCGCTGTCGCTCACCGTCAACTATTGCGCACCGATTGCGGAAGGCGCGTTCGATCTCGACGTCCGCCTGGTCAAAGCCAATCGCTCGACGCAGCATTGGTGCGTTGAGCTGTCGCAGGACGGCTCCGAGCCGGCCACGCTCGCCACGGCCGTGTTTGCCGAGCGTCGTCCGTCATGGTCGCACCAGCAAGCCACGATGCCGGATGCCAGGCCCTTCGAGGAGATCAAGCCCTATCCGAAGCTCGCGGCGGCCTGGGTCAATCAATATGATTTCCGCTTCGTCGAGGGCGCGGTGGACTTGCGCGGCGGCACGCAGGCTCAGCCGGCGAGCGCCTTCTCCAAGCTCTGGATCGGGGATAGCATGCCGCGCAAGATCGATTGCCTGTCGCTGATGGCGATGTCGGATGCGTTCTTCGCCCGCATCTTTCATATCAAAGGCGAGCTGGTACCGATCGGCACGGTGTCGCTGACGACCTATTTCCACGCCGACACGGACGATCTGGCGAAGGAAGATATCACCCGCGTGCTCGGCGCCGCCGACGCGAAAATCTTCCATAAGAGCTTCAGCGATCAGTCCGGCGAATTATGGTCGCCCTCCGGCCGCCTGCTCGCGACCACGACACAGATGACGTATTTCAAGGCGTAGTCGACAGGATGTTGAACCGTCATCCTGGCCGCGCTTCGCGCGGACCCGGTGGCGAGCGCCTCAGGGTGACGAGGCTAGAATCGGACTTGCTGGACCAAGCTGCTTCTTTGGTCGCCACCGGCGCGATGCGCCGTATCGAGCCCGGAGACTCGATATTCCGGGTTCGCTGCTATCGCAGCGCCCCGGAATGACAAGGGCAGCAGTTACTCCGCCGCGAGCTTCACTTCGGGCGCGGCGGCGCGGACATCGGCATCGACCTTTTCCTCGAACTTGGCGAAGTTCTTCTGGAACATGCCGACTAGGCTGCGGGCGGTCTTGTCGAACTCGTCCTTGTCCTTCCAGGTGTTGACCGGGTTGAGAATTTCGGTCGGCACGCCAGGCAGCGCGGTCGGCACCGCAAAGCCGAAATATTTGTCGGTGCGGAACTCGACATTGCGCAAGCTGCCATCGAGGGCCGCGGTGAGCAGCGCGCGCGTCACCTTGATCGGCATGCGGCTGCCGATGCCATACTTGCCGCCGGTCCATCCGGTATTGACCAGCCAGCAATCCACATTGTGCTGGGCGATCAGCTCGCGCAGCATGTTGCCATAGACCGACGGATCGAGCGGCAGGAAGGGCGAGCCGAAACAGGTGGAGAATTCCGGTTGAGGCTCGGAGCCCAGACCACGCTCGGTGCCGGCGACCTTCGCGGTGTAGCCGGACAGGAAGTGATACATCGCCTGCGCCGGCGACAACTTTGCGATCGGCGGCAATACCCCGAAGGCGTCCGCGGCAAGCATCACGACGTTCTTCGGATGCGGCGCCCGTCCCGTGCGCGAGGCGTTCGGGATGAAATCGAGCGGATAGGCCGAGCGGGTATTCTCGGTCTTGGAGCCGTCGTCGAAATCGACCTCGCGCGTATCTTCGTCAAGCACACAGTTCTCCAGCACGGCGCCAAAGCGCTTGCTGGCGGCGTAGATCTGCGGCTCGGCTTCCTTCGACAGCTTTATGCACTTGGCATAGCAACCGCCTTCGAAGTTGAAGACGCCGTCCGGTCCCCAGCCATGCTCGTCGTCGCCGATCAGCGTGCGGTTGGGATCGGCCGACAGCGTCGTCTTCCCGGTGCCGGACAGGCCGAAGAAGATTGCGGTATCACCTTTGGACCCGACATTGGCCGAGCAGTGCATCGGCATCACGCCGCGCTCGGGGAGATAATAATTGAGCGTCGTGAACACGCTCTTCTTCATCTCGCCGGCGTAATACGATCCGCCGATCAGGACGATCTTGCGGGCGAAATCGATGGCGACAACATTCTCCGAGCGCACGCCATGGCGTTTGGGATCGGCACGGAAGCTCGGCATGTCGATGATCGTGAGCTCGGGCACGAAGGTCGCGAGCTCGACCGCCTGCGGGCGGATCAGGAGCGTGCGGATGAACAGCGAGTGCCAGGCGAGTTCGGTGAAGACCCGCGTCTTGATCCGGTAGGTCGGATCTGCGCCGCCATAAAGATCCTGAGCGAACAGCCGCTTGCCTTCGGCGTGCTTCAGGAAATCCTGATAGAGCGCCTCGAATTGCTCCGATGTGATCGACTGGTTGCCAGCCCACCACATCTTCTTGTCCGTCATCGCATCGCGGACGGTGAACTTGTCCTTCGGGCTGCGCCCGGTGAACTCGCCGGTGTCGGCGCATAGCGCGCCATCGGCGGATAGCACCGCCTCTCCTGCGATCAGGGCGTATTGATAGAGCTGTGGTGCGCCGAGATTCCAGTGCACCTGCTTGAGATTTCTTAAGCCGAATTTGTCGGCACCGAAGGCACCGTTACGCACACCCGTCTCTTGCACGAAGAATCCTCCTCGAACCCGCATCACCCGGCGCGAACCTCATCCCGTGCGCCGCTTCTGCGGTGCCACTATAGCCCCACCGGCCCAGGTCCGGCGACTTATTACTTGATCAACGCTCGGCTTGCCAAGCCGATCCCCCTCGATTGGTTTATTCAAGCAGATCGGCGATGCATCTCAATCGCTTGCCGCAGCGCGGCGCAATTTGCGGCACAGTGTGCGTGACAATGCGCCGCGACCGCCTGCGACGTGGGCAGCTTTTGCGGTGCACAACAATGCGCCGCATGATACCTGCGCGCCGAACGCCGGCGAAAACAACACCAGCAATCGAGTGGCGGATTTCCGTTTGCGTGAAAGATAGCGATTGCGTCTCATAGCTCGCGGCGACTCGGACCGGCTCAATCCGCCGCGCGCGCCTGTTCGGCCAAGCTGACCAGCATCTTGCGCAGTTCGGTGGGACCCGTGACGTGTTCGGGAAAATCCAGTCGCAAGGTCACATCGCCCGCCTGCAGATTGATGCCATCAGGGTCGATCGACGTACAGCGCCAATCGCCGCGCTGCGCGCCGAGGAGCCTCGTCGCATAAAGATTCATCGCATCACGGTGGTCCGCGTTCATGTGCTCGATCGCACCTGCCTCGGCCTCGATCAGCGCCTGCGAATCACCAATGTCCGTCAAGAACTGCTCCGGCTTGAGATCGAGAATGCGCCCGAATCCGGCCACCAGATGGGCTCCGTTCGGCACGATCCGGAAAAAGGAAAAGTCGGAAAAGTCGACGAAGCCTTCCGCGCTCGGATGGGCCGCAAGATAGCGCCGCCGCACGAGTGCCCCCTCGTCCGGTCCGACAACCTCCGCCTGGCCTTGCAGCATAATTCGGGCGCTCTCCAGCGGATCGCCCGCCGCACGCTCATCCAACATCAAGGAAACCCTGGGATCGACCAGGATATTGCGGGTGTGCACCGCCAGGAGCGAAATCAGCAGGATTGGCGTTCCATCGGGATGGCTCGCCAGGTTAACCAGGGAGCAATAGGGGGAGCCCGTCCCGGCCATTAAGGTCGCCAGCGCCCCCTGGCGCCGGCGCCGCAGCAGCGAGCGCGCCAATTTGGAAGCGTTGAAAGCGGTACCCGGTTGCATCGATTTATCTCGTCATCTTGTTGCAATGAGGCCCTTTTTTCGGTTAAAGGGGGCCTTGATGGGTGCGGGACGGGAGGCGTCCCTGGGAACTCGGTCACACTTCAGCCCAGCTTGCATTGCTCGCTGACCGTGTTTGAAGCCCATTCATGCGGCGCATCACCTGGATTGCCCGCCGTTCAGCAAACCCGAACTGAAAGCAGGCTCATGCCCACAATCGCTCTGGTCGACGACGACCGCAACATCCTCACCTCCGTCTCGATCGCGCTGGAAGCGGAAGGCTACCGCATCATGACCTACACTGACGGCGCTTCCGCGCTAGACGGGTTCCGCACCACCCAGCCGGATCTTGCGATCCTCGATATCAAAATGCCGCGCATGGACGGCATGGAGACACTACGCCGGCTGCGGCAGAAGTCCGATTTGCCGGTGATCTTTCTGACCTCCAAGGACGAAGAGATCGACGAATTGTTCGGCCTCAAGATGGGCGCCGATGATTTTATCCGCAAACCATTCTCGCAGCGGCTCCTGGTGGAGCGTGTAAAGGCGGTGCTGCGCCGTTCGCAGCCCAAGGATCCAACCGCCGTGCCAAAGGAGAACGACGCCAAGGCGCTCGACCGCGGCCTCCTGCGCATGGATCCGGAGCGCCACACCTGCACGTGGAAGAACGAGCCGGTGACCTTGACGGTCACCGAATTTTTGATCCTGCAGGCGCTTGCGACGCGGCCCGGCGTGGTGAAGAGCCGCAATGCGCTGATGGATGCCGCCTATGACGACCAAGTCTATGTCGACGATCGCACGATCGACAGCCACATCAAGCGGCTGCGCAAGAAGTTCAAGGTGGTCGATCCGGAGTTCGAGATGATCGAGACTCTCTACGGAGTCGGCTATCGTTTCAAGGAAGCCTGATTCGAAGCGCTGTTTCCCGCGTTTCGCGCCTCACGCCATCTGGGGTAGGATGGCGCAACAAACAAACCAGTCGAAACAATCGGCAGTGTTGACCATTGCTTGATCGAACGCAGCCTGATGCAGGACTGAACGCGTCGGATGTTTCGTCGTCCGTGGTTCTGGATGCCGCGGAGGCGGAGGCACCGCGTCTGAAAGGCTGGCAGCGGCCGCTCGGATGGCTGAGCCGTGCCGGGCAATTTCTGTTCACGCTCTCCTTCTCGAGCCTGACGCGCCGGATCGTCTCGCTGAATATCGCGGGGCTGCTGGCGCTGGTCGCGAGCATTCTCTACCTGTCGCAATTCCGCGCGGGCCTGATCGACGCGCGCGCGCAGAGCCTTCTGGTGCAGGCCGAGATCATTGCCGGTGCAATCGCGGCCTCCGCGACCGTGCAGACCAACACCATCACGATCGACCCTGACCGGCTCCTCGACCTCAAGCCCGGCGAGACCATAGGCGCGCCCGACGAATATTCGCCGCTCGATTTTCCGATCAACCCCGAACGTGTCGCACCGGTGTTGCGCACGCTGATCTCCCCGACCAAAACCCGCGCCCGGATTTATGATCCGAACGGCGGGCTGATCCTCGACAGCCGCAACCTCGAAAACGTGTTGCGCTTCGACCTGCCGGCGCCGTCGAAGCCCGGGATCGTCGAGCGCGTGCTGACCGCGGTCCGTACCTGGATCAACCGCGGCGACCTGCCGCTCTATCGCGAATATGAGAGCGGCTCGAGCTACGAGGAGGTTTCCGACGCGCTGAAGGGGCAGAAGCGCAGCATGGTGCGCGTCAATTCCCGCGGCGAGGTAATCGTTTCGGTCGCCGTCCCGGTGCAGCGCTCGCGTACCATTCACGGCGCCTTGATGCTGTCGACGCAGGGCGATGACATCGACCAGATGGTGACGGCGGAACGGCTGGCGATCCTCAAGGTCGGCGGGGTGGCGTCGGCGGTGATGATGCTGCTCTCGCTCCTGCTCGCAAGCACGATCGCGGGTCCGGTGCGCCGGCTGGCCGACAGTGCCGAGCGCGTCCGCCGCCGCATCAAGACCCGCGTGGAAATTCCCGACTTCACCCGCCGCCGGGACGAGATCGGCCATCTCTCCGGCGCGCTCCGCGACATGACGGACGCGCTCTACAATCGCATCGAGGCGATCGAGATGTTCGCGGCCGACGTCGCGCATGAACTGAAGAACCCGCTCACCTCGCTGCGCTCGGCGGTGGAAACCCTCCCCCTCGCGCGCAACGAGAACAGCCGCACCCGGCTGCTCGGCGTGATCGAGCATGACGTCAAACGGCTCGATCGGCTGATCTCCGATATTTCCGACGCCAGCCGGCTCGATGCCGAATTGCAGCGCCAGGACATGGCGCCGGTCGACGTGCGCCGCCTGCTGGCGACGCTCACCTCGGTGGCCAACGAGACCAAGCTCGGCCACGACGTCGGCGTCGAGGCGCGCTTCGAGGGACGAAGCGCCAACGACACCTTCTCGGTGCCCGGACACGATTCGCGGCTCGGGCAGGTGATCACAAATCTCTTGTCCAACGCGCAGTCGTTCTCCGAGCCCGGCAGCAAGGTACGAATCTACTGCCGGCGGGTCCGCTCGGAAATCGAGATCGTGGTCGACGACGACGGGCCAGGCATTCGCGCCGATGCGCTGGAGCGCGTGTTCGAGCGCTTCTACACCGACCGGCCGCATCAGGGATTTGGGCAGAACTCCGGACTCGGGCTATCGATCTCCAAGCAGATCATCGAGGCGCATGGCGGACGCATCTGGGCCGAGAACCGTGCAGGTCCTGCGGGTCCCGACGGCGAGCCGACGGTGGCCGGCGCGCGCTTCGTGGTCAGGCTGCCCTCGCTATGACAGAGGCGGAAAGGCCGAGCGTGCATGCCTCCGCCGTCAAGGTAGGCGAGCGCGCGGTGCTGATCCGCGGTCCCTCCGGCGCCGGCAAGTCCCGCCTCGCCTTCGATCTGATTCTCGCCGGCCGCAGCGGGCAGCTCCCGCCGGCCGTCCTGGTTGGCGATGACCGTGTCCGGTTGGACACAGCCGGCGGAGAATTGTTGGTGCGCGCGGTGCCCGAACTGGCCGGCCTGATCGAGATTCGTGGGCTTGGAATCCGCGGCTGCGACTTTGTGACCGAGGCGACCGTTGGGCTCGTGGTCGATCTGGGCGCCTCCGATGCGGCCCGCCTGCCGCCACCCGAATCGCTTCAGATCAGCCTTTTTGGTGTTTCACTACCGCGAATTCCCGTGGCGACAGACCAAAACCCCTTCCCATTGGTTGTCGCCGCCCTGACGACAACTGCAAGTTCACCTTCCGGTAACCATTCGGCCCATTGTGGGAAGGGAATTGGTAACCATATCACCCCCACTATCGCGACCGAATAGACCGGCGCGGCTCCCCTTCCGCTACCGCCAGATTCCGGGAGAACCGCAAACATCCCCCCTTGCGCGGGGGCTCTGGATGGTCAAAGTGGCGCGTTCGTGCGGTGCGTCAAAAAGCACCCGCGAGGAGTTTCCGATGATTGGGCTAGTACTGGTGACCCATGGGCGCCTCGCCGACGAGTTCAAGGCGGCGCTCGAACACGTCATGGGTCCGCAAAAACAAATCGAAGCGGTCACGATCGGCGCCGAAGATGATTCCGATCTCTGTCGAAGCGACATCATTGAAGCGGTCAACCGCGTAGATTCGGGCGATGGCGTTGCCATCCTCACCGATATGTTCGGCGGCACACCGTCCAACCTCGCAATCTCCTGCATGAGCCGCCCCAAGGTTGAAGTGCTCGCAGGCATCAATCTTCCCATGCTGGTCAAGCTCGCGAAGGTTCGCGAGGAGCGCTCGCTGCCTGACGCAATCGCGATGGCGCAGGAAGCCGGCCGCAAATACGTCACCATCGCCAGCCGCGTTCTCGCCGGCAAATGAGCGACGATGACGCGGCATTAGAGAACATTCCTGGGCCGCGGGTGCCCGAGGGGGCTATTTCCAAAGAGCTTCTGATCGTCAACAAGCGCGGGCTGCACGCACGCGCCTCCGCAAAATTTGTCCAGACCGTGGAGCGCTTCAGCGCCGAAGTCTGGGTGACTCGCGGCAGCGAGACCGTCGGCGGCACCTCGATCATGGGGCTGATGATGCTCGCAGCCGCGCCCGGCACCACCATCAAAGTCTCCGCGATCGGCGCTGAGGCGGAAGCCGCGCTTGCCGCCATCACCGAACTCGTCGAGAGCAAATTCAACGAAGAAGGGACGTGAGAGGGCCACGCGATCTCTCTCCCGACGTCGTCCCGGCGAAAGCCGGAACAACGGCAGTTATTTCCCTGGCGGCTCGATATAGATCTTCCACGCGGTCGACGGGCCCGGATGGCCCTGGAAGAAGCGCTGCGTGCTCATCACCAGTTGCTCGGCATTGGGCGCATTTTCCTTCATCCAGGCCTCGCACGTCGGCAGCCGTGCATCCGTCGTATCGCAAATCCCGATGAAGCCGAGTCGCTTGGCTTCGTCCAGCGACGTCAGCCCGGATGACCACACTTCGCCAGGCGTGAGCGGCGCCGGATGATCGGGGCTGTAGAAGGTCATGGGTTCGCCGATTTCAGTGGTGCCGGCCACCACGGCCCAGCGCGAGCCGAAGCGCATATGCCAGGCCTGCGTCAGCTCCCGCGCCAATTGCGATCGTGCGGCATAAGTGCTCGCACCATTCGGGCTCTTAGGGATGTCGCTAAGCGCAATCCTGGGGGCGGCGGCGAGCGTAACGAGCGTGATCACCAGCCAGATCGCCATGATCCGAAACAGCGCCATCGCCGGCACGCGCAATCGAGGAATTGCGATCAGCGCGAGCGGCGTGAGGAAGAACAGCGAGATTCCCCAGTCGGTCTTCATGTAGATCGTGAAGGCAAGCGCGCCGAGCGGCGGCCCCACCGCGACGATGATCTGAATGATCCAGATGTTCAGTGCCTGCGAAAGCTTTACCGCCCCGTTAGGTCCCGACGACCAGATCTGCGCCAGCAGCCGTGGCCGCCACGCCAGCGCCAGCAGACCGACCAGGATCGGAGCCGCGAGCAGCCCGGCATTATGCACGACATAACCGAGCACGAGCTGTGCGCTTTGCGCGCGGCTCGATAGCCCGTAGACATCGCCGGCATAGGTCAGCGGCACGAAATCGACCTGTTTCAGCCAGATCAGATGCGGAATCATCGCAACGACCATTGTCACGATCGCGACCCATGGTGCGGGCGAGCGCAGGATCTTCAGGCGATCGGGGTGGATCAGCGCCGCGAGGCCAATGGCGCCGATCATGGTCAGCACCCAGTATTTGGTCATCAGCGCCAGCGCGCCGGCGAGTCCGAGCCAGACGCCCGACAGCCAGCTACGCTTTTCGAAGGCATTGAGATAGGCCAGTACCAGCAGCGGCAGAGTGACAAGCTGCAGCAGATCTGGATTGTACTTGAAGCCCTTGAAATTGAAGATCGGATACAGCGCGAGCGTCACCATCATGAAGAATGCGCGGCGGCGATCGACCACCCGCAGCGCGATGAGGTAGCAGAGCACGAGCCCCACGCTCACCGTTGTCATCGCCAGGAGGTAGGTGGCCCAGTCGGCGACCGGGAAGAAGCTGAACCAGAGGCCCGCGACCCACCCCGACAGGGGCGGATGCTTGCCGTAGCCCAACTGGAACTTTTGACCCCAGGCAAAGGCCTCCGCCACGTCCATATGGACGTCCTGCGCCGCCTTCAACTTGATCAGGATGAGGGTCCAGAGCAGGGCATGCAAAAGCGCAAAGGTAATCACGAGCCAGAGGCCGGTCTCGGGATCCCGGGCCCGGGCCACAAGCCACGCGGCAGGTCGCCGCAGCGTCAGACGGCGGCGTGCGCGCGAGGCGGCGGGTAACAAGGATGCAGTCGGCATGGCCTCACGCGTAGCGCTTTTTGGGAGCAAGTGGAATCAGCTTGGCGTGAACAAAAGCCCTTAGAATAAAGCTATATGGTTGCCGGCCAGAGGGGCCAATGCTATCCCGCCGCCCATGACGACCGTGCCCATTTCCAACATCCGCAACTTCTCCATCGTCGCCCATATCGACCATGGCAAGTCGACCCTTGCCGACCGCCTGATCCAGATGACCGGCGGCCTGTCGGATCGCGAAATGGCGGGCAAGGAACAGGTGCTCGATTCCATGGATATCGAGCGCGAGCGCGGCATCACCATCAAGGCACAGACCGTGCGGCTGCACTACCGCGCCAAGGACGGCCAGGACTACATCTTCAATCTGATGGACACGCCCGGCCATGTCGACTTCGCCTACGAGGTCTCGCGCTCGCTGGCGGCCTGCGAAGGATCGCTCTTGGTGGTCGACGCGAGCCAGGGCGTGGAAGCGCAGACACTCGCCAACGTCTATCAGGCGCTCGACAACAACCACGAGATCGTGCCGGTCCTGAACAAGATCGATCTGCCGGCCGCCGAGCCCGAAAAGATCAAGCAGCAGATCGAGGATGTGATCGGCATCGATGCATCCGATGCTATCATGATTTCCGCCAAGACGGGCCAGGGCATTCCCGACGTGCTGGAGGCGATCGTCACCCGCTTGCCACCGCCGAAAGGCGATCGCGACGCGACGTTGAAGGCGCTCCTGGTCGATAGCTGGTACGACGTCTATCTCGGCGTCGTCGTCTTGATCCGCGTCGTCGACGGCGTGATGAAGAAGGGTAGCCGCATCCGGATGATGGGCACGAAAGCGGCCTATGACGTCGAGCGCGTCGGTTTCTTCACGCCGAAGATGCAACAGGTCGACGAACTTGGTCCCGGCGAGATCGGCTTCATTACGGCTGCGATCAAAGAGGTCGCCGACACCCGCGTTGGCGACACCATCACCGATGACAAGAACCCGGTGAAGGAGATGCTGCCGGGCTTCAAGCCCGCGATCCCCGTGGTGTTCTGCGGCCTGTTCCCGGTCGATGCCGACGATTTCGAATCCCTGCGCGCGGCAATGGGAAAATTGCGCCTCAACGACGCAAGCTTTTCCTTCGAGATGGAGACCTCGGCCGCGCTCGGCTTCGGCTTCCGCTGCGGTTTTCTGGGCCTGTTGCATCTGGAGATCATTCAAGAGCGCCTGTCGCGCGAATTCGATCTCAACCTGATCGCGACCGCGCCGAGCGTGATCTACAAGATGCATCTGACCGACGGCTCGCTGATCGAGATCCACAATCCCGTCGATATGCCCGACGTGGTCAAGATCGCCGAGATCGAGGAGCCCTGGATCGAGGCCACCATCCTCACGCCGGACGAATATCTCGGCAGCGTGCTGAAGCTTTGCCAGGACCGGCGCGGCTCGCAGAAAGAGCTCACCTATGTCGGCAGCCGCGCCATGGTGAAATATGACCTGCCGCTGAACGAAGTGGTGTTCGATTTCTACGATCGCCTGAAATCCGTCTCCAAGGGCTACGCCTCGTTCGATTATCACCTGACCGACTACAGGCCCGCCGATCTCGTGAAGATGCAGATTCTGGTGAACGGCGAGCCGGTGGATGCGCTGTCGATGCTGGTGCATCGCACCCGTGCCGAGGGCCGCGGCCGCGCCATGGTCGAAAAGATGAAAGAGCTGATCCCGCCGCACATGTTCCAGATTCCGATCCAGGCGGCGATCGGCGGCAAGGTGATCGCGCGCGAGACCGTGCGCGCACTGCGCAAGGACGTCACCGCGAAATGCTATGGCGGCGACATCACGCGCAAGCGCAAGCTTTTGGAGAAGCAGAAAGAAGGCAAGAAGCGGATGCGCCAGTTCGGCAAGGTCGACATCCCGCAGGAAGCCTTTATCGCCGCGCTGAAGGTGGATAGCTGAAATTGACGTCATTCCGAGGCACGCCGATAGGCGTGAACCCGGAATCTGGAGATTGTGGCGCGAGATTTCCGGGCTCGCGCTTTCAGCGCGCCCCGGAATGACAGTGTTGCCCATCTTGCTCTCTTCCGCCGGATAGATCACCATTGCGACCTCCAATCAGACCCAAAAAGGGCGGAGGAAACGCGAATGAACCGGCTTCCCGCATTCGGCCTTGTCGAGCGCGCACGCGCATTGCAACCACTGATCACGCGGGAGGCCGAGGAGATCGAACGGACACGGCGGCTGACGCCGGCGGTCACCGCCGCCTTGATCGAGAACGGCCTTTATCGGGCACTGTTGCCGCAGAACTTGGGCGGCGCGGAAGCGCCGCTCGAAGTGTTCATGCAGATGCAGGAGGAGGTCGCCAAGGCCGACGCATCAACCGCCTGGTGTCTTGGCCAATGCAGCGTCTGCGCCATGATCGCGGCCTATCTCGATCACGACGTCGCGGAGGAGATCTTCAACACGGCACCGGGCATCCTGGCCTGGGGGGCCATCGCCCATTCGGTGCGCGCGGTCCCCGGCGGTTACAAAGCGAGCGCGCGCTGGGATTTCGCGTCGGGCTCACGGCAGGCGAGTTGGCTCGGCGCGCATGTTAGAATCGAGGAAGCAGACGGCACGCCGCGCAAGAGACCGGACGGTTCGCCCGAAATTCGCACCATCCTGTTTCCGGTGACCAGCGCCACGATGTATGACGTCTGGGACGTCATCGGCCTCAAGGGCACCGGGACCGACTCCTATTCGGTCGACGATCTCTTCATCCCGGAAAAATACACAGCGCTTCGCGACGAGCCTGCGGCCTTGCGCGAGGCAGGGCCGCTTTACAAGCTCTCCACCAACATGGTGTTCAGCATGGGCTTTGCCGCGACCGCGCTAGGCGTGGCGCGCGCCACGCTCGATGCCGCGATCGAGCTGTCGCGCAAAAAGACGCCGCAAGGCCTTTCCGCGATGCGCGAGAACAACGCCGTTCAGGGCCTGATCGGCCGCACCGAGGCCTCCTTGCGAGCCGCGCGGGCCTATCTCTACGCCACCGCAGCCGAGGTCTGGCGCGATCTGGAAGCCGGCGCAGCCATCTCCGAAGATAATCGGATCGCGCTCCGCATCGCCGCAACCTGGACGATCCACCAGGCGGCCTCCGTGGTCGATACCGCCTATCACATGGCCGGCGCCACCGCCGTGTTCGCCGCAAACCCGTTCGAGCGGCGCTTCCGCGACATGCATGCCATCGCCCAGCAAATCCAGGCCCGCGACACCCATTACGAGGACGCCGGGCGGGCGATCCTTTCGGGCGAGCTGCAAGGGCCGCCCATGACGCGCTGAGCGGATCGTAGCGCCGCGCGGCTGCGACTTATGGCTAGGCGCAGACGTACCGTAGCATTAAGCAATATTAATCAATCTTGGGTATCCCGAACCACTCTGGTGAAGTTCGGGAATGCCCATGTTCAAGCTTCGTTCCATCGCCGCCCGCCTGATCCTCGCGATTTCGCTTACCGTCGCGGCGGCCTGCGGAATCCTCGGGACTTTCTCGATCCTGCAGCAACGCTCGCTGACGCGCCTCGCGCTCGAACAGCAGCTCAAGCTGGATTATGACAGCGTGGTCGCCGCGATCGACTATGAGGGGCGCGCGACGCTCGCCGTCAGCTCGACCATCGCGGCGCTGCCGCCGGTTGCCGACGCCATTGCCAAAGGCGATCGCGACGCGCTGGGCGCGCTGCTTGTCGGCGCCAACAAGGCGCTGAAGGAGCAAGGCATCCCGCTGATCTCGTTCCAGACGCCCCCGGCGACCACATTCTACCGGGTACACAACCCCAAGACCTTCGGAGACGATGTCTCCAAGCGCCGCATCACGGTTGCGGAAGCCCTCAGGGCCGGCCGGCAAATTGTCGGGGCCGAACCGGCGCTGGAGTCGCTGGGGATTTTTGGCATGACGCCGATCATGCGAGACGGCAAGGCCTTTGCGAATGTCGACGTCGGCGCCGCCTTCGGCAAAGAGTTCGTCGAGCGTGCCAAGCAGCGCTTCGGCATCGACCTCGCCGTGCAATGGTTCGACGGCAAGAGCTTTAAGAGACTGTCCTCCACCTTCGGTGACGTCGAGGTTGCCACGCCTGAGGAGCTGAAGGCCGTGTTCGGGGGTGCGACACTGCACCGCGAGCTCACGTTCCAGGGGCATTCGGCCGCCATCTATATCGGACAGATCAACAATTATGCCGGCCAGCCGCTCGCGGTGCTCGAGATCGTCAAGGATATCACCGAATACGAAGCCGCCGCGACCCGCGCGCAAACGACCCTGCTGCTGGCGACGCTCGTCATTCTGGCTGGCGCCGCCCTGCTGGCCTTCCTGCTCGGCCGCGGCATGTCGCGTCCGCTGACCGCGATCACCGCGGTGATGAACCGCCTGTCGAGCGGCGATACGTCGGTGGCCATTCCGGGCGGCGACCGCATGGACGAGGTCGGCACCATGGCGCAGGCGGTGGACGTCTTCCGCCTTAACATGATCGAGACGCAGAAGCTGCGCGAGGCGCAGGAGGCGGCCAAGCTGGAGACCGAGCGCGAGAAGCGAGCGCTGCAGAAGCAAATGGCCGATCGTTTCGAAGCGGATGTCAAGAGCGTGGTGGCCGCTGTCGCGAAGGCCACCGAAGAGATGCAACGCGCCGCCGGCGAGATCGCCACCAGCGTGAACGGGACCTCGCAACGCGCGGCGGCCGCGGCTGCGGCATCGGAGGAGGCGTCCGCCAGTGTCGGCACGGTGGCCGCCGCAACGGAGGAGCTTGCCTCGTCGGTGGCGGAGATCGGCCGTCAGGTGACCCACTCCTCGGGCGTTGCGGACGAAGCGGTCGGCAAGGCCGACAAGACCACGGAAATGGTCGCAAGCCTTGCCTCCGCTGCGGAGCGGATCGGCGACGTGCTGCGGCTGATTGACGCGATCGCGAGCCAGACCAACCTGCTCGCGCTCAACGCAACGATCGAAGCGGCGCGCGCAGGGGAAGCCGGTCGCGGCTTCGCCGTGGTCGCCGCCGAGGTCAAGGAGCTCGCGGGCCAGACCGCGAAGGCGACCGAGGAGATCGCAGCCCAGGTCGCCGCGATCCAGTCCGCGACTGGCAATTGCGTCACCGCCATCGGCGGCATCAGCCAGACCATCCGCGACATCAGCGGCATTGCCGCCAGCATCGCTGCCGCGGTCGAGGAGCAGGATTCGGCTACGCGCGAGATCGCGCGCAGCGTGCAGCAGGCCGCAGCCGGCACCAGCGAGGTCTCGCAGAACGTTGCCGGCGCAAGCCATGCAGCCGACCGCTCGCGCGCATTGGCGGAAAGCGTGATGACGGCATCGGGCCAGCTCAGCCGGCACGCCGCCGCGTTGTTCGAAAGCGTGGATACGTTCCTGGCCGGCCTGCGCGACGCAGCCTAGCTAACTGGATCGACGAACCGAATTCGCGTCGTCAACGCGAGGGTAGTCGCGCCAGGATCGCCACGCCGAGAGGGGTGCACCGCGATGCCGATGCAATCGAGAAAGCGTGCGACGAACGCCCGGCCGAGCCGCCGCCCGGCTCCTCCCGATCCCTCCGTGGCGGCAATATTCAGCAGCTACCCGAGGCCGCTGCGGGCAAAATTGCTGGCGCTCCGGCGGCTGATCTTCGATACCGCCAGCGCCATCGAAGGCGTAGGTGCGCTGGAAGAAGCCATCAAATGGGGACAGGTCAGCTATCTCACCAGCGAAACCAAGAGCGGCAGCACCATCCGCATCGACCAGGTGAAATCCGCGGCCAACCAATACGCCGTCTATTTTCATTGCCAGACCAATTTGGTCGAAACGTTTCGCGAGCTCCATCCGGAACTCACTTACGGCGGCAATCGAAGCATTCTGCTTGACGGCGCGAGGCCTCTGCCGAAGAGGGCACTTCGCCATTGCGTGGCGCTTGCGCTCACCTATCATCTCGACAAGCACAAGAACACGCGCATCAGGTAATTCACGCGACGCGCACCTTCGCCGGGCTCGACTCCAGCGGAGCTGTGTCCGCTCCGCGCTGCGCGCGCAAGAGCTCGACGATCTCATCATTGGGACGGGCGCGGCTGAACAGAAAGCCCTGCCCTTCATCGCATCCTTCGGCGCGCAGGCAGCTCAGCTCGGCCTCGGTCTCCACGCCTTCGGCGGTGATGGTGACGCCGAGCCCCTTGCCGAGGCTGACGATCGAGCGAATGATCGCCTGCGCCTCGCGATTGGCGCCGAGATCACGCACGAAAGACTGGTCGATCTTGATCTTGTCGAAGGGGAAGCTGCGCAGATAGCTCAAGCTGGAATAGCCGGTGCCGAAATCGTCCATGGAGATGCGCACCCCCAGCGCGCGAAGCGCATGCAGCGTCGCCAGCACCTGGCTGCTCTTCTCCAGGAGCAGCGTCTCCGTGATCTCGAGCTCCAGCCGCTTGGCCGCCAGGCCTGACCGCCTCAGAGCATCCATCACGAGCGCCAGCAGATTGCCAGTGCGGAATTGCGCGGGTGACAGGTTCACGGCGACGCGAACTTCGTCGGGCCAGCTTGCCGCGTCCATGCAGGCGCGCCGCAGCATCAGGCCGCCGACCCCGTTGATCAGGCCCGTCTCCTCGGCGACCGGAATGAACTCAGCCGGCGACACCATGCCGCGCTCCCGGTGCGGCCAGCGCACCAGCGCCTCGAAGCCGGTGATGCGACCGCGGGACAGATCGACCAGCGGCTGGTAATACGGCCGCAGTTGCTCGTTCTGGATGGCGTCGCGCAGATCCGTCTCAATCTTGCGCCGGCTCTGCGCACGCGCGTCCATGCCGGCTTCGAAGAAGCTGAAGGTGCCGCGCGAGTCGTTCTTGGCGCGCGACAGCGCCATATCGGCGTTCTTCAACAATTTTTCCGAATCATCGCCATCGCTGGGCGCCATCGCGATGCCGATGGTAGCGCCGATGACGAGCGAATGGCCGTCGAACAGAAAGGGATCGGCGATCGCCTCAAGCAGGCGCCGGGCGAGCAGCACCGCGTCTTCAGGACGCGTCAGTCCGCTCTGAATGACGGCAAACTCATCGGAGTTGAGACGGGCAAGCGTGTCTTCCTCGCGCAGGCTCGAGCGCAGGCGCTTGGCAACGGCGCGCAACAGACGATCGCCAACGCCGTGCCCGAACGTGTCGTTGACCGCCTTGAAGTTGTCCAGCCCGAGCACCAGCACCGCGACTTTGTCGACGCTCCGGCGCGTGTGCGCGAGAACATCATCCATCTGCTGCCGCAGCAGGTTGCGGTTCGGCAGCCCGGTCAGTCCGTCATGCTGGGCCAAAAAGGCGAGCCGCGCCTCCGCGCGCTTGCGTTCGCTGATGTCCATCAGCGCCAGCAGCATCGCGGGCCGTTCCTTGTACACGAGCTCACGGGAATAGATGGCAAGATCGATCAGCGATCCGTCGGCCTTGACATGCTTCCAGGTCCGCGCCGCCTGCTCGTCGTTCGAGCGAGCGCCATCCCATGGCGGCTCGCTCTCGAATGCCTGCAGATTGCGAATCGTGAGCCTTTCGAATTCCGCCCGGCCATAGCCATAATGCTCGACCGCGGCGTCGTTGACGGCGAGAATGCGGCCGTCGTCGAGCGCACAGACGATCATCGGAACGGGATTGCCGTCGAACAGAAGACGGAATGATGCCTCACGCTGCTTCAGCTCGGTGATGTCGACGCGCAAGCCGACCACACCGCCATCCTTGGTCAGCCGCTCCTCAATCAAGATGGTGCGGCCGTCCGCGAGCTTCTGCTCATGGCGCTCGCCGGGCTGATGCATCTTGGCGAGCCGCTCGGCGATCCATTGCTCTTCGCACCCGACGGCTTCGGGGTAATCGCCACGGGCGACGCCGACGCGAAGCGTATCCTGCAGCCGCACACCCGGCTCGAACAGGTCTGCGGTTCGGCTGTAGATCTCCGCGTACTTCTTGTTCCAGAGGATATAGCGTCCCTCCGCATCGAGAAAGACGATGCCCTGCGGCAGGATCTCGATTGCTTCGCGCAGCCGCTCGTGTGACTTCCGCGCTTCCGTGATCGCGGCCTCCGCTTCGGCGCGGGCGATCTCAGCGGCTTGAAGGATAGAACGCTGGCGCTCCCCTGCGAGCTTCGGCGTGGGCTTGACGGGACGGCGCGACTTGCGGGCGGCCACCGCACGCTTGAGTTTCTTTTTGACTGGCCGGATTCTCGGCATCGAGCGCCCCCACTCGCATTCTGCGCGGCCCGTGTTTTCAGCCAAGTGTCTTAAAAAAAAGGTATCTTTCCGCTTTGGCCTCTCGCAGAGCGTGCGAACCCCCTCTCCATTTCCGCATCGCGGCCTGCCCTTTTGTGAGGCGAGGCATCAGGCACAAGTGGATCACGGCCTTGCGACACAACTCGCAGTTGGCAACCCTCGACACCAAATCATCGCAGTTCGCTTAGCGCCAGGTAATATGCGAGTCGCCTGCTCAGGGAATCGCCCATCGTCGTTTGCGCGCATGAAATTTGATCAATCGCGAAAAGGGTTATCGCGCAGTTAAGAAATACGCGTCTTGGCCACGTCGCGCAGCGTTCGAGCTGCGGCCATCAAATCGTGGCAAACGTGTGGAACGAAGGCCAGAGCACCTGCCTGGCCACGCCCGGCGGCAGTGGATCAAGCAATTGCGACTGGGACATTTCGGCCGCTTTCGTGCTATTCTATTCTCTACTTAGGGTGATGCGATGCTGATCCGCCAGATTCTCATCCCGCTCCTGTTCAGCACCCTCTGTGCCACGGCTTCGGCGGCCCTGGCCCAGGACAGAGGCAGCCTCGACCCGAAACCTTTGCCGCCGCTTGCCAATCCCAACGATCCCAAGCTACCCGCCAAGGAACTGTTCGCTCGGAAGGTGCTGCCGGCGGCGATGCCGCCACGCGCGATCGGCTCCTATTCCAAGGGCTGTATCGCGGGCGCCATGGAGATGCCGATCACGGGCGACACCTGGCAAGTGATGCGGCTGTCGCGTAACAGGAATTGGGGCCACCCGGACATGATCGCGCTGCTCAAGCGCTTGTCGGCGAAAGTGCACAAGGACACCGGCTGGCCGGGAATTCTGATCGGCGACATTGGCCAGCCCCGCGGCGGCCCGGCACTGACGGGCCACGCCAGCCATCAGATCGGGCTCGATGCCGACATCTGGCTGACCCCTATGCCCGATCACCTGCTCTCGCGCGAACAGCGCGAGGACATGGCAGCGACCATGATGGTTCGCGACGACCGGCTCGACGTCGATTCCAAGGTTTTCACGCCCTTTCAGTTCACGATGTTGCGCGATGCCGCGCAGGAGCCGCGCGTGCAGCGGATCTTCGTCAACGCGGCGATCAAGAAGGCGCTGTGCCGCGAGGCGACGGGCGACCGTAGCTGGCTTGCAAAGATCCGCCCCTGGTACGGCCACGATTATCATTTCCACATCCGCATGAGATGCCCGCCCGACGACGGCGCCTGCGAGGGCCAGAAGGATCAGCCGGAGGAAGACGGCTGCGCGTCCTCCGATCTCGCCTATTGGTTCAAGGATTCGATCCTTCACCCCGAGCCGCCGAAAGAGCCGCCGAAGCCGGAGCACGGCATCACGCTCGCGCAATTGCCCGCAGCCTGTCGGCAAGTGTTGAACGCACCGGACGCCAAGCACTACGCCAAGCAGTAACGCCTCCTGGGCGGGCTATCCGTCGGCGATGCGGGTAAGCTAATATTCGCCGTGGTGGCGCCGTAAGCGCGCACCGAAGCGTGGGACGGTGGTCCTGTCAATCTTGCGGTTTTGCAAGCCGGCTCGGCTCGCGGGCGTTGCCCGTGTGCCGTCGGTTTTATGGGGATCACCATGCGTATCAATCCACGTGGCCGGATCAAAAGTAGCCTCGTCGCGCTGCTGTTCATTGCCTTGGCCGCGCCCGCGCTGGCCGCGGAGGAGCCAAGCGGCTGCGATAAGTTCAAATGGCCGATCGATCGCGAACGCGCAGCGCTGACCGCGCCGGACCGAGCCAAGCTCACCTCGGGCGATGAGCTCGCCGCCATATCCGCGGGCGGTGTCACGCTGTCGCTGGTCGCGCCGAATGAGGCCAAGCTGCCGATGCCGCCCGAACGCGCGCCGAAGGAGGGCACATTCGCCGGCTTCACGCGCTTCAAGGATCCGCCCAAGGCCGGCATCTACACCATCAGCCTGTCGTCCGGCGCCTGGGTCGATGTCATCCAGGACGGGCATTTCCTCAAGCCCAAAGCCTTCAGCGGCGCCACCGATTGCGACGGAATCCGCAAGACCATGAAATACGAGCTCGCGGCGAGTCCCTTGGTCCTGCAAATCAGCGGCTCAGAAGATGAGCAGATATCCGTCGCCATCCTGCCATCGGAATGAAGGGACTTTACGCGACGCCTCAGGCTGTTATGTTCCGCCCGTGACATCCCGGTCGGCCGTAAGCCAAAGGGGATGCGCGGAACGGCGCTTCCGCCTGTCGCAATCCTAAAATCCCGACGCCCGCTTTGCGCGCGCTTGCCGCGCGCCGGGCGCGCATGGAGCGCCATGATGCATCGCTTTGCCGGTTTTCGCTTTGCCGCCTTCCTGCTTGCCCCCGTTCTTTGCGGATGGCTGAATTCGCCTGCTGGCGCCGAGGACAGGACGCTCACCGTATTCGCCGCCGCTTCGATGAAGAATGCGCTTGACGACGTCGATGCGGCCTTCACGGCAAAGACCGGCGTCAAGGTCTCGGCCAGCTATGCTGCGAGCTCGACGCTGGCAAAGCAGATCGAACAGGGCGCGCCCGCGGACATATTTGTCTCTGCCGACACCGACTGGATGGACTACGCGATCGGCAAGAAAGACATCAACGAAGCGACCCGTGTCAATCTGCTCGGCAACAGCATCGTGCTGATCGCGCCGAGAGACTCCAAGATCGACAATGTCACGATCGGTCCCGGTTTCGACCTGGCAAAGCTCGCCGGCGATGGCCGCATCGCGACCGGCGACGTCAAATCGGTGCCGGTCGGCAAATATGCCAAAGCCGCGCTGGAAAAGCTCGGTGCGTGGCAGGCCGCGGAGCCGAAGTTCGCGATGGCGGAAAGCGTGCGCGCCGCACTGACGCTGGTGGCGCGCAGCGAGGCCGCCCTCGGGATCGTCTACTCGACCGACGCCAAGGTCGAGCCCGGCGTCAAGATCGTCGGCACCTTTCCGGCCGACACGCATCCGCCGATCATCTACCCCGTCGCGGCGACCGCAAACGCCAAGTCGGAGGCGACCGAATATCTCGCTTATCTGCGCTCGCAGGCGGCCAAGGCCGTCTTCGAAAAATATGGCTTTACGTATCTGATCCACCCGACATCCTGACGTGATCGAGATTACGCCGACGGAATGGACTGCGATCCTGCTGTCACTGCGGGTCGCTTCGGTGGCGACACTCGTGGCAACCCCGCTAGGGATCGCGCTGGCCTGGCTGCTTGCGCGCCGCGACTTCTGGGGCAAGTCGTTTCTCGATGCGCTGGTGCATCTGCCGCTGGTGCTGCCGCCGGTCGTGACCGGATATCTTCTGCTGCTCACTTTCGGCCGGCGCGGCCTCGTCGGCGGCTGGCTCGCCGATACGCTCGGCATCGTCTTCGCCTTCCGCTGGACCGGCGCTGCACTCGCCTGCGGCGTCATGGCGTTCCCGCTTCTGGTGCGTCCGATCCGGCTGTCGATCGAAGCGGTGGACCAGAAGCTGGAGCAGGCGGCTGAGACGCTGGGGGCCACACCATTTCGCGTATTCCTGACGGTCACCTTGCCCATGGCCCTGCCGGGCGTGCTCGCCGGGATGGTGCTCGGCTTTGCCAAGGCGATCGGCGAGTTCGGCGCGACCATCACTTTCGTCTCGAACATCCCGGGCGAGACCCAGACCATTTCATCCGCCATCTATTCGCTGATCCAGACGCCGGACGGCGATGCCGCGGCGTTGCGGCTGGTCGTGGTGTCCGTCATCATCGCCGTTGCCGCACTGATCGGCGCGGAATGGTTTGCCCGCCGCGCCACCAGGCGCTTGCATGGAAATTGACGATGCTGCGCGTCGACATCGAAAAGCAGCTCGGTGAGTTCTCGCTGTCGGCTTCCTTCACCAGTGAAGGCCGTGTCACCGGACTGTTCGGCGCTTCCGGCGCCGGGAAGAGCTCGCTGATCAACATGATCGCGGGGCTCTTGCAGCCCGATCGCGGCACCATTTCCATCGACGGGGAGATCCTGGACGATACCAAAAAGGGCATTCATATCCCGGCCTGGCGACGCCGCATCGGCTATGTGTTCCAGGATGCGCGGCTGTTTCCGCATCTCAATGTGGCGCAAAATCTCGACTACGGGCGGCGCATGAACGGCATCGCCGATGATCCAGCCCAGCGCAGGCGCGTCACCGACCTGCTCGACATCGGGCATCTGCTGTCTCGCCGGCCCGGCAAATTGTCGGGCGGCGAGCGCCAGCGCGTGGCGCTCGGCCGCGCCCTGCTGTCGAAGCCGCGGCTGCTCTTGCTCGACGAGCCGCTGGGAGCGCTGGACGAAGGGCGGCGCGCGGAAATCCTGCCCTACCTGGTGCGGCTACGCGACGAGGCGCGGATTCCCATGGTCTATGTCAGCCACGACCCCGCCGAACTGCGCCAGCTTGCCACGCAAATTGTGCTGCTGAAGAATGGACGGGTGACGTCCTTCGGCGGGGTGAAAGTGCTGGCGGGATAGGCTGTCGTTCCAGGGGCGCGCGCAAGCGCGAACCCGGAACCTCGAGATTTCCGGGTTCGGTGCCTTGCACCGCCCCGGAATGACGGAGCTTGGAATTCAGACAACCTCTCGCGCCCGCAGATCCGCGATCGCGTCCGCATCGTAGCCAAGCGAAGACAGCACCTCGTCGGTATGGGCGCCGAGTGCGGGTGCCATTGAATCGAGACGGCCGCCGCCATGGGCGAGCTTAAAGCCACTGCCGGCAAAGCGCAGGCGGCCGTAAGCCGTGTCGATCTCCTGAATGGCGCCGCGCGCGACGATGTGCGGGTGATCGATGATCTCCTCGATCTTCCAGATGCTGGCGCAAGGCGCGCCGGCTGTGTCCAGGATCTTCTCCCACTCCCGCGGATCCTTCTTGGCAAGCGCCTCCTCGATGATGGCGCGCAGCGCCGGCTCGTTTTCCTGCCGTGCGAACCAATCGACGAAGCGCGGATCGGCCAGCGCATCTTCGCGGCCGAGCGCAATCATCAGCGCGCGGTACTGCTTCTCATTGTTCACGGCGAGCAGCAAATAGCCCTCGCCTGCCTTAAACAGATTTGCCGTCACCTTGCGGCTCACCGCCTGATTGCCGGACAATTGCTGGCGATGGCCGGCCACCGAGTAGTCGGCGATCTGCCCCGACAGGAACGCGAGCGACGCTTCCAGCATCGAGACGTCGACAAGTTGGCCCTTGCCGGTATGGCTGCGCTGAAACAGCGCGCTGGAGACGCCGAACGCCGCCGTAGCGCCGGACAGCACGTCGCACACCGCAAAGCCGGCACGCGTCGGCCCGGTTTCGGGGTGACCCGTGATCGCCATGATGCCGCTCATCGCCTGGATCTTGCCGTCATAGCCGGCGGCAAGCCGCTCCGGACCGGTCTGGCCGAAGCCCGATATCGCGCAATAGATCAGCCGTGGATTGATTGCCGAGAGCGCCTCATAGCCGATGCCCAGCTTGTCCATGACGCCGGGCCGGAAATTCTCCATCACCACGTCGGCTTGCGCGGCGAGCTGCTTGACGATGGCAACGGCTTGCGGCTTTTGCAGATCAAGCGTCAGGCTGCGCTTGTTGCCGTTGATGGCTTGAAAGGCCGGGGCGAGACCGCGCTCGGCCCATTCGCGGCTGAGCGGCGTGCGGCGCATGTCCTCGCCATCCCGGCGCTCCACCTTGATCACGTCGGCGCCCAGAAGCGCAAGCTGGTAGCTCGCATAGGGACCGGCCAACACCTGCGTGAAGTCGAGAATCTTCACGCCCTCGAACGGTCGGGTCACCTCGGTCTCCTCCCGATGGTTTTTTGTTACGACTGCCAGCGTCAGGCGGCGCGATTGCCCCGCGCGATCTCCTTTTGCCTGTCGAACTCGGCGCGCCGCCGCGCTAGTTCGCCCTCGCTCATCTGCGCGATGTTGTTGTAGTCGAGCTTCCAGGAGGCATCCTCGCTCCAGCGCAGCGGCGATTGCATGGTGGTGCGCGGGCCGAACGCCCGCTCCAACAAACGCAACGCCAATTCGAGCGTCACCGCCTGCGATTCTACGTCATGCGGCTTGCCGGCGGAATTGCCGAGCGGGAAGTCGCTGAACAAAAAGCGCGGCACGGCCGCGTGCTCGACGATGTCCTTTGCGCATCCCATCACCACGGTGGGAATGCCATTGGCCTCGAGATGGCGGGCGACGAGCGCGGTGGTCTGGTGGCAGACCGGGCAATTCGGCACCAGCACGACGGCATCGACGTGATCGGCGATGCAGCGGGCGAGGATATCGGGCGCATCGATATCGATGGTCACGCGGTGGCTGCGGTTGGTCGGCGCGCCGAAAAAGCGCGGTGCGACCTCGCCGATGCGCCCTTTGGCTTGCGCCTGCAAGAGCTGCGGCAGCGGAAACCAGGTGCCGCTGTCGGTCGCGCTGGTGTGCTTGCGATCATAGCCGATATGCGAGATACGCAAATCGTGCGGCTTCGACGTATCGCCGTCGTAGACCTTGTAGAATTTTGCGCTGCCGTTGTAGGGCGCGCCGGGCCCCTGATCGCCCTTCGCCGGATCATAGGGTGCGGCCGTTGTGACGATCGTCACGCGCGATTGCGCCAACGGTTTTTTCAAGGGCTGGAACGGCGCGTCGACGTAGTGCGCCCAGCGGTACGGTGTCGTGTAACCAATGGCGGCGTAGTATTCGCGGGTGCGCTGCATATAGGGCACGGGCGCATCGTAGTCGGGCGCGAAGCCGAATTGTTCATCTGAGGGAACGGACATGCTGGTGTCTCTGATGTCTCTCTGGGGTTTCCACCGTTGCGTTATGTCTTGGCTCCAAGAGTAGGGTTAGTTCGCCTGTTGCTCAACAGCAGATATAGCAGCGCTGCCCGGCTGTGCCGTGGAGTCGTCCCGGCGAAGGCCAAGATGAACTCGATCGGACAACGTCCTTCGCAAAAACCAGATCCTGTGGCTGTTGGTCTTGGATCTGCGCGGAGCCTGTTATGGGGCCGCGCTTCCGCGCAGACCCGTTGGCTTGTCCGGGACGACGCTGGAGCGTATAGTTTGCAGAACGTTGGTGGTAGCGCAGATGTCCGTTTTCTCAGGCAAATTGGGTCTCGCACTCGTATTGGCGGCGCTCTGTGTGGGCGCGCGAACGGCCCACGCCCAGGCCGCCCCTGTGACATATTGGATCCCGGGTTGGCCCCTCGGCTTCAGTGGAAACATGGCCGCGGGCCAGGACGTGAACACGTACGGCGACTTTCCGAGCTTTGAGGCCAGCGACGCCCGAGGCGGCGGCTTTTCCTATGCGCGCTACAATTTCCCGAACGGCTGGTTTGTCGGCAGCGAACGCAGCGGCCTGGGTTTGAGCATGAGCGGCATGACCCAGAATGCCGCTTTTGGCAATTTCGGCTTGCTCTCTACCGAAGGCGTGCAGTTCGGCTACAACTTCGGAAGCGCGGGCGGACTGCCCCTCACGGTCTACGCCGGTTTCGACACCTTGAAATACAATTCCGGCATCGGCGGCCCTTTTGCTCCCTTCGACTCCGTGTCCAGCACACTGCCCGGCTATAGCGCGCATGCGGGCGTGGAAATCCAGGCCACGCCGAATGTCAGCCTGTCCCTCGGGGTCGGCTACACGCAGCAGTCGAGCCGCATCGACGGCGACATCAATTCACCCTTGCTGCCCGGCGCTTCTCCGTTTGCCTTCGGCGCTCGCCGCTGACTCACCCGCCGGCACGCGGTCGGGATTGCGGCTTGCCACGCGGCGGGGGCCCGGGCCGCCTTGCGATGATATCCCCTGCGGAACTTCTGCTATGCTGAGATCTCAGCCGGGCAACCCCCTCCGCAACCCAACCCCAACGACCATGACAGCACCTTACGTCCCCCAGATCACGCTCTATCGCCGCTGGCTCGCCGATCAACGCGGCCTGAGTTTTTCCAATTACGAGGAATTGCGGCAGTGGTCCGTGCGCGACATCGACGTCTTCTGGCGGAGCATATGGGACTATTTCGACCTGCAATCGGCGACACCGTTTCGCGCCGTGCTGAGCCAGCGCAAGATGCCGGGCGCGATCTGGTTTCCGGGCGCATCGGTGAACTACGCGCAACAGGTGTTCCGGCACGTCGAGGCGGCGGACGCCGCCGGAATGCCGGCGATCATTGCCAGCGGCGAAGACGGCGTGCTGAAGGAAACGAGCTGGCCGGAACTGCGGCGGCAGGCGGCGGCGCTTGCCCTGTACCTGAGGAAAAAAGGCGTCGGCCCCGGTGATCGCGTCGCGGCTTACCTGCCGAACGTCCCTGAAACCATCATCGCGTTTCTTGCCACCGCGAGCATCGGCGCAATCTGGAGCGTCTGTGCGCCTGATATGGCGGCGCCCGCGGTGATCGACCGGTTCAAACAGATCGAGCCAAAGGTGCTGATCGCCTGCGACGCCGTCACCTATGCCGGCCGGCGGCACGATCGCCGGGCCGTCATCGACGAGCTGCGCCGCGCGTTGCCGTCAGTCGAGCACTTCATTCTGCAGAGCGATGGCAAGGAAGATCCGGCGACATCCGATCCGCTGCTGTCGAAAATCCTCTCCAGCAGAAGCACTGCGATCGACACATTCGAGCCGGCCTGGCTGCCGTTCGACCACCCGCTCTGGATCGTCTATTCGAGCGGAACGACCGGCCTGCCAAAGCCGATCGTTCACAGCCATGGCGGTGTCGTTGTGGTGGCGCTGCCGCTTATGACGCTGCACAACGATATCGGCTGCAGCTATCAGCCGAACTCTTTTGGCGAGCGTTTCCACTGGTACAACTCGATCGGCTGGATCATGTGGAACTCGCAAGTCAACGGGCTTCTGAACGGAACGACCTGCTGCATCTTCGACGGAAGCCCCGGCGGATCCAAGGACAAGCCGGACTGGACGACACTGTGGCGCTTCGCCGCCAGCGCGAAGGCGACCTTCTTTGGTGCAGGCGCGGCATTCTTTGCAAACTGCAGCAAGGCCGACATCGATCTTGAATCCGTGGGCGACCTCTCGCAGTTGCGCGCGCTTGGCTCTACAGGTTCGCCGCTGAGCGCCGACACGCAAGGATGGTTCAATACGCGCTTTGCGGCACTTGCCAAGATCAACGGCAACGGCGCGCAAGAAGACATGTGGTGGGCGAACATATCGGGCGGCACCGACTTTGCAGGCGCTTTCATCGGGGGAAATCGCGAACTGCCGCAAACGCCTGGTACGATGCAGTGCCGCCTGCTCGGCTGCGCGGTGGAAGCCTTCGACGACCAAGGCCGCGCCGTGATCGGCGACGTCGGCGAACTCGTTTGCACCGAGCCGTTGCCTTCGATGCCGCTGCGCTTCTGGAACGACGAAGGCGACCAGCGCTACCGCGCGAGCTACTTCGAGACCTATCCCGACAATTTCGACGGCAGCGGCCGCGGACCGGTCTGGCGTCACGGCGACTGGCTGAAGATCAATCCGGACGGCTCCTGTGTGATCTATGGCCGCAGTGATGCGACGATCAACCGCCATGGCCTGCGCATGGGCACGAGCGAACTCTACTCGGCGATCGAGGCGCTGCCGGAGGTGCTGGATTCCCTGGTCGTCGACCTCGAATATCTCGGGCGCGAAAGCTACATGCCCCTGTTCGTGGTGCTGCGCGAGGGCATCGCGCTGGATGCGGCGATGCAGGCCAAGATCAACAGGGCGATTGAATCCGGCCTGTCGCGCCGTTTCCTGCCAAACGAGATTATCGCTGTCCCCGAGATTCCGCGGACACTGTCCGGCAAGAAACAGGAATTGCCGATCAAAAAACTCCTGCTCGGTCATGCCGTGGAGAAAGTCATCAACAAGGAAGCGATGGCCAATCCTGGATGCCTGGATTGGTATCTGGAATTTGCCAGGAACTACCTGGGGAGAAGCGCCGCGTAGCAGTGCGCGGCGCGGCGACGCACCTACACCATCTTGCGGCGCCGCAACCCCGATCCCTACCTGAATAGGAGCTGCCGCGCGCCCCGGCGCGGCAGGAGGGAGGCGGTGATGAATTATTTCCGAACTGCAATCCTGCTGGCGGGCCTCACAGCCCTGTTCATGGGCGTCGGTTACCTGATCGGCGGCGGCAAGGGCGCGATCATCGCGCTTCTGATCGCCGGCGCAACCAACCTGTTCGCCTATTGGAATTCCGACCGCATGGTGCTGGCGACCTACGGCGCCCAGGAGGTCGACCGAAACTCCGCGCCCGAGCTCGTCGAGCTTGTGGCGGGGCTCGCCGGCCGTGCCGGCCTGCCCATGCCGCGCGTCTTCGTGATGGAGAACCCGCAGCCCAACGCGTTTGCGACGGGCCGCAACCCGCAAAACGCGGCGGTGGCCGTGACCACCGGATTGATGCAATCCCTCAGCCGCGAAGAGCTTGCCGGCGTGATCGCCCACGAGCTCGCCCATGTCAAACATCACGACACGCTGCTGATGACGGTCACCGCGACCATCGCCGGCGCAATCTCGATGCTCGCGCAGTTCGGGATATTTTTCGGCGGCCACCGCAACAACAACAGCGGCCCCGGTGCGATCGCGTCGATCGTCATGATGATCCTGGCGCCGCTCGCCGCCATGCTGGTGCAGATGGCGATCAGCCGCACGCGCGAATACGCCGCCGACAATCTCGGCGCGCGCATCGCGGGGCAGCCGATGTGGCTCGCCTCCGCGCTCGCTAAGATCGAAAGCGCCGCCCACCAGATCCCGAACATGGATGCCGAGCACAATCCGGCAACCGCACACCTGTTCATCATCAATCCGCTGTCGGGCCACGGCATCGACAACCTGTTTGCGACCCATCCGTCGACCGCGAACCGCATCGCAGCCTTGCAGCAGCTCGCGACCGAACTCGGCACGCCGGGAGCTGGGCCTTGGACTCGGGCCGAGACCGACGACTCCGCGCGTAACCCGTGGGGCCGCTCGCCACGTCCTCGCGGCCCCTGGGGGTGAGGCGGGGCGCGCGGGCTCGCGGAGTTATCCCGGTCCGGCAAGCGCTTCTCTTGGCATCGCGACGCCACCGCGTTACCCTTCCGATAGATTCCGGCAGGGGCTCAAGACCGTCGATGAGGCTTGCGAATAGGAAGCAACCGCGCGCGACTGCTGCAAGGCTCGCGCGGAGTGGTTTGGGAGCGGCTGCATTTGGATTGTGTGCCATGGGATGGTGCTGCCTCGCCACGCCGGCCGCAGCGGTCGAACTGTCGGCTGCCCAGTCGGCCCTCTACACGACAGTGTCGATCTTCCCTCCGTCGGCGCGATCGATGACCGTGTGCTATGGTTTCGTCTGCCGGCGGCGCGAAATGCTGGACTTCACGCCCGCCGACCGCAGCGCGCTCGGCAAGATTCTCGCAAGCGGGCGCGGTTCAGCCGCCGCGGAGCGAGCCGCGGTGCAGAAGGCCATGGTCTGGTTCGATCGCCGCATGGGGCCGGTCATTGGCACGGACAAGCGCGTGGCGAAAGCCGACATTCGCGCACTCGACTCCACGCACAATTTCGATTGCTGGGATACCACCCGCAACACGACGAGTCTGCTGCTCGTCCTGCAGGAGTGGGGACTTCTGAAATATCATACCGTCGGCGACCCGCATTACCGCGGCAACGCACTGGTGCTGCAGTTGCCGCACAATACCGCTGTGCTCATCGACCGCGCGACCAAGGTCGAATGGGTCGTGGACATGTGGACCCACGGCTACGCCGAACCGCCCGATGTCATGCCGCTCGCGGAATGGATCAAGGAGGATTGAGCGCGTCCCGCGGGAACGCTGCATACAAGTATCGTGCAAACTCTCGTCCGCGCGCCCGTTTCGCGGCGATCGCGATTGAACGCGGATAGTCAGGCGGCTAGCAATTGCTCAAGCGACGGCCAGCTATAATGGGGAAGCTGCAAGGCATCCGCGATATCCCCGCCCACAGCGAGCCTTGCCAGGCCAGGTATGGCGAAGGTTATAACAACGAGATTGCGGAAGAGCATGCCCGCGCGCGTTCTCGGCGCGAACGCACCGGCAAAGCGCTCTGCGCCACGCTGCTTGGTATCGACATAGCTCCTCAACAGCGCGCCGTATCTGGCAAATGCCTCTTGATAACGACCACGCGCGCTAGCGAGTTCACCCGCCAGCACGTAGGCCCGACCATCCGGCCAGGCTGTCCATAGATCAGATACACATCCTCGTCGCGCGGACGATAGCCATCAACCTCGAATGCTGCGACCACATAGCCGAGATGTCTCTCGAACTGCGCCTGCGGCCCGAAGACGAGCCTGCGAACGGCTGAATGGAGGCCGTCCGCACCGATCAAAAGATCGAAGCGACGTTCACCCGCATTTTTTCAACTCGACCCGGACGCAATCCGGCAGCTCTTCAAACGCGACAATCTCGTCGCCGAAAATACTTTCGATGCGATCTTCGACCTTGGCGAACAACAAGCGCGACAGGCGGCTGCGCGGCAGGGTCACATAGCGCCCACCGGTCAGTTCGGAGAAGACCTTGGTGCCGAAGCCAGCCAACCGCCGGCCAGCGTGATCCACGATTCGCGCTTCCTGGACATGATAGTCATTGCGATTGATCTCCGGGAGCAATGCCATCCGCTCAGCGATGTCATAGCCCAGTCCCCAAAAATCGATCACGTAGCCTCCGCTGCGTAACGCGGGAGCACGCTCGACCAACGTCGGCTCGAAGCCGGCGGCCTTCAGCCAAAAGGCAAGCGCCGGTCCGCCGATCCCAGCGCCCGAGATCAGGATGGCTGTCATCAAACCGGGAACGAACGAGGTCCCAATTCGTTTCCCAGCACTTGCGCTAATTCAGCTACAGCCGCGCATGAAGGAGCGTGCTCCAGCTTGCCGTCCGCTCAATCGGGAAACCCGAACAGCTTGGCCGGGTTGTGAACCAGGATCTTTTCCAGCGTCGCCTGGTCGGAGGCGTAGCGATACATCAGCTCCAACAGATCGGCGTCGTTGGGCGGCTGCACCACAGAGACCGGATGCGGCCAGTCGCTCGCCCAGACGCAGCGATCTGGCGCGGCCTCGATATAGGAGCGAGCAATCGAGATGACGTCATCCCAGGGCGGACCGGCCTTCGAGGTCTTCTCGCCGAGCGAGAGCATCACCCAGAAATTGCCCTTCGCGAGCAGCTCCAGCATCTTGCGCAGGTTCGGATCGTCCTTGCCGCGGGTGGGATCGGGCCGGGCCATGTGATCGATCAGCACCGGTACGTCGAGGTCCTCGTACTTCTCGACGCTCGAGATGATGCCGTCCTTTTCGGGTTGGATCTTCACATACCAGCCGAGCTCGCGGATTCGCGAGATTGCGCGGGCGAAATCCTTGTCCGACAGCACCGCCCCGAGCTCCTGGCGGAAACTGAACCGCGCGCCGCGCACGCCGGCATGGTGCAGCCTCGCGAGATAGGCGTCGTTCGCCTCCGCGAACACCAGCGCATTGGCGCAGCCGCGATAGTTCGGGCCCATGGCGGCGAGACCATCCAGCACTACCGCGTGATCGGCGCCATAAGTCGTCGTCTGCACGATAATGCCGCGCTCGATCCCAAGCGCTTTGTGCATGCGTAGCGCCGCCTCCCAGGTCGCACTCGGCATCTGATAGGCGGCGCCGGGACGCACCGGATATTTCTCCAGCGGCCCGAGCACATGGAACTGGCTGTCGACGGTCTTGGGCGGCGGCAGCTTTGAGGGCCGGCGCGGGTTCGGATCAAAGGGAAGATAGGTCGGCATGGGCGTGGGTCCGCGTTAGTCGATGACGGCGGTGAAATCGCACTGCACCAACGCGCCGCCTTCCATGTCCATCTGCAGGGAATGACGCGCGGGGCGCGAATGCTCGTCGGGAAACATCTTCAGCCATTCGGCATTGACCGGACCGCGCTGGGAGCGATCCTTGAGCCACACCGTCATCTTGATGATGTCATCGGTGCTGCCGCCCGCGGCTTCCACCGTCGCCTTCATGTGGACGAACATGTTGGCGCACTGCGCCTCCAGGCTCGAAGGCATGTTGCCGCTTGCCGGATCGCGGCCGAGGATGACGCCTGACATCACGAGATTACCGATCCGGCAGGCGTTCGGAATCGGATTGGCGTGCTTGAAGCCGCCGATATGGACGCTCTTGCGCCGTACTTGATCCATCATGACGCTGTTCTCCTTCCAGATCACGCAAATTGGCAGGACACCGAGCCGAAGGCGCCGTAATCGGCATGAAACGTGTCGCCGCGGCGGATATCGATCGGACGGGTGAAGGATCCGGCGAGCACGACCTCGCCGGCCGCAAGATGCTCGTCATGCGGCGCCAGCCGATTGGCAAGCCAGGCGATCCCGTTCGCGGGATGGTTGAGCACGCCGGCCGCCAGTCCCGTCTCCTCGATCTGGCCATTGCGGAACAGAAGCGCGCCGATCCAGCGCAAGTCAGCCTCCAGCGGCCGGAACGGTCGCCCGCCCAACACCAGCGCGGCATTCGCGGCATTATCCGAGATCGTGTCCATGACCTTTCGGGTCTTCCCGGTCTCGGGATCGACGCGATGCATGCGGGTTTCGAGGATTTCGAGCGCCGGCGTCACATAGTCGGCAGCGTTGAGCACGTCGAAGATCGTGCAATCCGGCCCGCGCAGCGGCGCCTTCAGCACGAAGGCGAGCTCGACCTCGATGCGTGGCGCGTGAAAGCGATCGAACGGGATCTCGGTCGCATCGGGATAGAACATGTCCGCGAACAGCACGCCGTAATCCGGCTCGGCGATCCCGACCGCGCTTTGCATCGCCTTCGACGTCAAACCGATCTTGTGACCCTTGATGACGCGACCGCGTCCGAGCTGAAGCTGCGTCCAGGCCCGCTGGATCGCGTAGGCATCCTCGATCGTCAGGTCAGGATGCTCGCGGGTGAACATGGTTATGAGCTTCTTGCTGCGCTCGGCCTCGTCGAGCCGCTCGGCGAGACGCTTGATGGTGGCTTGATCGAGCATGGTGCTAGCCTTCCGCCACCACCATATTGCGCAGCACGCCGATGCGTGAGGATTCCACCTTGACCACGTCGCCGACCTTGAGCCAGCGCGGCGGATCGAAACGCGCACCTGCGCCGGTCGGCGTGCCCGTTGCGATCATGTCGCCGGGCTTTAACGTGGCGAAGGTGGAGAGATAGGCGATCAGGGCATCGAACGGGAACATCAGGCGCCCGGTCGAGTCCTGCTGACGTACCTCGCCGTTCACGCGGGTAATGATGTCGTGCGGACCGCGCGGATCGCACTCATCCGCGGTCACGATCCAAGGGCCGATGCTGCCGGAGCGATCAAAGTTCTTGCCTTGCGTGACGTTGAACTTGCCGTGGCGAAGCCAGTCCCGCACGGTGCCTTCGTTGCACAGCGTCATCCCGAAAATGTGCGACCACGCCTGCTCACGCGGAATGTGGCGCCCCTGCTTGCCGATCACGAGCACGAGCTCGCCTTCATAGTCGAGCTGGTCCGATACGCTGGGCTTCTCGAGTCCCTGTCCCGAGCCGACCACCGAGGACATGCTGCGGACGAAGAGGCTGGGATATTTGGGCAGATCCGAATTGTCCTTGTACTCGGCGTTACGGTCCATGTAGTTCACGCCAATGCACCAGAGTTTCTCCGGCGTCAGCACCGGTGGCAGCAACGCCAGTTGATCGAGCGCGCAATCGGGCTTCTCGCCCGCAACGGCCTGGCGGGCAGCCGCCAATCCATCGCGAGCGATCAGCGCCTTCAGGTCCGGGAAATCGCGTCCGATCCGCCGCGAGAGCTCGACAACCCCACCTTCGACGGCCGCGCCGTAGCGCGGCTCGCCGTTCACCAGATAGCTCAACAGTCGCATATGACAAATCCTCGTCGCCGGCGTCAGGCCGGCTGGCTGCTGTGGTTTCCGTTCTCGACGCCCGTCAATTCGCGGCCGCGCGTTTCCGGAAGTGACAGAGTCATCGCAAGAAAGACGATGATCGCGGGCACGACGACCAGCATGCCAAAAGCGAGCTCGCCGCCGAACAGCGCCGCCGCCATCGGCACGACCACGGGCGCGAAGCTGCCGACGCCGCGACCGGCCATGTAGATGACCGACACCGCGGTCGACCGCACTTCGATCGGGTAGATCTCCGACAGCCAGGTCCCGACCACGCCAAGCGCGGAATTGCCGATCACGAACGCGATGTAAGTCCAGAACATCGGGAAACCGAGCAGGCTTCCCGCGTATTTCTCGTGCGCGAAGATATAGAGGCAGCCCGCCATCACGCCCCAGGAGAGCCCCGGCACCAGCGCGCCGAAGCGGCGACCGAAGGCATCGTTGAGCGCGCCCATGCTGATATAGGAGCAGCCGCCAACGACGGAGGCGATGACGGAGATGTTGCGCACCACTTCAGGCGGCGCGGCAAGCGACTTCTGCATCAAAGTCGGCATGAAGACGACGATCCCGTAATAGCTGAACATGTAGGCCATCATCCAGGCGAGACACATCAGCGAAATCGGCAACAGCCTGCCCTTGAACATCAAGAGCAGCGTGTTGGTGGTCTTCACCTTGTTTTCGACCAGACCGCTCTTGCGCGCGCGGTCGAACTGCAGCCAGGCCTTGGATTCGGGCATGAAGAAGCGGATGAAGATCATCAGGACGATCGGCGAGCCGCCGGTGAGCAGCGCGACGCGCCAGCCCCAATCGAGACTGAAGGACGTGGTCGCCCAGACGCCGACGATCGAGGCGCCGGCGCTAGCCAGCACCGCGCTGCCCTGGATGAACGCGCTGCCGAGACCGCGGCGATCCTTGTTCCAGGCCTCGTTGAACAGCACCATGCCCGCGCCCCACTCACCGCCAAGGCCGACTCCAGTGATGAAACGCAGGATCGCGAGGCTCGGATAATCCCAGGCGAAGGCGGAGGCGATCGAGCCGGCCGCGAAAACGCCGAGCGTGAGCTGCAGCGCCTGCTTACGGCCGAGGCGGTCCCCAAGCCAGCCGAACAACGCGCCACCGATCACCGATCCGATCAGGGTCAGGCTGGTGACGCTCGCGACCTGCGTCAGCGAAATGTGCAGCGACGCCTGGATCGAGCTCATTAGGAACGGCATGATCAGCACGTCGTACAGATCGAGCGCGAAGCCGAGCATGCAGGAAAAGATGATGGCGGCACGCTCGCGCGTCGTGTAGGTGCCGGCTGAGGAAAGTGCGGAATGTTCGACCATGATGAAGTTGCTTCTGCTGGGTCCCGCGGCCGGCGCGCTGTTCAGTCGGGCGACTTCGGGGTTTGGAATACGGTGCGCAGCGTGACGATCTCGCCGAGCCGCGCGTAGCGGGGACCGCCGATGCGGGCGATCGGATCGAGCGCCTCGGTTTCGATCTTGCCGTTGTTCACGAGGTCGTCGCGGATATGAAACATCACGACCTCGCCGACGATCAGACGGCTGCGCGCCTCGCCGAACTCAAGGCACTGCCGGAAGCGGCATTCCATGGCAACCGGCGGTGCCGCGAGCCGCGGCACCTTGATGTGCTCGCTCGGCCGCACCTCGAGCTTAAGCAGTTCGACCTCGCTGACATCTGGCGGATGCTCGACCGAGCTCTCGTGCAGCGCGCTCATCAGCGGCGTGTCGGCGATGTGGATGACATATTCTTCGGTATCGAGAATGTTATGCGCAGTATCCTTGTAAACGCCGGCCTTGCGGCCGATGCTGACCGCGAGCATCGGCGGCTTCTGCGAGACGAAGGTGAAGGCGCTGAAGGGCGCGAGGTTGACGACACCCTTGGCCGACAAGCTCGTCACCCAGGCGATCGGGCGCGGCACGACGATACCGGTCATCAGCCGGTAAATCCGCTCCGCGCCGAGTTCGGAAGGATCGATCCGCATGGCTGCGTCGCGGTCAGGCCCGCGCCTGGCGGCGCCGAGATCGGCCGTTGCTGCGCCTGTGGCAACCACCGCTGTTGCGAGACATCTCGTCGCATCCTCCCTGGATGGATCACGGTCCACCATCTTTTGTTGCGAGCCTGATCGAGGACGGCCCGATCCGACGCGCAATCATCCGATCCGGGGCCTTTACGTGTCGACCGAATTGTGCCGTTTCTGTCCACAATATGGACGATGGGGTGCCTGACATCATGGACATGGGAGCCGCTCCGAAGACGGAACCGAGGCGAGGGGCGCAAGCCATTCGCCGCGCGCTGGCGGTCCTGCGCATTCTGGCCGCAGGCCGTGAGACCGGCCTGCCGCTCGCCGAGGTCGTGCAGGCAACCGGACTGACCCGCCCGACCGTGCATCGGATCGTTCATGTGCTGATCGAAGAAGGAATCGTCGAGCGCCACGAAAAAACTGGCCGCTACGCGATCGGCAGTCAGGTCCCTGAACTCGCGCTGGCCCGCCCCTCACGGTCGCCGCTGCTCGCGGCCGCAGACGAGATTCTCAAGCGGACCTCGCGAGAGGTCGGCGACACCCTGTTTCTCACGGTGCGCACCGGCAACGATACGCTGTGCGTCGACCGCAGGATCGGCTCTTTCCCGATCCAGGTGCTTTCGATCGAGATCGGTGCGCGGCGCCCGCTTGGCGTCAGCAGCGCGGGGGTAGCGATCCTGGCCGCGATGCCGGCCCAGGAAGCGCGAAAGATCGTCGCAGCCAATGAGGCGAGGTTCGTGTCGTATCGAACCAACGCGGCGACCGTGCTGGCGCAGATCGCGGCCGCAAGACGGCGCGGCTACAATCTGCGCGAAGTGGGACTCGTGCCGGGCACGAAGTCCATTTCCACATGGATCAAGACCCCCGATAGCCGTCCGGCGGCAGCCATAACCGTGTCAGCGGTTCGCATGCGGCTTGGCCCTCGTCGTGAGCCGGAGCTGGCCGAGATTCTGTTGGATGCGGCCCGGTCGATCGAGCAGAAGATACGATCGCCGTGATCGCCGCTGTTTCAGCCCGCGCGCCATTCCGCCGCGCGGAAAGGCGCCGGACTTGTCAACGCGGAGTCATTCGCGCAGTATGGCTGAAATTGTGCCGCGCAACACGGCCAATACCAAAGTCGACACGCAAGCGAGGAAACAAGAAAATGCTCAAGATAACGAGGGTCATCGCCGTGACCCTGCCGATGCTCAGTGGGGCTGCCTACGCGCAGGACACCGTCAAGATCGGCTATATCGATCCTCTCTCCGGGGGCGGCGCCAGTGTCGGCGAAGGCGGGTTGAAAACCTTTCAGTATCTGGCCGATGAACTCAACGCCAAGGGCGGCATTCTCGGTCATAAAGTCGAGATCCTGCCGCTCGACAACAAGACCAATCCGCAGGAAAGCCTCGTTCAGGCCCAGAAGGCGATCGATGCGGGCGCTCATTACATCACCCAAGGCAACGGCTCCTCGGTCGGCGCGGCGCTGGAGGATTTCGTCACCAAGAACAACACGCGCAACCCCGGCAAGGAAGTGCTCTACTTCAACTATGCCGCGGTCGAGCCGAGCATGACCAACGAGAAGTGCAGCTTCTGGCATTTCCGCTGGGACGCCAACTCGGACATCAAGATGGAAGCCCTCACCAATTACATGAAGGGCAATTCGTCCATCAAGAAAGTCTATCTGATCAACCAGGACTATTCGTTCGGCCAGTCGGTGCGGACCCAGGCGCGCAAGATGCTGGGAGAAAAGCGGCCTGATGTGCAAATTGTCGGCGACGAACTGCACCCGCTGCTCAAGATCACCGACTTCTCGCCCTATATCGCCAAGATCAAGGCGTCGGGCGCTGATAGCGTCGTGACCGGCAATTGGGGACAGGATATCGCCCTCCTGCTGAAGGCGGCGGCCGATGCCGGGCTCAAGGTCAACTGGTACACCTATTATGCCGGCGGTGCCGGCGGCCCGACCGCGATTAAGCAGGCCAATCTCGATCATCAGGTATTTCAGATCACCGAAGGCTTCGCCAATTCCGGCGATGAGGCCGCGATGGAGTTCGAGAAGGCATTCCGGGCCAAGGTCGGCCTGTCGCTCTGGTATCCGCGCGCGGTCAACGAGATGCGCATGTTCAAGGCGGCCGCCGAAAAGGCCAACTCGATCGATCCGGTGAAAGTTGCCGCCGCGCTCGAGGACATGAAGTTCGACGTTCTCGATGGCGGCAGCGGTATCATGCGCAAGGACGATCATCAGTTCTTCCAACCGATCTACATCTCCTCGTTCGGCAGCCGCAGCGAGAAGGAGCCGTTCGACGAGGAGAACACCGGCTGGGGCTGGCGCCTGGTCTCAAAGGTCGATACGCCGCAGACCGTGTTGCCCACCACCTGCAAGATGACGCGGCCATGACGGGCGCGCGCGTCCGTTCCCACTCCGGAGATCCGGAGCGGGACCGACGTCTGCGTCGCCACCAGGCCAGAGCCGACGGAGCGGCAATTCCAGGTCGCTGCTCCGCGACCACGCAAGGCGCGCGTGGCTACCAACGAGTGAAACGTGCTTGAGCTGATCGTAATTTCGACCCTCAACGGCGTCCTGTTCGGGATGCTGTTGTTCCTTTTGTCCAGTGGGCTCACCGTCATCTTCAGCATGATGGGCGTGCTCAATTTCGCCCATGCGAGCTTCTATATGCTGGGCGCATTCTTTGGCTATCAGCTCACCAAGTGGATCGGGTTCTGGCCGGCGCTGGTGCTCGCCCCGCTGCTTGTCGGCGCGGTCGGCATGGCGGTCGAGCGGTACGGCCTGCGCAACACCCATAAGCACGGGCACGTCGCCGAATTGCTGCTGACCTTCGGGCTCGCCTTTGCCATCGAGGAAATCGTCTCGATGATCTGGGGCAAGAGCCCGGTGGACTATCGCGTGCCGACGGCGCTGGACTTTCCGGCCTTCACCGTGTTCTCCACCAACTATCCCGCCTACAAGATCTTCATGCTGACGGTTTCGGTCGCGATCTTCGTGGCGCTGCTGATCGCGCTCAAGCGGACCCGGATCGGACTGATTGTGCAGGCCGCGCTGACGCATCCCAACATGGTCGGACATCTCGGCCATAATGTCGGACGGGTGTTCATGCTGGTGTTCGGCGTCGGCAGCGCGCTTGCCGGGCTCGCCGGTGTCATCGCCGGTCCGGCGCTGGTGACGCAGTCCGACATGGCCGCCCTGCTCGGCCCGATCCTGTTTGTCGTGATCGTGTTCGGCGGCCTCGGCTCCTTGCCGGGCGCATTCATCGCCTCGCTCTTCATCGGGCTGGTACAGACCTTTGCGGTCGCGCTGAACGGCTCGCTCGCCAGTGCGTTCGGGCCGCTGGATTCGAGCGTCGGACCTTCGGTCCTCAGCGACATCTGGAATGTCACGATCGCCCAGATCGCGCCGGTTCTGCCCTATGTGCTGTTGGTGCTGATCCTGATCGTCCGTCCCATGGGCCTGCTCGGGACGCGCGAAACATGACCAGCACCATGACTTCCGCGCCTGATATCGCCGCGACGCCATCCGGCCAAGCCTTGCGCTTCTACGGTCTCTGGGCAATCGCGGCGATTGCGCTCGTCGTGTTGCCGCTGGTCTTCTCCTCGGGCGGCTCGCTCACCTCCTTCAGCCTGATCGGTATCGCGATTATCTTCGCGTTGTCCTACAACATTCTGCTTGGCGAGACCGGCCTGCTCTCATTCGGCCATGCGGTTCATTACGGGCTTGGCGGCTTTGCCGCCGTCCATCTGATGAACGCAGTCGCCGCGCGGGGATGGCCGATCCCGCTGCCCCTGATTCCGCTGGTCGGCGGCATCGGCGGCCTCGCCTTCGCGCTCCTGATCGGCTGGGTGATGACCCGGCGCGCGGGCACGGTGTTCGCGATGATCTCGCTCGGCATCGGCGAACTGGTCGCATCCTCGTCGCTGATCCTGCGCAGCGTATTCGGCGGCGAATCCGGCATCACCACCGATCGCACCGCGCTGCCGCACATCTTCGGCTGGAGCTTCGGGCCGCAAATTCAGGTCTATTACCTGATCGCATTCTGGGTCTTTGTCGCCGCGATGGCGATGTACGCCCTCACCCGCACGCCGCTCGGGCGGATTTGCAATGCGGTCCGCGACAATCCCGGGCGTGTCGAGTTCATCGGCTACGATCCTCACGTCGTTCGCTATCTCGCCTATTGTTTTGCCGGCTTCTTTGCCGGCATCGCGGGCGGCTTGGCCGCGGTCAATTTCGAGATCGCGAACTCCGCCTATCTCGGGGCGGTGCAGTCGGGCCTGGTGCTGTTCGCGACCTTCATCGGTGGCACGGCCTATTTCTTTGGTCCGATCCTGGGCGCCATCCTGGTGACTTATCTGCAGCTCGGGCTGACCAATGTGACCAGCGTCTGGCAGCTCTATTTCGGCATCATCTTTATCGCCATCGTGATGTTCGCGCCGGGCGGCATTGCCGGCCTTCTGATGATGCACCGGCCGCTGATCCGCGCCGGAACGCTTACCATGGTGATTCCGTCCTATCTGGTCGCCGCGCTCCCGACGCTGGCGCTGGCCTGCGGTGTCATTCTCTCGATCGAGACAGTGGCGCGCTACACCGCGAGCGAGGGCGACGGCAACATCATCAACCTGCTCGGCATCCCGTTCAACGCGACCGCACCTGCGACCTGGGTCACGGCAGCCATCCTGATCGTCGGCGGCTTCATCGTCGGCCGCATCACCTGGCGACGCATCGCAGACGCCTGGGACCGCGCCGGCAGCATCGCCCGTGACCGGGGGTATCTCGCGTGACGCCAGCCATCGAAGTTCGCGCCGTCGAAAAGCGCTTCGGCAATGTGAGCATCATCCACGACCTCAATCTGAGCGTCGCGAAAGGTGAGCGCCACGCCATCATCGGCCCCAATGGCGCCGGCAAGTCCACGACGTTCAACCTGATCAGCGGCTATATCAGGCCGAGTTCGGGTGAGATCCGGCTGAACGGCGACGTCATCTCGGGATTGCGGCCGTTCGAGATCAATCGGCGCGGCCTGTCGCGTTCGTTCCAGGTGACCAACGTATTCGCCCGCATGACCGTGTGGGAGAACGTTCGCTGCGCCGTGCTTTGGGCCACCGGCTACCGCTATGGGTTCTGGAAGAACGTGGACGAGTTGCCGGAGGTTCGGCGACGCACTGCCGAGATCCTGGAGGACATTCATTTAAGCCACCGCCGCGACGTGCCGGCGGGACTTCTCACCTATGCCGAGCAGCGCGAACTCGAGATCGGCATCACCATCGCCGGCGGCGCCAACGTCATCATGCTGGACGAGCCGACCGCCGGCATGAGCCACGCGGAGACCGAACGCGCCGTCGCCCTGATCCGCCGGCTCACCGAGGGGCGCACCCTTGTCATCGTCGAGCACGACATGAGCGTGGTGTTCGGCCTCGCCGACCGTATCTCGGTCCTGGTCTACGGCCGCATCATCGCCTCCGGCACGCCCGAGGAGATCCGCGGCAACCCGAAGGTCAAGGAAGCCTATCTCGGCGAGGAGGCGCATTGATGCTCGAGGTCAGGGATCTGCACGCCTATTACGGCAAGAGCCACATCCTCCAGGGTGTCGATCTCTCCATCTCGGCCGGCGAGGTGGTGAGCCTGCTTGGCCGCAACGGCGTCGGCCGCTCAACCACGGTCAAGGCGATCATGGGCGAGGTGCCGCCACAGGGCAGGATCCGCTTCAAGGGACAGGACATCGCAGGACTCCCGAGCCACAAGATCGCGCGGTTAGGGCTCGGTTATGTGCCGGAGCACCGCGACATCTTCCCCGGCCTCACGGTCCGTCAGAACCTGCTGCTCGGCATCAAGGATACGCGTCGTCCCGGCAAATGGCGACTTCAGGACATGCTCGACATGTTCCCGAACCTCGCAGCGCGCGCCGATACGCCCGCCGGTGTGCTGTCCGGCGGCGAAAAGCAGATGCTGACAACCTGCCGGACCCTGATGGGCGACCCCGAGCTCATCATGATCGATGAACCGACCGAGGGTCTCGCGCCACTGATCGTACAGCAGGTCGGCGACCTGATCGCGCATATCGCGAAAGCGGGCGTGGCCATTCTCCTGGTCGAACAGAAGCTATCGATCGCGCTCAGGATTTCGCATCGGGTCTACATCATGGGCCATGGCCGCATCGTGTTCGAGGGCACGCCCGACGAGCTCAGGGACAACGACGCCGTGCGCAGGGAGTGGCTCGAGGTTTAGAGCGGTCGCCGATGTGCGTGAATCGCGCGCTCGACCTCCGTCATCATTGCGAGCGCGAGCGAAGCAATCCAGACTTTCTCCGCGGATGCGGCCTGGATTGCTTCCGCCTACGCGCAAAGGCGCTTCGGCGGGACTTCACGCCTCGCCATAGCTCGCGCAGCGAGNCGTCGCTTTCGCTCCTCGCAATGACGAGCCTAGGCCGCGCGCGTCACGGGCCTCTATGAGCCGGGCGTCTTGATGACGAACTTGCCGTCATAAAGACCGGCGCCCTTGAATCCGCTCGGCACGCTTTCGAAACTGCCCGTGCCCGTGGCGTTCGCATAGGCACCGGTGCCCGAAAGGATGGTATATTCGCCCTTCGACTTGCCGTCTTTGACCGAACCGGCGTAACGAGCCGTGATCGAGGATCCGTCCTCGAAGGTGTACGTGCTGTAGCCGTGAATCGATCCCGAGCCCTTGAGCAAATCCGCCGAGTTGACGAAATCCTTCACCGCGATACGGCCGTCCTTGAAGAAAGCCACGCCGAACAATTTGCCGGACGCGACCGACTGGCCTTCGATGTTCGCGGCCTCTGTTACCTTATAATCGATCGGCTTGGTCACCAGCTTGAACTCGAGCACCTGCTCGCCGGCCAAAGCGGTCGACGCCATAAGAACTAATGCCACGCCAGAAAGGAAAATGGCGATAGACTCGCGCATGGGCTCCTCCTGCGTTTGCTGAAATCAAATGATGCAATGCGCCCCAGCTTTGCGTTGCGGCACGGACGAAAGCCCTCGCCAACCGGCACGCAATTAATAAGTCTGAGCGATGGAGGAAAGGTTCAGGGTTTGATCGGGTGCGGCCGAATGCGGAGAGGCCATTCGCAGCGGTAAATCCCGCCGAATTGCCCGCTCAAGGTGCGGCGTGGGACGCCGCGTGACCGAAATAGGCGTGCTCGATCCGATCGGCGAGATCGGGAGTACCGGTTGCCGCTTCGAGCACCGCGCGCCCGCGCGCCAGCGCGTAGACGCGATCCGCGCTCGCCAGCGCCTTCTCCACGAGTTGTTCGACAAGCAGCACGGCAGTGCCCTTGCGACGCAACTCGCCGACCACGCTCAGCACGCGATCGACCAGTACCGGCGCCAATCCCGCCGACGGCTCGTCCAGCATGAGGAGGCGCGGGCGGCGCACCAGGCCTTGGGCAACCACCAGCATCTGCTGCTGCCCGCCGCTGAGTGCACCGCCGAGCTCCTTGCGCTTGGCCGCGATCTCGGGGAAGTAGCTCAAGGCTTCGTCGATGCGTTGGGCACGCTCGTGACGCGGCACGTCGTACCCGGCAAGCAGCAAATTGTCGAAAACCGATTGCTGGGTGAAAACACGATGACCTTCGATGACATGGACAAGGCCGGCACGGGCCGTCTCGCGCGGTCCGAGACCTGCCAGCGAGCGCCCGTCGAAAACGACATCGCCGGCGCTCCAGGGCAGCAGGCCGGAAATCGCACGCAACAGCGTGGTCTTGCCGGCGCCGTTGGGACCGAGCAGGGCGACCACCTCGCCCGCGCGCACCTGCAGGGAGACGCCATGCAGGACGCCGATCTTGCCGTAGCCGCTTTCGAGCGCGCGCACGTCGAGCAGTGCTTCCTCAGCCGCCGAGATAGGCACTGATCACCTCCTTGTGGCCGCGAATGTCGGCCGGCGTTCCTCTCGCCAGCACGCGGCCCTGGTTGAGCACGGTCACCTCTTGGCAAATGGCAAAGATCAGATCGGAATGGTGCTCGACCAGCAGCACCGCCGTGCCCTGCTTGCTGATCTCCGTGATCAGCGCGCCGAGCCGCTCGATTTCGTCCGGCGACAATCCCGCCGCGGGCTCGTCCAACAGCAGCACCGAGGGCGCCAGCATCAAGGCGCGTGCGATCTCGACAAAGCGCAGCTCGCTGTGTTGCAGCCGGTTCGCTCTCACCTCCGCCAACGCCTCGAGCCCGACCGTTTCCAGCGCACGCATCGCCCGCGCCGTCAGGTCGCGCTCGTCGCGACCGCGTCCAGGGAGCGCCAGAAGCGTCGCCAGGAAGCCCGCGCGCCCGGAAACCGTGCCGCCGATCATGACGTTTTCGAGCACGGTCTCCTCGCCGACGATCCGCGGCGTCTGAAAGGTGCGCGCGATGCCGAGGGTGGCCCGCAGCTCCGGCCGCGCGGGTGGAAGCAGGCGGTCCCCGATCCGCGCCTCACCCTGACGCGGAGCGTAATAGCCGGAGATGACGTTGAGCGCTGTGGTCTTGCCGCTGCCGTTGGGACCGATCAAGCCATGCACCTCGCCGGCCTTGATCTGGAGATCGAGCCCGTCCAGCGCACGGACGCCGCCGAAGGTGAGGACGATCTCCTTGAGCGTCAAGGTCTCCGCGTCCGGCCGGTGTGCGAAGACACCGGAAAGCAGCGACGGCCTCGGGACGATCGCCCGTCCGCTCGTGAGCGCGTGCCGGTTCTTGAAATCGAGTACGTCGGCGATGCCGCCGGGCACGACGAGCACGATGACAAGCAGAAGCACCGCGTAGAGAAAGGTCGACCATGATGCCAGCGGCGCGGCAATCTCGGGCAGGATCGTCAGCAGCACCGTGCCGAGCAGCGGGCCCAGAATCGAACCGCGTCCGCCGATCAGGATGGCGATGAAGAACAGGATCGACAGATCGAAGGTGAAGGCGTCGGGCGTGATGTAGGTCTGCAGTGTCGCGAACAGCCCGCCTGCAATCGCCGCCATCGCGCCGCCGAGCAGGAACACCGGTACCAGGAGCTTCGCCTTCAAAATGCCGTTGGCCTCCGCCGCGACATCGGCGTCGCGGATCGCGACCAGGGCACGACCAAACCGGCTGTGCGCGACATTGGAGGAAATCCAGGTCGCGAGCGCCGCCGCCGCGAGACAGAAGGCATAAAAGCCCCAAGGAGTGTTGATGGGCGCCGGAAATTCCGGCCCCGGCAGGCCGATGCCGCCGCCGGTCACGCTCTGCCAGGCGAGCGCGATCTGCGTGACGATGGTCGCGAAGCCGAGCGTCGAAATCGCGAAATAGAAGGTGCGCAGCCGCAGCGCTGGCAATCCGACGATGACGCCGAAGACGCCGCCCGTGAAGGCGGCGGCAGCGAAACAGATCGGCAGCGGCATTGCCGGCAGGACATTGCCCGCGGCGAGCACGCTCGTGACATAGGCCCCCAGCGTCAATAGCGAGACATAGCCGATGGCGAGCTGGCCGGCGAAGCCGACGATCAGGTTGAGTCCCGCGACCAGCACCCAATAGATCGCGGCGCGTGAGGCAATCACGGCCCAGTAATCGTTACCGACAAGGGGCAGGATGACGGCCACGGCCGCGATCGCCGCGAACGGAGCCGTCTTGCCGATCCAGGCATTTTTGGCTGAGTGCTTGGCCGCCTCGGCCGCGGCCACCGCTACTTGCGAATGATCCGCCATGGCTATCACACACGCCTTCCGGTCGATAGGCCGAACAGGCCCTGCGGCCAGGCCAGCAGCACGACAATGAACACGACGAATACGGCCACCGAGGCAAAGATGCCGCCGACCAGGAAGTTTGCCGCCTGTTGGAAAATGCCAAGCGCCAGCCCCCCGACGATCGAGCCGCGATTGTTGCCGAGCCCGCCGAGTGCTACAGGTACGAAGCCGTAGAAATTCAGCAGCGCGCCATTGGCAAAGAATGCGAGCATCAGCTCGCCGCCGGCAAAGCCGGCGAGCCCGCCGATGGCGCCCGCCAGCGCGTAGCTCAAGACGCGCAAATTGCGCTCGGGCAGGCCGAGCGCACGGGCGGCGAAGTTGTCTTCGGCCACCGCCAGGAAGGCCCGGCCAACCAGCGTGGCGCGCTGCATCCACTCCAGCCCCGCAATCACGAGCGCGCAGGCGACAATCGGCAGCCAGAACTTCTCGTCGAGCACGCCTGAGCCGAGGCCGAACAGCCGCGGAAAGGCCTGCGGCTCGGTGCTCCACTCGATCGCTGTCACCTGCTGGATCATCAGCGCCAGCGCGAGCGTCGACAGCACATAGAGGTGTTGATCGAGGCTCTTGAGCACCGGCCGCACCGCCAACAATTCGGTGACAATGCCGATCACGGCACAGGCGACCAGCGTCAGCACAAAGCCCGGGATCAGCGGCAAGCCAAGGCGAAGCATGAAGAACGAGCCGAGCACGCCGCCGAGCATGCCGAGTTGCCCCGCGGTGAAGCTCATCACGCGCGAAGTGGAAAACATAATGTTGTAGGTGACGCCAATGAGGGCGTAGATCGCCCCCATGGCAAGCCCCGTCGCGAGGATCGAGGCCAGGGTTCCGCCGAGCGCCATCGCGCTATCGTCCTAACCGTAGCCCGGCGCCAGGTTCAAAGCCCCGTCTTTCGACGAGTTGGCGGCCCCCATGACGACCTCGTCCGTGGGATAGCCATTATGCTGCGTCGGTGACCAGGTGTAGTCGCCAAACAGACCCGGATATTTGCTCAGTCCGTTCAGATATTTGATGATGCCCTCGCTGGCCGTGCCGCCGGATTCGGCAACCGCTTTCGAGAGCAGTTCGATGACGTCGACACCTGATAGCACCCACCACAACAGCGTGTCTTTCAGGTCGATCTTGCCGCTGGCCTTGTCGAGGAACGCCTGGGTCCGCTCCGGCAGCTTGCCCTGAGCGTCGAAACTGCAGCTTCGGTAGTTGACGGTGTAGACCTTGTCCCAGTTTGCCGGCTTTTCGATCAATTTTCCCACCTCGCCGGAGCCCAGCGAGGGATGGCCGACGAATGGGACGTCCCAGTTCAACGCGGCACGCGCATTGAAGAGACGGGCCGCCATGCCGGTCGAGGTGCTCCAAGACACGATCGCCTCGGCGCCTGCATTCTTCATGCGCAGCATGTCAGGGGTCATGTCGGGCTGGGTGGCATCGATTTGCGCCGAGTAGACGACGTCGGCGCCGTCCTTCTTGAAGGCGGCGACGGAGTCGCCGGCCGCGGTGGTGCCATAGCCGGTGGTGTCGCCGATGACCGCGACCTTCTTCACCTTCAGGATCTTGAGACAGTAATTGCGCACGGCGTCGTCCCACTGCGAGTTGGAGGGCGCCATGCGGAACGCATTCGGATATTTGACGGGGTCGATCAAGGAGTTGACGACGCAAGGGTGGATGTTGGGCATCTTGGCCCGGGCCATGATCGGCGTCGTCGCCAGCGCTTCGCCCGAATTGGTCGGGCCCCAGATGGCGTGCACCTTGATCGAGCTGATCATCTCCTGCGTCGCGTTCACCGCCTTGGTCGGATCTCCTTGCGTGTCGCGCGTGATGAGGTCGATCTTGCGTCCCTTGACGCCGCCCGACGCGTTGACCGCATCGACGGCGTAACGCAGCCCGCGGTCGAATCCGATGGCCGGCGCAGAGCTCGGCCCGGTCAGGGCCCCGAGCCAGCCGATCTTGATCGGCTCGGACTGGGCGAAAGCGGGCTTGAATGCGCCTTGCGAAGCAAGACCGAACGCGCTTGCTGCGCCCAAGGTGAATCCGCGTCGTGAAATGATCATCTTCAGGCTTCCTCCCTGTGCGCTTCATTTTGCGCACTTCTTGTTCAGCTTTTTCTCGAGGCCAGGGAGCCTCGATGTTATTATGTTCGATTATGTTTCGGTATAGGCAGGCTATTTCCTAGAAAAGCGCAACGAAAGCTACCACGCCAAACCCGGCATCGACCGATGCCATTTTTGGATCGATGCTGGCGGCGGTCAAGCCCGTGCGGACGGATCAGTGGTTCGAAAATGTTCTTGAGCCTTTGGACGATGGCTCTCGGGCAAGACTATGAGGTGCTCGCCAGCTAAATGCCCGCGACCTGCGACCAAAGCTCGCTGAGCCTGCGCTTGAGCCGCTCGGGTCGTGTCAAGGGCTGCTGCTCGTCTTTTTCCTCGGGCAGACGTAAGCCCACGACATTGACGCGCCCGCCGGAGATGCTGCGCGCGACAAGCACGATGGCATCGAGCGCCACGGTCGCGCCCTCCTTGGGCGCGTGATCGAGATGGATGTCGAAATAATCGGCCAGCGTCAGCTTGGATTCATCCTCGCTGACCTTGACGCCGTAGACCTCGGCAACTTCGCCGAGCGTGTGCTCGCCTGACACCATGAAGTCGCCGAGCAGATGTGGATCGGGCGCGGAGCTCGGCTGCATGTCGACGAAGAAGCGGTCCAGCGCTTCGGCCTTCTCCGGCGGCGCCAGCAGATAGATGTAATCGCCTGGGGCAATCGGGTCGGCCTCTGTGGGCGACAGGATGTTTTCACTGCGGATGACCAATGTCGGCTTCGACCAGGAGGGGATCAGGCCGCGGCGGAAAAACAGGCTCTTCGGGCGCACGGGATAACCGACGAGCTGCTGCTCGAGCTGGCCGGGCAGATCAAGTTCGACGCGCCGCGGGCCGCGATCGGAACGCGGCAGCGCTACATGCAGCCGCCGCGCCGCGGCCGCGAGCGTCCAGCCTTGCAACAGCAGCGAGATGATGACGACCACAAAGGCGACATCGAAATAAAGATAGGCCTTCCCGAGCCCGACCAGCATCGGGATCGATGCCAGGAAGATGGCGACGGCACCGCGCAGGCCGGTCCAGGCGATGAAGACCTTCTCGCGCCAGCTGAAGCGGAATGGCGCCAGGCACAAGAATACCGCGGCCGGCCGCGCTACCAGCATGAGCACCAGCGCGACGACGACCGCGGGCCCTACGCTGCTGGCAAGCCGATGCGGCGAGACCAAGAGGCCCAGGAGGACGAACATCACGATCTGCGCGAGCCAGGTCGCGGCATCGAGAAAGGTCACGACGGAATTATGCGCCCGGGTCGGCCGGTTGCCGATGACGATGCCGGCGAGATAGACCGCCAGATAGCCCGAGGCGTGGCCGATTTGCGCCGCGCCGAAGACCACCAGCGCCGCCGTGGTGACGAACGGCGCATGCAGCCCCTGCGGCAGTGCCACGCGATTCAGCGCGACCACCACCGCCCTTCCGCCGATCACCCCGACGACGCCGCCGAGCACCGCCTCGCGAAAGAATTCGAGCACCACGTGGCTGCCCGTGCTCTGGCCGGCCGAAATGAACTCGACCAGCATCAGCGTCAGAAATACCGCGAAGGGATCGTTGCTGCCGGATTCCGCCTCCAGCGTCGCGCCGACGCGCGGACGCAAGCGCAAACCCTGCGCATGCACGAGGAGGAACACCGCCGCGGCGTCGGTCGAGGCCACCACCGCACCGACCAGAAGCCCCTCGGCCCAGTTCAGATCGAGCGCATATTTGGCCACCGGCGCGGTGATCAGCGCCGTCAGCAGCACGCCCACCGTGGCCAGCATCATCGAGGGTGCGAGCACCGCGCGAATGGTCTGAACGCGGGTGCGTAATCCCCCGTCGAACAGAATCAGGGCCAGCGCCACCGAGCCGACCAGATAGGTGGTACGTACATCGTTAAACTCGATGTGGAAGGGTCCGGAATCGCCGGCCAGCATGCCGATCAGCAGAAACACCAGCAGCAAGGGCGCGCCGAAGCGCAGTGCAAGCAGGCTCGACAGAATGCCCGCCATGACCAGGACCGCGCCGAAGAGAATGGCAATGCTGACGGAGTCGAGAGAGGCCATGAGGGTCGCGCGGATCGCTGGCAAATCGCTGGAATTGCATCCTTATCGTCGTGACCGTGCTGCGCCAACCCATTTTTGGGCATCGCGTCGATATGCCCGATTTGGCGCTGTCCTGTTCGGATCGCGTGCACGGCGCGGCTATGGAAATCTGCGCCAATTTCACATCAAATGCGCTAGAGCATGAGGAGATTGGGTTGAGCTGCAGTTCACGTCTGCCCCGCTGGGGAGCGGTGAACTGCGTGCCGCGGAAACTGATTCACCCAAAAGGCATCCGCGCCGGTCACGCGGTGTCGAGGACGAGACTTTGCCGATGGACTTCAACCTGAAAGACATATTGGATCTCCTACATTCGGCCGCACGCTCGGTCGGTGCCGAGGTGACCTCGCCCTGGTTCTATTTCCAGCTCGGGCTCGTGCTCGCAGGTGCCGGTATCGCGTTCGCCGTCAGCGCCCTCATTCAGTCTCGGATCGATACCACTTCACTGGCAACGCGCTGGCCGTTGCTGTTGCGAAGAACCGTTCGGGTGCTGGTGGGCAGCGCATGGGTCGCCGTCTTCGCGGCCTTGATGGTGCTGACGCGCAACGTGATGGTGCTGGCGACCTGGCCGAGCCGCAGCTATCTGGTCATGATCGCGGCGAAACTGGCTTTCGCCTGGCTGATCATTCGCCTGGTCGCCTCCGGCATTCACAACAGCTTTGTGGTCCGCGTGGTGTCCGTGGGGGCCTTCCTGGTCGCGGCGCTGAGCATTGTCGGCCAACTCGATTCCGTCATCGATGCGCTGGACTCAGTTGCCATCACGCTCGGCGGCTTGCGGCTGACGCCGCTGCTTCTGATCAAGCTCGGCGTGCTGTTGATCCTGGCGCTGTGGCTGACCAATGTCGTCAGTAATTTTGCCGAGAGCCGGATCACCCAATCCGGCGACCTGACGCCCTCGCTGCAGGTGCTTCTGGTCAAGATGATCCGGGTCGGGCTGATGATCTTCGCCGTCGCGGTGGCGATGAGCGCGGTCGGCATCAACCTCTCGGCGCTCGCGATCTTCTCCGGCGCCGCCGGCGTCGGCATCGGCTTCGGCCTGCAGAAGATCGTCGCCAACTTCATCAGCGGCATTATCCTCCTGGTCGACAAGTCGGTGAAACCGGGCGATCTCGTGACCATCGGCGACAATTCGGGCCGTATCAGCGCCATGAACACCCGCTACATCTCCGTCGCCGCCGGCGACGGACGCGAGTTCCTGATCCCCAACGAGGACCTGATCACGCAGAAGGTGACCAATTGGACCTACACCGACAAGAACACGCTGGTGAAGGTCAACTTCGCCACCAATTACGACGCCGATCCGCGGCTGGTCTGCAAACTGGCGATCGATATCGCCGCAAGCGCCCCGCGCGCGCTCAAAGCCAAGCCGCCGGGCTGCCTGCTCACCGAGTTCACCGACGCCGGCATGAAGTTCTCCCTGACCTTCTGGATCGCCGACCCCGATGGCATGGACAGCGTCAAGAGCGAGGTGATGCTCTCGCTCTGGGACGCCTTCAAGCGCGAGGGCATCCATGTTCCCTATCCGGTGCGCGAAATCCGCGTCCGCGGCGGGGTGCTGCCGGTAGAAACCACGGTGGAGTCTTCAACCTAAACGGGATCTCAAGGCGCAACTCGGCTTGCGAAAGATGCCGTAATCACTAGATTAGGGCGCAAATCACCCCATTTTCCCGGAAAGACCGCGATCCCTTCATGAGCTACGTCGAAGCCACCGATACGTCCCTACGCAAGACCGGGCAAATCAAGCTGCACGGGCCGAGCGGGTTCGCCGGCATGCGCAAGGCGGGCGCGCTGGTGGCAAAGTGCCTCGACGAACTCACCGACATCGTCAAGGCCGGGGTTCCGACCTCGCGGATCGACGAGTTCGTGCGGGAATTCGCCTTCAGCCATGAGGCCTATCCCGCGACGTTGATGTATCGCGGCTATCGGTATTCGACCTGCACCTCGCTCAATCACGTGGTTTGCCACGGCATGCCGAGCGACCGCGCGCTGAAGGAAGGCGATATCATCAATATCGACGTGACCTTCATCGTCGACGGCTGGTACGGCGATTCCAGCCGGATGTATGCGATCCAGCCGATCGCGCGAAAGGCCGAGCGTCTGATCGAGGTCACCTATGAAGCCATGATGCGCGGCATCGCCGCGGTGAAACCGGGCGCCACCACCGGCGACGTCGGCTACGCCATCCAGAGCTTCGTCGAGCCGCAGGGCATGAGCGTGGTGCGCGATTTCTGCGGCCATGGGCTGGGCCGCATGTTCCATGACGAGCCCAACATCATCCATGTCGGCCGGCCCGGCGAGGGCGTGCTGCTCAAGCCCGGCATGTTCTTCACCATCGAGCCGATGATCAATCTCGGCAAGCCGCATGTGAAGATCCTCTCCGACGGCTGGACCGCGGTGACGCGCGACCGCTCGCTGTCGGCGCAGTTCGAGCATTCGGTCGGCGTGACCGCCGACGGCGTGGAGATCTTCACGCTGTCCGAGCGCAATGGCGAGAAACCGCCGGTCGCGGGTCAGTGATCATCTCCTCTCTCCGTTTCGCAGAGTGAGCTTGGCTGCGGAGAGACATCAATCTCGACAACTGCCTTCGCGCTACGGGTCGAAGAAGTCGGGATGGCGCGTCACGAAGGCCTGCAGTTCGGTAGCGACGCGATCGAGATGGTTTGCCATCTCACGCCGCGCGCGATTCCCATCATGCGCCGCGATCGCCTGATAGATCGCTTCGTGCTCGGCGAATGTCTCCTGCATGCGCCCCGGCTCGGGCAACAGTGTGCGGCGAACACGCTCCAGATGCGTGCGGATCGGATCCAGCACCTCGCTGATCCGTGCCAGCCCCAGGCTCTCCGCCATCTGCCGGTGGAAGCGCGTGTCGAGTTCGTGGAAGCCCTGCAGGTCGCCGCTGGCGAGCCCTGCGCGTTGATAGGCGAGATTCTGAGCGAGCTTCGTGAGCCCCTCTTCTGACAAGCTCGTCGCGCAGGAGGCGACCACCTCCATTTCAAGCGCGCGGCGCATCAGCATCCATTGCTTGACGTCGGCAAGGTGGATCCGCGCGACATAGGAGCCGCGCTGGGGCTCGATAATCACCAGCCCTTCGAAGGCAAGATGGTTGATCGCGCTCGTGATCGACAGCCGCGAAACCTCGAACCGCGCACACCATTCGTTCTTGTCGATCGGCATCTCCGGGGCAAGGCTGCCGGAGACGATGGCTTGCTTCAGCGCCCGATACGCGCGGTCAACCTTGGATTCGCGGCCGCCGCGGCCGCGCGGCGCGACCGCCCCCGCGCTGAACCCCCCGATCGAATGCATCAATGTCACTCCCGTTGGCGACGAAGCTCTCTTCGCCCTTTGGAGGCTTGACGAGCCGCCTCTCATATAACTAGCATATCAGATAATCAAAAATAGTCGCCCGCCCCAGGCGCCGTCGATTCAGCGGACACAAGGGGCCGGCAAGCCGGGGAGGGACGTGAGCCAATGGAGACGCAGGCGAACGCGCCGGGCGGGCCCAATGGACGCCTTCCTTCCCTGCAGCGCCCCCTCGAGGCAGGGCAGGCGCCGGGACGAACCGTGCTGGCGGCCGAGCAGATCACCAAGAGCTTCGCCGGAGTGACGGCGCTGCGCGAGGTCGATTTCGATCTGCGCCGCGGCGAAGTGCATGCCCTGATGGGCGAGAACGGAGCCGGCAAGAGCACGCTGATGAAAATCCTGGCCGGCGTGCACGTCAGCTACGCCGGCACTGTTCGGATCGGCGGCCTCGCAACCGCATTCGCTGGCGTGCGAGACGCCGAGGCGGCCGGGGTCGCCATCATCCACCAGGAACTGAATCTGGTTCCGGAACTGAGTATCGCCGACAACATCTTTCTGGGTCGCGAACCGCTCATCGCCGGCACCATCATCGACCGTCGGCGAATGACGCGGGCTGCGGCGCGCCTCTTGCGACGCCTTGAAGTCAACATCGATCCGGAAAGCCGCGTCGCCGCTTTGCGCGTCGGCGAGCAACAGCTTGTGGAGATCGCGAAAGCGCTCTCGCTCGACGCCCGCGTCCTCATCATGGACGAGCCAACCTCGGCGCTGTCGACGCCGGAATGCGAGACGCTGTTCAAGGTGGTGCGCCAGTTGCGGTCGGAAGGGGTTGCCATCATTTACACGTCCCACCGCATCGACGAGGTGCTCGCGCTTGCCGACCGCGTCACGGTCTTGCGCGACGGCCGGCGGGTGCTAACTGCTGATATCGGCGAGCTTACGCACGGCACGATCATCTCGGCGATGGTTGGCCGCGACATGGCCGCGAGCCACCGCACTACCAGCGCTAATGGTGGGCTCGTGCTCTCGGTGCGCAATCTCACACTCGATCAGCCTGCCGTCCACGGCTGGAAACGCGTGCTCCACGGCGTGAGCTTCGACCTGCGTCGCGGCGAGATCCTGGGCGTCGGCGGCCTGCTCGGCTCTGGTCGCAGCGAGATTCTGGAATCGATCTTCGGCGCAGCCGCGGGCTGGCGCGGCGGCGAGATTGCCATCGACGGCGCAATCGCCGAGATCAACTCGCCAGCCGACGCCTATCGGCTCGGCCTTGCGCTCGTGACCGAGGATCGCAAATCGCGCGGCCTCCACCTTGCGGCCTCCATCCGCAGCAATGTCGCGCTGCCCTCCGTTGGTGCGTTGTCTCACTTCGGCATACGGGATTTCGCCCGCGAGAGCCGGCTCGCGCACGATGTGGTGCAGCGGCTTTCCGTACGCTGCGCGAATATCGACCAGACCGTCGCGACGCTTTCGGGCGGCAATCAACAGAAGATCGTTATCGGCAAATGGCTCGCCACAGAACCACGCGTCCTTCTGCTCGATGAGCCGACGCGCGGCATCGATGTCGGCGCCAAGCAGGAGATCTATCAGCTCATCTTCGGGCTTGCCGAGCAGGGCCTGGGCATTGTCGTCGTGAGCTCGGAATTGCCGGAGCTCTTGCTGATGTCCGACCGGATCCTGGTGATGTGCGAGGGACATCAGACCGGCCTCTTGCGACGCCACGAGGCGACGCAGGAGCGGATCATGCGCTTGGCCGCACCGGGCATGGCCGCTCATCCGTGGGAAAGCCAATGACACGCCTGCTTCGCGCGCTGTCGCGTACCAAGCTCTATTGGGGGCTCCTGATCATTTGCGCAATCGGCGCAGCCGCCTCGCCGCGCACCTCCTCCGGCCACAACATCTTCCTGTCCTACGCCAATCTGACCGACGTATTGCGCCAGGTCTCGATCACCGGGCTCGTCGCCACCGGCATGACCATCGTCATCCTGCTCGGCGGCATCGACCTCTCGGTCGGCTCGCTGATGGGTTTTTCCACCATCGTCTGCGCGATGCTGCTCACCAAGCCGGGCTGGACCGCGGCCTCCGTGATCGGCGTGCCGGCGGCGACGCTCGTCAGCTTCGCCGCGGTCGCCTGTCTCGCCCGCTTCGTGCTGCACGGCATTGCCCGCGGCCGCGACGTGACGGCCGGCGCCCGCCGCGAGGTCGCGCTCGGCACCTGGCAGCGCTTTGGCATCCCGGCGCTGCTCGGTCTCCTCGCCGCCCTGCTGGTCTGCCGGTTCGCGGCGAGCCAGCTTTCGACCAAGTTCGGCGTGCTCGGCGTCCTGCTGGTGACCCCTTGCGTGACGCTCCTGCTTGGCTCCGTGAACGGCCTCCTGATCGTGACCGGGCGATTGCAGCCGTTCATCGTCACTTTGGCGATGATGGTCAGCGCGCTCGGCATCGGGCGCCTCACGGCCGGCCAGGACAATGCGGTGATCGCGGTCTATACCGGCACCAACGCGACCGAGGCCTTTGAAGCCCTGCGTTCGATGCTCTGGGGACTCATTCCGGTGCCGAGCGCGTTCTTTCTCGCCGCGATCCTGATCTTCGGCGCAATCCTGCGCTTCACGACGTTCGGCCGCTACATCTATGCGATCGGCGGCAATGCCGAGGCCGCCAAACTCTCCGGCATCAAGGTCGCCCGGGTCCAGTTCACTGCCTATCTCTTGTCCGGCCTGCTCGCGGGCATCGCGGGCGTGCTGTTTGTCGCGCAGTACCGGCAGGGCAAGCCGGACGCCGGCACTGGCCTCGAACTCGACGCCATCGCAGCCGTCGTGATCGGCGGCACCAGCCTGATGGGCGGCCGCGGCGGTCTCGCCGGCACCTTTGTCGGCGTCCTGATCTTTGGCCTGTTATCGGACATTCTGCAGCTCCAGAACATCGATTCCAACGTGCAGCTCGTGATGAAGGGCCTGATCATCGTCTGCACCGTGCTGGTGCAGGAACAGAATCTCGGACAGCTCGTCGCGCGATGGCGGCTTCCTGCCGCAAAACGCGCGAGCGAAACCGGATCGGCCGAACCAATTCGGCCGCTGAGCGCCTCGAACGCGCCATTTGCAAGGGAGGACCTCGATGAAGCGTCGTGAATTTCTACGGATGTCGGCGACCGCCGCCGGTGCGGCGATGACCATTTATCTGCCGGTGGGATGGACGCCGGCCCGGGCCGCGGCCAAATGGAGGGTCGGCTTCAGCCAATGCACGACGCTCGAGCCGTGGCGCGTGCAGTTCAACAAGGAGATCCAGGCCGAGGCGAAGCAGCATCCCGAAATCGACCTGATCATCACCGACGGCCAGGACAAGACCGAGAAGCAGGTCGCGGACTGCGAGAACCTGATCGTGCAGCAGGTGAACGTGTTGTTGATCTCGCCCAAGGAATCGGCCGGGCTCACCGGCGTGGTCGAGAAGGCGATCGACGCCAAAATTCCGGTGATCGTGCTCGATCGCAACGTCGAGACCAAGCGGATCACCGAGTTCATCGGCGGCGACAATCTCGCAATCGGACGCGCAGCCGGCGAGCATGCGGTGAAGCTGCTGGGCGGGCCAGGCAAGGCCAAGGGCAATGTTGTGGAGATCTGGGGCGGCATGGGCACGCAGCCGGCGCATGATCGCCATGACGGCTTCCACGCCCTCACCGATAAGGAACCAGGCATCAAATACCTGCTCAACAACCAGTCAGGCGATTGGAAGCAGGACCAGGCCTACAACATCATGACCACGGCGCTCCGCAACAACGAGAATATCGATCTCGTCTACGGCCACAACGATCCGATGGCCTACGGCGCCTATCTTGCCGCCAAGGATGCCGGCCGTGAGAAGGACATCAAGTTCTTCATCGGCATCGATGGCCTGCCGGACGAGGGCGCAACCTGGGTCTACAAGGGGCTTCTGACCGCGACGTTCCTCTATGCGACGCCTGGCGCGGAAGGGCTGCGCCAGGCAGTCAAGCTGCTCAATGGACAGAAGATCCCGCCGGTGATCACACTGCCCACCATGCTGATCACCAAGGACAACGCCCCGGAGATCCTGAGGAAGAACGGGCTGCTCTGAGAGGACCGATCATGCCGCGAGGAAGCCGCGCCAGATCGGCGCGGCTTTTGTCGTCCTTCTGTGTCCGTTGGTAAGCCCGCACGGTGCCCTGGATTGCGCTGGATGATGCTTCGTATGGCCGGATGCAATGCTTGGGCAGAGGTGGAACGAGTCCGCCGGCCGATCCACGCAATTCATCCCGCTCTACCTCATTCCGTCGCGAGATAGATCAGCGCCAATAGCGGCAGCGCGCCGCCGATTGAGGCCGCCAGCGTCCAGCCGCCTTGCACATAAGCCCACCCGCCGATCGCCGAGCCCGCCGCGCCGGCGAGAAAGAACGTCGTCATATAAAGCCCATTGAGGCGGCTTCGCTGCTCCGCGCCCAGCACGAACAGCGCGCGGTAACCCAGCACGACATTGGCCTGCACGCCGAAATCAATCGCAATCGCCGCCGCCACGAATGCGGCCAGCGACAGCGGCGAGCCCAGTTCACCGAACCGGGTCAGCGCAAAACCGCCGGCGGTCAGCAGCATGGCGAAAGCGGTGGCGGGGCGGGTCCAGCCGCGGTCGGCAATGCGGCCCGCAAGCGGGGCAGCGATGGCACCCGCGACGCCGGCCAGCGCGAACAAGGCAACGCCGGCTTGCGAGAAACGGAAGCCGGGGCCCGCGAGCACCAGCGGCACCGTGGTCCAGAACAGGCTGAACGCGCCGAACAGACCGGCCTGGTAGAGCGCGCGACGCCGTAGCACCGGCGTGGTCCGCGCCAGGTGCACCATCGAAGCCAGAAGTTTGCCGTAGCCGAGGCGCGCCCTCGGCTCACTGACCGGCAGCGAGCGGCGGAGCACCAGGCATAGCGCGACCATGATCGCGGCCGAGATGCCGTAGACCACGTGCCAGGACGACACCGCCGCGATGAAGCTCGAGGCGGGACGCGCCAGCATGATGCCCAGCATCAAGCCCGTGGTGACGTTGCCGACCACCCGGCCGCGCACGGCGTGGGGCGCAAGATGGCCGGCATAGGGAATGAGGATCTGCACGGCCACCGATCCCAGCCCGATGAGCAGGGATGCCAGGAGAAACGGCAGCGGCGCGCTCGACAGCGCGGCCCCGGCGAGCGCCAGGGCACCAAGACCGGTCACGGCAATGACGAGCCTGCGATTCTCGACGAGGTCTCCAAGCGGCACGATCAGCAATAGACCGGCGCCATAGCCGATCTGTGTCATGGTCACGATCAGCCCGGCGAGTTGCGGCGACAGCCCCAGATCGGCGGCGATCGGTCCCACCAGCGGCTGCGCGTAGTAGAGATTGGCGACGATCAGGCCGCACGATGCGGCCAGCAGAAGAGTGATCCAGCCCGAAACCTCTTGCGAGTCGCCCGGCAGATCGGAAGCGATCGTGGTCATGTTTCTTGATTTTCCTTTGCTGGGAACGGGCGTTCCCCGAGATTTGCCAAAAGATCAGGCGAGTTAGTTCGCGGCGATGCCGACGATGATCGGCACCTCCGATAGCGACGGCCGGCCTTGGACGCAGGCACAAGGCTCTGCAGCCCCGAGCCGCGTGGCGTCTCCCTCCGGATCAAGCTTGTTTTGAAATCGATTTGTCCGCCTGCCCCCGCCGGACCAAATCGCGAAGGATGACCTACAAGGATGACTTAATGATCGCTCCCGCCTTGGCAAGATGGCCCGTGACGCGACATGCGAAAGCGGGACAGCTACGGCGTTGATGAGCCGGTTTTGGAAGTCATCATCGGCGAGCTCAACTCAAATGTCCGTGCGAATGCCCACCCTGCGCGCATTGCGGCCTGATCGTGCCGCCCTCGCACTTCAGGGTTGCAAATCTTTTCCGCCTCGGCACATTGGTGGCGATGGCCGAACAACCCGACCCGTCTCAGGACCAGCCCAAAGGGCCACGCGAGGAGCCGCATTATCACGGCCACCGGCAGCGCCTGCGCGAGCGTTTTCGTCAATCAGGCGCGGATGCGCTCACCGACTACGAGCTGTTGGAGATGGTGCTGTTCGCGGCGCAGCCACGGCGCGACATGAAGCCGCTCGCCAAGGCGCTCTTGAAACGATTCGGCTCCTTCGCCGAAGTGATCCACGCGCCGGAAACGCTGCTCCGCGAGGTCGACGGCATGGGCGACGCCTCGATCAGCCAGCTCAAGCTGATCGCCGCGGCGGCCCCCCGCATCGCGAAGGGTGAATTGAAGCAGCGGACGCTGCTCTCGTCATGGAGCGACGTGATCGACTATTGCCGCACCAGCATGGCCTTTGCGGACAAGGAGCAATTTCGGATCCTGTTCCTGGACAAGCGCAACCAGCTCATCTCCGACGAGGTGCAGCAGACCGGCACGGTCGACCACACCCCGGTCTATCCGCGCGAAGTGATCAAGCGCGCGCTCGAACTCTCCGCCACCGCGATCATCCTGGTGCACAACCACCCCTCGGGCGATCCCACGCCATCGCAGGCGGATGTGCGGATGACGAAGGCGATCGTGGACATCGCCGCGCCGCTCGGGATTGCCGTGCACGACCATATCATCGTCGGCAGAGGCGGGCACGCGAGCCTGAAGGGGATGCGGCTGATGTAGCTCCGCCGCGCCAGAAGGTCTTTCGGACCACGTATTCCCGTCAAGAACCCAAACACTCCCAGGACCGAGACACATCCATGGAGAAGCCGATGAAGTATGGTCCCGGCACAGTCCTCTCGTCCGGTGAGATCGATGCGATTAGACTAGAGGTCATTGCAGAAGCGGAGGTGGGGCGGGAGCAGGCTGCATGGCTCAAGCTGCAGCCATTGCGAAGGCGCAAGCTCAGCAACGCGAAGCTGCCATGGACATCCGAAGCGCGACGCGTCGGCAAGGGCGGCAGGCAAGCCTGAAGGGGATGAAATTGATTCGGCTCATCCGCCCATTTACCATCCATTTACTATCCGCTTCTCGTTCCGCAGGATGTGTGTCAGAAAAGCTCGTCATCGAAGGAGGGGATCGATGATGAACGAGACAGCGGTGCGGATGTGGGGCGTGGGCTTGGCGATGCTGACGCCCGTTTACCTGATCGACAGGTTCTTGGATTGGGTTGAAAAAGTGAGCGGCCCGATCATGCCGGCGCAAGTCGACACGTTCTCTTGCCAGGTCGCGCGAATCGACCCGCTACCGGATCGCTCTGATATATAATCAATCCGGCCTGTAAGCTTGAACGGATGCGCGACCGCCGCGCTCTTCGGCGTTCGCACACACGACTGCATCATCTTCGGCGAGATCCGGCGCGACCGCAAAGGTGAGACTGAGTCGCGCTCAAGCTGCGCCGAGTTCAGCAATATTGCCGATCAATCGAGAGGCACCGCCGGGCGCCTCTCCGAACTGATCGGCGTCATTCGACGATATTGCAGTCAATAGCAGTAGCGCGGACGAACGCGGATCCAGGCGCCGTCGGGACGCTGGATGTAGCAACCATCGCGATAATAATAGTAGCCGCCGCGGCGGCGCTCGCCCTCGCTGGCAATGGCCGCGCCTGTGCCCGCGCCGACGATCGCGCCGATTGCTGCACCGCGGCCCCCTCCGACCGCGCCGCCGACAATGGCGCCCGCAGCACCGCCCAACAGCGCCCCGCCCAGCGTATCCTGGGCCACGGCCTCATGAACGGGCATCGCGACCGAGAGCGCCAGCAACGCGGCAATTCCAAGCTTTTTGAACATCCGTGCAGTTCTCCATTTGCGTTTCATTCCACGACGCTTGTTCGCAATCGCTTTGGCGCAAGTCAATCGCTTCGCCTTCGCCTCGCGCGGGAAAAGCGCTTCAACCTGCCGCCGCGACACAGCAACCAATCATGACGGCCCGATGTCGAACGTGAGGGAACGCTGTCGCGGGACCGCTATTGACCCATGGTCATGTCTCATCGAGAGGAGTTCAGCATGGCCAAGAGCAAAAAGCAGGCGCAAGCCCTTGCCATCAAATTGTCACGTGAACGGCGGGCAGGTAAAAGGATTCCTGCGCCGCCCAAAGGGCAATATTCCGAGCAGACCAGGCGGAGAGCCCGCCGTGATCTCGAGCGCGGACGTGCAAAGCGGCGCGTTGCGAAAAAGCGCCGCAACAAAACTCGGTAACGGCCGCTACGGGACTGCTTCGTGAATGATGCCCTGTGCCGTCGCGTGGTCGAGCTTGCCGGCATAGAGCGAGACCGGCGGATGCGCGCACGCATCAGTGTTGACGTCGAGCAGGGTCACGGCCTGCGCCCCGAGCGCGGCATCGAGCGCAACGTCCAGATCGGCGACGGTCTCGATCACCTCACCTCTTCCGCCGCAGGCGCGGGCGATCGCCGCATGATCGACACGGCCGAGATGTCCCGACGACGTGTAGCGGCCGAACTTCACCTGTTCGGCATCTTTCTGGTAGCCGAGCACGGCGTTGTTGAGCACGACCACCGTCAGCGCGAGACCCGTGCGGACGGCCGCTTCAAGCTCCGCCCAGGCATGGCCGAAACCGCCATCTCCCACCACAGCGACAACCTTCGCCTGCGGCCGCGCCAGCTTGGCGCCGATCGCAAGCGGAAAGCCCCAGCCGAGACCCGCCAGCCCACGTGGCGTGATGATGCGCGTTTGTGGTGAGGCGGTGCGCAAATAGCCGACCACCCAGTTGGAGGCATAGCTTGCGTCGGCGACGACGATCGTATCGTCGTCGAGATGCGCTTGCAGCGCAGTCATGATCCGCTCGGGCCGGATCGGCGCGGCGTCGCTGCGGGCCTCCTTTGCCCGGTCGACATCAAAGGCGGCCCAGGCATCGGCGATCCGCCTCTCAAGCTTCGCGCGCGCCGCCCGCCGCTTCGCGAGGTCGCAGGCGAAGGTCGTCTCTGCAAGCGCCGCAAGCGTCTCGCGCGCATCGCCGAGCAACCGCATGGCTTCATAGTTGCGGCCGATCTCTTCCGGATCGATGTCGATGTGAATCAGCCGCGCCTGCCGCGGGATCAGTGTCCATGCGTCAGTGCCGTCTTCATTGGTCCTGGTGCCGACCAGCAGGATGACGTCCGCCTCATCCAAGAAAGGCCTGGTGTGGCGGCCGAGCGAGCCGGGTCCATTCAACGCGCCAAGCGGCCCCGCCGAGAGCGGGTGCGTTTCAGCGACTGCGCCCTTGCCCATATTGGTGGTCACAACCGGCAGGCTTGCTTCTTCCTGCAGCCTTGCAAGCACGGCGCTCGCTTGCGATGCGTGAACACCGCCTCCCGCAACGATCACCGGATTCTCGGCGGATGCGATCAGTTCAGCCGCTTGCACAATCAGCGATTGCGGCGGACGCGGCCGATCGATGGGCCAGGCGTCGAGCCGAAGGCTGCGACGCAAGCGGCCGCTCGCTTTAGCGCGCTGCAGATCGAGCGGCAGCATGAGCACCGCGGGGCCGGGGCGGCCGGTACCGGCGGCAACGAATGCCGCATCGATCAAATCGTCGATCTGGTCCGGGTCCTCCAGGCGCCGGAACCATTTGGTGACCGGCGCAAACAACGATTGATGATCATATTCCTGGAACGCATTCTTGCCGATATGCGCACGCTCGACGTCCTGGATCAGCGCCACGATCGGGCTGCCGGCCTTCATCGCCTCGGCGAACGGCGCGACCATGATGGCCGCCGCAGGTCCATTCTGACAGAAGATCACGGGAATCCGGCCCGAGATGCGCGCGAAACCGTCGGCCATCGCACCGCCCATGTTCTCCTGGCGATAGGTGATTTGCCTGATGCCGCGCGCCTCGCACGCGAGTATTACCGCGGACGGCACGCTCTGTCCGAAGGCGAACGAAACCCCGTGACGTTGAAGCGCATTGGCGATGCGATCGGCAACGGTTTGAGTGCGGTCGAGCATGATCGATCATCCTTGATGCGTTGTTTCCGGCAAATCCGCCGAGCGGATCTGTTGCGTCAATTGGCGCGGGCGATCATCGTTCCTGCATCGCGGGCGTTCGGAAATGACGATATGCGCAATTCGCACGGGAGTTGCGACACTGCGGCTGCTAATTGCGCAGCCTGGCTAACGCAAGTCGCACGTCCGGCCGTATTATCAGACCGGCTAGCTCACCGACGGCAAGCGCCTGATCTGGGAGTATCCGCGCGATGCCGGGCAAAGGCGAGCAGATGGATTTTGGCGAAGTCATGGAACTGAACGACGACGGTCTGATCATCCTCGCTTCCATCGAACGCTTCTGCCGATACAATACCTCGGCAACCGCCCGGCAAATACCGCGAACTTCTGGTTCAGGACACTAGCTTCAAGACCCGATGCAGCGCTGCACGGCCTCTGCCGTATCGGCGGGCGTAGTGTTGAAGCAGATCGCGGCGGTCGGCGCGAGCCGGTGCACGAGATTGAGGATCTTTTCGAACAGCAGCAGCCGCTCCGGCGGCTGCCTGAGGCCCGCGCCGATCAGCACGCAATCAAAGGCGACGGCCCTGAGCGCGTCGGCGGTCACCGCCTCCGCGGTATCGCCGAGATCGATCAAGCACAGCGTGACGTCGTAGCCGAGATCGCGCACCCGATCGACCTGGGTATCGATGTGCTGGCGAAACAGCTCGGGCGTGAATTGCGGCAGGGCCGAAAAATCCACGAAGGACGGATCGATCCCGATCGCCAAGACCTTTTTCTTCGCCATGGCTGCTGCTCCAGTGGCCGGCAGGCATCGCACAACATGAGATGGAGCCAACGCTTGCTGGCTCGCCAGGGTTCCGCCCCCGGGGGGCCGAAGCCGCTTACTGCCGCAGCATGATCAGCGGATCGGCACTATCGGGCACCAGCCGCCACTGTGCATTATCATCCGCCTCGAAATGCCAGGTCTCGCCGCGATCGGACATCAGGAGGATCTGGCCGCGCTCCAGGCGCCATTGCGTCGGCGCGAACGCAGCGATGACAGGATCGCATTTCGGTTTCAGGAACACCTGAAAATTATCGCTGCCGGCATCGTTGTTGGTCAGCGTCAGGCCGCAGACGGTGTTGCCGTCGCCGCGGACCATGGCCCAGTCCCCGATCATTTGGTCCATCGATTTGGCGAGCGAGCGGGCGGCGGCGAGGTTCTGCAGGATATAGACGCCCTCGTTGGGGCGAACGCCTTCGAAAATGCCGGTCTCGACCTCGGTGAAATCGAGGACCGATTCCTCCTTGGCATCCTGCAGCCGGACGATATCGAGCCCCTTGATGCTCCAGTTGGTGATGTCCTTGGTGAAGGGCAGTGCCGCTGCGCAGCCGGGCTCGAGCGCGAGCTTCAACCCATGCGAGGTCGAATCCCCTTTCAGCGTCACCACGCAGGTCTTGCTGCGATCGGTCGTGGACAGCTCCCACTGGCCGATCATCTCCTGCTTCAGGCTTGCCGCGTCCTGCGCGCACACGGGCGACACGGCCGGCATCGCCAGGAGCGCACACGCAAGCAACGCGGCATGTTTCATCGCTTAAGCCTTTATGGGCGTTTCCGCCACCGGTGTGAGCGGCGGCTTGCCGGCGAACCAGGCCTTGAGATTGTCGACGACGAGTTGGTCCATCGCATTCCGCGTGACCACGGAGGCCGAGCCGATATGTGGCAGCAACACGACGTTCTGCATCGCCTTCAGCTCATCCGGCACGTGCGGCTCGCGCTCGAACACGTCGAGCCCGGCCGCCAGAATGGTCCCAGACTTGAGCGCGTGGATCAGCGCCTGCTCATCCACAACCGTGCCGCGCGCAACGTTGATGATGACCCCGCGCGGCCCCAGCGCCTTCATGACCTCGGCGTTGATCATCTTCGCCGTTCCCGCCCCGCCGGGGACGATGACGACAAGCGTATCCACCGCCTTCGCCATCTCCATCAGGTTGGGATAATGCTGATAGGACAGGCCCGGAACCGGATTGCGGGTGTGATAGACCACCGGCACCAGCGAGGCCTCAAGCCGCCGCGCGATCGCCTGTCCGATCCGGCCCATGCCGACCATGCCCACCTTGCGGTCGCGCAGCGAGCCGGCGCTCAAGGGATATTGCTGCGTCTGCCACAGACCGGCGCGCAGATATTTGTCCGCCTTGACGAACTCGCGCAGGGTCGCAATCAGAAGGCCCATGGCGAGATCGGCGACCTCTTCGGTCAGCACGTCAGGCGTGTTGGTGACCATGATGTTGTGATCGCGGGCATAGGCGGCATCGACATGATCGTAACCTACGCCGAAGGAGGACACGATCTCGAGCTTCGGAAACCGCGCCAGCGTCTTGGCATCGGCGCGCACCGAATTGTAGGTAATCGCGAGCCCGCGGATTTTTGCGGCTACTTCCGGCGTCAGCCGTTCCAGATCGCCCGTGGTCTCGAAATGATGCAGCACGAATTGATCGGGAAAACCGTCATCAACGATCGGCTTGCGCGGTCCATGCACGAGGAGATCGATTTTTTCGGAGGAGATTGTTCCGGCCGCCATCAGCTTTCCTTTCCAAGCGCGCTTTCATGCCAGCGCCGCAATGCGAGATGCGAAATTAGCGCCAGCAACCCATAGATGACAATCCCGGCAAGCGACAACAGCAGGAGCGCCGCGAACATGCGGGGAATGTTCAGACGATAACCGGATTCGGCGATCCGATAGGCAAGTCCGGACCCTGCCCCCGCGGTGCCCGCCGCGATCTCCGCGACCACGGCGCCGATCAGCGACAATCCGCCGGCGATGCGCAAGCCCCCGAGAATATAGGGCAAGGCCGAGGGCAACTTGAGCAGCCGCAGTGCCTGGAGGCGCGAGGCGCCATAAAGCTGAAACAGACCGGCGAGATTGCGGTCCACCGAGTTCAACCCCAGCGTGGTGTTGGACAGCACCGGAAAAAATCCGACGATCCAGGCGCAGACGACGACGGCGGTCTGCTGCGGCAGATAGATCAGCAGCAGCGGGGCGATCGCGATGACAGGCGTCACCTGCAGGATCACCGCATAGGGGAACAACGAATATTCCAGGAGCTTTGATTGGTTGAACAGAAGCGCCAGCCCGATACCGCCGACGGATGCGGCAATGAAACCTTCAAGCGTCGTAAGCAGCGTCGTCAGCAGCGACTGCCACAGCACGTCCCAATCGCTGATCAAGGTCTTGAAGACAAGTACCGGTCCGGGCAGCACATAGGGCTGAATGTCATTGAGGCGCACCACGAGTTCCCAGACGATCAGGCCCAGCGCCAGCACGAGCACCGGCAGCACGATCCGCAACAGCCGCAAGGCGTTGCCACCGTCGGCAACCTGCTTCTTGCCTTGAGCGCTCATAGCGCGGACCGCCCGGAATAGGCCGGCGCCAGCGCCGCGGAAACCTTACGGCAGTAATCGGCATAGGCGGCGGACGTTCTGAACTCCTCGCCGCGCGGCTCGACCGTTGCGATGCCGATCTCGGCTGCGATGCGGCCCGGGCGCGAGGTCATCACCACCACGCGCTGCGACAGATAAACGGACTCGAACACCGAGTGGGTGACGAAGATGACGGTCTTGCGCAGATTGCGCCACAGCGCAAGCAGGTCGTTGTTGAGCCGGAAGCGGGTGATCTCATCGAGCGCGGCGAACGGCTCGTCCATCAAGAGAATATCGGGGTCGGTCACCAGCGCGCGGGCCAGCGATACGCGCATCTTCATGCCACCGGAGAGTTCGCGGGGATAGCTCTGCGCGAATTCGGCAAGACCGACGCGCTCCAGCGCCTCCCTGATGCGCACGTCCGCCGCGGCGGCCGGAGTGCGCGCGAGTCTCAAGGGCAGGCGCACGTTCTCCCACACCGAGGTCCACGGCATCAGCGTCGGCTCCTGAAACACGAAGCCGATGGCGTGGCCCGGCCGCGCATCACGATCATGGCGGGATGTCTGGACGGTGCCCGTGGTCGGCGTGGCAAGCCCCGCGATCAGGCGTAGCGCCGTCGATTTGCCGCAACCTGAGGGGCCCACCAGCGCCAGGAATTCGCCCTTGCGGACTTTCAGGTCCAGAGGTCCGAGCGCCGAAATTCCGCCTTCAAAGGTTTTGGTGACGCCGCGCAGGCTGACGGAGAGTCCCGCAAGATCCGCGTCGATATCGGACAAGACCTGCACCATCCGTCAGTTCTTTGGCCGCAAATCCAGGCCAACGCCCTTATTGACGAAGCGAAGCGTGTAGGATTTGCGATAGTCGAGGTCGGGGCGCACGACGCCCGCCTTCACCATTTTCTGAAAGAAGCTGGTCACGCGCTCGTCCGTCATGGCGCCGACGCCGCTTTTCAACGAGTCGCCGGAATCGACGATGCCGTATTCCTTCATCTTGCTGACGGAATTGGCGAGCAGTTCGTCGGTCATTTCCGGGTTGAGTTTCTTGATCAGCGCATTGCCGGCCGAATTATCGCCGTAGATATAGTTGTACCACCCGATGATCGACGCATCGACGAAGCGCTGCACCAGGTCTGGCTTTGTCTCGATCATGTCGCGCCGCGTCTCGATCAGCGTCGAATAGCTGTTGAAGCCGTAGTCGGCGAGCAGGAAGATCGTGGGTTTGAAGCCGGCGGCCTTCTCGACCGCGAACGGCTCGGAGCTGACATAGCCCTGCATCGCGCTTTGCGCCGAGGCGATGAAGGGCTGTGGATTGAAGGTATAGGGACGCACGTTTTTTTCGTTAAAACCATACTCCGATTTCAGCCACTGGAAGTAGCTTGTCATCCCTTCTTTGGACACGAACAGCGTCAGCGGCTTCAAATCTTCGAGCTTGGTCGCCTTGGTCTCGGGATGAGTCAGAAGCACCTGCGGATCCTTCTGGAACATCGCGGCCACCGCCACGACAGGCACGTTGTTGGCGACCGCATCGAACGACATCAGCGTGTTCGCCGCCATGAAGAAATCGATCTTGCCCGCGATCTCCAGCATGCGGTTATTGGTGTTCGGCCCGCCCGGCACGATAGTGACATCGAGGCCGTATTTCTTATACGTGCCATCGGCAACCGCCTGGAAGAATCCGCCATGCTCGGCTTCGGCGACCCAGTTGGTTCCGAAGGAGACCTTATCCAGTTGGCCGTCCGGCTTTGATTGGGCGGATGCGGGTGAGGTCATCAGCCAGGCCACGGCAAGGCTGGTTAACGCTCGCCGCAAAAGAGCCGGGTTCATGGTTGGACTCCGTTGATCATTCTGGCCCATGATTGGGAGGTCTTTCGGATGCTTACAGCATTCCGGAATGGAAGCTAAACTAGCTTGCAAATGTCCCGAATGAAACCTTTCGCGCGATGAATGCCACCCCGCCCCGCGACTGGGCCGACATAAGCTGGCCCGAGATCGACGCCGCCGAGCCTGCCCGCTGGATAGCGGTGCTGCCGCTCGCCGCGACCGAGCAGCATGGTCCGCATCTGCCGCTCGGCACGGATGTGATGATCGCGCAAGTCTACCTCTCGCGCGTGCGCGAGCTGCTGCCGGCCGATCTTCCGGCCACATTCCTGCCCGTGCAGCCTGTCGGCATCTCGACCGAACACATCGATTTTCCGGGTACACTGACCTTGTCGGCGGAAACCGCGCTGCGGCAGTGGACGGCGCTGGGTGAGAGCGTCGCGCGGGCGGGCGTGAAAAAGCTTGTGATCGTCACCAGCCATGGCGGCAATAGCGCGGCCATGATGCTGGTCGCGCAGGAGCTGCGCGCCTCGCTTGGCCTGCTGGTGGTCACCACCTCGTGGTCACGCTTCGGCGCACCACAGGGGCTGTTCTCCGACGAAGAGCTGCGCCACGGCATTCACGGCGGCGCGGTGGAAACGTCCATCATGCTGGCACGGTTCGCCGAGCATGTGCGCATCGACAAAATCGCCAATTTCCGCTCCGCCGGCCTCGACATGGACAAGCGATATCGCTGGCTTTCGACGCAACGGCCCGCGCCGTTCGCCTGGCAAACGCAGGACCTGCATCCAAGCGGCGCGGTCGGCGATGCGACGCAAGGCTCGGCGGAGAAAGGTGAGCGCCTGATCGAGCACGGCGCGCGCGCGTTCGTCGAACTGCTCGAGGATGTCGATAAATTCGACGTGAAGACGCTGAGGGCCGCGGGGCTAATTTAATCTGACCGCACGTTATGACGTCCCGACCCGCCTGGCCGCCCCGGGGCGCGGCCCTTTTGTTCGCCTTGACATAGCATAGGGGGGTACCCTATGAGGGCCGGCATGACGCACACAATCAAAGAGAAGAAAAAGCTGCTGGCACGCGTGGGCCGGATTCGCGGCCAGGTCGAGGCGCTCGAGCGCGCGCTCAACGACGAGATGGAGTGCGGCCGGATCATGCACATGATCGCGGGCATCCGCGGCAGCGTCGCAGGCCTGATGGCCGAGGTGGTCGAGGACCATGTGCGCACCCATCTGGTCGATCCGCAAAAGAATCCGGGCGCATTGAACGCCGATGCGGCCGAGCAACTCATCGATGTCGTTCACACCTATTTGAGGTGAGTGACCATGGCGGACGTCGACCACGCGTTCCAGCTTGCCCGGCACGAACACGTTTTCCTGGGCCGAGACCATGACAGGGCCGAGCGCCGCACCTGGGCGGTGATCGTTCTGTGCGGTGTGATGATGGTCGCGGAAATCGTCGGCGGCGCACTGTTCGGCTCGCTGGCGCTGATCGCCGACGGTCTGCATATGTCGACGCATGCCGGCGCACTGCTGCTCGCTGCGCTGGCCTACACCTATGCCCGCAAATACGCTCACGACCGCAGCTTCACCTTCGGCACCGGCAAATTCGGTGATCTCGCGGGCTATACCAGCGCGATCGTGCTGGCGATGATTGCGCTGCTGATCGGATACGAGGCTGTCGAACGCCTGCTCAACCCCGTCCAGATCCACTTCGACGAAGCGATCCCGATCGCGGTGGTGGGATTGATCGTCAACGTCGCAAGCGCCTGGCTGTTGTCGGGCGGGCATGATCACGGGAACAGCCATGGCCATCATGTTGGTCATCATGGCCATGCTCATCATGAGCAGGATCACCACCACGGCGAGGCGCCCCAGCTTGTGACGTTCGGCACGCGCGAGCTGGCCATCGAGATCTTTGAGCACGGTACCCCGCCGCGCTTTCGCATCATCGCGGAAAGCGGCGCGCTGCCGATGGCATCCGATTTCGCCATCGAAACGGTGCGTCCCGATGGCAGCCGCCAGCTCTTCGCCTTCGCGGACCGAGGCGGGTATCTGGAATCGCGCGAGGAGGTTCCGGAGCCGCATGCCTTTGTCTGCCAAGTGTCGCTGCTGGAGGCAGGCCAGCAATGGCGGCGTGAGCTTCGGCTCGAGGAGCACGAGCACAGCCACGACCACGACGCGGCCCATCGGCGCGACAACAACATGCGCGCGGCTATCGTCCATGTCATGGCCGATGCTGCCGTCTCGGTGCTGGTGATTGCCGGCCTGCTGCTGGGGCGCGGCTTCGGCTGGGCCTGGATGGATCCGCTCGCCGGCCTCATCGGTGCGCTGGTGATCGCGAACTGGTCAATCGGCCTGTTGCGGGACACCGGCGGCATTCTGCTTGATCGCTTGCCGGATTCAGGGATCGCCGAGAAGGTTCGCCAGGCGGTCGAGAGCGAGGGCGACCAGGTTACCGACCTGCATCTGTGGCGGCTCGGGCCCGGACATCTCGGCGCCATCGTGAGCGTGGCGACCAGCAAGTCGCGCGAAGCGGCGCATTATCGCCGGCGCCTGGCGCGCTTTACCGACCTCTCGCACGTCACGGTCGAGGTCCAGCACGCGCCACGCGCGCGGGGCTGAGCACAGGCCGGCGGCGCACGCTCCTCAGGCGGGACGGAGAGATATTCGCGCGCGGGCGCACTCCCATCCTACCACTTAAGACCGAAGAAAATCCGCTGCACTGCGGCGTTGACCCTTGACGAGAGGGACGGCCGGCGTGTTTCGTGTGCCAAATTGTCGCACGGGAGAATCGCGTGAAACGTTTCGACGTGATCGCAATGTTCGCAAGCCTTTGGCTTCTCGCGTCCATGGTGATCGACGCGGCGACTCCACCGGAGCTGAACGTTTACATGATCGGCGCTGCCATTGCGCCGGCCACCGCCGTTTCGGCCCTCCTGTATTGGCTTCGTGTTCCGAGGATCGATTTCGCCGTGGTCTTCGCGACGCTTTGGATGGTGTCCGAGATGGTCCTTGAACTCATTTCGCCGAAGCCGCTGTCGCCGCTCATGGCGATTATTGCAGTGGCGCCGATGGTCATTGTCGGCAGCGTCATTAATTTCCAGTGCTGGCGCCGTCGTTCGAGGCTGCGGCCGCTGACGAGCCCGCCCAGCTCTACCTCGTAGCGCTGTCCCGCTCTCATTCCCACACGGAACGGAGCGGATATCATTCCGCAATGACGCCCGCGTGCGCTGGAGCGAACGATTCGCTCACAGCGAGAGTGCCCCAACGGCCCTCTTCCGACCTCAGCCTGCGCGCAGCAGCGCGAAGACAGCCATCTCGCCCATCAAAACGGTGCTCACGATGGCGAGTACCAGATACACCTCGCCGGATGAGGACGGTACGACCTTGATCGGCTTCATTGGTTTTCCTCCGCGTCGGAGCGAAGTCCCAACAAATCTCACGATATGGTAACCTCCTTTACAGATGTAAGTTCCCTACCAAGACGATCAGACCAAAGGTGGAGGTTACGGGCACGCCGTCGCTCCAGGCCCGGCTCGCGCATCTGCCATAACGCGGGACCCTACAGATATTTCGCGATCTGCCTGAATTGCTTCAGCGCCGCCTGCCCCTTTGCCCCCGATGCCTTCAACGTCCGTTCGAGGCTGTGGCTGATGTGATCGTGGATCAGGGCTTTCTTGGCGTTTTCGATCGCGCCTTCGACGGCCTGCAACTGCTGTGCGATCTGGGCGCAGGGTCGCCCCTGTTCGATCATCTCGATGATGCTCTCGAGATGACCATGGGCGCGCCTCAGGCGGCGGGCGATCGCAGCATGCGGCTGGTCCGGCATTGGCGTCTCCTATCCTCCCCGGAGGATAACAATGATCCTGCCCGTAGGATAGCGGTGGAAGCTTGACTCGCGCTGGGACCAGGCCTATGTGCCGGTTGCGGCCGCTCGCAGCGAATGCCCGCTGCCGCGCTTCAACCCTAATGAAGAGACCATGGGCAGTACCCGCTTCGGTAACGCCAGCCCGATTGCTTCAATCGCAGCCGCGTTGCCGCCACAACATGAGATCGACCGCGACGGCGGCAGCCGCGCGAGGGGTGGTGGTCGCCTTTAATTGACCGCCTTGCCGCTCCCTCTCCTGCCGCGCCGGCCGCGGTCATGGAGGTGAGCGATGTTCGAGAAGGTCACCAAATTCCGAATGCTGCCGTCCCGGCGCCTGGAGGCGCCCGTGCCGGCCAACGACAACCGCCGTGCCACCCGTCAAAGCCCGGCGCGCCGGGCCCGCGCCCCGCGCCTGATTTGCCGTTGGGCGCTCGGCGAAGGCTCCAACCGGCCGACTTGTCGCTGGGAGCTGGAAAGCGCCGACGAGCCCAACCCTTCGTTGCGGTTTGCAGCGGGGGGCGAGTCAGGCTTTCACAAAACTGTCTTGCGACTGTCTTATCGGAGACTGCCTCTCGGAGCGGCCCTGCGCTATCGGGACACCGCGTTCGACACGGGCGAACCTTCGTACAAGTCGAGGGCGCGTCCGGACCATCGTGTTGTGTTGCACGCACGTCACTAGACGATGCGATCTAGCGAAACGTCCGACAGCGCTCCTTCCCATCGAGAGCAGCTTCCAATAAGGTCTAGTTGCGAACGATTTGCAATAAGGCCGGACAATGAATCGCGCATGCCGGGTTCTGAATGGATGCCGGATGGGTCGGCGGGCTCAGGTTTCCTAGGCTATCACGGGCATTGAATGTTGGGGCTTATGACGCAATCGACGATCGCACCAGCCGCGCCACGCGAGACGCGCGGCGCGAGACGCGGCCCGCGGTCGTCGACGTCGTTGATCGCCCTCGGACTGTTCGGGCTCGGCATGCCGGCGCTCGCGGCGGACTTGCCGCTGAAGGCACCCGCGTTCAAGGCCGTGTACGAATGGACCGGATTTTATGTCGGCGGGCATTTCGGCTATGGCGGCGCGAGCCTTGGTCCCGGCACCAATCCGCTGCCGCTGCAAGGCGTCTTCCTTCCGCACAGCACCACTGGCCTGATCGGCGGCTACCAGATGGGCTACAACCGCGAGCTCGCCAACCATCTCGTGCTCGGCATCGAGGCGGATGCCTCCTTTACCAGTCCGCTCGATGAGCCGGCATTGACGCCCGCTCCGTTCAACACAACCCTTGACTATGTCGGCACGCTGCGGGGCCGCATCGGCTATGCCTTCGGACACTGGATGCCGTTTATCACCGGCGGCTTTGCCTGGGGGCACACCCACATCAACATCAATCAGGATCCGGCGAACACCAGCAACATCGTCTCTTCCGTCGGGCATTATCAGCCCGGCTGGACCGCGGGTCTCGGTCTCGAATTCGCCGTCAGCGGCAATTGGACCGCCAAGCTCGAATATGACTATATCGAGCTGGCGCGCCAGACCTATGATCTCAGCAGCTTTGCGCTGCCCGGCGTCACGGTCGATCCCCGCATCCATCTCGCCAAGATCGGGCTCAACTACCAGTTCGGCGACAGGCTCTTCAGCCCGACCGGCTCGGCGGATGCAAAGCCGGCCTTGCCCGAGTCGAACGATTGGAATGTCCACGCGCAGACCACCTTCCTGCCGCAAGGCTATCCGTCGTTCCGCTCGCCCTATGCGGGACAGAACAGCCTTCCCGGCAGCGGCCAATTACAGGCGACCTGGACCACGACCGCCTTTCTCGGCGTGCGACTGTGGCAGGGCGGCGAGTTCTATTTCAACCCGGAGCTGGCACAGGGTTTTGGCCTGAACGGCACGCTCGGCATCGCCGGCTTCCCGAACGGGGAGGCGCAGAAAGCCGGCGTCGCTTTCCCGAAAATCCGGCCGCAGCGTTATTATTTCAAGCAGACCTTCGGTCTCGGCGGCGAGCAGGAGGATGTCGCCGACGGCCCCAACCAGCTTCCCGGCAAGCGCGACATCGATCGGGTCACGCTCGTGGTCGGCCGCTTTGCGGTCGGCGATTTCTTCGACAACAACGCTTACGCCCATGACCCCCGCGCCGACTTCATGAACTGGGCACTGTGGGGATCTGCCGCTTACGATTTCCCCGCCGATCTGCCCGGCTACACGCGCGGCGCCATGGTCGAGCTCAACCGCAAGGACTGGGCCGTGCGCGGAGCCTTTGTCGAGGTACCCTCGAAGCCGAACAGCGACACCCTGACCTTCAAGACCGGCGGCGCGGTGGTCGAGTTCGAAGAGCGCCACACCATCTTCGAGCAGCCCGGCAAGCTGCGGGTCGGCGTCTTCGGCAATCAGGGCGTGACCGGCAATTATCGTCAGGCGCTGGCGATCGAGGCCACGGATCCGAGCCAGAACATCAACGACGTGATGGCGAGCATCCGCCACGTCAATCCGAAATACGGCTTCTATGCCAATCTCGAGCAGCAGGTGATGAAGGACGTCGGCCTATTCGCACGGTTGAGCTGGAACGACGGCCAGAACGAAATCCTGTCCTTCACCGATGTCGATCGCAGCCTGTCCGGCGGCGTTTCCATCAAGGGCAGCTATTGGGGGCGTGACAACGACACCGTCGGTGTGGGCGGGGCGATCAACGGGCTTTCCGCCGCGCATCGCGATTTTCTCGCGGCGGGCGGCCTCGGCCTGTTGATCGGAGACGGCCGTCTGAACTACAGCCCCGAGCAGATTCTCGAGGCCTACTACGCCTATCAGGTGACCAAGAATTTCACCGTGACCGCCGACTACCAGTTCATCGCCAACCCCGCCTACAACGCCGACCGCGGGCCGGTTTCGATCTTCTCCTGCCGTCTGCACGGCGAATTCTAGGGGGTTCGTCCGATGACGCTGCAGGATCTCCGCATCGCCGTGCTGACACAGGCGCCACGGCCCAATATCTGGGACGTCGTGGCCCTGATCCTGGTGATCGGCGCCATGGTGCTGATCGTCTATGGCGGCGAGCAGACCACGCTGCCCTTGTCGGCGCTGGACACCGCTCCCGTCACACTCGATCCGGTACATCTGCCGTTCTATGCACTGCGCACCACCATGCGCATGCTGCTGGCGATGGCCTGCTCGATCGTGTTCACGTTCGTCTATGCGGCGATCGCCGCCAAGAGCCGGCGCGCCGAGATGGTGCTGATCCCGCTTCTGGACATCCTGCAATCGGTGCCGATTCTCGGCTTTCTCACGTTCACGGTCGTGTTCTTCCTCAATCTGTTCCCGGGAAAAGTGCTGGGCGCCGAGCTCGCCTGCGTGTTCGCGATCTTCACCAGTCAAGCCTGGAACATGACCTTCAGCATGTACCAGTCGATGCGCAATGTGCCGAAGGACCTGGACGAGGCCACGCAAAGCTTTCACTTGAGCGGCTGGCAGCGCTTCTGGCGGCTGGACGTGCCCTTTGCCATGCCGGGCCTGATCTGGAACGCGATGATGTCGATGTCGGGCGGCTGGTTCTTCGTGGTGGCCTCGGAGGCGATCACAGTCGGCAACACCACCGTAACCCTGCCTGGGGTCGGCTCCTATGTGGCGCTCGCGATCGAGAAGCGCGACCTGCCCGCGATCGGCTACGCCATCCTGACCATGCTGCTCGTCATCATCGCCTATGACCAGTTGCTGTTCCGCCCGATCGTGGCCTGGGCCGATAAATTCCGCTTCGAGCAGACCGCGTCCGGCGATGCACCGACCTCCTGGATGCTCGATCTGTTTCGCCGCACCCGCGCGCTGCGCGCTCTGACCCTTCCCTTTGCCGGGCTGAACCGCGCGTTTTCAAACCTCGATGTCGAGTGGCCGAAGAGCTTCCGCTTCCCGGTCAAGAGCGGCCCGCCCTCACGCCTCGTCGATGCGCTCTGGTTCCTCCTGATCGGGATCGGCACAGGCTACGCGGCGTACCGGGCCTACACCTATCTCTCGGCCAGCCTGGAGCCGTCAGACGTCTATAGCGCCATCGGAGATGGCCTCGTCACCCTTCTGCGCGTGACCGTGCTGATCGCGCTGGCCACGCTGATCTGGGTACCGGTCGGGGTCTGGATCGGGCTGCGACCGAAACTCGCCGAGCAGGTGCAGCCGCTGGCGCAATTCCTGGCGGCCTTTCCGGCCAACCTCGCTTTTCCGGTGTTCGTGCTGCTCATCGTGCATTACCGGCTCAATGCCAATGTCTGGCTGAGCCCGCTGATGATCCTGGGCACGCAGTGGTACATCCTGTTCAACGTGATCGCGGGGGCCACCGCCTTCCCCAGCGATTTGCGCGAGGCCGCTTCCAGCCTGCACCTTACGGGCTGGCGCTGGTGGACAAAGGCGATCCTGCCCGGCATCTTCCCCTATTACATCACCGGCGCCATCACTGCCTCCGGCGGCTCATGGAACGCGTCCATCGTCGCGGAAGTCGCGAGCTGGGGCGACACCCATCTGTCGGCCAAGGGACTCGGCGCCTATATCGCCAAGGCCACGGAGGCCGGCGACTTTCCGCGCGTCGTGCTCGGCATCACCATCATGTGCGTTCTGGTGACGCTGTTCAACCGGCTGGTCTGGCGCCCACTCTACGCTTTCGGCGAGCGCCGGCTTCGCCTCGGCTGACCATGAGGGACCTTCATGCTCGACACGTCAAAGCAACAGTCCACCCTGATCGATATCCGCGGCGTCAGCCGGGTGTTTCCGAAAGGCAGCGGTGAAGATCTGCGTGTGCTGGACAATGTCGATCTCACGATCCGCTCCGGCGAGATCGTCGGCCTGCTCGGCCGCTCCGGCTCCGGCAAATCGACGCTGCTGCGCATCATCGCCGGGCTGATCGCGCCGTCCTCGGGCAATGCGTCTTGCCGTGGCCAGACCATCGTGGGTCCACCGCATGGGGTGGCCATGGTGTTCCAGTCATTCGCACTGTTTCCCTGGCTCACCGTGCTGCAGAATGTCGAGCTCGGCCTCGAGGCGCTCGGCATCGATGCCGCGGAGCGGCGCAAGCGGGCGCTGGCGGCGATCGACCTGATCGGCCTCGACGGCTTTGAATCCGCCTATCCCAAGGAATTGTCGGGCGGCATGCGCCAGCGCGTCGGCTTTGCCCGGGCGCTGGTCGTCCATCCCGACCTGCTGTTGATGGACGAGCCGTTTTCGGCGCTCGACGTGCTGACGGCGGAAACGCTGCGCACCGACCTGGTCGATCTCTGGAGCGAGGGCCGGCTGCCGATCAAATCGGTATTGATGGTGACGCACAACATCGAGGAGGCGGTGCTGATGTGCGACCGCATCCTGGTGTTTTCGTCCAACCCGGGCCGGGTGGCGGCCGAGTTCAAGGTCGACCTGCCGCATCCGCGCAACCGGCTCGATCCGGCGTTCCGGCAGCTCGTCGACAATCTCTATGCGCGCATGACCCAGCGCCCCACCACCCCGCCGCCGACATTCGAAAATATCCCCGGCCCGACCGTTGGCATGGTGCTCGACCATGTCTCCTCCAACGTGCTGTCTGGTCTGATCGAAGCGCTGGCCGCCGAACCATATTACGGCCGCGCCGACCTGCCGGTGCTGGCCGGCCAGTTGCAGCTCGAGGCCGACGAGATCCTGCATCTTGGTGAATCCCTGCAACTGCTGCGATTCGCCCTGTTTCACGACGGCGACCTCGTCCTCACCGAGGCCGGCAAGCGCTTTGCCAATCTCGAAACCGACGCGCGTAAGAAACTGTTCGCCGAACATCTGCTTGCCTACGTGCCGGTGATGGGCCTGATCAAGCGCGTGCTCGACGAACGGCCCTCGCACACCGCGCCCGCCGCGCGCTTCCGAAACGAGCTCGAGGACTATATGTCCGAGGAATATGCCGACGAGACCTTGAAGACGATCGTTTCCTGGGGCCGCTACGCCGAGCTGTTCGCCTACGACGAACAGTCGGAAACGTTCAGCCTGGAGAATCCAGGCTCGGATGAGGGCAGCGGTTGAGGTTATCTGCGATTGGCATCTCCTCGCTTGTCTGATCCGCCATCCTGAGGTGCGAGCGGAGCGAGCCTCGAAGGATCCGATGACAGACTCCTCGAATCCAGCGGCGCGCATCAGGGCGCGACTTTGAGAGTCGCTTTCATGTTGGGATGGTAGCGACAATAGTAGTCCACCGTCCCCGCTTTCTTCAGGACAACACTCTCCGTCTTCTTCGGCGGCAACGTCACGTCAAAGTCGCCGTTGCGTGCGGTAGCGGTATGGACGAGGACGTCCTTGTTGATCCATTCGATGGTGTCGCCAACTTTGGCCGAGGCCACCGCCGGCTCGATCTCCAGGTTCTCCATCGTGATTTGAATCGTCGCCGCCGCTGCCGGCACGCACGCTGCCGGGACCAACAACAACGCCCCAAGGATGGCGGCGGCGCATCGTGACAGCATCACGCGCTCCTACTTCAGGTCCGCCTCGACATGCTCGGCGTGCTGTTCGTGACCTTGAAAGATCTTCAGGCCGGTCTGGAGCAAATTCTTCAGCTCCGGATTGGTCGCGGAGGGAATGAGCTGCGTTTCCAGCGCATTGCTCACGGTCTTGTGGTAGGCGACCTCGTTTTCGATATAGGCCTTGTCGAAGGCAGCGCCTTTGAGCTTACCGAGCTCGGCGTATTTTTCATTGGCCTGCTTGGACAGCGAGCGGCTGGTGTCGTTGTCTTCCGGTGTCACCTTCAGCTTCTTGACCAGATCGAGCGCCTGCTTGTTCACGGCCTCATGATCGCGCACCATATCCTGCGCGAACTGCTTTACCTCCTTGCTGTGGCCCTTCTCCAGGGCCTGTTTCGCGGCCTTGATATCGATCTCGCCTGCCGTATAGGCGATGTGGGCGATTTGCGGATCGGTCAGCTTCGCGCCTTGCGCGAGCACCGCGCCGCTCAAGAAGCAAATGGCGGCGATGGCCGCACTCATTCGGACGAACATGGCTCACACTCCTGTTGCGCCGGCACCGGCCGGCCGTCGAACGGTTACACAGGAGTTGGATGGTGGAATCCGGCCGAGGTTCCCGGAGAAGCTAAGTCGATAAGCCAAGTCGTTTTAGTACCACTTCCGTGAGCCGTTCACAGCGGCGGCCTGCAAATGGGAATGCTTCCAGGATAACCGGTCCGATCTTCTTCTCCACGTCCTCACGCAACATGAGGCGCGCGCGATGCAGCCGCGTCTTCACCGTTTCGGGCCTGAGCCCGAGCAGTTCGGCAGTCTCCTCGACATTCATCTCCTCCATCACCCGTGCGATGAAGACGAGCCGAAATGGCTCGGGCAATTCGTCGATAGCGCGCTCGACGAACCGCTGTATTTCGCGTTGCGCCATGGATTTTTCCGGATCGCTCGATGCGGATGCGACGGGAAACTGGATGATCTCGGCCTCCTGCTCATGCTCCGGCAACGTGCATTCGAACGAGGGACGCTGGCGGCGCAGCCGGCCCATCGCTTCGTTCATGGCGATGCGCGTCAGCCAGGTCGAGAGACTGGAGTCACCGCGAAAGCCGTCCAGATGCGTCAGAGCGCGGAGGTAAGTTTCCTGCACCACATCCTCGGCTTCGCTGTCGTTGCGCAGGATGCCGCGGGCGATGCGGAACAGCCGGCGGTTGTTGGCCTGCAGGATCGCGCGAACCGCCGCCTCGTCGCGGGCCAGCGCGCGACGGACCAGATCGCTGTCGCTAATCGAATTTGGTAAAGTCTTGACCGGCGTCGCCGAAGCCATGGCTGTTTCTCTGATGTCAAACGCTTGGATGCAATTTCAGGTCAAAGGTTCCGAGATAAGCGGGGCGCCCATCCGAATTTTCGCTGCGCAACGTCCAAACTCATTTGCGTTGCTCCTTGCCGGCATTCTGCGTTCCATGCGAACTGCGATCACCGGCCGCGTTGGAGCCGTTGCCGCCGACGGTATTGTCGGGTGGGCGTGCGCCTTTGTCCAGTTCGCTGCCATAGCGCGGCGTGCCATCAGGGTTTTGACCTGTGATGCCGTGCGACGGGCTCGCGGGATACCCGCCAGTCTCCGCAATCGCCACAGAAGCAATCGCGAAACTAAACGCGGTGCTGATGACGGCTGTTTTCATATCATCCTCCTGTCGTATCCGCCCCGTTTGAGCCGACGAAATGTTCGCCACAGCGGAGCTACCTCGAGTGGCTGCTTTCGAAAAACCGCAGGGGAACGGCGAAGGTCAATCCGGCACGAATTTCATTGACCGGGTGTCCGTTGGTCACCGCGTAGCGATAGGCGATATCGAAGGCGAGCTTATCGCTGGCCTGCCAGATCAGGCCGACCAATCCGGAAATCGTCTCTTCCAAGCCGAATTCCTTTTCATAGAAGACTTCCGCGACCGGCCGCACTTTCCATTTCGAGGGACCTTCGAGGATGGTGCCGACGAAGACATCGGCATGATGATCCCGCGTTAGCACCGCCTCTGTGTTGAAGTGAACCGTTCCCCAATCCCAGCGCTGCGAGACGATGCTGGCCCAGCTTGCGCCGACGCCGCTGTCGCCCGTGCTGTCCGGCAGCAGCACACCGAATTCGGTTGCGACGCTCGGTCCGCTCTTGTCCTGGAGGCTGCCGGGCACCACGACATGTTTGAGGAACGCGCCGGCCGCGGTCAGCTCTGTCGGCCCCGAAAACGACAGTGGCGTTTCAGCTTGTCCCTCGAACACCGCCTCCCATCCCTCGCTCAATCCGAAATTCAACACTGTCTGTGGCGCGATCAGGGTTGTCGTTCCCTGCTCGCGTCGGGCGCCGGCCGGCTGCAACTCGACCTCCAGCTCACCCGGCTCGGCGACGGCTGCGTCGGTACCGTCGAATGGGCGATAGGCGAAGGCGGGCGCCGCAAAGCCCGCGGCAGTGATGATGATCAATGATGCAGCGGCGCATCGGATCGGAAGAGACTCATCGCTGAGCATGTCTGCTCCTCCGTATGCTGCCTCACGGCGACGGACGATAGATCCAGATTCCGGCGGCGGTCTCGCCCCGTGCCGGCACTGCAAGCAGAAGGCGATCCAACTCAGGCACGAACAGGGAAGTGCGCGCACCGCCGGCGGTTGGCACGCGGGCGGCTCGCCGGTAGGCCGTGCCGTCCGCGGCCAGCACGTCGATAAAACCGTCGCCGCAACTGAGGTAAACCCGGTCGCGCTTGGCATCCACGAAGAGATCATCGACATCGCCGCAAGTGGGGACCGACGTGATCAGCGCACCATCCGATACGTTGAACACGCCGAGCTGGGGCGGCCGGCGGAACGCCACCAGGACGCGTTGGTGGGCCCCGTCCAGCGCCATCGCAAAATTCGCGCGGCGACCCGCGGTCGGCCAGGACGCAATCTTCTTTGCGGATGCCCCATCGATGACGTCGATCGCGCCGCTGTTGGGCACGTTGACAAAGATGCGGTTTGCGCTTGCGTCGAGTTGAAAACTTTCGGGATGCGCCTTCAAGGATACGCTTGCGAGCTTCTTCTGTGTGGCGGCATCAAGGATGGTCAACGCACCGTCACCATGGCCGATGAGCACGCGCCCGGCGCTTGCATCCACCCGGATGTTATCGGCATCGCTGCCGAGCTCGATCCGTCCGCTCGACGACAGTTCGGCGCCTCTGAAAAGCCGCACCGAACCGTCGCGCGCGTTCGCCACATACAGCATGTCTGTGACCGGCTCGTACCCCACGCCCTGCGGTTCCGGCAGCTTGTTGATCAAACGATCGAGACGCTGGGCCTGCAGATCGACCACAGCAAGACTGTCGTTGCCGAGTGCGGCTACGAACAGTCGGTGCCGGGCCAGATCGATCGCCATGTGATCGATCCGGCCGCGCACATCGCCAAGCGGGACCTTGGTCTCGAGCTGCAGCAAGGGTTCAGCGCTGATCGCCGCGCCGATGGCGAGCGGGATCGCCAAAGCCCCGGCTAGACCCGCCGCAGCAAAACGTGATGCTGATGCAGCCATAGCGATCCTCCCGGTGCGTCCGCCTGCTTGCAGAATTTGTAGCTGGCGCTTGACCGCTCGAACATTGTCAGTCCAACGGCTGCGAGGTGCGCGTGATATGCCGATCATCGACGAGAATGGCGATCGCAGCTACCGGCCGGCCGCCCTTCAGGCTCGGTGTGACGCTGACCGCGCGTGCACCCTGCTGCTCCTGCTGCAGGACTTTATCGACAGCCTCTCTCAGAGGCATTTTCGCCTTGTCGAGTGCCGCGCTCTGCTCCTTGGCCTGCGCGAGATCATCGCCTTCCGTGATCGGCTCGACCTTGGCCGTCGTGCCGGCCATATGATCAACAATGATCTCGAAGAATTTTCCCTCCTTCCGGGTGTAGACGGAAAGCTGCGGCCCGCTCTCCTCGATCTCGAATTTTGCGGAGATCGGCTGTCCCTGCGGCTCACTAACCCTCAGCGCTTGCTGCAGGCTGACTTTGGCGCCGCTGACCACGATAGCCAGGGCGCCGCGGCCACCGTCATCCTGGGCGAAGGCGAGGCCGGTCAGCGCAACCAAGCCTGCTATAAAAGAGCCCACGGACACTGCGATCGACAGCTTTCTTCTCATGAGGACCTCCATCAAGGATGCGAGTTGCGTGACGTCTCCAGCCCTCGAAACGTTACCTGACCATCACCCATGCCGGCTGCAGCAAGGGGTAGGCGACAAGCCCCACAACGGCCGTTGCCGCGATCAGAACCGGATTGCTCACCTTCCAGCGGAACAACACTGCAAGCGAGGCGACGCCGATCGCGGTCGTCAGCCAATCGCCGATCGCGATCTTGCCGAGCAGGATGCAGGCACCCAGGATGGTGCCGATTGCTGCCGCATAAGCGCCCTTGATGAATCCCTGCACGTTCGCGTTGCCCCGATGGCGCGCCAGCAGCGGCGCGACGATCAACACCAGCAGGAACGACGGCAGGAAGATGCCAATGGTGGAAACCAGCGAGCCCCAGAAGCCCGCGACCAGATAGCCGACGAAGGTCGCGGTGATCACGACCGGTCCCGGGCTGATCATGCCGATCGCGACCGCGATCAAGAATTGCCGCTGATCGAGCCAGCCATATTGTTGCACCAGTCCCTGCTCGAGGAAGGGCACGATGACGAGGCCGCTGCCGAAGGTCAGCGCGCCCGCTTTCAGGAAGAACAGGAACAGTTTGCCGAGCGTCGAGCCTGTTGCGACCGGCGCCATCGGTGCGGCAACCGGCACGAGGACGACCGGGAAGGCCGCAGGCGCGCGCCTGAACGGGTTGCCGTAATAGAGAATGCCGATGACGCCGGCGCCGATGAACAACAGCGCGACTTCGGCCTGCACGATGACCGTAACCGCAAGGCACAAGGCCGCGATCGTCCATTGCAGCCAGTCTTCCATGCCGAGCTTGGCCAGCCGATAGCAGGAATGCAAAATCAGCGCGATCACGGCCGGGCTGACGCCATAGAAGATCCCTGTAACCGGCTGCAGATCACCGAGATAGACGTAAAGCGCGCCGAGCGCGGCGACGATCACGAAATTTGGCAGGATGAAGCACCAGCCGCCGAGCCACGCGCCCCAAAAGCCACAACGCAGCCAGGCGACATATATGCCGACCTGGATCGCCAGTGGTCCGGGCAGCGACTGGCAGATGGCGATGGATTCGCGCATCTGCTCCCTGCTGAGCCATTTCTTGTCATTGACCAGCTCGCGCTCCATCTGCCCGACCAGCGCAACCGGACCGCCGAAACCGAGAAAGCCAAGGCGCAGGAAATAAAGCGCCAGCTCTGCCATGCGGCTGCGTTCTCGAACGGTGGTCGTCGTCACGTCAAGACTCCCTTAAACAAAAGCGACTCGGTAGGTCGAGCTCACCCCACACCATTCGTCGTGCGTGTGGCGCGCCCGCTTACCCTCTCCCCTCGTGGTAGAGGGTGCTGGCGGGCGAGGGGTTTGCTTCCGCAAGCGCATCTCTCTCGATCAGTTCAGCCCGCGGAGAGAGACCCCTGATCCGGCGCCGCCAAGTCGGCGTCACCTTCTCCTACAAGGCGAGAAGGTGAATGGAGCTCACGGCCAATGCGGTTGCACAAAAATCACCTGCGCTCAGCTCTTGCCGCTCGCCGTCTTGTCGAGCGCACCGCGAATACCCTTCGCCAGCTTCGCGGCATCGTCGTTGGCCCAGAAGTGCAGGAAGAACAGCCGCGGCTGTTCGTCGAGCATGTGGCTGTGCACCGCCGTCACCTCGATTCCTCCGGCGAGCAGGGCCTTGATCACCGGGTTGACCTCATCGCCTGTCAGCGCGAAATCGCCTGTAATCGCGGCCTTGCCGCTACCCGTCGGCTGGAAGTTGATCCCCTGCGCCACGCCCATCGGACCGACCGGCGCGATCTCCATACCGGCTTCGTTAACGGGGTCGCGGCGCGGCACGGCAAAGGCGTAGACGCCGCCGTTGTTCTGGCCCTTCACGCCGATGATCTGATCGAGTTGCGCGGTATCGAGATCGATCGCTGGCGGCGGCGAGGCGGGAGCTGCGGTGAGCGGCGTCTTGCTGGCTGCGAGCGCGTCATGAAGAGCGGTCGCCATCTTCAAGGGATCGCCGTGGCCGCCGACATGCATGTAAAAAGTGGCTGGATTCGCGCGCAGCAGGTGATTATGCACGGCCGTGATCTCAAGACCGCCCTGGACCAGCTTCGTCATCACGGGCGTGATCTCGGTCTCCAGGAGCACGAGATCGCCCATCACCATGGCACCGCCATGGGCCGGCTTGAACGCGACCCACCCGCCGAGCGCCAGGCTCGGCTTGATGGTGACGCCGTCCAGCGTCACGTTGAGATCGCTGCGCGGAAAGCCGTAGCGGCGGACGTCGCCCGACACCGCCGGCTTGCGCCCGAGCGTGTCATCGACCTTCTGCCAATCGATCGCCTGCGCATGCGCGTTGGTGATGAAGGGCTCTGCGAAAATGCTCCATTCGGGCGAACCCGCTATGGCCGCGGTTGCAGCCGATAACGCGACAGCGGTGGCGATAAGCGCGAGTTTGACGTGCATGGATATGCTCTCCTGTGATTTCCCCGCCCTCGATGGATGGATCGCTTGTGGCCCGCCTCGGGCTGAGCCACGAGCGAGCGAAGCGTGAGGCTTGGATCGATAGAACGGCGAGCGATAGCGCTGCGATAGACGGCGGCCGCAAAGAAACTCTGTGGCGCGCAGGCGCGCGTCGCGTCAGGCGCGGTGATCAGTTCGGCAAATGTAATGGAAGCTAGGCGCTGAGAAGCAGACATGCGGCGTCCTTGTCGAAACCGGACGCGATGCTTGGGCATGTCGCCTCATGGGGAGATCGCAGGTCCCCAGGCCGCGAATACTGCCAAAGAGATTTGGCCTGTCAATCGGGAAAGCGGGTTCCGCGAGGGATGGAACAGCGACTCGCGAGGCCTGCTCAATTCCATTTGATCAGGCCACGAAGCAACCGCGTCGGACTCTTGTCCGACGTGGAGAAGCTGCAAATCTCCGGAATTCCGGGTGCGGCTGGCGCGCCGTCCCGGAATGGCGGCTGACCTCTCAGATGGCGGGCACAAACGACTCCGCGCGCGCCATCGCCCAGGCGTCACGGTAGCGGGGATCGTCAGTGCCGTCGAGCAGCTCGCCCGGGAGCAGCGTCGGATAGAGTTTTGCGAATGAGCACACCTCCGTGCTCGAGGTCCGCTTCGAGAAGTGGATCGGTCGCAATTCCTGGGGATGCTCCAACCCAGCGGCGGCCAGCAGTTCGGCCAGCGCGATCAGGGTCGCGCGGTGATAGTTATAGACCCGGTCAATCTTGAGCGGCACGTGCAGCGCACGGGCACGGGTCGGGTCCTGCGTGGTTACGCCGGTCGGACAACGGTCGGTGTGGCAGCTTAACGACTGGATACAGCCCAGCGCAAACATGAAGCCGCGTGCCGAATTGCACCAGTCGGCACCGATCGCCATGGCGCGGGCCATGTCGAAGGCGGTCGCGATCTTGCCGGAGGCCCCTAACTTGATGCGGTCGCGCGCGTTGATGCCGACCAGTGCGTTGTGGACGAAATTGACGCCCTCGCGCATCGGCATGCCCAGATGATCCATGAACTCCAACGGCGCAGCTCCGGTGCCGCCTTCATTGCCGTCGATGACGATGAAATCGGGATAGATGCCGGTTTGCCGCATCGCCTTGCAGATCGCCAGAAACTCCCATGGGTGACCGATGCACATCTTGAAGCCGGCGGGCTTGCCGCCCGAGAGCTTCCGCATTTTGGCAACGAACTCCATCATTTCGGTCGGTGTCGAAAACGCCTTGTGTGTCGCCGGCGAGATGCAGTCCTCGCCCATGGCGACGCCACGGATCTTGGATATCTCTTGCGAGACCTTGGCCGCCGGCAGGACGCCACCATGGCCAGGCTTGGCGCCCTGACTCATCTTGAGTTCGACCATCTTGATCTGGTCCTCGGTGGCTACGCGAGCGAACTCATCCGGATCAAAGGTGCCGTCGCGATGACGGCATCCAAAATAGCCGGAACCGATCTCCCAGATCAGATCGCCGCCCATCTCGCGGTGATATGGACTGACCCCGCCCTCGCCGGTGTCATGCGCAAAATCGCCCTTCCTGGCGCCGGCATTGAGCGCACGCACGGCGTTCGGACTGAGCGCACCAAAGCTCATCGCCGAGATGTTGAACACCGACGCCGAGTACGGCTTGGTGCAGTCCGGCCCGCCGATGGTGATGCGGAATTCCTCCCTGGAATGAGGCTTCGGCGCGACCGAGTGGTGCATCCACTCGTAACCTTCGCGATAGACGTCTTCCTGCGTCCCGAACGGCCGCTTGTCGAGCTGCATCTTGGCGCGCTGATACACCACCGCGCGGATGTCGCGGGAAAACGGCATGCCGTCCTTTTCGCTCTCGAAGAAATACTGCCGCATCTCGGGGCGGATCTCTTCGAGCAGGAAGCGCATATGCGCCGAGATGGGGTAGTTGCGCAAAACCGCGTGGTTCTTCTGCATGAGATCGCGGACGCCGAGCAGTGTGAGCCCGCCGAAGATCAGCATCGGTACCAGCACGACGTCGAACGCTTTGGGATTGTGATCGAACATCCCGATGCCGAGCAGCAAGGCCGTCACCACGGCGCAAATCGTCAGCACGATGAAGCGTGGCGAGAACGGAAGCAGCAAGGTTTCCATGGGATACCCCTTGGGCGATTGTGCCTGTTATTATGCGCACGCGCGGCAACACGCAGCCTATCCCGCGTTGCCGCTCAAGCATATGACAATGCTTCGCTTTGAAGAAGCTAGCCGTTACGGCAGGCGCGAATCAATGCAGCCCCGCTGACGCAATTTTGCGGTGCAATGTGAGTGGGGTGAGGACCTGTCCGGAATAGGCAAAGCCTTTCGACTTGTTCGGCGGCCGCGCGCGAGGGTTAGACCGATCTTGGCTGCCAATCCGGAAATGGAACGATCTGTACGGCTCGATTGCGAGTTAAAGACGTGGATGGCCGGGACAAGCCCGGCCATGGCGGCGTAGCAAGCGGCAATAGTACGCACCACCACCGACGCACAAGTTCCTCGGGCCGGGACGATGTCGGAGCCTGCTCAGCGCTCGACGAAAGCCTTCTCGATCACGAAATGGCCGGGCTCGGTGTGGTTGCCTTCGAGGAAACCGCGCTGCTCGAACATCTGCCTGAGTTCTTCGAGCATCGCGGGACTACCGCACATCATGATGCGGTCGGTCGCCTTATCGAGCGGCGTCTGGCCGAGGTCGTTGAAGAGCTGTTCCGAGGCGATCAGGTCGGTGATGCGGCCGCGGTTGCGGAACGGCTCGCGGGTAACCGTCGGATAGTAAGAGAGCTTCTCGGACAACAGCGGCCCGAACAATTCGTCGTCGCGCAGCTTCTGCACGAGCTGCTCGCCGAAGGCGAGCTCGTTGACCTGCCGGCAGCCGTGCACGAGCACGATCTGCTCGAAGCGCTCATAGACGTCGGGGTCCTTGATCAGGCTCGCGAACGGCGCAAGCCCCGTTCCGGTCGACAACAACAGCAGCCGCTTGCCGGGAATGAGATTATCGGTGATCAGCGTACCCGTGGCCTTGCGACCGACCAGGATGGTGTCGCCTTCCCTGATCTTCTGCAGCCGCGAGGTCAGGGGACCGTCGGAAACCTTGATCGAGAAGAACTCCAGTTCTTCCTCGTGATTGGCGCTCGCCATGCTGTAGGCGCGCAGCAGGGGACGGCCATCGACCTCCAGCCCGATCATCGCAAACTGGCCGTTCAGGAAGCGAAAGCCGCTGTCGCGGGTGGCCTTGAAGCTGAAAAGGGTATCGGTCCAATGCCGGACGGAAAGAACTTTCTCTCGATAGAACGCGCTCATGGTTTGAGATTCTTCCCAGCGTCTCTTGATTAGAACAAACGACTTGCGTGGCCCCGGAGGGGGCAAAAACCCCTGAATTTGCGGGAGATTTCCGGGCTTCATCTACTGGATTGAACGAGATAATCAACCCGTATTGACGCGTAGTTGAAATGGCTCAAATGCATGTCGCGTCATTTTTGAAGCGGGTTCGAGCCATTCTAATTCCTGGCTCAATCCTTGGCGCTGCCGCTGGTAATTAACTTGCCGGATCTGCGGCCAGTGCGGCACTTAATTGCCGACGCGTTAGGGTTAAGGGGGCGGAAAACGAAGCAACGATGCTCAACAGCCAGCGCATTTTCGTCGAGGCGATCAGCAAATACGGCGCCGAGCATGGCATCGCGGTCGAGATCCGCGCCGCCGGCTGGCTGATCGTCATGCAACGCGGCGGCACGCGGCATCTCGCCTTCGGCTACGATCTCGGGCTGAACAGCGCGGTCGCTCACCGAATTGCAAATGACAAGTCGGCGACGGCGGACGTACTGACGATGTCCGGCGTGCCCTGCGTGCCGCATGCGCTGTTTCTCGACCCGGAGCTGAATGCCTATGTCCCGACGCAGGGGTCATGGCAGGCGATGCTTACGCTGCTGTCGCAAAATCCCGCGGGCATCGCGGTCAAACCCAACGAAGGCACGTCGGGAAAGTCTGTCTTCCTTGTGTCGAGCGCGCCCGGACTCGAACTGGCGGTGAATCGAATCTTCGCCTCACATGCAAGCCTTGCGATCTCGCCCTATCTCGAGATCGAGGAGGAGGTCCGCGTGGTGCTGCTCGATGACATACCGCTCCTCGTCTACAGCAAGAAACGACCGTCGGTGATCGGCGATGGCAAACGCTCGCTGCTCGAACTCGCGCTGGCGACATTACCGGCCGATCAACGATCGGCTGTCTTGCCGGAGATGTTCGCCGAACTCGACAGGAACGCGCTCGATGCGGTCGTGCCGGAGGGAGCACGGCGGGTCCTCAACTGGCGCCACAATCTGGAATCAGGTGCACGGCCGCTTCTGCTTGAGCATGGCGAGGCGCGGGATGCGTGCGTGGCGCTTGCGGTGCGCGCGGCGCAGGCCATCGGCATCCGCTTTGCGTCGATCGACATCGTGCGGGTCGAGGGCGGCTGGCAGGTGCTGGAGATTAATTCCGGGGTGATGACGGAGGCGCTGAGCAAGCTGCATCCGGAGCTGGTCCATGCGGCCTATCGCGCGGCGCTGGATAAGGTGTTTGCGTGAGATGGCGCCGTCATTCCGGGGCTGTCCGCAGGACCGAACCCGGAACCTCGAGATTCCGGGTTCGCCTCTTTGAGGCGCCCCGGAATGACAGGCGCAAATGCCCGTCAATCATTAGCGCCCGGAGAATCATCCATCGCGCGAAAAGCTTCCTCAAGCTGCGGTGAGATCGGAACGTTGAGCCGCTCGCCGGTGGGCAGCCGCCGCACGAACCACTTTTCGTAAAGCGGCATCAAATCATGGTTGGAGCCGAGCTTGCGGAAGGCGCGCTCGACCACGGCCGATAATTCCGGCTCGCCCTTACGGAACATGATGCCGTAGGGCTCGTAGGACAGATAATCGCCGGTGACGCGAAACCGATCTTGCGACTTGTGCCGCGCGATCAGACCGTAGAGCAGGATGTCATCGGTCGCGAACGCATCGACCTTGCCGTCCACCAGCATCTGGTAGGACTGCTCGTGGTCGGCCGCCGTGACGATGTTCAGGCCAAGTGCGAATTTCTTGTCGACATTGTGCATCGCCTGCTCGTTGGTGGTGCCTTTGGTGACCACCACGGTCTTGCCCTTGAGGTCGGTCGCCGCTGAAACGGGCGACGCCTTCGGCACCATCAGCTTGGTGCCGGCCACGAAGATCAAGGGCGAGAAGGCTACCAGCCTGGAACGCTCGGCATTCGCGGTGGTCGAGCCGCATTCCAGATCGATTCTGTTTTGCAGCACGGCCGCGATGCGGTCGTCCGAGGTAACCTTGACGTACGCGATCTTCAGGTCGGGATCGTCAACCTCGGCGGCGATCTCCTCGACGATCGCCTCGCAGAGTTCGAGGCTGTAGCCGATCGGACGGCTGGCCTCGTCCAGGAACGAGAATGGCGGCGAGCTCTCGCGATAGCCGACATGCACGAGGTGGGCGTTCTTGATCCGGGTCAGCGTCGGGCTAAGCCCACCCTCGCCGGCTTGATCGCCGCCTTGGGCGAACGCGGCCGCTGCCGGCAGGCAAGCCGCCAGCAAAAGGCCGATCAGCGCCGTCCACCGGCTTACATTTCGCCGCATCACCCGCTCCCATCAGTGGCCCGCCATAACAGGCACTTCGCCGGGGATCATGTCCGGCGGCACGACATCGTCGGGACCGAGCGCGTGGACGGGCGCGAGCTCGCCTTCCCACTTCGCCACCACCGAGGTCGCAAGCGTGTTGCCGATCACATTGGTGGCGCTGCGGCCCATGTCGAGGAAAGTGTCGATACCCATGATCATCAACAGGCCCGCCTCGGGAATGCCGAACTGAGACAGCGTCGAGGCGATCACCACCAGCGAAGCGCGCGGCACGCCGGCGACGCCTTTCGACGTGATCATCAAGGTCGCCAGCATCGCGAGTTGGGTCGCCAGCGACATGTCGATCTTGTAGGTCTGCGCGATGAAGATGGAAGCGAAGGTGCAGTACATCATCGTGCCGTCGAGGTTGAAGGAATAGCCAAGCGGCAGCACGAAACTCGAGATGCGGGACGATGCACCGAAGCGGTTCAGGCCCTCCAGCGTCTTCGGATACGCGGCTTCCGAGCTTGCCGTGGAGAACGCGATCATCAAGGGCTCGCGGATCAGCCGCAGCAGATGGGCGTAGCGTGGTCCGATCACGATGAAGCCGATGATCACCAGGATGCCCCAGAGGATCAGGAGCGACAGATAGAAGCCGCCCATGAACACCACGAGCTTCCACAGCACGCCAAGACCGTTCTTGGCGACGGTCGCTGCGATCGCCGCCCACACCGCGAGCGGGGCAAACATCATCACATAGCTCGTCACCTTCAGCATGATGTGGCCGACGTCATCGATCAGGGCGAGCAGCGGCTTGGAGCGTTCCGGCAGTGCGCCCATCGCGACCGAGAAGAACACCGCAAAGATCACGATCTGCAGGATCTCGTTCTGTGCCATCGCGTCCGCGATCGAGGTCGGGATCAAATGGGTCAGGAATTTTTCGACCGAGAAGGCCGACACCGGCAGTCCCGTCGACTGCGTCCTGTCCGGCAGCGTGCCGGGGAAATTCGCCCCGGGCTGCAGCAGATTGACCATGACGAGGCCAAGCAGCAGAGAGACGAAGGAGGCGCTGACGAACCAGCCCATGGTCTTGGCGAAGATGCGGCCGAGCTTGGCGCCGCTGCCCATGTGAGCGATGCCGCCGACCAGCGTTGCGAACACCAAGGGCGCTATGATCATCTTGATCAGGCGCAGAAACAACATCGCGATCAGGTTGATCGAAGCGGCAAGCTCAGCGCGCTGATCGGGCAGGAAGTTGAAGATCAGCGTGCCCGTGATGATGCCAAGCACCATCGCGCCGATGATATATTGGGTGAACCTGTTGGACATTCTTGACCCCCCGTTCAACTCCGGCGTGTCCAGTTTGGCAGATTTTGAAACTCGCGCAACACGGTTCGACGAGCAACGCGCATGCCACGATCTGCCGGTTGAGAAACCGACGCGCAATCTAGCCTGTGCGCAACGCACAAATCGCCCGCCTGCACGTTTCCTGCGCCATGGCTGCACCAATAATGATCACGCTGCGCTCGCGCCGGCGAGAACTGTGGGACGCGCGCGATGAAGCTCCGACGCAAATTTTGCATCGCATCGTCCGCACATTCCGCTTGAAGCGCAAGGGAAAGCGGCGGATCATGCCGCAATCCAGATTTTGAAGAGCAAAGTCATTCGATCTTTTTCGCCTGCAGCGGCGGCACGACGCATTGCGAGCGCGCATAGCGATACGAAAAAGCGATATCGAGAAGGATCGATTGCATGACCAAGAGGTCCGACAGTGCGGCAGCGCTTGGCGCGTTGCTGTCAGCGGCATTTTCCATTCTCGCATCGGGGGCATTGGCGCAGACGCCGACCGCGGCGCAGCGCAGCGCGATCAAGACCCAGTGCCGATCCGATTACATCGCGCATTGCGCGAGCGTTCCGCCGGGCGGCGCGGCATCGCTGCAATGCCTGCGGAAGAACATCGCAAGTCTTGCGCCCGGCTGCCAGTCAGCCCTGCGCGCGGTCGCGGCGCCGTCTGAGGCCAAGTCTGAGGTCAAGTCCGAAGCAAGATCGGACGCAAAGTCTGAAGCCAAGCCCGAGCCAAGTGCCGAGGCCAAGCCGGACACAGCAGCACCGCCCCCCGCGGAGACGAAGGCCGAGCCGGCCCCTGCGACCACCGCACAACCGGCAGCCCAGCCTGCCGCGAAGACGACGGCGAAGAAGCCGTCGAGCGCGCAAATTGCCGCCGTCCGCAGCGCCTGCCGCGCGGATTATCCGAATGTATGCGCGGGCGTGCCGACCGGCGGCGCGGCCGCCCTGCAATGCCTCGAAAAGAACAAAGCCGCGGTCTCACCCGCCTGCCGGCAGGCTCTCATTGGGCCGAGCAACGGCGCGCCCGCTGCAGCAGCCAATGGGGGCCCTGCTCCAGCAGCAGCCCCTGTCGGGGGACCGGCTGCCCCGAGCGGGATGGTGCTGAGGCCGATGCGGCCGCGCGAGGTGCTGTTTGTGATGCGCTCGGCCTGCGGCGCGGATGTCCGCACGCTCTGCGCCGGCGTCGACCCCGGCGGCGGCCGCATCCTGCAGTGCCTGACGGCAAACGCATCGTCGCTGTCGCCGGCCTGCAAGGGCGTTCTCGCGCGATTTGCCGCGCAGTAGCGCGGGTATCGGGATCGGGCAGGAACACCGCTCGTTCTCTCGGCGATATCCGACGAATAATTTCGCTGGCGCGTTCGGCGCGTCGCGATTATTCTACGGCAAATTGTAAGTATACTGTCAATTGGAGGAAGCGCGTGCGCATTGCCGTGATCGGCGGCGGCCCGGGCGGGCTGTATTTCGCCTATCTCTGGAAGAAGCGTCATCCCGAGGCGCTGGTCGATCTGTTCGAGCAGAACGCGGCCAATGCCACCTGGGGCTTTGGCGTCGTGTTCTCCGAGCAGGCGCTGGACTTCTTGCGTGCCGACGATCCCGACACCGTGGACGCGATCGCGCCGGAGATGGAGAGCTGGAACAACATCACGCTCAATCTCCATGGGCAGAGCGTGGAGATCGACGGCGTCGGCTTCTCCTCGATCGGGCGATTGAAGCTCCTGACCATCCTGCAGGCGCGCGCCCGCGCCGTCGGCGTTACGATGCATTTCGAGACGCAGATCCAATCCCTCGACCGCCTTCAAGGCTATGAGCTGATCGTCGCCGCAGATGGGCTGAACTCGCTGGTACGCCGGGCCTTCGAAGGCGACTTCGGCTTCTCCATTTCCTACTCGACCAACAAATTCGCCTGGTACGGCACCACAAAAAGATTCGAGACGCTCTCGCAGACGTTCGTGCAGACCGAGCGCGGCGCCTTTAATGCCCATCACTATCGCTACGCGCCCGACATGAGCACGTTCCTGGTCGAGTGCGATCATGGGACCTGGCAGGCCTACGGCTTCGCCTACAAGGATACGGAGCAGTCCAAAGCCATCTGCGAGGAGATATTTGCCGAAACGCTCGGGGGCGGGCTCTTACTCTCGAACAAGTCGATGTGGCGCAACTTTCCGTGGGTCTGGAACGAGCGCTGGTTCTACAAGAACGTGGTGCTGATTGGTGATGCCCTGCACACGGCGCATTTTTCCATTGGCTCGGGGACGCGTCTGGCGATCGAGGATGCCATCGCGCTCGCGAAGGCGCTCGACGCGGAAGCGCACGTCTCGACCGCACTCGCGCGCTACCAGGCCGAGCGCAAGCCGATCGTGAAAAAGCTCGTCACGGCAGCACGTACCAGCGCGGATTGGTATGAGCAATTCCGCGAGCACATGAAGCTCGATCCGATGGACTTTGCCTATAGTTACATCACCCGTTCGGGCCGGATCGACGAGGCGCGCCTGCGCGCAATGGCACCACGCTTCTTGGCGGCTTACGAGGCGGAGAAGCGAACGGAAGTGCGCCATGACGCTTGAGATCAAGGATCAGGTGCCGTGCGACGCCCCTGGCGCGCGCGAGATCGGATTTGCGATTCCCGCCCGCTACAATGCGAGCCGCATTCTCTTTGACAACCTGGGCAAAGGCCGGGGCGACGACCTCGCGCTGACCGGTCCGGCGGGCAAACGAACCTATGCCGAACTCTGCGCGGATGCCGCACGGTGGGGACATGGTTTTCTCTCACTGGGACTGAAGCGCGGTGACCGCGTCTTGCTGTTCCTCGACGATACCCCCGCCTATCCTGCAGCCTTTTTCGGCGCCGTGCGCGCGGGCTTCGTTCCGCTCCTGATCAACACGCTGACGCCACCGGATCTCCTGCAGTTCTACCTCGCCGATTCCGGTGCGGCCGTCGCCGTGGCGGACGCGGATTTTGCGTCGCGCTTCAATGGTGAGGCCTGCCGGGACACGGGCTTGCGCACGCTGATCGTAGTCAACGGCGCCATCGGCGAGCATGCGGAGCCGAATGGGATCGCCGCCGAGCCATGGCTGAAGCGGTTTCCCAGCGAGCTTGCGGAAGCCGATACTCATCGCAACGAGATGGCGTTCTGGATGTACTCCTCCGGCTCGACCGGCAGGCCCAAGGGCATCGTGCACCTGCAGCACGATATGGCCTACAGCGACGCTGCCTTTGCCCGCAACGTGCTGCGGCTCAAGCCGAACGATATCTGCATTTCCGTGCCAAAGATCTTCTTCGCCTACGGCTTCGGCAACGCCATCACCTTTCCGTTCTCCGCAGGCGCGGCAACGCTGCTGCTGCCCGGGCAGCCCAAGCCCGCCGCGATCTTCGAGGCAATCGGGCGTTTTCGCCCCACCGTGTTCTTCGGACTGCCGACGCTGTACACCTCGCTGACCAAGGCGGACGGCGCCGCCAAGGCCGACTTCTCCTCGCTACGCATGGCGGTCTCCGCCGCCGAGGTGTTGTCGAGCGAGGTCTTCAACGGCTGGAAGGCGCTGACCGGGCTCGAGATCATCGAAGGGCTGGGGTCGACCGAGGTGCTGCACATCTATCTCTGCAACCGGGCAGACCGGAAGAAGCCCGGCGCGGCGGGCCTGCGCGTGCCCGGTTATGAGATCGCGCTGAGGGACAAGGATGGCCGCGAGGTCGGCGACAATGAGGAAGGAATTTTATGGGTGCGCGGCGACTCCAACACGCCGCTGTACTGGAACAGGCCGGACAAGACCGCGGAGACCGTTCGCGAAGGGGGTTGGATCTACACCGGCGACCGTTTCGTCCGCGACAACGAAGGCTTCCACTTCTTCCGCGGCCGCGCCGATGACCTGATCAAGATTTCCGGGCAATGGGTCTATCCACTCGAGGTCGAACTGTGTCTCGCCGAACATCCCGATGTGCGCGAATGCGCCGTGTTCGCCGCTGAACTGCCGGACCGTCGCATGACCTTGAAGGCGGCGGTGGTGATGAACGTCCGCGGCTACGACGAAGCGGAGACGACCAAGCGGCTGCAGGATTACGTGAAGGCAAAGCTGCTGCCCTACAAATATCCGCGCGAGATTAAATTTCTGGACGAACTGCCGAAGACCGGAACAGGGAAGATCGACCGCCAGGCGGTGATGCGGATGTAGCAACAAACGTCGTCATCGTCCGCGAAGGTGGACGATCCAGGAACCACAGGCGTCAAAAGGTACAGGCGCCGGTGGTTACTGGATCCCCCGCCCGCGCGGGGTATGACGAGCGGAGTTGGCGGCGCCAGCTTTGCCTTCGAGTTCTGGTACTGGCCTGCCCGCCGTCAGAACAGCCTGGCGATTTCGCGCTTCCATCACTCCGCCCGTCCCAAATGCTCCAGCGCGTCTTCAGCGCGCAAGGGCACCCGCGACACTTCGTTGTTGAGGTCGACGAGCTGCGCCAGCAGCCCCATGAGCACCTTGCGGTCGGCGGGCTTGAGCGGCTGCAGCATCCGCGCCTGCGCGCGGTCGACCGAAGGCATGATGTCGCGGAGCAGCTTTGCGCCCGCGCGCGTCAGGTAAAGCAGCTTGACGCGTTTGTCGTGGCTGGCCGGCTTGCGCTCGATCAGGCCTTTCGCCTCCAGACGCTCGATAACACTGCCGAGGGTGGAGCGATCGAAGGCGATCACCGCGGAGAGCCTGGTGGCATCGATGCCGGGATGGGTCTGGATCGCGACCAGTGCGGCATATTGCACGGGCGTGGTGTCGAACGTTCTGCATTCCTCGACGAAGATGGCGACCGCGATCTGCTGCATCCGCCGGAACAGGTAGCCCGGCTTGGCGTAGACCGCGTCCATGGTGAGCGGTGTCGGCTTACTCGGCATCGCTCTGACGCTCCGGTGCGGCATCGACGAAGGCTGACAGCGCCTTTGCCGCGGCCTCGGCCTGGAGCAGGCGCGGAAAGGCGGAGACATCCACGCCGAACCGCCGTGCATTGGCAAGCTGCGGCACCAGGCAGAGATCGGCCATTGTGGGCGAGGCGCCGAAGCAGAACGGACCTGGCTCGGCGGCGATCAGCTTTTCGCACGCGGCGAGGCCCTCACGGTTGGCCCAGGCCGCCCATTCCGTAGCCTTCTCTTCGGCAAGCCCAAGCTGCCGCAACCGCGCCAGCACCTTCAGGTTCTGCACCGGATGGATATCGCAGGCTATGGCCTGCGAGAACGCGCGGATCTTTGCACGGCGCAGCGGATCCTTGGGCAGGAGCGGCGGCTGCGGATGGGTCTCCTCCAGCCATTCGACGATGGCGAGCGACTGCGTGAGGATTTCGCCCGCGTCACCCTCCAGCGTGGGCACGAGGCCTTGCGGATTGAGCGCGAGATAAGCGGGCGCCCGTTGCTCGCCCTTGCGCAAATGATGGGGCAAGTGCTCCGCGTTCAAGCTCTTCAGGTTCAGGGCTATCCTGACCCGGTAGGCCGCGCTGCTGCGGAAATAGCCATGCAGCCTCATCGGAACCTCCCTGACGAATTATGGTTGCAATTGACGCAACCTACATTGTCAGTATGCTGTCAATCAAGTGAAGCAAACAAGATCGGGAGGCCGCCAATGGAAGCCGTGGCGAAGACGCCGGAACGCGAGGCGTTCTACAAGAAGATCGACGGCGAGAATCTTTCCGCGCTCTGGAACGTGATGGGAGATCTGATCACGCCCGAGCCGAAGAGCGCCTGCCGCCCGCATTTGTGGAAATTCGACGCCATCCGCAGCTACATGATGGAGGCGGGCAAGCTGATCACCGCGAAAGAGGCGGAGCGGCGCGTGCTGATCCTGGAAAATCCGGGCCTACGCGGGCAGTCCAGGGTCACCACTTCCTTGTTTGCCGGCATCCAGATGGTAATCCCCGGCGATGTCGCGCCCGCGCACAGGCACAGCCAGTCGGCGTTGCGCTTCATCCTGGAGGGCAAGGGCGCATTCACCGCGGTCGATGGCGAAAAAACGCTGATGGAGCCTGGCGACTTCGTCATCACGCCCTCGATGACCTGGCACGACCACGGCAACGACACCAGCGAGCCGATGTTCTGGCTCGACGGGCTCGACATTCCCATGGTGCAGTTCTTTGACGCCTCATTCGCGGAAGGCGCGAGCGAGGACCGGCAGCAGATCACAAAACCGGCCGGCGATAGTTTTGCGCGCTATGGCCGTAACCTGTTGCCGGTCGACGAGAAGCGGAGCTCAAAGACGTCCCCGATCTTCAATTATCCCTACAGCTATACCCGCGAAGCGCTGGAGCAGGCGAAGAAGCGCGGCGAATGGGACGCTTGCCACGGGCTGAAGCTGAAATTTTCCAATCCCGAGACGGGTGATTTCGCGATGCCGACCATCGGCACCTTCATCCAGCTCCTGCCGAAGAGTTTCAAGACCGCCCGCTATCGCTCGACCGATGCCACTGTGTTCACCGCGATCGAAGGCAAGGGACGCACGCGGATCGGCGAACAGACGTTCGAGTGGGGCCCGCGCGACCTCTTCGTGGTGCCTAGCTGGCACTGGGTGACACATGAAGCCGATGAGGACGCGGTGCTGTTCTCCTTCTCCGACCGTCCGGTGCAGCAGAAGCTGGATCTGTTCCGGGAAGATCGCGGGAATGCGTGACGTTGACCGTCATTCCGGGGCGGTGCGAAGCACCGAACCCGGAAATCTCCAGGTTCGGGGTTCGCCTCTGCGAGGCGCCCTGGAACGACGTTGCGGCTTAACGCCAATGCAGCAGCCGCGCCTCCAACAGGCCGATCAGCTTACCCACCGCCAGCCCGAACACCGACAAAATCAGCACACCGGCCAGCAGCTGATCCGTCTGCATCAGATTGCCGGCCTGCAGCACGAAGGCGCCAATGCCATAATCGGCGCCGATCATCTCCGCGCTCACGACGAGCAGCAGTGCGATGGAGGCGGTGATGCGGAAGCCCGCGAGAATGGAGGGCAGCGCGCCCGGCCAGATTACCCGGCGCACAATGGTCGCAAACGGCACATTGAAGCTCTGGGCCATACTGATCAGGTTGCGCGGCACGGCATCGACGCCGCTATAGACCGATATCGCGGTGGAGAAGAACACGCCTAACGCAATGGTTGCGATCTTGGGCTCCTCGCCGATCCCGAGCCACAGGATCAGGAGCGGCAACAGCGCGATCTTCGGGATTGGAAACAGCGCGGAGATGAAGGTGATGCCGAGACCGCGCGCGAGCGTCGACAGCCCGATCGCAAATCCGACGGCGACGCCCGCGGCAGTGCCGAGCAGCCAACCCGTCCCGATCCGCATCACCGAATAGCCTAAATGATGCCAGAGCGCGCCGGAGAGCGCGAGCTGCGAGAGCGCGCGACCGATGGCGGATGGGGTCGGCAGGAACAGCGGATTAACGAGACCTGCGGAGCCCGCGAGCTGCCAGATCCCGATCACCATCAGCAGCGCGATCCAGCCGCTGTACCGGCTCGTCCCCGGCACGAATCCGGCGCCGCGAAATTCCACCGGTCGGGTCCCGGTCTTGCCGTCGTCTTGCGAAACCCGTGGTGTGGCCCGTTCAAGCATCCTGCACCTCGCGCTCGGCATCGATCGCTTCGTTGCGGATCAGCGCCCACAACTCCGTCTGCAGCGCAACCAGCTTGCCGCGCGCCTCAATGCCGCCGCGCTCGCTGCGTGTCATCGGAATATTGACGACCTCGCGAATCCGGCCCGGGCGGCGCGACAGCACCACGATGCGATCGGCAAGCCGTACGGCTTCCTCCAGATTGTGCGTGACGTAGATCGCGCCCATGGTGCCGTCGGCGAGCAGACGGATGAAGTCCTCCATCAGCAATTCGCGCGTCTGCGAGTCAAGCGCCGACAGCGGCTCGTCCATCAACAGGATCGCCGGCCGCACCGCCAGCGCACGTGCAATGCCGACGCGCTGGCGCATGCCGCCTGACAATTGTTTTGGATAGGTCGCGCGGAAATCGGACAAGCCGGTGCGACGCAACGCATCATCGACGAGCGCGCGGCGCTCGTCAGCGGAAAGCGCCGTATGCAGCAGCGGAAACTCGACGTTGGCCTCCACCGTACCCCATGGCAGCAGCGCAAAATCCTGAAACACGAAGGTCAGCGGATTGAAGCTGTCCGCAGGCGGCGCGCCGCGCAGTTCGGCGGCGCCGGCCGCCGGCCGCAGCAAGCCGCCGAGGATCGAGAGCAGCGTGCTCTTGCCGCACCCGGACGGCCCGACTATCGCCACCACCTCGCCTGCGCCGACAATGAACGAGACGTCGTCGAGCACGGCGAGCGTGCCGAAGCGGTGGGAGACATGGTCGGCGATCAGATCCATCTAGATGCACTCTTTCTGTACCGTCACCCTGAGGAGGCCTCAAAGCGGCCGTCTCGAAGGGCGACGGCCCGGCTGCCGCAGCGGGGCCGCGCATCCTTCGAGGCTCGCTCCGCGAGCGCCTCAGGATGACGGAGCTTCCACGAACACGCCTTTAATCCGGCTTCACAAAATCTTTCGCGATGATCGCCTCGGCATCGAATCCCTTATCGACAAACCCCTGCCCCTGCAGCCATTTGATCTGGTTGTCGACGTTCCTGACGTCGAGCTTGCCGTCCGGATCGATATAGGCGCAATTGCCGACCACCTGATCGAGCGGCAGGTTGGTGTATTTGGCGATGATCTCGAGCAGCGGTTTGGTCTGCTCGTTGATCGGAGCGGCGCCGTCCTTCACGGAGGTCAGGATCACGTCGTGATATTCGCGGTCGGCGCGCTCCAGCGCCGCGAGCAATTTGGCCACCAGCGCCTTGTTGCTCAGTGTCTTGGGCGAGGCGAATATGGCACCTAGCTGCCACGGCGTCTCGTCGCCGACCCAGCCCAGGAGCTTGGCGCCGCCTTCATCCATCAGCTTGCGCGCTGTCGAGGCCGGCAACAGTGCCGCATCGACGGTCTCGCCCTTCAGCGCGGCCGCGGCGTTCGACAGCGATTGCAGCGGCACGATTTTCACCTCGGAGAGCTTGAAGCCATATTTGTCGGCGAGCAGCCCCAGCGAATAGTGGAAGCTGGAGCCGACCTGAGTGACGGCAATGCGCTTGCCCGCGAGATCCTTCGGGGACCTCAAGCCGGCGGCATAGGCCTTGTTGCTGGCGAAATAGCCGATCAGGGGATAGCCTTTCCTCTCGCGGCTCATGCCGCCGATCACCTTGAGCGTGCCCTTGCCGGCCAGATTGTAGAGCCCGGCGGTGAAGGCCGTGATGCCGAAATCGACATCGCCGGACGTGGTGGCCACGGCGATCGGCTGCGCCGCATCGAAGAATTTCAATTCGACGTTCAAGCCGGCATCGCGGAAATAGCCCTTGTCCTGCGCGATGAAGACGGGCGCGGATGATGACAGCCGTAATACGCCGATCGTGGCCTTGAGCGCGTCCTCGGCCCTTGCGAGGCCAGTGCTTGCCAGCACCAAAGACAAAGCGAGCATAGCCCGCGCAAATCCCCTCATCCCGGTTCCTCCGTCGGATACTCTCAATATTCTGCGGGCGCCGCCTGGCCACGCCCGATGAACGCGCCTTCCCTCGCCAACGCCTGCTGCAGCTTCTCTAGCGCAATCTCGCGCGGAAGCGTATGGCCCGAAAGGAATAGACTTGGCGCGAGCCCCAGCCTTGAGAAGTGGCGGAAATTTGAAAATCACATCGCCGGGAGCAGTTCAGAGGCGACGCCCCGCATGACAGATGCGTCTCGCGGCGCGGCCGCGCAGACACTGGCGACCGGCACCTGACGCGCCGGCTCTTGCATGGCCTGCGAGACCGGTCCGGGTTCCCGGATGCCAGGGCGCATCATGTCCGGGCCCGGCTGTTCGAGCAGGCGACCCCGCGCGCAAAACGCACGCGGGGCGCCGCATCAGTGGCGAGGAACGCCGGTCTCTCTACGCCGCGCGGATAGTGTGCAGGAAATCGTCGACGTTGCTCTTTAGCGAAACCGCCTGTTGCTGCAGCGCCGCGGCTGCGGCAAGGGCGGCTTCGGCGCCGGCGTCGGTCTCGCCCGCCACTGCGCGCACGTCACCGATCTCCTGGGTCACGGCCGCCGTTCCATTTGCCGCTTCCTCGACATTGCGCGCGATTTCGCTGGTCGCTGCGCCTTGCTCCTCAACGGCCGAGGCAATCGCTGTGGAGATTTCCGATATCTCGCGGACCGTCGCGCCGAATTGCGTGATGGCCGCCACGGTTTCGCCCGTGGCACTCTGAATTGTCGCAATCTGGCTGGCAATCTGCTCCGTCGCCTGCGCGGTCTGGGAGGCGAGATTCTTCACCTCGCTCGCGACGATCGCAAAGCCTTTCCCGGCCTCACCGGCCCGCGCCGCTTCGATGGTTGCGTTCAGCGCGAGCAGGTTAGTCTGACTCGCAATCGCCTGGATGAGCTGAACGATGGTGCCGATCTTCTCCGCGGCGCTGGACAGGCCGTGGATCAATTCGGAGGTCCGCTGCGTCTCGTGCGTTGCCCGGTTCGAGACCGCGACCGAGCGCTGCACCTGGCTCGATATCTCGCGGATCGAGGCGGCGAGTTCCTGGGTCGCGGAAGCAACGGTCTGAACGTTCACAGATGCCTGCTCGGCGCGCCCCGCAACCGCTTCGGCGAGCCCACGACCGCGTTCGGCCACCCGTGCCAGCTCCTCCGCGCTTTTCCCCATGTCCTGGGCGCGGCCGCCGACGCCGGCGATGACACCTTGCATGCCTTGCTCGAAACGACCGGCCAGCTCGGCCATCATGCGTACGCGATCCGCCTCGGCGGCCTCGCGCTGCCTTGCGGCTTCCTGCTCCATGCGGCGAACGGCCAGAGCATTCTCGCGGAAAACTTCGACGGCACGTGCCATGCGGCCGATCTCGTCACGCGACTCGCCGCCGGGAATGGCCTCGTCGAGTTCTCCCGCAGCCAGCGATTGCATCCGGTCGGTCATGCGGCGGATCGGACCGGACACGCTGGCTCCGATCAGCCATGCCAGCAGGGCGCCCAGAACCAGCGCGCCGCCCGCGCTGACGATCACCGTATGCCGCGTCTCTTCGACCGCCGCGGCGGTCTTTTGTCCTTGTTCCGCGCGCACCGCGCCGAGCTTCTGATTGATCTTGTTGACCTGCTCGTCGATCGCCGCGCTGGCCTTTGCCAAGTCGGCCTGCTTCGCGCGCAAATCGCCGGCAGCCTTGATCACTTCATCCAACGCAGCCGTATCGGCTGTGATCTCGGCTTTGAGCGCAGTGACCAGCGACTTCAGCTTGGCCTCTCCTATACCGGCAATTTCGGATTCGCTGTCGGCGATCGCGGCCTGCGCGTATTGCAATGTCATCTTGGCATCGTCGGCCTCCGACTCCGACAGCGTCGCACCATAGCGCATCAGGGAAATCCGCACCGCGTCCACGGCTCCGGCCAGCCGCATGGGGTGGAACAGCCGTTCCGGATCGGACCGGTTGACGAGGGCGAGCTGGATGCCGCCGGCGTCAAGCCCAGCGGCGGCGCCATGCGCGTCGGTCTTGGTCATGGCGGCGCGCAGCCGGTCGACGGCGCCGGCTGCAGCGGCAAAGGATGATCGATAGGTTTCCAGCGCGCTCCGGACTGGACCCGCGCCATCGGCGATTGCCTGCAACTTGCCGAACTGCCGGTCGACCTGATCGGCCAGTTGCCCGACGCCTTCGATCGCCTTGGTGGCGGCGTCCTTGTCGCCGACATTGCCGGTTCGAATGAATTTCTCCACGGCGCCGTTGGCGCTGAGCAGCGCGGCGCGCACCTGCGACATGCCGGCGTCGCCGGCGGCGCTTGTGATGAGCTCGTTGACCGTCCCGCCGATCCCTTCAACCTGAACCATGGCGAAGCCGGCGAGAAGAACGAGGAAGCTCAGGACCAGCGCGAACCCGCCAAAAACTCGCGGGCGGATGCCGATCCAGGACAGCATGGAAGACAGTTTCATTGGATTTCCGAAATTTCTTAACGAGTGGACCGAATGGCGGCGAGCAGATCCTTGCCGAAGCGCTTCTCGAACTCCGGCTCGAGCGGCTTGAGCGCATCGATGAAAGGCTGGCGATCGACCTTGTCGATGACATCCATGCCGGCGCGGCGCAGTTGTTCGAGCTTTTCCGCGTCAAGCTGCGACTGCCAGGTTGCCTCGGCTCCCGCCTTTGCGGCGGCGATCAGCGCCTCCTGATCGCTCGGATCGAGCTGTTCGAACATTGCACGGTTTGCGACAAAGGCGATGGGCGCAAAGAAATGGTCGCTGAGGGTCAGGTATTTCTGGACTTCGTTGAACCGGCTGGCGGCCATGGTCGACGGCGGATTTTCCTGGCCGTCAAGGCGTCCGTCCTTCAGCGCCGCATAGACCAGCGGAAATTCCATCGGTACCACTTCCGCGCCCAGCGCCTTGAAGGTCATCTGATAGATCGGGTTCGGGATCACACGGAATTTGAGCCCCTTCAGGTCATCGGGCGAGCGAATTGGTCGCTTGGAGTTGGTGATGTCGCGAAAACCTTGCTTGCCAAGCGCCAGCAGCACCAAGCCTTTATCGGCGAATTTGGCGGCGATCGCCGCGCCAACCGGGCCTTGCATAACCGCCTTGGCGTGAGCGACGTCGCGAAACAGGAAGGGAATGTCGAACACGCCCATCTCGGGAATAGCCCCGCTGACCACGCCGCCGGAGAGGACCGCGACATCGACAGCGCCCGAGCGGGTCGCGGCAAGAATGGCATTCTCGCTGCCGAGTGCGCCGCCCACGCGCTCATCGAGGATGATGCGCTTGCCGGCGAGCGCTTGCAGCTTTTGACGCAAGGTGTCAGAGCCGACCTGCTGCGGATTCTGCAGGTGTGAATTGAAGGCCAGCGACACCATCCGGGGTGAAGCGACCACCGGCTGAAGCGATAGCAGCGCCGACGCTGCAACCATTGACCCAACTATCCAAAATCCTCGTATCTGTCTGCGCATGACCCACCGCTGCGTTGGCTTTGGCGCAGGCCTAGCAAAGATTTATGGTTAAGGTCTTAAGATCGCTCCGTTCAGGTTGCATCCATCGATAAGCGCCCGATCAGATACCGGGCCCACGGGTCCCGGATGTCAGCGGCCATGCCGCCAATCGGCGGCGCGTTTCTCGGCGAAGGAGGCAAGGCCCTCCTTTGCCTCCGCCGACTGGCGCTTGGCCGCATGCATTCGCACCAGACGCGCATAGGCCGCGTCGTCGACATCCATACCGCCGAACGAGCTTTCCATCGCCTGCGCCTTGGTTTCCGCCAGGGCTTCGGGGGCGTTGGCGAGCAATTGCTCCACGACCTTGGCGCCGGCGGCCTCCAGCTCATTCAGCGGCACCACCTCGTGCACCAGACCGATGCGACGGGCATCTTGCGCGCTGAACCGTTCGCCGGTCAGCGCATAACGGCGGACCTGGCGGACGCCGACGGCGTCACATAGTTGCGGGATGATGATCGCAGCGGTCAGTCCCCAGCGGACCTCCGTGATCGAGAACACGGCGTTGTCAGCCGCGATGACGACGTCGCAGGCGGCAACCACGCCGGTGCCGCCACCGAAACATCCGCCTTGCACCAGCGCCACCGTCGGGATCGGCAGCCTGTTCAACCGCTGCACGGCTTCGAACGTCGCTTGCGAGGCCGCCTCGTTGGCGGCGGGCGATTGCATTCTCACGCTGTTGATCCATTTCAGGTCGGCGCCGGCCTGAAAATGCTTGCCATGGCCTTTCAGAACCACCACCCGAAGCTGCGGCTGCCTACCGAGCTCATCCATCGCCTTGAGCAGACCCTGAATGAGGCCGGCGTCATAGGCATTATTCACCTCGGGGCGGTTCAACGTGACGGTTGCGACCCCGCGCTCATCAAGGCTCCACAAGACCGGGCTGTCAGACATTCATGATCCTTTCACGTCGAAACGGCCGCCATTACTCCGCCGAAAAGCGTCATGAGCAGCATGTGGCATTTCGACTGGGGCGGCAAGCCGTCCGGTCGGCACACGGCCCTGCGACCCATTGCGCCGCGGATTGGCTTTGTGGAAACTGGGCTCGCCATTATGAAGCGTGGACTCGATCCCGATGCGGCTATGCATTTTCGGCGCGGGCGCCGTCGGCAGTCATTTTGCGGTGCGGCTCGCGCTGGCGGGCCACGACGTCGCCTGCGTCATGCGCGGGCCGCACCTAAAGGCAGTGGGGACGAACGGCCTTGCGCTGCGCGTTGGCGAGGCCGAGCTTCGCGCAAACGTGACCGCCTCCGACGATCCGGCGGCACTCGGGCCTCAGGATCTCGTGATCAGCACGCTGAAAGCAACCGCCGTCGGCAGCCTCGCCGAGGGACTGCGCCCCTTGCTCGGCGATGACACGGCGGTCGTGCTTGCGCAGAACGGCATTCCCTGGTGGTACGATCTCGGCCTGCCCCCGGATCATCCGCCGCCGCCCGACCTTTCCTTCCTCGACCCAGGCGGACGGCTGCGGGCCGCGATCCCGAAACAGCGGATCATTGGCGGCGTGATCTTTTCCTCGAACGAGGTGATCGCGCCCGGCGTGGTCGAAAATCTCTCACCCGACCGCAACCGCCTGTTGGTCGGCGAATGCGACGATCGTGCCAGCGCCCGCATCACTGAGCTGCGCTCGACGTTTGAGGCCGCGGCAATCGAATCGCCGCCTGTGAGAGAGATCAGGGAGGCAATCTGGTCGAAGCTTCTCACCAACATGTCGCTATCGGTGCTGTGCCTCCTGACCGGGCAGACCGCACGCGCGGTGCGCGATGATCCGGCGATGCAGGACGTGATCCCGCGCCTGCTCGAGGAAGCGAACCAGATCGCGCAAAACTACGTCCCCAATGTCAAGCGCGTGACGCGAAGCGGACCCGCGCCTAATCACAAGCCATCCATCTTGCAGGATTACGAGCTCGGCCGTCCGATGGAAATCGATGCGCTGGTGCGCGCGCCCGCCGCCTTTGCGAGAGCGGCGGGGCTATCCACGCCCTCGTTCGACCTGCTGGCGGCGCTTGCAATCCAGAAGGCGCGGGACAAGGGGCTGTACGGCGTCTGAGTAATCGCCCCGATGTCGTCGCTCGTCTCCTCGCCGGATCAATCGCGCTTCAGCGCTGTTTTCCCGCTCCATCCGGCAAACGCATCCAGCACCTCATCCATCACTTCGGCATCATTACGCCCCGAACGTGCCGGCACGTGAAAGGAATGGTCGGCACCTTCGACGAGATGGAGCGAGGCGCGCGCGCCGAGGCCTTGGACAACGCCTCTGAGCAGGTCGAGCTCCGCGAGCTTGTCGCGTGTGCCCTGCAGAAACAGCAGGGGGATGTGAACATCCGCAAGGTGCGCCGCCCGCTCGTCGGACGGCTTGCCGGCCGGATGCAGCGGAAAGCCGAAGAAGGCCAGGCCGGCCACGCCGGCAAGCGCGCTCTTTGCCTGCGCCTGCGAGGTCATGCGCCCGCCGAAGGATTTGCCGCCCGCGATCAGCGGCAGCCCCGGACAGGCGCGCGCCGCCGTTTCGACCGCAGCGCGCACGCTCGTCTGCGCAAGCGCAGGCGGATCGGGCCGCTTGCTGGCCCTTTCCATATAGGGGAATTGGTAGCGCAACGTCGCGATGTCACGGGCGGCAAGTCCTGCGGCGACGGCTTCCATAAAGGGGTGCGTCATGCCGGCGCCAGCGCCATGGGCGAACACGAAGCAGGTGTGCGGCTCCGCCGGGCGCGTGAGAAGCGCGGAAACGGAGGCCGACTTGCCGACATCGATCGTGAGCTGCTCGTTCATGCAGCCCAGGCTATCAGAACAACAGCACGCCGTCGTCGGCTTCGCTGCTACTAACAGTCTGCGCCGGCGCCTTGGGCGTGAGGCCAAAACCCTTCAAGAATTCGCGATGTACGTCGCGCTCGCGCTCCATGGTGTAGCGGGCGAAGAGATCGCCAAGAACGGCTTCATCGCCTGCCGAGAGCGCCGCCTTGTGTGCCGTGATGGCGGCAGCTTCCAGCCGGGTCGCCACGGCCGGCAAGGACGCGGCGCCCTTGCCGAGCTCGGTCATTAGATTCGAGGCGGAGGTCATCAGGCCTTCAAATTCGGCCCCCTCCTCGGCCAGCCGGCTGATCAGGCCGCCGAGCCGCGCGTTGCCCGCTTCGACTTCGCGCAAGGCATGCAGGATCGACGGTTCGAGGTTGGCCAGTTGCGCGGGATCGCCGTGGACGCGAAGCCCCCTGAGCTCGTTCGCCGATGTCTCGATCCCGTCCAGCGCGGGCTTGAGGCGCGCGGCTCCGATGGAGACGTGATCGGCAGTCGCCTTGAGTTCATTGGCAATCACGACAAAGGCGTTGCCTTTGCTGCCGAGATGGCTGGCCCTAAGCGAGGCATTCATGCCGATCAGCGTGATGTCGACGACGGCTTCGGACAGCCCGGCGATCGCGTTGCGAAACTTGCCGAGCGTATCCTCCACCACCGTCAAGGCATCGTCGACGGACTTGCCCGCGCTCTCACAGGTCGCGATCAGCGTCGAGGCTTGTGCCAGGATCTCCTTGATGCGGGCCAGGAACGACGAGGAGTCGCTGCTCTCACCGCCATAGAGCGAGCGTCCCTGGCCGACGACGGCGACCGCATCGCCGAGGATGGCCGACAAAGCGCGCACGATCTCGCCGATATCGTGGTCCAATTCGCGCTGAGCGTCCTTGAGCTGCATGGCCTGGAGCCGGCAGAGGAGGCCTGCATTTGACGCCTCGGTGGCAGCTGGCGGCATCAGGCCCGGCGCCGTATCGCCGGCAACGCCAAGCCCGTGGCAGATATGTTCCAGGCGCTGGCGCGCGCTGTCGCCGGCCTGAAGCGAGATGATCGATCGCCCGACCGCCTCGGCGATCTTCCTGGTGCTTGCGCCTGCGAGCTCGGCCAGATTTACGCTCTTGTTGCGCTGCTCCCGCATGCCTGAATAGGCGGAGATCAGATCGCCGCCCGCCGAAAGCAGTTGCGCCTTATAACGCTGTTCAAAATCCTTTTGCCGGTTAAGCGCGGTGACGACCGCCTTGGACAACAGATCCTGATCGCGCGCGCATGTTTCCAGCGACTGCTGCACCGCCCTGGCGAGTTCGTGGGCTTCCTGTGTGAAGGCGAGAAAGCCCTCCCGATCCCGCGCCAGGGAGGCTGCTTCGATCTTGGCGCTGCGGGCAATGATCGAGATCATCTGCACGTCCTTGAACAGCGGCTTGAGCAGCTCGGAAGCCTCGTTGGCGGCCTTGCCGAGACGACCCAACAGAGCACTTTCCGCCGGCAGCGCCTCCGCCAGTCCGTTCAGCCGCTTTGCAACCTCGTGAAGAGCTTCCGAGGCGCCCTCGATCTGCGCGCTGGAGAGTTCTTCGGACAGCGCGCTCAAGGCCTGATTCAAGTTCTGAAAGATCGCGTGCCCGCGACCTAGCTGATCACCCGCCTCGGCAAAAGTCTCCTCGATGCGCGAGGAGACGTCCTCGATCGATCGGATCGCGACGCTGATCGCGTCTGGCTGGACGGGGGCCAACATCCTTCGGCTCAAGCCATCAAGGCGGGCTGCCCCGCTTGGTACCAAAGCATGATCTCGCGCGGGATCTGGCTGAGCGAAACGACCTTTTCCGCCGCGCCCAACGCGATCGCCTCTTTCGGCATACCGAACACGACGCAGCTCTCTTCATCCTGCGCGCGCGTCGCGGCGCCGAGCTTGCGCATCTCGAGCAGCCCGCGCGCGCCGTCGTCCCCCATGCCGGTCATGATAATGCCGAGCGCGTTGCAGCCGGCATATTGCGCGGCCGAGCGGAACAGCACGTCGGCCGAGGGCCGATGCCGCGATACCGGCGGTCCGTCCTTGATCGCGATGTGATAGCGCAAGCCGGTCCGTTGCAGCAGCATGTGCCGTGCCCCGGGCGCGATATAGGCGTGGCCCGGCTGCACCGGCTCGCCGTCTTCCGCCTCCTTCACGCTGATCTCGCAGACGCCGTTGAGCCGCCGCGCAAAGGCGGCGGTAAAGCCCTGCGGCATGTGCTGCACGATCAGTATGCCAGGACAATGGGACGGCAACACCTCGAGCACGTCGTTCAAGGCCTCGGTCCCGCCGGTCGACACGCCGATGCAGACGATGCGCTCGGTCACGGGCCGGGACCGCCCCTGCACAGGCGGCGGTATGATGGCATCGGCGGTGAGTTTCTTCTCCACAGGCGCGCGCCTCGCAAGACGCGGCCGCACCCGGGCGCGCGCCGCCGATTTGACGGCGTCGCGCAACCGCCCCGAGGATTCAAGCAGCGCCTGGCGGGTATCAATGCGCGGCTTGGGAACGATATCCACCGCACCGGCCTCGAACGCCTGGAACATCAGGTCCGAGCCCTCTTCCGTCAGCGAGGAGCAGATGATCACCGGGATCGGATGCTGCGCCATGATCTTGCGGAGAAAGGTGATGCCGTCCATACGCGGCATTTCGATATCGAGAAGGATGACATCAGGCAATTCGTTCTGCAGCCGGCGGGCCGCCGCATAGGGATCGGATGCGGTCCCCATGACCTCGATATCGGGATCTTCCGAAAGGATCGTCGTCAGGATTTGGCGCACCGACGCCGAATCATCCACGATCAGCACACGCACTTTCTTTTCGAGCATGGCTGCGCTCCGTTCTAGACCCGAAAGATCGTCGGCTGAACCTGTTTCAGCCCCGGCACGACGCTGTGAACCATCGATTCCGAGTGCCCGACCATCAGGTAGCCTCCGGGCCTCAAATGCGCGCATAGCTGCTCGACGACTTTGCGCTGGGTCTCCCGTTCAAAATAGATCAATACATTGCGACAGAAGATGATGTCGACATCGCGATCGACCGGATATTTGGAATCCATCAGATTCATGCGCATGAAATTCGTGCGCCGGCGGAGTTCCGGGACGATACGCACCTCATCGCTCGCGCGATCCTTCGCCGACAGAAAATAGCGCTTGGTGAAGGCAGGAGGCACCGGCTCCAGCGTATCGCGCGTGTAAATCGCGGTCTTGGCCAGGCGCAGCACGGCCGTGGAGATATCCGTGCCGAGGATCCGAAACTGGAATCGCGAGCCGGTCCTCGTCATGTCGTCGAGAACCATGGCGGTGCTGTAGGCTTCCATTCCGGTCGAGCAGGCCGCGCTCCAGATCTTCAGGTCACCGCGACCCCGCGGCTTCAGGAGCTCGGGAACGGCGACCTCCCTCATGAAGGTGAAGTGCGACGGCTCACGAAAGAAGTCGGTCTTGTTGGTGGTCACGACATCGATCAGATGCGTGAGCTCCCCGTCGAGCTGACCGGCCTCGAACAAGGTCTCGACATATTCGTTGAGGCCGGCGTAGTTGAGCGCGCGGACACGCTTGTGCAGCCGCCCCTCCAGCATCAGGCGTTTGCCGGCTGGCAACTTGATCCCGACCTGCCCTTCGATCAGTTTGGCGATCGTGCGGAAATGCCGGTCGGACAGGTGCAGCGGACTTTCCAGCATATCCAAAGCCATGGCGCTCACGCGGCGACAGGCGCGTCGACTTGCGTCTCCTGCCCTGCCGGCATGCCCTCATGCGCCATCAGGCGCGCGAGATCGAAGATGATGACGAATTTGTCGGCCTTGCGCCCGATGCCTGCGATGTAATCGGACTGCCAGCGCCCGCCGACCGACGGTACCGGCTCCATCGAGCTCTCGTCGATGTCGGTGACTTCGTAGACGCAATCCGCGACGAAGCCGACGCCAACCACGCGGTCACCGATCGGCACGTCGAGAATGATGATGCGGGTGGCATCCGTCGCCGGCACGCTCGGCAGATCCAGTTTCAATCGCAAGTCGACGATCGGATAGCCGCTGCCGCGCACGTCGATCATGCCGAGCAGGAAGTGCGGAGCGTGGGGCAATTTCGAGATCGGCCGCATGTCCAGGATCTCGCGGACATTGCGGATGCCGATGCCGAACGTCTCGCCTGCGAGACCAAGCGTTAGGTATTGCGCTGTTTCGGCCATGTTGCCGTCCTTGAGAGGTTTTGATTGGCGCGGCCCAACTACGCCGCGCCAATCTTGTTATGTTTATCAGCGTTGGAAATCTGCATCGCGATCGTCGCCGCCATCATCCATGGCGAAGGCAAAGCCGCCGCCGCTTGCCGCCTTGGCGGCACGGGCCGGCCTGGCTGTGACAGGTTTTCTTGCGCCGCGATCGGCCGCGGCCATGGTCTGGGCCTTGGCGCGAAGCTGGCCGACCGCGCGATCGATCGGCGCAGGCGCATCCAGCTTGGTCTTGGCTGCGTTCTGATCGATGCGGAAATAAGCGATTGTCGCCTGCAATTGCTCGGCTTGCGAGGCGAGCTCTTCGGAGGTGGAGGACACCTGCTCGGAGGCGCTGGCGTTCTGCTGGCCGACCTTGTCGAGCTGCTGGATCGCCTGGTTGATCTGCGCCGAGCCGACATCCTGCTCGCGGCANGCGGCGGTGATCTCTTCGACCAGCTCNGCCGTCTTCTTGATGTCGGGCACCAGCTTCGACAACATGGCGCCNGCCTCCTGCGCGACCTTGACGGTTTCGGTCGAGAGCGTGCCGATCTCGGCCGCGGCCGCCTGGCTGCGCTCGGCGAGCTTGCGCACCTCGGAGGCCACCACCGCAAAGCCCTTGCCATGCTCGCCGGCGCGCGCGGCCTCGACCGCGGCATTGAGCGCGAGCAGGTCGGTCTGGCGGGCGATCTCCTGCACGATGGTGATCTTCTCCGCGATCGTCTGCATCGCCTGCACCGCGCGGCCCACNGCGGCGCCGCTCGCCTCGGCATCCTTGGCNGANTGCGCGGCGATCTTNTCGGTCTGGCTGGCGTTCTCGGCNTTCTGCTTCACGTTGGCGGCCATCTCCTCCATCGAGGAGGAGGCCTCTTCCGCCGAGGAGGCCTGCTCGGTCGCGCCCTGCGAGAGCTGCTCGGCGCTGGCCGAGAGCTCCTGGCTGCCGGCCGAGACGTTCTGCGCCGCGGTCAGGGCTTCG
>NZ_AWZU01000017.1 GCF_000472385.1 Bradyrhizobium sp. ARR65
CGGCTGGACGTGATCCCGGCGCAGTTCAGGGTCCTGGTGACGCACCGGCCCAAATACGCCTGCAGGGCTTGTGAGCAGGCGGTTATGCAAGCGCCGGCGCCCGAGCGGCTGATCAAGGGCGGGCTGCCGACAGANGCGATGGTGGCGTCCGTGCTGGTTGCCAAATACGCCTGGCACTTGCCGCTCTATCGGCAAGCCCAGGCCTGGCTGTTCGCGGGATCCGACCGCGGCGCGCACCGGGCCGCCGTCATGCTCACCCTCATCATGACTGCGCGCCTCAATGACGTCGACCCCAAGGCCTGGCTCGCCGACGTCTTCAGACGCATCGCAGAAATCGCGCAATCCCGCCTGCACGAACTGCTCCCGTGGGAGTGGAAGGCAAAAGGCGCCGCTGCGGCTCAGGCCTGAAACCCTCGGCATCATCATAGCCGGCAACGACTACACGCCCGGGAATCCCGCGGTATTGGTCGTATGCTTACGCAGCATCGGCACAACGCGTGTTGCCGTGTCGTCGTCCCCGTCCTTGTCCCGAACCTGCAGCTGCTTCACGAAAACTTCCGTGCCGCGTCCGCCTTGCGCACGTTTCCGCCTAGCTCCAATGCTTGCCTGAAGGTGAGAAACGCAGTGTGCGGTATCCTGCCGCTTACGCCATCCACAACAGAACAACGTCGGTACCGCTGGAGGGCCGGTTGGTGACTGACGTTGCATGGTGTATTCGCGCCGGGAGTTGCTGACCACGGCTTGATCCACGGCGCCAGGCCGGCTTCTTGCTCGGCGATAACGCGGGCCGAGAGCGGACGTCTCGATCTCAATTTTTGTTGAAGCTGCAGGCGCCCGTAAATCTTCAGTGACGCAGAACTGTCGCGTGATCGAAACAAACTGCTTCTAACAGGCGCGCACTCATCGTCTCTCTCCCCGAGAGATATCCCAAAAGCATCCAGAGAAGAGAAATATATGCGACCGCTTCGGTCTAGTCATCGAAATTTCCGCAAAACCCTTTGTGCATCGGCAGCATCCCTGATGCTCTGCTCATCCATCGGTCTCGCCGACGACGCTAACAGGGGCGACGACCACACGGAGACGCGTACGCCGATCAAGCACGTCGTGATCATCATTCCCGAGAACAGGACTTTCGATAACTACTTCGGCACCTACCCCCATGCCGCGAACATTCCCGGCGAGCAGAGCTGGGTCGGAGTGCCCGCGCCGAAATTCATGGCGCGTCCCGACACCCCGGCGGTGAATGGTCTCACGCCCACCTTGTTGCAGGACAATCCGAATCGGAGCCTAATAGCAGGCCCGGCCAATCCCACGCGGCTTGGCCCCGCCGATGCCTACACCTGTTCAAATGACAACGGCTATACCGCCGAGCAAGAAGCCTATGACGGCGGCCGCTTGGATCGATTTCCGCAGTCGACCAGCGGCGGGGGTAAAGGTTGTGCCGTGGACGGCTCAACCATCATGAACTACTACGACGGCAACACCGTGCAAGCGCTGTGGAACTATGCGCAGCATTATTCCATGAGCGACAATTCCTTCTCCACCAACTACGGCCCCACTGTGCCCGGCCACGCGAATATCGTTTCTGGCAACACGCACGGGATCATCATTCACGATCCCAAGAATCCTGCCCATCCCGACACCACCGGCTTCTACGTCAATCCGGCGGATGGCTCGATAACCTTGACCGAAGCCAACCTGCCCGGCTATCTCGACGATTGCGGCAGCGGCCGGACTTTTGAATTCACCGGCAAGAACGTCGGCGATCTCCTGAACGAGAAGAACGTGACTTGGGGCTATTTCCAGGGCGGCTTCCTGCCCACCACGCCAGCGACGTTCGATGCAAACGGCAAGATGCTTACACCCGCGGTTTGCGCTTCGCAGCATGTCGCCCATCAGGTGGAGATCAACGGCATCACCTATGACGTGCAGAACCCCACCATCACGCCGGGTCCTGACATACATCTCCCGCAGAAGGACTACAGCACCGGCGTCACCCCTTTCATGCACTATGCCAGCACGCGCAACCCGCACCATCTGCGGCCGAGTTCGCCGGCTATGATCGGCAAGACCGACCAGGCCAACCACCAATACGACATCTCGGATTTCTACACGGCGCTGGCCTACGGCTCATTGCCCTCGGTCAGCTACGTGAAGGCGCCGATTTACCAATATGGTCATCCTGGCCTCTCTGATCCACTGACTGAGCAGGCCTTCATCGTCCAGGTGATCAATGCGCTTCAGACGTCGAGCTATTGGAAAGATACCGCCGTCATCATCGTTTGGGATGATTCCGACGGCTTGTACGACCACGTCATGCCTCCGGTCCTGACCCAGTCCGCGACCAGTGCCGACGCCCTGTTCGGCACGGGCAATTGCGGCACGCCGCAACCCGGTGCGGACGGCGCGCGCTGCGGCCTCGGCCCGCGCCAGCCTTTGCTGGTGATCTCGCCGTGGGCGAAATCGAACTTCGTCGATCACACGGTGACTCAGCAAGCCTCGGTGCTCCGCTTCATCGAGGACAATTGGAAGCTCGGCTTCATCGACGGCCCGGTTGCCCCTCCCGCGGGTACGGGATCCGTCGACCGGCATGCCAATTCCATCGCAAACATGTTCGACTTCGAACGCGGGCCGAACATGCATCGGCTCGTGCTCGACCCGGTCACAGGAGCGGTGGTCGATAACCACGACGATCATGGCCGGAACGACGATCGCGCCGGAAACGACAAACGCGACAACTGACGGACTAAAATCCAGCGACCCGCCGCAGACATCGGGCTGCGGCGGGACTTGGATCGCTGCGCATCCAGCTCTAGACGAGCGCCGGATTTGTTGAAGCTGCGCGGCAATCCGTCCTTTCGCCGGCAGCCCGTGGTATTTCGCTGCGCGCACAGCGTCATTATTCTGCCGGCTCCGGCGCGAAGGACGCATCATTTGCGACTTCGCGTATCGAGCCCTGCGCACCGCAGAACCAGGGATAAAGGGCAGGGAGCACCAGCAAGGTGAGCAAGGTCGCGCTGATCAGGCCGCCGATGACGACCGTGGCAAGTGGGCGCTGCACTTCGGCGCCGGAGTTCGTCGAAACCGCCATGGGCAGGAAGCCGAGACTGGCCACGGTCGCCGTCATCAGCACCGGGCGCAGCCGCGTCATCGCCGCCTGCCAGGCCGCGGCGGCAGCAGCGAGCCGTTCCTTGCGCCGTTCCTCCATGTAGCTCACCATAACAACGCCGTTCAAAATCGCGATCCCGAACAACGCGATGAAGCCGATCGCAGCTGAAATGCTGAACGGCATGCCGCGCGCAGCGAGAGCGAAGATTCCGCCGACGGCCGCAAACGGCACGTTGAAGAAGATCAGCATTGCGAGCCGCGCGCTGCCGAACATCAGATAGAGCAACAGGAAGATGACGGCGAGCGCCACCGGCACGACGCTCGACAGTCGTGCCATACCCTCTTGGAGGTCCTGGAAGCTCCCGCCCCATGAGATCGTATAGCCCGGGGGCAAGCGGACTTGGGCCGCGACCGCCTGCTGCGCATCGGCCACGAAGCTGGCGAGCGGTCGCGCGCGCACATTGGCCTGCACCGTGATGATGCGCCGGCCTTCTTCGCGCTCGATCTGCGCGGGGCCGGGCTCCCAACGGATGTCGGCCAGATCGCCGAGAGCAACGGAGGCTCCCGCGTCATTGCTGACGCGCAGCGCCCGAATACGGTCGACGCTGTCACGGTCCTCCGGGGCGAGCCGGACGCGGATGTTGTACCGCTCGTCGCCGTCCTTCATGGTACCGACGGTCCGTCCGCCAAGTGCTTCGACGAGATCGAGCACCTGGGTCGCATTGAACCCACGCCGCGCGATCTCGTCGCGTTTGACAATGACGCGAAGGTACGGCTGGCCAACCGTTTGTTTTGCCTGCACGTCGGCAGCCCCGGGAACGCTCGAGATTACGCGCGCCACCTGGTCGGCGAGGTCGTGGAGTGTTGCCGTGTCGCTCCCGTGGATGACGATGGCAAGATCGGCCATCACACCCTGCAAGAGGTCGTCCATGCGCATTTCGATCGGTTGCGCCCAGCTCTGGGTAATGCCGGGCACGCTCTCGTCAAGAGCCTGCTTGTACGCTTCGATGAGCCCGGCCTCGGTCTGTGACGTACGCCATTCCGACTTGGGCTTGAGAATGATGAAGGTATCGCTCTGTTCGACCCCCATCGGGTCGGTCGGGATCTCCGAGCTGCCGCCAAGCGTGACGACGGTCTCGACCTCGGGGAATTTCTTCAGCGTCTTCTCAATCATCGTCTGGGCAGCGATGGCTGATTCCAGCGAGATGCCGGGCAGCTTGGTGGTCGTGACAGTGAGCGCGCCTTCCTCCAGGCGAGGCAGGAACTCCGCGCCGAGACGGGAGCCGGTCACGAGGGCGCTGCCGAGCATCATGGTCGCCACCAGGATCATAATGCCGGGATGGCGCATCGTCCTGGCGAGCACTAGTGCGTAGCCGCTCCGCGTAATGCCGATGATGCGGCTGTCCCGTTCCGCGGTGGGCTTGCGCAGGAAGAATGAAGCGAGCACCGGCATGAGCGTGAGTGTCAGCGCCAACGAAGCGACCAGGGCGAACATGACGGTCAGCGCCATCGGGCGGAACATCTTGCCCTCTACGCCCTCCAGGCTGAGGATTGGCAGATAGATCAGTGTGATGATCGCGACCGCAAAGGCGACCGGGCGCGCCACGTCATGCGCAGCCTCGCGCACCACCTGCTCGACCGGGAGAAATGGCGCCTCCGCGCGACGGCGCACGATGTTCTCGATCATCACGACCGCGCCGTCGACCAGGAGCCCAAAATCGATGGCGCCGAGACTCATCAGGTTGCCGGAAAGGCCGGTGAAATACATCACCGTAACGGCCGCGAGCATCGAGAGCGGAATGGCCAGTGCCACGATGACGGCCGCCCGGAAATTGCCCAACAGCAACAACAGGACAGTAATGACGAGGAAGGCGCCTTCGGCCAGGTTGTGGGCCACGGTCTGTAGAACGCGGTCGATCAGATCGGCGCGATTGTAATAGGGAACGATACTGACTCCAGACGGCAGGGTCTTGTTGATCTGCTGGACGGCGGCGGTCAGCTGCTGCGCGACTACGCGCGTGTTCTCGCCCAGCGTCATCAGTGCGACGCCCACCACAGCCTGGCCGTTGGCTTGGCTCGTCACCGCGCCGAGCCGGGGCATCGGCGCCTCGACCACCTCGGCGACGTTCTTGACATAGAGCGGCGAACCACCGGCTGCGGTGCGCAGGACGATATTGCCGATATCGCTGATCGACTGCAGCAGGCCTTCGCCGCGGACTACGGCCTGCTCACCGTTGCGCGCGATCGTCGCACCGCCGACGGCACGATTGTTCTGCGTCACCGCGTTGTAGATGTCCTCGATGGACAGGCCAAAGCGAGTTAGCGCGGCTTCGGAAACACGGAGCTCGTAGGTCTTAAGTTCGCCGCCATTGACGTTGACCTCGGTGATGCCCGGGACCTGCTTGAGCTGCGGTGCGACCTGCCAATCCAGGATCGAGCGCAACTGCATCAGCGAGTAGTTCTTCCCCTCCACCTTAAACTGATAGATCTCGGAAAGGCCGTCGGAGAGCGGGCCGAGCATCGGCGTGCCCGCTCCTGCGGGCAGCGCCGTCTGGCTCAAGCGCTGCGCCACCAGGGTGCGGTCGGTCAGGATGTCGCCGCCGTCGGCGAACTTTACATAGATGACGGAGAGCCCGTAGCGTGAGATCGAGCGGTAACTCGTCATGCCCGGCAGGCCCTGCAAGGCGAGCTCGATCGGCATGGTGATCGAACGCTCAACGTCCAGGGGGGCGAGCCCTGCTGCCTGGGTGGTGACCAGCACCTGTAGCGGCGAGATGTCCGGGTCGGCATCAAACGGCAAGCGTTGCATACTCAAAGCGCCGGCAGCAATAAGCGTGGCGACCAGGATCAGAACGACTGAGCGGTTGCCAAGGGCGGCATCGACAATCCTGTTGATCACGGCGGTGTCTCCTTTAGCCCTGGTCCGGAATGGTGGACTGCATCAGCGCCGCCTTGAGCCAATAACTGCCTTCGCTGACGACTGGCGTACCAGCCGCGAGTCCGCTCGTGATCTGCGTGCTTCCGTTTGCCGCCAGGCCGGTATGAACCGCGCGCCAGGCGAACTCGCCATGGCCTGTCGGGACGAAGACGACGCTCTGTCCATTGACGTCCTGCAGGCTACTGCTCGGCACCAGGACGGCGTCGCCGCCCTGCTGTGAGAGGATGGTGACGGTCGCGAACATGTTGACGCGCAGTGCGCCGTCCGGGTTGGCGACCTCACAGCGCACCTTCGCCATCCCCGTTGCCGACTCGATCTGGTCGGGGATATAGGTGACGCGGCCGGCAAAAACGCGACCCGGGAAGGCGCTCACCTTCACCTCGACGGCATCGCCCACCTTGACTGCGCCAACATCCCTCTCTGCCACGTCGGCTTGCACCCAAACGGTTGAGAGATCTGACAGCGTGAAGATCGGCGTCGCCGGATCGACGATCTCCCCTTTCGCGACAGAGACCGAATCGACCACTCCGGCGAATGGCGCGACAATGGCGCCCCGCGAATCCAGCGTCGGCTGATCGCGGGAGGGGCTTGCACCCGCGGCGGCGGGGCGCAAGGGCAAGAGCCGCGCCTCTTCCTCCTGGTATTGCTGCAACTCCGCTTCCTTGGTGCGGAGATCGGCTTCCATGCTGGCCGCAGTGGCGCGACGAGCCTGGACCTCGGCTTGGGTCACAAGATCATTGCGAACAAGGTTTGTTGCACGGTCGTAAGCAGCATTTGCCGCAGTGAGTTGCGCCTTCGCCTGATTGAGCGCCGCCTCGGCGCCCAGAACCTTGCTATGGGCGGCACTGAGGTCGAAGTTGTCGAGGACGGCCAGCCGCTGACCTGCGACCACCCGATCGCCGGCGTTGACGTCGAGCGCCTCGATCCGGCCGCGCGCCATGGGTCTGATGCGGCCAAGATGGAGCTGATCATATCCCACGCTGCCGGTCGCCGACACGGCGCGAACCAGCGGAGCGGCCTTCGCCTGCCCGACCTGCAATGGGAGGTTTGCCAGCTTCGCCTCGGAGAGAGTAATTGTGGCCGGCAGCTCCGGATCGGCAGCAGCTCCAGACCGGGCGCTGACAGGCACGGCGATCGAGGTGGACGGCAACGAACGGCCGGCGGCAAATCCCGCGGCTACAGCGATAGCGACCATCGCGACGCCGAGAAACGGGCGGTGCTTCACGATCGACAACCTGGGCCGGCGAGGGTCCGGCTCCGACCTATCGATTACGAACAGGTGAGCTGTGCGCCGCAGGCTTGTATCAATCATGTTCTCGCTCCGACGAAAGATCGCTGGCGAGGAGTGTTAGTGGGCGTTTCTGACATAGGCCTGAAGCTTGCTGTCGGTGGCGTTCAGGTTGGCTTCAGCTTCGGCTGCAACTGGCCATCCTGACGACGAGCGGGCCTATGCGAGGATTGCTGGTTGAAGGCGAGCCGTTTCTCGGGTGTCGTGTGCAGGAAAGCGCGGCGGACACGTCGTCGGCTGCTTGGAAAGGCTGGAGCCGACGGGGCACGCCGCACGCACGACATCTTATAGGGCTGGGATACTTTTTACCTCGGCCTGACCTCGCGGTCCTCACGAGCAGACAGCGAATCCGTCGGTCGTGATCGAATAAACCCGCCACGGCAAATTCACGACGGACTCGCGTCAAGTTGAGCCGCCGTTATGCCGACGCTGATCGCAACGCTCCAGAACAATCGCCATCTACAACACACCTACCTGCGGGTTTGTGCTGGGTGCTAAATCTTGAATGGAGAATGAGATGTTGCGAAAGGCAATGATCGCGTTGGTTGCTGCTGTCGTTGGCTTGGCCGCGCCGACCATGGCGCTGGCACGTGGAGGCGGAGGCGGTGGCGGTGGCGGCCATGGCGGCGGTGGCTTTGGCGGCGGCGGCTTTGGTGGCGGTGGCTTCCACGGCGGCGGTGGCTTTGCCGGTGGAGGCTTGCACGGCGGCGGATTTAACGGCGGCTTCCATGGCTTTGGCCCTGGCGCTGCCGTCGTCCACGACGGTGGCGGGTTCCGCGGCTTTGGCTCCGGCCCCGTCGTTCGGGGAGGTCACGATCACGATTTCGGTCACCACCGCTACGGATGGGGCTATGGCTACGGCTTTTATCCCTACGCTGACTACTACGGCTACGCCTACTATCCCAACGATTACTACGACGATTCCTACTACGACAACGGCAGTTGCTACGTCGTGAACCGGCGCCGACACACTGCGCACGGCTGGCACACGCGGCCGGTTCAGGTGTGCGGCTGATCATTTACTGCCGGCAATTTCTGCGTATGCCGATACATTGAATATCCACGAGCGTTGACCTCAGCGCTGTTCCGCGCTGAGGCGCTTCTTGCATTTAGGATCGAGCCATTTTCTGGAGCCGACGACTTTTTGCCCAACGGCGAAATGGTGTTTTGGCGCAGGGGATGCGCAGAATGCTGAACGGCAACACGTGGGCACGATCTCCCACGTCGAACCAGCCGCTTCTTGCCGTTGCCGGTTCACTGCTAACAGCTGAAGGGAAGACCGCATCGGAGGTGGCCGGCCCAGGCCACGCTCAGAATACTCTATGCAGAGGCGGCCTTGATTGAGCATCCGGTCCGACTGAATCCGGCACCACGATATGAGAGTAAGCGGCCGCGAAAGACCGCGAAAGGCCCACGTCGGTCAGCCATTGAACGGTGGAATAACAATCCCGTGAACGGCGCCGAAGGCGCTCACGTTAGCCCTGTCCGTCTTTGCGGGGTGCGCCATAGTCGCGAACACGGTGACAACTATGGCCAATATTGCGAGCCAGGTCAAAACAACGCTCTTCATGGCAGATACTCCCTTTCTTCGCCGAGGATATTTCGGAAGGCATCGTTAGCGGGCTTTTCTGACGCGGGCCTGAAGCGCATTTGCAATGACGTTCAGGTTGGCTTCAGGTTTTGCCTGCACCTACACTTGATGAGGACGAGTGGACCCATGCGAGTCTTGCTAGTGGAAGACGAACCACACCTTGGTTCGGCCGTGCAGGAGCACGTTCGAGCGGCGGGACACGCCGTCGACTGGTTCGAACGGCTGGAGCCGGCAGAGCACGCGGCGCGTACTGTATCTTACGACGCGTTGCTACTCGACCTCCATCTGCCCGATGGGCGCGGCCTCGATTTCCTGCGCAGACTTCGGCGCCGCGGTGATGCGCTGCCGGTCGTTATCCTCACCGCGCGCGACCTGGTTAGTGACCGGATCGAGGGGCTCAAAGCGGGCGCCGACGATTACATCGTCAAGCCCTTCGACCTCGACGAAGTGAATGCCCGTTTGGAGGCGGTCAGCCGCCGGTATTTTGGAAAGGCGGTGCCGGTCCTTCAAGTCGGCCCGGTGGAGCTGGAGTGGGAATCGAAAGTCGCGCGGCTGGACGGGCGGCCAGTCGAACTGAGCGCGCGGGAGTGGGCCGTGATTGAAGTGCTAGGGCGACGGCGGCAATCGACGGTATCGAAAGAGCAGATCGAGGATGCGCTGTACGCATTCGGTGAAGAAATCGAGAGCAACACGATCGAAGTCTATGTCAGCCGCATTCGACGAAAGCTCGGGCGTGATTTCATTCGCACAATCCGCGGTCTCGGCTACCGGTTGGGAGATTAGCGCATGGGGCGCGGGAGCCTGGTTTCGCGATTGATCTGGATGCTGGCCTCATCGATGGCGGGGTTGTGGCTGCTCGGGAGCGTCGCCGCTGGCATGCTGACGGTATTTGAGGTTAACGAGCGGCTCGATGACGCGATCGAGGAGGTGGCGCAGCGGTTACTGCCCGCCACCTATGATGCCGTCCAGCAACCGCAGGCTATGCAACAGATGGCCAAGCACCTCGTCGCGACGATGGATCCCAAGGCTCTGGCCTATCAGATCGTCGGTCCGACCGGCGACATCGTCATGCGCTCCGAGAACGCGCCTGAGACGCCATTTTCGGTGCCGCGCCAGGCTGGATTTCACGATATCCCGCAGTACCGGGTCTATTCCCAGCCCGCGGCTGCCGACGGTTACTTCATCGAGGTTGCCGAGCCTGCCGTGCACCGCTCCGAGTCACTGAGGCGGGCGGTCGCGCTGACCGTCGGACCACTGCTGTTGTTCTTGCCGCTGTCCTGGTTCTTGATCCGCTGGACAGTGTTCCGAAGCATGCGCTCATTGGACCAGTTGCGCAGCGAGATCGGGCGTCGCGACGGCTCCAATCTGTCGCAGATCCCGGATATGGGCCTGCCGACAGAGCTCGCCTCGATGCTGGCAGCGGTGAACCGCCTGCTGGAGCGGTTGGAGCGCGCATTGGCTACCGAACGCCAGTTCGCAGCGAACAGCGCTCACGAATTGCGGACGCCGATCGCAGCCGTGCTGGCGCAGATGCAAGTGCTGTCGGCGCAACTCGCGGGCACACAGCACGCAGAGCGCGCGGGGCGGATCGTCACCCAGATAAAAGGGCTCAGCAGCCTTGCCGAGAAATTGCTGCAACTGTCCCGGGCCGGGGCAGGCGCTGGGATGCAGCGGGAGCGCATCGATATGATGACGGTCCTGCAAGTTCTGGTCGATGAGTTTCGCCGACGCGAGGACGTGGGCGACAGGCTGGTGGTTACCGCCGAATGTCCAGACGAATTCATCGTGCATGGGGAGTTGGACGTTCTCGGCATCACGCTCCGCAATCTGATTGAGAACGCCGTCCGTTATGGCGCTCCCGATGAGCCGATCGAGCTCGTCGTCGGCCGCGACCGGCAGATTCGCCTGCTTAACGGCGGTGCCGTCATTCCATCAGAGACCCTCGAAACGCTGAAGAAGCCTTTCGTTCGGGGATGCTCGGTCGGCGCGGGGGGCGGCCTTGGGCTCGCTATCGTCGACAGCGTCATGAAGCAGATCGGCGGCAGCCTGACGCTCATTTCTCCGGTCATGGGTCGTAGCGGCGGCTTCGAGGCACGGCTGGTCTTCCCCGAACCGGTCTGAGCATAGCTCGACCTGGCCGTGCGACCCTCGCATATTGGCATGGTAAGCCGGTCAGCTGATTTCGGGCCGGAGTACGACCGCAACAACGTGCCAGGCACGAACGTCGCGCTTCACCGACGCCGCGCAGTGATCTGGTGCACTACGCTTCGCTGGCCGCCGCATCCAGTCAGATAACGTAGCCGTGACGCTCTAAATGTCGAAGGCGGAGCGTCGGCGATCCGTTCAGCTGCACGTCAGGCATCCCTGTCATCTCTGCGGCATCTGAATGTGTCGTTGGAGGTTCTTATGTCTACACCAGCAACAGGGTTCGGCTTCGCAGCAGGGAAGGTTTCCCGGATGCCGCCCAGCCATTCACCAAATGAAGCACGTTGTGAACTGCGGCGATCGCCTCGGCCGGAGCCAATTGCAGCAAGGTTAAGAATGGCGACATCCTTGCTTGCTGCCGCGGCCACAGTAGGATGGATGTTCGGAGCAACTGGCGCACCGGTCGCTCCTCGCGATCCTCCCTGGAGCGCACAGCGGATTGACAATCTGCCCCCCGAGGTTCGCAAGGTCGTCGTGGCCAGGTGCGGAGCGGATGCGCGGGCCGGCCACTACTTCGCGACGTACGAGCACGAGTCGAATGTCGTCCATCTCGACTATTCGTTGCTTTACTGTCCCGGCGCGCCGAACACTGCAAAGATCCGCTCTCTCCGCCAAACATTCGTCAGACGTCAGGGCAGATACACGTTGTCGGGATGGAGATCGTTCCTGGCGTCAACGCCGGCAATCCATCACCAGTTTCACACTGGGGCGCGGGACATCCGGTTCTCTAGTCTAGATCTCCTTGCGGCGGCGCTCAAAGCATCCCAGCCGGTGACCTCCATGCAACTTTGCTGGGTTGATTTCGATATTTTGGTTCGGCGCGAGGCCGGCGCCGCGCCTCCAGTTGGGCCGGACACGCGTCGACCTTCGGCCGTCGCGTGGCTGCGCCATATCTAGCCCGAAGAGCATGTCGCTTGCCAAGCCGTAGCTCGCGGGCCCCGTGGCCCGCCCTCGGCTCCGGCGTGGCAGCTTTCACTCGGTTCACGAGCGAAGGCTGGTGAGCCCTGCAGGACTCGAACCGCAACCAGATCGTTATAAGCGAGGGATACCGACCGGCATCGTTGATTTTGCTGCGGTTTCGTTTCAGATCGATCGCGTTCGTTGCATTCGATCAGGTTGTTTCTGGTGCGAAACAGGTGCGCTAACTGCATCGAACGACCTGACTAACCTTCTGCGGAAGCTGCGTCCCTTCGTCGTTTCGGAACCGGCGACCGCCGATGAGCGGGAAACTTGCCGGTGATGTATCGCCACCAGCAGAGTGCCGCCACTCAACGGACTGCAGCGACCTTGTTAACGTTGCCGGTACGGCTTGCCGGGGATGAAGTCTGCGTCGCGCGCAAGAATTGCACGAGCGCTTTCAGTGCCGGGCGCGGTTGGCGGCTTGCTGGGTAGTACAAAAAGAAGCCATCGATTGGCGTGTCGGCCCAATCGCCCAGGACCCTCTCGAGACGTCCCTCGGCCAGATCACTGGCCACATATGGAAGCGGCACCTGAAAGATTGCCGCCCCGTCATTAACGGCGGCTCTGGCCACTTCCATTCCTTGGGCGATCAAACGCCCTTGCACTTGCACCTCGGTCCTCCTTTGTTTGATCCGAAAGGTCCAGGGAAAGAGAGTGCCGTTCGATAGACGAAAGCGGATGCATTCGTGCGACACGAGGTCCTGCGGATCTCGAGGCCTACCCCTTGCCGCGAAGTAGGAGGGGGCTCCCACCACGACCATTGGTATTCGCTCGCTGATCCGCACGGCGACCATGTCGCGCGCGAGGCGCATTCCGGGCCGGATACCGGCGTCGAAGCGGCCGGCCACAATATCAGTCAGGCCGCTGTCTTCCACGATCTCGACTGAAATCTCGGGATAGCGCGCAAGAAATCGCGGGAGCGCCGGTGCCACGATCAGGTCAGCGGCAGGCGGCGCAACGTTGAGCCGCAGTGATCCAGCCGGCCTGCCGCCGAGCTCTTTAATGGAGTCCAGTGCTGCCTCGTAGTCTGCGAGCACAATGCGCAGTCGTTCGGAGAGGCGCTCGCCTGCTGCGGTCGGCGCCACCGATCGCGTCGTGCGCTCGATGAGCCTTACTCCGAGCAAGTCCTCCATCTGTCGCACAATGTCGCTAACCCGTGCAGGAGAAAGGCCGTGTCGTCTGGCCGCTTTCGTAAAGCTCTTCAGTTCGAGCACCGTAAGAAATACGCGGCTTTCGGAAAATCCGGGGGCGTTCATAACCGCACCTATTTTTCAGTTTAACTGTAAAGTTCATTCGGATTATTCGATCTTATCGCGAGGCTGTCTTCTGGTCCATGTAGGCGGCTGGCAGAGGGAGCCGCCGCGTTAGGAACGTTTAAGTTATCCGGTCCAGCCGCGCCGCGGCCCGGCATCATCCGGTACCAAATCCGGATCCACAGCAAAGGGAGAACGACATGAATGACATCCTCGCGAGAGCTCGCCCAGGCTCGTCACTTCCCTCTGGAGCAGCTCGATGAGTAAATTGAAAGTCGCTGTAATCGTCGGCAGCTCTCGCCGAGAGTCGATCAACCGCAAGCTTGCCGAAGCGTTGGTGCGGTTGGTCGGCGACCGTATGGAGCCGCATTTCGTCCCTATCGACGATCTCCCAATGTACAATCAAGACTTGGAAGGTGCCCGTCCTCAGGCGGTCAACCGATTCACTCAACAGATCGCAGCCGCCGACGCGCTGCTCTTCGTGACCCCAGAGCACAACCGCTCACTTCCTGCGGTGCTCAAGAACGCGATCGACTGGGGCTCAAAGCCGATGGACCGGAACGTGTGGAAGGGCAAGGTCGTCGCCATCACTGGGACCTCACCGAGCGCGATAGGAACAGCGGTGGGCCAACAGCATCTGCGCCAAGTTCTCGGAATTCTCGGTAGTTTGGTGATCGGTGGTGAAGCGTACATCTCCTTCAAGCCAGACCTCATGGACGAGGCCGGCGACATCGCAAACGCAAGCACGCGGACGTTCCTGCTGGCATACATGGACGCCTACCTTGCTCTAGCGGCGAAGGTCGTCGGCTGAGCCCTGGACAAGATCAACTCCCTGGCAGACCGCTGAACATAGGCGCCGGTACGGGGTAAGATCCGCCCCGCCGGCGTCTCGACGGTGATCCGGCGGAGGCGGGTGGTGGACAGCAAGAGCCGTCATGTCGCCCTCGGCCGCAACCGCAATGTCAGCCTTGTCAGTTGAATCGCAGCCGCCTTGTCCATTGTGCCTACCATCTTTTTCGGTTGAGCTATGTCGGTCATCGCAGCCAGCTTCACAGTTCGGGAAACACACGGCGTTCTCCAGCGGCCCAGCGTCACCGAGACCGTGACCTATGCGGAAGCGGACCTCACGGAAACTATCAAGGTGTTTGAGCAGCATGGAGTAAAGCTCCTCTCCCCGGATGAGATACGCAGGGAGATGCCGCAGTACCCACGATAACCCGGATACCCGTTGGCGGCGAGTCCGGAATGAGAGGCGGTACCGATTTCTAGACACGGGCGTCCGCTTTCGGCGGTGCGCTCCAACGGGAGTGATTTTCGAGCGAAAGCTGCCGCGCGTGGACTGGCGTGTTGTAAGTGGACCGGACTTTCTGCTCGCACGGGCCAGAAATCCTTGTGTGCACCGAAAGGAGCATATCATAGTAACTGTCATGCCCCGCGGCAGCGGCTTCGAACACGCCTGGTCTTCCCTGAACCCATGTGAAATCTCGAGCATCCAATGCATTCGTCAGGCGCCCTCCAGGCGCAGGCCTCGAACGCACTAAGGAGAACCTGACAGATGAGCGTCCCTGATATCGGTCTGGCAAATTGGTTCCTGCAGCGCGCGTTACGTACCCCTGAGCGTGTTGCGCTCGCATTCGAAGGCGAGATCTGGACCTATGCGCAGATGCAGCAGCGGATAGAGCATGTCGCCGGACGATTGCACGCGCTTGGAGTGCAACGGGGCGATCGGGTGGCCTTCCTCGGCCTGAACCAACCGATGTTCCTGTTTGCGCTGTTTGCGAGCGCGCGGCTCGGTGCGATCTTCGTGCCGCTGAACTTCCGTCTCACCGGGCCCGAGGTGGCGGCGAACGTTGGCGACGCTGATGTCAGCGTCTTGATCGCCGATCCCCCACATCGAGGCCTCGTCGATGAGATTCGCGTGAAATTGCCCTCGGTACGCCATTTCCTGAGCGAAGAGGCTGCGGATGGGTGGCACCCCTTCGACGACGGCCAGCGTGTGACAACGGATCCGGTGCGCGTGACCTCAGACGAGGTCGCGATGATCATGTATACGTCCGGAACCACGGGACGGGCGAAGGGCGCAATGCTGACGCACGGTAATCTTTGGTGGAATAATACGAACGCGATGCACAACTTCGATGTCCTCGCGAGCGACGTCACACTCGCGGCCGCACCGCTATTCCACATCGGCGGGCTCAACGTTCTCACGCTGGTCACATTGCAAACGGGTGGACTGGTGCTCTTGCATCGCAGCTTCGACCCGGGACTCGTCTTGGCCGATATGCAACGGCAGCGCGTGACGACAATGTTCGGCGTGCCCGCGATGTTTCAGCTTATGGCACAGCATCCGAGCTTCGCGGGCACCGATCTGTCGAGCTTGCGCATGCTGATTTGCGGTGGCGCGCCGTGTCTGGAGTCACTTCTGAGGACTTGGCAGAACCGCGGTGTGCCAATTCAACAAGGCTATGGGCTGACGGAGACAGCGCCGATGGTGAGTTTCCTCGCACCGGAGTACGCGCTATCGAAGCTGAACTCCTCGGGGCGTCCACCGCTCTTTACCGAGGTGAGATTGATTGAGCGCGACGGCAAAGCCGTCACGGAGCCCAGAATTAAAGGCGAGATTCTCACGCGTGGGCCGAACGTGATGCGGGGTTATTGGCGCAACCCCGAGGCGACTGCCGAGGCAATCGATCCGGAAGGCTGGTTTCATACCGGTGATGTCGGTTGGATGGATGCGGATGGCTTCCTGACCATCTGCGACCGTTTGAAGGACATGATCATCAGTGGAGGCGAGAACGTCTACCCGGCCGAGGTCGAGAACGTCCTTCACGAACATCCGGGAATCGCCGAGGCGGCCGTGATCGGGACGCCCGACCAGAAATGGGGAGAGACCGTCTGCGCCGTCGTCACACTGAGGACCGGATACAGCCTCGAATTAGAGCAACTCCGGGAGTTCGCCGGCACACAGTTGGCCCGCTACAAACTGCCACGTCGACTGGAGATCGTTGCGGCGCTACCGCGGAATGCGACAGGGAAGATTCTGAAGACGCAACTGCGCCAGCAATTTTGCCCCGAGTGGAGAGATCCAGCCGGGATAGGCGAGCAACCTAGCGCAAACTTGCTCCGCAAAACGTCGTTCGTCGAGGCAACGCTCAAATGCTCGAGTTGGCGTGCGGGCAACTGGTGGGGCAGACGGCCCAGCGTTCCAGGTCTTGTTTGCGCAGTGGGACTACCGCGTTTTCAACGCGGCCTACGGCCTCCACCAAGCTATACGCCGCAAAGTCCTCCGCGGAGCCTTCATCTCGCGGCGAAAAGATTCGGAGTCGTCACTCCACAAAGTCTGTCTTCAGATATCGCCTATAAGAAGGCCAACGTAAGGTGCGCGCAGCTGATCAGCTGTCAGTTGAGGGATCGAGCGTCGTGCCAAGGCTCCTGTTAGCTCCGGGAAACGCTAATCGACAAAGCTTAGGCAGCTGCGTTTGGGCGCAACACCGCAGGCGCCGGTGCGACGGAGCGAAACGCCACACCGATGGCCGTCTCAGCGTCAACTTTGTTGATTCGAAACCGGCTATTTCGAGTTGTTCAACAGGCTCAGAAAGGCTCGGGCAGCATTGTCGGGCGGCCCGGGATCGTCGCCGTCTTCTGCCGCCACATAAGCGACGACGAGCTCCCAACAAATCTCCGGTTCTGCCAGCTGGGCTATTCCGAGCAAGGGCTGGCGAGCTTCTGCGATCGCCTCGGGAATAAGGGCAATTCCCATCCCCCTTTTGACCAGCTCAAGTAACGTCTCGAGGTCGCTGACTTCGAAGGCGATACGTCGGCTGATGCCGACTCCAAAAAATCCTTGGTCGACCAGTTTTCGTGTACCCCAATCGGGCTCGAAATCGACAAAAGGCTCGTCCTTCAGAACAGCGAGGGGGACGTTACTCGCGCCGGCAAGGGGATGGTTTGGAGCACATGCGACGACAAGAGCTTCGCAGGCGATCATGTCGGCCTTGATATCGGCTGGAGATTCGCTCATCGGCAAAAATGCCAGGTCGAGCCGGCCGCTTCTGACCCTCTCAATGAGCTCGGTTGCACTGCCTTGACGCAATCTGACCTCGACTCCGGGATATTCGGCGTGAAATCGTTCGATCAGGGAGGGAAGGTCGAGAAACGCCGGCAGACTTTGAACCGTGCCGATGCTCAGCGTTCCCCGTTCTAGATTGCGAACGGCAGCAACCGCCTCGCGGGCGTCCCGAATGGACTCCAGCGCAGCTTTCGCCTTATCGAGCAATATTCGTCCAGCGTCGGTCAGCCGGACCTGACGTGTGCTTCGGACGAACAATTTGGCATCAAGTTCCTCTTCGAGCAGCCGGATCGAATTTGAAAGAGCGGATTGCACGATGTTCACGCGCTGCGCGGCGCGGGTGAAATGCTTCTCCTCGGCCACCGCCACAAAATGTTGCAACTGCCGAATATCCACGGCTTCCGTCCTGTAGATTGATCTATTTGATGGCTTAATCAGATCGCTATATTCTATTTGAATGATGAGCAAGGGCTCCCCACGTTGCATGTCGAACATGTGAGGAGAGCCAAATGGCCGAACGCAAGGCTTTATCAAACGAGATATCATTGCCGGCGCGGCGCCTCGGGCGCACCGATATGCACATCACACGCGTTGGATTTGGTGCATGGGCAATCGGCGGACCCGACTGGGCCGTCGGGTGGGGCGCGCAGGATGATCGCGAATCGATCGCCGCCATTCGTCACGCTATCGAGCGCGGCGTCAATTGGATCGATACGGCTGCCGTCTATGGGCTTGGCCACTCGGAGGACGTGGTTCGTCGCGCCCTCGCCGAATTGCCCGCCGACAAGCGCCCATTGGTATTCACCAAATGCGGCCTCGTCTGGGATCCGAACAATCGGGACGCTCCGCCCCGTCAGGTCGGCGCACCTACAAGCATTCGACGCGAGGTCGAAGCCTCGCTCCGGCGCCTTGGCGTCGAGCGGATCGATCTTTACCAGATGCACTGGCCCGCCGAAGACGGAACACCGCTCTCCGACTATTGGCAGACGCTGCTGGATCTAAAAGCCGAAGGGAAGGTGCGAGCGGTTGGCTTGTCAAACCACAACGCTGCACAACTCGCGGAGGCTGAGCGGCTTGGTCATGTCGATACGCTCCAACCTCCGTTTTCCGCAATTCGCCGGGGCGCTGCTGAAGCGGAACTGCCGTGGTGTGACGGAAACAACACAGGCGTGATCGTCTACAGCCCCATGCAGTCGGGACTGCTGTCGGGGCGCTTTACCATCGCGCGCGCCAGGGCACTTCCGAAGAACGATTGGCGTTCGCGCAATGCGGAGTATTCGGGCGAGAAGCTCGAAGCTAATCTGAAGCTCGCCGATTCCATTCGGCCTATCGCAGCTCGACATCAAACAACGGTCGCCGCAGTCGCGGTGGCATGGACTCTCGCGTGGCCAGGAGTTACGGGAGCCATTGTCGGAGCCCGCAGCACGGCCCAGGTCGATGGCTGGATCGATGCGGCGACGCTGGATCTGACGGACAATGATCTCGCGGAGATCGCAGCTGCGATCAAATCGACGGGGGCGGGTAGCGGTCCCTCATCGCCCTCGCATGCGCGGGAGACCGTCCATGCATAACCGCGTGGCAAAGGCGCATTTTGTCGGCGTGGCCGGAAGCCTGCGCAAGGCTTCCTATTCATCCGCAGTATTGTCCAGCCTGCGCGATCATGCTGCCGAGATGGCAACGCTCGAAATCCTTGATCTGCGACTTCCACTCTATAGCGAGGATGATGATGGGGCGGCCACGCCGGAGGCCGTGCGCGACTTTCGGCAGGCCATCGGCGCTAGTGACGGCGTGGTTATTGTCACGCCGGAATACAATCATGGTATTCCCGGCGTGCTGAAAAATGCGCTGGATTGGGCGTCGCGCCCGTTCGGGAGGTCCGTGCTGATCGGCAAGCCTGTCCTGGCCATGTCAGTTTCGCCGGCCTTCACGGGCGGCGTGCGCGCCCATGCACAGGTCAACGAAACTCTGCTCGCGATCCAGGCGCGCATTGTTCCTGGTCCGCAGGTCGTGATCGGCAGCGTCGCCGAGAAGATAAGAGACGGCATACTGGTCGACGAATCGTGCCAGCGCTTCGCCTTGGCAGCTCTCGATCGTTTAATCAAAATATCCGGGAGCCTGGAAGGCTCGTTACCGGCCTAGATATGGTGTGCTCCGCGCCGTCGGAACGTGATTGTCGATGGCGAGCTATCTGATGAGGCGAAACAATGAAAGTTGGTTTCATAGGATTGGGCCAAATGGGGTTGGGCATGGCAGCCTCTCTGCTCAAAGCCGGGCACGATGTGACCGTTTACAACCGTACCTCGTCCAAGGCCGACGAATTGGTGAAGCAGGGCGCCGTCGCAGCCAAGCGCATATCGGATGCGTGCGCCGGCGACGCGGTCATCACGATGCTTGCCGATGATGGCGCGGTCGAGAGCGTCGTCTATGGCGACCAGGGCGTGCGCGCCAGTCTTCGCCAGGGCGCCGTCCACATTTCATCAAGCACAATCGGTGTAGCCCTTTGCGAACAGCTTAGCGCTGACCATGCCTCTGCAGGCCAACGCTTCGTCGCGGCGCCGGTGTTCGGGCGTCCCGACGTCGCGTCGGCCGGCGAACTGACCGTCGTTGCCGGCGGCGCTCAGGATGCCATCGCCGCCGTGAGCCCGCTGTTGAACGCGATCGGCCGACGGACATTCGTCATGTCCGACCAGCCCAGGGCCGCAAGCCTGGTCAAGCTCAGCGGGAACTTTCTGATTGCCTCAGTGATCGAGGCGCTCGGTGAAGCCATCGCGCTTGTCGGGAAGGAAGGCATCGACCGGCAACGCTATCTCGAGATGTTGACCTCCACCATCTTCAGCGCTCCTGTTTACAAGACCTACGGCAAGCTGATCATTGACGACAAGTTCGAGCCGCCCGGTTTCGCCGCTCCGCTTGGCTACAAGGATGTCCGCCTCGTCCTCGCCGCCGCCGATGGGCTGCGTGTCCCCATGCCGCTGGCAAGTCTCTTGCGAGATCGGTTTCTGACCTTGTTCGCGCACGGCGGCGACAACCTTGATTGGTCCGCCATCGGTCGATTGCCCGCGCGGGATGCCGGCGAAAAAGATGCATCGCACGGCATGTGACTTCAGAAGAAAAGATCGGCCATTTCCCATCCGCGGCTTCCGGTCTAGGAGCACATCGATGCTGGTCCCCACCCTGCTGGCATTCTGTCTTCCCATTAGCCAAATGCTGATCGCAAGGCTTCGTAACGTGTTCATGCCGCGGTCGCGCGGTCGAGAGTCCGGACCGCACTGAGGATCTGCGTTCTCGGCGTCGTCGCGATGTGCAATGGCACCTATCCGCCTCGCCCGAGGGAGCAGGCTTTTGTGTCCGTGCGAACCGGCCGGGTATTAGGTGGTGCCGATCGACACCTTCTGACGGAGGAGCATTGGACGGAGCTTTTAGAGCAAGGCAGAAAAAGTCCAGCAATGCGACCAAAGTCCTTACGACGCGACTGCATATCTACCGAACACATCTCTGACTTCGCGCAAACGGACCCTGCTTGTCCACGCGTGCAGCCGCGCAGTCGGCGCTCGACAACCACGAAATTGGAAATGACTCGATGACCAAGACCACTACGCTCACCACCGATAACGGCGCCCCAGTTGCCGACAACCAGAATTCGCTCACCGCGGGACCATTCGGACCGGTCCTGATGCAGGACTTTCACCTTCTGGAAAGACTCGCGCATCAGAACCGCGAGCGCATTCCAGAGCGCACTGTGCACGCCAAGGGCTCGGCGGCTTACGGCACGCTGACGGTGACCAATGACATCACCAGATACACCAAGGCCGCGGCGCTTTCGAAGGTCGGAAACAAGACTGAGGCGTTCCTGCGCTTCTCCACAGTCGCCGGCGAGCGCGGCGCGGCGGATGCCGAGCGCGACGTGCGCGGCTTTGCGCTACGCTTCTATACCGAGGAGGGCAACTGGGATATCGTCGGCAACAACACGCCGGTGTTCTTCGTGCGCGATCCCCTGAAATTCCCCGACTTCATTCACACCCAGAAGCGGCATCCTCGCACCAACCTGCGCTCCAACACCGCGATGTGGGATTTCTCGTCGCTGTCGCCGGAAAGCCTCCACCAGGTCACCATCCTGATGTCCGACCGTGGACTGCCGCAGAGCTATCGCAACGTCAATGGCTATGGCTCGCACACCTATTCCTTCATCAATGCGACCGGCGAGCGTCACTGGGTGAAGTTCCACTTCAAGACGATGCAGGGCATCAAGAACTGGACCAATGCGGAAGCTGCCGAAAGGATCGCGAATGATCGTGAGACCCATCAGCGCGACCTCTATGAGGCGATCGAGCGCGGCGATTTCCCGAAGTGGAAATTCTACGTTCAGGTGATGCCGGAGAGCGACGTCGGCAAGCACTGGTACAATCCGTTCGACCTCACCAAGGTGTGGCCGCATAAGGACTATCCGCTGATCGAGGTCGGCATCCTCGAATTGAACCGCAATCCGGAAAACTATTTCGCCGAGGTCGAGCAGGCGGCGCTGTCGCCGGCCAACGTCGTGCCCGGCGTCGGTCATTCGCCCGACAAGATGCTGCAGGCGCGCATCTTCTCCTATGCGGATGCGCATCGCTACCGCGTCGGCGTTAATGCCGAGCAGCTTCCCGTCAACAAGCCGCGTTGCCCGGTACACACCTATCACGCCGACGGCGCGATGCGACTCGCCGGCAATCCGAACCCCGATGCCTATTACGAGCCGAACTCCTTCGGCGGGCCGGCGCAAGAGCCGCGCGTGAAGGAACCACCGCTGAAACTGTCGGGTAATGCCGACCGTTACAATCACCGCGACGGCAATGACGATTATCGCCAGGCTGGCGACCTGTTCCGCCTGATGTCTCCTTCGCAGAAGGAGCAGCTGTTCGAAAATATACGCGCGGCGATGGACGGCGTGCCGGTGGAGATCGTCAAGCGGCAGGTCGCGCATTTCTACCACGCCGATCCCGACTATGGCATCGGGGTTGCGCGCCGTATGGGCCTGTCAGCGAGCGATCTTCAAGCGGCGGAATAGGCGCCGCCTGCATCTGCCGGCGGCAATCTCGCCACCCCCGCCGGTCCATCTCCTAAACAACCCGGTATCATTTTGCGCGAACTGGTGCGCGGAGCGCTTACCCTCATTCTGGAGTAGCTGATGTCCAATCGACTCGCACCCAAGCTTCTGGCTGAGCTTATCGGCACCTTCGCATTCGTGTTCATTGGCGCCGGTACCGCGGCTGTGGTCGGCGACGCCCTGGGGCTACCTGGCATTGTCGCGATTGCTCTGGCTCACGGCCTGGCGATCACGGCGTTTGCATCCGCCTATGGCTCAGTGTCGGGTGGACATATGAACCCGGCCGTTACGGTCGGCGCGTTCGCGGCCGGCGCAATGGATGCGATCGCCGCCATCGGCTATGTGATCAGTCAGCTTGCTGGCGGCATTGCCGGAGCACTCTTGCTACGAACCGTTTTGGGCGGCACGGCAAGTGGCCTCGGTACACCTGTTCTGGCCCATGACCTTGCGCTCGGCGGCGTGTCACTTACCATCACGCCGGCCGCCGGCTTCACAATCGAGGCTGTGCTCGCCTTCTTCCTGGTCACGGTCGTGCTCAATGCCGCGATTGCGGGCCGCGCCGGCAACCTGGCGCCGCTCGCGATCGGAATAACGCTCACCTTCAACATCTTGATGGGTGGCGCCTTGACCGGCGCTCCCTTCAACCCGGCGCGTGCGCTTGGCCCGATGATTGCGACGGGTAAGTTCAATGATGCCTGGCTGTACGTGACGGCGCCAATTGTTGGCGCGATCATTGCCGCGGCGGTGCACACAAGCCTTGGCTGGCTCAACAAGGAACAGGCCGGAGCCGGGACGGCCGCGACAGCCGCCGAGTGAGCGGAATTGAAAATGGGTCGCATTAAGGCAGTCGGGTCGCTCCGCACAGCATTTTGCGGGAGCAACCCTATCACAGCCTCAATACCTCCATCGCGCAAATCGTTGAGTCCAGCGGCTCCCCTGCCCGCAATTTGAGGGTCCATTCGAGAACGCTGTTTATGAGTCGTTCGTGTGCCAGACTCAACGGATCGTGAGCCCTTAGAGTCAAGTCGTGGTGAAGCAATAGCTTTCCAACTTGATCGCGGTTCTTGGAGCCATACCTCGACTGCGGCGGGCGGCGAGCTATTTGCGAATGGAGCACGAGATCCTTATGGCCAATCCCACTGAACCGCAGCAACGCTCGATTCAATGTTCACGAGTGGCAGGTCGGGCTTTGCGAGCGCGTGCGCCGGCGCTGGAAGCTCCCTCCGAGCTCGGCTCGGTTGTCGAGTTTTCGCCGTCAGAAATCGTGAGGCGGCAGTTCGTAAGTTGGCCGGGGCTTACGGTGGAAACGGTTCAAGTGCTGAAGCTGTCGTCATTTGAATATCGGTTCCGAGCTCCTTGCCATCTACTCATTGCGGCAGAACTCGCGGAGCGCGACGATGGGGAAACATTCGTTGAAGGTCTGCCTCGCTCGAATTTGCGCATATTCACGCGTAAACTGACCTTCGTTCCTGCGGGACACGACTTTCGCGGCTCGCAGAAGCCACGTGCACTGACCCGTACGGTCTGCTTCTATATCGATCCGAAAGGACCTCTGGCCGATCCCGCCCTGCGGTTCAGCGAGATTGAATTCAAGCCCCGCTTGTTCTTTCATGATCGCGACCTGTGGGAGACCGCGCTCAAATTCAAGTGGCAAATCGAAAGTCGCGGCTTGATACACCGACAATATGGCGAGGCGCTTGGAATTCTGCTCGCGCACGAACTTGTGCGCCTTAACGACAATATCGACTGGGGCAATGGATCTCTTGACAGAGGCGGCTTGGCAGGCTGGCAGCAAAGGCGCGTAGCCGAATACATTGAGGAGCATGTGGCCGAGGACATTTCGCTCACAACTTTGGCGGAGTTGGCTCGATCAAGCCCGTACCACTTCTGCAGGTCGTTCAAGCGGTCATTCGGTATGCCACCGCACAAATACCACTCCGTTCGCCGCATCGAACGGGCGAAGCTGCTGTTGGAGAACCGCAAGATGTCGATCACTGCGATCGCCATTGCACTTGGCTTCAGCGAAACCAGCACCTTCACGGCTGCCTTCCACCGGTTGACCGGTCAAAGTCCGCGCAGCTACCGTCATCAACTTGATTAACGGCCCTTTGTTGGCGGTGCAGTGGCGTTGCTGACTGGCGCCGAGAGCGGCTGGATCAACGGGTAACGGATCGAGGTGCCCGGCGGGATGGGCTCCGAAGGTGGCGGCTCTAAGGGGCAAGGCTGGGGCAAGGCACTGGTCAGCCACGTCGATTGGCCGACGTGGAGTTCAAGCTTCTTCCGTTTGGAGGGGGGCGGACGATGCCAGGCTCAAGCCACCTCGACAAGGCGAGTCGTCAACTCATCGTAACTACGACTTTCTCTTTAGCGTGTCCGCTTTCAATGTAGGCTAGAGCTTCGGAAATGTTCGCAAACGGATACGTTTTGTCGAGAATGACGTTCAGCTTTCCTTGCTCTATGAGTTCGGCAAGCTGAGCGAGATCGGTACCGCTTGGATGCATGAAAAGGTATCGATAGCTGACCCCTGCGCGTCGAGCACGGGATCTGATGCCGTAGCTGATAATCCAAAACAACACGGCAAGGAGGCGGCGGCCGCCGAGGTCCCTGACTGCTGTTTGCGGCTCTGGAAGAGCGGCTATCGAAACGACCTTGGTTCCCGGTTTCATGATTTCGAACATTTTGTCCAGGGTTTTGCCACCGATCAGGTCAAACCCCGCATCAAATCTGAGTCCCGACTTGGAAATATCCTGAGTCGTATAGTCGATCGCCTCATCACAGCCGAGCGAGCGCACCAACGCCTCGCCTCGTTTCGAAGCTGTTGTGGTCACATGTGCGCCCAGCCATTTGGCGATCTGAATCGCAAAGGTGCCGACCCCTCCGGCGCCCCCCGAGATGAACACTCTCTGTCCTGGGTTGACATCGAGTTCGTCCCTTAATGCCTGCAGAGCAGTCAACCCAGCCAACGGTACGGCCGGGGCACTCGTGAAATCCAAATTCCCGGGCATAGACGCGGCGTGATCCTCGTCGACGCAGGCTTGCTCTGCAAATGCGCCACCACGATCTTTTGCGACCCGGGCAAACACACGGTCACCCACGCGCCACCGTCTGACCTCGCTGCCCACCGCAACAACTTCACCCGCGAGTTCATTGCCGAGCACAAATGGAAGCTGCGGCCTCAGAATTGTGCGAAGCGTCCCTTGTCGGAACTTGTAGTCTACCGGGTTCAGACCGCAAGCGCGTACTTCAACGAGGATATTACGCGGCCTCGGTCTGGGTGCAGGGACATCCGTCAGCTCCGAACGTTCAGAGCCGCCGTAATATTTGAGAACGTATGCGCGCATGAGCTGTCTCCTCATGAGATGAAGGGATCATCACTCGCTTTTTGCTTGAATGGCCTTAACGTCGCTTGGGCCTGGTCGTCGCTTCTCTTGCGCCGCTCTGGGAAACGCCAGGAGTTGCTGCAACCGGCACCGCTGCTTCAAATGAGGTGTGTGGGCCAGCATCCCCACAGGGAAGCAATCGCAAACAAGCCGATCTGCCTCAGCCGTGCCCTCGGCCCCTGTTCTTGCCACCTATAGTGCGGGAAGCGGAGTTCGCGCTCCTCCCGGTAGCTCCGCTCTGGCTGGATCTCCAGGCGCGACCCGGCCACCAGCCACAACAATGCCGAGAACACCACATCTGTACTTCGATGCGCTCGTATTAATCCGCAGTATCTCTCTTCTCAGACCCTTTTGAAAGCGATCAATCAGACCGCAGGGTGTACGGAGCCCTGTTAGTTCAACTACGGCAGTCTCGCCTAAATGAAGCCTTGTCCCAAGAGGCAATTGCTCCAGCTTAAGTCCGGCAGTCGTGACATTCTCGCCAAGCTCTCCTGGTCCGACAATGTGCCCGGTCACCCGAAGCACCGCAAATAGTTCAGCGGGAAGGAGATGTATTTGACGCTGGTTGCGAAGTTTAATCAGCCTCCTTGCGAGAAATCTGTGGTTCGCGTATTGGCCGGCGTGTGCGTCCCCTTCGACTCCGTGCCCTTTGAGGAGCGTTATGCTTTCCAGCACTTGCTTGCTAAACCTGTGCTGAGAATCGCGCGCTACGCTCAGTACTTTGCCATCGCAGTGGTTCATTGATGGTGCCTATGCGAGCCACCGCACCCTGGCAGCTCGTCCCTTTCGCTTGCGGCCTGTTAGGGGCGATCTAGGACGGGTTGATGGCGTTCAAAGGAACATTTGCAGGCACGTTAGTCACGCGCGCTCACAGTTGCGGGAAAGCAATGTGAATGCCCTCGTGAAGCCAGAAATTATTCAAACGTATCCAGGCCAGGAATTGGCGCCCGATGGCGTCGGTCGTGGAGGTCGATCAGCTGGGCGAGGCAAAGGCAGTCGCTCCCCAAGTGATAGCTATCAACCAACCGATCCGCAGATCGCCTTTCACCTCGCTCGATTCATCGAACATGTGCGTGGCCTGCCGATGGACGCCATTGTCCGATCGAGCGACCCGCTCGACGAGACGAGATCAACCGCTTGACGCTTGTAGGCGACCGTACAACGACCGCGAACCAACTCAGGAGCCGCGCTCGACGTTGCAAGCCCTATCGGCATTCCTCAGTCTTTCAATCTGATCATCGCGGTAGATGGACTGAATAAGACTGGCCGCCAGATTTGGCGCAAGGAAAAGCGAATAGGGGTGAGGCTCAGCGGAAGCTGAGGGCGGGCCCCGGAACGGCGCTTTCTTGATCTCAGGCGAACCACCGCCGCACCGCCTTCGGGTAAGCTTCACGAAGAGTGCCGCTCTTATGCGTTTCACAGCTCACTAGTTGCGCAATGTTCGCTGGCGTGCCCTTAGGCTGATAAAGGAGCGGTTCGACGGAGATTTTGGTCCGGTCGTTGCAAGTGGTCTGAAAGACCTCGCGCAGGGTCGTACAGGCGGCGCTCACCCAGGGGCGTTCGCTGTGCTTGCGATCCTGCGAGAGGGATGCGCCGTTTGCGCCATGGCAGTCGCCGTAAGCTGCGCCTCCGGTCAGCGAAGAACTAGCCATAACTAAACTTAAACAAGCCGCGCCAGACAGGCCGGGTTGCGAAACCGCCCCACCGGGTCCGGCGCCGCGCGGGTTGCGCACTAATGCGATGGCGATTGCGGCCGCCGTGCACCGGTGTCTTGCTCGAAATGAGCAAGAGCGCTTTATCGGCCCGCTCCCGCCGGAGGCGATTCTGCGCGCGTATGCGGACCAGTGATTTCTCCGCGCGACATCTATCAGCCGAACAGGACCATGCTGATCAGCAACTGAATCGATCCAACCGGATCATCGTTCGCCAATCGTCCAGCGTGAAAACCATCGCGACGTTCAACCAAGCCTCCGCGAACGCGCCGTCGTCGGCAGACGGCGCGGCGCACGCACGATGGAGCAACCCTTCATCTTGGCGAACCAAGACAATCCTCACTTCTTGCTATGCCCTCAATTGACTTGAATAGAGCGTGGCTTGGCTTTCTCGGCGAATGGTAGCATAAGCGACAGCACCCCGTCGTTGAGCTCAACAGCGATTTTGCCCTGATCGATCTTGTTGGAGAGCCGGAAGCTTCTCGAGAAGTGGCCGACATTATATTCGGTGTAGAGTGGCTGCAAGCCCTAGTATTTGGAGAAGTCGAGCTTCCCGTCGACCTTGAGCACGTCGTCCTCGACACGGATAACCGCGGGTGCGGACATCCGGCTTGCAAACGCGCTCGAAAATGCCGTTCGCGGAGCGCGCCAGGCGGCGTCGCTCACGGCGAAGCTGCTAACCTTCGCGCGCCAAAAGCCGCTGCAATCTCGTCTCGTTGNTTTGAAGCAACTGGTCTCGAGTANGTCTGATCTGCTGCAAAGGACTCTCGGAGAGACAATCGTCGTCAGAACAATCNTGCCTGAGGAGCTCTGGCCGGTGGAAGTCGATCCGACGGAATTGGAATCGGCCCTCCTTAACCTTGCGGTGAACGCGCGAGATGCGATGCCGGACGGCGGGAAACTCNTCATCGAGGCTGCAAACATCGATCGAAACCTCAACGATCTCTCTTGCGAAGAGGAGGGCAGAGCGGGCCCTCACGTGCTCCTTTCAGTGCGCGATTCGGGCTTGGGCATGGCTCAGGAGGTGCTCAGTCACGTGTTCGAGCCTTTCTTCACGACAAAACCGGATGGGAGGGGGACGGGGCTCGGACTGAGCCAGGTCTACGGGTTTGTGCGGCAAAGCGGCGGGCACATCACCCTGTCCAGCAAACCAAACGCAGGAACAAGGGTGGACATTATCCTCCCGAGAGCGGCGGCAAGCTCGGATGCCCCTGTGTCGGCGCAAGATCAGAATCAGGGGAGCGCCGTTCCAACCCTCTCCGGACACGGCGAAACGATCCTCGTCGTTGAAGACAACGAGGATGTGCGCGGCTTCACCAGCAATAGCCTCCGCGAGCTCGGATACTTGGTGCTCGAAGCCAGCGACGCGGCTGCGGCCCTAGAAATCCTCAAGGGCGACGCCAAGATCGATCTCCTCTTCACCGACCTAGGTCTCCCCGGTCAGCTCAATGGCAAAGATCTCGGCGCGCGCGCGCGTGAGCATCGCCCGACACTGAAGATTCTCATCACGAGCGGCTATGCCGGGGACGTTCTCATCCATGAGGGCCGCCTCCAGCCAGGCATCAAGCTTCTCAGTAAGCCGTTTTCTTCTGCCGAGCTGGGAAGCAGAGTGCGCGAGCTACTGGACGAGCAAAAAGCCAGTGCTCGCCGCGTCCTGGTCGTCGAAGACGAATTCCTCTTGAACCTGCTTGTCACAGACATGCTTTCGGAGAGGGGATTCGCCATAGAGTCCGCGGCGAGTTTCAAGGAAGCGGTTCTCAAAGCGAGAAGCACGTATGGCGAACTCGCAGCGGCAGTTGTGGATCTCGGGCTTCCCGATCGCTCCGGTCACGAGCTGATTGCGGAGCTTCGGGCGCTACGGGCAGACCTCCCAATTATCTTGGCGACCGGCTACGCAGACGACGAAATACGTCAACGCCTCGCATCTGTTGCGCGGCTTCAAATCCTTACGAAGCCATTCAATTCAGATGACTTGATGGCTGCGTTTGAGCGAATCGGCGTCCGCTCATAACTATTTCGATCGAATTTGGCTCGACTTCGGGGCACGAGACTGGTACACACGACACGATCGGGCGGTCCATAAGCATTTGATTTTGTTGATTTTGTAGAGGCTGAGCGGCAATCCCTCCCTCTCCGCCAACCCTACGTACGACATTGTATCCAATCGCCCTATCCCTGCAGCGGTCCCGCGCCGGCGGCAGGGAGCGGCCGCGGCGAATGTCGCAGATGAAACAGGCGCTACAACGCCGCCCGGACGAGCTCAACGCAGGCAGCAACGCTGCGACCGGCAGTATCGATCGTGAGATGACAGCGATCCCATTGGTGATAGTCGCGTTCGATCACAGCCTGCCAATCGGGCAGGACGAGACCCGCCACCTCACTCGCCCTGGTTTCGATGCGACGACGGTGTTCTTCGACATCCGTGCATACGATTTCGACTTCAACGACTTGGGCGCCCGCTCGCAGGCCGGCATCTCGCCAAGCGTTACGCGTCAACATCCAAGGATTTACCGAGTCGGCGACAACATCGCGACCCAGATGCAGGTTGTCCTGCGCTACGGCATAGGCCGCCCGATAGCCTGCATCGTCGAGTGAGCCAGGCACCACGCCAGAGTCGCGAATCGCTTGCTCGATCGTGTCAATTCTCAGCCAGACGGCGCTGATCTCCTTGGCCAGTTCGCGCGCGATCGACGATTTGCCACTTCCAGGAAGTCCAGCAAAGACAATCAGCTTGGTCATTTGCACAGTTTTGTAGCGCCACCTCGGACGGGCAAGATATCAGAGAGCCACCCTGCCCGTGATAGTGCTATAACGTAGACATAGTGCTCATCATCGTCGGTCGTGGCCCGCCAAACTACGCCGGGGTATCCCGCGCTATCCGCTGGCTACCGGAAGAGCATGCGGACCGACAGGCCTGCCTCTGAGTGCAGAAATGAGCTCGTTCCATGATGTCTGCTCAAGCGTCGGCGTAGACGCCTGCCTCGATATTGTTGCCGTCCGGATCGATCAGGTAGGCGCAGTAATAGCGTCCGCGCCTGACCCCGGGATCGCCGTTATTTCTCGCGCCCGCCGCGAGGCCTGCACTGTGAAAGGCGTCAACCGCGCCGCGCGACGGCGCCTTGAAGGCGATGTGCGCGGGGCTCCGGGCTGACTCGTGGTCCTCCGTCCAGAAGGTCGGTTTGCCGGCCGCCACGACGAAGAAGGGCGATTCGGGCGCGCCCGTGGAGAACACAAGCCATCCTGTTCCATCGGCTTGAGTGTGATCTTCCATCATCTTGACGCCCAACGGCGCAAGAGCCGCACGATAAAAAGCGCCCGCTGTCGACAAGTCCCGAAAGACGATCCCCACGTGATCGAACATCACCTATCCTTGGCTCGCATTCCTGTGCTCAGCCTCGCCCGAAACCTCGATCAGGCGACCGCCAGACAGGATATGGCGAACATCCTCATCGTTCACGGACCGACCGAAGGCCAGACCTGGAAGAGTGCCGAGCTTGTCGCCGGAGTATTATAGCGTAAACGTAGTGATCATCACTATCGGTCGCGGCCCGCCAGTCGCTCACGGAAGGCAATTGATCCATTCGAGGTTCTGGTGGTGGCATGGCGTGGTACGGCAGGTCCATTGGCGGATCGTCCTCGCCTGTTAACGATCCCTTGACCATCACAGTCTGGCCTTGGTCATCGCTCGGTGATCAGCTTGAAAGAGCGCGAGCGCCAACAACAACGTGAATGGGCCAGATCGGACTTCTCTTGCCGATACGGGGGTTGTGCCGCGAACATGCTCCGCATCATTCGTGGGACCAGGACGCCGTATGAATTGATGACACAGATACAAAGGCGCTCGATGCTGCCGCAAGATCAGGAGATCCAAGGCTAATGGTCACAGGAGACGCCCGCATGTATCGGCCGCTCGGCACGTGAACAGTGGCTGCCGCTGGCGTTCAGGACAGCAGTCCGGCCTGCTTCAGACCCTCATGCAGGCGTTCGGTGTCGGAGACCCAGCCGAACACACCGCCTTGCATCTTCACCGACGCGATTGCGGCGTCGTGATTGGCGACGTCTGTGGCGCCGACGCTGTCCTTCAGGAGCAGGCACCAATATCCGATATCATTGGCCTCCCTCATGATGGTGTGCACGCAGACGTCGGTGGTGATGCCGCACAGGATGAGGTGGGAGATGCCGAGTTGCTGGAGAACCAGAAAGAAGTCGCTGCAATAGCCGACGCCTTTCCCAGCCTTGTCGACGAGTATTTCTCCCTCGATCGGCTCGACCTCCTTGACGATACCCCAACTCTCGGAGCCGCGGAGCAGCAGTCGTCCGAGGCCTCCTTTGGGCTGCTCGCCAAGGCCGACCGCGTCCTTGCCGATAATCTTGCTGCGGAGGATCTTGTTGTAGGGGCAGTCGCTCAGATCCGGCATGTGCCCTTCGCGGCAATGGACGACGGAAATGCCGGCATTACGGGCGTCCTTGAGGGCTTTCCTGGCATAGGTCAGAGGATTGGCCGTATTCGAGAGCGGGTAGCCCATCACGTCGACGTAGCCCTTCTCGCCACAGAAATCGATTTGGAAATCGATCGAGACGAGGGCCGTGCGTGCGCTGTCGAACTCCAGATAGGACGTGTCACCGAACCTGGGGACGTCCTCGCAGGCCACCTTGAATAATGTTCCTTTCGGCGGCCCATATATCCATTGCGGAACCTTGTACGTTTTGGTCCTCTTCCACTCCTTGTAACCTTCCTCCACGCGCGCGAGTATTTCGTCCCGCCGCTTTGACATCAGCCGCTCATATTCCCGTTCCGCGCCGTGGTCGGAAGGTGTTCCTTTTTCGATGAGGCGCTCCTTGATCTTCGTCATTTCATTACTCCTCTACTTTCGGGATGGCGGTTTGCAGGGGCACGGCCCTCTCAGTCGCCGGGAGCCGGAAGATGATCTTTTCGAAAATCAAAACGAAAATGATCACGGAGATGACGGGGTTGTTGAAAATTATCTCGACCAGTCGAGGCGCCTGTCGCCACAGCTCTTCGGGGAGAAGGTGAAGGCCGAGACTCAAAAATATCGCAAGGCCGACAAGCGTCTGCTCGCGGCGCTGAAAGGCCGGCGCCGTATTTAGGATGCTTGCGCCAATGCCGATGACGGGTGATGCGAAGCCGAGCAATACCGCACCGGCGACCTCCTTGGGCATCGCCGCCATCAGCGCCCCGAACGGGCCGATGAACGCGAGGACGACGAAGATTGCGGCGGCCACGATGACGAAGGCGCGTGCAGCGACGCGCGTCAGCTGAACAATGCCGAGGTTCTCGCCATAGGCGACGGTCGCGGGAGTGCCCAAAAGTCCCGGCAACACCGTTTCAACCAATCCGAAAATCGTGAAGCCGTGGTGTTCTTCTCCCTCCTGGACCCTTTCTCCGACGACCTCGGCATAACCGTGCAGATTGCCGTAGAAGTTCGCGGCCGCCATCAAATTGACGATCACCATGATCACGATGAGATCAGTCGGAGGCCACGCCAAGCCGTACGGAAACAGGCTCGGGACGGAGAGCAAGGGCGCCTGCCGGACGAATTGCATGTCGACTTGGCCCAATGCGAGAAAAATGACGTATCCCAATATGATGACGAAAAACGGCGGCAACGTCGCCCAGACTCCCGTGCCGTGTATCGCTAGCGCGCTTCCGGCGAGTGCCAGGGCCAAGGCAATGAAGAAACCGATGCCGAATCCGGCGTTGGTCATCTCGGAAAGGCCAACGCCTGCCACCGTCAGGCCGATCATGATGATCATCGACCCCAGGACCAGCGGGCTCCACACCAGGCGGATGTAGCGGACCGCTCCGGCATAGACCAGGATCACGATGACGATTCCCGCGAGCGCTTGTGCCGTGAAAGATTGAAGCGCGTAGCTCTCGCCGCCGGCAGTGAAGGCGGCGATGATCGCCAGCGACGGTATGACGTTCGGGCCCGAAACCATCGCCATGCGATGACCCAGCCAAGCCTGCAGCAGCGTGCTGAGTCCGATCGTCAGAACGACGGCGGAGATGTAGGTGATCATCTTCGCGCCGCTCAGGCCAAGCCCGACGCCCACGATCGCGTAACCCCACACCACCGCGTAAACCATGGTGACGAGCCATTGGAGAGTGTAGAGCATCCAATCGCGTGCCGAACGCGGCTGCTCACTCGTCCGATAGACGAGATCGGCCATGACCCTTCCTCTTCCCCGTCGAGTACAAATTGCTACGCTCTCACCGACAACGATCCGAGGATGATGTTCAAGTTCAGCGCAAACCATGCGCCCCGGGAGGAGCCTGAAACATCGGGAAATGACCTAGTGGAGAACAAGGATTCCCCCTAGTCTGGTGTGACATCGCTCGCTTCGAGATTGGCCTCATTTCATAATGAAACGCACCGTTCGGGATGCACGAATGGCTGTTAGTGAAGAGTCGCAGGAGTAGACTGCGCATCGCGTGGAGTAAGCGGGATAATGCAGATTGTCGTGACGCTATCGATCATCGCGACGGCAATGGTGTTGTTCGCGTGGAATCGGGTGCCCGCGGTCGCGGTAGCAGTCTGCACGTCGCTGGCGTTGTACTTCACTGGCATACTGACCATGCAGGAAACCCTTGCCGGTTTTGGCGATCCGGTGGTCATTCTGATTGCCGCGCTGGTCGCTGTCGCAGCGGGATTGGAAATAGCCGGGGTCGGCACCTGGGCGGGCCAAGTACTGCTGCGCCACACCCGCGCCAACAATACACTGCGCATTGTCGCCGTCATGATCATTGCCGGTGTCTTGAGCGGGTTGGTCGGCATGAACGGGGCTGTAGCGGCAATGTTGCCGGTGACCATGGTGGTCGCGGTTAGGACCGGGTTGGTGCCGTCCCGGATTATGATCCCACTCGCCTTCGCCTGCCTGACCGGTGCCAACCTGACTTTACTTGGCGCCCCGGTTAATGTGATCGCGGCTACGCAGGCCGAGGAGGCGGGAGTAGGGCATATTGGCTTCTTCGAATGGGCCGTGCTCGGCGTTCCGCTATTGGCCGGGACTATCGTTGCCACGGTCCTGTTCGGGCGGTCCTTACTGCCGGACAGGAGGAGCCAGTCGATTCCGGCCGATTTCAGCGCGCACGCGCAAACCCTGGTCGAGCAGTATCGCCTGAAAGATGGACTGCATCATTTTCGTGTTCGGCGGACATCACCCTACGTGGGCGGATCGAGGACCGATGTCGACCTCAGGAACTATGCGGGGCTACAGCTGGTCGCTTTGCTGGAAGATGATGGCGCGACCCCAATTCAACGGGATCTGATCGCCGAAGGCGATTTGATCCTCGTTCGCGGTGACGTCGAGTCCGCCGGACGCCTGGCCGTCGATATGCATCTGGCAGTTCGTGAAGACGACAAAGAAAGCTCCGTTGCGGACGTGCTGTTAAGTCGCGCCTCGGGCTTGGCCGAGGTCGTGATCCCGATGCGTTCCAAGATGATCGGGCGACCCGTGTTTCCCGGAATGACGACAGAGGACGGAGGTCTCATGGTCCTGGCGATACAGCGAGGCGGCACCGAAATGAGCCAGGACCCCGTTGTGTTGCGTGCAGGAGACCACCTTCTGCTGCAGGGAACGTGGAAGGCCTTGGATCAGTACCTTTCTGATCCGAAGGTTTTGGTCGTCGATTCTCCCGAAGTAGTGAAGAAGCAGGCGCTGGCATTGGGGCCCGGTGCGCAAGCAGCAATAGCCATCCTGCTCTTGCTGGTGGTCCTGCTTGCCTTGGACATCGTGCCGGCACCCATTGCGGCGGTTATTTGCGCGACTCTGATGCTGGTCACGGGAGTGCTGACGCTTCCCCAGTTTTATCGAGGAATCGATTGGAACACGTGCATTTTGGTTGGAGCGATGATACCAGCCGCCACGGCAATGACCAAAACCGGCGCCGCTCTCCTCATAGGAGATTATGTTGTCAACGCGCTGGGGGAGGCAGGCCCGCGTGCTGTGCTAGCAGGAATTTTTATCATAACGGCGGCGCTCTCGCAGCTTATCTCAAACACATCGGCAGCCTTGGTTATGATGCCGGTCGGTATAGCCACGGCTTCCGAGTTGGAAGTTTCTGCGCTTCCCTTGATGTTAGGGGTTGCCATGGGGGCCAGCGCATCCTTCCTGACTCCTTTCACCAATGGAGTAACCCTGATGGTGTATGGGCCAGGCGGATATCGTTTTGGCGATTTCTGGAGACTCGGTCTCGTTGTCACGATTTGGGCGCTGATCGTCACAGTCATCGTCATTCCTCTTTACTGGAAATTCTGAGAAGAACCACGACACCCTTGGTCTTTGACACACTCTTGTCTTTGACAGAGCCGCAAAGTCCCTTCACACGCGAGGGTGGGCCGCGACCGCTCACCGCACCAGCACATCGGGAGGGGGTTTTATGCGGGGCGCGCGAGAACCGCGCCGCGCCTCTCGCTACCGTTAGTGCTGCTTCGGATGGCGGGTGTGCCAATTAGTCGCCTGTTGATAGGCGTATCCGAGCTTCAGCAGGGTAGCTTCGGAACAGTGAGGGCCAATCAGCTGAAATCCGACGGGACGTTGATCTGAAGTGAACCCACAGGGCAGCGTCACCGCCGGATCGCCGGCAGCGTTTGCTATCGCCGTGAACCGCATCAGCCCTTCGACATCCCTTTCGATCATGCCGTCTGCTTCAGTCGATGTCGGTGTGCCCTGCCTGACCACAGGCATGAGGATCGCATCGACGTCGGCAAACAGGCGGCTCAACTGACTTCGAAACCTGCCGCGCTCCGTCAAGCCCTTGGCAAGGCTGGTGGACTTTGCCGCAAGGCCACGTTCGATGGCCTTCCGCAACCATGGCCCGTAGTTGGCAGCCTGGGGAGACGGGAGAGGCAGTTTCTGTTGGGAGATAGCGTGCTTTGGCGAGATTTTGGCGCACCCGACACGATTCGAACGTGTGACCTTTGCCTTCGGAGGGCAACGCTCTATCCAGCTGAGCTACGGGTGCGTCGAGCGCCTCATTTAGCCGATCGGCCCGGGCTCGGCAATGCCTTAGGGGATTGGGAAGGCCCTCGTCCGGCCGAGCCCGTGAGGAGATATCCGTTATTGCCGCAGCCTGCGGCCCTGCTTGAAGCGTGCGCGCAGCGTCAATCGGGGAACCGGCATGTCACGGTCATCCTGCCCGATAACGGCGACGGTTTTCTATCCAGCACCAAAGCTCACACCGGCACGATCTCCCTGCCGATCGGCCACAGCGCCATGCCGGCGAGCTTGAGGTGCGCCCAGGCGAAGGGGATGCCGACGATCGTGATCGCCAGCACCACCGCGGTGGCGAGGTGGCCGAGCGCAAGCCACCAGCCTGCGAGCACGAGCCAGATGATGTTTCCGATCACCCCTAACGGGCCGGTGCCGATATCGCTCTCGCCGGTGATCTCGTCACGGCGCACGGCCCTCGAGCCGAACGGCAGAAAGGTATAGATGGCGATGTTGAACGCCGCCCGAGCCCAGGGCAAGCCGATGATGGTAATGGCCATGATGACGGCGGCGAGGAGCCAGCCGAAGGCCATGTAGGCGCCGCCCAAGAGGATCCACAGCAGATTGAGCAGAAGAGAAACAGGGGACATCTGATTTCCCGCATGCGGCGAAGATGTGCCGCTTATACGCCCGAACGCGGCAAGCGGGATAGGGGCCTCGACATCCGCCGGCACGGCCGCGATCAGGCGACCGCTACGGTTTCCGTCGGCGTGCCGAACAATTGTTTCACCTCGGCGGCCGGCTTGGGTGCGCTGAACAGATAGCCCTGCATCTCGCTGCAGCCGAGCTTGCGCAGGAGCTCGCGCTGCGCCTCGGTTTCGACGCCTTCGGCGGTCGTGCGCATGTTGAGGGCGGACGCGATATTCACCACCGCCTGCACGATCGAAGAGGAGGAATCGGTTTCCGAAATGTCGCTGACGAAACAGCGGTCGATCTTGATCTTGTCGAAGGGGAAACGCTTGAGATAGCTGAGCGAGGAAAAGCCGGTGCCGAAATCGTCCAGTGCAATGCGCACGCCGATGGCGCGTAGCTGATGCAGGATGGCGAGCGCGGCCTCGTCGTCGCGGATCAGCACGGCTTCGGTGATCTCGATCTCCAGCCGGCTCGGCTTGAGCGAGGAGGCGGCCAAGGCGCCTGCGATCCGGAGCGCGAGCGTCTGGCATTTGAGCTGCACCGGCGAGACGTTTACCGCGATGCGGATATGATCCGGCCAGCTCGCGGCCTCCTGGCAGGCCGTGCGCAGCACCCAGTCGCCGAGCTCGGTGATCAGCCCGGTATCCTCGGCGATGGGAATGAATTCGGCCGGCGAAACCATGCCGCGCTCGGGATGACGGAAACGCAGCAGCGCCTCGCAGCCGCTCACCTCGCCGGTGCGCAAGTCCACCACCGGCTGGTAATGGATCTCGAAGCCGCCATCGATCATGGCCTGGCGCAGGTCCTGCTCCATCGACAGGCGCGCCTTGGCAGAGGCATCCATCGACTGTTCAAAAAAACGGTGGGTGCGGCGGCCGCCGGCTTTGGCGGCGTACATCGCAAGATCCGCATTCTTGATCAACTGGTCGATCTCGGTGCCGTCCTGCGGCGCCAGCGCAATGCCGATGGAGGCGTCGGTTGAGAGCTGGTGGCCGAGACATTTATAGGGACGCCGGATCGCCTCGTGAATCCGGGTGACGAACTCGACGGCATCATCGGTCGAATTGACCGCAGTCTGGATCACGGCGAATTCGTCGCCGCCGAGCCGCGCGATCAGGTCGGCCGGTTTGATGCAGGTGCGGATGCGAGCGGCGACGGCCTTCAACAGCTCGTCACCGACGTGATGGCCGAGCGAATCGTTGATGCCCTTGAACTCGTCGATATCGATGTAGAGAAGCGCGAACTTCTGGCCGCTTTGCGCCCGCTTCAGCTCGCGCTCGATGCGTTCGCGGAACAGCACGCGGTTTGGCAGGTCGGTCAGCGCGTCGTAATGGGCCAGATGCGCGATCTTCTCGTCGGCTTCGCGTCGTACGGTGACATCGTCGACCACGTTGATGATGTAGCGCGGCTTGCCGGCGGAATCGCGAAGGCCGATGCGCTTGGAGGTGATCCAGCGGCGCCCGCTCATCAGCGTGTCCCACGGGTGCTCGTCCCGGAAAAAGCCCTCGGCGGATTGCAAGGTCTCGTCGTCATCGGCGGTGACGATGTCGGCCTGCTTTTCGGAGAACACGTCATAGGCGGTCTTGCCGACGATCTCCTCGCGCGTCATGTCGAACTGGTATTCAGCAACGCTGTTCACCAGCAGATAGCGCCTACTCTGCGCGTCCTTCACCGTAATCTGCGAGGGGATGTGGTCGATGATCTCGCGCAGGAACGTGTAGTTGCGGTCGCGCTCCTGCTCGAGCCGGCGGCGATCGCTGATGTCCTCGATGGTGGCGACCCAGCCGCCCTGCGCGAGCGGCTTGTTGACGATCTCGAACGAGCGCCCGTCCGCGATTTCCATGATCCTGCGGCTGACCTTGCCCTGCGCCACGTCGCGCATGATCGGATCGCAGAAGGCGCGGACGTCGCCGTCGAAGGAGCCGGTGTCCTTACGGTGCTGGATCAGGTCGTAATAGTGAAGCCCCGGCTTCACCACCTCGCGCGACAGCTTGTACATATCGATGTAGCGCTGGTTGAAGGTGACGATGTGCGCGGAGGCGTCGTACAGCACCAGTCCCTGCGTCATGTTGTTCAGAGCGGTATCGAGCCGTTGCCGCTCCGCCTCCAGTTTCCGCTGCGCCTCGCGGTTCTGCCGCCTGATCTGCCGGATGATGGCAAACAGGATGAGCGCGATGATCGCGGCGGACAGAGCCGCGGCCATGACCAGAAAGCGGGTCTGCTCGCGCCAGTCGGCCAGCGCGGTCGCCGCGGTCTTGGTCGCGACCACGACAATCGGAAAATGACCGACCTGGGCCCCGGTACCGAGCCGGTCCTGTCCATCGATAGGGCTTTGCATCCGCAGCGTCTGCTGGCCGCCGAGCGAGATGATCTTCTGCAACAGCGGCGCCTTCGCCAGTCTGCGCCCGATCAATGCGTCGACATGCGGATGGCGCGCCAGCATCGTGCCGTCGCGAGAGAACATTGCGATCGCGGCGCCCTCGCCAAGCGCGAGCGAAGCGAAGAACCTTTCGTAATTGGCGGGATCGATGCGCCGCGACATCACGCCAAGGAAAATACCGCCCGGCCCAGTCAACCGGTGCGCGATGATGGTCGTCCAGCCTCCGTCGAAATAGCTGCGGACCGCTTCGATGACGATCGGCTCGGCTGGCGGGTCCGATTTCAAGATCTTGAAGTAATTCCGCTTGGCGACGTTGATGTCGGGCACCGGATCGGGTCGCGACCAGTTGATCATTTTGCCGTCCGCATCGTAGACGGCGACGTCGCCGATATAGGAGAGCGCACTTACCTTGGAACGCAGCATCAGGTGCGCATCGGAGGTCGACATCCGCTCCCGGAAGATTTCCGGAGAGGTGGCGCCCGAGATCTGCATCTGCGCGATCAGTTCATCCGCGACCGTCTCGGAGTCCGCGAATTGCTGGTCGAAATGGCGGGTCAGCAGCATCACGGTGTTCTGCAACTCGCGCGCGCTGTTGGCGATGGCGCGCTCGCGGAAGCCGTCGATCGTCACGATTGTGCCGACGAAGATCGCGATCACCAGTGCGCCGCCGCAAAGCGTGAGCCAGAACACCGGCTCGCGCCGGACGCGCCTGAGCCGGCTCGCCAAGCCGCGGGACATTCTGGCCCAGATGCTGGAAATTACGTCGCGCATTTCCTCCACCATTCGGTGAGGGAATAGATACGATGCAGGAATGATAAAAGCGGTTAGGAAATCCGGTTACTCAAGGCTTAACCGCCGCAGCTTGCTCAGCATTTGCGCAATATGCTGAACGATGTTGCGGTGCGATGGAGCATGAAGGGCGAGTGGAGGCGGCCGCTGGGTTGGCAACTGCCTGATGCACGTGTGCCTTGATAGGCCCTACTTGGCGGACGGCTTACCCCGCAACCGCCCGACCACACCGGTCGGGAAGAAATAAACGCTCGCGATGAACAAGAGCCCAAGCCAAAGCAACCAGCGGTCCGGGTGCAGCAGGCCGGGCACTAAGGGCAGGCCGGCGTCCGCAGCGGCGCGGGAGGCGGTGCCCATCAAGGCCTGCAAATAGTTTTGCGCGAGGATGAAGATCGCGGCGCCAACGATGGCGCCATAGGTCGTGCCCATGCCGCCGATCACCACCATCAACAGAATGTCCAGCATGATGGAGAAGCTGAGCGAGGTGTCGGGGCCTGCATAGCGTAGCCATAGCGCGTTCAGGACGCCGGCGCTGGCGGCAACCGTCGCCGCGATGCAATTGGCGTAGGTGAGATGGAATACCGTGCGATAGCCGAGCGCTTCGGCGCGAAAGCGGTTTTCGCGGATCGCCTGCAGCACGCGGCCGAAGGGCGAGTTGACCACGCGCAGCAGCAGGAGGATCATCGCCGCGGAGGCGGCGAACACGAGATAATAGGTGAGGGTCCGCCCGTTGACCTCGAAGCCGAACGCCTTCTTGGATATGAAGACCGTGCCGGGCCGGAGCAGCTCCGGCAGTTGAAAGCTGCGGCCGTCCTCACCGCCGGTGAGCCAGGAGAGCTGCGAGGCGAGCACCATGAAGGCAGAGGCGACCGCGAGCGTAATCATGGCAAAGAAGATTGCCTCGACGCGCAGCGAGAACAGCCCGATGGCGAGCGCCAGCAGCATCGCGAGCGGCAGGCCGACTACGATGCCGGTCGCGACCGCCGCCCAGTTTGGCCCCATCGAATAGAGCGCGATTGCGACGGCGTAAGAGCCGATGCCGTAGAACATGGTGTGGGCGAACGACACCGAGCCGGTATAGCCGAGCAGGAGGTCGTAGGAGGCTACGAGGGCGGCAAAGATACAGATCTTGGCTGCGACGTTCAGCGCCTTGGCGCCCGGAAACAGCCATGGCGTTGCCAGCAGCGCCGCCACAATCACGATTAGCAGGAGAGTGAGCGCGCGGCTGCGCGGGGGATCGCCCGAAAGGATCATCATCGGCTGGTCACCGCATGAAGTCCGCGCGGCCGCCACATCAGGATGGCGACCATCAGCAGGATGTTGGAGACAAGCGCCAGCTTCGGCACCAGGAAGCCGCCATAGTTGGCGACCATGGCGACGAGCAGCGCGCCGATGAAGCAGCCGCCGATCGAGCCCAGGCCGCCAATGATGACGACGATGAACACGAGCACGGTGAGATCGTCGCCCATCGAGGCATGCACCTCCTCGCGGTACAGCGCCCACATCACGCCGCCAAGGCCGGCAAGCGCCGAGCCGGTCATGAAGACGCCCAGGAAAAGCCTGCGGATGTGGTAGCCCAGCGCCTCCACCATCTCGCGGTTCTCGACGCCTGCGCGGATCAGAAGTCCGATCTTGGTGCGGTTCAGGACGAGCTGGATGGCTAGGAAGACGATGAGGCCGACCAGCATTGCGAGCAGCCGATATTTGGCGATCGCGATGTCGCCGATGATGAAGGAGCCGCGCAGGGAAGCAGGTAGCGGCAGCGGAATGATCTGCGGCCCCCACAGCGCGTAAAGTGCCTGCTCGGCGACGATCAGCCCGCCCGTCGTCATCAGGATCTGCTTTAGATGCTGGCCATAGACCGGCAGGATCAGCACGCGCTCGACCACCATGCCAAGCGCGCCGGAGACGGCCATGGAGAGCAGCGCCGCCGGCACCAGCACGGCGAGATTGCTTGCGAGCGAGTCGGACTGCATCCAGCCCGCGAGCGGCAGCAGCACCAGCGTTGCCACATAGGCGCCGACCGCGATGAAGGCGCCATGGCCGAAATTGAGCACGTCCATCAGGCCGAACACCAGTGTCAGGCCGCTCGCCATGATGAAGATCATCATGCCCATGGCGAGACTTGCGACCGTCAGCGTCACCCAGGAGCTGGTCGATCCGATCAGGGGCAGCATCACGAGCGCGAGCGCGATCGGCAACAGCGCCGGCAGCAGGTCGCGTTTCGGCTTCGGTAAGGGATCGGTTGCGGCGAGTTCAGTCACTGATGGGCCTCCAGGCTCAAGCCCAGCAAGTGTTCCTGCAGCGGCACGTCGGCGGCGAGCGCCGCCATCTCGCCGCGATGGACGATGGTTCCGTTGTCCATCACCAGCACATTGTCTCCGAGCTCGCGTGCGGCATGAAAATTTTGCTCGACCAGAAGAATGGTCGCACTGCTGCGCTTGATCTCCTTCAAACATTCGATCAGCGAACTGACGATTGCGGGTGCAAGGCCCTTGGTCGGCTCGTCGATCAGCAGCAGTTTGCGCGGCTCGACGATCGCGCGGGCGATCGAGAGCATCTGCTTCTGCCCGCCGGAGAGACCGCCGGCGCGCGACAGCCAGAACCGCTTTAGCGCCGGGAAAAAGCCGAAGATCCACTCCAGCCGGGCATCGTCCATCGCCCCGTCACGGGCCGCCAGCACCAGGTTTTCCCGCACGGAGAGATCGGAGAACACTGCCATGCTCTCCGGCACATAACCCACGCCGAGCCGGGCGATATCGGGCGTCGTCACGCGGTCGATGCGTTGCCCGGCCAGGCGGATTTCTCCCGCCGAGGCCTGCCAAAGCCCCATGATGGTGCGCAGCGTCGAGGTCTTGCCGGCGCCGTTGCGGCCGAGCAGCATGGTGGTCTGTCCTTCGGGCACGACGAAGTCGACGCCCTGCAGGATGTGGTAGCGCCCGATATGGGTATGAACACCCGATAGCGTGAGGAGATCGCTCATGCCGCGCTCCGCCCCGGTGCGACGCCGAGATAGGCCTCCTGCACGATCGGCGAGGCAATGACGTCGGCAGGCTTGCCGTCGGCGACGAGTTGGCCGTTATGGAGCACGATGATGCGGTCGGCGAGCGAGCGAACCACGTCCATCTTGTGCTCGACCAGGAGGATGATCTTGCTCTTGTCCTGCTTGAGCTGTTCGATCAGGTTGAGCACGACAGGGACCTCGTCGATGCTCATGCCCGCGGTCGGCTCGTCGAACATGAATACTTTCGGCTCCAACGCCATCATCAGCGCCACCTCGAGCTTGCGCTGGTCGCCATGCGACAGCGCGCTCGCGGCCGCCGTGCGGCGGCCTCGGAGCGCGACCTTGTCGAGAAGGGCGCCTGCGCGTTCGATCAGGTCGCGTCTGATCATCCAGGGCCGCAGCATGTCGTAATGCACGTGGTGCGCGGCCTGCACGGCGAGGCGGACATTCTCTTCGACCGAGAGATTGGGAAAAAGATTGGTGAGCTGGAATGCACGTCCCAGCCCTGCGCGGGTGCGTAAGGGCGCGGTGAGGGGCGTGATGTCCTTGCCCTCGAACAGGATGCGACCGTCGCTGGGCCGGAGTTGCCCGGAGATCAGGTTGAAATAGGTCGTCTTTCCGGCGCCGTTCGGGCCGACGATGGCGGTGAGCTCGCCGGGACGGAACGTGCAGCTCACGCGGTTAACCGCGACGTGGCCACCGAAGCGGATGGTGAGATCTTGCGTTTCGAGCGTGATGGACATGGGCTGCACGTGCTGAGGTTTCGCTGTCTCCAGTGGCGTCATCGCTTTCGGCTGCAGCGAGCACCCGTCGTGATCCGTCCTCCTGACGTGCGAGCGGAGCCGGCCTCGAAGGATGAACGGTCCCGCTGCGAGAGCCGGGCCGTCACCCTTGGAGGCTCGCCGCGCGAGGACCTCAGGGTGACGGTGAAAATTGGGTGCTTGCGTCGATCTCGCACGATCAAGCTCCCATCTGTTGCCTTGCTTCGCGCTTGCTCACCAAAACTTGGCAACGCGAAGGCCGCGAGAGATAGCACACCATCACCGCTTATTGCGGATCGGGATGTCCATGTCCTCGATCTTGATCTCGCGCACCGGCTCGTTCACCGCCCAGGCGAGGTTCGGATCGACCTTGACGCGGAAGTGATACATGCTCTGCAGTGCCTGGTGGTCTTCTTTGCGGAAGACCATCTTGCCCTTGGGCGTGTCGAACTCCATGCCTTCCATGGTCGAGATCAGCTTGTCGGTGTCCGTGGATTTCGCCTTGGTCACGGCGGTCACCACGGCCATCGCCGCGGCAAAGCCGCCGGCGGTGAAGAAGTCGGGCGGGGAGTGGAAACGCTTCTCGTGCTCGGCCACCAGCCAGTCGTTCACCGGGTTCTTCGGGATGTCATAATAATAGTAGGTGGCGCCCTCCATGCCGGGCAGGCGCTTATAGGCGGCGAGCGCCGGCAGAATGTTGCCGCCGGTGGAAAGCTCGATGCCATAGCGCTTCGGATCCATGTCCTGGAGCTTGGTCAGGGGATCGCCGGCACCGGCCCAGATCACCCAGATGATCTTGCGGCCCGGCTTGTCCTTTAGAGCATCGAACAGACGCTGGCCCGCGGCGGTGAAATCAGTGGTGGTGGTCGGCACATATTCTTCGGCGGCAAGCGTCGCACCGGTCTTGGCCAGCGCTTCCTTGAATGCGGCGACACCATCGCGCCCGAAAGCGTAATCCTGCGCCAAGGTGGCTACGGTCACGCCCGGCTTGCCGATGGCCACCGCGTTGGAAATGGCGTCCTGGGATGAATTGCGCGCGGTGCGGAAGATGTACTTGTTCCACTTCTCGCCGGTAATCTGATCAGCCACCGCGGGCTCAACCAGGAAGATCTTCTTATTCTCCTCGGCCACGGGCAGATCGGCCAGCGCCGCAGCGGAGGAGGTGGTGCCGATGGCGATATCGGCCTTGTCGTCCTGATAGGCCTCCGCGAGCGCAGCCTTCGACAGGTCCGGCTTGCCTTGATCGTCCTTGGTGACGATGACGATCTTGCGGCCGTCGACCGTCATGGTGCCCTTGGTCGCGTATTCCAGACCCATGCGCAGTCCCCTCTCGGTCTGCTTGGCGTAGGCCTCGAGCGGCCCGGTCTTGCCGTAGATCAGCGCGATGGTGAGATCGTCCGCCTGGGCGGCTGTGGACAATAAAGCGACGGCAATGCCGGAAGCGATCAAGGATCTGCGCACGGCTCTCTCCCCCTTTTTGCGTTTCGCGCAACTGATAGTGTGGGCCCTCGGCCCGGGTCAAGGCATCCGAGGCGGAGCGGACTGTATCCTTTTGTAGCGAAGATAGCAGCAGAGCGGAGTTCACCTCTCCCTGCGGGCGAGGCGAAGCGCCGGCGGATAACGACCATTTACATGAGCCATCTGCCTCTACCGCCGATACCCGCGGGCGCCGCGGGAAGAATAACCCGGCCGGCTCTCCTGCAGCGGGCGGCTTGCCAGGCTGACGCGCGTCTCGCTGGCGAGCGGGATCGCAGGCTTCAGCTCTTCCAGGAAGATCGGACGCGAGAAATAGTAGCCCTGCGCGTAGCGGATGTTCGTCGCGGCCTGCAGATAGGCCAGCTCCTCGAAGGACTCGATGCCTTCCGCAATCACCGTCATGCCGAGCGCCGCGCTCAAGGATTCGATCGCACGCAAGATGCCCTGACTGCGCGGGCGCTTATGGATGTCGGTGATGAAGGAGCGGTCGATCTTGATCTCGTCGGCGGTGATGTCGGCGAGTGCCGAGAGCGACGAATAGCCGATGCCGAAATCGTCGATGGAGATGCCGACGCCGAGCTTGCGGAACATCGGCAGGATCGCCTGCTGGAAGTGGCTTTTGGCGACGAAGGCATCTTCCGTCACCTCGATCATGAAGCGGGACGGAAAGCCGGTCGCTTCCAGCGCCTCGGCAAAGGAGCGCATGAACTCGGGATTGCCGGCCTGCTTGGCGGCGACATTGATGCTGATCGTCGCATCGGGGCCGAACGTATCGTTGATGCGGTCGATCGACTTGACGATTTCGGCGAGCACGAGATGCGTCAGCTCATCGATCAGTCCGAGCTCGACGGCAAGATTGACGAAGTCGCCGGGCGCCTGGATCACGCCGCCCTCGTCGCGCAGCCGCACCAGCGCCTCGATACCCCTGATCTGCTGGCTCCGGATATCGACCTTGGTCTGGAACGCACAGCAGAACCGCTTCTCCAGGATCGCCAGCCGCAGCGACTGTTCGATCTTCATCCGCGCCAAAGCCTCGTGCTCCATACCGGCATCGAAGAACGCGGCGGCGCCCTTGCCCTCGTTCTTGACGCGATACATTGCGAGATCAGCGTTCTGGCGCAGCACCTCGTAGGATATGCCGTGCTCGGGATAGAGGCTGACGCCGATCGAGGTAGAGGCGAAGATTTCTGAGCCGTCGATGAAGAACGGGGCGCTCAGCCGCTTCAGCGTCGTTTCCATGTAGTCGGCGACTTCCTGCGCGCTCTCGATCGGCGAAAGCAGGAGCAGAAATTCATCGCCTGAAATCCGCGCCAGCATGTCGGTCTCGCGCAGGTCGCGGCTCAAGCGCTTGGCGAGCCCGACCAAAAGCGCGTCGCCAATGGCGTGGCCGTAATAGTCGTTGATGTGCTTGAAATTGTCGATGTCGAGGAAGGCCAGCGCGAATCGTTCCTGCTCACCGCGATTGAGCAGGCTGTTGGCGCGGTGCTCGATCACGCGCCGCGTCGGCAGGTCGGTCAGTTCGTCGTAATAGGCGGAGCGAAACAACTGGTCCTCGAAAGCCTTTTGTTCGCTGATGTCGGCCGAGCTCGAGAGCAACAATCTCTGCTCGCCAATGTGGACAGGGCGATGGGCGCTCAAAAGCACGTGCTGCGAGGATCCCTGGCCGACGGTCTCCTCAGTCACGAGCGTGCGGCCGGTGCCGAGCAGTTCGAGCGCGATCTCTCGCCGCTGGTTCAGCGCGTGCGTCGCTTCCGGCAATCTGAGTTGCGCCGTGGCGGCATCGTTCGCAAGCAAGAGCCTGCCATTCTCATCCAGGAGCGTAACGCCGGCAGGCAGAAGCCGGAGCACTTCCTTAAATAGGCTCAGCTCAGCTTCGAGCGCGCGAAGCGAACCGGCTTCCGTGGCAGCGCCCCGGAGAGAATCTGCGGCTTGGTTTTGCATGAGGGCCGTTCTTGCGCGGCTCCCTCTTCATTTGGTTAAGCTTTGCGCCGAAACACGGCGTCACCGGTTCGAAGGCAGCAGGCGGCATGGCGACGATGAGTGTTGTCATTAACAGAGTGTCAACGCGATCCGCGAGCGATGCGCGACTGTCACGTTACGGGTATGCGGCATTGCATGGTGCAATGGACGCCGGTCTTCAGGAAGGTGATCTCGGTTTTGCCGTCGAACGCCAGCAGTGCCGATTTCAACAGCTTGGTGCCGAAGCCGGCAGGGCCCACTGTTTCCACCGTAGGGCCCTCGGTCTCGTCCCAGGTTACGTTGAGACGATCCTCGGACACGGTCCACGACACCTGCAGGAAACCGCGCGCGGCGGAAAACGCGCCATATTTTGCTGCGTTGGTGGCGAGTTCGTGAAAAATCAGGGAAAGGCTCACAGCCAGTTTCGCCGGCAGGTACAGCCGCTCGCCGTTCAGATTGAACCGGACATGCCCGTAGGGGCCGAGCTCGGAGAGCAGCAGCTCCCTGATATCGCAACCCGCCTTGTCGGCCCGTGCGATCAGATCGTCGGTCACCGCGAGCGCGCGCAGGCGATGATCGATGCTGCCCCAAACCTGCGGCTGCTTCTCCAGCACCTGATGCAGCACGGCGTGAATGGTCGACAATTTGTTCTTTAACCGGTGCTGCAGTTCGGCGACCACGAGCTTGCGGTATTCTTCCTCCTCGATCAGTCGTTTGGAGATGCGGCGCTCGCGCGCAACCAGGGAGCGATAATGTTCGACGCCCCAGATGGTGAAGGCCGCGACGGCCCAGTAGATCAGGAGCAGCACAAAGCGTGCCGCATCCGCCCTCCCGTGGTCGAAATTCAAGACGACGCCGAGCACGCCGCTGACGATGGCCGTGATGGCGCCGAAGCGCCAGCCGGCAACCGCCGTCGCGAAAAACACCGCGGGGATATAGGGCGTAAAAAAGATGTCGGGCCGTATCAGGGACATGCCCCAGCGCGCCGCGGTGGAAAGTGCCAGGCAGAACAGCACAAAGCCGAGACCAAACAGCGGCGACGGCTGGTCTACTCCATGCCAACCCCGCCGAAATTCCTCGAACAGCTTCATCTTCCTCCTAACAGCCCCGCCGGTTCGGCTGGGGCGAGCGCGCGGCTCTTCATTGCAAAATACGCGCCTCACATCTGCACGCATAGCTTGCCACCCATTCGAGGGATCGGGAATATGGTTCCGGCGCGGGAGAGGTTTTCCGCGCGTCAGTTCGAATCAATTTGCAATGAAAGAGGGAACGACATGGGACGGCTCGATGGCAAAGTCGCGGTGATCACGGGGGCTACCAGTGGCATCGGCCTGCGCACGGCGGAGATCTTCGTGGCCGAAGGCGCGAAAGTTGTCGTTGCCGGCCGCCGTGTTCCTGAGGGCGAGGCGCTCTCCGCGCGGCTGGGCCCCAACTGCCTCTTTCGCCAGACCGACGTCACGGTTGAGGAGCAGGTCAAGGCGCTGATCGCGCTTGCGGTCGACAAATTCGGCCGCATCGATTGCCTCTTCAACAATGCCGGCGGCCCGGCGCAGACCGGCGGTATCGAGGGATTGGAGATCGGACGGTTCGACCTTGCCATGGCCACCCTGGTGCGCAGTGTCATGCTCGGCATGAAACATGCCGCGCCTCACATGAAGAAGCAGGGTTTCGGCAGTATCATCAACAACGGCAGCATCGCTGGCCGATTGGCCGGCTTTTCCTCCTCGATAGTCTACAGCGCCGCCAAGGCCGCGGTGATCCATCTCACCAAATGCGTCGCCATGGAACTCGGCGAGGCCGGGGTCCGAGTCAACTCGATCTCGCCGGGCGCGATCGCGACCGGTATTTTCGCCAAGGCCGTGGGGCTATCGGTGGAGGCGGCGGAGAACACTCCGCCCGTGATGCGCGATGTCTACAAGAGCGCGCAGCCGATCCCGCGGGCGGGCCTGCCGGAAGACATCGCCTATGCCGCGGTGTTCCTGGCGAGTGATGAATCCAGCTTTATCAACGGGCATGATCTGGTGGTCGACGGCGCAATCACCGGCGGACGCAACTGGAGTCAGCAGCAGCAGGGCTATGTCGAGCTGCGCAAGGCGTTCGAGGGAAAGAAGGGGTAGCTTGCTCCGTCATTGCGGGGCGCGTCGAAGACGCGAACCCGCGATCTCGAGATTCCGGGTTCGGCTCTCCGAGCCGCCCCGGAATGACGGGAACAGCTCACACCGGCTTCACAACCACCCGCAAGCCGTCGCGGGGTTTGGGGATCGGCCAGATCTGCCATTCCGGCTTGTAGCCTTGTGGCAAGGAGACCGAGAGGTTCTGCAGGAAATGCCGTGCAAAGCATTTGGCCTGCATATAGGCGAAGTGCTGGCCCAGGCATTTATGTGCGCCGCCGCCGTACGGCACGAAGGCAAAGCGATGCCGGGCGCGTTGTGCTTCGCCAGTGAAGCGCAGGGGATCGAAGGTGTCGGGGTCGGGCCAGATCGCCGGCATGTGATGGGTGAAAAGCGGATTGACGCCGACCAGGGTGCCGGCGGGAATGGCAAAGCCCATAAAGCTGAAATCGCGCACCGCGCGCCGCGGCATCGAGGGCACCGGCGGTTTTTTGCGCAGCGCCTCGTTGAAGGCCATCTCCGTCAGCGGCAGCTTATCGAGCTCTCCGGAACTGATCGGGTCGTCCGCCGCCAGTCGAAGCGCCATGACTTCGTCGCGCAGCTTTTGTTGCCACCCCGGATGTGCCGCCAGTTCGCCTACAAACGAAGTCAGCGACGAGGTCAGCGTGTCGTGGGCGGCCATCATCAGGAAGCTCATGTGGTCGATGACGTCCTGCGCGGACAGCAGCTTGTCGTTTTCATCCTTCGCCTGGCATAGCTGCGAGAACAGATCGTCGCCGCCTTTTACGCGGCGGATCGGAATCTGCTCGGAGAAATATGCGACGATGCGTTTGCGTCCGTTGACCCCGCGGGCCATCTGCGTGCCGGGCAGCGGACGCCGGATCGGCGCAACCGCGGCGGCCACCATGTCGATCAAGGCCCTGTTGATCGTATCGACCTCGGGGCCGATATCGGCGCCGAGAAAGGAGGTCGCGGCGAGATCGAGCGTGAGCTGCTTCATCGCCGGGTAGATCTTCATCTCGCCGGGTTGCTTCCTCCATTGGGCGATGCGGGCGGCGATGCCCCTGTCGAGCTTGGCGAGATAAGACTGCATCGGCCCCGCCTTGAAGGCGACCGACAGGGCCTTGCGGTGGATGCGATGCTCCTCGAAGTCGCGCAGCATCAGTCCGCGCGGGAACAGGAGTTCGAGGATGCTGCCCCAGCCGTGCTCCGAGGAAAACAGCTTGTCCTGGTCGAACATCACGAGTTCGTTGCCGTCCGGCCCAAGCAAAACGACGCTGGTCTCGCCGAATATGTGGCTGCGATAGACCAGGCCATATTTTTGGGCCCGCTTCTCGATGAAGCCTTTCGGGTCGGCCAGGATCTGCAGGGTGTGGCCGATGAGCGGCCAGCCCTCATCGCCCGGGATGTGTTTCAGCGAATTGCGTTTGGGCGGGGTAACGCTGGCCGAAGGAAGAGCCATCGACATGGCGGTGGTCGCTCCGGTGATGCATGTGACACACCTTATCCGGCTGCTACCGGCGTTTAAACCGTCATCTTGAGGCGCGAGGCGAGCGCCTCAAGCGACAAACGAACTACGCCGTTTGCGCGGGGGTGACGGCGACACAGCGGGGATAATCAAGCCTTTCTCTTTGCCGCTTCCTTTTGCAGGTCCGGCGCATTCACGGCCGGAATCGCGACCCGCCCAGGGCCGGTGTGAGCGAGCGCGGCGGCCGCCTTGTCGTTCTCCATGATCTTGGCCATCACGGCCTGGCCGGCGCGATCGAAGATGGCGCGGTTTTCGATCACGAATTTTTGCGACCTGCGCAAGCCGTCGATGTAGCCGTTGATCTCCGGCACGACATAACGCGCGACCATGTCCCAGCTCCGCCGGGTGTCTTGCGGGTTGGCCCAGTCATGGGCAAAGCCGATGATGGCGCCGAGGCCGCCGGACACCTGGATTACATTCTTGATGGTTTTGACGAGATCGTCGGGGGTGCCGATGGTGGAGGCAGCGCCTTCGACGAAGGCGGTCTTGTCCACGGCCTCGTCCGGCGACGAGAAGGCCGTCAGCCCCGGCCGCATCAAGGTGCCGACATTATATTCATTGTGCCAGCGCATCAGTCCGGCGCCCGCCTCGCGCCGCGCCTGCTCCCGCGTCTCAGCGATGTGCCAGGAGAGCAGCACGCGCCAGTCCTTCCGGCTCACCGTCGTGCCATGCTTTTTCGCGGCGTCCTCGGCAAATTGCCATTGCTGCGCCAGCGACATCAGGCCCTGCGTCGTCATCGAGCCCAGCGAGATGATGCCGATGCCGTATTTGCCGGCGAGCGTCATGCCCGAAGGTGAAATCTGCGAGGCCACGACGAACGGCATCTCTTCCTGCAAAGGCAGGATCTGCAGCGCCGCGTCGTTCATCGTGAACCAGTCGCTCTTCGCGGTGACGCGCTCGCCGGCAAACAGCCTGCGGATGATCGCGATCGCCTCGTCCTGGCGGTCACGTTGCGTCATCGGGTCGATGCCGAGCGTATGCGCATCCGAGGCCAGCGCTCCGGGGCCCGAGCCGAAAATGGCGCGGCCGCCGGTCATGTGGTCGAGCTGCACCATGCGCTGCGCGACGTTGAAGGGATGGTGATAGGGCAGCGAGATCACGCCGGTGCCGAGCTTGATGCGCTTGGTGCGCTCGCCGGCGGCGGCGAGGAACATCTCAGGAGACGCGATCATTTCCCAGCCGCTGGAATGGTGCTCGCCGCACCAGAACTCGTCATAGCCGAGCTCGTCGAGCTGGGCGACGAAGTCGAGATCCCTGCGGAATTGCAGCATCGGATGCTCGCCGATGGGGTGATGCGGGGCGAGAAAAGCTCCGAATTTCAGGCGCGCCATGGTTCCTCCGAGCGGAATTTTTCATTATTGGGCTTTGCGCAGGCTACGTGGTGGCCCTGCGCAAGGCAATCGTCCGCAGTCCGCAGGCCAGCAATGCTGACTGCTCAGTGGTCGCCGGGTGGGCCCAATTTACCGGCGTTATGCCGCGCAAACCGGGTTCTGTTTGGCAATAGTTCAGTTTAAAAGGCGGTCCGCCGATCGCCGCCCGCGACATGGGCCGGGCGCGACCGCGTTCACTTGAGGCAATTCATGATTCTTGCGCAAGCAACCGTCCCTCCGCAGATCACCAATCCGCGGAAACGGCAATTGATGGAAGAGATCGACTCGTCCCTCGACGAGCAGGAGAGTTGGCGCAAATTCAACGCCGCCTACCATGAGGACGATTTCAAGTTCATGCGCTTCCTGATTCCCCCGGGCAAGCGCGTGCTGGAATTGGGCTGCGGCACCGGCGACCTGCTCGCCGCCCTTGAACCCTGTTACGGCGTCGGCATCGATTTCGGACCGCAAACGCTGGCGCGTGCACGAGCACGCCACCCGCAGCTCACCTTCGTGCTGGGCGACGTCGAGGATCCGGCAACGCTGCAATCGGTCAAGGGTCCGTTCGACTACATCGTCATCGCCGATACGATCGGAATGTTCGAGGATATCGACGGCACGCTGAGATTGATCCATCAACTCTGCGAACCGTCGACGCGGATCGTGATCTCCTATTATTCCCATCTCTGGGAGCCGATCCTCAAGGGTGCGGAGGCGATCGGCTTGCGGCGCAAGCAGCCGAAGATCAACTACATCGCCAACGCGGATTTCCGCAATCTGATGGACCTCGCCGATTTCGAGGTGATTTCCGCGGAGCAGCGCCAACTCTTGCCACAGCGCTGGTTCGGGCTTGGGCCTCTGATCAACCGCTATTTGGCGCCGTTGCCGGGCGTGCGGAAATTATGTCTGCGCACCTATCTGGTCGGCCGTCCCGTGCGGCAATTTCCGGACCGCAAATTTTCGGTCAGCATCGTGATTCCCTGCCGCAACGAGCGCGGCAACATCGAGGATGCGATCCTGCGCATGCCGCGCTTCGGCAGCCAGCAGGAGATCATTTTCGTCGAGGGCAATTCCTCTGACGACACCCTTGCCGAATGCGAACGCGTCCGCGAGGCTTATCGCGGCCAATGGGACATCAAGGTGTTGAAGCAGGACGGCAAGGGCAAGGGCGATGCGGTCCGCAAGGGCTTTGCCGCGGCCAAGAACGACGTGCTGATGATTCTCGACGCCGACCTCACCATGCCACCCGAGGCCCTGCCGAAATATCACGCGGTGATCGAGAGCGGGAAGGCGGAATTCGTCAACGGCACACGCCTCGTCTATCCGATGGAGCAGGAGGCGATGCGACCTCTCAACTTCATCGCCAACCGCATGTTCGCCTACATGTTCAGCTATCTCGTCAACACGCGACTGACCGACACGCTCTGCGGCACCAAGGTGCTGCTGCGCAAGGATTACGAGGTGCTGGCGAAGGAGCGCGGCTATTTCGGCAATTTCGATCCGTTCGGCGATTTCGACCTGATTTTCGGTGCCGCGAAGCAAAACCTGAAAATCATCGAGACGCCGATTCATTATAAGGCGCGCACCTTCGGCGAGACCCAGATCTCGCGTTTCCGCGACGGCTGGCTGTTGCTCAAGATGGTCTGGTTTGCCTATCGCAAGCTGAAGGCGATTTGATCTGTTCCGGTCATTCCGGGCGGCGGGTTCGTGCTCACACGCGCCCCGGAATGACGGTGCCTTGATAGGGCAAGGTCAGCTCTATCGGATTCATGCGGGTCTGGTATCCCGGGGCAGTCTTGTTCGGTATCCCAAGTTGGTATACCGAACGCGGATGCTCTCGTTTCTGCTCCCTTTCCCCAGAACGCAACTATGTCGCAAATGCTCCAGATCCACGGTCAGTTACGCGAGATGATCCTGTCGCTCGATCTCGCCCCAGGCGAGCGCTTGACCGAACGCTGGCTCGAGAGCCGGTTTTCGGGTTCCCGCACGCCAATCCGGGCGGCGCTGGCGCGGCTGGAAGGCGAAGAGTTGGTCCGCCGCGACGGCCGCAACTGGATCGTGGCCCCGATCGATCTCGGTGAGTTGGAGGCGCTCGCCGAGTTCAGGGAGCCGTTGGAGACAACGGGCGTGCGGCTGGCCTGTTCACGCGCCAGCGAAGCGGATCTTGCCGCGATCGAAGAGATGCTCGATGCCTGCCAGGCTGGCGCGCCGCGCGAGGAATGGCACAGGGTCGGCACCGAGTTCCATGTCGAACTTGCGCGGCTATCGGGCAATCCGTTTATCGCAAAGGCGATCGGAGGAGCGATGACACGGCTGTCGCGGGCCCGCTGGCTCGAAGTCTGGACGGAGCCATCGCGCGAACAGGCCTGGGCCGAGCATCGGCGCATACTTGCCTTCATTCGTCGCAACGAGCCTGACGAGGCGGCGCGCGAAGTTGCAGCGCACATCCGCGAGACGCGCAATCGTTTGCTCCGCTCGTTGAATGACGATCGCCGCGGCCTGCGCGCACGCGGCTTTGCCGTCCTCGGGGTCCGCTAGAGATGGATGCGACGCCCGAATTCGAGCTGAATCTCGACGCCGGCCCCTGGAAGCGCAATCTGCTCGTCTGCGTCTTCGGCTCCTTCACCACGATCGTGGCGATGACGCTGTTGCTGCCGTTCCTGCCGCTCTATGTCGAGCAGCTTGGTGTGACGGACCACGCCGCCATCGTGCAATGGTCCGGCATCGCCTATGGCGCGGCCTTCTTCAGCGCGGCGCTGACGGCGCCGCTCTGGGGACAGCTTGGAGACCGCTATGGTCGCAAGCTCATGCTGATCCGCGCGAGTCTCGGTATGGCCATCGCGATGTCGCTCATCGGCATGGCCCACAATGTCTGGGAGCTGGTCGGTCTGAGGCTGCTGGCCGGTCTGCTCGGCGGTTACGCGTCGGGCTCGATGATCCTGGTCGCGGCGCAAACGCCAAAGGCGCGCTCCGGCTGGGCGCTCGGCGTTCTGTCCTCCGGCATCATGGCCGGCAACGTGGTTGGCCCGCTGATCGGCGGCGCCTTGCCGCCGTTGATCGGCATTCGCGCGACCTTTCTGCTCGCCGGCGCCGTCATCTTCATCACCTTTCTCGGCACGAGCTTCTTGATTCACGAAGAGAAGCGGCCGCCCCAGGCCAAGAGCCGCAAATCGCGCGGGGCATGGTCGCTGATCCCCGACAAGCGTCCCATCGTGGCGATGCTGGCGACGGGCGTCCTTCTGATGATCGCCAACATGTCGATCGAGCCGATCATCACAGTCTATGTCGCCCAGCTCGTGGACCCCCCGCGTGTGACGTTCTTCGCCGGTCTTGCGATGTCGGCAGGGGCGCTGGGCAGCATTCTGTCGTCATCCCAGCTCGGCAAGCTTGCCGATCGTGTCGGACACTGGACCATCATCATCGCCTGTCTCGCGGTCTCGGCAGCGCTCTTGATCCCGCAGGCCTTTGTCGACAGCGGTTGGCAGCTCGTCGTCCTGCGCCTCCTCATGGGCCTCGCGCTCGGTGGACTGCTGCCTTGCATCGCCAGCGTCATCCGGCACAATGTGCCGGAGGCGATCGCCGGAGGCATTCTGGGCTATTCGGTGTCGGCGCAATATTGCGGCCAGGTGATCGGGCCTCTTGCCGGAGGGTTCGTCGGCGGTCACATCGGCATGCGCGCTGTCTTTCTCGGCACGTGCGTTTTGATGGCAGCGGGGGCCATCGGCAATTTCATTCTCGAGAAAGGCCGATAAGCACGACAGATCGCCCGGAGCTTGCCAGCTCTCCCGGTCGATGGCGCCCTTTTACCTCGGAGGTAATCGCGCCGATGACCACGAGCGGTCATCATCTGTCGCAGTTGCAATTGAGGCAGGTCCGCATTCCCATGCATCAGATGGTGACAGCCGGCGTCGATACCTCGCGTCGGTGGTGGGTGCTCGCGATCGTGGTCGCGGCGCAATTCATGTTTGGCGTCGACGCCTTTGTCGTCAATGTCGCGATCCCCACCATTGCGACCGAGCTGAATGCAAGTCCGGCTCAAATCGAGTCAGTGATCGCGATCTATCTGATCGCCTATGCGACCTTGATTGTCACCGGCGGCCGGCTCGGCGATATCTACGGCACCAAGCCGGTGTTCCTCGCCGGCGTGCTTGGCTTTACCGTGACCTCGCTATGGTGCGCGCTGGCGCGATCTGGCCCGGAGTTGATCATGGCGCGGCTGGCGCAAGGTGCGACCGCGGCGGCGATGGTGCCGCAGGTTCTGGCGACGCTGCATCTGCTGTTTGCCGATCAGGCGCGCGCTCGCGCATTCGGCATTTATGGCGTTGCACTGGGACTAGCGGGGGCTGCAGGTTTCGCCCTTGGCGGCGTGCTGGTGACGCTCGATCTCGCTCATCTCGGCTGGCGCACGGTGTTTCTTGTCAACGTGCCGTTCGGGCTTGCCATCTTCGCCGCGGGCACAAGGATCATGCCTCCGGCGCCGCTTCGGCCCGGCACCAGGCTCGACATTCCCGGCGCGGTCGTCATGTTCGTTGGCCTGTTGTGTCTGATTGGGCCGTTGCTGTTCGGCCATGATGTGCATTGGGCGCCCTGGCTCTGGCTGATCATGGCGGCGGGCGTTGTCATCGTCGCGGCATTCCCGCGCCTGGAAAGGACTATCGCAAGCCGCGCCGGCATGCCGCTGATCGATCTCTCGCTATTGTCGGACGCGCGTTTCATGCGGGGACTTTGCGCGGCGTTCTTTTTCTTTCTCGCCAACCTGTCATTTTATTTCGTGATGACGGTGTTCATGCAAAAGACATTGCAGATTCCACCGCTGCAAGGCGGGCTCGTGTTCATGCCGTTGGCGTTGAACTTTGTGGTCGCGTCCCGCCATAGCGGCGCGCGCGCCAAGCATCGCGGTACGCTGGTGCTGATCGAAGGCTGCATTGTCCAGATGATAGCCTTGGGGGCTATCGGCCTATTGGTATTTCAAATCGAAGCGCCGTCGGCCTTGGCGCTGTCGCTCGTGCTTGCGATCTTCGGCTATGGGCAAGGATTGGTAATGGCGCCGTTGTCGAGCGCGGTGCTGGCGACGGTCAAGCCGGCCGCCGCGGGCGCAGGTTCAGGCATGTATGGCACGACGGCGCAGATCGCCAATGCCGCGGGCGTTGCCGCCGTCGGCGCGGTGTTCTTTGCAATCGAAACATCACGCGCCGCGCAGCACGCGCTGTTTGCAGCGCTCGTCATGTTTGCGCTTTCAATTGTGACATGCGTCGCATTTTTGTCGTGGATGCGATGCGCTCGCGCATGATGGAGACAAGTGGGCAACAGCTTTCCAAAAAGATGACGATCGAATGCTAGAACTGTGATCGCGCGCTTGCGTTAGTCTCGAATCGCGGGTCAAATCCTGGGGATCGACAGCACACATACTTTTGTTTTGCGCTGCAGCAACTATCTGTTCTTGGTGGGGTTAAAGCTGTCCACCAAGGGAGCCCCAGGTGTCTCTCGCTGAAAATATCGACTTCCTAAGCCTCCTTCCCAAGCCGGGCGATTGGCCGCTCTATGGCCGCGGCTTGCGCGGCGACGTGCAAAGCCCGCTGACGGAGGTGCGTGGGTTCGGCAGCAACCCCGGAAATTTGCGGATGTTCGCTTTCGTGCCGTCGAAGCTGCAGCAGCCGCATGCGCTTGTCGTCGTGCTGCATGGCTGCGGTCAGACCGCGGCGTCTTACGATCTCGGTGCCGGCTGGTCGACGCTCGCCAAGCATTACGGCTTTGCTTTGCTGTTGCCGCAACAGCAGCCATCGAACAATCCCAATGGCTGCTTCAATTGGTTCAGCAAGGACGACATCGCCCGCGGGCGCGGCGAAGCCGCCTCGATCCGTCAGATGGTCGTGCGCATGGTACGCGATCACGCCATCGACCCGCGTCGCGTCTTTGTCACCGGCCTCTCCGCTGGTGGAGCGATGGCATCGGTGATGCTCGCGGCTTATCCGGACGTGTTTTCGGCGGGCGCGATCATCGCGGGTCTGCCGTTCGGTGTCGCCGGCAATGTGCGGGAAGCGTTGCTCGCGATGCGAACCGGCTCCGGGCGGTCCGGGGCAGCGCTCGGCGATCTCGTGCGTAACGCCTCCAAATATCGTGGGCCTTGGCCGAAAGTGTCGGTGTGGCACGGCAGCGCCGACCGCACCGTCAGTCCTGCCAATGCCGGTGAGATCGTCGGCCAATGGCTTGACGTGCACGATCTGCCGGAAGCGCCGATGTCGCAAGGTGTGGTCGACGGCCATCGACGTCAGGTCTGGTGGAATGAAGACGGCCAGACCGTCGTCGAATCCTACGCGATCGCCGACATGGCGCATGGCACGCCGCTCGGGCGCGGTCACGACGACAAGCGTTATGGCAAGGAGGGGGCGTTCCTGCTCGAAGCCGGCATCTCCTCGTCCTACCACATCGCCAAATTCTTCGGCCTCACGCGCTGGATTCGCGATGCCAAGCCGACGGTCGCGGAGTCGCCGAGCGCCAAACTGATTCCGCCGGTGTCCCCAATCTCGGCCGTGGCGGTGCCGGATCTTACCAAGGTGCTGCGGCCTCTGATCACGACCGAACAGCCGGCCGAGTCAGAAGCCGCGGCTCCACCGAAAAAGCGGCACCGCATCGTGGGCGATGTCGGCGCAGCCCTCGAGCGCGTGCTGATCGCCGCCGGGCTGAAGAAGTAGCCTTCCATCCGCCGTCACAGCAAGTTCGCTTGGGAGAGGTCGGATCGCGCGCAGCGCGGTTCGGGTGAGGGGCGTCTGGCGCGAAAGCGATGCGCGGACAGAGTCACCCAACCCTCTCCCCCCGTGAAGGACAGGAAGAGGGAAGCATCACGGCCTACATTTGCCCCGTGATGAACGGATTGGTCCGGCGCTCCTGGCCGAAGCTCGAGCCTGCGCCGTGGCCGCAGATGAAGCCGACATCGTCGCCAAGCGGCAGCAGTTTTGCCTTGATCGAAGAGATCAGGGTTTGGTGATTGCCGCCGGGAAGGTCGGTGCGGCCGACCGAGCCGTTGAACAAGACGTCGCCGACATGGGCAAAACGCAAATCCTTGTTGAAGTACACGATGCTGCCCGGTGAGTGACCGGGGCAATGCAGGATTTCGAAGCTGAGCGAGCCGATCTCTACCCGCTCGCCTTCCTCGAGCCAGCGGTCGGGCGCGAAATTGCGCACACCCGTCATGCCGAAAGTTGCGCCGGAGGTCACGACGTTGTCGAGCAGGAATTTATCCGCCCGGTGCGGGCCTTCGATCGGCACGCGCAGCGCGTCGCGCAGTTCGGCGGCGCCGCCGACATGATCGATATGGCCGTGAGTGAGCCAGATCTTCTCGACCTTCACCCCGGTCTTTTCGATCGCGGCCAGGATCTTCGGAACATCGCCGCCGGGATCGAACACTGAGGCCTGCTTGGTCGCCTCATCCCAGATGATGGTGCAATTCTGCTCGAACGGCGTCACCGGCACGATGATCGCGCCGGCTTTCGCCTTGGCTTCGGTTTGGTTCTGTTGGGTCATGCCGCCACAATGCCGATTTTTGGAGGGCGGCGAAAGCGAAAGATTCGTGCAGCACGGTTGCGGAATCGGGTAAACTCAAGGTTCATGGAACAGCGTGTCCGCCAGATCAGCCTTGTCCCGCCAGCCGATGGTCGCCAATCGGAGACCGCGCTTGCGGTCGCGCGCGGCACGGCGCGGCTGCTGCGTTCGCTGGGATTTTCCAGTATCAGCGAATTGCCGTTGCCCTCGGGCCGCCGCGCCGATCTGGTAGCGCTGAATGAGCGGGGCGAAATCTGGATCATCGAGATCAAGTCTTCGGTTGAGGACCTGCGCGCAGACCACAAATGGGAGGATTACCGCGCCCATTGCGACCGGTTGTTCTTCGCCTTCACGCAGGGCCTGCCTTGCGAGATTTTTCCGAAAGACACCGGCCTGATCGTCGCCGATGCCTACGGCGCGCATATGTTTTGCGATGCGCCGGTACATCGCCTGCCGGCACCGACGCGCAAGCTGATGATGATACGTTTCGCCATGGCCGCCGGGCAGCGGATGAACAGACTGCTCGATCCGCAGGGGCACGCGGATTTTTGGGAGTGATTGGTGCCCGGCTCAGCGAGGCCATCCCTCCTTCGAGGCTCGCTAGCGCGAGCGCCTCAGGGGTGACGGATCGAGATAATGCTTAGCGCGGTGCGCGTTTGGCCAGAATCCGCTGCAAGGTGCGGCGATGCATGTTGAGCCGCCGCGCGGTCTCGGAGACGTTGCGGTTGCACATCTCGTAGATGCGCTGGATGTGCTCCCAGCGCACGCGGTCCGCCGACATCGGATTCTGCGGCAGCTCCGATTTCTCGGTGCCGGTGGCAAGCAGAGCCGCGACGACATCGTCGGCATCGGCCGGCTTTGCTAGATAGTCCACCGCGCCCATCTTCACTGCAGTGACGGCGGTGGCGATATTGCCATAGCCGGTGAGCACGATGACGCGCGCATCGGGGCGCTTGCGCTTGAGCGCCGAGACCACGTCAAGCCCGTTGCCGTCGCCAAGCCGCAGGTCCACCACCGCGAAAGCTGGCGCGGCCTTGGCAATCTGTGCAAGGCCCTCGGCGACGCTGTCGCAGGAGGTCACGGCAAAACCGCGCGTTTCCATCGCGCGCCCGAGGCGCTCCAGGAACGGCTTGTCATCCTCCACGATCAGGAGCGAGTGATCGGGGTAATCGGCAAGTTGAGCAGCGGCGGCCAAGGCGGGCATCTCTTAAGGTTGTTCCCGAAAAGATATGGCGTTGCGGATACGCCCTGCCAAGAGCACTAAAATCAGGTTGCATAAATGCGGCCTTACGCCGCTGACGGCGCGGGATGAAATCGAATCCCGTCTATCCACTTGTTTATGCGGCATCTTTTCGAAAAAACCGGTTCTCCGGCATAGCCAGATCAGGCGTCGGCCTCGGCATTCTCTTCACCACTTTCGCCCGCCTCGAAGCGGTGGCGCGGCCAGACGACCGAGACCACGGCGCCATGATCGGGAAAGATCCGGTTGGTAAATGAGATCTTGGCGCCGGTGCGCTCCAGAAGCGTGCGTGCGATGAACACGCCGAGTCCAAGCCCCGAATGCTCGCTTTGCGTGTCCTCAGCCCCGCGCCGGCGTGACAGATAGGGCTCGCCGATCCGCTTCAGGATATCAGGCGCAAATCCCGGACCGTCGTCGGAGATCACGATCTCGACGCTGTCATTGTTCCACCAGGCATTCACTTCCACCGCAGAGCGGGCGAAGTCGAGCGCGTTTTCCAGAATGTTGCCGACGCCGTAAAGGATCGCCGGATTGCGTGTACCGACCGGCTCTTTCGAACCGGCCACCGCAATCCGAACCTTGATCGCGACGCCGAAATCGCGGTGCGGCGCGACGATTTCCTCGATCAAGGTCGACAGCTTCATGCGATCGAACGGCGCGCCGGTCGATGAGAGCTGGGTGATCTTGGAGAGAATGTCGCGGCAGCGCTGCGCCTGCTCGCGCAGGGTTTTGATGTCGGCGGAGACCTGGGCGTTGTCCTGCAGCGCGCGCTCGAGTTCGCGCGAGATCAGGACGATGGTCGACAGTGGCGTGCCAAGCTCATGCGCGGCGGCGGCAGCCAGCCCGTCGAGCTGTGTGAGGTGCTGCTCGCGCGCCAGCACCAGTTCGGTCGCGGCTAGCGCATCCGCGAGCTCGCGCGCTTCCTCGGTGACCTGGAATGCATAAAGGCTGGTGACGCCGATCGCGACCACGATTGAGAGCCACACTCCGAACAAGTAGATTGGCGGCAGCACCAGCGGCTCCTCGGCATCCCAGGGCAGCGGCATGTAGAAGAAGACCAGAATGGACGCGCAGGCCACCGCGAGGGCGCCAAGCGCCATGGTGAGCCGCGACGGCAGCGCGGTGGCCGAGATCAGGACCGGCGCCAGGAACAGGAAGGAAAACGGGTTTTGCAGGCCGCCGGTGAGAAACAGCAGCGCCGCAAGCTCAATGATATTCAGCGCGAGCAGGGCCGCAGCATAGCGCGGCTCCAACCGCTGCATCGGATTGAACGCGATCTGCAGGCCCAGATTGAGCAGCGCGGAAAGACCAATGATGGCGAGGCAGGGGATCACCGGCAGGTCGAATTCCAGCCCCTGCAGCACGATGAAAATCGCTGCCAATTGGCCGAGCACGGCAAGCCAGCGCAGCCGCAAGATCGTGTCCAGGCGCACATGGCGCCGCGGGTGGCGGAAATCGGAAGCGGCGATGTCGATCATGGCTGAAGCTTAGAGCATGACCCGCAAGTGTGTGTAGCGGTATTCCGAAAAGATCATGCTCAAACAAAAGGATAGAGCTGGATAAGGGGCCCGAGGGAGGTCCTCGCCCTTCTGGCGGCGACGAACCGATCACAAATTGCACGGTTTGCGGCTCATAGCTGTTGCGCTTATTGCCGCAATGGCCCAATGAACGGCCCCGCATGAACATCATCGACCAGGTTCCGCCGAAATCGGCCGCCGCGGATCCGCTAGGCTCCGCCGCGATTGACGTCGCGCATCTCACCAAGGTCTACAAGCAGACGCGGGCGGTCGACGATATCTCCTTTTCGATCGCGCGCGGCAGTATCACCGGGCTGCTCGGAGGCAATGGCGCCGGCAAGACCACGACGATTGCCATGATCATGGGGCTGGTGCTGCCGACTTCGGGGCGCGTCCAGGTGTTGGGCTATCAAATGCCGCAGCAGAGCGAGCGTGTGCTCGGGCGGATGAATTTCGAGAGCCCCTATGTCGACATGCCGATGCGATTGACGGTGCGACAGAACCTGACCATCTTCGGCCGCCTCTATGCCGTGGCGAACTTGCGCGAGCGCATCGCGCAACTGGCTGATGAACTCGATCTCAGCGAATTCCTCGACCGCGCCAACGGCAAGCTCTCGGCGGGACAGAAGACGCGCGTGGCCCTCGCCAAGGCGCTGATCAACGAGCCCGAGCTGCTTCTGCTCGACGAGCCGACCGCCTCGCTCGATCCGGATACCGCGGATTGGGTGCGCGGGCACTTGGAGACCTACCGCAGGACCCATCAGGCGACGGTCCTGTTGGCTTCCCACAATATGCTCGAGGTCGAGCGGCTCTGCGACCGCGTCATTATCATGAAGCGCGGCCGCGTCGAGGACGACGACAGCCCGGAAGGCATCATGGCGCGCTACAACCGGGCGACGCTGGAGGAAGTCTTCCTCGACGTCGCGCGCGGCCGCGTCAAGGAAGCGGCGTCATGAGCGAGCTGGCGCTGCGTGGCGGGATTTCCGTCAACCGCATCGGCGCAATGATTCTGCGCTACTGGTATCTTTTGCTGTCGTCCTGGCCGCGGCTCCTGGAGCTCGTCTACTGGCCGGTACTGCAGATCATCACCTGGGGGTTCCTGCAGACTTATATTGCGCAAAACGCCAATTTTTTCGCGCGCGCCGGCGGCACGCTGATCGGCGCGGTGATCCTGTGGGACATCCTGTTCCGCGGCCAGCTCGGCTTCTCCATCTCGTTTCTGGAGGAAATGTGGGCGCGCAATCTCGCCAACCTGATGATGAGCCCGTTGAAGCCGATCGAGTTCCTGATCGCGCTGATGACGATGAGCCTGATCAGGCTTGCGATCGGCGTCTTCCCGATGACGCTGCTCGCCCTGTTTTTCTTTCAGTTCAATTTCTACAGCCTTGGCCTGCCGCTGATCGCCTTTTTCTGCAACCTGATCTTCACGAGCTGGGCGGTCGGCATCTTCGTCTCCGGCCTGGTGCTGCGGCATGGGTTAGGCGCTGAGAGCATTGTCTGGACGCTGATGTTTGCGCTGATGCCGCTCGCCTGCGTCTATTATCCGGTGCACGTACTGCCGGTATGGCTGCAATATATCTCCTGGTCGCTGCCGCCGACTTACGTGTTCGAGGGCATGCGCGCCCTCCTCATCGACCATGTCTTCCGCGCCGACCTGATGCTCGCAGCGCTTGCGATCAATGCCGTGCTGCTGATGGCCTCGTTTACGGCATTTCTTGCACTTTTGCGCAGCGCCCGCCGTCACGGCTCGCTGCTCGCGGGCGGCGAATAAATCATTTTCCCGTGGATTTTCGTGATCTTCTCTACCGAAAGAGCGTCCGGATACCGATCTGTGCATTGACGCTTTATTACGCATTCGGCACTATATTGCGACGCAAAAGGGAAGATTAAGAAATGGCAATAGGCGAGTTCGGCGGCGCACCTCCGTTAGCGGCTGAAGGCAGTCCGGCGCTAACGACACCGATGTACTGGATGTATGAGATGGCGCATGCCTCGCTCAATCCGGCTCGCGCGGTCTCGGACGCCACCAAGATCCTGTTTCAGAATCCGCTCAATCCCTGGTCGCACACCCAGTTCGGCAAGCAGCTCGCCGCGGCCTGCGAGTTGTTCGAGCGCACCACGCGCCGTTACGGCAAGCCGGAATGGGGCATCAGCGAGACTGAAGTCGCCGGCATCCGCGTGCCGATCGAGATTCGCAGCGTCTGGGAAAAGCCGTTCTGCCGACTACTCTACTTCGATCGCAAGTTCACCCGTCCCCTGCGCTCTCCACAACCACGCGTGCTGATCGTGGCGCCGATGTCCGGCCATTACGCCACCTTGTTGCGCGGCACGGTCGAAGCCTTCCTGCCGACGCACGAGGTTTACATCACCGACTGGTCGGATGCACGCATGGTGCCGTTGTCGGAAGGGCGGTTCGACCTCGACGACTACATCGACTACGTCATCGAGATGCTCCATGTGCTTGGCGGCAACATGCACGTCATCGCCGTCTGCCAGCCCGCGGTGCCGGTGGTTGCGGCGGTGTCCCTGATGGAAGCGCGGCGCGATCCGTTCGTGCCGGTCTCGATGACGCTGATGGGTGGGCCGATCGATACCCGTCGCAATCCGACCGCGGTCAACAAGCTTGCTGAGGAGCGCGGTATCGAGTGGTTCCGCAGCCATGTCATCACCAAGGTGCCGTTCCCGCATCCGGGCGTGATGCGCGACGTCTATCCGGGATTTTTGCAGCTCAACGGCTTCATCAGCATGAATCTCGACCGCCATGTCGATGCCCACAAGGCACTATTCCGCAATCTGGTGAAGGGCGACGGCGATCTCGTCGACAAGCACCGCGACTTCTATGACGAATATCTGGCGGTGATGGATCTCACAGCCGAATATTACCTGCAGACGGTGGAGACGGTCTTCGTCAAGCACGCGCTGCCGAAGGGCCAGATGACCCATCGCGGCACGCCGGTTGATCCTTCAAAGATCACGCGCGTGGCGTTGATGACGGTTGAAGGCGAGAAGGATGACATTTCCGGTCTCGGTCAGACCGAAGCGACGCACGATTTGTGCAGTTCGATCCCTGCACATCGCCGCGTGCACTATGTGCAGCCCGGTGTTGGTCACTACGGTGTGTTCAATGGTTCCCGTTTCCGTTCCGAGATCGTGCCGCGCATCAACGATTTCATGCTCTCGGCGGCGAATCCGAAGTCGATGTTGGCGCTCGCGGCCGAATAAGCACGCGCTTTGTGAGAAGTTGGCGCAATCGGCGTGAAATTCGCGCCGATTGCGCCTTAAGGTAAGTACCTGATCCGGCATCAGGAAAGCCGGATTCGCCGGTTCCGAAGGAATGAGTTTTATTTCACTCCTTGAGCGAGCCGGAACTGGGGTTTTTAAGTCAAAATTTCCGTTTTCGGCCCCATTCTGTAGGGCCTGGGATGGCCGCTAGACCCCGTATATTGGGCAAATGATTTGTTTTTGCGCCGGGCGATTTCACTGGCTTTGGATATGGCAGAATCCGGGCGAACTCCTACCCCCCGGACTGACAGACATGGCCACTCGCGCGCTCCTGTATCGGCGCCCTTACGAACCTTCGACCTTTCTCATCAAACATGGCTCGCAAATCTTTGCGATCCGGCTGCGCAGGCATCGGCGCGCGCGCCGTTACACGTTGCGCATTCATCCCACTGACCGCGAAGCCATATTGACGATGCCCCCGCGGGGGACGATCGCGGAAGCGAGAGACTTTGCACAACTACATGGCGGCTGGATCGCCGCACGTTTGGGGCGATTGCCGAAGGCCGCGCCGTTCTTGCCGGGTGCGGTGGTGCCGCTGCGCGGGGTGCCGCATCGGATCGTTCATCGTGGCGGTGAGCGCGGCACCGTTTGGACGGAGACGCGCGACAGCGGCGAAAAGATCCTTTGCGTTGCCGGCGGCCTCGAACATCTCGATCGTCGGGTGCATGATTACCTCAAGCGCGAAGCGCGACGTGAGCTGCAGAAGGCGGCGGAGATTTACGCGCAAGAGCTCGGCGTGCGGGTGAAGCGGCTCTCGATCCGCGATCAGTCGAGCCGCTGGGGTTCGTGCACCTCGGCGGGATCGCTGTCCTTCTCCTGGCGCTTGATCCTCGCGCCGCCCTTTGTGCTCGACTATCTCGCCGCCCATGAAGTTGCGCATCTCGTCGAGATGAACCATTCGCCGCGGTTCTGGCGCGTGGTGGCCAGGATCTGTCCCTCGGTCGAACGCGCAAAGAAGTGGCTCGACACCTGCGGCAATGACCTGCACCGGTACGGGATCGAGGATTGATTCCTCTCGTCGGGACGACATCGTCGGCATTTGCCGCTTCGAACTACCGCCCGAACAGCCGCTGAAGCAGCCAGCCGTCGAGCCCTGCGTCCGCCTCGGGTCGCACTGCGCCGCGGCTGGATGCTGCGCGGCCGCTGGTCATGGGCTGCGGCGCGGGCGCGGACGGCGCGGTGATTTGCGATGCGATCTGGGCGAGATTGGACATCGGGCTCGGCGGTTGCGAGTTCGGCAAGGGTGCGGGCTGAACACCTTGCAGCGCGGTACGCATGAAGCGGGACCAGACTTCCACTGGCAGTCCGCCGCCGGTCGCCTTCTTGGTCGGCGAATTGTCGTCATTGCCGAGCCAGACGCCGGTGACGAGATGGGCCGTATAGCCGATGAACCAGGCGTCGCGAAAATCCTGGCTGGTGCCGGTCTTGCCGGCAGCCTGCCAACCCGGAATTTCCGCCTTCCGCGCCGTGCCCGAGATCAGCGTCTGCTCCATCATCGCGTCCATCATCGCGACATTGCGCGGTTCGATCACCTGGTTGAGCTGCTCGGATTGGCGCACGTAGAGGATCTTGCCTTCGAGGGTGCGGATCTTACTCACGACATGGGGGGACACAGCATAGCCGCCATTGGCGAATGGCGCGTAAGCACCCACGAGTTCGGTCATCGAAACTTCGGAGGTGCCGAGAGCGATCGAAGCGTTAGGCTCGAGTTTGGAGGAAATGCCAAGCCGGTGGGCGGTCCGCACCACATTCTTCGGTCCGACCTCGAGGCCGACGCGCACCGCGACCGTGTTGAGCGACATCGCGAGCGCCTGGGTCAGCGTCACGGGACCGAAATATTCGCGGCTGTAGTTCTCCGGCTTCCAACCCTTGATGTCGAGCGGCGCGTCCATGCGGACGGTGTCCGGCGTCAGCCCCGCCTCGATCGCGGTCAGATAGACGAACGGCTTGAACGCGGAACCCGGCTGCCGCTTGGCGGTGACCGCGCGGTTGTATTGGCTCTCGGCATAGTTCCGCCCGCCCACCATGGCGCGCACGGCGCCATCGGGGCTCATCGCCACCAGCGCACCCTGGCTGACATTGAACTTCACGCTCTTGGCGGCGAGCTCGTCGATGATGGCGGCCTCCGCCGCGGCCTGCAGCTTGGGATCGATCGTGGTCTCCACCACGATGCTCTGTTCGATCTGGCCGATCAGGTCATCGAGCACCTCGGAAATCCAGTCGGCGACATAGTTGACGGTGCCGGCACCTGCTGGCTTCACGCTCATCGCCGGATGGGCGCTCGCGGCCTGCGCCTGCGCTTGCGTGACGAATTTGGCCTCCGCCATTGCCGTAAGGACGGTCTTGGCACGGTCCGCGGCGCCTTCCGGATTGCGGTTCGGCGCAAGACGCGAGGGTGACTTGACGAGCCCCGCCAGCATCGCGGCCTCCGCCAGCGTGACGCTCTTGGCGGATTTGCCGAAATAGCGCTGCGACGCTGCTTCCACGCCGTAGGCGCCGGAGCCGAAATAGACGCGGTTCAGATACAACTCGAGAATTTCGTTCTTGGAATATTTGCGTTCCAGCCATAGCGCGAGCTCGGCTTCCTGCAGCTTGCGCGTCAGCGTCCGCTCCTGGGTCAGGAACAGATTCTTGGCGAGTTGCTGGGTCAAGGTCGAGCCGCCCTGCGAGACGCCACGGTGCAGCAGGTTGGCGACCGCCGCGCGCAAGATGCCGAAGGGATCGATGCCGAAATGGGAATAGAACCTGCGGTCCTCGATCGCGATGAACGCCTTCGGCAAATACGGCGGCAGGTCTTTGAGGGCGACATTGGCGCCTGCCATTTCTCCGCGCTGGGCCAGCACAGTGCCGTCGAGCCCCACGATCTCAATGGTCGGCGGGCGCTTGGGAATTTCCAGCGATTGGATTGGCGGCAGATGCGCCCCGGCCCAGATCACGGCGCCGAGCACAGCGATGGCGCCCCACAGTCCGAGGACGAGGCCCCAATAGATCAACCGTGACAGGCGAAAACCGCGTGCTTTGCCGCGCCGCTTGCTGCTCATGCTGGAGGGGGGCGGTTTGCGCTCACGCGGCGGTTCCTCGTCGGCTGGTTCCTCTTGTCTGCGCCTGGCTTGCGATTTTTTCGGCTTGTCTTCTCCAAAGGGGATCCGGTCCTCGAGGCTTAGCCGCAGCGAGGCGAGCGAAGCGCCGAGCCCGAATTGCGGCTCCTTGCGTGTGCCGCTCCGTTTCCGTCCCCACGCCATCTACTGCTCACGTCACGAAACTCCCCGGCACACGCTAGACGGGGGACTTTAAGGGGCCGTTACGCAAAACTTAACGCGGGATTAGGAGGTGAGGCGGCGCGTGATAGAAATGGCCCGACGAGTTAAGGGAGAAACGCATGGGCCATATCGATCCCACCAAGGAAGTGTTCGCGCAGTTTCGGGCCAATGACCGCCCCGGCCCCATTCACATGCTCAATCTTGTCCGGCTGCGCGCCGAGGCCGCCTATCCCGACGGCCGTAAGGCGAGCGGTGCCGAAGCCTATGCGGCCTATGGCCGCGACAGCGGGCCGGTGTTCGAGCGGCTGGGCGGAAGGATCGTCTGGCAGGGCCGCTTCGAACTGATGCTGATCGGCCCGCAGGAGGAGCGCTGGGACCACTGCTTCATCGCGGAGTATCCGAGCGTCGGCGCGTTCGTGGAGATGATCCGCGACCCCGTCTATCGCGAAGCGGTCAAGCACCGCCAGGCTGCGGTTGAAGATTCCCGCCTGATCCGTTGCGGCGTGCTGCCAGTGGGGAAGAATTTTGGGGAGATTCCTGCCTGACCGCTGTCGGGCGCAATTTCCCCCTCCGTGATGCCCGGGCTTGTGCCGGGCATCCACGTCTTTGTTAGCCGCGAGCAAGAAAGGCGTGGATGGCCGGGTCGAGCCCGGCCATGGCGAGAGCGCGGAGAGCAATTCTACCCCGTAGCGCCCGTGTCTTCGAGGATCGGGCCGAACAGCTCCCAACGCTCGCCGTTGAACCGCATCATCTGTAGCTGCTTGTTGACGCGATAATCGGTCGGCGAGGTGTTGGCCTTGATCCCCGGCAACGCGAGGTCGCCCGTGACGTCCTTCAGCGAGCTCGCCTGCTTCATGACATTCTCGCGAGTCAAGTTGTCGCCGCACATCTGGAGCACGTGCACCAGGAGCTCTGTCGTGGAGTAGCCGTAGACGTTGAAGTTGGAGTTCTTGTCCCCTTCCGGATAATACTTGGCCATGAAGTCGAAATATTTCTTCATGCCAGGATCGTCCTTCCAGGTCGGGTCGAGCGGATCCTTGCCGTAATTGACCGAGATCACTCCCTTGGAGGCCTCGAGCCCCGCCGGCTTCATCACCGCGCCCACTGAAGTGGCGTTGATGTCGAGAATGTGCACCGGGTGCCAGTCGAGCTCGTAGAGCTTCTTGATTGCCTGCGCGGCCGGTTTCGGCGTCGATGCGCTGAAGAGGAGGTCGGCGCCGGCGGACCTTATCTTTAGGATCTGCGAGTCGATGGTCGGATCGGATACTTCGTAAGAGGCCTCCGCGACGATCATGGTCGCCGCCTTGTTGCCAAGCCCGGCCTTGATGCCGTTGAGATAATCTTTGCCGAGATCGTCGTTCTGGTAGAGCACGCCGACCTTGGCGTTCGGATGCTCCTTCAGGATGTACTGGCCGTAGATGCGGCCCTCGACGAAGTAGTTGGGATTATATCCCATGGTCCAGGGGAAGTTCTTGGGATCGGTGAACTTGGAGGCGCCGGTCGCGGCGAACAGTTGCGGCACCTTCTTGGCGTTGAGATATTTCTGCACGGCGGCATTCGACGGCGTGCCGATGATCTGGAAGGTCAACAGCACCTCGTCGTCCTCGACCAGTTTGCGCACCTGCTCCACCGCTTTCGGCGGGCTGTAGGCGTCGTCATATTGGATCAGCTTGATCTTGCGGCCGTTGATGCCGCCCTGGTCGTTGATCATGTTGATGTAGGCGGCCTGCGCCCTGCCGATGGTAGCGTAAGCCGAGGCGGGGCCGGAAAACGGCACGGTCTGGCCAATCTTGATCTCGCTATCGGAGGCGCCGGGGTCGTATTTCTTCTGCGCGAAGGCCGATGATGCCGACAGCGCGATCACGAGCGCGGAGCCGGCGACTAGGCGGAAAAAGCCCTTGTTCATGTGGTGCGTTCCTCTTTTCATTGATTGTGCCACGGTCTGATCCCCGAGAAGGGACGCCATCGCTGCGGGCGATTGTGGAGGACCGGTTTCTGCAATGCAAGATGAGGCCGCGGCCTTAAGATCAACGGATCATGTTCCCGGGAGCGACGGATATCGAATGGCGCAAAACGGGTGGCGATACTGCGCGTGGGTGCGCGAAGATGAGCTTGCTCGGAATGGCAAGCCGCAGCGGCAAGTCAAAGGGGCGGCCATGGCACTCCTCGGAACGAGCTTGGAGGATGAGAGAGTCAGTGAACGCAAGTCTGCCCGAGCCACTCGGGATTGATCGGTTGGATACGCCAATCGGCACAGCGTTGCTGGTGACCGACTGCAAGGGCGTCCTTTGCGCATTGGATTGGGAGGGCTACGAATCCCGCATGCGGGAGTTATTGCGGTTACAGCATGGCGCGGTGGTCTTGCGGGAGGGGCCGGCTCCGCGGGAGATCAAGGCGGCGCTGTCGGCCTATTTCAACGGCGAACTCAATTCCCTGTGCGCCATCAAATGGCGCCTCGCCGGCACCGCTTTTCAGCGCAAGGTGTGGACCGCGCTTACGGAAATCCCGCCTGGAACGACCGTGAGCTACGGCGCGCTGGCGGCACATCTTGGCGCGCCCAAAGCCATGCGCGCGGTCGGGCACGCCAACGGCGCCAATCCGATCAGCGTCGTCATTCCCTGTCATCGCCTGATCGGCGCCGACGGGTCGCTGGTCAAATATGGCGGCGGGCTCGAGCGCAAGCGCTGGCTGCTCGCGCATGAGGGCGTGAGGCTGAGCAGCGCGCGGAGGCGATCATAAAGTGGAGATTGTGGTAATAGGGGCGAGCCTCTCGCGCGGTCCAGCTCTCCCCGCTGCTGCGGAGAGGTGGACCGAATTCCGCTCTGGCCGAGTGCTCACGCGGCGGGCTTCGCCACCGCCTCGTCGTTCGACAACAGATGCAACAGCGCGCTGCGGATCGCGGCCTGCCGGGTCGGCGCGGTTATCTGGGCGCCCAGGAGGTCGGTGACGTAAAACACGTCGCGGGCGCGTTCGCCGAAGGTCGCGACATGAGCCGAGGCGATGTTGAGGTTGAGCTTCGAGATCGCGGTGGTGAGCTGGTAGAGCAGGCCCGGCCGGTCGAGACCGGACACTTCGATGACGGTGTAAAGCTCCGACCATTGATTGTTGATGGTGACTTCAGGTTCGACCACGAACGCCTTGACGCGGCCGCCGCGCACCGTCCGGCGCGCCACGGCTTCGGGCAGCCGCAGCTTGCCTTCCAGCACGTCCTCGATTGTCTCGCCGATCCGCGTGGCCCGCCGTCCTTCGTCCTCGTCGCGGTCGTATTCCCTTGAGATCGCGATGGTGTCGAGCGCCCGGCCGTCGGTCGTCGTGTAGATCTGCGCGTCCACGATGTTGGCGCCGGCCGACGCACAGGCGCCCGCGATGATCGACAGCAGCCAAGGATGGTCCATCGCCAGAATGGTCAGCTCGGTGACGCCGCGCGCCTCGTCAAAGCCGACATTGATGGCGAGCTTGTGCCCGGCCTGTTCGGTTGCCTTGATGAAGCGGGCGTGGCGGATCTTGCGCGGCAGCTCGACCTTGAGCCAGTAGGCCGGATAATGCCGACCGATATAGGCATTGATCTCCTGCTCGCTCCATTCGGTGAAGGCCGCGCGGAATTCGGCCTGCGCCGCCGCAATGCGCCTGACGCGGTTGACCTCCGAGAACCCGCCGGTCAGCACCGGCTCGGTCTCATAATAAAGTGAGCGCAAGAGCTGCGCCTTCCAGCCGTTCCACACGCCAGGTCCAACGCCGCGGATATCAGCGGTGGTGAGGATGGTGAGCAGCTTCATCTGCTCGACCGACTGCACTACGGCAGCGAAATTCTCGATGGTGCGGCGGTCGGAGAGGTCGCGCGATTGCGCAACCGTCGACATGGTCAGATGCTCCTCGATCAGCCAGGCGACGAGCTCGGTGTCGCCTGCGGAGAAGCCGAGCCGCGGGCAGAGCCGTCGCGCCACCTTGGCGCCGGCGATGGAGTGATCCTCCGGCCGGCCCTTCGCGATATCGTGCAGGAGCGTCGCGACATAAAGCACCGGGCGGTGCTCGGGCCTGATCTTGCGCATCAGGTCGCTGGCGAGCGCGAATTCCTCGCTGCCCCCGCGCTCGATCTCCTGCAGGAACCCGATGCAGCGGATCAGATGCTCGTCAACCGTGTAGTGATGATACATGTTGAACTGCATCATCGAGACGATGCGGCCGAAGGCGCGGATGAAATGGCCGAGCACGCCGGTCTCGTTCATCCGCCGCAGCACGATCTCGGCGTCATTGGAGGTCAAGATCTCCATGAACAGCCGATTCGCTTCCGGGTTCTCGCGCAGCTCCGAATTGACCAGCTTCAGCGAGCGCGTCACGCTGCGCATCGCATCGGGGTGAAAAGCAAGGTTGTTCTTCTGCGCCAGGCGGAAGATCCGGATCAGGTTGACCGGATCGTGCTTGAACACGTCGGGGGCGGCGAGATTGATGCGGTTGTTGTCGACGACGAAGTCGTCGCCGTCGGGCACCCGCCGCCGCGTCAGACTGGGGCGGAAGCGCGCCATCATCCGGCTCAGCACCGGCGCGGGCTTCGCCTGCTGATCTTCCAGTTTCGCGCACAGAATGGCAGTGAGGTCGCCGACTTCCTTGGCAATCAGGAAGTGGTGCTTCATGAAGCGCTCGACATCCTGCATTCCGGGATGACTGGTGTAGCCGAGCCGGATCGCGAGCTCGCGCTGCAGGTCGAAGGACAGCCGCTCCTCGGCGCGCCCGGTGACAAAGTGAAGATTACAGCGCACCGACCAGAGGAAATCGGCGCAGCGGCGAAAGGTGCGGTATTCCTGGGCGTCGAATACGCCGCGCTCTAACAGCTCCTCGGTCTCGCGCACGCGATAGACATATTTCGCGATCCAGAACAGGGTGTGCAGGTCGCGCAAGCCGCCCTTGCCGTCCTTCACATTGGGTTCGACCAGATAGCGCGACTGGCCGGCGCGGCGATGCCGTTCCTCACGCTCGGCGAGTTTCGCGGTGACGAACTCCGCCGCGGTTCCCTGCACCACCTCCTTGTCGAACCGGGCTACCAGTTCATCATAGAGCGGCTTGTCGCCGGTCAGATATCGCGTCTCCAGGATCGCGGTGCGGATCGTCATGTCGCCGCGCGCCTGGCGGATCGATTCGTCGACCGAGCGCGTGGCGTGGCCGACCTTCAGGCCCATGTCCCACAGACAATAAAGAATGGCCTCGGCGACCTGCTCGCCCCACGCGGTCTGTTTGTAGGGCAGGATGAACAAGAGATCGATGTCGGATTCCGGCGCCATCAGGCCGCGGCCATAGCCGCCGGTGGCGACCACCGCCATACGTTCGGCGCCGGAGGGAAGCGGCGAGCGATAGAGATGGCGAGTGGCGGCCGAAAACAGGATGCGGATGATCTCATCCTGCACCAGGCAGAGCCGCTCGGCACAGCGCCGGCCGTGCCGGTCCTTCAGCAGCATCGTCTGGGCGGCGGCGCGTGCCTCAACCAGCTCGCCCTTGAGCAACTGCGCCATTGCCGAACGAAAGACGTCCTCCCGGCCGGCATGCTGCTCGGCCAGCGCATCGATCGCGGCGGTGACGCGCGTCGTGTCAAAAAAGGGCGCCTCAGCCGCGCGGACCGGCTCGGTTACGACGTTGTCCATGACCTCACCGGATATCGGACCGCACCTGCGCTGTCACGAGACATTCTTGGCATGCGGCAGGTCCATGCTGGATTTTGCGTCTTCGCGGCAAAGCCGTTCTCGTTGTGGAGCCTAAAAGGTACGGATTTTCTCATTGACGAAGCTGTCTAACACATTGAAAAGACGTCATCTTTTCAGGGGAAGCGAACATGATCAAATTCTCGCGGCGCACCTTGGTTGCAAGCCTTGCGGCGATGACATTGATGCCGGTCAGCGCTGATGCCGCCGACGCGCTCAAGGAGATTCGCATCGACTGGGCGACCTACAATCCGGTGTCGCTGGTGCTGAAGCAAAAGGGACTCCTGGAAAAGGAGTTCGGCAAGGATGGCATCAGCATCGTCTGGGTGCAGTCCGCCGGTTCCAACAAGGCGCTCGAATTTCTCAATGCCGGTTCGATCGATTTCGGCTCGACTGCCGGCTCGGCTGCTCTTGTAGCTAAGATTAATGGCAATCCGGTCAAGTCGATCTATGTCTATTCGCGCCCCGAATGGACCGCGCTGGTCACCACCAAGGATTCCAAGATCGCAAGCGTCGCCGACCTTAAGGGCAAGCGCGTCGCGGTCACCCGCGGCACGGATCCGCACATCTTCCTGGTCCGCGCGCTGCTCGGCGCCGGCTTGTCCGAAAAGGACATCACGCCGGTGCTGTTGCAGCACGCCGACGGCAAAACCGCGCTGATCCGCGGCGATGTCGATGCATGGGCGGGGCTGGACCCGATGATGGCGCAGGCGGAAATCGAGGACGGCGCAAAACTGTTCTACCGCAAGCCGGAGGCCAATACTTGGGGCATTCTCAATGTGCGCGAGCAGTTTCTGAAGGATCATCCCGATATCGTTCGCCGCGTGCTCGCCACTTACGAGGAGGCGCGCAAGGAGTCGCTCGCGAGCTACGACGAGCTGAAGAAGACCTTCATCAGCGTGACCAAGCTGCCGGAAGCCGTGGTCGACAAGCAGCTCAAGGAACGCACCGAGCTGACCTACAACCGTATCGGCGCGCCGCAACGCGAGTCGATTTTGGAAGCGGGGCTGGCGCTGCAAAAGGCGGGCGTCATCGATGCGAAGGTCGACGTCAAGGCGGCGCTGGACTCGCTGATCGATGATCAGGTGCCGCTGCCGACGAATTAAGTTCGTCGCCCCGATATAGGTCGTCGTCCCGGGCAAGCGCCTTGTCGGCCGTGGCTCGGAGAGCAAAGGCGGAAGAGCGACCCGGGATTCAGAACCCAGGGCAAAGTTTTGCGAAGACCGGACGACCATCCGGTGCAATAGCAGCGGCCTGTGGTTATGGGTCCCCCCGCTTTCGTGAGGACGAAAGCGGAGATTGCGGCGATGTCTTGCAATTCTTGCGCGGAAAGCATCTTGCTATGGCCATGACCGTTGACTTGCCGGCCACCGAGCGAATTGAAGCGGACGCACAAGCGGCGCAGCCTACGCGCCTGCGCCGCTATCTGCGCCCGATGCTCGGCCTGTTGTTGCCGGTTGCAGTTGCGCTCGGCTGGGAGGTTATCGTCTGGCTCGGCTTCTCCAACGGGCGCCTGGTCCCGCCGCCGTCAAAGGTGTTTGCAACCATCGTCGAGCTTGCGGCAAGCGGCGAACTCAGCCGCCATATCGTCGCGACGCTGTCGCGTGTCGTGAGCGGCTTTGCGCTTGGCGTGGTCGCCGGCACCATGCTGGGCGCGATCTCCGGCTATTGGGTGCTGGCGCGGCGGCTGCTCGATCCGACGGTTCAGGCCTTGCGCGCGATCCCCTCGATCGCATGGGTGCCGTTGTTCATTCTCTGGCTCGGCATTTTCGAGACCTCGAAGGTCGCGCTGATCGCGATCGGCGTATTCTTTCCGGTCTATCTCGGCGTTATGGGCGCGATCCGGTCCGTGGACCGCAAGATCGTCGAGGTCGGCCGCATCTTTCGCCTGTCCGGTCCGGCGATGATCCGCCGCATTCTGCTGCTTGCGGTGCTGCCGGCCTATATCGTGAGCTTACGCGTCGGCCTGGGCCTCGGGTGGATGTTCGTGGTCGCCGCCGAGTTCATGGGGGCCTCCGAAGGATTGGGCTATCTCCTGATCGACGGCCAGCAGCTCGGCAAGCCCGCCCAGATCGTGGCGGCGATCGTGATCTTTGCCATTCTCGGCAAAGCCACCGACTGGCTGATCGAGATCGCAACCGCGCCGCTCTTGCGCTGGCAGGACGCCTTCGGCCACCACGCGGAGGCGGCCTGATGCTGGCGCTCGACCGTGTCGGCAAGACCTATCCCAACGGGGTGCATGCGCTCGCGCGTTTCTCTGCCGAGATCAGGCAGGGCGAGATCGTCGCCATCATCGGCGGATCCGGTTGCGGCAAGTCGACCCTGCTGCGCGCGATCGCGGGCCTTGATCCCGCAAGCTCTGGCTCGGTGAGGCTTGACGACATCGCCATCTCGGCACCGCACGAGAAGATCGGCATCATCTTCCAGGAGCCGCGGCTTCTGCCCTGGCTGTCTGTCGCCGACAATATCGGTTTCGGCCTCTCCGAATTGCCCGCCGACGTCAGGCGAGAGAGGGTCGCAAAAGCGCTTGCCCGCGTGGGTCTTGCCGACAAGGCAAAAGCCTGGCCGCGCGAACTCTCCGGCGGCCAGGCGCAGCGGGTGGCGATTGCGCGCGCGCTGGTGCCGCAGCCGGAAGTGCTGCTGCTGGACGAGCCGTTCTCCGCGCTCGATGCCTTCACCCGGCGCGACCTGCAGGACCATCTGCTCGACCTCTGGGCCGACACGCGGCCTACGCTGATCCTGGTGACCCATGACGTCGACGAGGCGGTGGTGCTCGCCGATCGCGTGCTGGTGATGCGACCGCGGCCGGGCCGGCTGTTCGAAACGATCAGCATCAATCTGGCGCGCCCGCGCGACCGCAATTCCGAGCTGTTCGACCATTTCAAGCGGCACGTCCTGACCTCGCTCGATCGCTCGCTCGACCGCAATGTGCTTGATGCGCATGGCCGGTCCGACGAGGGCGGGGCGATGTGGTGGTGACATCGCGGCGCGGACCAGCTACATCCGGAGCGAAATAACTCCGGGAGAAAACGATGGACGCCGCCGCACTTCGCAGCCTGCAGGCTCCGATCAAGGAGCGTTACAAATCCGACGCCAAGGCCGCGTTGATCACGCTCAAGGCCAAGGGCTCGATCGACAATGAAGGCATCGCCTGCAAGGTCGAGACCGGCCGCGCGCTCGCGGTCGCGGGCCTGCATCCGGCGACCGGCGGCTCCGGATTGGAGCTGTGTTCCGGCGATATGCTGCTGGAGGCGCTGGTCGCCTGCGCTGGTGTGACCTTGAAATCGGTTGCGACCGCGATCGAGGTGCCGCTCCGCCAGGGGCTGGTGTTCGCCGAAGGCGATCTCGATTTTCGCGGCACGCTGGGGGTCGACAAGGAAGCGCCGGTCGGTTTCGCCGAAATCCGCCTGCGTTTCGAGGTCGACACCGACGCGCCGCAGGACAAGCTCGATTTGCTCCTAAAACTCGCCGAGCGCTATTGCGTGGTCTATCAGACCATCAAGAACGGCCCGAAGGTCTCCGTGACGATGAAGCGCATCTAACTCGGTGCCGTCCCGGCGAAGGCCGGGACCTCTACCGCGGAAGCTCTCCCTAGACTGATCTGCTCGCGGCCTTCGCAACAATATCGGCCTGTGGCTATGGGTCCCGGCGCGCGCTTCCGCCTTCGCTCTCCGAGCTACGGCGGACAACTCGCTTGGCCGGGACGACAGGACAATGTCTCCCGATCTCACTTTCCTCCTGATCCTCGCCTTGCGCATGGCGGTCGCCGCCGCCTTCGTGGTGTCGGCATCGATCATCGCCGAGCGTTCGGGCCCGGTGATCGGCGCGCTGGTGGCGACGCTGCCGATCTCGGCGGGACCATCTTACGTATTCCTCGCGCTCGATCACGATGCGGCGTTCATCGCAGAAGGTGCGCTGGCCAGCCTGCCGGTGAATGCCGCGACGTTGTTTCTGGCGCTGACCTATGTGCTGCTGGCGCAGCGCCACGGCCTCTTGCTCAGTCTGGTTTCCGCGCTCGCGGTGTGGTTCCTGCTTGCCGCGGTATTGCGCGCGCTCGATCTCTCGCTTGTCGGCGGACTCATCGCCAACGTGCTCGCGTTCGCGATCTGCGTGCCGCTGATGCAGCGCTATTGCCACGTGAAGATGCCGCTGATCACGCGCCGCTGGTACGACATCCCGTTCCGCGCTTCGCTGGTGGCCGTGCTGGTTGCTGCCGTGGTGACGCTATCAGGCCGGGTGGGGCCGGCGATCACAGGCATATTGGCGCTGTTCCCCGTGGTGTTCACCAGCCTGATGCTGATCCTGCACCCGCGCATCGGCGGGCCGGCGACCGCCGCCGTGATCGCGAATGGCGGCTGGGGCCTGATGGGATTCGGCATCGCCATTGCGGTTCTGCATGTCGCCGCACTGTGCTTCGGTTCGACCATCGGCCTGAGCGTCGCGCTCGCCACCTGCATCGGGTGGAATCTGGCGCTGTGGTGGAACGGGCGAAGGAAGGCAGGGCGTTGACCGTCATTGCGAGGAGCCAACGGGTCGCGCGAACGCGCGCCCGATGACAGGCTCCGCGACGAAACAATCCAGAGCCGCACGGGAGGCTCTGGATTGTTTCGCTTCGCTCACAATGACGAGTAGACTACTGCTTCGGCAATTTCGCCTTCAGCGCATAGATCGCGTCCAGCGCTTCGCGCGGCGACATCTCGTCGGGATGCAGTGCCTTGACGGCTTCGATCAGTTGCTCCGCTTCACGCGGCAGCGCGGGCTCGGCGGCCGCCCGCGACGGGACCGCGAACAACGGCAAGTCGTCGACCAGCGCGCGCGCGGTCTGGCCACGGTCTTGGGCTTCCAATTTCGCCAGCACCGTTTTGGCGCGCGCGATCACGGGCGCGGGTAGGCCGGCAAGCCGCGCCACCTGGATGCCGTAGGAACGATCAGCCGAACCAGGCAGCACCTCGTGCAGGAACACGACCTCGCCCTGCCATTCCTTCACCCGCACGGTGGCGTTGAACATCCGCGGCAGCTTGGCCGAAAGCGCGGTCAGCTCATGATAATGGGTGGCAAACAGCGTGCGGCAGCGGTTGCTCTCATGAAGATGCTCGATCGCGGCCCAGGCGATCGAGAGACCGTCGAACGTTGCGGTGCCGCGGCCGATCTCGTCGAGGATGACCAACGAGCGTTCACCGGCCTGGTTGAGGATGGCCGCGGTTTCGACCATCTCGACCATGAAGGTGGAGCGTCCACGGGCGAGATCGTCCGCCGCGCCGACGCGCGAGAACAGCCGGTCGACAATGCCGATGCGGGCGCGGCTCGCCGGCACATAGCTGCCGATTTGCGCGAGCAGTGCGATCAGCGCGTTCTGGCGCAGGAAGGTCGATTTACCGGCCATATTGGGGCCGGTCACGAGCCAGATCTGCCCGGACTTTTGCGAAGGCGCGGGCGAAAGATCGCAATTATTGGCGATGAACGGCGCGCCGTCGCGCTTCAAGGCCTGCTCGACCACGGGATGCCGGCCGGCTTCGATAGCAAAGCTGAGCGAAGCATCCACGTCGGGCCGCACGTAACTGTCGTCGACGGCGAGCTTGGCGAGCGCGGTTGCAACGTCGAGCAAGGCAAAAGCGTGCGCGGCGGCGCGCAAGTCTTCGCTCGCGGCGAGCGCTTTGGCGGTGAGCCGCTCGAAAACTTCCAGCTCCAGATTGAGAGCGCGCTCGCCGGCGTTGGCGATCTTGGCCTCGGTCTCCCCCAATTCGGCGGTGGTGAAGCGCACCTGGCCTGCGAGGGTCTGGCGATGGATGAAGGTCGCATTCAAGGGCGGCGACATCAGCTTGTCGCCATGCTGCGCCGTCACCTCGACGAAATAGCCGAGCACATTGTTGTGCCGGATTTTCAGGCCCTTGATCCCGGTCTCGTCGGCATAGCGCGCCTGCATCGCCGCGACCACCAGCCGCGAGGCATCGCGCAAGGAGCGCGCTTCGTCGAGCGCGGCTTCATAACCCTCGCGGACAAAGCCGCCGTCGCGCTTGATGAGCGGCAGTTGCTCGGCAAGCGCGCGCTCGAGCTCGCGCGCGAGTTCGCGGGTGGGACGGCTGAGCGCCTCGATCACGGCCGCGACCTCCGCCGGCGGCTGCTCCAGCTCGGTGAGTTTTGCCAGCGCCTGGTCGGCGGCGATAATGCCGTCGCGAAGCCCGGCGAGATCGCGCGGACCGCCGCGGCTAACCGAGAGCCGCGCGAGCGCACGCGACATGTCCGGCGCGCCGCGCAGGATGGAGCGGATGTCTTCGCGCGCGGCGCTGTCGGCAACAAAGACACTCACGGCATCAAGCCGGCCCGCGATCTGCGCCGCGTCTGTCAGCGGCGCCGCCAGGCGCTGCGCCAGCAGCCGCGATCCTGCCGGCGTGACCGTGCAGTCGATCGCGTCGAGCAGCGAGCCGCGGCGTTCGCCGGAGAGCGTGCGCGTCAATTCGAGATTGGCGCGCGTGGCGGGGTCGATCGCCATCGTGGTGCCGACCGCCTCGCGCGCCGGCGGCGACAGCGGCGGGCGCTTGCCCACCTGGGTCCGGTCGATATAGGTCACGGCGGCAGCGGCGGCCGTGGCTTCCAGCCGCGACATCGCGGCGAGCCCATCCATCGTCGCGACGGCAAAATAATCGCACAGCCGCCGCTCGGCGGTGGAGCTGTCGAAGACGTCGCGGGTGAGCGGCGTCACCGCCGGCAATTCACACAGCATCGGCCCGAGCTCGGTATCGCCATAGAGCGCATCGGTGACGATTGCCTCGTTGGGATTGATGCGCGCCAGCGTCGCCTGCAATTCGGCGCCTGCGCATTCCGTCACCATGAATTCGGAGGTCGAAATATCGATCCAGGCGAGCCCGAAACGGTCACCGCCTGAGGACGAGCGCGCCCGCGCGATCGCCAGCAGGTAATTGTTGGCGCGGGCATCGAGCAGCGTGTCCTCGGTGAGCGTACCAGGCGTCACCAGTCGCACCACGTCGCGCTTGACCACGCTCTTGTTGCCGCGGGCACGCGCCGCGGCCGGATCTTCCGTCTGCTCGCAGACGGCGACGCGGAAGCCCTTGGCGATCAGCCGGTGCAGATAGTCGTCGGCGCGTTCCACCGGCACGCCGCACATCGGGATGTCCATGCCCTGATGCTTGCCGCGTTTGGTCAGGACGATGCCCAGCGCCTTGGAGGCGATCTCGGCATCCTCGAAGAACAGCTCGTAGAAATCTCCCATCCGATAGAACAGCAGCAGTCCCGGGTGGGCGGCCTTGATCTCGAGATACTGTTCCATCATCGGGGTCACGCGCGCCGATGTTTCCGCAAGCTGCGAGGGCTCGGCGGCGCTGATGGGGGCTTGAGAGATGGACGGCTGGACGGTCATGGGAGGCGCAAACTAGCCAATTTCCCATCTCTGTCCTATCGCTTTGCGGGAGCGATCCGCCTTTTCCACCCCTCAAGGCGCGGCTATAGGACACTGAATTGAGCATGGCGGCCCCGCGCCAACGCGCCGCTCCACACCAACGCCTCAATTGACCTCACGCAGAGGCGCTCCTACAACTCGCCCTCAATTGAGGCCGAAGGCGGCATTTCAGGGAGAAAACCGATGCGTGATGTCTTTGTTTGTGATGCCGTGAGAACCCCGATCGGCCGTTTCGGCGGTTCGCTCGCCAAAGTGCGAGCCGACGACCTCGCTGCCGCTCCGATCAAGGCGCTGCTCGCCAAGCACCCCAAGCTCGATTGGTCCGCACTGGACGAGGTCTTTTTCGGTTGCGCCAACCAGGCCGGCGAGGACAACCGCAATGTCGCGCGCATGGCGCTGTTGCTTGCGGGGATCCCGGAGTCGGTTCCTGGCCAGACCATCAACCGCCTCTGCGCCTCCGGGCTGGATGCGGTAGGCGCCGCGGGCCGCGCGATCCGCGCCGGCGAGATCGAGTTTGCCATCGCCGGCGGAGTCGAATCGATGACGCGGGCGCCGTTCGTAATGGGCAAGGCGGCGGAGGCCTTTTCGCGTTCTGCGGAGATCTTTGATACCACCATCGGCTGGCGCTTCATCAATCCCTTGATGGAGCAGCAATATGGCGTCGATTCGATGCCGGAGACCGGCGAGAACGTCGCCGAGGAATTCCAGGTCTCGCGCGCGGACCAGGACGCATTCGCGCTGCGCTCGCAGCAGCGGGCGGGCGCGGCGATCGCGTCGGATTATTTCGCGGAGGAGATCACGCCGGTCACGGCACCGGGCGGCAAGGCTGGCCCCATTACGGTCGAGAAGGACGAGCACCCGCGGCCCGAGACCACCATGGAGGGCTTGGCAAAACTGAAGCCGATCGTGCGTAATCCCGGGACGGTGACAGCGGGCAATGCCTCCGGCGTCAACGACGGCGCGGCCGCCATGATTCTCGCGTCCGAAGCGGCCGTGAAGAAGCATGGTCTTACACCGCGGGCCCGCATTCTCGGTCTTGCCTCGGCCGCGGTGCCGCCGCGCATCATGGGCATTGGCCCCGTTCCGGCAACGCGCAAGCTGATGGAACGGCTGAACCTCAAGATCAGCGACTTCGACCTGATCGAGCTCAACGAGGCCTTTGCTTCGCAGGGAATTGCGTGCCTGCGGCAACTCGGCGTGAAAGAAGACGCCGATTTCGTCAATCCGCATGGCGGCGCGATCGCGCTCGGCCATCCGCTTGGCATGAGCGGCGCGCGGCTGGCGCTCACCGCCGTGCACGGCATGGAGAAGCGCGGCGGCAAGCTCGCGCTCGCCACCATGTGCGTCGGCGTCGGCCAGGGCGTCGCAGTCGCGATCGAGAAGCTGAATTGACGTCCGCGTCGTCATTGCGAGCGGAGCGAAGCAATCCAGAAAAGTGCGGACTGGATGGCTTCGTCGCTGTCGCTCCTCGCAATGACAAAAGAAGGAGTTCGCCATGACATTCATCTATCCGGTCGAGAGCAACAAGGTGCATCCGGCGCCGCTGTCGCCCGAGTATAAAAGCTCGATCAAGCGCGCCCCCACCAAGCCGTTGATCCCCATGCGCCACACGCTGTCGGAACTGACGGGCCCGGTTTACGGGCATGAGACGGTGCGCGCCGGCGATAGCGACCTCACCGTGCAACACAAGGGCGAGCCTTTGGGCGAGCGCATCGTCGTGCACGGCCACGTGCTTGATGAGGACGGCCGCGGCGTGCCGAATACGCTGCTCGAGATCTGGCAGGCCAACGCCTGCGGCCGCTACATTCACGTCCGCGACCAGCATCCGGCGCCGCTCGATCCGAACTTCACCGGCGCGGGCCGCGCGCAGACCGATGCGTCGGGCTATTACCGCTTCGTCACCATCAAGCCCGGTGCCTACCCCTGGGGCAATCATCACAACGCCTGGCGCCCGGCGCACATCCACTTCTCGGTGTTCGGCCATTCCTTCATCTCGCGCCTGGTGACGCAGATGTATTTCCCGGGCGATCCTCTGTTTCCGTTCGATCCGATCTTCAACGCGGTCGCCGACGAGAAGGCGCGGGCACGAATGATCTCGTCGTTCGATCTGGAAAACACCCAGCCGGAATGGGCGCTGTGCTATCGCTTCAACATCGTGCTGCGCGGACGCAACGCCACGCCAATGGAGAACAATTAAGTGGCAAGTAAACCGGACGGCATCACGCCATCGCAGACCGTCGGTCCGTTCTTCAAATACGGGCTGACGCCGGGCGGCCAGTACAACTGGAACGACGCCTTCACCAACAATCTCGTCACGCCCGATGTCTCGGGCGAGCGCCTCCGCATCGAGGGCATCGTGTATGACGGCGACGGCGTGCCGGTCCCCGATTGCATGCTGGAAGTGTGGCAGGCCGATAGCCAGGGGCGTTTCGCCGATCCGCAGGACAAACGTGCCTTGCCGAACGCCACGTTCAGGGGCTTTGGCCGCTGCGGCACCGACCAGAACGGGGCCTACGCCTTCGACACCATCAGGCCGGGCTCGGTGCCCGATGCCGATGGCAAGCCGCAATCGCCGCACATCCTGCTCGCGGTCTTCGCGCGCGGCATGTTGCGGCATCTCTACACGCGGATCTATTTCGGCGACGAGGCGGCAAATGCCAGCGACCCCGTGCTGGCCCTGGTGCCGGCGGACCGCCGAGGCACGCTGATCGCCCAGCGCAAGGCTGGCGATGGCGCGGTCTATTCGCTCGACATCCGCTTGCAGGGCGAGGGCGAGACGGTGTTTTTCGATATTTGATGCTTCCCGAACCTCTCCCCGCATTTTGCGGGGAGAGGTCAAGTCGCTACTCCATCACCGCATGTTGCTCGCCGCCGCCACCCCCGCCGGCCTGGCTGCGCAGCGCGACTTTGGTCGAGCCGATCATGATCGCGAGCGGGATCGAGCAGAGGATGAAGATCATCACCAGCTGGTAGTCCTGCGAGAAGGCGATGATCTGCGCCTGCAAGGCCACCATCACGTCCGCGAGCGCGCGGCCTGAATCGGTGCCGAGATTGATCAGGCGGCTGACATCCGGCATCTGGATCGCCTGGTTGAATGGCGTGATGTGCTCGGAGAGAATCGCGTAGGTGCGCCGCGAGCCTTCGGTGAGCTGCGCGATCACGATGGAAATGCCGACCGAGCTCGCGACATTGCGCACCAATGTCAGCATCGAGGTGCCGTCCGTGCGCAACTGATTCGACAACGTCATGAACGACACCGTCGAGAGCGGCACGAAGACGAGGCCAAAGCCAAATCCCTGGATGATGCTGACCGTCACGATTTCGCTGGCACCGGTCTGGTCGGTCCATCCGGTCATCTGGAACAACGACGCTGCGGTAATGATCAGCCCGGTGATGATCAGCGAGCGTGCTTCGAAATAACGCATGAGCCGTCCGACCAGCATCATTGCGACAAAAGTGCCGCAGCCGCGGCTCGCCAGCAGGACGCCCGCGGTAATGATCGGATAGCCGATCACGTTTTGCAGGTAGGGCGAAGCCAGGGCCATCGTGGAGTACAGCACAAGGCCCATCACGGTCATGAAAATGCAGCCGGTGACGAAATTTCGGTCCTTGAAAAGCGCGAGCCGGATGAACGGATCTGACGTCGTGAAGGAATGCGCGAAGAAATAATAGAAGCCGATGCCGGAAATGATGAACTCGGCGATGATCTCGTTGGATTCCAGCCAGCCTTGCTGCTCGCCGCGATCCAGCGCAAGCTGCAATGCGCCGATCGCGACCGCAAGCGCACCGAAGCCGAACCAGTCGAAGCGCAGCTCATGGTCCTGCCTGGTCTCGTCCATGAAGACGACCAGGCCGAGCACGGTGACGAAGCCGAACGGCAGGTTGACGAAGAACACCCAGTGCCAGGAATAGGTCTCGGTCAGCCAGGCGCCCAGCGACGGGCCCATGATCGGTCCCATCATCACGCCCATGCCCCAGATCGACATCGCCTTGGCGCGTTCCTGCAGCGTGTAGTAGTCGAGCATCACCGCCTGCGAGAGCGGTACCAGCGCCGCGCCGAACACGCCCTGCAACAGGCGGAACAGGACCATCTGGTTGATGTCCTGCGCCAGCCCGCACAGCACGGACGCCACCGTGAAGCCGGCCGAGCACACGATGAAGGTGCGCTTGCGCCCGAACCGGTTGGCGATCCAGCCCACCGGCGCGGTCATGATCGCGGCCGCGACGATATAGGAGGTCAGCACCCAATTGATCTGGTCCTGCGAGGCCGACAGCGTCCCCTGCATATAGGGCAGCGCGACGTTGGCGATGGTGGTGTCCAGCGCCTGCATGATGGTCGCGGTCATGGCGCAGATCGTCACCATGTTCCGGCGCAGGCCGGGGACCGCGAGGGAAGCTGGCGCGCCCGACACGCTTACTCCTGGTCCTGGTTCGCCGAGGCCGACAGGCCGAGCAGGCCGGCGAGCGAGCGGCGATGGCCGGTGTCGATGGTGGCATAGACGCTCATGCCCGCCTTCAGCTTCCTCACATACTTGTCGTTCTCATCGAAATAGATGCGCACGGGCACGCGCTGCACCACCTTGACGAAATTGCCGGTCGCGTTCTGCGGCGGCAGGATCGCAAATTGCGCGCCGGTACCAGGCGAGAGCGAACCGACATAGCCCTTGAACAAGTGGTTCGGGAACGCATCCACCTCCAGCGTCACCGGCTGGCCGACCGTGACATAGGTGAAGTCGCTTTCCTTCGGGTTGGCATCCACCCAGGGGTGATCGACGTCGATGACGGAAAACACGGGCGTGCCGGCGGGCACGAAGCGCCCGAGCTGGATCTGGTCGACCTGGGTCGCTATGCCGTTCATCGGCGCGCGGAGCACGGTGTGGTCGAGATTGCGCTGCGCCACGGCGAGCGCCGCCTTGGCCTGGTAATAGGGCGGAAACTGCTCGATGGGTAGATCGACGTTGCCGAGTAGCTGCGTCTTCGCGTTGGAAATCTGTTGCTGGACGAAAGCATATTCGGCGCGCGCGGTGACCAGCGCCGAGGAGGCATTGTCGAGGTCGAGCTGGGAGCCGAAGCTGCTTTTTGCCAGCGTCGACTTGCGATCGACATCGCGTTGCTTCAGGTCGATGGTCTGCTGCATCAGATCGGCCATCTGCTGGTAGATGGCGATATTGGCGTGCAGATTGTTGTAGCTGGTGCGCGCCTGCTCGAGCGCGGACTTGGCCTGGTCGAGCGCGAGCTGGAACGGTTCGGGGTCGATCTCGAACAGCACGTCGCCGTCTTTGACGTGCTGGCCTTCCTTCACCACGATCTTGATGATCTTGCCGGAGATGTCGGGCGTGATCAGCACCTTCTGTGCCCCGACATAGGCATCATCAGTGCCGACATAGCGCCCGCCATTAAGATAGAAGACGAGTCCACCGATCGCAGCGATGATCGGCAGGACGACCAGAAGCAGGAAACGGCGGTAGCGGCGCAATCCCGCCATAAGCCGGCGCCGCGGCTCGGCCGCAGCCTTGGTCCCGGCGTTTTCGCCCTTGCCCTTCTGCTCGGGCGGAAATTTCAAGACGGGATCAGCCATAGCGCTGCTCCTTGCGAACCTGATCGGTCGTCGTGTTCTGTATTGCGTTACGCACGTTTTCCTTGACCTGTTCGAGTTGCGCCAAAAGGCGATGGGCGTCCGCCGGATTGATCCCTTCCAGCGCGGTGACGGTGAGTTCGGAGCGCAGGCCGCTCATCTTGCCCAGGAGCTGGCGGCCGGCTTTGCGCAAATAGAGACGATTGACGCGGCGGTCGGTGGCATCGCTGCGCCGTTCGATCCAGCCCTGCTCGCAGAGCTTGTCGATCAGCCGCGTCAGCGTGATCGGCTGCATTTCCAGGAGTTCGGCGAGCTCGGTCTGCTTCATGCCCTCGCTGCGTTCGACCTTGGCCAGCACCGCCCACTGGGCGCGGGTGATGCCGAAGCGCCTCGCCTCCTTGTCCGCATAGGTCCGGATCAGCCGGTACAATTCGCCCAGCGTGAACAGGAAATTCACATCCACGGAACCGCGGATCATAAGCTTGGTCTCCAATAAGCTCGCAATATAATAAGCTAGCTTATGATCGTTTCATGGCGCCTTAACAAGGGAACCGGCCCTCGCTATGCACATGGCAGGCATCACCCGACGTGCGGGCTTTGGGAATGGCGCCCAAAATGGTACAAATTCGCCGCAATGACCCTCGAAAAGCCGGCCTTTCCTGCTCCCGACCACGATCACGACCGCTGCGCCGCGGACGCGATCACGCATGCGGAACGGGTCTGCGCGATGCGGGCGCAGAAATTCACACCTATACGCCGCCAGGTGCTCCAGGCGCTGCTCGCCAGCCACCGTCCGCTCGGCGCCTATGAGATCATCGATGCGCTCGCCAGGTCGATGCCGCGGCCGGCGCCGATCACGGTCTATCGCGCGCTGGATTTCCTCATGGCGAACGGCCTGGTTCATCGCATCGAAAGTCGCAACGCCTTTCTGGCCTGCGCGCATGACCACGACGATGCCGCTATGGTGGCATTCCTGATTTGCGACCGCTGTGGTGCGGTGGGCGAAATTCCCGCCGCGCCCGTGGCGAAAAGTCTCAACGCCGCGGCACGGGCCTCAGGCTTTGCGCCGAAATTGTCCGTGCTGGAAATCACCGGCCTTTGCGCCCACTGCCAAAAGGCCGCATGAACCAAATCCAACCGCAATAACGTCCAACAACAAGGATGCGGGCGCGATCGGCGCTACGGAGAGAAATGTCTTCGAAACAAGTGATTTCCTCGGCCGGGCGGCCGCTCAGCCCGGGCGCCATCGCATTGATGCTGATGCTGTGTTTCACCTGGGGGTTCAACCAGATCGCGGTCAAGCTGGTCCTTCCGGACATTCCGCCGATGCTGCAGGCGTGCATCCGTTCGGCCGGCGCCTTGCCGGTGCTGCTCCTGATCGGTCGCCTGCGTGGCGCAAGGTTCTTTGAGCGCGACGGCACCCTCTGGCCGGGCCTGCTCGCTGGGCTGATGTTCGGCATCGAATTCGTGCTGATCTATCAAGGGCTGCGGTTCACCACGGCCTCGCGCGCGGTGGTGTTTCTCTATTGTGCGCCCTTCGTGGTGGCGCTTGGCTCCTTTCAACTGCTCGGAGAGCGCTTGGGCGCCGCGCAATGGGGCGGTCTTGCCCTGAGTTTCCTCGGCGTGGCGCTTGCGATCGGGGTTCCGCAGGCCGATGTCGATTCCAAGGTGCTGCTGGGCGACTTGATGATCGTCGGCGGCGGGATCTTATGGGCTGCGACCACGCTGGTCGCCAAGGCCTCGAAGCTACGGTTTGCGCCGCCGGAAAAGGCGCTAGGCTATCAGGTCGCGCTCTCGATCCCGATTTTGGGGCTGGCGGCCTGGCTTTCCGGCGAAACCATCACGCATCCGCCGAGCCTGCTTTCGACCTCGTTAATGGCGTTTCAGGCGGTCTGGGTGGTCGGAACGACCTTTACGCTCTGGTTTGCTCTGGTGAAGGCCTATTCGGCCAGCAAATTGTCCGCTTTTACCTTCATCACCCCTTTGTTTGGCGTCGTGGCTAGCTATTTCATCATGCATGACCGGCTTAGCCTGGCGTTCGGGGCCGCAGCCCTGCTTGTAATTGCTGGACTTTTTCTGGTTAACCGGCCGAGCCCGACCGTCGCGGTTCCCTCTGATCCGTTGCTGAATGCCACCAAAACCTGATATCGAAACCCCATGAACAAGCCCGAAAAACTGCCCCAAACCGATATCGCCGGCCCTGCGCCGCGGCATCAGACCACCCAAGTCATGGTCGGCAATGTGGCTGTCGGCGGCGGCGCGCCGATCGTCGTGCAGTCGATGACCAATACCGACACCGCCGATGTCAAAAGCACCGTGGAGCAGGTGGCCGCGCTGTCGCGCGCCGGCTCGGAAATGGTGCGCATCACGGTCGACCGGGAAGAGGCCGCGGCCGCCGTCCCCCACATTCGCGACGGCCTGCGCAAACGGGGTATCACGACGCCTTTGATCGGCGACTTCCACTATATCGGCCACAAGCTGCTCGCCGAATATCCGGCCTGCGCGGAAGCGCTCGACAAATATCGCATCAATCCCGGCAATGTCGGCTTCAAGAACAAGCGCGACACCCAGTTTGCCGACATCATCGAGATCGCCAACAAGAACAACAAGCCGGTGCGCATCGGCGCCAATTGGGGCTCGCTCGATCAGGAGCTGCTCTCCAAGCTGATGGACGAGAACGCGGCTTCCGAAAATCCGCGCGACGCCCGGGCGGTGACGCGCGAGGCGATGGTGCAGTCGGCGCTGCTCTCGGCCAAGCGCGCCGAAGAGCTCGGCATGCCGAAGAACCGCATCATCCTGTCGGCGAAGGTTTCCGCCGTGCAGGACTTGATCGCGGTGTATCAGGAGCTGGCGCGCCGCTCGGATTACGCGATCCATCTCGGCCTGACCGAAGCGGGCATGGGCTCGAAAGGCATCGTTGCTTCCTCCGCCGCGCTGGGCATCTTGCTGCAGCAGGGTATCGGCGACACCATCCGCATTTCGCTCACCCCCGAGCCCGGCGGCGATCGCACGCTCGAAGTCCAGGTGGCGCAGGAACTATTGCAGACGATGGGCTTCCGCACCTTCGTGCCGCTGGTGGCGGCCTGCCCAGGTTGCGGCCGCACCACCTCGACCACGTTCCAGGAATTGGCGCGCTCGATCCAGGATTTCATCCGCGACGAGATGCCGGTCTGGAAGACGAAATATCCTGGTGTCGAGACGCTCAACGTCGCGGTGATGGGATGCATCGTCAACGGGCCCGGCGAGTCCAAGCACGCCAATATCGGCATCTCCCTGCCCGGCACCGGCGAAGCGCCGGCCGCACCGGTGTTCGTCGACGGCAAGAAGTTCCGCACCCTGCGCGGTCCCACCATCGCCGCCGATTTCAAGGCGCTGGTGATCGACTATATCGATCAGCGCTATGGCAACGGCGCCAAGGTGCCCGCTGAGACGGTGACTGCGGCCGAATAAATCGGTCCTCGCCCCGGCGAAAGCCGGGGGTCATAACCACAGGATCGAGTTGTTGCGAAGGGTTGGACCCTCAGCTTTCGCGAGAACGCTCGCCTTAGTTGTGGGTCCCGGATCGCGCTCCGCTTGTCCGGGATGACAGGGGAGTGTGTTGCGCTTCCCTGGGCTCACGGTACCATGCCTCCGCAAGAATAGGCCGGAGGAAGCATCATGAGCTCGCTGTCCAGCAAGCAAGGTCCGCGCTATCGGCATCTCGACGGCGACGTCGAGCCCTACGAGACCATCGCCGTCGAAAAGCTCACGCCCATCATTGGCGCAGAAATTTCCGGGGTCGATATCGCAAAGCTCGTCTCCGACGACGTCCGCTCGAACCGCCAGATGGACGAGATCCATCGCGCGCTCGCCGAAAACCTCGTCATCTTCTTCCGCGATCAGCGCATTACGCCGGCCCAGCATCTCGCCTTCGGCCGCAAGTTCGGCGAGCTGCACATTCATCCCGCGGCGCCTCATGAGGGCGACGATCCTGCGCTGATGAAGATTTATGCGGACAAGGACTCGCCACGTGCCAATGGCGAGGGCTGGCATTCCGATGTGTCCTGCGATCTCGAGCCGCCGATGGGCTCGATCCTCTACATTAGGCAGTGCCCGCCGCGCGGCGGCGATACGCTGTTCGCCAACATGTACGCGGCCTATGAAGCGCTGTCGGATCGCATGAAGGCCTATCTCGACGGGCTGACCGCGCTGCATGACGGCGAGCCGATCTATCGCGGGCTTTACGCGAATTATGGCGTCGCCGACAAGCCGGCCTATCCGCATGCTGAACACCCCGTCGTGCGTACGCATCCCGTGACGGGCAAGAAGGCGCTCTATGTCAACCGCGGCTTCACCCGCCATATCATCGGCGTCCCGCGCGACGAGAGCGATGCCATTCTCGCCTATCTCTATCAGCACGCGGAAAACCCGCTGTTCCAGTGCCGCTTCCGCTGGACGGAAAACGCTATTGCGTTCTGGGACAACCGCTGCACCCAGCACCGCGCGATGTGGGACTACTGGCCGCACACGCGCTCAGGCACCCGCGTGACGATCAAGGGTGAGCGGCCAGTGTGACGAAGAGGTGTAGGGCGGGTTAGCGACTTGTCCGCCGTTCAAAGAGCGAAGGCGGAAGCGTAACCCACCATTCCGCGAAGCTTCGGTGGGTTACGCCTTCGGCTAGCCCACCCTCCTTCTTCGCGTTGACGCGCACCGACCTGTGCGCCAAGCTCGCCTCAAAGCAAATGAAATCGTGGGAGGTCCGCCATGCTGCGCGCAGAGGACAACAAATTCCTGACCGAGAGCGGTCCGGGAACGGGCATGGGCGAATTGTTGCGGCGCTTCTGGCTGCCGGTGCTGCTCTCGAAAGAATTGCCGGAAGCCGACGGCGAGCCGAAGAAGATCGTGATACTTGGCGAGGAGCTGCTTGCCTTCCGCGACTCCCGCGGCGTGGTCGGCGTCATTGATCAATATTGCCCGCATCGCGGCGCCAATCTCTGGCTCGGGCGCAACGAGGAATGCGGCATCCGCTGTGTCTATCACGGCTGGAAGTTCAGCACCGACGGCGCCTGCGTCGACATGCCGACCTCCTATCCCGACCTCAACGCCAAGGACAAGATCCGCATCAAGGCCTATCCGGTGCGCGAATGGGGCGACATGATCTGGGCCTATATGGGTCCTGCGGATTCAATGCCCGAACTGCCGGCGCTGGAAATGGCGCTGGTCGCGCCCTCGCACCGCTACGTCTCCAAGAAATGGCAGGACTGCAACTGGGTGCAGGCGTTGGAAGGCTCGATCGACACCGCGCATTTCACCTTCGCGCACCTTGCTTTTGACAAGGAAGAAAACGAGATCCTCGACATCAAGAAGCATTTCGTGAATCCGCTTGCGCGCATGTCGACGGATCACATGCGTTGGATCGCGGAGGACCCGCGCCCCGTGATCAAAATCAATCCGCACGACGCGGGGCTGACGATCGCGGGCGGCCGGCTCGCCGACAGCGACAACATCTATTGGCGGATCGCGCAGTTCCTGATGCCGGTCCACACTTATGCGCCGAGTTCGATGCCGGGCGAGAACATCTTCGGCCAGACCTTTGTGCCGGTGACCGATACCAATTGCTGGATCTACACCTATGCGTGGAATCCGGAGCGGCCGCTCACCGATGCCGAGTGCGAGGCCTATGACCGCGGCAACGGCGTGATCGCCGAGGTCGATGAGAACTATGTCCCGCTGCGCAACAAGTCGAACAATTACCTCATCGATCGCAAGCTGCAGAAGACGAGGAGCTACACTGGCATCAAGGGCGTCTCCGAGCAGGATGCCGCGGTCCAGGACAGCCAGGGCCCGATCGCCGATCGCACCCGCGAGCATCTGGGGCCGACCGATCTCGGCATCATGCATTTCCGAAAATTGATCATGGATGCAGCCCGCGCATTGCAGCAGGGCGAAGCGCCACCGCACTTGCAGCATCAGGACCGCTACACGGTCCGCTCAGGCGCCTGTGTTACGCATAAGGCGAAGGATTTGCCGGCCGTGATGGTGGAGCGCTTCGGCGATGCTGCGGGATTCGTCGGCGCCCCGCGGACCGCGGCGGCAGAATAGCCCCGCTGTCGTCCCGGGCCAAGCAGAGCGCGAGCCGGGACGACGAAGGCCTCACAACGGCCCGCGATATTCCCGGTTGGCAAGGCTGGCCTCTTCCAGATCCAGATCGCGCTCGATGCGCCGTCTTGTCTCGTCCGTAATCCTACCCTCGCGCAGAAGGCAATGGATGAACTCACGTTCTACGGAGATCAGTTCGCGGGTCAGCCCCGTTCCCATCGCGGAGACGTCGTGCTTGTCGGGATCGAGCGATTCCGGCAACTGATTGACGCGGATTTCATGCCGCGCGCGCAACAGCCTGACCACCTCGTCGGACAATTCGCGATCCTGGACGAAGCCGTCAAGGGACTTGAGCGCCGCATCGAGTGCTTCGCGCCGTGCCGCGATTTCCGCTTCGTGCTCCGCGATATGTTCTGAGCGGCCCGCTTCCGCCACCCCGAGCCAGCGCACCACTGTGGGCAGCCCGAGCCCCATTCCGACCAGTGTGATCAGGATGACGCCGAAAACGACGAACAGAATCAGGTCCCGATAGGGGAAATCCTTCCCGTTCTCCAGCACAAGAGGCAGAGCCAGTGCAGCCGCGAGCGAGACTGCGCCGCGCACGCCGGCAAACGACAGGATAAACACCCATTGCCAGGGCGGTGATGGATCGCGCCTGCGCAAGGATTTGCTCAGCCATCGCGGCAGGTAGGTCGCGGGATAGACCCAGACAAAACGTGCGATCACCACAATGGCGGTGACTACCGCCATCGCAAACAGGATGTCGTCCAGCGGGAACGCCTTCGATCGCTCGAAGATCGAGCGCATCTGAAATCCGGTGAGCAGGAACAAGAGACCCTCGATCAGATAGATCACAAGGTCCCAGAAGAAGATGCCCTGCAGCCGGGTGGCCGACGAAATCAACAGCGGGCCGTTCCAGCTCGTATAGAGCCCGCAGGCCACAGTGGCGATCACGCCGGAGCCGCCGACATGTTCTGGTATCCAAAAGGCGACATAGGGCGTGATCAGGGAGAGCGTGATCTCGATCTGCGGATCGCGCGCAAGCCGGCGGGCGCGCAAGCTCAGCCAGCCGACGCCGATGCCGAAGGCGATCTCGCAGGCGACGATGACCGCGAACTCGCCGGTCGCCTTTGACAGCGAAAACGCCCCGCTCGCAATGGCGACAACCGCAAACCGATACAGGATGAGCGCCGTGGCGTCATTGGCGAGCCCTTCGCCCTCGAGCACCACAAGGATACGCCTGGGGATGTTGAGCTTGCGCGCGACCGCGAGCGGCGCCACTGCATCGGTCGGCGCGACGATGGCGCCGAGCAGGAACCCGACATCCCAAGGCATGCCGATCAGGTAGTGTACGGCGGTCGCGACCGCGGCCGCGGTAAAGATCACGCAGCCGACCGCGAGCAGGATGATGGGGCGCAGATTGTATTTGAATTCGCGCCAGCTCATGGCGACGCTGGCTGAATAGATCAGCGGCGGCAACACCAGGAGGAGCACGAGTTCCGGCGGCAGCTCGATCGCCGGCATGCCGGGCACGAAGGCCAGCGCGATCCCGGCGAGCAGAAGCAGAATCGCCGGCGCGACATCGATGCGCCGCGCCAGAACCGAGGCGCCCGCGAGCACCGCGAGCAGGATCAGGAAAATCTGGAATGTCGCTTCCATCTGTCCCGTATGATGGGTCGAGCGTAGCGATGTCCATCATTTTTGTGGGCGGTGCGCGATGGGTTTCACGGAGCCTGTCATCGGTTGCGCGTTCGCGCGATCCGCTTGTTCAATCCGTCCTACGAAATCACTCCCGCAGATCGTAGCGGTAGGATTTCGAGACGATTTGCCAGCCGTCCGCGAGCTTCATGGCCACCAGATAATCGGTGAAGTAGCGCGGCGGCAATTGGCAACGCACCTTGACGAAGGCGGTGGACTCGTCGGAGCGATCGATGGTGACGATGAAGTCGTCACGCGGCTTGCCCTCGGCCTTGGCGGAGGGGCGCTTGCGCACCCAGGCCAGCCAGTCGGGCACTGTCAAGACCTTCAGCTCGCCCTTTTCGACCCAGCGCAGGTCGGCGCTGGGGTGGAATATCGCGCCCAGCTTGTCGGCATCGCCCTCATAAAGCGCGTCGAAATAGCCCTGGACGACGGCTTCGACGCTGGAACGGTCATAGCTCTGGCCATAGCTCACTTGTCTCTCCCTTCGGCAATTCGCTGGCTGCAAATCTTGAACGGAAATTTGTCAGAGGCAAAGCCCGAACCGTGGGCCATGGCCATCGGCTTGAACAAGAGGGGCCGGACGTGTCATGACCAATTGACCTGGATCTCTGCGGATGTTTCTGCTGGCCGCCGCTGCACTGCTGGTATGCCAGCCGGCTTCGCCGACAAGCGCGTGGCGCTGGCGCTCGGCAATTCGGTTTATCAAGACATGCCCCCCGCTTACATCGTCCTGGCGAAAGCCGCGACCTCACAACTTTATCACCGTCACCCCCGAGGAGGCCGCGATAGCGGCCGTCTCGAAGGGCGACGNNCCGGCTCTCGCAGCGGGGCCGTTCATCCTTCGAGGCTCGCCATCGCGAGCACCTCAGGACGACGGTTCAACTTAGGCCCGGCTCTGCGCTTCGCTCGGCCGGACGATGATGTGAGCTCACCCGGCAATCGCACTTGCCGCGATATTGACTGTCAGTGCGAGCAGGGCGGTGTTGTAGATGAACGAGACGATGCCGTGCGCGGTCGCGGTGCGACGGATGGTCTTGTCGGTGATCCCGACATCTGAGACCTGCGCGGTCATCCCGATGACGAAGGAGAAATAGACGAAATCCCAATAGTCGGCGTGATCCTGTTGGTCGCCGCTCGGAAATTGCAGCCCGCCCGGCTTGTGGCCGCGGTAATAGGCATGGGCATAATGCAGCGCGAACGTCGTGTGCACCGCCGCCCAGGACAGCGCAATCGTGACAGTGGCGAGCCCCAGCTCAAGAACGTTGCGGTGGGAGGCGCCGAGCTCGGATACGATTGCCGCGATGCTGGCGAAGGCGCCGAGGGCGGCCACCATCAGGATCACGAAGCGCCCGTCGTCCTGCAGCACCGCGTCGCGGCGGATATGGCGGTGCTCGCTGCGCAGCATCATGCTGTAGACCAGGAGCAGATAGAAGGCGACGAAGACGTCCCAGGCGACGAGCAGGCGGGTGATCAGCCGCAACGAAGCCGGCAACAAGAAGAAGGCAGCGATGCCGATCGCGATCGCGATGAAGGTGCGCGGGCGCGCGTAAACCACGCGCACCGGGAGCCACAACCTTCGGAAGCGGACAAGAATGGGATCGTCAGCTTCCATCGCGATTTCTCTGCCGCTAATTCTTGCGCTCGGCGACGAAGTGCGCAGCGGCCCGCAGCACATCGGCCCTCGCGCCGAAGATCGACAGCGCCGCGTCGCCCCGCGCGAGCAGATCGCGTACGCGCCGCCTGGCGCCTTCGATGCCGAGCTGCGTCACGAAGGTGGTTTTGCCGAGCTCAGCATCCGCGCCGGCGGGCTTACCCAGCGTCGCCGCATCGCCTTCGACGTCGAGCAGGTCGTCGGCGATCTGGAAGGCTTCGCCGAGCGCACGGCCGAAATCGTCGAGCGCCTTGTATTCGGCTTGCGTTGCCTGGCCGAGGATCGCGCCCGCGATACAGCCGAAGCGCAAGAGCGCGCCGGTCTTCATCTGCTGCAGGCGCGCCACATCCACCGGCTCGCGGTCGCCGAAACGCCCTTCGCCGGCCAGATCCAGCATCTGCCCGCCGGCCATGCCGCCGACACCGGAGGCGCGTGCCAGCGCCCGCGTCAGCGCCAGCCGCACCGCCGGCTCGCGGTGAATCTCGTCGCGCGTGATGATGTCGAAGGCGATGGTGAGCAGCGCATCGCCCGCGAGGATCGCGGTGGCGTCGTCATAGGCCTTGTGCAGGGTGGGCCGGCCGCGGCGCAGATCGCTGTTGTCCATTGCCGGCAAATCGTCGTGGATCAGGGAATAGCAGTGGATGCATTCCAGCGCGGCGCCTGCCAGCAGCGCCGCTTCGCGCGGGACGGAAAATACGGCCGCGCTTTCCACGACCAGAAAGGGCCGCAAGCGCTTGCCTCCACCAAGGCTCGAATAGCGCATGGCATCGACCAGCCGCTTCGGGCGGGCGATCTCATCGGCCAGCACGGTGTCCGACAGCAGCGTGGAAAGCAGAGCTTCGGTGTCCTCCGCGGTCTTATCCAGTCGTTTCGTGAAGTCGGTGAGGGCCGTACCGGTCATCAAGGAAAGCTCCAGGGTCAAATTTGGCCGGACAATCCTTTATGCTGCGCGCTTCGTCAATTGCGCTGCGTGCAGGTCAACGCCTTAAAAGCGCTTGAAAAAAAGCGGGACCTGCCAGGCAGATTGGCTGTTCGTCCGGGGCGATCCCTCCCCAATTCGTCTTTGTCTCCAAACAGAAACAGTTAATTTGCGCCTCTTTCGAACTCTGCTTCTGGTCGTGATCGCGCTTGCGCTGGTGCCCTATGTCCTGGCGCCATTTTATCGCGGCGGCCATCCCGTTTCGGCGCTGATGGCGTGGCGGTCGCTCAAGGGCGCACCGGTCAAAAGGCAGTGGATGGACATCGCTGCAATGTCGCCCGACCTGCCGCGCGCGGTGGTTGCGGCGGAGGATGCGCATTTCTGCAAGCATCATGGCATCGATTGGGGCGCCTTGCGCGAGGTGATCGACGACGCCCAGGAGGGAGGGGAGCTGCGCGGCGCGTCCACCATCACCCAGCAGGTTGCCAAGAACCTGTTCCTCGCGCCTATCCCCGATCTGATCCGCAAGGTGCTGGAGTTCCCCTTGGCGATGTGGATCGATTTTGTGCTGACGAAACAGCGCATTCTGGAAATTTATCTGAACATCGCGGAATTGGGCCCCGCGGGCCAGTTCGGCGCCGAGGCCGGTGCCGCTTACGCCTTTGGCCGTTCGGCGAGCGACCTCTCGGCGCGGCAGGCGGCGCTCTTGGCGGCGATTCTGCCCAATCCGGTCAAGCGCAGCGCCCGCAGTCCGTCGCCGCTCGTGCGCCGCCTGGCGGGAACCTACATGGCCCGGGCCGAGGGGATCAGGCGTTGCTGGGCCGAAAATCGCTAGTGTTTGGGCGGATTTGGTGCATTTTTGCGCTCCGATACCCTAGCTTTGCGCCCCCCGATCCTCTATAAGCGCGCACCTGATCCGGTATTCGGCTTGCGCGGTATTTTTGCGCGCCAAACTGCGTCCCCTTGCGGACGCCGGTATCAAGAGACATCCCTAGAGGACACCGACACCTAACACCGATACCCAGAGGACACCGACATGGCCGTTCCCAGACGAAAAACTTCGCCCTCGCGACGTGGCATGCGCCGCTCGGCGGACGCGTTGAAGAAGCCCACTTATGTTGAGGATAAGGATTCCGGCGAACTCCGTCGCCCGCACCACCTCGACCTGAAGACCGGCATGTATAAGGGCCGGCAGGTGCTGAAGAAGAAAGAATCCTGACTTCGGTTGGGCGCCAGGCGGGCAAGCTTGCGCTTGCCCCAGCCAGGCCAATGAATGCGGTAGGACTACTCCCGGTGGCGAACGAATGGCGCTACGCCTGGGGAAGATCCGGTTCTCAAAGCAGGCCTCGCCGATTCCATGGTCGGTTTTCCGCTTCTTCTCATTCCGCTCGCGGTCTACAACATCGTCGTCTTCCTGATGCGCGACGTCTCCTTTACGGAGGCGCTGTTTACGCTGACGCTGCCGTCGGGTGCCGTATGGCCGGTCACGCTCAGCGACATTCTGATCGCTCTGGGCATGGTCTTGCTGCTGCTTGAGGTGATCAAGGGCGCGCGGCCAGGCGCGAAATACCTGATGGATCACCTGCTGTCGCTGGTGGTGTTCGGCGCCGCCGCGGCCGAATTTGTGCTGTGGCCGAAATTCGCGAGTTCGACCTACTTCCTGCTGGTGCTGTTGGCGTTCGTGGATTTCGTGTCGGGCATCGCGCTGCGCGCGCGCAGGTCGCTGCGTTATGTGACGGTCGAGGAGGCTCCCCGTCGTAGCCGGGCCAGGCGCGAGGAAGCAGGGGCGGCAGAACCGCATGTCGAGCCCGCGCCTGCGGCGCCACCTGCAAATGCCGCGCCCACCGCCCCGCCGGCTACGCCGCAGCCGTCAGCCGCTTCTGTCGCCGAATCGGTCCTTGCCGATCATTCCGGACCCAACGCGGCGCCGCCGGCGGCTGATACGGCCGAGCAGCGGTCGCCCGCGCTCCAGCCCAACAGCGGCGCGGAGGGCACACCAGAACCGCCGCAGCGCTAGGGCGCAGTGACCTCATCATCGCGCCTCAGGCTTCGTTTGCGCATGATCTTTTCCGAAAACCGCAGCACCCTCTTCCGGATCATGCGCCAATTCCTCAGATCATCTGCCGCGTGAGACGCCCGGCGTCGCAAGGGCGCCGCTGGTGCGCGCGATAGGCGGAGATCGCGTCCGCGCTTTCGCCAGGGGAGCTGCGGGTGTGCGAAAACCGCTCGGCATTGGCGATGAGCTGCGCGACAAAGCCCGGATCCGGCGGTGGAAGTTTCGGCCGGCGCGACCAGCGCGCAGGCTCTGGGAGCGGCACGAGCGCGCCAGAGCTGGATTTCGGACTGCCGGCCTGCCCGTCACAGATCATCAACTCGGCTTGGGCGGTACTCGACATCGCAAACTGACGTCCCTGAACTGTCGCGTTTTGGGACGTTGCCGTCCCTGCGATTTACGAATTCGCAAGGATTATGCCGCCGGACCGCGCCCGGTTTCCACGCCGTTCAGACATGGTTTGTAAATTCTTTATCAACTTTACTTACCGTCGGCATCAAACAGGGCCTATCCTCGCGCGTTAAGAATCAACGGTCCTGTCCCGGAACGAGGCGAACGTGACATCACTGCCAACCTCGACCATCCTGGCCTCGCTTGGGCAGGCGGCGTTTGTCTGGGACATCGCGACCGATGCCATCCGCTGGAGCGATCATGTCGGCGCGGTCTTCCCGGATCTTGCGCCCGCCTCGCTTGCCAGCGGCGCCGAGTTCGCCAAGCTGATCGAACCGCAGCGCTCGATCCGCAGCGATGCGCTGCATCTTTCGCCGGCTGCTCATGACGCCAACGGCGTGCCCTACAGGATCGAATATGCGGTGCGCGCGTCGACGGCCGCGCAGCCGGTCTGGATCGAGGAGACCGGCTGCTGGTTCGCCGGTCCCGACGGCCGGCCGGCGCGCGCCCAAGGCGTCGTGCGCATCAATAACGAGCGCCATGCGGCCGAAGAACAGCTTTTGAAGCTGTCGCGCAACGACGCGCTGACGGGCGAGCTCAATCGCACACATCTGATCGCGGCGCTTGCAGAAACCATCGAGGAAGCGCAACGCTACCGTTCCTCCTGCGCATTCATGCTGATCGGCATCGATCACCTGGCGCGCATCAACGATGCGTTCGGGTTCGATGTTGCGGACGGTGTGATTGCGGAAGTGGCCAAGCGCGTCCGTGCGCGGCTGCGCGGCGGCGACGTGCTCGGACGTTTTTCCGGCAACAAGTTCGGTGTGATCCTGAAGAACTGCACGCAGGACGACATGACGGTCGCCGCCGAGCGGTTTCTCGCCGCGGTCCGCGACGAGGTGGTGCCGACCAGACTGGGTCCGGTCTCGGTCACTGCGTCCATCGGCGCGGTCAGCGTCCCGCGCTATGCACGTTCGCCCGAGGAGGCGATCAACCGCGCCCACGAGACGCTCGATAGTGCCAAGCGCCGCCACGCCGGCTCGTTCGCCGCCTGGCGCCCGAATGTCGAGCGCGAGGCCCAGCGCCGCGTCAACATCCGCGTCACCGACGAGATCGTCACCGCGTTGAACGAACGGCGGATCGCGCTTGCCTTCGAGCCGGTGGTGGAGGCGCATGCGCGCAAGCCGGCCTTTTACGAATGCCTGGTCCGGATGGAGCAGGAGGGCGGCAGGACGCTGCTTGCGCCCGATATCGTCCCGGTCGCCGAGCGGCTCGGCCTGATCCGGCTGGTCGATCATCGCGTGCTCGAACTCGTCGTTGCCGAACTCGCCGCCGCGCCGCACATCTCGCTCAGCCTCAACATCTCGCCCGAGACCACGATGGACTCCGACTGGTGGGCTTCGATCGAGTCGCTGATGCGCGCTCATCCCAGCGCGGCCGAGCGGCTGATCGTCGAGATCACCGAAACGGTCGCGATCCAGGACATCGACGGTCTGCGCGGCTTCGTCACTCGCTTGAAGAATCTCGGCAGCCGGATTGCGATCGACGATTTCGGCGCCGGCTACACCTCGTTCCGCAACTTGCGCAAGCTCGCCGTCGACATCGTGAAGATCGACGGTGCCTTCGTGCAGAACATCGCGACATCAGCCGACGACCGCGCCTTCGTGCAGACGCTGATCGATCTTTCGCGACGGCTGAAGATCAAGACGGTCGCCGAATGGGTGCAGGATGAGACAGCAGCCGGCATGCTGCGCGACTGGGGCTGCGATTACATCCAGGGCCGGCTGATCGGGCTGGCATCGGCGCAGCGGCCCTGGAAGAGTGTGGTCGAGAACACATTGCCTGCGGCGAGTTGATTCTCGAGCCGTCGTCGCGGGCAAGCGACTTGTCCGCTGAAGCTCGAAGAGCGAAGGCGGAAGCGCGACCCGGGGACCCATAACCCCCAGGCCTGTGTTGCTACGAAGGGAATCTACCAGACGACTCCACGGATGAATTCCGCGGTATAGGTCCCGGCTTTCGCCGGGACGACAGCGAGCAAGGACGATTGGACGTCACTCTTCCTTTTTCGCCTCTTTCGACACGGGCTCTTTCGACATGCGATCGAGCCGCTCCTGCATCTCCTTCATCTGCCGGCGCAGCTCATCGATGTTGCTGGTCTCTTCCTCGCTCGGCGGCGGCTCGGGCGATTTCTCCGCCTCGGCCGTCGGGGGACGCGTGAACGGCTTGAACATCGAGAAGGTTTGCTGGAACAGCTCCATGTTGCGGCGAACCTGCTCCTCAAGCGGCGCGAAAGGTGTGCCGCTCAAGGTGCTCGCAAGCTGCTTGCGAAACTTTTCCTGCTCGCGCGTCAGCGTGTCGATCGATTGTTCCAGATATTTCGGCACCACCATCTGCATGCTGTCGCCATAGAAGCGGATCAGTTGGCGCAGGAAAGTGGTGGGCAACAGATTCTGCCCCGCCTTGTTCTCCTGCTCGAAGATGATCTGCGCGAGCACCGAGCGGGTGATGTCATCGCCGGTCTTGGCGTCGTAGACGAGGAAGTCCTCGCCGTTCTTCACCATGGCCGCGAGATCCTCCAGCGTCACATAGGTGCTGGTGCCGGTATTATAGAGCCGGCGGTTTGCGTACTTCTTGATGGTTGTGGGTTGATCTGATTTCGCCATGGCTCACACTTCGCACCAGAGGACGGGGGAACCCGACGGCGTCGCCGCAGGGCTTACGAGCTACGCATCGCAACAAAGTAAGCACTTTCAACAGCTTTGCGCTACCGTTTTGTGCAGCACGGTTAATCGACGAGCATTTCGCGCTGCGCAGCATGGCTTGCGAAGAGGTTTGTCGCGCTGCAGCAAAGTGCGCAAAAGCCCGCATTTTCAAGGCTTCCTGAATCCGGCGATGGCGGCGGCGGAGCGCGTGCGAGCCAATTTGAATGCAGTGCGATCCGATTTCGGGCAGCCCCCGTTGACATGCCTCAACGACGTTAACAGGATGCGGCTTAGACAAAGTGGTGCGCCAATTCCGGTCGCTCGCCGCATTGCAAAGACCTCAGCCCCAACCCAGAAGTCGTTAGGAGATGCCCATGTCAGACGATGTCGTCATCGTCAGCGCCGCCCGCACCGCCGTTGGAAGCTTCAACGGTGCGTTTGCCACGCTGCCGGCCCATGATCTCGGTGCCGTCGCCATCAAGGCCGCCTTACAGCGCGCGGGCGTCGAGCCGGCGCGCGTGTCGGAAGTGATCATGGGGCAGATCCTCACCGCGGCACAGGGCCAGAACCCGGCCCGTCAGGCCTCGATCGCCGCCGGCATCCCGGTGGAAAGTCCGGCCTGGGGCGTCAATCAATTGTGCGGTTCGGGTCTGCGCTCGGTCGCGTTGGGTTATCAGGCGCTGATGAACGGCGATTCCGACATCGTGGTCGCCGGCGGCCAGGAATCGATGAGCATGGCTCCGCATGCGCAGCACCTGCGTGGCGGCGTCAAGATGGGCGGGCTCGAACTGATCGATACCATGATCAAGGACGGCCTCTGGGATGCCTTCAACGGATATCACATGGGCAACACCGCCGAGAACGTCGCGCGCCAGTACCAGATCACGCGTGCGCAGCAGGACGAGTTCGCGGTTTCCTCGCAGCATAAGGCGGAGGCCGCGCAGAAGGCTGGCAGGTTCAAGGACGAGATCGTGCCGGTGACGGTCAAGACCCGCAAGGGCGACGTCATCGTCGACATGGATGAATATCCGCGCCATGGCGCGACGCTCGATGCGATGGCCAAGCTCAAGCCTGCCTTCGAGAAGGATGGCACGGTGACGGCCGGCTCCGCTTCGGGCATCAATGACGGTGCTGCGGCGGTGGTGCTGATGACCGCCAAGCAGGCGGCGAAGGAAGGCAAGAAGCCGATCGCCCGCATCGTGTCCTGGGCCCAGGCCGGCGTCGATCCCAAGATCATGGGAACGGGGCCGATCCCCGCTTCGCGCGCGGCGTTGAAGAAGGCCGGCTGGAACATCGCCGACCTCGACCTGATCGAGGCCAATGAGGCCTTCGCGGCGCAGGCCTGCGCGGTCAACAAGGATCTCGGCTGGGACACATCGAAGGTGAATGTCAATGGCGGCGCGATCGCCCTCGGGCATCCGATCGGCGCATCGGGCGGGCGCGTGCTGGTCACGCTGTTGCATGAAATGCAAAAGCGTGACGCCAAGAAGGGTCTCGCTACATTGTGCATCGGTGGCGGCATGGGCATCGCCATGTGCGTCGAACGCGGTTGAGTGCGCTGCACGCGCTCAAAAAAAGTTCAGCGGCTGCAAATTAAATCACCTTCGCAGCCGCACAGCCCTGAATTAAAGACAAAGCGCCCGGCATGATTGCCGGGCGTTTTGTCTTGATGTTGGTCAAACGGCTCGCATAATTCGGCGTTACATAAAAAGCGCTGTTCGTAAAGCGCGCGAGAGGAAACGGAGCGAGGGAAGGATTCGACATGGCACGTGTTGCGTTGGTCACGGGAGGTACGCGGGGCATTGGTGCCGCGATCTGCAAGGCACTGAAAGCTGCAGGCTACGAGGTTGCCGCCAATTATGCCGGCAACGACGCTGCCGCCGAGAAGTTCAAGACAGAGACCGGTATTCCTGTCTACAAATGGGACGTCAGCTCGTTTGATGCTTGCGCCGAGGGCGTCAAGAAGGTCGAGGCAAATCTCGGTCCGATCGATGTCCTGGTCAACAACGCCGGAATCACTCGCGACGGCGCCTTCCACAAGATGTCGCTCGAGCATTGGAGCGCGGTGATCAATACCAATCTCGGCTCGCTCTTCAACATGACGCGCCAGGTCATCGAGGGCATGCGCGCCCGCAAATTCGGTCGCGTCATCAATATCTCCTCGATCAATGGCCAGAAGGGACAGTTCGGCCAGTGCAACTATTCCGCGGCGAAGGCCGGCGAGATCGGATTCACCAAGGCGCTCGCGCTGGAAAATGCCAAAGCCGGCGTCACCGTGAACGCAATCTGCCCAGGCTATATCAACACCGAAATGGTGCAGGCGGTGCCGAAGGATGTTTTGGAGAAGTCCGTGCTGCCGCTGATTCCGATCGGCCGTCTCGGCGAGCCGGAAGAGATCGCGCGCGGGGTGGTGTTCCTCGCCGCCGACGAAGCGGGCGCCATCACCGGCTCGACGCTGACGATTAATGGCGGCCAGTATATGGTGTGACGCGAAGGGCGTTGCGCTGCCACGCTGAATGAGGCAAGGGACTCGTCATGCTCGGCCTCGTGTCGGGCGTCCGCGTTTCTGGCACCGTCATTCCGGGGCGATGCGAAGCATCGAACCCGCAATCTCGAGATTCCGGATCTGGTCCTTCCATCCCGGAATGACGGTGCCAGAAACGTGGATGTCCGCCGCGTCCATGACGAAGTATCTCTGCCGCATGTCCTCCCGCACTGCCACCTTAATCGGCCTCACCGCGATCCTGATGTGGTCGATGCTCGCGGTGATGACGGTCGCGACCGGCAAGATCCCGGCGTTTCAGCTCGCCGCAATGACGTTTGCGATCGGTGCACTGGTGGGCTCGCTGACCTGGATCGGAAGGCCCAATGCGGTCCGTGCCTTGATGCAGCCGTGGCTCGCCTGGGCCGTCGGCGTCGGCGGGCTGTTCGGCTATCACGCGCTGTATTTTCTCGCGCTGCGCTTTGCGCCGCCGGCGGAAGCGGGGCTGCTGAATTATCTTTGGCCGCTCCTCATCGTGCTGTTCTCCTCGTTGTTGCCGGGCGAGCGACTGGCGCCGCATCACATCATCGGCGCGCTGCTCGGGCTTGCCGGCACCGTGCTCTTGCTCTCCGGCAACACCGGCGGCTTCGCGCCCGGCCAGGTGCCGGGTCTCGTCGCCGCCTTCGTCGCGGCCTTTGTCTGGGCTTCCTATTCGGTGATGTCGCGCAAGCTGAAAGCTGTGCCCACCGATGCAGTCGCCGGCTTTTGTCTGGTGACCGCAGTGCTGGCGGCGCTGGTGCACTTGGCCGTTGAAGTGACGGTCTGGCCGGAAACCCCGCTGCAATGGTGTGCCGTGATCGGTCTCGGCGTCGCGCCGGTCGGCGCCGCGTTCTATGCCTGGGACATCGGCATGAAGCGCGGCGACATCCGCGTGCTGGGCGCAGCCTCCTATGCGACGCCGCTGCTGTCGACGGCGTTTCTCATCGCTGCTGGATTCGCCAAGCCGAGTACCAATCTCGCGCTCGCCGCGATCTTGATCGCCGGCGGCGGTCTCATTGCGGCGAAGGATATGCTGCGAAAGCGCCCCTGAGCGCCTCGGAATGACGGAACTAGCCCGGCTCCCAGCCCTTAGGCGCCATCTCGAATTTGACGAATTCGAACCCGGGGGCAACGGTGCATCCGACCAGCGTCCAGTCGCCCATACTCTCCGCGGTCTGCCAGGCCGAAGCCGGCACGATCGCTTGCGGCCGTTCGCCGGCTGCGAGATCTGGTCCGAGCCGCACCGTGTGCGTCGCGCAGCCGTCGTGGGCGATGCGCAGCGTCAGCGGACTGCCGGCGTAATAGTGCCAGATCTCGACCGCATCGATCCGGTGCCACTGCGAGATCTCACCGCGTGCCAGCAGAAAATAGATCGCGGTCGAGCAGGCGCGGCCCTGCGCGTCGGCCCGCGAATCCCGAAACGTCTCGCGATAATGTCCGCCTTCGGGATGTCGTCTTAATTCAAGACGCGCGATGATATCGGCTGCGGATAATTGTTCTGGCATCAGGATTTGTTCTTGCGTTCACGCAACTCACCGAACACCTCGGCCGCCTTCGCCCCCTTCATGTGCAGCTTTGCCGCAACGGCGGGATCGTCGGCACGCAGGAAAACGTTGGCCTTCTTCTCCTCGCCGAGCAGAACGGGAATGGTCGGCTTGTCGTCGGCGCGCAGCCGCGCCACCTCCTCGGCCCGCGCCTTCAGGGCCGGATTGTCCGGCTCCACCGTGAGCGCGAATTTGATGTTGGAAGCGGTGTATTCGTGGCCGCAGTAGAGCTTGAAGTCGTCGGGTAGCGCCCGCAGCTTCAACAGCGAGTCCCACATCATGGGATAATTGCCTTCGAACACCCGCCCGCAGCCGATGGAGAACAATGTGTCTGCGGCAAACAGCGCCTTGTCGCTGTCGAAGACATAGGAAACGTGATCGAGCGTGTGGCCGGGCGTCTCCAGGACCCGGGCCAGGAGGTTGCCGATCTTGACCACGTCGGCATTGGCGACGCGTTGGTCGACATTGGCGATCTTTGTCGTCTTGTCGTGCGGCGCAACGACGCGGCAGCCATAGCGCTGCTTCAGTTCGGCCACGCCGCCGACATGATCGCCGTGGTGATGGGTGATCAGGATGTCGGTGAGCGTCCAGCTCTCACGCTCCAGCGCCTTGATGATGGGACCGGCTTCCGGCGCATCGATCGAGGCCGTGGCGCCGGTCGCATCGTCATGGATCAGATAGCCGAAATTGTCGGTTAAACAGGTGAAGACACGAATCTCGGCGGCCATGATTTCTCTATCCCTTGTCGAGCACTTCCGGCATGTCGCCCAGAGATATGGCGTTAACGCTGATGCGGCAATGCCATATTCTGCGCGTCCCAGAAGCGGTGAACGTGTTAAATTAGTGTCATGAGCATGGACGTCATCGACCTGCGCGACTTCTATTCGCAGCGACTGGGCATCGTGGCGCGGCAATTGATCAATCGCGGCATCCGGATGCGCTGGCCCAGTGCGGAAGGGCAACGCGTGCTGGGCGTCGGCTATCCGACGCCCTATCTGGGACTTTTTCGTGAAGACAGCGAACGCTGTATCGCTTTCATGCCGGCGGCGCAGGGCGTCCTGAAATGGCCGACCGCGCGCCCGACACTGGCAGCCCTGGTGGACGAATTCTCGTTGCCGCTGCCTGATGCCGCGGTCGACCGCATCCTGTTGGTCCATGCGCTGGAAATGGCTGACGATCCCGCCAGTCTCTTGCGCGAGGTCTGGCGCGTGCTGGCGCCGTCGGGGCGCGTGATTGCGGTGATTCCAAACCGGCGCGGGGTGTGGACGCGCACCGACAACACGCCGTTCGGCCACGGCCGGCCCTATTCGCGTTCACAGATCACGGACTTGTTGCGGCAGACCTGGTTCACGCCGACGGCCTGGGGCGAGGCGCTGTTCATGCCGCCGGTTGCGGGGGGCTGGTTCCTGCGTTCGGCGCTGGTGTGGGAGCGCGCAGGCGCGGCGTTGTCGCTGCCATTCGCCGGCGTTCACATCGTGGAGGCCACCAAGCAGGTCTATCGCGTGATCCCCGCACGTCGCGAACGGACGCGGCTGATTCCGGCGCTCAAGCCGGTGTTGGTACCATCATCGACGGCGACGCGGGGCCACGCGTAAATCCAATCCAAGCTGTCGTCCTGGGCAGGCCAGGACCCCATAACCATCTGCCGTCGTTCTTGCGAAGGACGACGACCAGAGCACCTTATTGAAGCATTGCGCGGTACGGGTTCCGGCTCGCGCGGAGCCTGCCATCGGGCCGCGCTTCGCGCGGACCCATTGGCTTGGCCGGGACGACGAGCGGAGAGACCGGCTTTATTCGTTGCCCGGATTGAGATCTTCGCTGGGGGCAGCCTGCTGCGGCTGCGCCATGCCGCCGCCGTCGGACCGCGGGCCATGGGGCCGGCGCCGACGCCGCGGATAGCGTTCGCCGCCACGCTCAAAGCTCTCTGTGCCATTGATCTGCGGCTGGGGTCCGGTGATGAATGACGGCAGCCGATCGACACCGCCGCCATTGTCGGCGACCACCGGCTGCGGTTGCGGCTGCGGTTGATATTGCGGCTGCGGACGATGCTCGCGCTCGCGATGTTCACGCGGCTGCTCGCGATCGCGCTGATAGGGTTGGCCCTCCCGCGGCTGCTCGCGCTGGCCGCCATCGCGATCGCGGTCCCGCAGGTAAGGTTGAGGCTGCTGCTGCACCGGGACGAAGCCCGGCTCCTGGCCGAAGCTCGAGAAGCTCTCGCCGTCGTCCTCGCCGTCCTCGGTCATGACCTCGTCGGTGTTGCGCGGCTGCTGCGGCTGGTTCTGCCGGAATTGCTCCTGGGCCGCGGCGATCAGCCGGAAGTAATGCTCGGCGTGCTGATAGTAATTTTCCGCCGCAACCGGGTCGCCGGATGAGCGTGCATCGCGCGCGAGCTGCAGATATTTTTCGGCGATGTGAGACGCCGTGCCGCGGATCTTGATATCGGGTCCGTTGGACTCGAACACCCTGGTCAGGGGGTTTTGGCCGCGCCGATTATTGTTGTTATTGCCGCGGTTGCGCATCCGCTTGTTGTTCTGACCGTTTCTCATGTCCTGCCTTTATTCCAGCCCTAAGTTAGAAGTCTTTGAAGTGTCGTGTGTCAGCCTCGGTCGATCCGGGGCGCGTGCTTCAAACGCACCAAAGTGGGATCCAACTCCCATCCGTGCCGATTTTGTCGACCATCGCGCTCAACAAAGACGCGTCCCCACCCGCCAGCGCTTCGGTCGCCAGCGAAACACTTAAGTCAAGCCTGCCAAAACAGGCCCAGTTTTCTTGCGTAAGTCGTCAAGCGCAATCAGGCTTTCGTTCGCTTTGCGGTCGCAAGCGGCGCAGCGCTCTTGGCTGTCGCGCTCAATTCAACCTGCGTTTGGAACCTTCAATCGGCGCGGCTGTCGCCCTGAATCCTGGTTTTGCCCGTATATCTACGGGGCCTGCGCCGATGTGCTGACCGGAACGTAGTCGCTCCCGGGCAATATTCCAAGAGGTTTTTGCGTCCCAATTCGGCTTTATCTTGGTATTTTTCGGCCCCCAACCGCTCTGGGAATACCTGCCAAGTCCATCTTGGGGGGCTCGTGGACGGCAAACCCTGCCCTCGTCATCAATCCTTCAATTGGACCACTTTGGCCATATCCCGCCTCCACCACCAGCGCGCCGCCTGCGCCCAAAAGGCGCGCCGCGTCGGGGATGAGGGCGCGGTAAGCGGTAAGCCCATCGACGCCCCCATCCAACGCTTGATGCGGATCGTGCTCGCGCACCTCCGCGCCAAGACCCGCAATATCAGCAGAAGGGATATAGGGCGGGTTCGATACGACGAGATCGAATGGCCCGCTCAAAGCCGCCGCATAATCGCACGCCACAAACGCGGCCCGCGACAGAAGACCTAATGCGGCAGCATTGCTTTTTGCAGCCTTCAGCGCGCCCTCGCTGATGTCTGTGCCAACACCGGAGACGTCCGGCCGTTCCGAAAGCAGTGCCAACAAAATCGCGCCGGATCCGGTGCCGATGTCGAGAATGCGCAAGGCGCGCTGGGGCGTCGGCGCCGGCAGCATCTGCAGCGCAAGCTCGACCACGGTCTCGGTGTCCGGCCGCGGCACCAGTGTTTCCGGTGCGAGCTTTAGCTGCAGGCCCCAAAATTCCTTCTCGCCGAGAATACGTGCGACCGGCTCGCCACTGATCCTCCGCTCCGCGAATATCCTAAGCCGCTCCACTTCCTGCTGCGTGAGTCGCCGGGCGGCTGATGCGATCAGAGCGGTGAGATCGAGCTTCAGCGCCGCACCCAATAACATGCGAGCATCGAGTTCGGCGGAGTCGATATTGGCTGCCTTGAAGCGCGCGGCGAGGGCGCGACGTGCAGCTTCCAGGGTTTGTCCAGGGGACGCGCTCATTCGTTGCCCCCCATCATCGCCAGCTCATCCGCGGTCGTTCCGGCGAAAGCCGGGACCCCCAACGCGAGCGCTTGCGCTCGTCGCGATACCGCGGAATCCATCCTTAGGTCCGCGGTGTCGGACAAAATCACGCGACAACTGCTGCGCCCTGGGGGTATGGGCCCCGGCTGGGCGCTCGCTCGGCCGGGACGACGGAATCCACTCACGCCGCGGCGCCTTGCGCGGCAAGCTGAGCGGCTTGATGCTCCGTCGTCAACGCATCGATCAACTCGCCCAAGGCTTCGCCCGCCATCACCTGGGGTAGCTTGTAGAGCGTTAGGTTGATGCGGTGATCGGTGACGCGACCTTGCGGAAAATTATAGGTGCGGATGCGCTCGCTGCGATCGCCGGAGCCGACCTTCTCCTTGCGGTCGGCCGAGCGTACCGCCTCCATGCGCTGGCGTTCGGCATCGTAGATGCGCGAGCGCAGGATATTCATTGCCGACGCCCGGTTCTTGTGCTGCGAGCGGCTGTCCTGCATGCTGACCACGATCCCCGTCGGGATATGGGTGATGCGGATCGCGGACTCGGTCTTGTTCACGTGCTGGCCGCCGGCGCCCTGCGCGCGCATGGTCTCGATCCTCAGATCCTCGTTGCGGATGTCGACATCGACGTCCTCGACCTCCGGCAGCACCGCGACGGTGGCGGCCGAGGTGTGGATCCGCCCCTGCGTCTCCGTGTCGGGCACGCGCTGCACGCGATGCACGCCTGATTCGAACTTCAGTTTTGCGAAGGCGCCGCGGCCCTTCACCTCGGCGATGATTTCCTTGTAGCCGCCCATGGTGCCTTCGCTGGCAGAGATCACATCGACCTTCCAGCCCTGCAGGCTTGCAAAGCGCTCATACATGCGGAAGAGATCGCCGGCGAACAGCGCCGCCTCGTCGCCGCCGGTCCCGGCGCGGATTTCCAGCACCACGTTGCGGTCGTCCATGGCATCCTTGGGCAGCAGCGCGACGCGGATTTCCTGCTCGAGCTCGCCGCGCCGCGCGGTCAGCGTATCAAGCTCGGCTTCCGCCATGCCGCGCATCTCCGCATCCGTCGCCGGATCGGCAATCAACGCCTCGGCGTCGGCAAGCTCCTTCACGGTGGCGCGGTAGGCCTTCACCGCCTCGATCAGCGGATTGAGCTCGGCGAGCTCGCGGGTGATCTGCACATATTTATCGGAATTGACCTGGCCAAGCAGTTCCGCCTCCAGCGCAGCATGGTGCGCCAGCAGAACGTCCAATTTGGCCTCGGGCAGGTTCGACATCGGTGGTCTCGGATAACAAAATGGGAGGTCGCGGGTGTTCGGCAACAGCCCCGCTACAACGGCAGCTTCTCGGCTTCGGCAAATTCGATCAGCTTCTGCCGGATCGATACTGTGCCGCTGGGTGCGTCCAGGAGCGGCATGAGCATCTCTTCGGCCTTCTTGGCGTCGAGCTCGAGGATCATCGCTTTCACCGGGCCGTGGCCGGTCGCCGACAGCGACAGCGAACGGTAGCCGAGCGCGATCAGCGCCAGCGCGCCGATCGGCTTTGAGGCCATCTCGCCGCAGAGCGACGCGCTCTTCTTCACGGCTTGCGCCTTGCGCACGATGTCGCGCAGCGCGCGCAGGATCGGCGCCGAGAGCGTATCGAACCGCTCGGAAACCTTGGCATTGCCGCGGTCGACCGCGAACAGGAACTGGAACAGATCGTTCGAGCCGACCGAGATGAAATCGACCCGCGTAAGGAGCTCGTCGAGCTGATAGAGCAGGGCCGGAACCTCGATCATGGTGCCGACATCGATCCGCTCCGGCAGCGGGTGGCCGTGCTGACGCAAATAGGTCAGCTCGCGCTCGACGATCGCTTTGGCCGCGTCGAACTCGGCGATCTCCGAGATCATCGGGAACATGATGCGCAGCGCCCGCCCGCCGCCGGCGCGCAGCAGCGCGCGGATCTGGCCGCGCAGCAGCCCCGGCCGGTCGAGCCCGAGCCGGATCGCCCGCCAGCCGAGCGCGGGATTCTCCTCGATCACGGTCTCCATATAGGGCAGCGCCTTGTCGCCGCCGATGTCGAGGGTGCGGAAGGTGACGGGCTTTGAGCCCGCGGCGTCCAGCACCGTGCGGTAGAGCGCGAGCTGGTCGCTCGAGCGCGGCAGGCTCGGCGAGACCATGAACTGCAACTCGGTGCGGAACAGGCCGATGCCGGCGCTGCCGGTCTCGTCGATATGCGGCAGGTCGATCGTCAGCCCCGCATTGATCATCAATTCGACCGGCTGGCCGTCCCTGGTGACGCAGGGCTTTTCGCGCAGCGCCAGATATTGCGCCTGCCGACGCGCGCGAAAACGCACCCGCTCCGCGTAAGCCGCTTCGATCTCGCTGGAAGGACGGACATAGATAGAGCCCGACGTGCCGTCGACGATGATGGCATCGCCGGGGTCGGCAATGCCGGGTGCGTTGGGCACTTCACCCACGGCGGGAATGCCGAGCGCGCGCGCCACGATCGAGACATGCGAATTGGCGGTGCCTTCCTCAAGCACCAAGCCGCGCAGCCGCTTGCGATCATAGTCGAGCAGCGCCGCGGGGCCCATCGCGCGCGCGATCAGAATCGCATTGTCGGGCAATTGCTCGCGCGATGGCGCATGATCCTGCCCGACGAGCTGCCGCAGCAGGCGGAAGCCCAGGTCTTCCAGATCGTGCAGCCGTTCGCGCAAATAAGGATCCGTGGAGCGCAGCATCCGCGCGCGGGTATCGGATTGCACGCGTTCGACCGCGGCTTCTGCAGTCAGGCCGGTGGCGACCGCCTCGTGCAGCTTGTGCGACCAGCCCTGGTCGTTTGCGAACATCCGGTAGGCTTCGAGCACGTCGCGGTGCTCGCCGCCGTCGGCGACATCGCCGCGCTCGAGGAGCCGGTCGAGATCGGCGCGCAGTTTTGCCAGCGCCGTGTCGAGCCGCTTGATCTCCTTCGGCAGGTCTTCGGCAATGTAGTTGTTGATGACGACGCGCGGCTCGTGCAGCACGACATGGCCGAGCGCGATGCCGTCCGAGAGGATCGTGCCGACCTTGTGCAGCGAATGCCGCGCGGCCGGCTCGGCGCCGGGCTGGGCCAGCGCGGCCAACTCGCCGGAAGCGATCATCTCGGCGAGCACCATCGCGGTGGTCTGCAGCGCCTCGACCTCTTCCTCGACATACGTGCGCTTGGCGCGGTTCTGCACAACCAGGACGCCCAGCGTGTTGCCGGCGCGCAGGATCGGCACGCCGAGGAAGGAGTGGTAGATCTCCTCGCCGGTCTCGGGGCGGAACGAAAACGCCGGATGGCTCTGGGCGTCGCTCAGATTGAGCGGGGTGGCCTCGCTCGCCACCAGGCCGACCAAACCCTCATGCGCGCTCAACACCGTGCGGTGCACGGCGTCGCGGTTAAGACCTTCGGTTGCGTAGAGCTCGAGCGTGTTGTCGATGCGCAGCACGTAGACCGAGCAGACCTCGGCCACCATGTTGGCCGCGATCAACACCACGATCTTGTCCAATCGTTCCTGGGCGCTGACCTGCTCCGCCATGGTTTCGCGAAGCCGTCTCAAAAGGACGCGGGGGCCTCCCGACGCGCTTCGCATGTGTTCTCGTCCTCATCCTTCGAGCCAGCCCGGCGGGTGGCCGGGAGCTGGCGTCTAACGCGCAAAAAACAACAATTTTATTCATTCGGCGCCGTCCAGCCCATATACGGGCCGAATCAGGATAGCGAAAACTGTGGCACGGTTTGCGACAGCCCATCCTGTCATGGCCGTATAGCGAATTGAGGCTTGTTTTGCCAAGCAAAACGCCTGCCAGAACGGCCGCAAACCGCCGCTTGCGAATGCTGCGAGCGCTAAGCACGTGATCCGCCTAATCGTGGGCGGTTCGGCGATCACATCATGCGCAAATCTCTAACTCTGGAGTGCGATCGAACGCAAAAACGATATTCGCTGTTCTGATCGCGCTCCGGAGAAAAATATTTCTCGAAGTGGAAAAGCTCTAGGCCTGATCGAGCCCGTAGAGCGTATGCAGCGTGCGCACGGCAAGCTCAGTATAGGCGGCGTCGATCAGAACCGAGAATTTGATCTCCGAGGTGGTGATGGCGCGTATGTTGATGTTGCGCGCAGCCAGCGCCGCAAAGGCCTTGGCCGCCACGCCGGCGTGGCTGCGCATGCCGCTGCCGATCACAGATACTTTGGCGACGTCGGTTGCGCTGTCGAAACGGGCATAACCGATTCGGTCCTTGGCCGAGGTGATGGTGTCGCGGGCGCGGACATAGTCCGCAGCCGGAACCGTGAAGGTCAGATCGGTGGTCTTTCCGTCTTCGGACACGTTCTGCACGATCATGTCGACATTGATACTGGCATCCGCCAGCGGGCCGAAGATCGCGGCCGCCACGCCCGGCTTGTCCTCGATCTGGCGCACGGAAATCTGGGCCTCGTCCTTGGAGAAGGCGATCCCGGTGACGACGTGCATTTCCATGATTTCCTCCTCGCTGCAGATCAGCGTGCCCGGCGGTGTGCCGTGCGGGTCGATATCCTCTGGCTTGTCGAAGCTGGAGCGGACGAAGATTGGCATGTTGTGCACCATGCCGAGTTCCACCGAGCGGACCTGCAGCACCTTCGCGCCTTGCGAGGCAAGCTCCAGCATGTCCTCGAATGCGATCTTGTCGAGCCGGTGCGCCTTTGGAACCACCCGCGGGTCGGTCGTATAGACGCCGTCGACATCGGTGTAGATATCGCAGCGGTCGGCCTTGATCGCGGCCGCGATCGCCACCGCCGAGGTATCGGAGCCGCCGCGCCCAAGCGTGGTGATCCGTCCGGTCTGCGGGTTGATCCCCTGGAAGCCCGCGATCACGGCGACCTCCTTGCGCTCCTGGAAACGCTTGATCAGCTCGGAGCCGTTGATATCGAGAATGCGCGCCGAGGCGTGGGCGTCGCTGGTCACGATCGGAATTTGCCAGCCCTGCCAGGAGCGGGCCTGGATGCCCATGTTTTGCAGGACGATGGCAAGGAGCCCCGAGGTGACCTGCTCGCCGGAGGCGACCACCGCGTCATATTCGCGGGCGTCGTGCAATGGTGAAGCCTCGCTGCACCACGCCACGAGCTCGTTGGTTTTACCGGCCATGGCAGAGACCACGACGGCCACTTCGTGGCCGGCATCGACCTCGCGCTTCACATGCTGCGCGACGTTGCGGATACGGTCGATATTGGCGACGGACGTGCCGCCGAATTTCATCACGAGGCGGCCCATGACGACGCGCACACTCTCCAAGAGGATAAGTTACCGGCCCGGCGCGAAAGGCGAAGGCACCCGGACCGAAACGCGCTATACATAGGCCGGCGGCTGGGGGCAAGCGGGTTCCTCCGCGGCTGGCTCGAAGAGTAGGCAGCAGGTTCGGACCAGGTGAGGGTGAGGCGAGTTGATGGGGCGTTATGTCGACCAGATCCTGCAGCCCGGTGAAACGGTCCTATATTCCACCAACGCACATTGGATCTTCTATCTGCCGGCCATCATCGCCTGGATCGTGGTGCTCGCGCTTTTGATCGCATGGCGGAGTGCCACCGCCGATTGGCTCGTGCTGCTGTCCCTTGTGACCGCCGCGGTCGTGGCTCTTGTCGCGCTGTATTGGACCTTCAGGGCCTGGTTCCACCGTTTCACCACGGAAACCGACGTGACCGACCGGCGGGTGGTGCACAAGACGGGCTTCATCAGGCGGCGTACCTTCGAGATAGCGCTCGATAAGATCGAGAGCGTAGATGTCAATCAGAGCATTCTGGGCCGGATCTTCAACTACGGCGACGTGACCATCATGGGCGTCGGCGAGGGCAGGGAAACAATCAGAACGATCGCGTCGCCGCTGGCGTTTCGCAGCGCCATCACCGCGCGATAAAGAGCTTGAAGAGTTCATTAATGGCTATGCAGCAGGACCCAAACATCACCCCCGGCGCACCGGGCTCGACCGTCGATCCGGCCGAGGTCGCCAAATTTTCGAGACTGTCGCAGGAATGGTGGGATCCGAAGGGCAAGATGGCGCCCTTGCACAGGATCAACCCGTTGCGGCTCGGCTACATCCGCGACGCGGCGTGCCGGAAATTTTCCCGCAACGTCAGAAGCCTGAGCTGCCTGTCGGACCTGCGCATCCTCGATATCGGCTGCGGCGCGGGGCTACTGTGCGAGCCGCTCTCCCGGCTCGGGGCCCAGGTGATCGGCATCGATCCCTCGCCATCCAACATCGCCGCCGCCAAGCTGCACGCCGATCGCGGCCATCTCTCCATCGATTACCGCTGCACGACGGTGGAGGAGATGGACGTCCGCGAGCGCTTCGACGTCGTGCTGGCGATGGAGGTGGTGGAGCATGTCACCGATGTCGGCCTGTTCCTCAAGCGCTGTGCCGCCATGCTCAAGCCGGGTGGGCTGATGGTGATCTCAACCATCAACCGCAACTGGAAGAGCTTTGCGCTCGCGATCGTCGGCGCCGAATATGTCCTGCGCTGGCTGCCGCGCGGCACCCATCAATGGGACAAGTTCGTGACCCCCGACGAGCTTGCGAAATACCTGCTCGACAACCGCCTCGTGGTGACAGAGGAAAGCGGCGTCGTCTACAGCCCCTTCGCCGACAAATGGAGCCTCTCCACCGACATGGACGTGAACTACATGGTGATCGCGGAAGAGATGGTGTAGCGCACAAAGCGGCTGTCGTCCCTGTGCATGCCCTAGGGCCTGCGCAGGGACGACATGGTTGTCATGCATCACCTGGGTTGATCCCATTCTCGCCACTCGGCACTTTGCTGCCTCATGTTCTCCGTCGCCACGCTCTGGATTCCCTTTACGGTTATCGCTGCGCTCGGCCAGGTCGCGCGCAATGCGATGCAGCGGCAGTTGACGGGGCCGCTCGGCACCTGGGGCGCCACCAATATCCGCTTCCTGTTCGGCTTCCCGTTCTCCTGTGTGTTCCTCGCCCTCGTTCTGCTGGCTTCAGGCGATCCGTTGCCGGTGCCGACGGCTGCGTTCTGGCCATGGCTGATCTTGGGCGCACTGAGCCAGATTCTCGGCACCGGCCTGATGCTGCTCGCCATGAACCAGCGCTCCTTCGTGGTGACGACGGCTTATCTGAAGACTGAGGCGATCCAAACCGCGATCTTCGGCTTTGTGTTCCTCGGCGACCATCTCTCCGCGATGAAGGTCATTGCGATCCTGATCGCTACCGTCGGGGTCGTGATTGCCGCGCTCCGTCCGGGTGGCAAAAGCAATTTCACCGAGTTGAAGCCGACCGTACTCGGCTTGTTCGCGGCGGCAGCCTTCGCGCTGTCGGCAGTTGGCTTTCGCGGCGCCGTGATCACCGTACCCGGCGTTTCCTTCGCGACCGCCGCATCCTACACGCTGGTGTTGGGATTGTTTGCGCAGACGCTGGTACTGACGATCTATCTCGTGTGGCGCGCGCCGGACGTGCTCGGCAAGATCTTCTCGATGTGGCGGCCATCACTGTTCGCCGGCTTCGTGGGCGCCTTTGCCTCGCAATTCTGGTTCCTGGCCTTTGCACTCACCGCTGCGGCCAACGTGCGGACGCTGGCACTGATCGAGGTGCTGTTTGCGCAAGCGGTGGCTCGCTACTCGTTCAAGCAGCCGGTTTCGCTGCGCGAGTTATCCGGAATCGTCTTGATTGTGGCTGGTGTCGCGTTGCTGGTGGCAGCGTAGCATTCACCCCTTCAGCGCGATCAGCACCGCGCCGGCCGAGATCAGCGCAATTCCGAGCCAGCCATTGGGGGACGGCCGTTCGCCCAGGAACACCACGCCGAACAGCGCCACCAGCACCACGCTCAATTTGTCGATCGGCGCGACCAGCGTCGCCGGCCCAAGCTTGAGCGCGCGGAAATAGCACAGCCAGGAGGCGCCGGTGCCGAGCCCCGAGAGCAGAAGAAACAGCCAGCTCTTGGCCGAGATCGGACCCGCATGCGTGAGACGCCCGGTCGCATAGAGGATCAGCGACAGCGCGATCAGCACGATGACGGTGCGGATCAGGGTGGCAAGATCGGAATTGATGTCCTCGACGCCGACCTTGGCGAAGATCGCGGTCAACGCGGCGAAGACGGCCGAAAGCACCGCCCATATTTGCCAGGATGAGAAGGAGATCGGGCTCATGCGCGGGCCTACGTTGGTGTCATTCCGGGGCGCGCGTGAAACGCGCGAACCGGGAATCTACAGCTTGCGGCGCGAGATTCCGGGTTCGATGCTGGCGCATCGCCCCAGAATGACGCTAGAGCATGGCCCGGAAAAGCGTGCAGCGGTTTTCCGAAAAGATCATGCTCAATCAAACAGCCAAAGCGCGATGACAATTTAACCCAATCTCATCGCGCTTGAGCGCGTCAGTTTCGATCTTCCGGCAGCACCGGGAGCGGGGAGACTTCGACGCCTTCCTCGATCAAGGCGCGCGCCTCTTCGGGCGAGGCCTCGCCGTAGATCGGGCGGTGCTCGATCTCGCCGTAATGCATTTTCCGCGCCTCGTTCGGGAAGCGTTCACCGACATTGTCGGCGTTCTTGATGATGTGATCGCGCAATTCCTTCAGCTTGGCCCGCAGTTCCCGCTCCTGCGCCATCATCAGTGCGGTCTGGGCGGTTTGCGCTGCCGGAGCCGCTTCCGGTGACGCGGCAGGCACGGGCGCAGGCGCCGCGCTCTCGCGGCTCTTCCTGCTCACGATCCGCGGTGCCATGATGGCCTTCTCGACCTTGTCGGAGCCGCAAATCGGGCAGCTTACGAGCTTGCGCTTGACCTGAGCGTCGAACGCGGAAGAACTCTGGAACCAGCTTTCGAAATTGTGCTCGCGTTCGCAGCGGAGCGAATAACGGATCATGCCGATCCTCGCACCAGATGCAGATGTTCCGGTCCCGATTTGGGGTCGGCGACGCTGAAACGGCGTCCATGCTGCAATGACGGCACCGCCTTGCGTGCCGTCTCGACCTTCGATGGATCGATCTTGGCCATGATGACGCCGGGCTCAACCCCGGCTTCCGCGAGCACCTCGCCCCAGGGATCGATGATCAGCGAATGACCATACGTCTCGCGCTTGTTCTCATGCAGTCCGGCTTGCGCCGCCGCGAACACGAAACAACCGGTCTCGATGGCGCGGGCGCGCAACAGCACATGCCAATGCGCTTCGCCGGTCTTGCGGGTGAAGGCGGAAGGAACAGTAATGAATGACGCACCGCTCTCGGCCAAGGCGCGGTAGAGCGCGGGGAAGCGTACATCGTAGCAAATGGTCAGTCCGATGCGGCCCCAGGGCAGGTCGGAAATGACGGCGGTCTCGCCGGGCTGGTAATTGGCGGACTCGCGGTAACTCTCGCCGCCCGGCAGATCGATGTCGAACATGTGGATCTTGTCGTAGCTCGCGAGCACCCTGCCGTCGGGCGCGATCAGGAAGGAGCGGTTGACCGCCTTCTCCGGCGAGAAGCGCAGCGCGAGCGAACCGATGTGCAGATAAATCTTCAATTCGGCCGCGAGCGCCTGATACGCCCTCAGCGAGGGATCATCCTGCTCGCTCGAAAGATGCTCGAACAGCGCCTTGCGGTTCAACTGCATCATGTTGCTCACCTCGGGCGTGAGCACATACTCGGCACCTTGCGCGGCGGCCTGTCTGATCAGTTTCGTGCCCTGCTCGAGACTTGGCCCGGGCAGAAGCCCGGTCCGCATCTGCACCATCGCGGCAGTGAAAGTGTTGTCAGCGCTCATGATGAGGCCTTTTCTCCCGCAAGAAGGGCATCGAGTTTGCCGGCGCGGTCGAGCGCGTAAAGATCGTCGCATCCGCCGACATGGGTTTTGCCGATGAAAATCTGCGGAAACGTCGAGCCGGCCCCGGCGCGATCATACATCATTTGCCGGAAGCCCGGATCCCTGGCGACATCGTATTCCGTGAAGACGGCCTTCTTCCGGGTCAGCAGCGATTTGGCGGCCGTGCAATAGCCGCAGCCCGGGCGGGTGTATATCTCGATAGCAGCGGTCATCTCGCGCTCTGATCATTTACGGATTCGTGAATTATATGGGAGCTTTAGGGCTGTCCACAACCCGGGCAAACACCAGCACATCCACCTGCGCTGCTTTGGCGCGCAAGAATGCCCGCGCGCACGCATCCAGCGTGGCGCCGGAGGTGAGGACGTCATCCACCAGGATCACACGTCGTCCGGCAATCTCCGGCCGCCGGTCAGGCGATACCTCGAATGCGCCCTGCACATTGCTCGCCCGCTGCGCGCGGGACAGGCCGACCTGCTGCTCGGTCGCGCGCACCCGCAACAGCAGGTCGCCGCGCAGCTTCACCCGGCTTTGGCGCGCGATGACTTGCGCCAGTGCGCCGGATTGATTGTAGCGGCGGCTCCAGGCGCGCCGCCAATGCAGCGGCACCGGGATCAGCATGTCGGCGCCGGCCAGGAGCTCGCGCCCCGCGGGCGCCATCCAGCGGCCCATTGTCGGCGCAAGATCGGTACGGTCCTGGTACTTCAGCGCGTGTACCAGCGTGCGCGCCACGTCGTCATAGCGCACGGCCGCGCGGGCACGGGTATAGGCCGGCGGATCGGCGATCGCCTCCATCGACAGCATGTCGGGCCCGGGATCATAAACGAAGGGAATGCCGAGCCGCGGACAATAGGGCGGTGCGATGAAGGACAGTTTGGCCCAGCACTCGGCGCAGACGCCCTCGCCATCGACCGGCTCGCGGCAAGCGACGCAGAGCGTCGGGAGCGCGATGTCGAGCGCAAACTTTGCGGCGTGACGCCAGACGCTCCGGCAAGTGCCGAACACGCCGCGGAGCGGGCCAAAAACCGAACGGGACGGAGCGATTTCCACTTCCATTCGTTAAGGCTAGCGCCCGGAACGCAATCGCTCAAGGCGGATTGCCAGATGCGGCGGGACCGGCTTAAGCAAAGAACATGGCTCAGAACCCGATCATCGCCCCAAAGCTGTTCGACCGCGCGCTGCTTGCGCGGCGGCGGCGGCGTGCTTTATCGCTCGGGCCGGCGGATTTCCTGCTGGAGCGCGTCGCAGGCGACATGGAGGAGCGACTCGCCGCGGTGATGCGCGATTTCAGGGATGTCGCGGATATCTGGACGCCGGGCGAAGAGCTGCAAACGCGGCTGCGCCGACGTCTCCCTTCGATCGGGCATGTCGCGCCGTCAGACTCGGCGGAGGAAGGGCTGTCGCTAGCGCCTGAGTCCCTCGACCTCGTGGTGTCGGCGCTGGCCTTTCAGTTCGTCAACGATCTGCCTGGTGTACTCGCGCAGATCAGGCGTGCGCTGCGGCCGGATGGTTTGTTGCTTGCGGCGATGATCGGCGGCGACACGCTGACCGAACTGCGCCAATCCTTCGCCGCGGCGGAAGCCGAATGCGAAGGCGGGATTTCGCCGCGCGTTGCGCCCTTCGCCGACTTGCGCGACGTCGGTGGCCTGTTGCAGCGGGCCGGGCTCGCCCTGCCGGTCACCGATCTCGACCGCATCGTGGTGCGTTACGACAACGCGTTCGGCTTGATGCAGGATTTGCGGCGCATGGGCGCAACCAACGTGCTCACCGAGCGGCGGCGAACGCCGACCCGTCGCAGCACGCTGATCAGGATGGCGCAAATCTATGGCGAGCGCTTCGCCGATCCGGACGGCCGCATCCGCGCCACCTTCGACGTGATCTGGCTTTCCGCCTGGGCGCCGCATGAAAGCCAGCAAAAACCGCTGCGTCCGGGCTCGGCGAAAGCGAGCCTCGAAGAGGCGGTGAAGAGGGGCACGAAGAGCTAGGCCGCTTGCTCGTCATGGCCGGGCCTGTCCCGCTGCTTATCGCGCCGTCATTCCGGGGCGCCTCGAAGAGGCGAACTCTGATGTGCACTTGCACATCAGAGAATCTCGAGATTCCGGGTTCGATGCTTACGCATCGCCCCGGAATGACGGTGCTTCACATCAACAGATCAACCAGATGCGGGATCAGCGGAAGGTCCGCCGGCGGCATCGGATAATCGCGCAGTTTATTGGCGCGCACCCAGGCGAGGTTTTGCCCTTCGCGCGCGATCACCTGTCCTTCCCAGCGCCGGCAGATATAGAGCGGCATCAACAGATGAAAGCTCTCATAGGCGTGGCTCGCGAAGGTCAGCGGCGCGAGGCACGGCTCGCTCACGCTGATGCCAAGCTCCTCATGCAACTCGCGGATCAAGGTCTGCTCCGGCCGTTCGCCCGGCTCGATCTTGCCGCCGGGGAATTCCCATAAGCCCGCCATCGCCTTGCCCGGCGGGCGCTGCGCGATCAGCACGCGCTTGTCGGCGTCAACGAGCGCGCAGGCAACGACGAGTGTGAGCTTGAGATCTGCCATGTGCATTTCAGATCTTTGCAAATTGGGACTCCCCACTGGGGTACGTCATTCCGGGCCACGCTGAAAGCGCGAACCCGGAATCCGGAGGTTGTGGCACGAGATTCCGGGTTCGATGCTGTCGCATCGCCCCGAATGACGCTGGCTCACGACCGATAATCGCCGTTGATGGCGACATATTCCTTGGTGAGGTCGCAGGTGAGCACGCGGTCGCGGCCTTTGCCGAGCCCGAGCGTGACCTTGATCTGGATCTTCGGCTCCTTCATCGCCTTGGAGACTTCGGTCTCGTCATAGCCGACATCGCGCGCCCCGCTCTTGGCGACGCGGATGCCATTGAAGAAGATCGAGAGCTTGTCGCGGTTGGCGGGCTCGCCGGCCTTGCCGACCGCCATCACGACGCGCCCCCAATTGGCATCCTCGCCGGCGATCGCGGTCTTCACCAGCGGCGAGTTCGCAATCGACATCGCGATTTTGCGCGCCGATTGCTTGGAGACCGCGCCTTCGACCAGCACCTCGACCAGCTTGCGCGCGCCCTCGCCATCCCGCGCCACCTGCTCGGAGAGCGTGGCGAGCACGCCGCGGAAGCCTTTGACGAAATCCTTCAGCCTGGGATCGCTGGCGCGGCTGATCTTCGGTGCGCCGGCGCTTGCCGCCGCCCCCGTTGCAAAGGCCAGCAGCGTGTCGGACGTCGAGGTGTCGCCGTCGATGGTGACTGCGTTGAAGGTGTCTTCGACCCCGCTCTTTAAAAGCGCCTGCAACACGCTCCGCGAGAGCGGTGCGTCGGTGAAGACGAAAGAGAGCATGGTGGCCATGTCGGGCGCGATCATGCCCGCGCCCTTCGCCATGCCGTTGATCGTGACCTTGGCCTTGCCGAGCTTGACGGTCGCGGTCGCGATCTTCGGAAACGTGTCGGTGGTCATGATGGCCTTGGCGGCGTCCATCCAGTCATCGGGTGCAGCCGTCTCGGCGAGATTGGCCAGCACGCCGTCGAACTTCGTGGCGTCCAGCGGCTCGCCGATGACGCCGGTGGATGCAAGAAACACCTCGCTCACGCTGCAGCCGACGGCCTTGGCGGCGATCGCGGCCGTCATGGCCGTCGATTGCCGTCCGGTCTTGCCGGTGAAGGCGTTGGCGTTGCCGGAATTGACCACCAGCGCCCGTGCCTTGCCGCCGGACAGTTTGGCCCGGCACCATTCGACCGGTGCCGACGGGCATTTGGACCTGGTGAAGACGCCGGCCACCGCGGTGCCCTTGTCCAGCACGGCGAGCAGCACGTCGGTGCGCCCCTTGTAACGAATCCCTGCGGCGGCGGTGGCAAGCTTCACGCCCGCAATCGCGGGCATGGTGGGAAAATCGGCGGGCGCAAGCGGGGAGACGGTCGTGGACATCTAAGCTTCCGGCGGCTGGTGATGCGGGAAGCGCTCTGTATCATCTCGGCTATGCGAACGGGAGAGGGCGGCCACGCGATTTACGGAAGGAAGAATCGGGCGGCCACACAATTGCTGTCGTCCCGGCTCAGCGCTCGCCACGCTCACTTGGCGGGGCGACGAGAAACGAAAGCCCCGGCTCAAGGCCGGGGCGACGTCGAATTTGCTCTACTTCTTGGAAGTTGTATCCGCCGGCTTGGCCGCGTCCTTTGCGGCGTTGGGTGCCGTCGGCGTGTTGGCGGCCTGGTCCATGCGCTCGATCTTGGCCCCTTCGCGCAGCTTGGCCACATAATCCGCCTGCGCCTTGCGCGTCACATAGGTTTCAATCTGGCTCTTCACCTGATCGAATTCCGGCGGCTTGCGGTTGCGCTTCTCCTCGACCTTGATGATGTGCCAGCCGAACTGGGTCTTGACCGGATCGGAGATCTTGCCCGGCTCGAGCGAGAAGGCGACAGCCGAAAATTCCGGCACCATCTGGTCCTTGGTGAAGAAGCCGAGGTCGCCGCCGTCGGAGGCGCCGGGATCCTTGGACTTCTTCTTGGCAAGCTCGGCGAAGTCGGCGCCCTTGTCGAGATCCGCCTTGACCTGCTTGGCCTCGTCCTCGGTCTCGACCAGGATGTGACGGGCATGGACTTCCTGTTCGCCGGCGATTTGCTTGGAAGCGTCGTCATAGACCTTCTTCATCGCATCGTCGGTGGTTGCGGCCTTGCCTTCGCTCGCCAAGAGGCTGTCCATCAGCAGCCGGTTGCGGGTGAACGCCAACCGCTTCTTGAAGTCGTCGCTGTCCTGGACCTTCTTGTCCTCGGCGGCCTTGGCAACGATCTTCATGTCGATCAGGAACGCCAGCACGTTCTCGTTCTTGGTCGAAGGATCCATCTGCGCGAGCGAAGGCCCGAGTTCCTCTTCGGCGAGCGCGACGTCGCTCTGGTGGATCTCGGCGCCGTTGACCTTGGCCAGCACCTTGTCCTCGGCGCGAACCGGGCCGGCGAAAAGCACCAGAGCGAGAGAGCCTGCCAGGGCTGAGGCGAGGAGGAGGCGCGAGCCGGTTTTCGCTACCGCGAACGAGGTGGTCATGGAAAATCCTTCACATATTAGGATGGCTTTAGGCGGCCGGACACTCGCCCAAACAGCAGCCCTTGGCAACGCGAAAAGTCTGTCAATTTGATGAAATCCTTGACAGCGCGGCCAAACCCTGCCGCCGTTGACAAGCCACCGACCGGGCCATATCTCTCGGCCATCGTGTAAGCGGTGATAGCGCTTATTTTTGCTGCGTTTTTTGCCGTTTAACCCAAATTTGCTTAATTCCCACTCATTCGGCGGATGGGCCTCGGAACCAGGACAGCACGCCGGTGCGTCACGGTGAGTTGATAGGGCAAGGGCGGGTGGAGCACTCAGACGCTGCAACGCGTTAATCGCGAGAACAGGAAGACGGTATGATCGGCGCGCTCGCCCGCAAGTTTTTCGGCTCCGCCAACGACCGGCGGATCAAGGGGTACCAATCCCGCGTCGCTGCCATCAACGCGCTCGAAGGCGAGCTTGCCGCGCTCTCCGACGAAGCGCTGAGGGCCCGTACCGAGGAGTTCAGAAAAGCACTCGCGGAAGGCAAGACGCTCGACGACATCCTGGTTCCAGCCTTTGCAACGGTCCGTGAGGCCGCCAAGCGTACGCTCGGCCAGCGCCATTTCGACGTGCAGCTCATCGGCGGCATGGTGCTGCATGAGGGCGACATCGCCGAGATGAAGACCGGCGAAGGCAAGACGCTGGTTGCAACGCTCGCGGTCTATCTCAACGCGCTCGCCGGCCGCGGCGTTCATGTCGTCACGGTCAACGATTACCTCGCCCGCCGCGACGCGGGCTGGATGGGCCAGATCTATTCCTTCCTCGGCATGACCACGGGCGTCATCGTCCACGGGCTCGACGATGCCGAGCGCAAGGCGGCTTATGCCTGCGACATCACCTACGGTACCAACAACGAATACGGCTTCGACTATCTGCGCGACAACATGAAGTACCGCCTGGAGGACATGGTCCAGCGCGGCCACTACTTCGCCATCGTCGACGAAGTCGACTCGATCCTGATCGACGAAGCGCGCACGCCGTTGATCATTTCCGGTCCGCTCGACGACCGCTCCGATTTCTACAACACCATCGACACCTTCTTCCCCAAGCTCGACAAGTCCGACTACGAGGTCGACGAGAAGCAGCGCACGGTGACGCTCACCGAAGCCGGCATGGAGAAGCTCGAGAACCTGCTGCAGGACGCGGATCTGCTCAAGGGCGAGTCGCTCTATGACGTCGAGAACGTCTCGGTGGTGCATCACGTCAACCAGGCGCTGCGCGCACACACACTGTTCACCCGCGACAAGGATTACATCGTCCGCGACGGCGAGGTCGTGATCATCGACGAGTTCACCGGGCGCATGATGCCGGGCCGGCGCTATTCGGAAGGCCTGCACCAAGCGCTGGAAGCCAAAGAGCATCAGCCGGTGCAGCCGGAAAACCAGACGCTGGCTTCCATCACCTTCCAGAACTATTTCCGCATGTACGAAAAGCTCGCCGGCATGACCGGCACGGCGGCCACCGAAGCCGACGAGCTGTTCGACATCTACAAGCTCGAGGTCGTGGAGATCCCGACCAACCTGCCGGTGGCGCGTCTCGATGAGGACGACGAGGTCTACCGCACGCAAACCGAAAAATACGCCGCGATTCTCGCCGAGATCGAGCGGGCCAATGCGCGGCTGCAGCCGGTGCTGGTCGGCACCGCCTCGATCGAGAAGTCCGAGGTCTTGGCCGAGTATCTGAAGAAGCACGGCTACAAGCAGATCGATTTCGGCAAGGAAGGCGCGCTCGACAAGCTCTATGCGGCGGCCCGCGCCGGCAAGCCGGCGAAATTGTTCGCCGTCTTGAACGCCCGCTTCCACGAGCAGGAAGCCTACATCGTCGCGGAGGCCGGCGTGCCCGGCGCGATCACGATCGCGACCAACATGGCCGGCCGCGGTACCGACATCAAGCTCGGCGGCTCCTTGGAGATGCGGATCCAGCAGGAGACCGCAGGGATCACGGATGAGGCCGAGAAGGCAAAGAAGATCGAGCAGATCAAGGCCGACGTCGAGCGCTTCCGCGAGATCGTGCTGAACGCGGAGGAGATCGTCGAGCTCGAGCCGGCCAAGGGCAGCAAGCCGGCGAAGACGGTGAAAAAGCCGGGCGGCCTCTATATCATCGGCTCGGAACGCCACGAGTCCCGTCGCATCGACAACCAGCTCCGCGGCCGTTCGGGACGGCAGGGCGACCCCGGGCGCTCGAAATTCTTCCTGTCGCTGGAAGACGACCTGATGCGCATCTTCGGGTCCGACCGGCTCGACTCCATGCTCACGCGCCTTGGCCTGAAAGAGGGCGAGGCCATCATCCATCCCTGGATCAACAAGGCCCTGGAGAAGGCGCAGCAGAAGGTCGAAGCGCGCAACTTCGACATCCGCAAAAACCTGCTCAAGTTCGACAACGTGCAGAACGATCAGCGCAAGGTCATCTTCGACCAGCGCGTCGACCTGATGAAGGACGAGAGCGTGGCCGAGACGGTCGCCGACATGCGTCACGCCTATGTCGAGGACCTCGTCGCCAAGCACGTGCCCGAACATGCCTACGCCGAGCAGTGGGACGTCGCAGGGCTGAAGGAAGAGCTCAAGCGCGTGCTCGATCTCGATCTGCCGGTCGACGAATGGGCCAAGGAAGAGGGCATCGCCGACGAGGAGCTGCTCTCGCGCATCGAGAAGCGTGCCGACGAGCACATGGCCGCCAAGGTCGCCCAGTGGGGGCCCGAGGTGATGCGCTATGTCGAGAAGACCATCCTTTTGCAGACCCTGGACCATCTCTGGCGCGAGCATCTGGTCATGCTCGATCACCTGCGCCAGGTCATTGGCCTGCGCGGCTACGGCCAGCGCGATCCCCTGCAGGAATACAAATCGGAAGCCTTCAGCCTGTTCGAATCCATGATCTCCCATTTGCGCGAGGCCGTCACCGCCCAGCTCATGCGGGTTGAGATCGTCCCACCGGAGCCGCAGCATCAGGAGCTGCCGCCGATGCAGATATCCCATCTCGATCCGAGCACGGGCGAGGACGAGATGGCGTTCGCCAACGCCTCGCTGGTGCCGCAGGCGCCGACCGGGCGTGGTGTCGAAAACCGCGATCCGAAGAATCCCGCAACCTGGGGCAAGGTCGGCCGCAACGAAGATTGCCCCTGCGGTTCGGGGAAGAAGTATAAGCACTGCCACGGCAAGTACGTGTGAGCCTGAGGGCGCCGTTGCCGCGTGCAGTTTGTAGCGTGGGCAAAGGCGCGCAAGCGCCGCGCCGATCGGTCATCTGATTCGCGGAAGCATTGTTGTGGGCACGCTTCCGCCTTCGCTCTTCCACCTTCGCTCTTCGAGCTTCGGCGGACGCGGTCGAGCTACCGCGGACCAGTCGCCTTGTGTCGGCGCCGTGGACCGTCGGATTCGACAGTCTCAAAGCCCCCGTCGTCGCGTGCATCGCGCGCGGCCGCGTCAGTGCCGACGCGATGCATCTCCTTCACCGGCTTCGACAAGAAGTTCATGGCGGTACAATCAGATTGCGGGAGCGGTCTGGCGACAGCCGATAAAAACGATATTCGGCGCCAGGCTCTTGCGACAGATCAAGGGCGCTTTAAAGCGGGTATACGCGCAAGGACCTGACGGACATGGCATGGCCGGCCGGATTGGCGGGGATTTTCCCCGCATAATCCATCAGTGCCGAGGACAGGCGGATATCGGCCGCGCCTTTGATCGACCCGCTGGTGCGGATCGCGGCGACCGGTTCGCCATCGACCTCGAACACGATATCGGTTGCGGTCCACAGCACACCGAAATCGTGAAAGTCCCTGGCGAAGTTCTCGGCGAAGCGGCTGTCGAAGCCCACCGCGATGGGGAATTTGCCGTCGATCTTGTTGTTGTCGTGGAGCGTCATCCGGTCAATGTTCGGATAATGCAGTTCGCAGACATCGATCTCGAAATGGTCCTCGGTGACGAGCCAGAAGGCGTTGTTGAGGCCGTCGGTGTCGGCGATCTTGATGGTCGCTTCAAAGAAGCCGTAGGCGAAATGCTGCCGGCTGATGATGAAGCCTGTCGACCATTGCGCGCGGCAGCCTGTGGCAGTGCGTGTTTGCAGTTGCAGTCCGGCCGGAGTTGCAACGACATTTTCCGGTCGGCGGCATGACTTCAGATAATCGTCGGACTGCATCAACCATTGCGAGCTGAGCGCCGCCGCCGCGGTGAAGTCGGTCGCGAACGCCGGCTTCCCATGTTGTCCGGCGCGATAGCGCGCGATCGCGGCTCTATCAGCCTCGGTCACGGGGCGCCTCGTTCCCCAAGGCTGATCGGGATTGCCCCAGGTCAGTTTTTGCAGGCTTGCGGCGCGCGAAGCATCCGTTGACGCCGAGCCGAGGAGAGCAAGCAGCAGCCAAGCCATACGCATTCGAGATTCCTTACAAAGGGCTCAGTGCGCGCTTGCCGGACTCCGTGAGTCCGCCGCAGCGCTCGACATCGAATTGCACGTCGCCGGTCCAGGAATAGTAGATCAGGCCCGTGAGCCGGCCTTCGCGCGCAAGCTCGGCGAAATCGCCCATCATCTCCTGCACGACCAGCGCACGGTCTTTCTCCTCGGACGCCGAGCACGTGTTGCCTGCATAGGCAAAGCCCCACTCGGTGATCCAGCACGGCTTGCCGCCGGGAACGCAGATCGGATCGACCAGCGCCCGCGGGCGGCGCATGCGGTGGATCGCCGAAGCCTTGTCGCCCGGATGATCGCCCCAGGGGTACGTGTGCAGGTTGTAGGCATCGTTCTCCAGCTCCAGGCCGGCTAGCGTCACGCCAGTTGCATCCAGCTTGCTCATGAGCTCCTGGAAATATTGGGCCGAGCGCCCCGGATCGAGCGCGGACAACGGCGGGCCCGGCCACATTCCCGGAAACTCCTTCGGCCTGAAGTATTTTTTCCAGTTTCCCGGGCCCGGATGGTCGGTGGGCGCGCGGGCGACGATATTGCCGTGATCGCGGTTGCGCAGGCAGTACGCGTAGTAATAGCCGTCGTGGCCATCGACCGCCGTGCAGTCTCCCTCGCCGGTGATGCGGCCTTCGATGATGGGCTCGGTCCCGGTGATGATTTGGCCAAGGCGGCGCCAGCTCAAGCCGTCATCGTCGGAAACGGTGAGCGACATCGATTTTAGTCCCTGGCCCGGCGCATCGCCGGTTTCGTCATGCACCCAGCCCAACACGCCCTTGCCCGAGCGCTCGACATGGACGATCCACTCGCCGCTCTCGCCAGGCTGCCCGCGCGGCGCCGGCGGCAGCACGGGTCGTGCGGCACCGCTCATGTCGGACGGGGTCGTGCCGTCGATGGCATAAGTGGTGGCGCTGGCGCTGAAGCCGCGAAACTTCCCGCCCGGGAGCTGGATTTCTGTGAAAGGACTGTCGGGATTCCAGGCGAAGGACCGCGCACCACACGCGGCAGGCCGACACGGATGCTGATGCATGGGAGACAAAACTCTGCAGGGTCCGGTCTCGCGTCTTTCGCGCCGTCCGCATGCACGAAGGCCGGCCGGAAAAGCGGCAGGGCGCCGAGCAACACGACGCCGATGACAACGGGAGCGCGGTGCAATTTCATCATGTCTAATGGAGCGCCGGTTTTCCCGACATGTAGGCCGCCAACACGTCGGCCTGCGGCAACGGCTTTCCTGTGGCATCGGTCAGCCAGACGTCGTAGCGAAAATACATCGCAGGTCCGATCGGGATGTCGCGACGCGCCTCATCCAGCACATCGAGAAACGTCTGCACGCATTGCGGCAACGTCCGTCCACTGCGGTTCGGAAAGGCGCGGATCTCGAGAAATCCCCATTCGGTGATCCAGATCGGCCTGTCCCGGCCGAGCGCCGCCACATCCTCCCCCAAGAGGTGACGCACCGAATTCACGATATCGTTCGGCGACGGATAGAGATGCGTGCCGTAGCCGTCGACGTCTTTCAGATAGTTGACGCCGTCCACATCCCGCAGCATCGCGACATAGCGCGCGGGGGCGGGAAAGGCACCGCCCGAGCGGGAATCGCCGCTGTGCGCCATTCCGAAGGTGATGATCTTTGCCTGCGGAAAATATTTGGAAGCATGGGCGATGGCCGCGCCCGTTTGCAGAAACCGGCCATAGCCCTTCAACCAAGTCTTGATTTCGCCGGGCGTGGCCGAACCCGCGTGCCCCCGGGGAACGTCGGCATCATAGCAATATTGGTCGAACTCGCCGCCGAATTCGAAGGCGTCGATCGAGAGCCCGGCGGCTTTGACGGCGCCAAACAAGGTTTGCAGCCGCTTGGCGTATTTCGTCAGGTTGATCTGGCTGAGCCGCTTTTCCCTCCAGCCGCAACGATTGATGGGCAGCGCGCCATCATAGTCCTCGTCCATCGGCATGATGATCGCCAAGACCTTGAGCTGATTTTTCTTCGCGACGGCGATCTCTTCGACGAAGTTTGCGATGGCGCGCTGCGAGCCGCTCGTGGGGGCATCGCGAAGCCACACGAGGCCAAGGTCATGAATGTCCTTCAGCGTCTTCTCCTTCACATCCCTCGGTTGGGTCGACAAGAACGACCGATCGGTGCCGAGTTGAAGGCGGGATTGGGAAGGATTCGCCTGCGCCCAGGCAGGGATCGACAGCAGTCCCTGGAGACACGCGGCAAGGCAGAGCGTTTTGAGTCCGGGACTCATCTAAGACCTGCCTCCGTTGGAGCGGGCTTGGCACGAGTGCTGCGACCGCATGGCCCGCACGGCGAATGCATCAATTTCAATGTTATGATGCATAACGCTATGAAGTGCTACAGTCAATAGGATTGGCGGGATCGGCATGCGCGTTGCGCGTTGTTCGGAACAGGCTTCTTCTGTCGAAAAGCGTCTTCCGCTTTGTCGACCACGGGTCTGAGGTGCTATGTTGCATAGCGTTATCCTATGCTACCGACAGACGAAGCGATGCCCGACAAATTCGACGACAGGGACGGCCTGGAGGAACTTGGTGATCTCCAGCGCGAGATCGTGCAAGTGGTGTGGGCCAATGCGCCTGTTACGGCCGAGGCCGTACGCGAACGCCTGCCGCGCCCCTTGAAGGAGTCGACGGTGCGAACCGTGCTGCGGCGGCTGGAGGAGAAGGGCTACATCACGCACACGATCGATGGCCGCACCTATGTCTATGAGCCGCGTGAGCCGCGCGGGCGGATCGCGGCGCGCGCCGTCAAGCGGATCGTCGATTGGGTGTGCAATGGATCCGTCGAGGAGGTGCTCGTCGGCATGGTGGATTCGAAAATGATCGATCGCCGGCAATTGCGCCGCATCCTCGACAGGATGGATGCGCCCAGGGCGGAGAAGAAATGATCCTCGGCGAGGTCGCGGAGCTGGCGCTGCGTGCGGCCGGGCTTGGCTGCATCGTCTGGCTTGGCCTGAAAGTCGCGCGGGTGCGCAATCCGAGCCTGCGGATGACCGTTTGGACCGCGGTGCTGTGTGCCGCGCTGGCGATGCCCGCGCTGACGCCCCTCATGCGCCTGCCGCTTCCGGCCGACCTGATACGGGCGCGCGCGCAGCCGGTCCTTTCCATCCTTTCTACGCAAGATGACATCTTGCCACTCGCGCCATCGGCCGAGCCGCCGCCGATAGGCGAGGCGCGCTCTGCATCGACCGCTCCCCGCGCTGCGACAGCGCAGTCAGTCAACTGGATCTGGTGGGCGACCGCGGCCTATCTGGTCGTCGCCGGGGCCATGATCATGCGCTTGTTCATCGGCATAGCCGTCATGTGCCGCATCACCGCAGCGGCGCGCCCGCTTCGTGATGGCGCATTTGGGCATGCGAATGTGCGCCTGACCGACGTGGTGCGCGTGCCCGTGACCTTTGCATCCGTCATCCTGCTTCCTGCCGATTCGATCGCGTGGAGCGATCGCAAGCGGCACGTCGTCCTTTTGCACGAGGGGGCGCACATCGCCCATGGCGACTTCTATCGCCTGCTGCTGGCCTCTCTGTACCGCGCGGCCTTTTGGTTCTCGCCCTTCGCCTGGTGGCTTCATCGACATCTCGCCGAACTCGCCGAGATGGTCAGCGATGACGCAGTCGTGGCCGGGACCGGTGACAGCCGCTTCTACGTCGATGTTCTCCTTCAGATGGCCGATGCGGCCGCCGCCATCCCGCCTGCCGGGCTCGCCATGGCGCGATCGAGCAGCTTGCCGCGCCGTGTCGAGCGCCTCTTCGCAACAGCCCCGCCGCAGGCGAGCGGCCGGCGCAAGCGCGTGCTGGTCGCGGCGGCTGTTCTGCCGCTTGCAGTGCTCAGCGCCGGCAGCGTGACACGGGAGCCGAACCTCCCGCCTGCGCCTATTGCGGCAGGTCAGCCCGCCGATCTCGCCCCACACGTGCTCGATCGCTTCATCGGCGATTACCAGATCGGCGTAGGCTCGCTGCTGAAAGTCGTCCGCGACGGAGGAGGATTGAGCGCGCATCTGATCGGCGCGGCTCCCATGCGATTGCGCACGCGGGGGGATCGCGCCTTCATCTCCGAAGCGGGCGATGCGAAGTTCACTTTCGTCGCCGATGCCGAAGGCCAGATCAGCGGATTGGAACTGTACGATGCGCAAGGCAAGCTCGCACGTGGCACGCGGATCGACCCCAGCCTTGCTCAATTGATCGAGACCCGCTTTGCCCAGCGCGTGGCTGCAGCGCCGGACCGCTTTGTACAGCAGCTACCGGCGCCCGGAGGCGACGATCGCCTCAGAAGGGCGATCGAGGACCTCAAACGGGGCGCGCCCGACTATGCGCGGATGAGCCCGCAGCTCGCCAACCAGATGCGCCGACGCGTCTCTATTCTGCACGAGGCACTGTCGGAGCTGGGCGCGGTGCGATCGGTTTCATTCCGAGGCGTTGGACCCGGAGGATACGATATCTATGCCGTCGAATTCGCGAACGGCTCGGCTGAATTCCGGATCGATCTCGGCGCAGACGGCACGATTGACGATCTCACCTTCCGCCCCGAGGGCGACGGGCGCCCGGGCGCGGTCCTCGCCTGTGCGGTCGAACCGACGCTGAAGTCCTCTTCCGATGCAGCTCCGATCAGAGTGTCACTGATCAATCGCAGTGGCGCCAATGTTCGTTTGTTCAGGCTCGGACCTTCCGGGCGGTGGGTTACGAACGGTGCTCTTGAAAACGATGTCTCCACAGACATTTTGACCGACGTGGCTGGTGCCCTCATGGTCGCCGACGCGGAGGGGGCGTGCCGCGAAATCATCTTGCCCGGTCGGTTGACGCGCGTGCATCTCATTTCACCCGGTGGCGCCGAAAATTCAGCGCAAATATATCGGGACCTTCCGGCGAAGGGTGGTTACGAGGCATTGCAAGCCTACATCGCCGGCGTTCGGAGCCGCGAAGTCAGCCAGGATCTGCTGACGCGCGAGGCTGCGTCTGCGATACGCTCCTTGCTGAAGCAAAGGCAGGCGATCCTGGCGAAACTCGGGCCGCAGCTCACGATGTCGTTTCGCGGTGTGGGCGGCGACGGCAGCGACATCTATCGTACTCAGTTCGTCCATGGCACCGCCGATTGGCAAATTGCGCTCACGAAGGATGGCCGGATCAGCAGTGTCTCGCTGCTTCCGTGAGCCATGGGCTTGGAAAACATCTGCGCGCAAAATCTAATTTCTCTTGCCGCATCAAGCTGATTTGGGTCGTCCAGTCCTCAAGCGAAAAATAAACCGCTTTGCGATCACCCCAAATCAGTCGCATCCTCGTTCGCGTCCCGTCTCGATGAGGGGCGTACGCGTCGTCACGGACGTTGGGTGCGGGATGCGATGGACGCGAAAGGTGCTTATAGACGAGCGGCACTGATCGCGGACGGCGAAGTCGCGTGGTTCTGGCGCCCCATGGCTGGCGCTAAGTTGGCGAAGATAGCTTTCGCATCTCGCCGACGACGGTGACAACAAAGTCTGGCTCACCGGGAAGAGCGCGAAGTAAGCCGTAAACCATTCGCGCAGGGAAGGCCGGTGTGATGCCGCCTGTACCTGTGATCGCTTCCGTGTGCATTCTTTGCGCATTTGCCGCACACGGGGCCATGGGTGCAGCGGGCACCCGGCCTTCCCTGCGCCCTCTGTTATCGAGAGGGCCAAACTTCGCAGCATAACTCGGGCGCAGTGCGTCGCGAGAATGTGGATGCATGTCCCTCCGTCGTCATGCCCGCCACCGGTCGGCGCGAAGCGCCGCCCGATGACAGGCTCGCGGGCATCCAGTACGCCGCGGCTCCTCAGTTGAGCTCCGATGCCTCTGGAATACTGGATCGTCCGGTCACGCTAGGGCATGATCCGGAAAAGTGTGAAGCGGTTTTCCGAAAAGATCATGCTCAAACAAGAATCTAAAGCGCGATGGCGATTCGACCTAATCCCATCGCGCTTTAGACGATCACAGCGGAAACAAGTGGCTGTTTGAAATTCGAATCTGAGCTGCCGACTCGTTGCCGGCGATGAATCACTTCATCGCCGAGAAGCGGCTCTCGAACGAGTTGGCCGAGACAATGGGCTGGGCGCCGCTGACCAATCCATCCTTCGCCGGGGCTGACGACGTATCAGACGCCGCCTGGCTGTCGGCGATCGAGCGCTTGAGCGCCGGTGGATGTGCCGCTTGCCTGGCTTCGGCCGACCTTGCTGCAGCCACGCGCGGAGCCGAGGCCTCGGCGCGCGCCTCGTTGTGCTTGGCGTCCGCCACTTTTTGCTTGGCGAGAGGTGGGGCCGGCGGGGTTGTGGTCGCAGTCGTATCGGCCGTCGCGCTGGCAAGACCCATCTTACGGGCGAGACCCGAGAGGAAGCCGCCGGATTGTTCGCCCGATGCCGACGCCATCTTGGTTGCCGGTGCCGCTGTGGGCGCAGGCGCCTCGGGGGCGGGGGCCGCGGCAACGGCCACCGGCTCGTCAGCGCCAGGCGCCCGCGGCGGATTGACAGTCGGGGGGATGGTCCCAGGCAGCTTGGAGTAAGACGAGAGCGCCAGGTCCTGGCCCTGACCGCCGTCGGACAGGCCCGTGCTGGCGCCGGGGACGTGCGAAGCGAACACCTGGTTCATGCCGCCGTCGATACCGGTGTTGAGCTTTGCGACCGGCGTGCCCTTCGCCACCAGCTTGGCGTATTCGGCTTCGTCCTGCTGCTGCTTCTCGCGAACCGGTCCGGCGATCTCCTCGGGCACCACATAGGGCGGGCATTTCGCCGCCGCGTTGAACACCGGATCGCGCGTCGCATCGGGCGCGCGGGCTGCATCGAAGACGTAATGCTTCTCGCAGAAATCGACCTTCGGCTCCTGGCGCGTGACCTCGAAATGATCATAACCTTCCTTGATCATTTTCCAGAACGCCATGCTCGGATTGTTGCGGTGCTTCGCCATATTCGCGGGCGTCATCCGGAACGGATAGGCCTGGAACTGGAAGGCCTTCTGACCGCCGAAGAAGGATTCGCGGCCCAATGCATAGATCTCCGCGATCTGCTCGTCGGTCATCGCGTAGCAGCCGCGCGAGGAGCAGTCGCCATGCACCATGAGCTCCGAGCCGGTGTGGCCGAGCGCACGGTCATAGGCATTGGGGTAGCCGGTGTTGAAGGAGAGATAATAGGCCGATTGCGGGTTCATCTGCGCCGGCGTGATCGAATAAAAGCCTTCGGGCGCCTGGCGGTCGCCTTCGCGCGTCTTCGGGCCCAGATCACCGGACCAGCGGCAGATCGGATAGGTCTTGAGCAGCGCGAACTTGCCGGAGCGGTTCTGCTTCCAGACCTCGAGTTCGGCTTCCTGCTTGAAGACGCGGATCAGGATCGGCGATTGCAGATCCATATCCTTTTCCTGCATCGCCGCGACCAGCTTGGGCGGAACGGGCTGATTGGCCTTGGCGTTGCTCGCGAGCGAAACCTGGTCTGCATCGCAGCCAGCGAGAAACGCGCCAATTGCGGCGAGCGCAGCCGTGGTGGTAAGCGCGCGGACCAGCGAGCGGTTAATCAAGGCAGAAGCTCCACACCCACCGGGCGATCTCGCAACCCCAATTAGCAGCGCGATGCCCTGAAGCCATTGATTAAAATACTACCCTTTGACCCCTGCCCGCAACCTGAACGGGGTGCGCCGGCAGGCCCGATAGCCCCATGGTCAACCGAAAGTTAAATACCGCGTCTTGGCCTAATTGCGGCCGAAAGTGGCGGCCTCACCCAAAAACGGGAGGCAAAAAAGGCGGCGCTCACGGCCGCGTTTGCCGCAAAATTGATCGGTCAGCCGAGCTTTCGGCCGATATCGAGGAATTTTTGCCGCCTTTGCTTGCGGATCGCCTCGGCGTCCAGCCCACGCATTTCATTGAACGCCTGGTCGATGGCTTCGCCGGTCGCGGCGATCATGGCGGCGGGGTCGCGATGCGCGCCGCCCACGGGCTCTTTCAGGATTCTGTCGATCACGCCGAAGCGCAGCATGTCCTGGGCGGTGATCTTCATGTTGTTGGCGGCTTCTTGGGCCTTGGTGCCGTCCCGCCACAGGATCGAGGACGCCGCCTCCGGCGAGATCACGCTGTAGATCGCGTGTTCGAGCATCAGGACGCGATTGGCGGTGGTGATCGCGATCGCGCCGCCCGACATGCCCTCGCCGGTCACGATGGCGACGTTGGGCACACCGAGCGAAAGGCAGGCGTCGGTGGAGCGCGCGATCGCCTCCGCCTGGCCGCGCTCTTCCGCGCCGATGCCCGGATAGGCTCCCGCCGAGTCCACGAGCGACAGTACGGGGATGCCGAACCGATCCGCCAGCTCCATCAGCCGTACCGCCTTGCGGTAGCCTTCGGGGCGCGCCATGCCGAAATTGTGCTTGATGCGGGAGTCGGTGGAATTGCCCTTCTCCTGGCCCATCACGCAGATGCTCTCGCCGCGGAAACGGCCGAAGCCGCCCATCAGCGCCTGATCCTCGCCGAACTTGCGGTCGCCGGCGAGCGGCGTGAAATCGGTGATGAGTCCGCCCACGAAGTCGGTGAAGTGCGGACGCTGCGGATGCCGCGCCACCAGCGTCTTCTGCCACGGCGTGAGATTGGCATAAAGCTCGGTCAGCGCCTGCGCCGCCTTTTCCTCGATCCTGGCGACCTCTTCGCTGATGTCGGTGCCTGACGCCGCCAGCGCCCGCAACTCGTCGACCTTGGAGTCGAGCTCGGCGACCGGCTTTTCGAAATCGAGGTAGGAGCGCATCTGGTCCGGCATAATTCCAATGGTAACGGCGTGTGTGGGAACGAAGCGTGCCCGGAAGGCACGTTTTTCCAAAGGGTTAACGTGTCATCCGGCCGGGGCTGCCCTTCTCGGATCACCTGCTCGAACGGCTTTGGGCGGAAAGCTCTTTCATGGGATCGGGGGCGGAAGTCAAGCGCGGCAAGCGCCTTTCACTTTTCCGCCAGCGGGTGCAGGTCGCGCACGAGGCTCTTCAGCCGCTCCTCCACCACGTGGGTGTAGATCTGGGTCGTCGAAATGTCGGTGTGTCCGAGCAGGGTCTGGACGATGCGCAGGTCGGCGCCGTTATGCAGAAGATGGCTCGCGAAGGCGTGCCGCAGCACATGCGGGGACACCTGTCGCGCGGAAAGCCCGGCGGCGACCGCGAGCTCCTTCAGGTCGCGGGCGAAATGCTGGCGCGTCAGGTGGCCGCTCTCGCCGAAGGAGGGAAACAGCCATTTCGAGCTCACGCTGTTCTTCTTTTTCGTCGCCTTGAGCGCATCCATCGCGGCAAGATAGTCCGCCATCGCCTGCCGCGACGCGTCGTTGAGCGGGACGAGGCGCTCCTTGGCGCCCTTGCCGCGCACCACGATCATGCGGGCGTCGCGCATTGCAGCCGAGCGCGGCAGCGCCACCAGCTCCGAGACCCGCAAGCCCGTGGCGTAAAGCACCTCGAGCAGGCAGTAGAGGCGGAATGTGCGCAGTCGCTGCAGCGGCGAGGCGTCCGCGGCCTGCGTCAGCTCCTTCGCCCGCGCCAGCATGCGGTCGACGTCCTTGATCGACAGCACCTTCGGCAGGCTGCGACCGCGCTTGGGTCCGGACAGGATTGCTGCCGGATCGTCGCTCCGGATCCGCTCGCTCAGCAGGAAGCGGAACAGATGGCGCAGCGCCGACAGCCGCCGCGCAACGCTCGAGGACTTGAAGCCGCGGGTATCGAGATCGGCAAGATAGTTCCGCAAGCCGTCCGTCGTCGCGGCAATAAAGCTCTGGCCGTTGTGGGCAAGAAAGTCGGAGAGGTCGATGAGGTCGCGACGATAGGCCCCAAGCGTGTTCTCGCCGGCGCCCTGTTCCGCCGCCAGCATGTCGAGGAACAGGCCGATCAGCTTGTCGTCAGAAGTCTTGGTGCGCATCCGGTAGATCCCACCGGCTATCTCTTGAGGAATTTGTCCGGCGGAATAGTGACGGTCATCTCCCGCGGCTTGGGATTGACGAAGTTCGCCAACGCATAAATCGCGCCATAGGCGATGGCGCCGATGATGGCGGCGACCGTCAGAAAACGGAACAGGCTGGGCATTTCGGGGCCTTAAACAGGCGCATTAACCATTGAAATCATCCAACATGTTCGCATCCGAGTTGCAAGACTCTCTGGCAAGTCCGCGGGAGGGGGTAGTATAGGTGGCTTCAGCGCGGCCTTGGCCGCGACCTTCTGAGCTGGAAATGCCTGAGATTGTCACGTCACCGACCGAAAATCCCACGCCCGAGGCGGAAATCCGCGCCGCCCTCGGACCGCGGCTGATCGTGCTGGTCGGCATGATGGGGGCGGGCAAATCCACCATCGGTCGGCGCCTCGCGGCGCGGCTGCAGCTACCCTTCGTCGACGCCGACACTGAAATCGAGGCGGCGGCCGGCATGTCGATACCGGAGATTTTTGAGGCCCATGGTGAGCCGCATTTCAGGGATGGCGAGGCGAGGGTGATCGCGCGGCTTCTGGAGGGCGGGCCTGCCGTGCTTGCCACCGGCGGTGGCTCGTTCATGCGCGAGGAAACCCGCCGTCGCGTCAGTGACAAGGCGGTCTCGATCTGGCTCAAAGCCGATGCCGAGGTGATCATGCGCAGGGTCCGGCGCCGTGCCGATCGTCCGCTGCTGCAGACCGCCGATCCCGAAGCCACCGTCACCCGACTGATCAGCGAGCGCGAGCCGGTCTATCAATATGCCGACCTGACGATCGCCTCGCGCGACGTGCCGCATGACAAGATCGTCGATGAATGCTTGGCGGCGCTGCATGCTCACCTTTGCGGCGATGGTGCTGCCACCAACGCATCTTCCAGTATCGTGGGGGCGGCACGGTGACCGCGCGGTTCAAACACTCCGATTCCATCATCGTCGATGTCGCGCTTGGCGATCGTGCCTATGACATTATTATCGGCCGGGACGAGCTCGCTTCGCTTGGTGAGCGGATCGCCGCATTTCGCCCCGGCGTACGCACGGCCATTGTGACCGATCGCAACGTCGCAACCCATTGGCTGGAAAAAACCGAGGCAGCGCTGGCGCGGGCCGGCATTGCAAGTTCGCGCATCGTCGTCGATGGGGGGGAAAGCTCGAAGAGCTATGCGACGTTCGAAAAGGTCAGCGAGGCGCTGATCGCGGCCAGGATCGAGCGCAATGATCTGGTGATCGCGCTTGGCGGTGGCGTGGTCGGCGACCTCGCCGGCTTTGCCGCGGCGACGCTGCGCCGCGGCGTCGATTTCGTGCAGGTGCCAACCACGCTGCTTGCCCAGGTCGATTCCAGCGTCGGCGGCAAGACCGGGATCAATTCGCCGCAAGGCAAGAATTTGATTGGCGCCTTTCATCAGCCGGTGCTGGTGATCGCCGATACCGCCGTTCTCGACACATTGCCTGCGCGGCAGTTCCGCGCGGGCTACGCGGAGGTCGCCAAATATGGCGTGCTGGGCGATGCTGCCTTCTTCGGCTGGCTGGAAGCCAATCACGCGGACATCTTCAAAGGGGGGCCTGCGCGCGAGCACGCCATTGCGACCTCCTGCCGTGCCAAGGCTGCGATCGTTGCGCGCGATGAGCGCGAAACCGGCGACCGCGCGCTGCTCAATCTCGGCCACACCTTCGGTCACGCGCTTGAGGCCGCAACGGGATTTTCCGACCGCCTGTTCCATGGCGAGGGTGTCGCGATCGGCACGGTGCTGGCGGCGGAGTTCTCCGCCTCCCTCGGCATGATCCCGTCCTCCGATGCGGCGCGGATCGAACGTCACCTTGCCGAAGCTGGGCTGCCCACCCATCTACAGGATATCGCGGGATTTGCTCAGGAAGGGCTTGCCGACGCCGATGCGCTGATGGCGCTGATGGCCCAGGACAAGAAGGTCAGGCGCGGAAAATTGACTTTCATCCTGCTGGAGGCGATCGGCCGCGCCGTGATTGCCAGGGATGTCGAGCCTGCACTGGTGCGGGATTTCCTCGGCGCCAAGCTCGCGGGCCACAAATAGCAACTGCCATGGAATGGCTGACAATCTCAGTGGTGATCGTGCTGCTCGCGATCTCCGCGTTCTTCGCAGCAAGCGAAACCGCGCTGACCGGTGCCTCACGTGGCAGCATGCTGCGGCTGTCGAAGCAGGGCAGTCGCGATGCCGCCATCGTCTCCGATCTCGTCGCAAACCGCGAACGCCTCATCGGTGCGCTCCTGCTGGGCAACAACATCGCCAATATCGGCGCCTCCGCGCTCGCGACCGGCATTCTCACGTCGTGGTTCGGGGATGTCGGCGTGCTCTACGCCACGGCCGTCATGACCGTGCTGGTGGTGATCTTCGCCGAGGTGCTGCCGAAGACCATTGCTATCAACGCGCCAGACCGGTTTGCGCTTCTGGTCGCGCGCCCCATGCGGGTCACGGTCACTGTGCTCGGGCCGCTGTCGGCCGTGGTGGAGGCCGTGGTGCGCGTTCTGATGCGGGCGATCGGCGTGAAAATCGGCGCCAATCAGCCGATCCTGTCGCCCATCGAGCGCCTGCGCGGCGCTGTCGATCTGCTCCATAGCGAAGGAAAAGTCGAAAAGACCGACCGCGACATGTTCGGCGGGCTATTGGACCTGCGCGAGTTGCAGGTGTCCGACGTGATGGTCCACCGCACGGAAATGGTGACCATCAATGCCGACCTGCCGCCTGACGAACTGGTGCGGGAGGTACTTGCCTCGGAATACACCCGGATTCCCTTGTGGCGCGACAAGCCGGAAAACATCGTCGGCGTCCTGCACGCCAAGGACTTGTTGCGTGCCATTCGTGCGTCCGACGGTGACACCTCGCACATCGACGTCTCGACCATCATGCTGCCGCCCTGGTTCGTGCCGGATATCCGTCCCGTTTCCGAGCAGCTCAAGGCATTTCGCCGCCGCAAGACGCACTTTGCCCTCGTGGTCGATGAATATGGCGAGGTCGAGGGCATCGTCACGCTGGAGGACATTTTGGAAGAAATCGTCGGTGACATCGCCGACGAGCAGGACGTGGTCGTGGCCGGCGTGCGCGCTCAGCCGGATGGTTCGGTGGTGGTCGACGGCTCGGTGCCGATCCGCGATCTCAACCGCGCCATGGACTGGAATCTGCCTGACGAAGAGGCAACCACCGTCGCGGGCCTGGTGATCCACGAGGCGCGTTCGATTCCTGAACGCGGCCAAAGTTTTACCTTCCACGGCTTTCGCTTCCGTGTGCTTCGGCGCGAGCGCAACCGAATCACTGCGCTGCGGATCGTTCCAGTACCGCGGGAGACCGAGATCGAGGGGCAGAAGCCGAAGCGGGCGGGCACGGCCTTCTAAGACCCCGCGTGGTGAGGAGGCGCGTAAGCGCCACCTCGAACCCTCATGCCGCCTGGAGTGGGCGATGGCGTGAGGTCAGCCTTCCCCCGGCGCCTTGGCGTGGATGGCAAGCGCGTGCACCGAGCCGGCGAGTTCCGCGCTCAGTGCCGCATTAATCATGCGGTGGCGTTCGACGCGGCTCTTCCCTTTGAAGGCATCCGACACGATATAAACCCTGTAGTGCGTCTCGCCGCCTGGCCTGTGGCCTGCGTGCCCTTCATGCAGATGTGACTCGTCACGGACCTCGAGGCTTTCGGGAGCGAAAGCTTCGCGCAATTTGTTTGTGATAATGTCTCGGGTAGCCATGGCTGCGGCAATAAATCCGCTCGCCGGTTTCGTCAATTGCGTCGGGAGTTGAAGGATTCGCAATGTCAAGACTTGAAGCTTTTCGCGTTGCGTAGTCAAAGTCCGCCATGCCGATCGACACATCCAAATTCTTCGATTCCATTCGCATCAACAAGCGGAGTGCGAAGCAGGAAACGCAGGTGCGCGAAGCCGCGGTGCCGTGCCAGTGGCCGGACTGCAAGAATAAGGGCACGCATCGCGCACCCAAGGGCCGCGACAACTCGCGCGAATATTGGCACTTCTGCCTCGATCATGTCCGCGAATACAATCAGTCCTATAACTTCTTTTCCGGCATGAACGCCGAAGCCGTGGCGCGTTATCAGAAGGACGCGCTGACCGGTCATCGCCCGACCTGGAAAATGGGCGCCAATACCAGTGCGCGGCGCGTCGCCGGCAATGCCGCGGATTTCGACGGCGCTGCCGATCCGTTCAGCATGTTCGGCGAGCTCAATGGCCGCGGTGGTTTCCGGACGCGCCCCGAGACCAATTCCAAGCCCGAGACGCGCAAGGTGTTCAATGCCGAGCGCAAGGCGTTGCAGGTCATGGGATTGGAGGCCGACGCCACACTCGAGGACGTCAAGGCGAAATACAAGGCGCTGGTGAAGCAGCACCATCCCGACGCCAATGGCGGCGACCGCTCCACGGAGGATCGGCTGATCGAGATCATCAAGGCCTACAACTACCTGAAGACCGTAGTGCGCGCGAGCTGAGCCGCGCGGCCGTCCGGCACCGGGAGTGGCCGAACGCGGACCTTAACGCTGACCTCTCACCCGCTCGGCTGCCGGCTGCATTTCGTTCTGACGGCGGCGTATCATCCAGCCTGCCAGCGTCACGATCGCCGCGCCGGCGATGACCGCCGCGATCCAGTAGTGCTTAAGGCCGACATGATGCGGGACCCCACCATAGTGGTGCAGTGCGGTGATCGCCAGGACGCCCGGCAGGACGTGTGCTGGTGCCCATAGCAGGACGGCTGGGGCGTTGGCGGCGAAAAAGCGCATTGGCGGCATGCCGAGCGCGCCGGCGGTGACCGGCACGAAGGCGCGGATCGGCGGCACGAACCGCGCAAAAAACACCGCCCAAATCCCCCAGCGCCGGAAGAACGCCTCGCTCTGCTCGACTAGGCGCGGGTATTTGTTGAGCGGCCAGGCGTCCAGAATCTCGTGCTGGGTCCGATGCCCGGCCCAGAACGCGGACCCGTCGCCCAACAGCGCGCCGATCACCGCCGCCGCCAGCACCCACATCAGCCTCAATTCCCCGCCCGGGATCAGCGCGCTCAAGGCCAGAATGATGGTCGAGCCAGGAACGACCGAGCCTACCACCGGAACCGCCTCCAGAAGCGCAGCCAGAAACAGCGTCAGATAGGCAAGCCACGCATTTGCCGAAACGAACGTAACAAGGCTATCGAGATACGAAGTCACAGAATTTCCGTGGCTTAATGGCCGGCCTTTGGTCCGCCGGGTCAAGGATAAGTAGGATCAAGGGTGGAAAGTGCCATGGACAGCGGAACCCTTCCGCCCGCCATAAGAAGGAAAAATGACGGCTGATTCGCAAGGCAGCCCTCCCAAAACCGCGTCACATGCATATCTCAATGAAAAAACAAGGGAACTTTGATTCGGCCGCGGGCTTCTGCGAACCGCTGCCGTCTGCTAGGCTTATTTGAGCATCCAACCGCAGCCGCAACTTGCTATTTGGTTTCGGGAATGCCCGCGACCTCGGAGGATTAATGACGACCGTCGCCCTGCCCAATATTGAAGAGACCGTCGGACTGCCCGACATGAAGGTGTCGGTCCGGCAGGTTTTCGGCATCGATAGTGACCTGGAAGTGCCCGCTTACTCGGAAGTAGACCCGCATGTTCCGGAAGTCGACACAGATTATCGCTTCGATCGCGCCACCACGCTCGCCATTCTCGCTGGATTCGCCAAGAACCGCCGCGTCATGGTCACCGGCTATCACGGTACCGGCAAATCGACCCATATTGAGCAGGTGGCGGCGCGGCTGAACTGGCCCTGCGTGCGGGTCAACCTCGACAGCCACATCAGCCGTATCGATCTGGTCGGCAAGGACGCGATTGTCGTCAAGGACGGCAAGCAGGTCACCGAGTTCCGCGACGGCATTCTTCCGTGGGCGTTGCAGCACAATATCGCGCTCGTGTTCGACGAATACGACGCCGGCCGCCCCGACGTGATGTTTGTGATCCAGCGCGTGCTTGAGGTCTCGGGCCGCCTGACGCTGCTTGACCAGAACAAGGTGATCAAGCCGCATCCGGCGTTCCGCCTGTTTGCCACGGCCAATACGATCGGGCTGGGCGATACATCGGGCCTCTATCATGGCACCCAGCAGATCAACCAGGGCCAGATGGACCGCTGGTCGATCGTCACCACGCTCAACTATCTCGCGCATGACGAGGAGGTCGAGATCGTGCTGGCAAAGGCGCATCACTATCGCACCCAGGAGGGACGCGACACCGTCAACAAGATGGTGCGGCTCGCCGATCTGACCCGTAACGCTTTTGCCAATGGCGATCTGTCGACGGTGATGAGCCCTCGCACGGTGATCACTTGGGCGGAAAACTCGGAGATTTTTGGCGATATCGGCTTTGCCTTCCGTGTGACCTTCCTCAACAAGTGCGACGAACTCGAACGGCCGCTGGTGGCCGAATTCTATCAGCGCTGCTTCAACGCCGAGCTGCCGGAATCCGCGGTCAACGTGGCGCTTTCCTAAGAGATATCGTCCCGGCGAAGGCCGGGACCCAAACCGCGGCATCGTTCAATAGGGCGATGCTGCTGGTTTCTCGGGTGGCAACGACTGCCGGTGGTTATGGGTCCCCGCTTTCGCGGGGACGACGAACTGGATCACGATGACAACCTCCAACATCAAATTCCGCCCCGGAACGAAGGAAGCACCAACCGAGCCTTTCAAGCGGGCGGTCACCGCCTGCCTGCGCGCAATTGCGAAGACGCCCGAGCTCGATGTGAGCTTTGCGGCCGAGCGGCCCGGGCTCGCACCAGGCAAGGCGCGGTTGCCCGAGCCCGCGCGCAAGATGACACGCCGGGATGCGTCGATCGTGCGCGGTCATGCCGATTCGATTGCGCTCAAGCTTGCCTGTCACGATCCCAAGGTGCACCGCCGGCTGATGCCGGGCAATCCGCAGGCGCGCGGCGTGTTCGAGGCGGTGGAGCAGGCGCGGGTGGAAGCGATCGGCGCGCGGAGGATGGCCGGCGTTGCCAAGAATCTAACGGCGATGCTCGACGATCACTTCCATCGCGGCAAGTTCGACGAGATCACGGACCGCGCGGATGCCCCGCTGTCGGATGCACTTGCCATGATGGTGCGCGAGCGCCTGACCGGCCTCGCGCCGCCCGCGGCTGCGAAAAAGATGGTCGATCTCTGGCGTCCGATCCTGGAGGACAAGATCGGCAAGCGGCTCGATCAGCTCGGCCGTTTCACCGAGGATCAGGCGAAGTTCGGCGACCTGGTGCATGATCTGTTGTCGGCACTCGATCTCGGCGACGAACGCAACGCCGAGGCCGACGAGGACGAGAACCAGGACGACAACCGCGAGGGCGAAAGTGAGCAGTCCGGCGCCGAGGGTTCGCCGGATAGCGATGCGGCCCAGGAAATGAGCGCCGATCAGGCTCAGGCGAGCACCGAGGAATTGTCGGAAAGCGCGATGGAGAGCGCACAGGCCTCCACCAGCGATACTTTCGACGATAGCGAACTCGGCGATGACGAAACGCCGGGCGAGGCGACGCGGCCCAATTTCCGCGGCGCCAACGAGCCGCGCGGGCCCGAATATCATGCCTTCGCGCCGAAATTCGATGAGGTGATCGCGGCCGAGGACCTCTGCGACCATGACGAGCTGGAGCGCCTGCGCTCCTATCTCGACAAGCAGCTCGCGCACCTGCAAGGCATCGTGGCGCGGCTTGCCAATCGCCTGCAGCGGCGGCTGATGGCGCAGCAGAACCGCGCCTGGGAGTTCGACCTCGAGGAAGGCATTTTGGATCCGGCGCGGCTGTCGCGCGTGGTCGTCGATCCCTATCACCCGCTGTCCTTCATGCACGAGAAGGAGGCGACCTTCCGCGACACGGTGGTGACGCTGCTGCTCGACAATTCCGGTTCGATGCGCGGCCGCCCGATCACGGTGGCGGCGACGTGCGCCGATATTCTCGCCCGCACGCTGGAGCGCTGCGGCGTCAAGGTCGAAATCCTGGGCTTCACCACCCGTGCCTGGAAGGGCGGGCAGTCACGCGAGGCCTGGCTCGCCGCTGGCAAGCCGCCCAATCCCGGCCGGCTGAACGATCTGCGTCATATCATCTACAAGGCGGCGGATGCACCGTGGCGGCGCTCGCGTAAGAATCTCGGTCTGATGATGCGCGAGGGGCTGTTGAAGGAGAACATCGATGGCGAAGCACTTGATTGGGCGCACAAGCGGCTGCTTGCCCGGCCCGAACAGCGCAAGATCCTGATGATGATCTCTGACGGCGCACCGGTCGATGATTCCACACTGTCGGTCAATCCCGGCAATTATCTCGAGCGCCATCTGCGCCATATCATCGAAGAGATCGAGACGCGTTCTCCGGTCGAATTGATCGCAATCGGCATCGGCCACGACGTGACCCGCTACTATCGCCGCGCGGTCACCATCGTCGACGCCGAGGAGCTCGGCGGCGCCATCACTGAAAAGCTCGCCGAGCTGTTCAGCGAGACCCATGCGGCACCGGCCAAACCGAGCGGGAACGGGCTGCGGCGTCGGCTGCATTCGTGAGCTGATGCGCGCAAACCTCTCTCGCCGTCGCTTTCTTCAGGTCTCGGCGGCGGGGCTTTCGGCAGTCGCGGTGCCGGCGATCGCCTGCGCTCAATCCGCGACGCAACCGCCGGCGAAAACGGGGGCCATCGACGAACATTCCGTCACCTCCCCTGTCTCGATCGGGGTCAACGCGCGGCCCATCCCTTCCTTTGATCCGCGCGACCATTCGCATATCCGTTTTGGTTCGCTGGAATATCGCAGCGGATTGGTGCTCACCTCGTCCTTTCCGGGCTTTGGTGGGCTGTCGGCGATTCGGCTTGATGCCAGGGGCGAGCGGTTCATCGCGCTCAGCGACAAGGGCGGTTGGTTCACCGGTCGCATTGTTTATTCCGGACACGCCATGGTCGGGCTCAAGGAGGTCGAGGCAGCGCCGATACTGGGGCCGGATGGCAAGCCGATCACCGCGCGCGGCTGGTACGATTCGGAGTCGCTCGCGCTGGATCGTCAGTTCGCTTACGTCGGCCTCGAGCGCGTCAACCAAGTCTTGCGCTTCGATTTGTCCGAAGGCTTCACGCGGTCGCGGGGCGAGCTGGTGTCGATGCCGCCCGCGGTCAAGAAGCTTCCCCACAATAAGGGGCTCGAAGCGCTTGTCGTTGTGCCCCAGGGCCTGCCGCTAGCGGGTACCCTGGTCGCGCTGTCTGAGCGAGGGCTCGACCGCGACGGCAATCTCGTCGCGTTTCTGGTTGGCGGACCTTCGCCTGGACAGTTCTCCGTGCGCCGCACGGCCAATTTCGATATCAGCGACGCGGTGCTGCTGGCATCCGGGGATCTCTTGATCCTGGAGCGGAAATTCTCCTGGATCTCCGGAGTCGGTATCCGCATTCGCCGCATTCCGCTTCGATCGATCATGCCCGGCGCGCTGGTCGACGGCCCCGCGATCTTCGAGGCCGATCTCGGTGAGGAGATCGACAACATGGAGGGGATCGATGCCTACGTGACGGCGGAGGGCGACACCGTCCTCACTCTGGTCTCCGACGACAATTTTTCGCTGATTCAGCGCACCTTGCTGCTGCAGTTCACGATGGTGGAGTGATTGTCGCCTACAGGAAAGCCACCGAATCCTCGATGCGCTCAGCCGGCGCGGCGTCTTGATCGGGCCTGCACCCAAACAAGGCAGACCATACGCGGGCGCATTGCCGCCCACCGGCCGGTGCAGTTGGAAATCTCCCCTGCAACCACCTAATCTCTCCCAACGCCGTTTCCTTCCAGTTCCGGAGCTCCCTCGCATGAGCGCCTTGTTTTCCCCGATCGAGCTGCGCGGTCTGTCGCTGCCCAACCGCATCATGGTCGCGCCGATGTGCCAATATTCGGCCGTCAATGGCGAAGCCACGGACTGGCATTTCACCCACATCAATTCGCTGGCCCTGTCGGGTGCCGCGATGTTCTGCATCGAGGCCACGGGCGTGGAGGCGATCGGCCGTATCACACCGGGCTGCCTCGGCCTTTGGAATGAGGCTTGCGAAGCCGCGCTCAAGCCGATCATCGCCTCGGTGCGGAAGCATTCCAACACCGCGATCGCGATTCAGCTTGCGCATGCCGGGCGCAAGGCGTCGAGCCAACGCCCTTGGGAAGGCGGGCAACTGATCCCGCCGGATGAAGGCGGCTGGCAGCCGGAGGCACCGTCTGCCGTTCCACACAAGCAGGACGAAGCGCCGCCGCGGGCGCTTGATCTGCCGGGACTTGCGCGCGTGCGCGATGCCTTCGTTGCCGCGGCCAAGCGCGCAATGCGTCTCGGACTGGATGCGGTCGAGCTGCACTGTGCCCACGGCTATCTGTTGCACCAATTCCTCTCGCCGATCTCCAACCAGCGCACCGATCAGTACGGTGGCTCGCTCCAAAATCGCATGCGCTTTCCGCTGGAGGTGTTCGAGGCCATCCGCGCGGCGGTGCCGCCCGAAAAGCCCGTCGGTATCAAGGTGTCGGCGACGGATTGGGTCGAGGGCGGTTGGGATCTCTCCCAGACCATCGAACTCACCAAGGAATTGAAGCAGCGTGGGGTCGACTGGATCGATGTGTCTTCCGGCGGCGTGTCGCCGAAACAGAAGATTCCGCTTGGCCCCGGCTATCAGGTCCCGCTTGCCAAAGCCATCAAGGCGGAAACCGGCGTCACCACCATAGCCGTTGGCCTGATCACCCAGGCCAAGCAGGCTGAAGAGATCATCGCATCCGGAAAGGCCGACATGGTCGCGCTCGCGCGCGGCATGCTGTACGACCCACGCTGGGGCTGGCATGCCGCCGCCGAGCTTGGCGGTCATGTGAGCGCGCCGCCGCCCTATTGGCGCGCCGCGCCGGCGGAACAAAAGGAGCTGTTTGGCAATACGCGTTTTGGTGTGAGGTAAGGCAGTCCCTCGTGGTGCTGCGGGGGCGGAGCTGCCAATGGGTTTCGCGCCGCAGGCAAAAGGATTAAGGTGGCGGCCTAACGGCCGGTTGGCGCCATGCGAACTCGCTTCAGAAGATTTGCGCACGTGCTGGAGCGTTGCGGGCTCGCGCTGGCCGGCGCGGCCTGCGGGCTCTTTGTCGCGGCCCATGTCGGCTCCAGCATCAGCTTTCTGACCACGCAGGGCTTTCTGCTCATCATGATGATCGTCGGCGCGATCGGCTTCTATCTCGGCATCGACACGCCGCCTTTGCCGTTCCATGATGATGAGCTGGCCGAGCCCAAGGTCGATTCCGCGGAACTCCTGAGCGCGGCAGGCACGTTTTTGGCGACGCTCACCGCGTTCTTCTCGGTCGCGATCATCATTCTGCGCCAGGAGCCACACATCGCCTGGACAATCCTGATCATGTTGGGCTGGTCGCTCGGCGTCGCCATGCAAATCATTTCCGGCGCCATCGCCCGAGCGCGGGAGTAACGGATCTCCAGGGCCGCCATTTTTCTGCTTTCGGCAATCGGCCTCGCACCAGCTTTTTGCGTTCTTCGCAAGCCGGAACAAGCTGCCATGGAACTCCTTTAGCGTATGTGAAGACTGCCTGGAGCAAGTACCATGGGCGCCGAAGTTGAACTTAAGCTTGCAACCTCTCGAAGCGGCTTGCGCAAGGCACTCGCGCTGCCTTGGCTGAGGAAGATGGCGGGCCAGGGGGTCAGCAACCAGGACCTGACTTCGGTTTATTTTGATACCGATGACCGTACGCTGCGCGCGCACGGCGTCTCCTTGCGCGTGCGCAAGAACGGTGAACGACGGTTGCAGACCATCAAGGCGGTCTCCGACCTGCCGCTGGCGCGTTCGGAATGGGAAACCGAGATCGACCGCGACCGGCCGAAGCTGGAACTCGCGGCAAGCACCGCGCTCGCGCCGCTCTTGACGGACGAGATCAGGCAGCAACTGAAGCCCGTGTTCGAGACGCGCGTCGAGCGTGTGGTGATGCCGCTGCAGTTTGGCGACAGCGAGATCGAACTCGCGCTCGATCGAGGCCGCGTCGGAACGGCCGATAGCAGCGTCGACATCGCCGAGATCGAGATCGAGCTGAAACAGGGCGAACGCCACGATGCGGCGCGGTTGGCAAGGCGCCTTGCGCAGAGCGTGCCCGTCACCTTTGGTCCACGCGCCAAATCGGAGCTGGGCTACGCACTGCTTGATCGCGCGCTCGATGCGCCGGTGTTTGCTCGTCCCGTGATGATTGCGCCTGCCTCGACGGCAGCGGACGCCTTTATCATCATCGGTTACGCCTGTCTGCGCCATCTCGCCAGCAACGAGGCCGCGGTGCGCAGCGGCGATCCGGAGGGCGTTCACCAGATGCGCGTCGGCCTGCGGCGGCTGCAGACGGTGCTGTCGCTGTTCAAGAACATGTTGCCGGGCGCGGACACGGAACGCGTCAAGCGCGAGCTGAGATGGCTTACCCGACAGCTTGGACCAGCACGCGACTACGACGTATTCCTTTCCGGGACCGTGAAACCCCATCTCGTCCATCATCCGGACACTGGTGTGTTCGAGGCACTCGCGCATCATCTGGAACGAGAGCGCGACGGTGCCTTTGCGCGGGCCCGCGCTGCGATGGACAATGAGCGCTTCCGCCGCCTCCTGCTCGACTGCGTCCTCTGGCTGCTCGACGGCGAATGGCGCAACAGCGACGATCCGCTGCTGCGCGCCTTGCGCGAGCGCCCGGCGCGCGCGTTTGCGCAAGAGGAACTGGGGCGGCGGATGCGCAAGGTCGTGAAGCGCGTGCGCAAGCTCAAGAGGCTCGATGCGCGCCGGCGGCACAAGCTGCGCATCGCCGTGAAGAAGGTTCGGTACGGCCGGGAGTTTTTCGCAAGCCTCGATCCGGATCGTCGCGGCCGCAAGCTGGACCGTGCACTGAAAAACCTGCAGAGCGCGCTTGGCGAACTCAACGACATGCGGGTGCATGCCTCCTGGGCGCGCGATCTCGCGCGGGCCAATGGCGCGACACGCAGGGCGTTTGCCGCGGGCTATCTGACGGGCCGCGAAGAGGTGCGGGCGGACGAAGTGCTGTCGCAGGCCCTGGCGGCCGGCAAACGCTTGCGAAAAGCGGCGTGAACAGCGTCCCTCAACCCGCTTTGCGCGCGTGATGGCTGTGCAGCTTTGAAGCCAGCAGTCGCCGCCAGTCGTTGAATTCGCCGCTCGCGATATCGCGCGGCCGCTTCAGATCGATGACATATTCGCTGTCGATCCGCCCCGGTCCCGGCGACATCACCACCACGCGGTCCGCGAGGAAGATTGCTTCCTCGATCGCGTGGGTGACGAACAGCACCGTGAGCCCGGTGCGCGACCAGATCTCCACCAATTCATCCTGCAGCCGCTCCCGCGTCATCGCGTCGAGCGCGCCGAACGGCTCGTCCATCAGTACGATCTCAGCGTCGTTGGCGAGCACGCGCGCGATCGCCACGCGCTGCTTCATGCCGCCGGAAAGCTGATGCGGATAGACGTCGGCAAAATTCTGCAGGCCGACGAGCTCGATAAAGCGCTCGGCGGTCTCGTTGATCTCCCGCCAGCCTCGCCCGCGCGACTTCGGTCCGAAGCGGACATTGTCGCGCACGGTGAGCCAGGGAAACAGCCCGTAGTCCTGGAACACCATGCCGCGGCTGGGGCCGGGACCCGTGATCGGCATGCCCCACATCGAGCTCTCGCCGGCCGTCGGCGCCTCGAAGCCGGCGGCCAGGCGCAGCAGCGTGGATTTGCCGCAGCCGGAGGCGCCGATCAGGCAGACGAACTCGCCCTTCTTTACGCTGAGATTGGCGCCGCGCAGCGCCTCGATCGGCCGACCGTTCTGCGCATAGGTCTTGCCGACATTGCGCAGCTCGAGAATGGGGATCTCAGCCATGTGTCGGGCTCCAGGCAAGCCAGCGGCGGCCGATCAGCATGACCAATTGATCGCTCAAGAAGCCGAACGCGCCGATTACGATCATGCCTGCGATCACGATCTCGGTGCGCGAGAGCTGCCGCGCCTCCATGATGATGGCCCCCAGTCCCGTCTGCACGCCGGTCATCTCGCCGACCACAATCACGACCCAGGCAAAGCCAAGTCCCAGCCGCATGCCGGTGAAGATTGAGGGCAGCGCCGCCGGCAGCACCACGCGGAAGAACTGTGCCGAGCCGGTGCAGCCGAGCATGCTGGCCGCCTCGAACAGCCGCGGCTCGACCGAGCGGACGCCGAAGATGGTGTTGACCAGGACGGGAAAGAACGCGCCCAAAAACACCAGGAAGAAGGCCGAGCGCGGCCCAAGGCCGAAGATGATCATCGACAGCGGCAGCCAGGCGGTGACGGGAATCGGCCGCAAGATCTGGATGGTCGGATCGACCGATTGGCGGATCAGCGGCACCCGCCCGATCAGCATGCCCAAAGGCAGCGCCACGATCAGCGCCAGCGCAAAGCCGCCATAGACGCGGCTCATCGACGCGAGCAGATGAATGTGCAGGGTGCGGCTATAGGCATCGTCATTGATGCCGCCGAAGGCGAGGTCCTGAAGCTCCAGCCACACGTCATGGGGCGGCGGGATCAGGCTCGCCGGCCGGCCCGCGGTGGCAAAATGCCAGAGCGCGAGCAGCAGCAGCGGAAAAGCCATCGCCAGCAGCACCGGCCGCAGCCGCGACCATGTGCCTTCGCCGAAGCTTCGGCGGACCGGCAACGGCATCGCGGCCGGCCGTTCCTGCGCGGCAGTGTTCTCGGTCGAGGGTGCCAGCATGCGAACCGCTCAGGTCGGCTTCATGGCATCGACAAAGCTGGTGTCGATGAAGGTTGAGAAATCCGGGATGCGCTTGATCTGCTTCAGCGCCAGCATGTGCTCGGCATAGATCCTGGATTCCTCGATCTCCTGCGGCCCCAGCTTCCATGTCAATTCCACATTGGGCACCGAGGCCTCGATCGCCTCCTTCTTCTGTCCCAGTTTTGCGCTCGCCATCGTCACCATCGCATCCTTGTTGGTCGCGGCATAATCGGTCGCGCGCTGGTGAATGCCGAGCATGACGCGCACCAGCTCCGGCTTTTCGGTGATGAGATCGCGATGGGTGCCGAACACCATGTTGAGCGAGCCCATCGGCGTCGAATAGGGATATTCGACCAATTGGCCGACTCCCGTGGAGAGCGACACGCCGGGCCCCGGTTCGGCGCCGACATAGGCATCGATGTCGCCGCGCGCGAGCGAGATGTGCATCTCGCTGAAGGAGACGCGGACCGGCTCGACGTCCCTGATGCTCATGCCCTCCATCTTCAGCCGCTCCAGGAAAAACACCTCCTGGGTCGTCCCCGGAAACACCGCCACCCGCTTGCCCTTCAGATCCCCAAGCGTGTTGATGCCGGAATCCTTCTTCGCGATGATCGCCATGCCGCGGTTGCAGGTGGAGGCGATCACCACGACCGGCTCGCCCGCGGCCGCGCCCAAGATCGCGGCCGCAATGCCGAAGGCGCCGAAATCGACCGATTTGGTCACCACCGCGTTCTTGCATTCGGTCGGCGTCTCGAACGGGGTGACCTCGACCCTGTAGCCGGCCGGCACGAACTGCTCGTAGAAATAGGGCGCGATCGAATGGATCAGCTTCAATGCGCCGGCGCGGATCACGATCGGCGCGCCCTCCGCGCGCAGAACCGCCGGTGCGGCAATCATTCCGGCTCCAAGGCCCAACAAGAATTCGCGACGCAATAGTTTGGTCATCAGCGCTGGCTCCCTCTGCTGGCTCGGAGAAATGCAACAACCGTGCCGGAAGCGCCTGCTTTTGCGCCGCATCTGCCGCCCTCGCGCCCTTGTGTCCCAGGCTCACGTTCGCCGCATGCAGAGGTGAAGCCTGCCCGCTCCCCGGGCCATGATTCCGCCGCAACCGGGGGAGGTACTTCGTATACTCAAACAATAAGCGCCGGCGCCGATGCCGACGCGTACATAACAAATAGAGGAACGCCCATGGAACTCGGATATTTCGCGATGCCGTCGCATCCGCCGGAGTGCGGCTTCAAAGAGGGTCACGACTTCGACCTGCAGGTGCTGCGCTGGCTGGATGAACTCGGCTACCAGGAGGCCTGGATCGGCGAGCATCACACCGCGCCCTGGGAGCCGCATCCCGCGCCCGACCTTCTGGTCGTCGAAGGCTTTCGCCAGACGAAGAATTTGCGCATCGGCCCCGGCGGCTTTCTCCTGCCCTATCACCATCCCGCCGAGCTCGCGAACCGCGTCGCCATGCTCGACCATCTTTCCGAGGGCCGCCTGAATTTCGGCGTCGCGGCCTCCGGCCTGCCGAGCGACTGGGCGATGTTCAATGTCGACGGCATGAGCGGGCAGAATCGCGAGATGACGCGCGAGGCGCTGGAGATCATCCTGCGGCTGTGGACCGAGCCCGCGCCGTTCACGCACCAGGGCAAGTATTGGACGGTGACCAAGCCCGACGTGATGTTCGATTTCCTCAAGCCTCACCTCAAGCCGCTGCAAGCGCCGCATCCGCCGATCGGCGTTGCCGGCCTCTCCAAGGGTTCGGATACGCTGAAGCTCGCGGGCGAGCGCGGCTTCATTCCGATGAGCCTCAACCTGAACCCGGCCTATGTTGGCAGCCACTGGGAGTCGGTGGAGGCGGGCGCGGCGAAAAGCGGGCGCAAGCCGAGCCGGCGCGATTGGCGGCTGGTGCGCGAGGTGTTCGTCGCCGACACCGACGAGGAAGCCTGGCGGCTTTCGGTCGGCGACATGATGGGCCGCATGATGAGCGAATATTTCCTGCCGCTGCTCGGCCATTTCGGCTTCAAGGATTATTTGAAAGCCGGGCCCGACGTGCCCGATAGCGACGTCAATGTCGAGTATTGCGCGCGCCACAACTGGGTCATCGGCTCGCCGGCGACCGTGACCGAGAAGATCGAGCAGATCTGGCACGAGGTCGGCGGCTTCGGCGTGCTGCTGGTGTTCGGTTTCGACTACAAGCACAAGCCGCAAGCCTGGCACAACTCGCTGCGCCTGTTGAAGGAGGAGGTGCTGCCGCGGCTGAAGCATCTCGATGCAGGGATGGGTAGGGCGGCCTAGCGGCGGGAGGCAGGGGAAGCGAGGCGGCGTCCAAAGCGCCGCCTCGCGCCGTGTTTTGCTGGTCCAATGAAAGGGCGGGGCGTGCTGTCTAAAGCGCGATGGGATTAGGTCGAATCGCCATCGCGCTTTAGATTCTTGTTTGAGCATGATCTTTTCGGAAAACCGCTTCACACTTTTCCGGATCATGCTCTGATCCGTCATCCCCGCGCAAACGGCTTCGCCGTTTGTCGCTGGAGGCGCGAGCCACCGGGTCCGCGCGAAGCCCGGCCCGATGACAGGCTCCACGAGCCTCGAAGGATAGACGGCCACGCTGCAGCATCGGGGCCGTTCATCCTTCGAGACGCGCTTCGCGCTCCTCAGAATGACGGGGATGAAGCTGACCGCTCAGCTACTGCTCCGATTCGATTTTCAAACAG
>NZ_AWZU01000018.1 GCF_000472385.1 Bradyrhizobium sp. ARR65
GTCCTGGCGCTGCCGCCGGCGAGCGCGGCGTGAGCTGCCGTCTTTGCCCTAAGCATCCATCTCAAAGCGTCATCCTGAGGTGCCGTCGCGAACGGGTCCGCGCAAAGCGCGGCCCGATGACAGGCTCCGCGGCGGGCCTCGAAGGATGAACGGCCCCGCTGCGAGAGCCGGGCCGTGCTTCGCAGTGGCCGCGCCGGTCCGACCGCGTGGGCAAAATAAAAACGGNGGGCGCCTCTGATCCATCAGAGGNAGCCCGCCNTTTTCGAATTCCTCTCTGGTGCCTGACGTCAGTGGACGCTGACGGCCTGCAGCTCGTTGCTCCAGGCGTTGGCGATCGCCGCTTCGCGCGAGTCGGTAAGCATGATCGGCGTACCGTCGGCGGCGTGGAGCGCGAAAAGCTTCAAGCCCGGCGCGATCTTCGGCGCCTGCGGAAACAGCTCCGGCACATCCTCGGAACGGATCTGCTTCACATAGGCGATATGACCCTCACCCAGATGGGCCAACGCCTCCGGGGACACAGGGGTTTCTGACGCAACATTACCTTCAGTCATGGTCTCGACTCCTTCTGAGCCACAAGCGGTCGAGTCCGCCACTCGTTCCATTATTCGTGTTCATTGATAGCGATTGTCTTAACGATCCGCTCCGGCTCAGGCCGGGCGAGGTCAATCGACAACAGCCCATTCCTCAAGTCCGCGCCCAGCACCTGCATCCCCTCCGCCAGCACGAAAGTGCGCTGGAAGTGGCGCGCGGCGATGCCGCGATGGATGTATTGCCGTGCCTTGTCGTCCTGCTGGCGACCGCGGATCACGAGCTGGTTTTCCTCAATTGTCACATCGAGTTGGTCACGGGTAAACCCCGCCACCGCCAGCGTGATGCGCAGTCGTTCGGGCTGGCCGTTGGTACGGTCGCACCTCTCGATATTGTAGGGAGGGTAGCCGTCGGCCCCTTTGACGACCCGGTCGAGCACGCGCTCGATCTCGTCAAATCCCAGCAGGAACGGACTGGATAACGATGGAACACGAGACATAGTTTACAAAGTCCTCGCGGAAAGCGACTTTGATGTTTCAGGGCCCTTGCGGCACCCCTTGAGCGGCAATATGGGCACGAATGTAAGGCTGTTCAAGCGCGCTGGAACCGGCCTCCTCGCAACGAGCGAATCATAATCCAGGGTTTCCTTAAGGCGGCTTAACGAAGCGCGATCCGCTTCCGCCCGTCCGTGCTGAATAGATGCAGCTTCTCCCGCACAGCGGCGGCGCGGATGCGTTCGCCGATCGCAGGCCCGCTCTGGCCGGGGATTCGGACCAGGATTTCGCCCGGCGGCAAGTCTCCGGGCCTGGTGCTGACGGCCGCGCCGCCAGCCTGCTCGGCACGCAGGCCGTAAACATAGGTCTCCGCGCCCACCCGCTCGATCGCCTCTACCCTGAGGTCGAACGCGACGCCGCCGTCGGGCACCGCGCCGTCCACCATCTGCAGGTCCTCGGGGCGAATGCCAAGAATGCCGGCCTCGCTGCCTGCGCCCGCAAGCGCGATGCCCGCATCGCGCAAGCCGATCAGGTTCATCGGTGGCGCCCCGATGAAGGAGGCGACGAAGGTCGTCGCCGGATTTTGATAGACCTCCAGCGGGTTTCCGATCTGCTCGACCTGGCCGCCATTCATCACCACCAGAATGTCGGCCAGCGTCATCGCCTCGAGCTGGTCGTGGGTGACGTAGATCGATGTGGTGCCGAGCCGCCGCTGCAATTTGCGGATCTCGACGCGCATCGCGATCCGGAGTTTGGCGTCGAGATTCGATAGCGGCTCGTCGAACAGGAACGCCTTCGGCTGCCGCACGATCGCGCGGCCCATCGCCACGCGCTGGCGCTGGCCGCCGGACAATTGGCCGGGCTTGCGATCGAGCAGGGCGGAGAGCTCGAGAATGCGCGCCGCTTCCTGCACGCGGGTGTCGATCTCGCCCTTCGCCATGCCGCGGTTACGCAGGCCGTAAGCCATGTTGTTGTAGACGCTCATATGCGGGTAGAGCGCGTAGTTCTGGAACACCATCGCGATGTCGCGGTCGGCGGGTTCGACCCGATTGACGACCCGGCCGCCGATATCGATTTCGCCCGATGTCACCGTCTCGAGCCCCGCGACCATCCGCAGCAGCGTGGATTTGCCGCAGCCGGACGGGCCGACCAGCACGCAGAACTGGCCGTCGCCAACCTCGATATCGACGCCTTTGATGGCCTCGAAGCCGTTGGGATAGGCCTTGCGGACGTTGCGAAGCGCGACGTTGGCCATGGCTGCCTTACTTCTCTGTCTCGATCAGGCCTTTGACGAACAGGCGCTGCATCAGCACCACGACCGCAACCGGCGGCAGCATCGCCAGCACGGCGGTCGCCATCGCCACCGACCATTCGGTGAGCGCGTCATGCACGTCGATGATCTTCTTGATGCCGATGACGATGGTCTGCATGTCGTCGCGCGTCGTGATCAGGAGAGGCCAGAGATATTGATTCCAGCCGTAGATGAAGAGGATCACGAACAGCGCGGCGATGTTGGTCACCGACAGCGGCAACAGCGTATCGAAGAAGAAGCGGATCGGGCCCGCGCCGTCCATTTTGGAGGCTTCGACCAGCTCCTTCGGTACCGTCATGAAGAACTGGCGGAACAGCAGTGTCGCCGTTGCCGAGGCGATCAGCGGCAGGATCAGGCCGGAATAGGAATCCAGCATGGAGAGGTCGGAGGTGATCTTGTAGGTCGGGTAGATCCGCACCTCGACCGGCAGCATCAGCGTGATGAAGATGGTCCAGAACGCCGCCATCCGGAACGGAAAGGCGAAGAACACAATGGCATAGGCCGAGATGATCGAGATCGCGATTTTGCCGACCGCGATCCCGGTCGCCATGATCAGGCTCGCCAGCATCATGCCGCCGACCGGCTGACGCGTGGTCTTGCCGGTGCCCGAGGCTATCGTGTGCCAATAGGTCTCGAGACCGTGGGTGCCGGGATAAAGCGGCATCTGGCCGTTCGCGATCGCGGCATTGTCGTGGGTCGAGGCGATCACGGCGAGATAAACCGGGAAGGCGACGACGATGATGCCGGCGAGCAAGATCAGGTGCGGAAGGAGATTTCCAAAGCGGCGATGCTCGACCATGGCGTTCAGTAATGAACCTTCTTCTCGACATAGCGGAATTGAAACGCTGTCAGTACGACCACGATGATCATCAGGATCACCGATTGCGCCGCCGAGCCGCCGAGATCGGCGCCGACCCTGCCGTCCTGGAATACCTTGTAGACCAGCGTCTGCGTCGCCCCGTTCGGTCCGCCGCCGGTCGCGGTGTCGATGATGCCGAGCGTGTTGAAGAAGACATAGGTGATGTTGACGATGATCAGGAAGAACGTCGTCGGCGACAGCAGCGGGAATATGATGGTCCAGAACCGCCGCATCGGCCGCGCGCCGTCGATTGCGGCGGCTTCGATCACGGTTTTCGGGATCGACTGCAGCCCGGCGAGGAAGAACAGGAAATTGTAGCTGATCTGGTTCCACACCGCGACGATGACGACCAGGATCATCGCATGGGTGCCGTTGAGCACCGGATTCCAGTCGATGCCGCCGCGCTGCAGAGTGCGCGCGATCATGCCGAGTCCTGGCTGGAACATGAAGATGAAAAGAACGCTCGCCACCGCCGGCGCCACCGCATAGGGGATGATCAGGAAGGTGCGGTAGATCTGCACGCCAGCGATGTTGCGGTTGGCCATCACCGCAAGCAGGAGCCCGATGGCGAGCGAGAAGGCCACCACCAGGATCGAAAAGACGAAGGTCACCCCGATGGCCTGGTAATATTCAGGCGTCTTCAAGAGCGCTGCATAATTCTCGAACCAGACGAACTCGGTCGAGAGCCCAAAGGCGTCTTGCACCAGGAACGACTGCCATAGCGCCTGCGCCGCCGGCCAATAGAAAAAGATCAGGGAGACCGCGAGCTGCGGGGCCGCCAGCAGAAACGCCAGCAGCTTGCCGGAAAAGATCGCTCTGTTCTCCATGCCGCCCCCGCGTGGCGATCGTGGCCGGCGCGCCGGCCACGATCCAGGCCGTTACTTCACGGCCGTGCGTTCGAACTGCCGCAGCATCTGGTTGCCGCGCGAAACCGCAGCGTCAAGCGCGTCCTTGGCCGACTTCTTGCCGGCGAGCGCCGCTTCGATTTCTTCCGACCACACGTCGCGCATCTGCACCATGCTGCCGAAGCGCAAGCCCCGCGAGTTCTCCGTCGGCGGCTTGTTGGTCAGCTCCTTCAGCGGCACCTCCAGGATCGGGTTCTTGTCATAGAAGCCGGATTCTTTCGTCTTCTCATACGCCGCCTTGGTGATCGGCAGATAGCCGGAGACCTCGTGCAGGTAGACCTGACGGTCGGTGTCGGACAGGAAGGTGAAGAATTTTGCGATACCCTTGTATTCGTCTGCCGACTTGCCGGCCATCACCCACAGCGATGCGCCGCCGATGATAGAGTTCTGCGGCGCGCCGGCGACATCCGGGAAGTAGGGCATAGGCACTGCCGTGTAGGCGAACTTCGCGTTGGCCTTGACGTTCGGATAAAAGGCCGACGAGGTCATGTAGAGCGGGCATTCACCAGAGGTGAAGCGGCCTTCACCGGTGTTGGTGCGCCCCGAATAGTCGTAGCTCTTGTCCTTTTGCAGCTCGACCAGGTTTTCGAGCAGCTTGGTTTCCAGCGGCGTGTTGAACTCGAGCACGGTGTCAAATCCGTCGAGGCCGTTGGCCTTGGTGCCGATCGGCACGTTGTGCCAGGCCGAGAACTGCTCGATCAGACCCCAAGTGATCCAGGATGACGAGAAGCCGCAGGTCGGATGCGTGGCATGGAGCTTCTTCGCGTCGGCAAACACCTCCGGCCAGGTCTTCGGCGGCTCGGCGACGCCGGCCTGCTTCAGCGCGTCGAGATTGACCCACATCACCATGCTCGACGAGTTAAAGGGGAACGACAGCATGTCGCCCTTCGAGGTGGAGTAATAGCCCGTGATCGCCGGCAGATAGGATTGCGGGTCGAACTTCTCGCCCTGTTCCTTCATCAGTTCGAACACCGGCTTGATGGCGCCCTTGGCCGACATCATGGTCGCGGTGCCGACCTCGAACACCTGCATGATTCCAGGCGCATTGCCGGCGCGGAACGCCGCGATACCGGCATTGAGCGTATCGGCGTAAGAGCCCTTGAAGGTGGGCACGATCTTGTAGTCGCTTTGCGAGGCGTTGAAGTCGTTGGCGAGCTTGACCACGACGTCGTTGTTCGGGCCGGTCATGGCGTGCCACCACTGGATCTCGGTCACCGCCGACGCAGGCGAGGCGGCAAACGCAAGCGTGACAACGCCAGCCGCTGCAGCACCAAACCCTCGATAAGCCATCAACCCCCCTCCATTGGTACGGCGTTCTTGCGCGTTAGCAATGCTCAATGACGCGCAAATGACCTTATGACAAGGGGATGGTGGGGGGACAAGGCTGGGATAGGGAAGCCGGAAAATGGACGCAGGCGCCGACCACGCGCGGCTGTCGTCCCGGTTTTCGCCAGGATGACAGGGCCATTACCGCTTGCGTTCGGAGCAGACCACGCCGTTGGCAACCAGCGCGTCGATCTCACTGTCCGAATAACCGAACTCGGCCAGCACCTCCTGGGCATGCTGGCTGAATTTCGGCGGCACGCGGCGCAGGCTCGGCTTGGTGCGATCGAGGCGGATCGGCGAGGCGACTCCCTTGTACCAATCCTTCTCGATCACGTCGCCACGGTAGATCGTGTGTGGATTGGTGAGCGCCTGGTCGATCTTCTGCACGGGACCGGCGGGCAGGCCGGCGGCGAGCAGACGGTTGCACAGCGGCTCCGCCTCATGTTGCGAGAATACCGCCGCAAGCTCGGCGCGCAGCGCTTCGCGGTTGGCGACGCGGTCCTTGTTGCGTGCAAAGCGCGGATCGGCGGCGAGCTCAGGCTTGCCGATCTCCTTGGCGAGCTTGCGGAAGGTGCCGTCATTGCCGACGCCGATGAAGATGTTGTCGGTTTTCGTCGGAAAGATCGCGTAAGGCACGAGGTTGGGATGCTCGTTGCCGGTCAGGGCCGGCGGCTTGCCGTGCATGAAATAATTCGCGGTGTGCGGGTGCATGATGGCGAGCCCGGTCTCGTACAGCGTCACTTCCAGGAACTGTCCGATCCCGGATTTCTGCCGCTCCGAGAGCGCCATCAGAATGCCGATCGCGGCATAAAGCCCGGTGGTGATGTCGACGAGCGGCACGCCGATCCGCATCGGCCCGCTCTCCGGCGAGCCGGTGGCGGCGATCATGCCGGTCATCGCCTGGATGATCGCATCATAGCCGGGGTTGCCGCCGCGCGGGCCGTCGGCGCCGAAGCCGCAGATGCGGCAATGCACGAGGGCGGGGAATTTTTCCCGCAGGCTCTCGCTGCCGATGCCCCATTTCTCCAGCGTGCCCGGCTTGAAATTCTCGATCAGCACGTCGGCGCCCTCGAGCATCTTGATCAGCACCGCGCGACCGCCCTCGGAGGCGAGGTCGAGACCGATCGAGCGCTTGTTGCGATTGATGCCGACGAAATAGGCCGCGTCTTCCTCGTGGAAGGGCGGACCCCAGTCGCGCACCTCGTCGCCGGCCGGCGGCTCGACCTTGATTACGTCGGCGCCGTGATCGGCCAGGATCTGCGTGCAGTAGGGGCCGCCGAGCACGCGCGTGAGATCGATCACGCGCAGTCCGGCCATCGCGCCGGGAGCAGATTGAGGGGTCATGGAGATGCGTTCGCGAGATTGGTTTGGGATTCGCGAACCATTAAGCATCGCGGACACGGCAGCGCAAATGCGCCGCCGCATGCCCCTGGCTTCCGCGGACGCATGCCGCGTCGCGGAAGGCCGGAAAGAGTCCCGCCGGTCAGACGACCTTCAGGCGGACATCAACATTGCCGCGGGTCGCGTTGGAGTAAGGGCATACCTGATGCGCCTTGGCCGCCAGCGCTTCGGCCTCGGCACGCGCCAGCCCGGGCAGGGAGATCGCAAGCTCGATGTCCAGCCCAAAGCCGCCCTCCGAGCGCGGTCCGATGCCGACCGTCGAAGTCACGGAGGTGTCGGCCGGCACCTTCGGGCCGCCCTGGGACGCCACGAACTTCATCGCGCCGATGAAGCAGGCGGCGTAGCCTGCCGCGAAGAGTTGCTCGGGATTGTTGCCGGCACCGCCGGCGCCGCCCAATTCCTTCGGCGTGGTGAGTTTGACGTCCAGCGCGCCGTCGAGCGTCGCGGCGTGGCCGTCGCGGCCGCCGGTGGCCTTTGCGCTGGTCTTGTAGAGCACATTCACGGACATGATCATCTCCGGGGGTTCGGTTTCGGTACGCGTACATTGCACACAATTATATTGTGTACAATATAATTGACCGATCGAATTTTCGTGATTACATCGTGCGCAATCGATCGGCGGGTGCGGGCGAGCGCCGGAATCTTCCCGGCGGCGAGGCTTGAAGAGACGCAGAATGGCGAAGAAATCCCTCAATGACGCTCAGCTCATGCTGGGCCATCAGCTTTGTTTCGCGATCTATTCGACCGCGCATGCGTTCAACCGCGTCTACAAGCCGCTGCTCGACCGGCTCGGGCTCACCTATCCGCAATATCTCGTCATGCTGGTGCTGTGGGAACGCGACGGCGTGGCCGTGAAGGAGATCGGCGAAAGACTGTTCCTGGATTCGGGCACACTGACGCCGCTGCTCAAGCGGCTGGAAGCCGCCAACCTGATCAAGCGGACGCGGTCGGCCGAAGACGAGCGAAAGGTGCTGATCGCGCTGACGCCGCAGGGCCAGGCTCTGCGGGAAAAGGCGAGGACCGTGCCGCAGGCGATTCTCGCGGCGTCCGGCTGCTCGATCGGGGAGGCGTCGGGTTTGCGGAAGAGCCTGGTGGCGCTAAGGGACCAGCTCAATGCGGCTGTGGGCGAGTAGGGGCTTACCGAGAGCCGTCCACTTCGGCCGATGACAACAAGCGCTTCTTCGCGAACGCCCGGCCTGAATGGGACTTGAGGTATGTCTCGAACTCCAGGGCCTTCCGCTTGTCGGGAAAGGCGCAATACCAAACCAATTTCCAGGGTTTGTATTTAGCGGTGTGGGCTGACTTTCCAGCGTTGTGATCAGGTATTCGCTGTTTCAAGTCCTCGGATGCGCCGGTGTACTCCTGCTCAGGGAACTCGACGCTCCGAATGATATAGACGTACCACATCGTCGCCCCAAGATGATGGTCGGCAGGAGGCAGAGCGCAGCCTCAAGCTGGTACCCTTCGCCTAGAAGCCGCCGATCCAGGGGAGGCAGAACTGAACGCTTGTTAGGGGCCCGTCTTCGCCCTTCGGGCTACGCCGGGCACGCTTCGCCTTCGGCTACACGGGCTGCGCCACGCGTAGCCGAAGGCGAAGCGTGGTGGAGCCAGGCGGGATCGAACCGCCGACCTCTTGCATGCCATGCAAGCGCTCTCCCAGCTGAGCTATGGCCCCATCAGGTAGGCCGGCGTACTTTGGGCAGCGCGCCGGATCATCACGGACGTTCGTTGATCACACTTCGGCGAGAAGCTCAAGTCTCCTCGTCGCCGCCGACGTCACCAATGATGTCGGTGACGTCCTCCTCGCCCTCTTCCTCATCGTCGGCGATGAAGGTCGAATCGTCATCATCGTCCTCGAGGGTCTCGTCGATCTCGATATCGTCCTCCGACTCCGGAACGATCGCCTTAACCTTGCCGGTGTTCTCCTCGGCATCGGCCTCCTCGAGCGGCACCAGCTCTTCGGCTTCCATCGTCTCCGGCACGGCTTCGTTGGGGGCACTGGCGCGGGCGGCCTCGCCGCGGGCACGGACGGGCGCAACAGGGGCAATCGGCACGACTTCGCCGGTATAAGGCGAGATCACGGGATTCTTGTTCAAGTCATAGAATTTCTTGCCCGTGGTCGGGCAAATGCGTTTGGTTCCAAGATCGGGTTTGGCCACGTGCGGAATCCTGGCAATGTCGGAAAAGCGGAGCTTCACTTGGCTAGTTGAGCGCCCGCTGTCAATAGCGCGGCAGCCAAGAAATTACAGGGTCGTGACGTAGCGCCGCCCCTGTGTTACCTGCCGCCGGCAAAGGACACAAAGTTGACCCATTCCGACCATCCGACCCCCTTGGAGGCGCGCGCCAGCGGCCCCTTGGGTGGAAAAGCGCGCGTCCCAGGCGATAAGTCGATCTCGCACCGGGCTCTGATTCTCGGAGCCTTGGCCGTCGGCAAGACCCGGATTTCCGGGTTGCTCGAGGGCGAAGACGTCCTCAATACCGCCAAATCCATGCGCGCGCTGGGCGCCACTGTTGAACGCACCGCGGATTTCGCCTGGCAGGTTCAGGGCGTCGGCGTATCCGGCTTCGCACAGCCCAAGGCCCCGCTCGATTTCGGTAATTCCGGCACCGGCTGCCGCCTGGTGATGGGGGCGGTCGCAGGCTGCCCGGTCGCGGCCGTGTTCGATGGCGATGCCTCCTTGCGCAGCCGCCCGATGCGGCGGGTGCTCGATCCCCTGGAACTGATGGGGGCGAAGGTGACGGCCGGTGGCGAAGGCGGCCGCCTGCCGCTGACCTTGCAAGGCGCGCGCGATCCGGTGCCCATCACCTACCGGACGCCGGTCGCTTCGGCCCAGATCAAATCGGCCGTGCTGCTGGCCGGGCTCGCGGCCCCCGGCGTCACCACCGTGATCGAACAGGAGGCGAGCCGGGATCATACCGAGCTGATGTTGAAACATTTCGGCGCCGAGATCGTCTCCACGCCGGAGGGCCATTACGGCCGCCGCATCGCCTTGACCGGTCAGGGCGAACTGCACGGCGCCGAGGTCGTGGTGCCGGCCGATCCGTCCTCGGCGGCATTCCCGCTGGTGGCGGCCCTGATCGTGGAGGGTTCCGACATTCTCCTGTCCGATGTCATGACCAATCCGCTTCGCACCGGGCTCATTACCACCTTGCGGGAAATGGGCGCTTCCATCGAGGAAACCGACGTGCGCACCGACACCGGGGAGGGCATGGCGAACTTGCGCGTTCGCGCTTCCAGACTGCGCGGCGTTGAGGTTCCTCCCGAACGCGCGCCATCGATGATCGACGAGTACCTCGTCCTTGCGGTCGCGGCCTCTTTTGCCGAGGGTACCACCATCATGCGCGGCCTGCAGGAGTTGCGGGTCAAGGAATCCGACCGCCTCGCGGCCACTGCGGACATGCTGCGCGCGAACGGGGTCAAGGTCGAAATCTCCGGCGACGATTTGATCGTGGAGGGCCGGGGGCATGTGCCTGGCGGCGGCCTGGTCTTAACCCATATGGACCATCGCATCGCGATGTCCGCGCTGGTGATGGGGCTTGCATCCGACAAGCCGGTCAGGGTCGACGATACTGCCTTCATCGCCACCAGCTTTCCGGATTTCATTCCGATGATGCGCATGCTCGGGGCGGAGTTTTCATGATCATCGCCATCGACGGACCGGCCGCATCCGGCAAGGGCACCCTCGGCAAGCGCCTCGCCAAGCATTACGGCTATCGCCATCTCGACACCGGCGTGATCTATCGCGCCGTCGCCTACGCGTTGATGGAGGCCGGGGCGGACCTCCACAGCGAGGTGCTGGCCGTTTCAGCCGCGCTGGAGCTCGATCCGGAAAAGTTCGGCAATCCGATCCTCAAGACCCAGAAGGTCGGTGAGGCCGCTTCCGTGGTGTCGGCCTTCCCCAAGGTCCGGGAGGTGCTGGTCAACTTCCAGCGTCAATTCGCCGCCGATCCGCCGGGGGCGGTGCTTGACGGCCGCGATATCGGGACCGTGATCTGCCCGAATGCCGATGTGAAGATCTTCGTCGTCGCTGATCCCAAGGTCAGGGCCCGCCGGCGCACCCTGGAGGCGAGGGCGAGGGGCGAGGACGCCGATGAGGCCGCCGTGCTCCAGGACATCCTGCAGCGCGACGAGCGTGACAAGAACAGGGCTGTTGCCCCTTTAAAGCCGGCCCCGGATGCTTACTTGCTAGATAACAGCAATCTCGATATAGAGGCGGGCGTCCGGGCCGCCATCGATATTGTCGAGGCCGTCCGAGCGGGCCGGCAGCGGGGCTAACCCCGTCGCCGTCATTGGAGGAATACCCGCTCCCGCCTTGATCTGATCGAAATCTCGAATGATCTCGAGATTGATCCGTTTCCGGACTCAAATCACCGTATCGAACGTGCAGGCTTCTGCCGGCCCGCGATGGTGCGCTTCCGAGCGCGACAGGCGGTCGTCCGAGGGCTTTGCGGACCTCGAACCACTTCACGTGCGATACGCCCCCTAACCGCAATGGCCGGCAAGATTTCCGCAAGTGGAGAGCAAATGGCTTCGACTACTGCTGCTAATACTTACAACCCTTCTCGCGATGATTTTGCCGCGATGCTGGATGAGTCCTTCGCCGGCGGGAACCTGCAGGAAAGCTCCGTCGTCAAGGGCAAGGTGGTTGCGATTGAAAAGGACATGGCCGTCATCGATGTCGGCCTGAAGACTGAGGGCCGCGTCGCCTTGCGCGAATTCTCAGGCCCCGGCCGCGAAAGCGATCTCAAGGTCGGTGACGAGGTCGAGGTGTTCCTCGACCGCATCGAAAATGCGCTCGGCGAGGCCGTGCTGTCGCGCGACAAGGCGCGGCGCGAGGAGAGCTGGGGCAAGCTGGAGAAGGCGTTCCAGAACAACGAAAAGGTGATGGGCGTCATCTTCAACCAAGTCAAGGGCGGCTTCACCGTCGATCTCGACGGCGCCGTGGCCTTCCTGCCGCGCTCGCAGGTCGATATCCGCCCGATCCGCGACGTCGCTCCGCTCATGAACAACTCGCAGCCGTTCCAGATCCTCAAGATGGATCGCCGGCGCGGCAACATCGTCGTCTCCCGGCGCACCGTGCTGGAAGAGACCCGCGCCGAGCAGCGCCAGGAACTGGTGCAGAATCTCGAAGAGGGTCAGGTCATCGACGGCGTGGTCAAGAACATCACCGATTACGGTGCGTTCGTCGATCTCGGCGGCATCGACGGCCTCTTGCACGTGACCGATATCGCCTGGCGCCGCGTCAACCATCCGACCGAGGTTCTGACCATCGGCCAGACGGTGAAGGTCAAGATCATCAAGATCAACCACGAGACGCACCGCATCTCGCTCGGCATGAAGCAGCTCCTGGACGATCCGTGGCAGGGGATCGAAGCGAAATATCCGCTCGGCGCCCGCTTCCACGGCCGCGTCACCAACATCACCGACTACGGCGCCTTCGTGGAGCTGGAGCCGGGCATCGAAGGCCTGATCCACGTCTCGGAGATGTCGTGGACCAAGAAGAACATGCATCCCGGCAAGATCGTCTCGACCTCGCAGGAGGTCGAAGTGCAGGTCCTGGAAGTCGATTCCGTCAAGCGGCGCATCTCGCTTGGCCTCAAGCAGACCATGCGTAATCCCTGGGAGGTCTTCATCGAGAAGCACCCGGTCGGATCAGTGGTCGAGGGCGAGGTCAAGAACAAGACCGAGTTCGGCCTGTTCCTTGGGCTCGAGGGCGACGTCGACGGCATGGTGCATCTGTCCGATCTCGACTGGAAGCTTCCGGGCGAGCAGGTGATCGACAACTACAAGAAGGGCGACATGGTGAAGGCCGTGGTGCTCGACGTGGATGTCGAGAAGGAGCGGATCTCGCTCGGCATCAAGCAGCTCGAAGGCGATCCGTTCGCCGAGCCCGGCGACGTCAAGAAGGGCGCCGTCGTGACCTGCGAAGTGCTCGAGGTCAAGGAGAGCGGGATCGAGGTGAAGATCGTCGGTACCGACTTCACCACCTTCATCAAGCGCTCGGAGCTGGCGCGCGACCGCAACGACCAGCGCGCCGACCGCTTCGCCGTCGGCGAGAAGGTTGATGCGCGGGTGATCCAGTTCGACAAGAAGGCCCGCAAGGTGCAGGTCTCGATCAAGGCGCTGGAAGTCGCCGAGGAGAAGGAGGCCATCGCGCAGTACGGCTCGTCCGATTCGGGCGCGACGCTGGGCGACATCCTGGGCACCGCGCTCAAGAACCGCGGCGTCGACAAGGACAAGTAAGCCGACGCTTTGCGTTCGCCGCAATCAAGGCCCCGGCACTTTGCCGGGGCCTTTTTGCCTTATCTCCCTCGTGAGCATCGGCGCAGCCGTTTGCGTGGGGATGACGGTTCGAGAGGGGGCCTTCGTTGTGGGCCCGGGCTTTCGGCATGCGACGAGGAGCCACGGTTTCTTCATATTAGGCGGCAATTGGTGTATGGAGATAACGCGTCGCTGAACTGGCCGTTCCGAAACGCGCGCGAGGCAATTGGGAGCATTTCGATGTCGCTTGATTCGGACGTGATCGTTGATCGCCGCAGGATGCGCCGCAAGCTGACGTTCTGGCGTGTTTCCGCCGCCGTGATTGCGATCGCGGCCATTGTCGCGATCGGCGTCATGGTGTCGCCGCGCGGGCGCAGCACCTTCACCAGCGCGGGTTCGATTGAGCGCGTCAACATCGAAGGCCTGATTCGCAGCAATCAGGAGCGTGTCGAGGCACTGGAGCGGCTTGGTAAGTCAAATGCCGCGGCCGTGATCGTTCATATCAATTCGCCCGGTGGCACCACAGCCGGCTCGGAACAGCTTTACAACGCGCTGACGGAGCTGAAAGCGAAGAAGCCGCTGGTCGTGGTTGTCGAGGGCCTGGCGGCCTCCGGCGGCTATATCGCAGCGATTGCCGCCGACCACATCGTCGCGCAGCAGAGTTCGCTGGTCGGCTCGATCGGCGTGCTGTTTCAATATCCGAATGTCGCCGAGCTCTTGAAGACGATCGGCGTCAAGATCGAGGAAGTGAAGTCGTCGCCGCTGAAGGCGGCGCCCAACGGTTATGAACCGACAAGCCCCGAAGCGCGTGCGGCGCTGGATGCGCTGGTGAAGGATTCCTATGCGTGGTTCCGCGGACTGGTGAAGGAACGTCGTGGCATGGACGATGAGCTGCTCGAGAAAGTCGCAGATGGGCGCGTATTCACCGGACGCCAGGCGGTCGATCTCAAGTTGATCGATCAACTCGGCGATGAAAGGACCGCGATCGCCTGGCTGGTCGAGCAGAAGAAGGTCAAAAAAGATCTGCCGGTGCGCGACTACAAGCTCAGCCCGAGCTTCGGCGATCTCACTTTCCTGCGCACCGCTGCGTCCGTTACGCTGGATGCGTTGGGTCTGCGCGGCATAGCGCAGCAAATCGAGCGGGCCGGCATGACGCAAGCCGTCGATCGCCTCAGCCTGGATGGAATGTTGGCGCTTTGGGAGCCCGCCGGAACCAATTAAGAGGCACGAATTCCATTTAAGACAAGTTTTCCCGTATTGCGGGTATCGGGACAAACCCCAATTTCGGCCGTTTGTCACACCTTTTCGTCGCGCCCAAATTTGATTTAGCGTCTTGACAATTCAAGGTATTTTCACGGAAATGATGGCCCACGCTCCCGGGCCCACCTTTCGATGATCAAATCCGAACTGGTTCAGCGCATTGCCGAGCACAACCCGCATCTCTACCAGCGGGATGTCGAGAACATCGTGAACGCCATCCTCGATGAGATCGTTGCGGCCCTGGCGCGCGGCGATCGGGTCGAGTTGCGCGGCTTCGGCGCGTTCTCGGTCAAGCACCGTCCGGCGCGTGCGGGGCGCAATCCGCGCACCGGCGCGCATGTTCCGGTCGATCAGAAGAACGTGCCGTTCTTCAAGACCGGCAAGGAAATGCGCGAACGGCTGAACCGCGACAATCCCGAAAGCGGCGGCTAAAAGTTTGGCGCGACGGCCTCTAAATAGAGGCCTCATAATACTGTATCGGCCTTAATTGCCGTATCGGCCATGGCGTATGATGCGGCGGCCGCACACGGCGATCAACGCGAGCGCGATTCATGCGAAAATTCATCACCTATGTGATCGTGATTCCGCTGGCCCTGATCTTCATCGCCTTTGCGGTCGCCAACCGGCATTTCGTCACGGTCTCCTTCGATCCCTTCAATTCGGCCGATCCCGCGCTTGCGGTATCGATGCCGCTGTTCGCGCTGATCATCGCGGTGGCGATCGTCGGCGTGATTGCGGGCGGCTGCGCAACCTGGCTCGGTCAGCGGCATTGGCGGCGGGCGGCGCGCCGGCACCAGGCCGACGCCCGCTCGCTGCGGGCTGAATTGGCCGGTCTCCGCGCGGCCAGCAGCAGGCCCGAAACCCGGGGGCTTCCGGCCCCCTCGCAAGGCGGGTTTTACGGGGTTTCCGGGCGAGACAAGCAGGGCGCGACATTGTAAACCGCCCCCATCAGAAACCCTTTTCGTCAGAAGCGTTTTTCGTTAACCGAGACCCATGTCCCTGCTGGTCAAAATATGTGGCCTGTCCACGCGCGAGACGCTTGATGCGGCGCTCGGCGCGGGTGCGGACATGGTGGGTTTCGTGTTCTTCCCGCCCTCGCCGCGGCACGTTTCGCTTGAGGCCGCGCGCGAGCTCGGCGGCGAGGTGCGCGGCCGCGCAAAGAAAGTGGCGCTGACGGTCGATGCCGATGATGCCACGCTTTCCGACCTCGTGCAGGCGCTCAAGCCCGATATTCTGCAACTGCATGGTCGCGAGAGCGCCGCCCGCGTGACCGATCTCAAGCGCAAATTCGGGCTCGAGGTGATGAAGGCGCTTGCCGTCGAAACCATTGCCGACCTTGCCGTGTTGCCGGATTATGCAGTCGTCTGCGATCGCATCCTGTTCGACGCCCGTGCGCCCAAGGGCGCGACGCGGCCGGGCGGGCTGGGTGCCGTTTTCGACTGGCACGTCCTGGAAAATCTCGACATCAAGCCGCCGTTCATGGTGTCCGGCGGGCTCTCCGCCGACAATGTCGCCCAAGCCGTCCGTGTCACACGCGCAGGCGGCGTGGACATTTCCTCCGGGGTCGAGCGCGCGCCAGGTGTCAAGGATCCCGCAATGATCGAACGCTTCATCCGCGCCGCGCGCGCGACGCAAGAGCTGGCCATCCGATGACTCCCGCAAGACCAAATTCCTACCGCAGCGGCCCCGACGAGCGCGGTCATTTCGGCATCTTCGGCGGCCGCTTTGTCGCGGAAACCCTGATGCCGCTGATCCTCGACCTTGAGAAGGCCTATGCCGAGGCCAAGGCCGATCCGGCCTTTCAGGCGGAGATGAACGGCTACCTGCGTGACTATGTCGGCCGGCCCTCGCCGCTCTATTTGGCCGAGCGGCTGACCGAGCATCTCGGCGGTGCCAAGATTTATCTGAAGCGCGAGGAGCTCAACCACACCGGTTCGCACAAGGTCAACAACGTGCTCGGCCAGATCATGCTGGCGCGCCGCATGGGCAAGAGGCGCATCATCGCGGAAACTGGCGCCGGCCAGCATGGTGTCGCCACCGCGACGCTCTGCGCGCGCTTTGGCCTGGAATGCGTGGTCTATATGGGCGCGGTCGACGTGGCGCGGCAGCAGCCCAATGTCATCCGCATGGAGATGCTGGGGGCGAAGGTGTTTCCGGTGCAGTCAGGCTCGCGCACGCTGAAGGACGCGATGAACGAAGCGCTGCGCGACTGGGTCACCAACGTGCACAACACTTTTTATTGCATCGGTACGGTCGCAGGTCCCCACCCCTATCCGATGATGGTGCGGGACTTCCAGTCGGTGATCGGCGACGAGACGCGCAAGCAGCTACAGGAAGCCGAGGGACGGCTGCCCGATTCGCTCATTGCCTGCGTCGGCGGCGGCTCCAATGCGATCGGGCTGTTTCACCCGTTCCTTGATGATCCCAGTGTGGAGATCTATGGCGTCGAGGCGGCCGGCCACGGGCTGACGCAATTGCACGCGGCCTCGATCGCCGGCGGCCGGCCGGGCGTGCTGCACGGCAACCGCACCTATTTGCTGATGAACGATGACGGCCAGATCCAGGACGCTCATTCGATCTCCGCGGGCCTCGATTATCCCGGCATCGGCCCGGAGCATTCCTGGCTGCATGAGGTCGGCCGGGTCAAATATCTCTCGGCGACCGATGATGAAGCGCTCGCCGCGTTCCAGCTTTTGTCGCGGCTGGAGGGTATCATCCCCGCGCTGGAGTCCGCGCATGCGATCGCCAAAGTGATGGAACTCGCGCCGCAGCGGCGGAAGGATCATTTGATGGTCGTCAACCTCTCGGGCCGCGGCGACAAGGATGTGCCGCAAGTCGGCGACCTCCTGCGGGGGAAGAATTCATGACCACCCGCATCGATGCGCGTTTCGCCCAACTCAAGCGCGAAGGACGCTCGGCTTTTGTCACCTTCCTGATGGCCGGCGATCCCGATTACGAGACCTCGCTTGCGATCATCAAGGCGCTGCCGAAGTCCGGCGCCGATGTAATTGAGATCGGCATGCCCTTCACCGATCCGATGGCGGACGGGCCTTCGATCCAGGCTGCGGGCGTGCGGGCGCTCAGGGGCGGCATGACGCTCAAGAAGACGCTCGAGCTGGTGCGTGCCTTCCGCAAGGACGACGATGCGACGCCGCTGGTGCTGATGGGCTATTACAATCCGATCTACATCTATGGCGTCGACAAATTCCTTGCGGATGCGAAGTCCGCCGGCGTCGACGGCCTGATCATCGTCGACCTGCCGCCGGAGGAAGACACCGAGCTCTGCGTGCCCGCGTTGAAGGCTGGGCTCAACTTCATCCGCCTGGCGACGCCGACCACGGACGACAAGAGGCTGGCCGCGGTGCTCGCCAATACCTCCGGCTTTGTCTACTACGTCTCGATCACCGGCATCACCGGTGCGGCCGCGGCCGATTCGAGCGCGGTCAGCCAGGCTGTTGCACGGATCAAGCGGCATACGAGTCTGCCGGTCTGCGTCGGCTTCGGCATCAAGACCCCGCAAGCGGCGCGCGCCATTGCCGAGCATGCCGACGGTGCGGTGGTCGGCACCGCGCTGGTCGATGCATTGCGCGCGAGCCTCGATGCGGAGGGGCAGGCGACCGCGAAAACCATCAATGCCGTGGCGGAGCTGGCTGCGTCCTTGGCGCAGGGCGTCCGAGGCGCCCAGCAGGCAGCGGAATAGGCCAATTGGAGTTCAGCGGCGGCTTGCCGGCCCTCCGCCCAGCCGCCATATATCCCATGCGATCGGCAAGGCTTATCGCAAACCGGAGCGAAACATGAATTGGCTCACCAACGTGGTCCGGCCGAAGATCCGCAACATGCTGCGGCGGGAGACGCCGGAGAATTTGTGGATCAAGTGCCCGGATTCCGGACAGCTCGTGTTCTACAAGGACGTCGAGGCCAATCAGTTTGTGATCCCCGGTTCGAACTACCACATGCGCATGGGCGCGGTGGCGCGGCTGAAATCGATCTTCGACAACGAGACTTGGTTCGACGTGGCGCTGCCCGAGGTGACGCCCGATCCTCTCAAATTCCGCGACGAGAAGCGCTATGCCGATCGCGTCAAGGACGCGCGCGCCCGCACCAATCTGAATGACGCCGTGAAGGTCGGCTACGGCAAGTTGGAAGGCGCGGGCGTCGTCGTCGCCGTGCAGGATTTCGAGTTCATGGGCGGCTCGCTCGGCATGGCGGCGGGCGAGGCGATCGTCCGCGGCATGGAGCTCGCAGTGGAGAAGAAATCGCCGTTTATCATGTTCGCGGCCTCCGGCGGTGCGCGCATGCAGGAGGGCATCCTGTCGCTGATGCAGATGCCGCGCACGACGGTGGCCGTGCAGATGCTGCGCGAGGCGCGGCTGCCCTATATCGTGGTGCTCACGAATCCGACCACCGGCGGCGTGACCGCCTCCTATGCCATGCTCGGCGACGTCCACATCGCCGAACCCGGCGCGCTGATCGGCTTTGCCGGCGCGCGCGTCATCGAGCAGACCATCCGCGAAAAATTGCCGGAAGGTTTTCAGCGCGCCGAATATCTGAAAGACCACGGCATGGTCGACATGGTCGTGCATCGCCACGATCTGCGTCCGACGCTGGCGCGCCTGTTGCGGCTTTTGACCAAATCGCCTGCGCTGCCGGGCGGGGCGAAAACCGCGCCGCTCGTTCCCGAGCCGGCGACAATCATCGCGGCACCGGACGTCGCGCCGGCCGCTCCGCACGCGTGAACGCGGCAGCCGATACACCGCGAGCGCGGCTTGACGAGCTGATCGCACGGCTCTCCGCGCTGCATCCCAAGCGGATCGATCTCACGCTTGATCGTGTCCATCGCCTGCTCGCGCAGCTCGATCATCCCGAGCAAAAGCTGCCGCCGGTGATCCATGTTGCCGGCACCAACGGCAAGGGCTCGACGGTCGCCTACTTGCGCGCGATCCTGGAAGCCGCAGGTTTGCAGGTTCACACCTATACCTCGCCCTATCTGGTGCGCATCAACGAGAGCTTCCGGCTCGGCCAAGCCGGCGGCGGCCGACTGGCGAGCGACGATGAATTGTGCGCGGCGTTTGCTCGCTGCGAGCACGCCAATGACGGCGATCCCATTACCTTCTTCGAGGCCAAGACCGCGGCGGCCTTTTGTCTTTTCGCGGAGCATCCGGCCGATGTCGTGCTGCTGGAAGTCGGGCTCGGCGGCCGGTTGGACGCAACCAATGTGATCGAGACGCCGCTTGCCGCCGTGCTGACGCCGATCAGCATGGATCACACTGACTTTCTCGGAGATAGCCTGATCTCAATCGCCGGCGAGAAGGCCGCGATTATCAAGCGCAACGTGCCGGTCGTCTGTGCCGAGCAGCCGCCGGAAGCGATGGACGTTATCGAGATGCAGGCGCGGCGCCGGCGTGCGCCGCTCTATGCCGCGGGCCAGCAATGGCATGTCGGCGTCGAGCGCGGCCGGCTGGTCTATCAGGACGATCGCGGTCTCATGGATCTCGCCGCGCCAAAATTGTTCGGACGGCATCAGTTCGACAATGCGGGGCTTGCAATTGCGACCTTGCGCGTCGCCGACAAGCTCAGGATTCCGCATGCCGCGTATGAGGCCGGCATGGTCAATGCCGAATGGCCGGCGCGGATGCAGCGGCTTTCCGCAGGGAACCTGATCGGCCTTGGTCCGCAAGGTTGCGAGATCTGGCTGGATGGCGGTCACAACGCGGAAGGCGGCCGCGTCGCCGCGTTGGCGCTCGGCGATCTGGAAGAGCGTGTGTCGCGCCCGCTGGTGGTGGTCGCAGGCATGATGGCCAACAAGGACGCCCTCGCATTTCTCAACAATTTCGCCGGACTGACGCGTCACATCATCGCCGTACCGATTCCCGGGCAGGACAATGCGATGCCGCCGGAAAAAGTCGCCGATGCCGCACGCGCGCTCGGCATGCGGGTGGAGATCGCCGACGGGGTGGAAGCGGCGCTATGCGCGATCGCGCGGCTCGCCTACGAGGTGCCGCCGCGGATCCTGATCACGGGCTCGCTCTATCTCGCCGGCCACGTGCTGGCGATCAATGGCACGCCGCCGGTGTAGAGGATGATTGCTTGAAACGGTCGGGCTGCGAACTCGACCACCTCTCTCCTTCGGAAGAGGTGAACGGAGTGAACCAACTCAGCTTCACTCACTCGGATATCCCTCAAGCCAGCAGCTTTCTCGGATCGGCCGCCTTCTGCTTGAGCTGATCGAAGGTGCATTGCCGCGGCGCCTTGTCCGGGCGCCAGCGCAGGATCGAGGTGCCGTGGCGAAAGCGCATTCCGGAGAAATGGTCGTAGCAGACCTCGATCACGAGCTTTGGCTTGAGCGGACACCACTGCGCCGAGCGTTCGGTCGACCAGCGGCTGGGGCCGCCCGGCGCATTGCCGGTAAAGCCGGGCGGGCCGATCAGCGGTTCGAGTTTTTCGGTGAGCGTAGGTTTGTCCTGCTGCTTGATCGCCGAGGTGAAACCGACATGATTGAGCAGGCCGGCGTCGTCGTAGAGCCCGAGCAGCAATGAGCCGACGACCTTTTTGCCGGCGATGCTCTTGGTCGCATAGCGGAAGCCGCCGACCACGCAATCGGCGCTGCGGAGCTTTTTGATCTTCTGCATGCCCTCGCGATTTCCTGCCTGATAGGGCAGGTCGCGCCGCTTCGCGATCACGCCGTCGCAGCCGCCGCCCGACTCCGCCAGCCATTTTTGTGCGGTCGCGTAGCTGGTCGTTGTTTGCGACAGGCGGAAGGCCGGGTCGGACTTGAAATTGGCTTTGGCAAACGCCTCCAGCGCCGCGCGGCGCTCGCTCAGCGGGCGCGTGGCAAGCTCGCGATCCCTCGGGTCGGTAAGCAGGTCGAAAGCGATGAAGAGCGCCGGCGTTTCCTGCGACAGTTTTTCCACCCGGCTGACGGCAGGATGAATCCGCTGCAAGAGGTCGTCGAAAGAGAAGCCCTTGCCGTGCGGCACGACGATCTCGCCGTCGAGCAGGAAGGAGGTCGCCTTCAGCCGCAGCGCCGCCTCGACCAATTCGGGGAAATAGCGCCCCAGCGCCTCGCCGGATTTGGAGCGCAGATCGACCTTGCCGCCTTCACGGGACAACAGGCAGCGAAAGCCGTCCCATTTCGGTTCGTATTGCCATTCACGCCCGCGTGGAATGGCGTCCACCGACCGCGCTTCCATCGCTTCAATTGCGCGGTGTTGGGAGGCGACTTTGGCGGAGCGAGGGCGCAAGGGCAGAACTCTGGGCGGTGACTATTTTGACCGAAGCAAGCCCCCTGTTTGACCGTCATCCCCGCGCAAACGGCGTCGCCGTTTGTCGCTGGAGGCGCTCGCCCTGCTTGGGGGGCGAGCCCCTCCAGGGTAACGGTGACAGTCTTAGGAGCTCGTTTCGGTCCAAAACGGTTATGCCGTAACGCGACAACTGTCCTCTCAACGCAAACGGCCGGCGAAATCGCCGGCCGGTCTTAAAAAATATTGCTATCGGACGCGAGGGTCAGACCGCAGCGGAAATCCACTGCTGCAGCTTCTGCTTCGGCGCGGCGCCGACCTGGCGGGACGCCATTTCGCCGCCCTTGAAGATCATCAAGGTCGGGATCGACATCACGCCATACTTGGAAGCCGTCTTGGGGCTCTCGTCGACGTTGAGCTTGACGATCTTGACCTTGTCGCCCATGGCGCCGGCGATCTCGTCAAGCGCGGGCGCGATCATGCGACAGGGGCCGCACCATTCGGCCCAGAAATCGACGACGACCGGGCCGGACGCCTTGAGCACTTCAGCTTCGAAATTGGCGTCAGATACTTTACCAACGGCCATGGGATTACCTCGCTTAAGTTGGAGAAAGGCGCGGCAGAAGTGAAAGAATCGCGCCTGGGATCATGCAACAAAACCTATGAACGGGGTCTTGCCGGGTCAAGCGCGCCTGGGGCCCGATCCAGGGATGCCAGCGCCGCGTCCAGCGCGGGCGGTAAAATCTCCATGAATTCAGGGGTTTCGGTCCAGAGCAGCGCGGTCCTTATGCTGCGTTGCGGATAAAGCCTGGCCAGCACCGCCCGGTACAGCGCAAGCTGGCGGACGTAGTGCTCTGGCGCCTCGACGGCGTCGGAGGGCGGATTATGATTGGTCTTGAAGTCGACGATCAGCACCTCGCGGTCCGTCACCACCAGGCGGTCGATCTGGCCTGATACCAGCGGCCGCCCGGGCAAGTCGAGCCGGCCGGCGATCGAGACTTCGGCGCGGCTTCCTTCCGCGAACACGGGCGCGAAGCGGCGATCCTCGATCAGCGCCAGCACGTTTGTCGCGAGCGCGTCCCGCTCGCCCTCGGTCCAGCCAGCCGCATTGCGGGCGAGATAGGCGAGCGCGGTGTCGCGCCGTCGCGCCGCCGCGACATCAGGCAGCGATTGCAGCAGGCGGTGTACCAGCGTGCCGCGCTGCATGGCGCGCGAGCGCAGTATGGGCGATTCGCCCGACCGGATGCCGCGGCCCGCGCCACCCGTGTCCGACGGACGCAGCGGATTGTCGATGGGAGCGGGCGCCGGCAGCGGGACTGCCAGCCACTCCGGCAGTTCGCAAGGTGTGTGGGTCGCGGTCGGCTCGGCGGCGCCCGTCGCGGGAAGCGCATCCTGTGGCCGCAAAAAGCGCTTCACCGGACCATCGGCTGTCTCGATGGTTTGTTCCGTCAGTCCGGAATTGGCGAGGCCTTTGGCGATCAGGTCGTACCAGCAGAGCTTTCGCACGCTGTTCATATTGCCGGGCATGCAGCCGCCGACGATCAGCCGGTCGGCGGCGCGCGTCATCGCCACATAGAGCAGGCGCCGATATTCGTCCTCGGTGTCGCCCAGCATCACTGCGCGGGCGCTCGCGACTGCGGCCGGATCATCCGCCTTGCGCCCGGCCCAGACCACGACTTCGCCGCCTCTGCCATCGGGCAGATAGATCAGCCGCAGGCGCTGCGTGTCCGCCGGCGAAGACGTGGTGTCGACCAGGAACACCACCGAGGCCTCTAGCCCCTTGGCGCCGTGCACGGTCATGACGCGGACTTCGTCGCGCGAGATTTCCATGTCGCGCTTCACTTCGGTGTCGGCCGCGCGCAGCCAGGCGACAAAACCCTGCAGCGACGCAGGCGCCTTGCGCTCGTAGTTCAGGGCAAGCTCGAGAAATTCGTCAAGCGCGTCATTGGCCTCCTGGCCCAGCCGTCGCAAGAACCGGTTGCGACCGCCGTCGCCGCCGAGCAGCCAGGCGTAGAAGGCAAACGGCGTTTCGTTGGTGGAACGGCGTTCGCACTGCTCGAGCCGCCTCGACGCGGCGCGGAATTTTTCGCCTGTCGCGGCATGCTGCGCCAGCGCCTCGCGCAGGCTGCCCTTGCGCTCCCAGGCGAGTTCGAACAAGTCGTCATCATCGAGGCCGAACAGCGGGCTCTTCAGCGCCACCGCCAAGGCGAGATCGTCTTGCGGGAGCAGCAGCGCATCGGCAAGGTTCATCAAGTCGATGATGGCGATGTGTTCGGTCAGCTTCAGGCGGTCCGCGCCGGCGACCGGAATATTGGCGTGCTTCAAGGCCTGGATCACCGCATCGAACGCGTTGCCGCGCCGGCGCACCAAAATCAGCACATCGCCATAGCTCAGCGGCCGCCGCGCGCCGGCATGTCCGGTCATGGTGCCCGACTCGATCAGCCGCTTGATCTCGCCCTGGATGCGGCGCGCGAGCTTGACTTCGGGGCTGGTCGCCGAGACGCCATCGAACGGCGCGCGCCAGCCTTCGATGTCCTGCTTGTCATCGGCTTCCGCCAAATCCCAGAACTCGATCACGCTGGGGCCGGCGTCGCTCAGCGATTCATGCACGGGATAAGTGTTTTCCGCATGAATGCTGCGGTAGATCGCCTCGTCCCGGAACACGTGGTCGACGGATTGCAGGATCGCCGGCCCCGAGCGGAACGAATAAGTGAAAGAGACGGGATCGAATTTGAGCCCGGCGTCCTCGAACTTCTTTTTTAGCGCACGGCGGCGCAGATCGAATTCATGGGGAGCGGCGCCCTGGAAGGAGAAGATCGACTGCTTCTCGTCGCCGACGGCGAAGATGGTGCGGGTCACGCCCTCGCGCGCGCCTTCGCCTGATGTGAACTCCTCGATCAGATGAGCAATGATGTCCCACTGCTTGGGGCTGGTATCCTGCGCCTCATCGATCAGCACGTGATCGACTCCGCGGTCGAGCTTGTAATGCACCCAGCTTGAGGAGAAGCGGTTCAGCATCTCGAGTGTCTTGTCGATCAGGTCGTCATAGTCGAGCAGGCCACGCTCCGTCTTCTCGCGGCGGTAATTGGCCGCGGCGGCGGTTGCGATGTAAAGCAGCGCCTGGGTGCGGTCGCGCACCGCCAGTGCCCGCCGCTTCTCGATCAGCCTTTCCAGACGTGCGGCTTCCGCCTCGAACAGCCGCGCCACGCTCGGATTGGCATCGGCAAATTTCCTGGTAATGACCGACTTGCGCGGCGCCTTGTCGTCGGTCAGGAACACGGTCAGGTAGGCATCGACCTGCGCGCCACCGGAAAACGCCAACGCCGCGCGCAAGCGGCTTGCCTGCTCCTGGTCCGACTTGCTGCCGGCCTCGAGCACCGCGACGATCTCCTGCCAGCGCGAGCGCGGCAGGAACCGCCCATCCAGAATCTCAGCCTCGACATCCTCGATGCGATCTGCGGCGCTGACGCCCAGCGCCGCCGACATTTGCGCCGCCGCGGCCTCGGCGGTGCCGGCGGCATCGGTCCAGCGCATGAAATGGTCGCGGGACAGACAGGCTTCGCGCACCACGTCCTTGAAGGTGACGTCGGCAGCGTTCGCCATCGCGGTCAGGAGCGCACGCCCGGTGGCGCTCTGCGGGTCGCGCGACGCTTCCAGGAACACCTTGAGGTTGGCCCGCACCATCATCTCGGCCTGGTCGCGGTCATCAAGCACGGCGAAGCGCGCCGGAACATTGGCCTCGAAGGGAAACTGCTGCAGCAGGCGGGTGCAGAGCGCGTGAATGGTCTGCACCTTCAGGCCACCGGGCGTCTCCAACGCGCTGGCAAACAATTTGCGCGCCTCCGCACGCAAGCGCGCATTGGGATAGGGAATGCCGGCCTCGCGGATCGCGGCATCGAGCGTGGCATCGTCGAGGCTCACCCAGTGGCCGAGCGTCGAGAACACTCGCTCGGCCATGTTGGCGGCGGCGGCCTTGGTGAAGGTAATGCAGAGAATCCTCTCCGGCGGCACACGGGCGAGCAACAGCCGGATCACCCGCTGTACCAGCACATGGGTCTTGCCCGAGCCGGCATTCGCCGAGACGAAGCTCGATGCAGTTGGATCCGACGCGCGCGCTTGCGTGGCGCGCACGGCTTCCGGTATGGGGCGCGGCGTTTTCACCATTCCTCCAGCCCCAAACCGCCCGCCGCCGACCATTCCTTGATGCGGGCGAGATCGTCATAGGTGCCGTAGCGGTTGCTCCACATCGGCAGGTTCAGCGAGGTGTAGGCCTGGTTTTCATCATCGAAAGCGCGCACCAGCGCTTCGAGCTTGCGTCGCGCCTGGTCAGCCGCGACATCGGGCGGCTGCGGCTGGTCGCTCTTGTTAATCTTGAGCTCCAGCACGCGCTCTTCGCCCGGCGGATTGTTGCCGGAGAGCCTGACATAGATCAGCTCGCCGACCGAGCTGCCCGCTGGAATGCCGGCGAAGCCCCCTTCGCGCAGGATCGCGGCTTCCAGTGTGAGCTGCGGCGAAAGGCCCATGCGCACCTGCTTGCCGGTCGGCGGCTGGCCGGTCTTGTAGTCGAGAATGGAGAACGTGCCGTCGCGGCGACGCTCGATGCGGTCGGCGCGCGCCGAGAGCTTGAAGCTGCGTTCGTTGTCGAGCGGGATCGCGATCTCGCCGCGGATCTCGGCCTCGATCGCCTCGATCGTCTCGCGCCGCGCCGCTTCCCAGTCGGCGAACCAGTTGGCGATGCGTTGAAAGCGCGGCCACCACAGCGCCCGCGCCTCGGGCCGCTCCATCATCGGTGCAAAATATCTGGCACCGATCTCGCGCAAGGTCCGCGCCGGCTCCCCGGGAAGCTTTTCGGCGAACGCCTTGGTGAACTCGCCGATCGCATCGTGGATCGCCGAGCCGCGATCGGCCGCCGACAGCGGCATGTCGACGGGATCGAGCGCATCAAGCCGCAAGATGTATTTGGCGTAGATCGTATAGGGATCGCGCAGCCAGTCCTCGATCGCGGTAACCGATAGTTTGAGAGGCCGGGTCGCGCGCGGCGGCCTTGGCGCGGGCTGCGCGATCGGCTCGACCTTGTCCGGGCGATCGAGCTCTTGGGCGAAGCGGACGTAATGCGCGCCTCTCCGCCTGGCGGCACTCCAGAGCTCGTCGCCCGCGACCGCCTCCAGCCGATGCAGGAAGCGCGATGCCACCGCCGGCGCGCCGCCGGCTTTGGCGGAATGGGTGAGGATGATGTCCTCCCCGCCAAGCAACTGCGCGAAGTCATGGGCGGAGAGGCCGATACGCCGCTCCGGCAGGTCAAGGCCAAGCTCGTGGCGCATCGGTCGGCTCAGCCAGGGGTCCATGCGCGGGGCGGGCGGCCAGACGCCTTCGATCAGCCCGCCCACGATGATGCGGTCGGCCTGCATCAGCCGCGATTCCAGCGGACCATAGATGTGGAGCGTGGCCCCTGCACGTTCGGGCCGCCGCACCGCGCGATCGGCAAAGGCGGTCTGGAACAGCTCGGGATAATCGGGCAGTTGCAGCGCCAGACCGCTGCGCCGTTGCTCCGCAAGCAGATCGTCGAAGGCAGCGGCGAGCGCCGCGCCATCCTGCCCCTCGAAGGCGAGGGCAAGGCCGCGCTCGTCGCGCGACAAGGCGATCAGCACCTCGTGATGGCGCTGCGCCAGCTCGGCAAAGTCATACAGCTTTGGTCCGGCGAGAGTTTCCAGGGGCGCGAGCGCCGACTTCAGCGCCGCGATCAGCCTCTCGATGCGATCGAGCTGTGCCTGCGTGAGCCTCGCTCGCTGTTCGGCGGCATGCAGCGAACAGGGCTCGCCGCGGCGCAATTTGCCGAGCTCGTCGCGGAAGCGCGCGAACTCATGCGAAAGGCCCGCCGTGCCCGGTTGCGGCCGCGTGCCGCGCAGCAGCGCCAGTTCCAGGGCTTCGATCGCGGGCTTGAGCGCACCTGCCGCGCCGCCGAGCCGGCACAACGGATGTTTGAGCAGCGCGAGCAGCGTCGCCGGCTCCAGTCCCTTTGCCACGGCTTCAGCCGCGAGGCGCGCGAAGATTCCGGCGGAGGTTTCGATCAGGACTTCGCCGCCGGAATCGTTGAAATCGAGATTCCAGCGGCTCAAGGCGGCCATCACGCGCCGCGCCAGCGCGCGGTCAGGTGTGACGAGCGCGGCGGATTTCTGCAAGTGCCGTGCTTCGCGCATGGCGATCGCAATCGCGAGCGCCTCCATCTCGGCGTTCGGCGCCTCGACGACGGCCACATTGGTCATGCCGCGCGCGATGGCGGCGGCGACGTCGGCCTGCTGCAGCCGCTCGTGCCAATGGTGGGTTGCATGCGAAGGTCGCATCGCTTCGGAGAGCAGCACGTCTCGGCCATGCGGTGCCGGCGGGACGAGACTCTCGACGTCGCGGCGCTCGATGCCGAAACGCTTGAGCAGGGCGTGCATGGCATATTGCGGATGGTTCGACGCGGGATGAATCTCGAATTTGCCTTGCGCGTCCTTGGTGCCGCCGATGGTTTTCCAGGCGGCTTCGTCCAGATCGGTGTCGAGGCCCGGCAGCACCACGGCGCCGTTTCTCAATTTCGCCACCGCGTGAAGAAATTTTGCGGTGGCCGGCATCGAGCCGGTCGAACCTGCCGCGATGACCGGGCCGGCATGATGCAGGCTCAGCCGCTTGGCTTCCGCCGCGATCAACAGATCGCGCCGCGCCGCCGGCTCGATCCTGCCGATCTCGGCAAGATGAGCGGGCCAGGTTTGGCGCGCGATCTGCAGGAATTGCAGTGAATGCTGCCAATATTGGTCGAGCTGATCGGGCACGAGATCGTCAAGGGCATCCCACGGTACGTTGCGCGTCACCATGTCGTCCATCAGCCGGGCGAGGTCGGAGGCGAGCGACAGCGTCGAGGCAGGGCCGCCGACGACCAGTGGCGCCAGCACTTCGCCTTTGGCCCAGGCGGCCACCAGCCGCGCCAGCGTCAGCCGGCGCTCCAGTTCGCCGAGCTTTGGCGGAATCTCGAGCGGCGCGGTTCCACCTGTTACGTCGGCCTCATCGCCGAACAGGAGCTCGTCTTCGTCGATATCGCCGAGCGCAACGATGCGCGGCAGCACCACAGCGTCGGTGTGCAATTCCTCGAGGAAGACCTCACGCGCCACGCGCACGGCGCGGCGGGTCGGCAGATACAGCGTTGCCGCCGCAAGCCGCGCCGGATCCTCGCGCGCGTCAAAGCCCGCGATCAGTCTGCCGTCAATCAGGGCGGCAATAACGGTGCGCAGGAAGGGGACGGAGAGGGGAACGCTGTAGACGCGCATGAGCTTGGTGATTCGACTGATTCACGCGCAATATAGGGGTTAGCGGCGCATTGGTCATGCGCGCGAGTTGTCCACGGGATTGCGGGGACAGATCGAGCAGGCTTGATGCCTGGTGGCCGGCCCGTTACCCCATCTACAGGCTAGGGGCGAGCGTCTACGCCACGCTTTCCAAAAATGCCTCTTCGGCGGCCGCCACCGCATCCGGCGTTCCGACATGCATCCAGACGCCGTCCAGCCGCAGGCCGAACAGGCGTTCCTGCTCGTTGGCGCGGTCGAACATCTTGGTCAACGAGAACTCGCCGGCGGGGGCCTCCGTGAAGATCGCGGGCGAGATGATCGCCGCACCCGCATAGACGAAGGGCACGACCTGATTCTCGCGCCGCTTGCGCAAGGCGCCGTCGGGCAGCATGGCATAGTCACCGCAACCGCTATAGCCGATGCTGCTCGCGGTCGGCGCCATCAAGAGCAGAATATCCATTCGCGCGGGATCGAAGGTCTCGGCCAACCGCGTCAGGTTGGGGCGCACGCCGTCGATCCACATCGTGTCCGAGTTGAGGTGGAAGAACGGAGCCGTGCCGAGCAGAGGCAGCGCTTTGACCACGCCGCCGCCGGTGCCGAGCACGCGATCGCGCTCGTCGGAAATGATCACGCGCGGGCGCGTGCGCGCGGCGACATGGGCGATGATCTGGTCGGGCAGATAATGCACATTGACCACGGCCTCGCTGACGCCGGCGTCCGCGAGCTTATCCAGCGCATGGTCGAGCAGCGGTCGGCCGGCGACCTCGACCAGCGGCTTCGGTTTGTGATCGGTCAGCGGGCGCATGCGCAGTCCGAGGCCCGCGGCGAGAACCATGGCTTTGGTTGGCTTGACCGACATGTTCAGGGAGTCTCGAGCTGTTTCCTTCTGGAGACCGATCTATCGCGCTGATGATCCTACCCGCGCTGATTCGGTCGGCACGCATTCCCGCTGCCATAGCGATCACAGATGACGATTATACGACCGCCGGGTCAAGCGTCTGCCGTCGTCCGTCCCGCCTGCTTTCTCTTCTTGTCGCCTTGTTTGATGAAATTCACCCCGATCTGGTCGCCATTGACCCAGGACAGCTCGCAGCGCCGGTAGGCGAGGCCGGTCGACGATAACAGCAGGAAGAATTCCTTCAGGTGCAGCCCTTCGACGGAGCCCTCGACGGTCAATTTTGCGCCGGTCTCGGACACGTCCTCCAGGATGCAGTTGCGCCGCCAGGTTCCGTCGATGCCCATCATAAACGCCGGTATGCCGCGTTCGAACACGACGCGGTCGCCGGTGCGCCGCTCATTCGTCATCTTTCGCTCCAACCCCCTAACCCAGGTGGATAGCCCCTCTAAGCAACGGGCGCTCATCCAGCGCCGTCGTCCTGAAGAGGCCGCGAACCGCGGCCGCCTCGAAGGGCGACGGCCCCGCTCTCGTACTCGGGCGTTCATCCTTCGAGGCTCGCTCCGCCAGCACCTCCAGCGAAAAACGGCGAAGCCGTTTGCGCGAGGATGACGGTTTGAGAGCGGCACCGCGACTCTTGAGAACAATGCCGCTCGTGCGAGACTAACGGAATGTTGACTAAGAAGCGGTAAATCAGCCAACCGGCGGCGGCACGTGGGCCGCATACCAGGCCTTGATCGGCGCGAGGGCGGGGTGGGCCAATGACCTGGTCAGATAGGTCCAGATTCTCGGCTGATGGCGCAGATAATGCGGCTTGCCGTCGCGCCGGTTCAGCCGCGCAAACGTGCCAAGCAGCCGCGTGTTGCGCTGTGCCGACATGATGGCATAGAGCGCGGCAAAGGCGCTCGCGTCGAAATTGGCGTCGATCTCACGCCGCGCCTTGATGTAGCGCGATAGAAGCGAGAGCTCGAGCTGTTCTGGAACGTCGAGCCGCGCGTCCTGCAGCAGCGACACCAAATCATAAGCGGCCGGGCCCAGCACCGCGTCCTGGAAATCGATCAGGCCGACCCGGGCGATTCCAGCGCGCTTCTCCAGCCAGATCAGGTTGGGGGAATGGAAATCGCGCAGCACCCAGGTCTTTGCGGCCGCCGCGGGCTTTTCCAGGAGGTCCCGCCACAGCTCGAGGAATTCGGCGCGCAAGACTTCAGTCAGCGCGACGCCGCGATCCGGCAGATACCATTCCGCCATCAATCCGATCTCGACCAGAAGCGCATCGGTATCGAAGAGCGGAATGCGATACTCCGCATGCGGCGCCAGCGGCACCGTTTCCGGCAGCGTTTTGCCGTGCAGCGCCGCCAGCAGGTCAGTCGCCGTTTCATAGCGGTCCGGAATCGGGTGCGGCGGGTCGCCTTCGAAGAAGCACTCGCTGCCGAAATCCTCCGTGATCAAAAACCCGCTCTCAAGATCGGCATGATAAATCTCGGGCGCGGAGAAACCATGCGCGCGCAAGCCGCCCGCGATGGCGACAAAGGGTTTGACGTCCTCGGCCAGGTGCACCGCGGCGCTATAGGGCTTGCCGTCATAGACCGGCGGTCCATCCGGCCGTCGCGGTGAGTTCATCAGGATGAAGCTCTCGCCCCCGCGCAGCAGCCGCGCATAAGAGCGGATCGAGGCATCGCCGGCCATGCGGCGTCGCTTGGCTGCGAGAAAGCCGGCCTGCTCGAGGAATTGCCTGAGCGACTTCAGCCGTTCGATCTGCGCCGCGGCCCTGCCGAAGCCCTTGATCTCGGCGGTGCGTGCGCCGGCGTCGTGCTCGGGGCGATGGCTGAAATTGATGTCGATGCGGTCGGCCGGCAGCATCTCGCCGGCGCGCTCCGGCCACTCCATCAGGACAACCGTTGCCTCGGGCAAAGGCGAGAGCCCGATCTCTTCCAGCTCGCTCGCGTCGCTGACGCGGTAGAGGTCGGCGTGAACGAGCGGAAAGGATGGCAGGTCGTAGGATTGCGCCAGCGTGAAAGTAGGGCTTGGGACCTCCAGCTCCTCGTCGTCGGCGAGATAGCGGATCATCGCCCGCGCCGCGGTGGTCTTGCCGGCGCCGAGGTCGCCCGACAGCGTGATCACATCGCCGGGGCCGATCAGGAGCGCGAGATCCGCCATCAGATGCGCGGTCGCAGCCTCGTCGGCCAGCAGCGCAGAGAATGTCGCAGCTTCCCTCATTCCGCGGCGTGACGCTGCGCCTGATCGGTCGGAAATTCGCAAGTCACCGTGGTGCCCTTGCCGATCGCGGAATCCACCCGCACCTTGCCGCCGTGCAGCTCGACGAAGGAGCGCACCAGCGACAGCCCGAGCCCGGCGCCACGGTGGCGTGAGCCGTGGGAGCGGCTCTCGAACCAGTCGAACACCTTGTCCTTCATGTCGGGCGGGATGCCCGGACCTGAATCGGTCACGGTGAAGATGATGCTGTGATCGGTCCTGATGGCGTTGACCACGACGGTTGCGTCCTGTGGCGAAAATCCGACGGCGTTGGCGAGCAGATTATACAACACCTGGACCACGCGGCGCTCGTCGCCGACGAAGCTGCCAATGTTCGGGGCGATATTGACCCTCAGGTGGATGCGGTCGGTGGCGAGCCGGTCCTGGACGCCCTCGGCCGCGGCGGCGATCGCCTTCGGCACGTCGACGGGCCCGAGTTCCAGTCGCATCGCGCCGGCATCGATGGTGGCGAGGTCGAGAATGTTGTTGGTCAGCGCCAGCAGCGCGTTGGCCGATTTGGTGACGTAGTCCAGGTATTCGGCCTGTTTCGGCGTCAGCGGCCCTGTCGAGGGATCGCTGAGGAAATGCGCGAAACCGATGATGGTCGTCAGCGGCGCACGCAATTCGTAGGACACGTGGTGGACGAAATCGATCTTCATCTGGCCGGCGGCCTCGAGCGCCTCGTTGCTTTCGCGCAGTGCGCGCTCGACATTTTCGGTATCGGTGATGTCCTGGAAGGTCACCATGGTGGCGCCGTCCGGAAGCGGCCGGATCAGGCAGTCGAGCACGCTGCCGTCCTTGCGCTCCATCTTGAGCGGCACGTCGATCCGGTTCTCGATTCCGGTGATCGCTTCGCGGATGATTTGCCAGGCCCGTGCATCGTCGAACAGCGGCTTGGACCAGGCTGCGACGGTATCTATATGCGGCTCCTCCCGCAGCGCCTCCGCGGACAGCTTCCACATTTTGGCAAAGGCCGGGTTGAACAGACGCGCCCGGCCGTTGCTGCCGAACACGGCGACGCCTTCAGCCAGGCTGTCGAGCGTCTCGCGCTGCACGCGGATCAGGCCGTCGAACCGCCGCGCCAGATCGAGGCTTTCGGTGACGTCGTCGAACAGGTAGGTGACGCCGCCTTCGGGATTGGGCGTGGTGACCACGCTGAGCGCGCGGCCGTCGGGCAGGAACCAGGTGTCCTTGGCGGTCTCGACTGCGCGGTAGGCTTCGTGCAGTTTGGCCTTCCAGGCGCGAAAATCCGCCTGTTCCGGCAGTTTGCGCGCGGCGCGCAGCCGATCCAGTACACTGGAATCGTCGGGATGGCCGTCGAGAAAGGCCGGCTCGAGATCCCATAGCCGCCGATAGGAATCGTTATAGAAGGCGAGCCGGCGCTGCCCGTTGAACACGGCGACGCCGGAGGAGAGCTGGTCGAGCGTCCGACGATGCGCCTCCGCCATCCGCACCAGGGCCGAGCTCAGCGCATGCGCCTCGCTGGCATCGATGGCGATGCCGACGCTGCCGCCTGCGATATTGACCGCACGCACGTCGTAGATGCGCCGCTCGCCACTGGCGACGATCGGCAGGCGCGCGCTGAAGCTCGTCCCGTTCTTCAGCGCGCGTTCCATGTCGGTGCGGTCGGCGCTGTCGAGCAGTTCGAGGTTGCGGGTGACGGCATCGGTGATGCCGGCCGCGTCGGCCGCGCGGGCATAGGCGTCATTCACATAGGTCAGGCCGCCCTGAGTGCCGCGGGCCCAGATCGGCCAGGGTGCCGCGGCGGCGAAGCCGCGCAATAGCTCGGTTTCCTCCGTGAGCTGCCGATAGCGCAGGTTGGTTTCCGCAAGCTCCCGGCGCAGCCCGCTGAGCTCGCGGATGCGCACGATTGCCTGCCCGCCGATGGCGCGGCCCATGGCCTCGATGGCGCGTCCGTTCGTGGTGGTCAGATTGAGCAAGAAGCCTTCGCCGGTCTCGCGCAAAGCATCCACCGCATGGTCCATCTGCAGCGCGGGTTCCGGCGGCAGCCAGGTTCCGAACGCGAGCACGCGCTGTGGCAGATCCTGATGCACCAGAAGCGAGATGTCGCCGGAAATCTGCGGGCGGTCGTCACCGGCGGCCCAGGAGATCAACACCTGCGGCTCGGCGAACAGCAGCGCGCGATAACTGTCGGCCTCGACCTGGAGATCACCAATGCGGCTACGCAGCCGCACCGCGTCGCGCGCCGCGCCCACGCGGGCGCGCACCAGCAGAATGGCCGACACCACCGAGAAACCGAGCAGTGCCAGGACCCCGGCGAGTACCGCGATGTCCTGGCGGTTGAAGGCGAGAGCGGTCGCGATGCTGTCGAGCGCCGAGATGTCGGCGGCCTGAGCGCTGCTGCCCGGCCACAGCGTTGCTGTGGCAAGTCCGCCCAGGCTGTTGCGTGCCAGCGATGTGCACGACAGCAGCGTCCGACGCATCGCCACGATTACGCCTGACATGATTGCCCCAAAACCGCACGAATTTTCGCGAGCGGTCGCGGATCGCCTCGCCGCGCCGTTCGCGAATCAAAGAACAATATCGCCAGGGGGACTCTAGGGGTAAGAGTCCAGACCGTGAACGTGAATCTTGTTGTGCAAAAAGTGGAACGGCGCGCGTTCCATTTTGATGAAAATGAATTCGTGCGTTCGGCATCAGTGCGATGCGATCAGGTCCGGTTGATTGCATCGGCGGTTCACTTTTCCCTTTGGGAGAGGTGAACCGAGTGCGCTGCGGCGCCGACTTGACGAGAGCTCCTCACATTCTAGCGGCCTGTTGAACCAAACCCGCCGTTGCCGCGCCCTGTGGACGACAGTGACATCACCGGAATGAGCTCGGCTTGCGCTACGGCGGCGATTACCATCTGCGCGATGCGCTCACCGCGGCGGATGGTGAAGGGCGCGCGGCCGTGATTGATCAAGAGCACGCAGATCTCGCCGCGATAATCCGCATCCACCGTGCCCGGCGCGTTCAGCACCGTCAGGCCATGCTTGGCGGCGAGCCCCGAGCGCGGCCGCACCTGGGCCTCATAGCCTTCCGGCAGCGCAATACTAAGGCCGGTCGGCACCATCGCGTATTGGCCCGGCTCGAGCACCAATGGCGCGCTCTCAGGAACCGCAGCCAGCAGATCTAGTCCGGCCGCATGCGCCGTCTGATAGGCGGGCAGCGGCAGGCCCTCGCCATGCGGCAGCCGCAGAACCTCGACTTTGATGATGCTGCTCATGCGGGCTTCCCCACCGCTTCGGCGACCTGCGCGACCAGCGCGACGGCGACCTCGTCCTTGGTCATGATCGGCCAGTCGTCGACACTGACCTCGGTACCATTGCGCCTGATCAGATGCACGGTGTTGCGGTCGCCGCCCATGACCCCGGTTGCGGGCGAAACGTCGTTGGCGACGATCCAATCACAGCCCTTGCGCTCCAGCTTGGCCTTGGCGTTGTCGATGAGATGTTCCGTTTCGGCGGCAAAACCAATGACGAGGTCCGGCCGCTTTTCCCTCAGTTTCGAGATGGTCGCCAGGATGTCGGGGTTTTCGACGAGCTCAAGCGGCGGCGGCGGCAGGTGACCTGAAGTCTTCTTCAGCTTCTGCCCGCCCTCATGCGCGACGCGCCAGTCGGCCACCGCGGCGGCGAAAATCGCGACATCCGCCGGCAGCGCCGCTTCCACACGCTCCAGCATCTGGCGGGCGGATTCCACATGCACCACCGCAACACCCTTGGGATCGTCGAGCTCGACCGGGCCCGCGATCAGCGTGACGTCGGCGCCGGCGGCGCGTGCGGCGGCGGCAATCGCAAAGCCCTGTTTGCCGGAGGAGCGGTTGGCGATGTAGCGCACGGGATCGATCGGCTCGTGCGTGGGGCCGGCCGTGACCAGCACGCGCTTGCCGTATAGCGGCTGCGGCGCCACAGGGCGCAGAAAGCGCTCCGCTGCGGCCGCGATTTCCAAGGGCTCGGCCATGCGGCCGACGCCGGCTTCGCCCGCTTCCGCCATCTCGCCAGTATTGGGGCCGATAAAGTGGATGCCGTCGCGCCTTAGCTGCTCGGCGTTGCGGCGCGTGGCCGCATTGCTCCACATCATCGGGTTCATCGCGGGCGCAAGCAGGATCGGCCGGCTCGCGGCGAGCAGAATGGCGCTGGCGAGATCGTCGGCATGGCCATGCGCCATCTTCGCCATCAGGTCAGCGGTCGCCGGCGCCACCACGATCAGGTCGCAGTCGCGAGCCAGGCGGATATGGCCGGCGTCGAACTCGCTCTCGGGGTCGAACAGGTCGGTATAAGCGCGCTCGCCGGAGAGGGCGCTGGCCGCAAGTGCAGTGACGAATTGCTGCGCCGCCTTGGTTAGCACGCAGCGCACGCGAATATGGCGCTCCTTCAGCCGCCGGATCAGGTCCAGCGCCTTATAGGCGGCGATTCCGCCACCGATAATTAGGGTGACGCGGGCCTCGCCCGCTGCACGGGCGGGCTGCGGAGATACAGCAGGCGCCGTCGCCGACGACGCCGGAGGGTCCGTCGCGGTCACCGGACTGTCCCCCAGATACTCGCGCAGGATCACCCGGACCTCTTCCTCGACCGAACGGCCATTCCTAGCCGAGCGCAGGCGGAGAGAAGCTTTGATGGCGTCGTCGAGCTTTCGGATGGTCAGGCTGGCCATGGCAGCTTCCGAGGTGGCGATGCCTGCAATGCTAGCACCACGATGATTGCAATGCAATCAAAGTCGCGTAACGGCAACGAGGATGCCGATGAAAGTGGCGGCAATGATCCAGAGCGCAATGGTGCGCCAGCGGGTCTTCCTGCTCTCGCTGCGGCCCATGGCGGCGATGGTTTCCGGTGACAGGTGGACCCCCTCGCGGGTCATGCGCTCGAGCTGCTCCAGCACGGCCACCGCGCGGCCGGCGATGATCGGCAGTCCCGCGAACACCCGCGCGAGCTCGCCGGCGCCGGTTGCCGCGGTCTGGATGCGCCCCACCGGGCCGAGATTGCGCTCGATCCATTCCCGCACCACCGGATCGGCGATCCGCCAGATGTCGAGCTTGGGATCGAAGCTGCGTGCCACGCCCTCGACCACCACCATGGTCTTCTGCAACAGGATCAGCTCGGGCCGGGTGCGCATGTCGAACAGGCCGGTGACCTCGAGCAGCAGCGTCAGCAGCCGCGCCATGGAGATTTCCTCGGCGGTGCGGTTGTGGATCGGTTCACCGATGGCGCGGATCGCTTGCGCGAAATTCTCGACTGAATGGTGTGGCGGCACGTAGCCGGCCTCGAAATGCACCTCCGCGACGCGCCGATAATCGCGGGTGATGAAGCCGAGCAGGATTTCGGCGAGAAAACGGCGCTCTTTGGTGCCGAGCCGGCCCATGATGCCGAAATCGACCGCCACCAGCCGCCCCTCATCGTCGAGGAACAGATTGCCCGGATGCATGTCGGCGTGGAAAAAGCCGTCGCGCAGCGCGTGACGCAAGAAGCTCTGGATCACCTTGCGGCCGAGATCGGGCAGGTCGACATTGGCCTGCAACAGGCGGGCATGATCCGACAGCGGGATGCCGTCGATCCACTCCATCGTCAGCACGTTGTGAGTGGTGCGGTCCCAGTCCACCGCGGGAACGCGGAAATCCGGATCTCCTTGGGTGTTTTCCGCCATCTCGGAGAGCGCGGCCGCTTCCAGCCGCAAATCCATCTCCATCGCGACCGAGCGCGACATCGTGTTGATGACCTCGACCAGCCGCAACCGCCGCGCCTCCGCCGAATGCGCCTCGGCCTTATGTGCGACAAAGAAGAAGTCGGAGAGATCGCGGCGGAAGCGGGAAGCCACATTCGGCCGCAGCACCTTGATCGCAACCGGGCGGCGCACCCCGTCGCGCAACACCTCGCCGCGATGCACCTGTGCGATCGAGGCCGCCGCGACCGCCGGACCGAAGCTGGCAAAGGCGTCCTTGATCGGCCGCTCCAGCGAGGCTTCAATCACAGCCTCGGCTTCGTCCTGCGGGAAGGGCGGCAGCCGGTCCTGCAAGCTTTCCAGGTCTCGCGCCAGCCCGACGCCGACCACGTCCGGGCGCGTCGCCAGAAACTGGCCGAGCTTCAAATAAGCGGGGCCCATCCGCTCCAACGCGCGCGACAGCCTGGGGCCGGATTTGGCGCCGCGCCGCTCGATCAGCCGCGCGATCTTGATCGCAAGCTGGCTTGGCGCCGGCACCAGCGCGGGGTCGACGACGCCGAACACGCCTTCGCGTGCCAGCACAAAAGTGGCGCGGGTCAGCCGCAAGACATGGGTTGCTGCTGAAATCACAAACGCCAGCCCGAATGCAATGCCACGATCCCCCCGGACAGCATTTGCCAGCCGACGCGCGAGAATCCGCCGGCGCGGATCATGTCGGCGAAAGCGGCGGGCTTGGGAAATCTGCGGATGGACTCGACGAGATACTGATAGGACTCGGCATCGCCCGTCACGACGCGGCCGAGCGGCGGGATCACCTTGAACGAGAATAAATCGTAAAGCCGATCGAGTCCCGGCACCTCGACGGTTGAAAATTCCAGGCACAGAAAGCGTCCGCCGGGCTTGAGCACGCGAAACGCCTCTTTCAGCGCCAGATCGATCCGCGGCACGTTACGGATGCCGAAGGCGATAGTGTAGCCGTCGAAACTGCGATCGGGAAAGGCGAGCGTCTCCGCGTTGCCGTCGACAAACGAGACGCGGTCGTCGAGATGCTGGAGAAGCGCACGTTCGCGCCCGACATTGAGCATATTCTCGTTGATGTCGCAGACGGTGGCATGAAAGCCGGCGCCGGAGGCTTTTGCCGCGCGAAAAGCGATGTCGCCGGTGCCGCCGGCCACATCGAGCAGCGCGAAGGGCGCATCGCTCTTCGGCGGATTGAGCGTGTTGATCATGATGTCCTTCCAGACCCGATGCAGGCCCATCGACATCAGATCGTTCATCAGGTCATAGCGCGAGGCCACGCTGTGAAACACCTGGTTGACCAGCGTCTGCTTGTCGCCCAGGGGCACGTCTCGAAAGCCGAAATGCGTGGTCTGGTCCGGTTGACTCATTGCTCGTGGTCCTGGAGGTGCCCCGCGGGATTCGATGCGGGCATAGGACATTTGGCCTGTCATTGCGAGCGCAGCGAGGCCACACTGGCTATGTCATTCCGGGATGCTGCGTTAGCACCAGACCCGGAATCTCGAGATTTTCGGGTTCGATGCCGGCACATCGGCCCGGAATGACGCCGTCCAAGACCGACTGCTTCCCCGCTTCGCTGCGCTCGCGACGACTGCGACTTGCCGGGACCATAGCGCGCCTGGCGCAATGGCGGTATCACGTCATCCACATAAGGTGAACGACAGAAAATGCCCGAATTGCCCGAGGTCGAAACCGTCCGCCGCGGCCTGCAGCCCGTGATGGAAGGGGCCAAAATTGTCAAGGCGGAAGCCCGCCGCAAGGACCTGCGATTTCCGTTTCAGAAGGATTTTGCCGCCCGCCTGCACGGCCAGACGGTCACCGGGCTGGGACGGCGGGCCAAATATCTGCTCGCTGATCTCGCCTCCGGCGACGTGCTGCTGATGCATTTGGGCATGTCCGGCTCGTTTCGCATCCGGAAAGCGGGCGAGGAGCAGGTACCCGGCCAGTTTCACCATCCGCGCGACAAGGACGAAACCCATGACCACGTGGTGTTTCACATGTCCTCCGGCGCGGATGTCGTCTTCAACGATCCGCGGCGCTTCGGCTACATGAAGATCATCGCGCGCAATGCGATCGACGAGGAGCCGCTCTTGCAGGGGCTCGGCCCCGAACCGCTCGGCAACGAATTCGATGCCGCGATGCTGGCGCGCGCCTGCGCCAACAAGAAAACCAGCCTGAAGGCGGCGCTGCTCGATCAGCGCGTGGTTGCGGGGCTCGGCAACATCTATGTGTGCGAGGCCCTGTACCGCGCTCATCTGTCGCCGCGCCGATTGGCGGCAACTCTTGCCACTAAGGCCGGACAACGCAAGAGCGTTGCCGGGGGCGAGCCCACCGAGCACGCGGCGCGTCTGGTGGAGGCGATCCACGCCGTCCTCAATGAGGCGATCAAGGCCGGCGGTTCATCGTTGCGAGATCACCGGCAGGCCAACGGCGACCTTGGCTATTTCCAGCATTCGTTTCAGGTCTACGATCGCGAAGGCGAAAAGTGCCAGACCAAGGGCTGCAGCGGCATCATCCGCCGCTTCACCCAGAACGGCCGCTCCACCTTCTGGTGCCCGAAGTGCCAGAAGTGAGCGCGGCTGGGGCGCCGACCTGCGCTTGCCGCGAGAGCGATCAGAGGGCATGAGATTAGGTTAAATCATCATCGCGCTCTAAATTTTGTTTGAGCATGATCTTTTCGGAAAACCGCTGCCCGCTTTTCCGGATCATGCTCTAGCGATAGAAGGCGCTGGGCGGAATGCCAAAATGCTTGCGGAACATGGCCGTGAAGGCACTCTGGCTCGCATAGCCGCTGTCGAACGCGACATCGATGATCTTTTCCCCGCGCGCAAGCCGCTGCAGGGCGAACAGGAGTCGCGCCTGCTGGCGCCACTGGCCGAAGGTCATACCGGTCTCCTTCGAGAACAGCCGGTGCAACGTCTTCGCCGTTACGCCGATCCGGTCCGCCCATTGCTGGGCGGTAGTGACATCGTCGGGCCTTGAGGTCAGGGCTTCGCAGATCGTTCGCAGGCGGATATCGCGCGGTGCAGGAAGATGCAGCGGGAGCGCATCGAACTTGCGCAGCTCGTCGAGCAGCAGAAGCAGAAGGCGCTCGTCGCGCGAACCTCTCTCGTAATCGATCGGCACGGCGACGGCTGCAACGATCAATTCGCGCAGCAGCGCGGAGACCGCGATGACGCAGCTCGTTCGCGGCAGATGCGGTGCCGCGTCCGGATCGACGAATACCGTGCGGATCTTCACCTCACCGCACATCTGCACTTCATGTTCGAGGTCGGCGGCGAGCCAGAGCGCACGATTCGGCGGCACGACCCAGGAGCCGGCGGCGGAGCGAACGATCATGACGCCTGTTATGGCGTGAAGAAGCTGGCCGCGTGGATGCGCGTGCAATCCCGTGGACGTGCCGCTCGGATAGTCGATCTCCATTGCCGCGATCGGCCGGGGAGTGGCGTGATAGTCGAGGTGACGCCTTATGAGATCGTCAAGCATGTCCCAATCTCGCTAGATCTCGTCATTCTACCGCGAGACCGATCGGATCGCGATTCGTTACCAGACAGGTCCGCCCACCGTCCCGCGAGGTCTCATGCTCAAGCGCAATTTAGCCTTTCTCTATCCCTTTTTTGCCATCGTCCTGTGGGCGGGAAATGTCATCGTCTCGCGGCTGTCCGCGCACGCCATTGGTCCGCAGGCCATCACCTTCTATCGCCTGCTGCTGGCGGTTCTCTTGATGAGTCTGTTCGTCGCAGGCCCCGCGTGGCGCAACCGGCAGGCGGTCTGGCCCCATCTCGGTCAGTTCGTCATTCTCGGCTTTCTCGCCATGTGCCTGTTCCAGAGCTTGTCCTATCTGGCGGCGGAAACGACGACGGCGACGAATATGGCGGTCTTCACGGCACTGACGCCGCTACTGAGCGTCGGCCTCAGTGCGCTGCTGCTCGGCGAGCCGCCGACCATAGGCATGGTCGGCGGCGGCTTTTTGTCGCTGGCGGGCCTCGTCTATCTCGTCAGCAGCGGCACCCCCGGAGCGCTCCTGCACGAGGGTGTTCATGTCGGCGACCCCCTCATGCTGCTGGCGGCCGTCGTCTATGCGCTTTACGGGGTGTTGCTGAAACGCTGGAATCTCGGCGTGACCGGCTGGGAATCGACCTATCTGCAGGCGCTATGTGCGCTGGCGATCATGTTTCCCGCCTTTCTTGCGACGCCGGCGCCGCTGCGCCAGCTCAATCGGGACACCCTGCCGTTGATCGCCTACGCCGGCGGACTGGCCTCGGTGGTGCTGCCGTTCTTGTGGGTCCGCGGCGTTCACCAACTCGGACCCAACCGTTGTGCCGTGTTCATGAACCTGCTGCCCGTGCTTACGGCAGCCGGCGCGATCGTCATGCTCGGTGAGCCGATTCGGTCCTATCACATCGTCGGCGGCGGCCTCGCGCTGCTCGGCGTCGCCGTTGCGCAGATCGTCAGGCGCCCGTTGCTTCGCCGCGCCGCGCTGGCGGTCGAGTAAGATACGCGCTTTGCGCAGCGATAGCGCGCGCTAAAGGCAGGCGTCCCAGGATGGGTCGATGTCGCGCCATGCCGGAAGCGGCGGGACCACGGGCGCGGTCGGCCGCACGGGTGTCTCTCCGAACACGAATCGGAACGGCTCCTCCCTGAATTCGCCCGCAGCTTCTTCCCCGGCCACCATTGAGCCGTGCAGGCGGTTGTCGATCCACCTCCACAATTCGCGGATTTCCGCGGCGGATTTGCCTGATGGCGCGTATTCGCTCACGGCAAGGCCGGCAGCGAGCGCGTCCTGGTGGTCGTTGCGCATCACGATGAAAGGCTGTGCCAGCACCTCGGCCAGATCGCGCGGCGCCCGCTCGTCGAGCACCGAGGTCGCGTCGTTCACGCGATGGCCGCCGCGAATCGGCGTCTGGTTGAGGACGAAGGCGAACGGGGTGCGCCAGGCGCGGGCCACGGCCAGCGTCGGCACCATCGCCTCGATGTCGGCGACACTAGGGCGCGCAGGAATGATGCAGAGGTCGGAGTAGCGGATGGCCGCCGTGGTCGCGGCATTGGTGCCGCTCGCGGTATCGATCACGGTGAGCGTCACACCGCCGCGTTCCAGCGCCTGCAAGCGCTGCTCGATATCCCGGGCATCGTAGACGGCCTCGACGATCGGTTCGGCCAGGCCGCGGCGAGCCTGCCAGTTCGAGAGCGTGCCCTGTTTGTCAGTCTCGATCAGTCGGACGTTGTGCCTGGCGTCCCTCGCCGCCAGCGCGAGCCCAATGGCGAGCGTACTCTTGCCGCTGCCACCCTTTTGGGTGGCCAAAACGATCGTATACATAGAGGTATCCTTAGGAGTTTACGGGGTTTTGCGGATACGCCACACTGAGCTGCATCGCCTTTCGCGATGCCGAGCGATTCTCGCTCAGGACGTTCCGGCCCGATCCCAAGGAGAGGGAGATCGCGGTAGTCCGATTCGCTAATGGCCGAGGATGACTGATTATGGCAGTCGTGACAACTCCGTACGAGTACGATCGTGCGTGATATCGCGGCTGCGCTACCTGGAGCACGAAGATAGAGCGGGCTGACTAGTCCAAGACCACTCATCCCGCGGTGAGAAGATTGATGGAAACTCCGACTCTCGAGACCCGGCGACTGATCCTGCGACCGCTTGCGCTATCGGACGCGCCAGCGATTCAACGTCACTTCAACAACTGGAACATCATCAAGAACCTGGCGACGATCGTTCCCTGGCCCTATCCGGCTGATGGCGCCGAGACCTTCATCAAACGCGAGCTGGAGAAGATCGCCTCCGGCGAGGAGATCTATCAATGGGTCCTGGTGCTGCGCTCGGGCGATGGGGAGGCAATCGGGAATTTTCGTTTCGAGCCGCGGGCGGACCTTCCGAACGGCAGCCGCGGCTTTTGGCTGGCGGAGCCGTACTGGAACCAGGGCCTGATGACCGAGGCGGTAGCGGCGGTCGACGACTTCGTATTCGGCACGCTGCGGCTTGAGCGCTTTTACGCCTGCAACGTGGTCACCAACGTGGCCTCGCGCCGGGTAAAGGAAAAGACCGGGGCGAGATTCATCGGCTATGTCGAGCTGCAGAACCACAGCGGCCAAAAGGTCTCGGAGAAGTGGGAAGTCACCCGCGAAAGCTGGCTGGCCCGGCAGGCGCATCAGAAAGGCCGGAAATGACGGTCAGCCGGCGGAATCCGATGGGCATGGTCTCTCGACGCGAGCGGCGGCTGGTGGCAGTGCCATCAATGCTGCTGTCGCCAGCTTCGGCTTATGGCAGCGCTTTCGCGCGCACCGTGCTCTGCGCGCGCTGAACATTCGCGCGGCAGCGTTCTGCCGAACCCGTCATCCGGCGAGGCAATCGCCGCGATGAGGGGCATCAGCGCGACCATCAACCAAATGAACGAGATTGCCACCGCGATTGCCAGCGCCGTGTAAGAACAGGGCTCCGCCACCCAGGAGATCGCGCGCAACGTGCAGCAGGCGGCGCTTGGCACCAGCGAAATCTCGTCCCGGACGTGGCGAGGAATTGCCTACTTCCGCACACAGATCACGCGGACTACGGCAGCCTTGGCGTCTGTCGACAAGCCATTCGCCTCAATGCCATTCGCCTTGAGAAAAGCGCGAACCGCATCCGGCGAGACCAGCACCGCCTGGGCTGCAGCCGTGGCGTTCGATGGCCCAGCAATGGTCGCCGGCTTCAGCAGCGCGATGCCGGCAAACTTGCCCGCATCATTGAGTGCTGCGGCACCGGAAAAGCCGAACCCTGGCACCGGGGACAGCGCGGCATCGCTGGAATCCCCGACTTGCGAGCGCTGCGCCTTGATGACGCTCACCGCCGCGCCGCCACCCTGGCTTTGCGGATCGGCAATGCCGATCACGTCAACGGCCGTTGCTGCTGCACTGCTCGCCAGTGACAAAGGTTTCAAGCTGCGCGCGCCATAGATATGCAACAGCGCAAGCCCGCGCTCGCGGTCGTCGGCTACGCGGTCGGCATGGCCGAAGCCCGGAATGGTGATGGCGATGCAGCCGTCGGTGACCTCGCGGTCCGTCACGATCGCGCCGTCGTCGCTGACGATAACGCCTGTGCCGTATTCGACCGTCCGGCGCGGCGGTGGACCTCCGACTTGCACGGCGGGCGGAAACGCATTGAACGCGCTCGACATCGCGATCACCACGGGCTCGACGGTATTTTCGGTCGCCTGGTCGTAGAGGATGGTCATGATGCGGACTTCATCGTCCTTGAAAGTGCCGCGCACATAAAACTTCTTCAGGCCCTGCAGGCCGGAGAGAACAAAGAAGTCCGGCTTGACCACGGTATAGTCGACGCTGCGCCCTGCCGGCTCCTTCTTTTCGCGGTCAGCGAGCTTTGTGGTGGTGGGATTAGCTTCCTTGCGCCGGGTCAACAGGAGCTGGATGGTGCCGGTCGGCGAACTCCATTTGCTGCCGGTGGCGTCGCTCGATTGTTGCGGCACCAATTTTGTGGGGATGCCGAGGCGCGCGCCGGTGACGGGATCGGTGACGATCTTCCAGCCGACATTCTCCTGGCGTCGCCGCGCGGTCTCGGCGAGCGCGCTGCGTTCCTGCGGATTGAGTACACCGGTCGGCTTGCCGCCGCGGGACTTCTGGTATTCCTTAATCGCGGCGACCATGCGCTCGCTGACGTCGCCGGTGATCGCGCCGTTATATTCGCCGACCCAGGCGAGGTCGGATTGCAGCGCCAGCCGTTCCGCCTGCGCCATGGCGTTGGCGCTGTCGGTCGGCGTCTGCACGGCAGGGCGGACCGGCGTGGTCGCCACCTGTTTCGGCTTGGCGCCGACGGTGCTCGGCTGGGTCACCTGCGCCTGTGCAAGAACGGTCGAGGTCAGGAAGACCATTGCGGCGAGCATCGCTCTCATGACAAATCCGGCAGGCGATTGAACTTGCTCTGGCTTAAGCACATCTCGTTGGTCGGCAATGACAGCGCCAGGGTTCATGGAAAACTCGGTAGCCTCATCATGAGGAGCGGCAGGCGAACAAGGTAAGGAGTAGCAAGACCATGTTCAGCGAGGAAGAACTCGAGCGCTACGCCCGTCACATCGTGCTGCGCGAGGTCGGCGGTCCCGGGCAGGCCGCTCTGAAGGAGGCCTCCGTGCTGGTGATCGGCGCCGGCGGCCTGGGCGCGCCCGCGCTGATGTATCTGGCCGCGGCCGGTGTCGGCGCGCTTGGTGTGGTCGATGACGACGTGGTCTCGTTATCCAATCTGCAGCGCCAGATCATTCACACCACGCCCGATATCGGCCGACGCAAGGTCGACACTGCGGCCGAGCGCATCCATGCGCTCAACCCGCATGTCCGCTTCGCCGCCCATGCCACCTGGCTCAAGGCGGACAACGCGCTCGACCTCATCGGTGGCTATGATCTCGTGCTCGACGGCTCCGACAATTTTGAAACGCGCTATCTGGTTTCCGATGCCTGCTTCCTCGCTGCGAAACCGCTGATCACGGCCGCGCTCGGGACTTTCGACGGCTCGCTCACCACCATCCGGGCGCACGAGAAGAACGAGAACGGCGAGTTCAACCCGACCTATCGCTGCCTGTTTCCCGAGCCGCCGCCGCCCGGCACCGTGCCGCCTTGCGTCGAAGCGGGCGTCATGGGCGCGCTCGCGGGCATGCTGGGTTCGATGATGGCGCTGGAGGCCATCCGCGAGATCGTCGGCTTCGGCGACGGCCTGGTCGGACGGCTGTTGATGGTGGACGCGCGCACCATGCGTTTTGAAACGCTCCGCTATGCGCGCGATCCGAACAATCCGCTCAACGGCGATGGGCTCACCATCACCGATCTCAGCGCGCATGTGTGATCTCCTTCTCCCCGTCCTTCACGGGGAGAGGCGAGGGAGTTCGCGGCACCAGCACCGCCTCACGCTTTCACATCACGCCGTCAGCGGGCGCTCGCTGTCCATGTGCACGAGCTGCGATTCCGGATAACGCTCGCCGGCAGCGATGCCGGGCGGGAAGGTCTTGGCGAGTGCGGCGAGATCGTCCCGCGTCAGCACGACATCCAGCGCGCCAAGCGCTTCCGTCAGCCGGTCGCGGCGGCGGGCGCCGATTAGCGGCACGATGTCAGCGCCTTGCGCGGCCACCCAGGCGATCGCGAGCTGCGCGGGCGTGGCACCGATGTCTTCCGCGATTGCGCGCAGTTTCTCGACAAGCGTGAGATTGGCATCGAGATTGGCGCCCTGAAAGCGTGGGCTCATCTTGCGAAAATCCGCTTGCCCCGAACGGTCCTTCGACCAGTGACCGCTGATCAGTCCGCGCGACAGCACGCCATAGGCTGTGATGCCGATGCCGAGTTCGCGGCAGGTTTTGAGGATCTCGCTCTCGATGCCGCGTGAGACCAGGGAGTATTCGATCTGCAGATCCGAAATCGGATGGACCGCATGCGCGCGGCGGATGGTCTCCGAGCCGACCTCGGACAGTCCGATATGTTTGACATAGCCGGCCTTGATCATGTCGGCGATGGCGCCCACGGTCTCTTCGATAGGCACCGACGGATCGAGCCGCGCCGGGCGATAGATGTCGATGTGGTCGACGCCGAGGCGTTGCAGCGAATAGGCGAGGAAATTGCGCACGGCGACCGGGCGGCTGTCATAACCGAACCAGCCCTTGGCCGGATCGCGCAACGCGCCGAACTTGACCGAGATCTGCAAGGAATCGCGGTCACGGCCGGCGAGCGCTTCGCGGATCAGCATTTCATTGTGGCCCATGCCATAGAAATCGCCGGTGTCGAGCAGGGTGATGCCCGCATCCAGCGCGGCATGAATGGTCGCGATGCTCTCGCTGCGGTCGGCGGGGCCATAGAAATCCGACATGCCCATGCAGCCGAGGCCGATCGCCGACACGCTGGGGCCGGTCGAACCGAGTTTGCGTTTCTCCATCGTGGCTCTCCTCGAAATGGCGGGCCAATGCCCGCAGTTGAAGTTGCCGTTGATATGAGGGTCTGTTATTGCGCCGATAAGCTGGACAATGCTGAACATCTTGTTCAGTATACCGAACAATGATCGATTTCGATTACCGCGATCTCGCGGCCTTTGTCGCCGTCGCCCGCACCCGCAATTTCCGCCGCGCGGCCCGCGAGCAGGGGGTCTCGACCTCCAGCCTCAGCCAGCGGCTACGCGATCTTGAGGAGCGGCTTGGCGTGCGCCTCCTAAACCGCACCACCCGCAGTGTCGCGGTCACCGAAGCCGGCGAAATGCTCCTGGCGCGCGTGGGGCCGGCAATGACCGAGGTGAACGAGGCGCTGGAACGCGTGCGCGGCCTGCGAGAAGGGCCATCGGGGCGGCTCCGCATCAACGCGCCGCCGCCGGCGGTCGACCTGGTGTTGGCGCCGATGGTCGGTTCGTTCCTGCGGGCCTACCCCAAAATCGACCTGGAGATCGTCGCCGAGAGCACGTTCGTCGACATCGTCGACGCCGGCTTCGATGCCGGCGTACGCTATGGCGAGCATCTCGCGCAGGACATGATCGCGGTGGCGCTCGGCCCGCCGCAGCGCTACGCTGTGGTGGCTTCGCCGCAATATGTTGCGCAGCATGGAACGCCGACCGAACCGAACGACCTCCTCGATCACCCCGCGATCCGTACCCGCTTTGGCAGCGGCACCATGCTGGATTGGGAATTCGAGAGGGCGGGTCGGATCGTCAAAGTGTCGCCGCCGGCAAGGCTGACCGCGGTCTATCAGCCGCTGGCGCTGCGGGCGGCCATCGATGGCGTCGGATTCTGGATGACGTTCGAGGGCTGGGTCCGCGAGGCGGTGAAGTCGGGCGCGCTGGTGAGCGTGCTCGAGGAATGGTGTCCGCCATTTCCGGGGCCGTTTCTCTATTACCCGAGCCGTCGCCAGCCACCGCCCGCGCTCGCCGCGTTCGTCGCCTTCGTCGGCGAATGGCGCAAGCAGGAGCGGCGGAGCGGGAAGTCGCAATAGGTGCCGCAAACTCGTCCCGGAGAAGCCACCCGGTGGCTTGGCCGGGACGACGGCTTATTTCACAGCATGCTGGGCAGCACGCGATCCGGCGGTTTGTGATTGTCGAGAAAGGTGCGGATGTTGATGATGACCTTCTCGCCCATCTCGACGCGGCCCTCGATCGTGGCCGAGCCCATATGCGGCAGCAGCGTCACCTTGCCGGCTTTCGCAAGGCGCACGAACTTCGGGTTGACCGCAGGTTCGTTCTCGAACACGTCGAGGCCTGCGCCCCCGATGTCGCCGGCTTCGATCAGCTTGACCAACGTATCCTCGTCGATGATCTCGCCGCGCGCGGTGTTGACGATATAGGCGTCCTTGCGGATCAGTTTGAGGCGCCGCGCCGAAAGCAGGTGGAACGTCGCCGGCGTGTGCGGACAGTTCACCGAAATGATGTCCATCCGCGCCAGCATCTGGTCGAGGCTTTCCCAATAGGTCGCCCCGAGTTCCTCGGCGATGCGGGGCGCTACGGGACGGCGGTTGTGGTAATGAATCTGCAGGCCGAAAGCGCGGGCGCGCCGCGCCACCGCCTGCCCGATGCGGCCCATGCCGACGATGCCGAGCCGCTTTCCTCCGATGCGATGGCCGAGCATCCAGGTCGGTGACCAGCCCGGCCAGTTCCGCCCCTCGGTCAGAATCAGCGAGCCTTCGATCATCCGCCGCGGCACCGCCAGGATCAGCGCCATGGTCATGTCGGCGGTGTCTTCGGTCAGAACCTTTGGCGTGTTGGTGACGGTGATGCCGCGCGCATGCGCCGCCGCGACGTCGATATTGTCGACGCCGTTGCCGAAATTGGCGATCAGCCTGAGCTTGCAGTCGGCCGCGTTGAGAAGGTCGGAGGTGATCTCGTCGGTGACGGTCGGCACCAGCACATCGGCGGTGCGCGCCGCTTCCGCGAGCTGCTCGGCCGTCATCGGTGTATCGTCGAGATTGAGCCGCGCGTCGAACAATTCGCGCATGCGGGTCTCGATCGTATCCGGCAGCTTGCGTGTGACGACAACAAGAGGTTTTTTCTTACCCGACATGGCCTGCACTCATGAGGCCGTTCAGACCTCATTAACCCGGTTGTTCGACACTGCCATGGCCGCTTGGTCCCGGCGTTTCCTGGGGTTCCCGATCTGCCTCAGGTCGTCAGAGGGCCTCGGGCGCGTCTTGGCGCTAAGGTGTTCCGTCCTCTCTAGCAGAAGGCGGGGCCAAGACAAGAACCCCGCGCGCGGGGAGAGGCCTGCGTTAGCCTGGGCCGTGGCGGGGACTTAAGGGGATCTGGCGCAGATTGCTGCAATTCGGCTCGCAAGAATTGAATTGCGCTAATCTCGGCAGGAGACGAGTGGAATGGCGTTGGGGCGTTTCTGTTTGGTCGCGGTGCTCGTTGGCGGTTGGCTGGGAGCTTCGGTCACGACAGGTTTTTCGGCGAAGGATACGGTCGTCACCACGAGCGGGCTGCCCGTTCCGCGCTATGTCAGCTTGAAATCCGACCATGTGAATGTCCGCGCCGGCCCGACCAAGGACAATGATGTGGCCTGGGTCTACACGCGCGCTGGACTGCCGGTTGAAGTCACCGCGGAGTTCGAGAATTGGCGGCGCGTGCGTGACTCCGAAGGTTCCGAGGGCTGGGTCTATCACTCGCTGCTGTCCGGGCGCCGCACGGCGGTCGTCACCATGAAGCACAAGGATGATCTCGCCGCGCTGCACGAGAGCGCCGATACGGCGAGCGCGGTGACCGCACGCCTGCAGGCGGGCGTCATCGCCCAAGTCAAGAAATGCGATTCCCACTGGTGCCACGTCGCCGGCAATGGCTTTGACGGCTGGATCGAGCAGCAGCGGCTCTGGGGCGTTTATGCCGACGAGCATGTGAATTGACGCAGCTCCAGCGCGTCATTCCGGGGCGATGCATAAGCATCCAACCCAGAACCTTGAGACTCGGGGTTTGGTTCGGAGCCTGTCATCGGGCCGCGCTTTACGCGGACCCGTTGGCGCCGGCCCGGAATGACGGCAAGCTACAGCGATATAACCGATAGCAGAGACAGCTCAGCGCTTTTTGCGCAGGCGCACCACCATGTCGATGCGCGAGATCTCGTAGCCGTCGGGCACGTCGGGTATTTTCGACAGCGCCAAATGCGGGTCGGGAATGTCGACCAACTCGTGATTGTGCTCGAGATAGAAGTGGTGATGGGTGGTGACGTTGGTATCGAAATAGGTCTTGGTCCCATCCACACTGACCTGACGCAGCAGGCCGGCATCGGTCAGTTGGTTGAGAGTGTTGTAGACGGTCGCGAGCGACACCGGCACTTTCGCGAGCGTCGCCTCCTCATACAGCATTTCTGCAGTGAGGTGACGGGCGCCCTTGCCGAACAGCAGCCATCCCAGCGCCATGCGCTGTCGCGTCGGGCGCAGGCCCGCCGACTGCAGCATTTCGTTGACATCGTGCCAAGGGCAGCCGTTCAAAGCCGGCTGCCGGCCCTTCTCTGGGGCCGCGAGAGGAGCGGTCTCGTCGTTCAAACGCGCCGCCTTTTCGTTCATTTCCACGTCAGGCACCGGGCTGGAGAGTTCAGACTATCGCCCCGCAATATAAGAAGGAAATTCGCCAGATGCAAGTTTTTCGCAACTAGAAAGCGGCCAGCTCCCCCTTTCGGAACTATAAGCCCGATGCGGCGATTTAGCTGTTGTTGCCGAGCTTTGCCCTCCGCGGGGCCTGTGTTAGAGAGCGCGCGGACCCGATCACCGATATCGGCGCAGGCGTGTACAAGCGTGTCGTGACACTCTGATGTAGCTGCACCGGTTAAGCGACGATCCGGTGGGCTTCCCACGCGATTTGGGGTCCGTTTCGCGGAAAACTGCTCGATCGAGGATTTTAGAGGAGAGGCGACCTGGCATGCTGCAACGGCGCTCCGGTTACGAATACGAGGATTTGCTGGCCTGCGCCCGCGGCGAGATATTCGGCCCCGGCAACGCACAATTACCGCTGCCGCCAATGCTGATGTTCGACCGCATCACCGAGATCAGCGATACCGGCGGTGAGTTCGGCAAGGGCCTGGTGCGTGCCGAACTCGACGTCAAGCCGGACCTCTGGTTCTTCGGCTGCCATTTCAAGAATGACCCCGTCATGCCCGGCTGCCTCGGTCTCGATGCGCTGTGGCAGATGGTCGGCTTCTATCTCGGTTGGATCGGCGGCGAGGGTCGCGGCCGCGCGCTGGGCTTGAGTGAATTGAAGTTCGGTGGCCAGGTGCTGCCGGACGCGCGGAAGGTTGTGTACAACGTCGACATCAAGCGCGTGATGCGCTCAAAGCTGGTGCTGGGGATCGCCGACGGGTGGCTTTCCGTGGACGGCCAGATTATCTATCGCGCCAAGGATTTGAAGGTCGGACTGTTCAAGCAAGGCACCGCGCCGGGTTGAACGTTGAACCGGGAAACGTTGAACAAGGACTTAAGGGCATAACGGCAGGCGAGGCGAACATGAGGCGGGTTGTCATCACGGGGATGGGCATTGTCTCATCCATCGGAAACAACACCCAGGAAGTGCTTGCGAGCCTCTACGACGCGAAGTCGGGAATTACGCGGGCTGATAAGTATGCGGAACTTGGCTTCCGTTCGCAGGTGCAAGGTGCGCCGACGCTCGACCCTTCAGGCGTGATCGATCGCCGCGCCATGCGATTTTTGGGCCAGGGCGCCGCTTGGAATCACATCGCGATGGAGCAGGCGATCCAGGACTCGGGCCTGGAGCCGACCGAAATCTCAAACGAGCGCACCGGCATCATCATGGGTTCGGGCGGCCCCTCAGCACGCACCATCGTGGAGGCCGCCGACATCACTCGGAGCAAGGGACCGAAGAAGGTCGGGCCTTTTGCGGTGCCGAAGGCGATGTCGTCGACGGCGTCCGCGACGCTCGCCACTTGGTTCAAGATCAAGGGCGTCAACTACTCGATCTCTTCCGCTTGCGCGACCTCCAACCATTGCATCGGCAATGCGTACGAGACCATCCAGTGGGGCAAGCAGGACGTCATCTTCGCGGGCGGCTGCGAGGAGCTCGACTGGACCTTGTCCGTGCTGTTCGACGCGATGGGGGCGATGTCGTCGAAATACAACGATACGCCTGCCACGGCTTCGCGGCCCTACGACATCAACCGCGACGGCTTTGTGATCGCCGGCGGCGCCGGCGTCGTCGTGCTCGAGGAGCTCGAGCATGCGAAAGCGCGCGGCGCGCGCATCTATGCCGAGATCGTCGGCTACGGTGCCACGTCCGATGGCTATGACATGGTCGCGCCGTCGGGCGAGGGTGCCGAGCGCTGCATGAGACAGGCGCTCTCGACCGTGAAGACCAAGGTCGACTACATCAACCCCCACGCGACCTCGACGCCGGCGGGCGATCCGCCGGAGATCGATGCGATCCGCAAAGTGTTCGGCACCGGCGAGAAGTCTCCGCCGATCTCCGCGACCAAGGCGCTCACCGGGCATTCGCTGGGCGCCACCGGCGTGCAGGAGGCGATCTATTCGCTTCTGATGATGAACAACGGCTTCATCTGCGAAAGCGCCCACATCAGCGAACTCGATCCGGTCTTTGCCGACATGCCGATCGTGCGCAAGCGCATCGACAATGCCAAGCTCGGCACGGTGCTGTCGAACTCGTTCGGCTTCGGCGGCACCAACGCCACGCTGGTATTCAAGCGGCTGGATGCGTAAGGTTTCGTCATGCCCCGCAGGTCGGCTTTTGCCGACTTGCGCACTGGTTGTGCCGATCTCGGGTAAACCCGAGATCGGATGCAGGCGGGCATCCAGTACGCCGCGGCTTCTCGATTGATTCATTGACGCCTCTGGAATACTGGATCACCCGCATACGCGGGTGATGACAGGGGAACATGGAGCGGGCGTAGTATGCAGGAGCTGATGAAGGGCAAGCGCGGTCTGATCATGGGCATCGCCAATGATCATTCGATCGCTTGGGGCATTGCCAAGACGCTCGCGGGCGCCGGCGCGGAGCTCGCCTTCACCTATCAGGGCGAGGCGTTGGGCAAGCGGGTCCGCCCGCTGGCGGAGTCGCTCAACGTCGATCTTGTCCTGCCCTGCGAGGTCGAAAGCCTCGAGAGTGTCGATTCGGTTTTCCAATCCTTGCGCGACAAATGGGGTGGCCTCGATTTTCTGGTGCATGCCATCGCCTTCTCCGACAAGAACGAGCTGAAGGGCCGCTACGCCGATACCACGCGCGAGAATTTCTCGCGCACCATGCTGATCTCCTGCTTTTCCTTCACCGAGCTCGCCAAGCGTGCCGCAGACCTGATGCCGCCTTCTGGCGGCGCGATGATCACCTTGACGTTCGGCGGCTCGATGCGCGTGATGCCGAATTATAACGTGATGGGCGTGGCGAAAGCGGCGCTGGAAGCGTCGGTCCGCTATCTCGCCGCCGATTTCGGCGCGCGCGGCATCCGCGTCAATGCGATCTCCGCCGGTCCCGTGCGCACGCTCGCAGGTTCCGGCATTGGCGACGCGCGTACCATGTTCGCCTTCCAGCAAAAGCACTCGCCGCTCGGTCGCGGCGTCTCGCTCGACGAGCTTGGCGGCTCGGCGCTGTATCTGCTCTCGGAGCTATCCGGTGGCGTGACCGGCGAGATCCATTATGTCGATTCCGGTTACAACGTGATCTCGATGCCGCGCCCCGAGGATTTGAAGACGCAGTAAGGAGCGTTGTAGGGTGGGCAAAGCGCACTTGTTCGCCGTAGCTCGTGCCCACCGAAGCTCGTCATGCCCCGCGAATGCGGGGCATCCAAGTACGCCGCGGCTCTTCGAAATAGCTCGAGCGTCCCTGGAATACTGGATCATCTGCCTTCGGGGATGACGGCAGTTGTGCGTGGGCGCGAGCCAACCCGCACTATCCCGCCGCGATCTTCTCGGCGCGTTGGAACGCCGGGCGCGCGACGCAGCGTGCGAGATAGGCGTCGAATGACGGGCGCGAGGGCACCATCTTGAACAGCCGCACGGAAAAATTCAGCGCCGAGCCTATCACGATATCGGCAGCGGAAAAATTCTCGCCGAGAATCCACGGGCCTTTCTCGAGCGCGGCGTCGACCACATCGAATACGCGTTGTGCATCGCCCCATCCGGCCGCAACCGGGTTCATCTCGAGCTTGGTTGCGATCTGCACCATCGCGGGCTCGATGCAGCCGGGCGCGAAGAACAGCCATTGCAGATATTTGCCGCGCAAGGGGTCACCGAGCGGCGGCGCCAGCCTGGTGTCGGGATAGCGTTCGGCCACATAGGCGCAGATCGCAGCCGACTCCGCGACGGTGGCGTCGCCGTCTTTCAATGCCGGTACCTTGCCCATCGGATTGATCGCGAGATATTCGACCCTTTTCTGCGCGCCGGTGGAAATGTCCGTCAGCACGCGCTCGTAAGGCTTCCCGGTTTCCTCCATCAGCCAGAGCGCCGTGAACGAGCGCGAGCGCGGCGACCAGTAGAGCTGCATCATGTTGCATTTCCCTCCCTTTTCCAGCGATAGTGCTTCATCATAAACCCCGTCATCGGCTCAACAGCTTCCATTTCGAAGACAAATCCCTCGCGCTCATACCAGCGCCAGGCTTTTTCGTTTTCGCGCACGCAGCGCAGACAAATCTCGTCCGGCAATTGCGTTCGCGTGAAGGCGAGCAGTTGCCGCCCCAGGGAGCGCCGCTGATAGGCCGGCGCCACCATGAGCTGGTCGAGATAAAGCTTCGGCAGATGCAGCGCCAGCATGGCCGCGAGCGCGCCGTCGTCATCGGCGACGAACAGGCTCCAGCCGTTTTCGATCTCCTTGGGAACGCGTGCGCGCAAATTCGCGAGCAGAAAACCGCTTGCCTCGGCAAGCCCGGTGGAAACCCAGCTCTCCATCCAGACGCGGGCCACTTCGTCATACTCATCGGATCGCGCGGGGCGAATGACGGGCGTTGTCATGGATGAAGCATAGCTCACGCCGAAACACCTGTCCCGATTTCGCTCTGTTCGTCATCCCCCCGCGCATGCGGGAGATCCAGGACGCCGCGACCTATCCGTATGCGATTGCAGTCTTTGGGATACTGGATCGTCCGCCTTCGCGGACGATCCAGTACGTAAAGAGGCCAAGATAAAAAATAAAAAGGGCGACCGTTCGGCCGCCCTTTGGTTTTGCTATGTGACGAAAAGCCTTACTCGCCGGCGGCTTCGCGCGGCGGTGCGGCCTCGGCCTTTTGCTTGGCCTCTTCGGCCTTCTGCTTGGCTTCCAGATCCTCGCCGGTGGTCTGGTCGACCGCCTTCATCGACAGCCTGGTCTTGCCGCGATCATCGAAGCCGAGCAGCTTGACCTTGACCTTGTCGCCTTCCTTGACGACGTCGGTGGTCTTCTGCACGCGCTTGTCCGCGAGCTGGCTGATGTGAACGAGGCCGTCCTTGGAACCGAAGAAGTTCACGAACGCGCCGAACTCCATCACCTTGACGACCGTGCCGTCGTAGATCTGGCCGACCTCGGGCTCCGAAGTGATCGACTTGATCCACTTGATCGCGGCCTTCATCGCCTCGCCGTCGTTGGAAGCAACCTTCACGGTGCCGTCGTCCTCGATGTTGATCTTGGCGCCGGTCTTTTCCACGATTTCGCGGATCACCTTGCCGCCGGTCCCGATCACCTCGCGGATCTTGTCGGTCGGGATCTTGAAGGTCTCGATGCGCGGCGCGTATTCGCCGAGCTCGGCACGCGCGGCGGTGAGTGCCTTGGCCATTTCGCCGAGAATGTGCATGCGGCCCTCGCGGGCCTGGCCGAGCGCCACCCGCATGATCTCCTCGGTGATGCCCTCGATCTTGATGTCCATCTGCAGCGAGGTGACGCCAGTCTCGGTGCCTGCGACCTTGAAGTCCATGTCGCCGAGATGATCCTCGTCGCCGAGAATGTCCGATAGCACGGCGTAGCGGCTGTCCTCGAGGATCAGGCCCATCGCGATACCCGCGGTCGGCCGCTTCAACGGCACGCCGGCATCCATCAGCGCCAGCGACGAGCCGCAGACGGTCGCCATCGACGAGGAGCCGTTGGACTCGGTGATTTCCGAGACCACACGCACCGTGTAGGGAAACTCGTGATGCGGCGGCAGCACGGGATGAATCGCGCGCCAGGCAAGTTTGCCGTGGCCGATCTCGCGCCGCTTGGTGCCGCCGAGGCGCCCGGTCTCGCCGACCGAGAAGGGCGGGAAATTGTAGTGCAGCAGGAACGTTTCCTTGTACGTTCCCGACAGCGCGTCGACGAACTGCTCATCCTCGGCGGTGCCGAGCGTGGTCACCACCAGCGCCTGCGTCTCGCCACGGGTGAACAGCGCCGAGCCGTGGGCGCGCGGCAGCACGCCGACCTCGCAGGTGATGTTGCGCACGGTCTTGACGTCGCGGCCATCGATGCGGCGGCCGGTGTCGAGAATATTCCAGCGCACGATTTTGGCTTCGAGATTCTTGAAGACGTCGGCGACCCGCAGCTTGTCGTATTTCGGCTCCTGCCCTTCCGGGAAGAAGTGCGCCATCACCTTGTCCTTGGCGGCGGCAACGGCGGCGTAGCGTTCCTGCTTGATGGCGATCGCATAGGCCTGGCGCAGGTCCTGCTCGATCACACCGAGCATTTCTTTCTCCAGCGCGCTGTCGTCGAGGGGCTGGACCTCGCGCGGCTCCTTGGCGGCCTTCTCCGCAAGATCGATGATCGCATTGATCACCGGCTGGAAGTGGCGGTGGCCGAACATGACCGCGCCGAGCATGATGTCCTCGTTGAGCTCCTTCGCTTCCGATTCCACCATGAGTACGGCATCGGTGGTGCCGGCGACGACGAGATCGAGCTGGGTATCGGCCATTTCGTCGAGCGTCGGGTTCAGCACGTATTCGTCGTTGACGAAGCCGACGCGCGCCGCGCCGATCGGGCCCTTGAACGGCACGCCCGACAGCGTCAGCGCGGCGGAGGCCGCAACCATCGCCACCACGTCGGGATCGTTTTCCATGTCATGCGAGAGCGTAGTGACGATCACCTGGGTCTCGTTGCGCCAGCCATCGACGAACAGCGGGCGGATCGGACGATCGATCAAGCGGGAAACCAGCGTTTCCTTCTCGGTCGGCCGTCCCTCGCGCTTGAAATAGCCGCCAGGAATGCGCCCCGCAGCATAGGCCTTCTCCTGATAGTCGACGGTCAGGGGAAGGAAATCGACGCCCTCGCGCGGCGCCTTGGCGGCGACAACGGTGGCGAGCACCACGGTCTCGCCATAGCTCGCGACGACGGCACCGTCGGCCTGCCGGGCGATCTTTCCGGTTTCAAGCTTGAGGGGACGTCCTCCCCAGTCGATTTCGACGGAATGAATATTGAACATAGAGGTCTTCTTTCATCGGTTTACGAAAGAACGGCCGCCCCAAAACACAAAAACCATGCGCAAGATGGCGGGACGCTGACGGAGAAAGGCCAGCGTCCGGCGATCCTGCCATGGTTGTCATCTTTCGGATGGCGTCCATCCTTTCGGCTTCTCACGGGCACCTTGCCCGTTACGTCCAGCCGCCGAATTGCTGCTGGCCGCACCTCGAGCGCAACGGCTTCATCAAAACGCCATTCCGCTCGTCTTCTTCGGAGCATGCTCTTCCTGGAAAACCGGCAGCCACCTTGCTACGCGGCCTCCCGGTCCTTATCATGCTCATCACGTGAGAATGATCCCTTTGGAAAATCGTGACCACCCCGACCAAGTACGGGGTTGGCCTTTCCGGATCATGCTCCTGCGTACGATGATTCTTCCGAACGCCACGCGTGGCTCCCGAAAAATCATGCAAAAACGCGCGCAATCCTGCGCGCGTGCACTTCCAAACAAGCTCAACGACGAATGTTGTGCTTTTCAAGCAGCGCCTTGTAACGCGCCTCGTCGGTCTTCCTTAAGTAGTCGAGCAGCGAGCGGCGCGTGGAGACGAGCTTCAATAGGCCCCGGCGCGAATGATTGTCCTTCACGTGGGTCTTGAAATGTTCGGTCAGGTTGTTGATGCGCTCCGACAGGATCGCGACCTGGACCTCCGGCGAGCCTGTGTCGCCGGACTTGGTGGCACTTGCCTTGATGACTTCCGCTTTGCGTTCGGCGGTAATCGACATCGTCAAACTCTTTCGTTGCGACCGGAGCTGGCAGTCAGCCCGGTCAGGTTGAACACGCGCTTGGGGATGATTTCGCCATTGCCGACTTCGGCAAGCGCGAGAAGCCGGCCTGCCACCGTGACATAGACTGTGCCGCTACAACTGGGCGCATCCCGTCCGCGCAACAAAACGGCCTGGCCCCTGTGGAGCCTTGCCGCATCAGCCCGAGTGACGGCCAGTGCCGGGATGTCGTCCAGCGCGGTCTCAACGGGCAAAAGCGCGTCGGCGAGGCTTCCCTCGCCCGACGCGGCTCTATTGCATAAAGCCTCCAACTGTTCCAGCGGAATCATGTCGTTTTCGCCGAAAGGTCCGACCACGGTCCGCCGCAGGGCCGAGATATGGCCGAAACAGCCTAGAATCCGGCCGATATCGCGGGCCAGCGCCCGTACATAGGTTCCTTTGCCGCATTCGGCCTCGAACAGGGAATGGTCGCGATCGGGCTGGCCAAGGAGGGTTAATTGGTGAATCTCGACCGGCCGGGGCGCCAGCTCCACGACCTCGCCGTCGCGCGCAAGATCGTAGGCCCGCTCGCCTTGGACCTTGATCGCGGAATAGCGCGGCGGGATCTGTTCGATCAGGCCGGTGAATTGCGGCAGCAGCGCTTCAATGGCCTCCGGCGCCGGCCTGATATCGCTGGTCTTGACGACCTGGCCCTCGGTGTCGTCGGTGTCGCGTTCCTCGCCCCAGCGCACGGTGAAGCGATAGCGTTTGCGGCCGTCCATCACGAAAGGCACGGTCTTGGTCGCCTCACCGAGGGCGATCGGCAGGCCGCCTGAGGCCAGCGGATCGAGCGTGCCGGCATGACCTGCGCGCTTGGCCTGGAACAGGCGCTTCACCACCGCAACGGCCTGCGTCGACGTCATGCCGATCGGCTTGTCGAGCACGACCCAGCCATGGATGTCGCGCTTGTCGCGGCGCGGTTGGTTGTTCTGCTGCTGCTTCTTCGCGCGCGGATCATTGTGGCCGCGCGGCTCGGTGCTGCGCAGCTCGGCGAAAATATCTTTTTCATCGTGGCGCGAATCGGCCTCCATTTGGGAGCCGATTGCGCCCTTGGCGGGGGTCACGCTCATTGATCTTTGTCCGAATCGGGTGCGAGGTCTCTTTGCACCGCAGGCGTTCTCAATAATTTCTCGATCCGTTCCGCCTCGTCGAATCGATCGTCGACGCGAAAGCGGATATCGGGAGCAAATTTTAAGTTAACGCGCCGAGCGACTTCGCCGCGTAGGAATTTCTTGTTGCGATCGAGCGCCGCGAGCACAATGTCCGTGTCGCGTCCGCCGAGTGGCATGACATAAATGGTTGCAAGCTTCAGGTCCGGCGACATCCGGACCTCAGGCACCGTAATGATATGGCCCTCAAGGTCCGGATCGTGCGCGTGACCCTGCTGAAGAATATCGGCAACAGCGTGGCGCACGGCTTCGCCGACTCGCAGTTGGCGCTGCGAAGCACCGGACGTCGAGCTTCGCTTCTGGTGAGGACGGGGCATAGAAAATTGACCTTGTCATGCCCGGGCTTGACCCGGGCATCCATCAAATCATTTCAAGGGTCCGCCTGCGGCGGATGGATTGCCGGGTCAAGCCTGGCAATGACGAACGAGACCTTAAGCGCTTCGTAAGGCTTGGACTTACAGCGAGCGCTGGATGGTCTCCACGCGATAACATTCGATCACGTCGCCGACGCGCATGTCGTGATAGCTCTCGAACGCCATTCCGCATTCCTGGCCGGCCTGCACTTCCTTCACTTCATCCTTGAAGCGCTTCAGCGTCGACAGCTTGCCTTCGTGCACCACGACGTTGTCGCGGATCAGCCGGACGTTGGCGCCGCGCTCCACGGTACCGTCGGTGACCCGGCAGCCCGCCACCTTGCCGACCTTGGAGATGTTGAAGATCTCCAGGATCTGCGCATTGCCGAGCATGGTTTCGCGCAATGTGGGCGCAAGCAGGCCGCTCATGGCCTTTTTCACGTCATCCACAAGGTCGTAGATGATGTTGTAGTAGCGGATTTCGATGCCGTTCCGCTTCGCGGATGCCGCCGCTTCCTTGTTGGCGCGCACGTTGAAGCCGATGATCGCGGCATTGAAGCCTTCGGCCAGCGTCACGTCGGATTCGGAGATGCCGCCGACGCCCGCATGCAGGATGCGCGCGGCGACTTCGTCGGTGCCGAGCTTCTCCAGCGAACCGAGGATGGCTTCGAGCGAACCCTGCACGTCGGCCTTGACGACGAGCGGGAATTCCTTGCGGCCCGACGTCTTGAGCTGCGACATCATCTGCTCGAGCGAGCCGCGCATGCCGGAAATCGAAGCCGCCGCGTTCTCGCGCTTCTGGTGCGCGCGGTAGCTCGTGATCTGGCGGGCGCGGGCTTCATTCTCGACCACGGCCAGGCGATCGCCGGCTTCCGGCGGACCGTTGAAGCCGAGCACTTCGACCGGCACCGACGGACCTGCTTCCTGCACGGCCTCGCCCTGATCGGAGATCAGCGCGCGAACACGGCCCATCTCGGCGCCAGCCACGATGATGTCGCCGACGTGCAGCGTGCCGCGTTGAACCAGCACGGTTGCGACAGGACCGCGGCCGCGGTCGAGCTTCGCCTCGATCACGGTGCCTTCGGCCGGGCGATGCGAGTTGGTCTTCAGGTCAAGGATTTCAGCCTGCAGCACGATCATTTCGAGCAGCCGGTCGAGATTGGTCTTGTTCTTGGCGGACACCTCGACATCGACGACGTCGCCGCCGAGCGATTCCACCTGCACCTCGTGCTGCAGCAGTTCGGTCCGCACGCGGTCGGGCCTGGCCTCCGGCTTGTCGATCTTGTTGATGGCGACAATGATCGGAACCCTCGCCGCCTTGGCGTGGTTGATCGCTTCCACCGTCTGCGGCATCACGCCGTCGTCGGCGGCGACCACCAGCACCACGATATCGGTCACCTTGGCGCCGCGGGCGCGCATCGCGGTGAACGCGGCGTGGCCGGGCGTATCGATGAAGGTGATCTTCTTGCCGGTTTCGGGTGTCGTCACCTGATAGGCGCCGATATGCTGGGTGATGCCGCCGGCTTCGCCCGAGACCACGTTGGTCTGGCGCAGCGCATCGAGCAGTGAGGTCTTGCCGTGGTCGACGTGACCCATCACGGTCACCACCGGCGAACGCGGTTCGGTGTCGGTCGAATCGTCGACGACGTCGAACAGGCCTTCCTCGACGTCGGAGGCGGCCACGCGCTTCACGGTATGGCCCATCTCCTCCGCAATTAGCTGCGCGGTGTCGGCGTCGATCACGTCGGTGATCTTGTGCATCGCACCTTGCTTCATCAATAGGCGGATGACATCGACTGCGCGCTCCGACATGCGGTTGGCGAGTTCCTGGATGGTGATGGCCTCCGGAATCGTCACCTCACGAATCAGCTTCTCCTTCGGCTCGTTCGACGCGTGCCCCTTCAGGCGCTGGGTGCGACGGCGGAACGAGGCGATCGAGCGCTCGCGCACGTCGTCCGCATCGAGAGCAGTAACGACGGTCAAGCGCCCGCGCTGCTTCTGCGGCGAAGGCTTGTGCGTTGTTTTGGGTGCCGCCACCGGGCGCATGGCGCCCCCGGGGCCCCGACGGACTTGGCGCGGTCCCTCGTCCTCGTCGGCCTCGGCGGCGACGGCAGGGGCCGCACGGACAGGAGCAGGTCCGCGGGCGGCAGGTGACGCTGCGGGCGTCCGGGCGGCGGGGGCTCCCGCGGGCGTGCGGGCAGGTGCGGTCGCGCCTGCCGCGGTGCGGGCGGCGGCGGGCTGCGGGGCAGCGGCAGCAGGGGCCGGCGCGCGGGGAGCCTCTGCCTCGCCAAAACGCTTCTTGGCTTCGGTTTCCGCCTTGCGCTTGGCTTCCTCTTCCTGACGGTGACGTTCTTCCTCGGCCTTGCGGCGGGCCTCGGCGGCCTCGCGCTCGGCCTTCTCGGCGGCCTCGCGCGCGGCGCGCCGCTTGGCTTCCTCTTCGGCCTGGCGGCGCTCTTCGATCTCGCGAAGCTTTGCGTCGGCGAGCGCATGAGCCCGCGCGGCATGCTCGTCTTCGGTCAACGTGCGAAGCACGACCCCGGACGCATTGCGCGGCTGCTGCGGGCCCGCGCCGGCACGGCCACCCGGCATCGGAGCCCTCGGCGGCGGCGCCTTCGGAGCGGCCGGCTCGGGCGTGTGCGTGGCCTCGACCTGCGCGTCGCCGCCAATACGGCGCTTACCGCGCTTTTCGACCACGACCTGCTTGCTCCGGCCATGGGGGAAGCTCTGGCGCACGGTGCCCGTCTCGACGCGCGGCTTCAGCGTCAAGGTCTTGCTGGGCATACTCAGTTTCTTGTCGCCAGGCGTATTCTTATCGGCCATTCAGTCGTCCTAATCTCGTTACCTGGTGCGAATGACGCACCGTCCTTACCGCAAGTCGTCGCTATTTCGAATGCTAGTCCGAATTCTTGGTCCCGGTTCCGGCAGTCTTGTCCGCGTCGGCCATCCGGTATCGGACCAAGGTCTGGCTGCGCGACAGGAATGTCTTGCTCGCCGGGCCCGCGAGCACGGCAGCATGTATCACATTTGACCGGGTGAGTGCCAAATCCAATTCTGCCGAAGTTAAGGCGGTGATGATCGGAAACCCTTCCGGCTCGGTATTATTCCCGGCATTTTGCCTCAGAAGCGCGTCCAGCTTGCGGATTCCGTCGGGCGCGCCGTCCATGGCATGGATCAGCGCCTGGATCGTGTTCCTGATGCGGCGGTCCCTCAGCGCGCTTTCGACCTTGGCGAAACCGCAGACGACCTGGCCAGCCTTGGCAGCGATCGCAAGCGCCTCGATGGCACTGCGGACAAGTAGGGCGTCGGTTTCGTCGGCAAGCGCCGGCGAGACGCGAACGTCCCGCTTGAACCCCCGCCTAAATTGGTGACGGCGAACCGCTTCCGCAACCGCCCGGCGCGACGCGCTGACCCACAGGCCGCGGCCGGGAAGCTTGCGTTTCACGTCCGCGACCACCTCGCCGGTGGGCGCGACGACAAAGCGGATCAGCTCGTCGATGGGGCGCGCCTCGCGGCTGACCGCGCACATGCGCATGGTCGCGGACTTCTCAGTCCGCGGTCCAAAGTCGAGCTCCGGGTCGGTTGATGCGAGCATGCGCGGGCCATCTCGTTGAAGCCTTACGCCGTCGCAGCGTCGGCGGCTTCGGGTGCCGCGTTCTGCTTGGCGAGATCGGCCTCGGTAATCCACCCCGCTTTGACGCGGGCCTGCATGATGAGCTGTTCCGCATCGTCGCGAGAAATTTCGATGCCGTCGAGCGCACCGGCATGCTTGGCCTGTTCGCCGCCGTCCTTGCGCTCGATCCAGCCGACCAGATCGTCGGTAGCGCAGCCGGCCAGATCCTCGACCGTCTTGATGTCGTTCTCGCCGAACTTCACCAGCATTTTCGAGGTCACACCGGGCACGCTCTTGAGCGCGTCCTCGACCCCCAGTTCCTTGCGCTTGGTTTCGAGCTCGGCTTCCTGCTGCTCGAGATATTCCTTGGCGCGGTTTTGCAGCTCGGTTGCGGTCTCCTCGTCGAAGCCCTCGATGCCGGCGAGTTCCTTGACATCGACCAGCGCCAGTTCCTCGACCGAAGTGAAGCCTTCCGAAGCCAGGAGCTGGCCGACCACTTCATCGACATTGAGCGACTCCATGAATACGCGCGTGGAGTTCTCGAAATCGGCCTGGCGGCGCTCCGATTCCTCCTGCTCGGTCAGAATGTCGATGTCCCAGCCGGTGAGCTGAGAGGCGAGCCGCACGTTCTGGCCGCGCCGGCCGATCGCGAGCGACAACTGGTTGTTCGTATCGGGAACCACGACCTCGATCCGCTCGCGGTCCTCGTCGATAACGACCTTGGCGACCTCGGCGGGCGCCAGGGCATTGACCACGAAAGTCGCGATGTCGGGCGACCAGGGGATGATGTCGATCTTCTCGCCCTGCAGCTCGTTGACCACGGCCTGCACGCGCGAACCGCGCATACCGACGCAGGCGCCGACGGGATCGACCGAGGAATCGCGCGAGATCACGCCGATCTTGGCGCGCGAGCCGGGGTCGCGGGCCACCGCCTTGATCTCGACGATGCCGTCGTAGATCTCTGGCACTTCCTGCGCGAACAGCTTTGCCATGAACTGCGGATGGGTGCGCGACAGGAAGATCTGCGGACCGCGGGTCTCGCGCCGCACGTCGAAAATATAGGCGCGGACGCGGTCGCCGTTGCGGAACACCTCGCGCGGCAGCATTTCATCGCGCCGGATGATGCCTTCACCGCGGCCGAGATCGACGATCACGCTGCCATATTCGACGCGCTTGACGATGCCGTTGACGATGTCGCCGATGCGGTCCTTGAATTCCTGGTACTGGCGGTCGCGCTCGGCCTCACGCACCTTCTGCACGATGACCTGCTTGGCCGATTGCGCGGCGATGCGGCCATATTCGAGCGGCGGGAGCGTGTCGGCGATGGTGTCGCCGATCTGCGCGCCCGGATTGGCGCGGCGGGCGTCTTCCAGCGAAATCTGGTTGGCCGAGTTCTCGACCTTATCGACCACCAGCATATGACGCGACAGGCGGAGCTCGCCCTTCTTCGGATCGATCTCGGCGTGCACGTCGGTCTCGCTGCCGTAGCGGGCGCGGGCGGCCTTGGCGATGGCATCTTCCATCGCGGAAATCACGATGCCGCGGTCGATCGACTTCTCGCGCGCCACCGCGTCGGCGATCTGCAGCAGTTCAAGTCGGTTGGCACTGACTGCCATGGTTCAATCTCCTCTCTCAGGATCGGTCTCGCCTCTGCGCGCCCTCTCGGCCGCGAGGCGGTGTTGCTTGGTGGCCTTTGGCGCCGGCTTCTTCCGTTTCGGCGCGGTCTTATCGGCCTGTTTCTTGGCGTATGCGGGCATCGGAGGCTCGAGCCCGAGATTACGTTTCAGCTCGCGTTCGGCCGCCTTGCCGCGCCGCATCGATTCGGCGATCAGCTCATCGGTGAGCACCAGCCGGGCGTCGGCGATGTCTTCCATTCTCAGGAGCACATCGGCATCTTCGCCGGCTGGCGTGTCATCCCGATGCAGCCGCACGCAATCGCCTTGGACGGCGTCGATTGTGCCGCGGAACCGCTTGCGGCCCTCGTGCGCAACTGCCATCTCGATTTTCACGAGATGGGTACGGAAGCGTTCGAAATCGGAGCGGCGTACCAGCGGCCTATCGATTCCCGGCGAGGAAATCTCCAACCGGTAGGCGCGATCGATGGGGTCGGCGACGTCGAGCACCGGCGACAGCGCCCGCGACACCGCCTCGCAATCCTCGATCTGCATCGAACCGTCGGGCCGTTCCGCCATGATCTGGACCGTGCAGCCGGCCTCACCAGTGACCCTGATGCGCACCAGTCGATAGCCCATGCCCTGCAGCACCGGGCCGGCAATCGCCGCGACTCGTGCCGCCACGCCGGATTCGACGACCAGGCGCGGTTCGGCCAGGAGGTCGGCATCCTCTCGAGCGGCGGTCAGATCGATCATATCCAGCGTCAAAACGAGTTAGCTTGCATTGGTTGGCCGGACTTTGCGCTTGCCCGAAGTCCGGACCGGCAGCGCTTACCTCGAAGCTCGGCCGACATCCGTATCGGCGCCGGGCGGCTTCAGGTAATAAAAAAGAGCGGGTTCCCGGGGGAGCCCACCCTCAATACGCTGTCCGTATGTGAGTACTCTAAGTTGAACCTGATATAGCGATATTTCGGGCGTTCGACAAGGGTCGGCGGGCGGGCGTGGCGCCGAATTTGCAGTGCTGACGGGATGCTTCCGGCCTAACCCTTCCTTCACCAACGAAACCTAAGTTGTCGGCAAAGCCCGCCCCGCGCAACGGGACGGAGGTAGCTTGCGTTGCGTGGGATCCGGATGCGTTCCGAGCAGGTTTGATGTTAGCCGCTGCGTCGCTGATTCCGGGACTCGATGACATCGTCAGGCATGGCAATCCTGAGCGGCGCGCCGAGGTTGCGCGCCGGATCGCCGAGCTGTTCTTTCGGGACGCCGCCCGGCTGCGTCCGAGCCACGTCGACCTATTCGACGACATCCTGATCGACCTCGTTCCCTATGTGGAAACGATCATGCGCGCCGAGCTCTCCGAGCGCTTCTCGCTGCTGGGCAATGCGCCGCGCAGCCTTGTCGGCCAGTTTGCGCGGGAGAACGAAATCCTGGTGGCGGGACCGGTGTTGCGCCGCTCGCCCGTGCTCGACGAGGAGATCCTGCTCGAAGTCGCACGGTTGAAAGGCCAGGGCCATTTGTTGGCCATGGCGGAGCGCCATACGCTCTCGGCCGACCTGACCGACGTCATGGTGCGTCGGGGCGATCGCGAGGTGGTGCGCCGTACCGCGGGCAATGCCGGCGCGGTGTTTTCCGAGAACGGCTTTCTCGAGCTGACCAAGCGGGCCGCGCGCGATGCCGTGCTGACGTTGACGGTCGGCCAGCGCGACGATCTGCCGGAGCAGCGCCTGAAGGAGTTGCTGGCGGGGTCGCTGGACGTGATCCGCCGTCGCCTGTTCGACGTCGTCAAGCCCGACAGGCAGATTGCGATCAGGCAGGTGCTGAGCGAGATCCTCGGCCGCCCGGAGCAGCTCGAGAAGGCCACACGCGATTTCGTCCCGGCCCATCGCACCATCCTGGCGCTGCACGAGGCCGGCCAGCTCAATGAAGCGGCACTGCTCGGCTTTGCCAAGCAATACGCTTACGAAGAGTCGGTCGCTGCGCTCGCCGCAATGTCGGGCGTGAGCATCCCGACCCTGGACCGGCTGATCTCGGGCGACCGCCACGACCCGATCCTGATCATCGGCAAAACTGTCGGATTGCAATGGGCGACGGTGCGCGCGCTGATTCTGCTGCGGCTCGGCCCGAATCGAATCCCGGCGCCGGCGGATATCGAGGCCGCGCGGGTCAATTTCGCGCGCCTGATGCCGTCGACCGCGGACCGTGTCGTGAGTTTCTGGAAGATGCAGCAGGCGGTGTGAGGTGGGCCGTCATTCCGGGGCGATGCGACAGCATCAAACCCGGAATCTCGAGGTTCCGGGTTCGCCTCTTCGAGGCGCTCCGGAACGACGGTGTTGACTCCTAGTCCTTCCTTCGAAACCGCAAGTAAGTCGCCTTGCGTCCCTCGCGTTCGGCCTTGCGGCCGTAACGTGTCATGGTGAATCCTGCCCATGGCAAGCGCCAGTCATCTGCGCGCTCGGCCAACCATTCGAAGTCGGGCGAACGCAACAGATGTGACAGCGTCCAGGCGGCGTAATCGTCGATGTCGCTGACGAAACGAAATTCGCCGCCCGTCTTTAGGACACGTGCCATCGCTGCCACCGTTGCATCCTGGACGAAACGCCGCTTCCAGTGTCGCCGCTTCGGCCAGGGATCGGGATGAATGAGGTCGATGCGCGACAGCGAGCGCGACGGCAGCCAAGCCAAGAGCTCGGCCGCATCGCCGGCGAACAAACGGATATTGCGGACGTTGGTGGCTTCGATCTGGGCCAGGATCTTGGCCATGCCGTTGACGTAAGGCTCGCAGCCGATGAATCCGAAGCTCGGAAATTCTTGGGCCTCGGCGACCAGATGCTCACCGCCGCCGAAGCCGATCTCGAGCCGGACCTGATCGGTCCGCGGATCAAACAAGCTGGCGACATCGCCAGGCGCCGCCTCTGCGATGTCGATCGCAAGGTGAGGCAAGAGATGTTCGATCAGCTCGGTCTGATGGGCGCGGAGCTTGTGTCCTTTGCGGCGGCCGAAAAACGAGCCCGACTGCCGCGCGCCTTCCCGCTGCGGGAAATCGCGTTCCGCCGCGCTCATCGCAGCGTCTGGAACAGGCGGTGCAACAGCCGCGCCCGCGGTTCGATCGAGGAGATGTAAAGCTGTTCGTAATGGGTGTGCGCGCCCTTGCCGTCAACGCCGAGCCCGTCAAGCGTCGCGGTATGCGCGGCCGTGAAATTGCCGTCGGAGCCTCCGCCAGTGACGGTGTCGACAAGCTCGAAGCCGATTTCGGCAGCGAGCTGCTTGGCATGCTCGAACAACGCCGCGCCCGCATTGCTTTTCTCATAAGGCGGCCGGTTCAAGTCGCCGGTGACTGTGACGCTGACGCCTTCGCTGCGTGATTTCAGATTGAGGATCTTCGCCACGAGATCGTCGGCGCCGGCCATGGTTGGCACGCGCAGATCGACCTCGGCATAGGCGTCTTCCGCCACCACGTTCGGGCGTGTGCCGCCGCGTACGACACCGACATTGACGGTGATGCCGCGCTGCAGATCGTTCATCGACTCCAGCATCGCAATGACATTGGCTAGTTCACGGATGGCGCTGCGGCCGTCCTCCGGGCGCGCGCCGGCATGCGCGGGCACGCCCTTGATGAAGATTTCGAAGCGTCCGACGCCCTTGCGAGCTGTGACGATCTTGCCGCCGTCGCGCGCAGGCTCCGTCACCAGCACGTATTTGGCTCTTTCTCCCTCGGTCTCGATCAGCCGCCGTGAAGTCGGGCTGCCGATTTCCTCGTCGGAGACGAAGAGTTGGGTAATACCGAGGCCGGAATGTTCACCGCTCAAGCAAAGCTGCCGGAAGGCATGATAGGCGAGATAGGCGCCGCCTTTCATGTCGTAGATGCCGGGCCCGAACGCGCTGTCCCCCTCTATTCGAAACGGGAGGCGCTTGATGAAGCCGATGGGATGAACGGTGTCGAGATGGCTCAGCACCAGAATGCCTGGCGCGTCCTGCCCCCAGGACGATCGCGCCACCAGATGATCGCCACAGCCGTTCTGCCCCGGAATGCGTTCGACCTGTGCGGGCAGGTCGCGATAGCCTTCCGCCACCAGCATCGCCAGCCGGTTGACCTCTGCGGGCGCGTCGGTCGGCGTCTCGATTTCCACCCAGCGTCGGATGCCGTCAAGGATGGTCAAGGCGTCGAAGGGATTGGATATTTCGAGCATCATGCGGCCCTGTGAGGAGGATCAAGCCTCCACGACATAGGCCAGATTTCACGCTGGCTCAAACCTAAAGCTGACGTTTTGCTCGAGCATGATCTCCGCGCAAATGCGTTCCCGTTCGTCAGCTACCGCGGCGCTGCGGGGCAGATCATGCTCTCTAGCCCTTCTCGGCTGCCTCTTGCGCGGCGATCTGTTCGACCAGATCGACAATGCTGCGCCGGAGTTTCGAGTCGGTGATACGCGTGAAGGCGCGGGTCAGAGCCAGCCCTTCGGAGGTGGCGAGGAAATCGGACACATAAGTCGGCGAAGCTCCGTCGCCGAAGGCCTCAGTGCCGCCTTTGCTGCTTGGCCCGCCTTCGAACAGGAACGAGACAGGGACCTGCAGCACTTCCGCAATCTGCTGGATGCGGCTCGCGCCCACCCGGTTGGTGCCTTTCTCGTATTTCTGTATCTGCTGGAACGTGAGCCCTAGGGCTTCGCCAAGCTTTTCCTGGCTCATGCCCAGCATGATACGGCGCATCCGCACCCGACTGCCGACATATTTGTCAACAGGGTTCGGTGCTTTGGTCGACATCTCCGATGCTCCTTTGCGATCAGGCCTGAACCGGCGAGGCAAGCGAAAACAAATGGGCCACAGGCGCCAGCACCGTCAAACCTTGCAGGGGAGATCGGGGGGTGATGCGGAGAACCTGACAGTGACCTGACTTTTCGTGCGCCAGAAAATGCGAAGAGCCATGCCGATCTGTCAACTGGTGGAGCACGCCGGTTGCAAAAATTCTTGATAGCGCAGAACTCCAGCAACAATCAGCAACAGGATGCAAGCGTCAGCCGCGCGAGAGCCGGCGGCGAATGACGAAGATTAGGGCGACGGCGACAAAAATCGCCGCAGGACTATCGCCCACGCGCGTGTAGACGGTCGGTGCGATCGCCGCCGGCAGGCCGGAATCCAGGACGCCCTCGCGGCCGAGGGGAAGCTGTGCAACCACACGTCCCACCGGATCGACCACAGCGGAAATTCCAGTATTGGCCGCGCGCACCAGCGGCAGGCCCTGCTCGATGGCGCGCAGCCGCGCCTGCTGCAAATGCTGGTGGGGACCGGTCGTGATGCCGAACCAGCCATCATTGGTCAGATTGACCATCCAGCCGGGACGCCCGTCGGGGGTTCCGATGGCGGAGGGAAAGATCGCTTCATAACAGATCAAAGGAAGGGCCGGCGGGGCATTCGGGATCTTCAGGGTGTGGCGCACCGTGCCCGGAATGAACCCGCCCTGAACCCGGGTGAGTTGCTCGAAACCGAGCCGTTCCATCCAGTCCTGGAACGGCAGGTACTCACCGAATGGTACAAGATGCAACTTGTCATAGATGGAGAGCACGCTGCCGTCATGATCGATCACGTAGATCGAATTGTAAGCTCGCGTGACGCGCATGCCCGGCGGCAGGTCGTCGGGCGCGCGCACGGCCCCGGTGATGAGCACCGTCTTCGGGCCGCTCGACAAGAGATCGGCGATCTGCGCCATCGCGTCCGCCTCGCGTGTCAGGAAGAACGGAAAGGCGGATTCGGGCCAGATCAAAATGGTCGCATCGCGTACGCCCGTGGCGTTCGGTCCAGTGGCGCGATCGGACAGCGCCAGGTATTTCTTCATCACCGCCGCCTTGGCGGAATAATTGAATTTCTCGTCCTGCTGCAGGTTGGGCTGCATGAGCCTGAGCTTGACGTTCGCAACCATCCTGGTCGGGTGCATCGCTAGGCGGACGGCGCCGAACGCGCCCATCGCGATCAAGAGCACCAGAGCCGCGATCGGCGCGGTCCATGAGGCGCGCGCGCGGGCCGTGCGGTCGATCAGCACGGCGGGCGCGGCAAAGATCAACACGGCCAGGAAAGTCATGCCCCAGATGCCGATCAGCGAAGCCGTTTGCGCGAGCGCCAGCGGCTCGGTCAGCGCATAGCCGAACGCATTCCAGGGGAAGCCGGTGAGCAGGTGGCCGCGCAGCCATTCCGCGATCGTGAGACTGCCGGCAAGCGCCACCACCCGCGAGCCATCCTTGCTCCACACCAGGCGTGCGAGGGCAAAGCCGAACGCCGAAAAGAGCGCGAGATAAGCGGGCAGGCCCAGCACTGCGAACGGCATCAGCCAGGCAAAGGTCGAGGCGTCCACCAGGAAGGCATCGCCGATCCAGTAGAGGCCCGGCACGAAATAACCCAGACCGAACCAAAAGCCCGCCAGCGCCGCTGCTGGCAGCCCTTGCGCCCGGCCGGCGGCGGCCCCGTCGATCAGCCAGACAGCCACGGGAAAGGTCACAAACAGCACCGGCCAGGCGTTGAACGGCGCCATGGCAAGAACCGATAGCGCCCCTGCGGCAAAGGCGATAAGCGCGCGCTTCCAGCCCCAGGAGAGAATGATCGACAGCGCCGCGGCGCGCAGTTTCTCGGAAACACTCACTGGGGGCCGGCTCCGTCGCCGGGAGCTGGCGGGGAGTTGTCGTTGGCCTGGGGCGAACCGGCGTCGGGCGCGGCCTCGCGGCGGCGGCTTTCGCGCTGCGTTCGCGAGGCGGGGCGCTCTTTGCGCGTGGTGATGCGCAGCCGCTTCACGCGGCGCGGATCGGCATCGAGCACCTCGACCTCGAAATTGCCGGGACCGGAGATGACCTCGCCGCGCACCGGCAGGCGGCCGACATGGCTCACGAGATAGCCTCCCAACGTTTGCACCTCTTCACCGGCTTCGCCGGGCACAAACTCTTCCCCGATCACCGAGCGGACATCCTCGAGACTTGCGCGTGCGTCGGCGATGAAAGAATTGTCCGGCTGCCGCACGATCGAGGGCGGCTCGTCGCTGTCGTGCTCGTCGTCGATCTCGCCGACGATCTGCTCGACGATGTCCTCGATCGAGACCAGCCCGTCGGTTCCGCCATATTCGTCGACCACGAGCGCGAGATGGATGCGCGAGGCCTGCATCTGCGCGAGCAGGTCGATCGCGCGCATCGAGGGCGGCACGTATAACAGCTTGCGGATGATGTTGGCGTCCGCCAGCGGCATCGCGAGATCGACCGAACGCAGATCAAGGCCGGCGGGGAAGGGCTTTTTCCGCCGGGTCTTGGCCGGGTCGCGCACGCGCGCCTTCGCGGTCATGAAGGCGAGAAGATCGCGGATGTGGACCATGCCCTCGGGATCGTCGAGTGTTTCGTTGTAGACGACCAGGCGCGAATGACCCGCGCTTTCGAACCGGTCCATCAATTCGCCGAGCTGGATGTCGCGCTTGACCGCGATGATGTCGGCGCGGTGCACCATGACGTCGGCGATGCGCCGCTCGTGCAGGGACAGGATATTGCGCAGCATGGTGCGCTCGACGGCGGTGAAGCCGGCATCGTCGGGCGCCGCGGCCTCGAGCACCACCTGCAGATCGTCGCGCACCGATCCCGGTTTCCAGCCGAACAGGGTGCGGATGGCGCGGATGAACCAGTTTTCCGTGGCGGGGCGGCCGAGTTCGTTCTCAGGAACGACGGCCGGCAGGTTGCGCGTGTTGCGCGGATTGTCGTGGATCGGTTCGGAGTCCGGCATCTCAGTCCATCCGTTCCCGTTCCGCATAGGGGTCGGGAATCCCGAGTTGCGCCAGAACCTCGGTCTCCAGGGCTTCCATTTCCTCGGCGTCGTCGTCCGCCTCGTGATCGTAGCCGATCAGATGCAGAAACCCATGCACTGCAAGGTGGCTCAAGTGATCAGCGAACGGTTTGCCCTCTTCGTCGGCTTCGCGCCGTACCGTCTCATACGCGATCGCGATGTCGCCGAGGCTGTGCGGCGCATCATTGTCGCCGTCCGCGCCGCCGATATCGGGCGCCGGAAACGACAGCACGTTGGTCGGCTTGTCGATACCGCGGAAATCCTTGTTGAGCGTGCGAATACCGGCATCATCGGTCAGCATCACCGCGAGCTCGGCGTTGCCGACATCGGCGTTGGACGCGGAGGCGGCTGCCTCGATCGCGCGCTGGACGATACTCTCGGCATCCGGCTCGTTCTGCCAGCCTTCGGCGGCGATAACGACTTCGGTGATGGGGTGGACTGGGTTCGGCATGTCAGTGGGTTGAGCGGAATATCTCTTCGGCCGAAGATCGCCTTCGGGCGCGGCGCGATCCTTCACAGCTGATTGGCCGCCTGCTTTTCGGGCGACGCTTCATAGGCCGCGACGATCCGCGCTACCAATTCGTGGCGGATCACATCGTCCGCCGTGAACCTCACCTGTGCGATCCCATCAACGCCATTGAGCAGCCTCGTGGCCTCGGCGAGACCCGACATCTGCCCATTCGGCAGGTCGACCTGCGAGGGATCACCGGTGACGATCATGCGGCTGTTCTCGCCGAGCCGGGTCAGGAACATTTTCATCTGCATGGACGTGGTGTTCTGTGCCTCGTCCAGAATGATCGCGGCGTTGGTCAGCGTGCGGCCACGCATGAAGGCAAGCGGCGCGATCTCGATCTCGCCGGTCTGCAACGCGCGTTCGACGATCCGCGCATCCATCACATCGTACAACGCGTCATAGATCGGGCGCAGGTAGGGATCGACCTTTTCGCGCAGATCGCCCGGCAGGAAGCCGAGCCGCTCGCCGGCTTCGACCGCGGGCCGGGACAGGATGATGCGGTCCACTTCCTTGCGCTCGAACAATTGCGCGGCATGGGCCACCGCAAGCCAGGTCTTACCGGTGCCGGCAGGACCGATCCCGAACACCAATTCATGGCGCTTGAGCGCACGGATGTAGGAGTCCTGCGCGGCGGTGCGCGCCCGCACCGGGCGCTTGCGCAAGTTGATGATCTCGAACGCGCTCTTGGCTGCCTTGGCGTCATATTCGAACAGCGAGCCTTGCGCGATCACGGCGCGGATCGCGCCTTCGACCTCGCCCTGATCGAGATCGTGGCCTTGCACGGCCTGGGCGTACAGCGCCTCGAGCACGCGGCGGCCGGCGTCGCAGCCGTCGCGGGAGCCTGCGATGGTGATGTGGTTGCCCCGGGAATCGACGACGATGCCGAGCCGGCGTTCGATCTGCGCCAGGTTCTGGCCGTAGGGGCCGACCAGCGCGGAGACGGCGCGGTTGTCGTCGAAGTCGATGACGACCTGCGTCTCGGGCGGGATCTGCATGTCGCGGTCAAATTTGCGGCTGGGAGCGAGCGAAGACGAATCCGATGCGCTTTTTGGCAAGGGTTTCAGGCTCCAATGGTCATTTGAGAAGGCGCGGGCCGAACGTCCGATAGAGGGCTGGCAAGCGTGCCAAACAGGCTGAAGCGCTCAAGCTTTTCGATCCGAACCGGCAGCACCTGGCCGATGATGTCATGCGGTGCCATGACATGGACCGGCTGCAGATAAGGGCTGCGTCCGACGATCTGCCCGGGATTGCGCGCGGGGCTCTCGAAGAGCACGTCCATAGTGGTGCCGATCGCCGCCGCGTTGAAGGCCGATTGCTGGCTGTTGATCAGGTCCTGAAGCCGCGCCAAACGCTCGTCCATCTCAGCCGTCGACACCGTCTCCTGCATCTCCGCCGCCGGCGTGCCGGGCCGCGGCGAATATTTGAACGAATAGGCGGCAGCGTATCCGATTTGCGTGACAAGCGCGAGGGTGGCGGAAAAATCTTGCGCCTTCTCGCCGGGGAAGCCGACGATGAAATCCGATGAGAAAGCAACGTCTTGGCGAGCCCGCCGAAAACGTTCGATAGTTTCGCAATAATCCCGCACGGTATGTTTACGATTCATCGCGGCCAAAATCCGGTCGGAACCCGACTGCACCGGCAGATGCACGAACGGCATCAGTGCCGGCACGTCACGATGGGCCTCGATCAGGCTATCGTCGACGTCGCGGGGGTGGCTGGTCGAATAGCGCAGCCGTGCGATGTCGGGAACGTCGGCAAGCCGCAACAGCAACTTGCCGAGGCTCCAACTCGTCCCGTCCGGTCCCTCGCCGTGATAGGCGTTGACGTTCTGGCCGATCAGTGTGATCTCGCGCACCCCGTTGTCGGCGAGCCGCTTGACGTCGTCGACAATCTTCTCGACCGGACGCGATACTTCCGCACCGCGGGTATAGGGCACGACGCAGAAGGTACAGAACTTGTCGCAGCCCTCCTGCACGGTCACGAAGGCGGAAATTCCGCGCGCGCGGATCGCGCTGGGCGCAGGCTGCGGCAAAAAGGAAAATTTGTCCTCGGCCGGAAACTCGGTCTCGATCGCGCGGCCTTCGCTGCTCGCGCGCTCGATCAGTTGCGGCAAGTGATGATAGCTCTGCGGCCCGACCACGATATCGACGGCCGGCGCGCGACGGATGATCTCGTCGCCTTCGGCTTGCGCGACGCAGCCGGCAACCGCGATGCGCATCTCGCGACCCTCGCGAGCCGCTTCCTGCTTGGCGACGCGCAACCGTCCCAGTTCGGAGTAAACCTTCTCGGAAGCCTTTTCCCGGATGTGACAGGTGTTGAGGATCACGAGATCCGCATTATCGGCGTTGTCGGTCTCGACATAGCCCTCGGATGCCAGCGTATCCACCATGCGCTGGGCATCGTAGACGTTCATCTGACAGCCATAGGACTTGATGTGGAGTTTGCGCTTCGGACTCATGAACCCTGTTTAAGTGTCGGCACTGCGCGCGTCGGTCGAAAACATGATCTTTTCGGAAAGACGGTACCCCCGATGATCCGCCACGCGCATGGTTCAGATATAGGCTAAACCGGCGAAAATCCAGCGACGGGGGCTGAATTTTGCTCAATTTGAGCAATCAGGGCGGGCAAATGCCGCATGTCGTCAAAGATCGCCAGCGCCCCGGCCTTCTCCAGGATTTCCGCGTGGTCGGCGCCACAATGGCTGCCGCCGTGAAAGCCAAGGACGGCCATTCCGGCCGCGCGGGCTCCGGTTACTCCGGGAACACTGTCCTCGATGACCAGACATCGTTCCGGCGATACGTTCATTCGGCTGGCCGCGAACAGGAACAAGTCGGGTGCCGGTTTCCCACGTCTGACCTGAGTGGCCGAGAAGATATGCGGCGCGAACAGGCCGTAAAGCCCGGCGCAGGTCAGGCCGTGGTGGATCTTCTCGGGAGTGCCGCTGGAGGCCACGCATTTCGGCAGCGCGATCGCGGAAATCGCTTCGGCGACATGGGCAATCGCCTTGAGGTCTCCGGCATAGAACTGCAGCGTCGCATTTTTGACCTGCTGCTCGACGTCGTCTGGAAGCGGTCGGCCGAGTTCGGTTTCGACGATCAGGCGTGCCTCGCGATCGGAGACACCAAGAAAGCGGCGCAACACCTCTTCTTCCGTGATCGGGTAACCATACCGCGTCAACACGTCGGCGTGCGCGCGGCAGGAGATGACCTCGCTATCGACCAGCACGCCGTCGCAATCGAAGATGATGAGATCGATCGCCACTTAGGTTGAGGTCTTATCCTCGTCCAGCGGGACGCAATACAGCTCCAAGCGGTGATCGACCAGCTTGTAGCCCAGCTTGCGGGCGATTTCGGCTTGCAGCTTCTCGATTTCCTCGGAGGTAAATTCGATCACCTTGCCGTCGCGCAGGTTGATCAGGTGATCATGATGGCTATCGCGCATCTGCTCGTAGCGGGCGCGGCCTTCGCGGAAATCGTGCCGCTCGATGATGCCGGCATCCTCGAACAGCTTCACCGTGCGGTAGACCGTCGAAATCGAGATCTTGTCGTCTACCGCGACGCAACGATGATAGAGTTCCTCGACGTCGGGATGATCCTCGGCTTCCGCCAGCACGCGGGCGATCACGCGGCGCTGCTCGGTCATCCGCATGCCGGTGGCGGCGCAACGCGCTTCGATGCCCGACGTTTTTGGTGCTGACGAAGGTTTCAATGCAGTCATAGATTGTTGCCCTGAGAGCTGGCGCCTTGTGCCACCATGTCCATGTTACGACAAGTCGCGGCGCATCAGAAGCGCGTTCGATTGTTCCCCGGAGGCATCTCGATAATATCTTTCGCGGCGGCCGACGACGGCAAATCCGGCCCGCTCGTAGAGCCGTAGCGCCGGACCGTTACTTTCCTCAACCTCCAGAAATATAGTGCGTACGCCGCGGGCTGCGAGGTGGCCGAGATGGGTCAGAAGCAGGTTGCGGGACAGTCCCTGGCCACGATGGCGCGGATCGATCGCGATCGACAGGATCTCGGCCTCATCGGCGCCGAAGCGGGATACCGCAAAGCCAATGATCTTTCGCCCCAGCTTCAGGCGATGCACGAGCGTGTTGGCCTCGCCCAGCATGCTCTCGAATTCGCCTTCACCCCAGCCGCAGTGAAACGAGGCGCCGTGCAGCTCGGCAAGTCGCGGCGCGTCCGCAAGCGTCGCCGGTTCGACCAACGCGCTGCCCTCGCCGCCCAAGAAATCGGAGAGCCAATTCATGATGAGGTCGCCGTCTGCGCCGCCCGGGCCGTCTGATGGGAGGCCGGCTTCGCATCTGGAGGACGCAGATAAAACGGGCGGGCCGGCGCTGCCGCGGGATCGACGGCGGCGCCGAGCCAGGCCACCCAGGCAATGTCGGGCGCGGCCTGCGCGTCGACCTTGACCGGCGGCGGCGCGTCGCTCGGCCAGCGCTCGGCCAATATCCGCGCGGCATTGCCGACGAGATAAGGTGCGCCGAACCGACAGGCTTGCAGCGCTTCAGCGATCGGCGCGACCTTGGGCTCGACCAGCGAGCTGCCGTTGCCGCCAACCACCTGGAAATATACCTGGTCGTGGCGCGCATCGATCCCGGAGATGATCGGGTGCTCGTCATTCTCGCTGACGACGGGCGCCGCGTAAGCCGACAGGGTGGTCAATCCGACCACCGGCTTTTCCGCCGCAAGCGCAATCCCGCGTGCCGCCGACAGCCCGACGCGCAAACCGGTGAAGCTGCCGGGACCCGTGGTCACCGCGATGCGGTCTAGAGCGGCAAACGGCAATCCCGCATCCCTCATCACGCCGGCCACCAGCGGCATCAGCGCTTCCGCGTGCCCGCGTTTCATCGGCTGCGTGGCCTGCGCGATCAGGGTACCGGTGCCGGAGTCGAGGATCGCGGCCGCGCAGGCGTCGAGCGCGGTATCGATGGCAAGGATCAACATGTTCCGCTCTTACCATGCTTTGCGGCGAAACAGGTCAAGGCTTCGTTCGCCGCCCAAGTCCTTCCGGCTGGCTGTGAATATCGTTCTGGGCAGGCTCCCCCAACCAGTGTCTTGTCTCGGGATCGCAACCTGAAATTGGTATATCCCCTGGAAACTACGGTAATTAATCGAAAATTAGCCGAAAATGAAAAAACTGGGATGGTTCGCAAGCAGGCTTTCCGTCCCTCGCGTCGATCGCGCTCGTCGCCGTGGACATCACAATCGGTTTGATCCTCGAGGAGATTTCAAGATGTTCAACGGCCGCGCACGTGGAGCGGAGCTGGCGAAATCGCTGGCGCTGGAGTCCATCACCGCCAATGTCATGATCGCGGATGCCAACCTGAACATCGTCCATGTGAACCGCGCCTTGACGCAGTTGTTCGCACGAGCGGAGGCCGACATCCGCAAGGACCTTCCAGGCTTTTCGGCGACGAAGCTGGTCGGTAGCAACATCGATATTTTCCACAAGCGTTCCGAGCGCCAGCGCGAATTGCTCGGCTCTCTGAAAGAGCAGCACCGCGCCATCATCGAGATAGGCGGCCGCAGCTTCGATCTCGTGGCGACGCCCCTGCGCGACGGGCAGGGAAAGCCCGTTGGTGTTGCGGTCGAATGGAGCGACGCGTCGGTAAGGCTGCAAAACCTCGAACTGGCCGCGGAAGTCGCGGCGGCCGGCAAGGTTCAGGCCGTCATCGAGTTCAACATGGACGGCAAAGTCATCACCGCCAACGAGAACTTCCTGCGCGTGATGGGCTACACGCTCGCCGAGATCAAGGGCAAGCATCACAGCATGTTCGTGGCGCCCTCCTATCGCGACAGCGTGGCCTATCGCGACTTCTGGGCGAAGCTCAATCGCGGCGAATATGATGCGGCCGAATACAAGCGCATCGGCAAAGGCGGCAAGGAAGTCTGGATTCTGGCCTCGTACAATCCGCTGCTCGACCAGAACGGCAAGCCCTTCAAAGTCGTCAAATTCGCAACCGACGTGACCGCGACCAAGCTGCGCAATGCCGATCTCGCCGGCCAGATCGCAGCGATCGACAAGTCGCAGGCGGTGATCGAGTTCAACATGGACGGTACGATCATCACGGCCAACGAGAATTTCTGCAAGGCGCTTGGCTATTCGCTGTCGGACATCAAGGGGCGCCATCACAGCATGTTCGTCGACCCGGCCGATCGGGACAGCGCCGGCTATCGCGAGTTCTGGGCCAAGCTGAACCGCGGTGAATTCCAATCCGGCGAGTTCAAGCGGATCGGCAGGGGCGGCAGGGACATCTGGATTCAGGCGACATACAACCCGATCCTTGACCTGAACGGCAAGCCGTTCAAGGTCGTCAAATATGCCGCCGAGACCACGGCCCAGGTGATCGCGCGCCTGCAGGGCGAAAAGGTCAGCGGCATGATGGACCAGGTCGCGGCGGGCGCGGAGGAACTGAACACCTCGGTGCGCGAAATCTCCGAGGCCATGACCAAGTCCAAGGATACGGCCGCAACCGCAGTCGACCGGGTCGAGGTGGCCGACCAGCAGGCGCAGCGGCTCTCGGCCGCGGCGGAGTCGATGCGCAGCATCGTGCAGTTGATCGGCGACATTACGGGGCAGATCAACCTGCTTGCGCTCAACGCCACCATCGAATCGGCGCGCGCCGGCGAGGCCGGCCGCGGCTTTGCCGTGGTTGCCGCCGAGGTCAAGAACCTCGCCAACCAGGCCAAGCAGGCCACCGACAAGATCGATCAGGAGATCGGCAATTTGAACGGGATTTCCGGCGACGTCGTCGGCGCCCTGGTTTCGATCAAGAAGGCGATCCAGGACGTCGCGGAATATGTGAATTCGACGGCGGCCGCGGTCGAGGAGCAAAGCGCCGTCACCAGCGAAATGTCGACCAATATGCAGCGCGCCGCCGCGGAAGCCGCCGCGATCGGGCGCAGGCTGGCGTAGGATCTAAATCGTCATTCCGGAGCGGTGCGAAGGACCGAACTCAGATGTGCAATCGCACATCTGAGAAACTCGAGATCCCGGTTCGATGCTTCGCACCGCCCTGGGGGACCGTGTGCGTCGCGGTGCGACGCCCGCGGTCACATCGGCCGGACTTCGACCACGTCGGGAACGAAGTGCCTCAGCAGGTTCTGGATGCCGTGCTGGAGGGTTGCGGTTGACGACGGGCAGCCCGAACAGGCGCCCTTCATGTTGAGATAGACGATACCGTCCTTGAAGCCGCGGAAGGTGATGTCGCCGCCATCATTGGCGACCGCCGGCCGCACCCGGGTTTCGATCAGATCCTTGATCATCTCGACGGTCTCGGCGTCCTCCTCATTAAAGAACTCGCCATCGTCATCAAGCGTCGCATCGCTGCCTGCGCTACCGTCAGCGAGCAGCGGCTCGCCCGACATGTAATGTTCCATGATGGCGCCGAGGATGGCAGGCTTCAAATGCTGCCAATCGCTGCCCTCCTTGGTCACGGTGATGAAGTCCGAGCCGAAAAATACGCTGGTGACGCTGGGCACGTCGAACAAGCGAGCGGCGAGCGGCGAGCGCGCGGCGGCCTCGCGGCTCAAAAATTCCATGGTGCCGGCATCGAGCACTATGCGGCCGGGAATGAATTTGAGGGTGGCGGGATTGGGGGTCGCTTCGGTCTGAATGAACATGATTTTCTCCGGCGTCGCCGGTTCAAGGCCGGCGCGTGGGGACTGTCTAGCAGATGGCGACGGTAAATGCACGATCAAGGGCCTGAAACGGCGGGTTCCCCCCTTTTAGGACAGGGCATCAAGATCGCCGTCGCTCAGGTCGCCGGGTACGATCACCAGGGGAATCGGAAACGAGGCGACCGTCCTCGTCAGCATGGCGGTGAGCGGACCGGGCCCTTCGGCGCCGGGATTGGCGGCCAGCACCAACATCGCGATGTCGACATCCTGTTCGATGACGTCGAGAATCTGCTCGGCCGGATCGCCTTCGCGGATCACGCGTTCCGCCGTGATCGCGGCGATGCCGTTGGCGCGTCCGGCGGCACGGTCGAGGGCGGCATTCGCGTTCTCATGCGCCTCCGCGCGCATGATATCGGCGACCCCAAGCCATTGCTGGTTCTGGTCCTCGGTCTCAATGAGGCGCAGCATCACAACGCCGCCGCCGACCCGCCTGGCCCAGCGGCTGGCGTAATAGACCGCGCGGTCCCATTCAGCGCTATCGTCGACAATGACCAGGCATTTCGGCTTGTGACCCGCCTGGTAGCTTCGTCGCTGGGTGGTCATGCATGTCCCGGCAATGCATCTTAACCGAGCAGCATGCTGCCACATCCCCTCCCGCCTGGGGAGAGGGAAGAGGCGTCAGCAAGGCTTGCCACTTGCGCCGCGTTACGCGGCGCAACACTCTAGCGCTTACGGACGAAGCCGACGATGTCCTTTGTCGCCTTCATCGTCTCCTCGGCAATCGCGCGTGCGCGCTCGGCGCCATCGATCAGGATGTTGTCGACATGCTCGCGATCGGCGACCAGCCGTTTCATTTCGGAGGCGATCGGCGACAGTTTGGTCACGCAAAGTTCGACCAGCGCGTTCTTGAAGCTCGAAAACTGTCCGCCGCCGAAATCGCGCAGCACGTCCTGCTTGGTGCGGCCCGACAGCGCGGCATAGATGCCGACGAGATTGTCGGCCTCGGGCCGCGGCTCCAGCCCTTTCTCTTCCGTCGGTAGCGGCTCGGGGTCGGTCTTCGCCTTGCGGATCTTTTGCGCGATGGTGTCGGCGTCGTCGGTCAGGTTGATGCGCGAATAATCCGACGCGTCCGACTTCGACATTTTCTTGGTGCCGTCGCGCAGGCTCATCACGCGCGTCGCGGGTCCCGTGATCATCGGCTCGGGCAGCGGAAAGAACTGGCCGTCGGCGAAACCATGGCCGCGGATCGAGTCGCCGAAATCATTGTTGAACTTCTGCGCGATGTCGCGCGACAACTCGAGATGCTGCTTCTGGTCCTCGCCGACCGGCACATGGGTGGCGCGGTAGAGCAGGATGTCGGCCGCCATCAGCACCGGATAGTCGTAGAGACCCACGGAGGCATTCTCGCGATCCTTCCCCGCCTTCTCCTTGAACTGCGTCATGCGGCTGAGCCAGCCGACGCGGGCCACGCAGTTGAAGATCCAGGTGAGCTCGGCATGGCCCGAGACCTGGCTCTGATTGAACACGATGTGCTTCTTCGGGTCGATGCCGGCCGCGATGAAGGCAGCCGTCACCTCGCGCGTGTTATGGGCAAGTTGGGTCGGGCCGCCCCAGACGTCGACGTCGACCGTGATGGCATGCATGTCGACGACGCAATAGATGCAGTTGTGGGTCTCCTGCATCTTCACGAAGTTGACGATGGCGCCGAGGTAATTGCCGAGGTGCAGATTGCCCGTCGGCTGGACGCCCGAAAAAACCCGTTCCACGAAGGCCATGGCTAGCTTCCTGCTGTTTCGGGCCGTCGTTTGCCACGAGAAGCGTCAGCTACGCAAGTCGCGCGGCTTGCCGCTCTTGATAGCGTTGACCGCCGCGCGCCAGCCGGCGACGCCGAAAAGTCCGAGCAAGAGGAGGTAAATTGCAAGGCCCGCGGCAATCGCCAGAATGATCGACATTGCGTGGGCCAGGCCATGCGCGGGTGCGCCCAGCACCGACAGACGCGCCGCAAGCCACAATAGTCCGGCCATGATGAAGGCCGCTGCCGCGATTCGCCCCAGACGTTGCCGCGTCGCCGCCGCCAGCGAAAAGCCGAATGCCGCCACGCCGCTTCGGGCCAATGCACCTGCATTGCTCCAGGCGCCAAGGGCGACCCCGGCGGCAATGCCGCCTGCGCCGAGCAGGCGGTCGAAGATGAAGGCCGCAATGATCGCGACGACCAAGCCGATGAGGCTTGCCCTGAGCGGCGTAGCCGTATCCTCGCGCGCGAAGAACGCAGGCGCCAGCGCCTTCGTGAGCACGTGCGCCGGCAAGGCCAGCGCAAGCCAGACCAGCACTTGCGCGGTCGCATTCGTGTCCTGCGCCGTGAACGCGCCGTGCTCGAACAAGAGCCGTACGATCGGCTCGCTCAGGACGATCAGTCCGAGCGTCGCCGGCAGCGCCAGTCCCGCAGCCAGTTCCAGCGCATGCGACTGCGCCTGCGCAATCGCGCTTTCATCGCCGCTGCGGACGCTGCGGGTCAGCTCGCTGATCAGCACGGTGCCCATCGCGACACCGACAATGCCGAGCGGCAGCTCGATGAGGCGGTTGGCGAAATAGAGCCAGGATACTGCCGAGGGTGAGGATGAGGCGATGATGGCGCCGCCGACCATCAGGAGCTGCGGCGCGGAGTTGGCAATCATGCCGGGAACGGCACGCGCGAAGAAGCCGCGCGTCTGCGCGTCAAGCGAGACCCGCAGCGGCCTCGCGATGCGGCTGTCCGTCCGTCGCGAAACCAGTATCAGCAATTGCAGAAGGCCGGCGACGCCCACCGTCGTGGCGAGCGTCAGCGCCACGAAACCGGCGTCCTCTTTGGCGAAGATGAGAGCGATCATCACCGCGATCAGCGCGATGTTGAACAGGAGCGGCGAGAAGGCCGTCAGCGCGAAGCGCGATTGCGCGGAAAACAACGCTAGCATCACGGTCGAGGGGCCTGCGAACGCAACGTAAGGCAGCATCAGCCGTGCGTCATCGACGGCGAGCCGCAGCGTCTCCCGGCCGGCGAAACCGGGAGCCAGTGCGCTAAGGACGAACGGCATGAGAAAGCCCATCAGCGCCGTCGCGACGATCAGGACGGTGCTGACGGTCGCGAGCACCTTGCCGGCGAATGCCGCCGCGGCCGCCTCCCCCTTGCTCTCGCGCAGCCGCAGCCAGGCCGGAACCAGCGCGGCATTCAACGCGCCCTCGGTCAGCAGCCGCCTGACCACGTTGATCAATTGAAACGCGAGCAGAAAGGCATCGGCGATCGCGCCGGTGCCCAGCAATGCGGCAATCATGGAGTCGCGCACAAAGCCGAGCAGGCGCGAGGCCAGCGTTCCCGTCGAGACCGTGAGGAAAGAGCGGATCATGCGTTTCTCGAGAACGGAACCGTGGCTTGCTCCTGCGGGGGCGGGCATGATAGGCCGCGCGACAGGATTAACCTGCATTCTCGCCGCCTGGAAACCGGATTCTGGGCTTAACCGCAATTGCCGTAACAGGACCCCGACCGAATGACTGACGCGAAATATGATGTTCTCGCCATCGGCAATGCGATTTTTGATGTGCTGGTGCGGACCGACGAGGCCTTTTTGAGCCGCCACGGAATGACCAAAGGCAGCATGGCCCTGATCGACGAGGCGCGCGCGACCGCGATCTACCGCGACATGGGACCCGCGACCGAAATGTCCGGCGGATCGGCCGCCAACACCATCGTCGGCCTCGCAAGCCTGGGGGCACGCGCGGCCTACGTCGGCAAGGTCAAAGACGACCAGATCGGAGCGCTCTATACCCATGACATCCGCGCCGCCGGTGTTGCATTCGAGACCAAGCCCGCAGCGGATGGCCCGGCGACCGGCTGCTCCTACATCCTGGTGACCGGTGACGGCGAGCGCACCATGAATACCTATCTCGGCGCGGCGCAGCACTTGACGCCGGCCGATATCGATCCCGCGCAGGTCGCCGCGGCGCGCATCGTCTATCTCGAAGGCTATTTGTGGGATCCGAAAGACGCCAAGGAGGCCTTCGTAAAGGCCTCCCAGATTGCCCATGAAGCGGACCGGCAAGTGGCGCTGACACTATCGGACTCCTTTTGCGTCGATCGTTATCGCGATGAGTTCCTGGATCTGATGCGCAAGGGCACGGTCGACCTCGTCTTTGCCAACGAAGCCGAGCTGCGCTCGCTCTACTTGACGTCGGACTTCGATACCGCGCTCAAGCAGTTGCGCCTCGATGCGAAACTCGGCGTCGTCACGCGCAGCGAGAGGGGTTGCGTGGTGGCCTCAAACGAAAGCGTGGTCGCGGTACCGGCGTTCCCGGTCAAGACGATCGTCGATACCACCGGCGCCGGCGATCTCTTCGCCGCCGGCTTCCTGTTCGGCCTGGTGCGCGGGGCGGGTTACGAGAATGCCGGCCGGCTCGGCGCGCTCGCGGCCGCCGAGGTGATTCAGCACATCGGCGCGCGGCCGCAGGTGTCGCTGAAGGAATTGGCGCAGCAGAACGGGCTGCCGGTCTAAGAGCGGACCATTCCATTCACCGCTCTCTCAGCCCGTCATGCCCGGGCTTGACCCGGGCGTCCACGTCTTTGTTCGCCTGATCGGCAGCTCGAGGATGGCCGGGACGAGCCCGGCCATGACGAGAACGGAGAAGTTGGCAACTCTCACGCCGCCTTCTTGCCGCCGGCGGCATCGAGACCATCATAGATGCCGCGTTCGAACCCGGCGAAGGCCTCCAGGCATTTTTGATCGGCAAACGGCAACATCTGCATCAGAATCACGCCGGCGATATCGCGCGCCGGATCGATCCAGAAATATGTGTTGGCGAGCCCGGCCCAGGCGAGGCTGCCGGGGCTGCGTCCCTCCGGCGTCTGCGCGGTGTTGATCAGGAAGCTCAAACCCCACTTCTTGACCATCTCGGGGTAGAGATCGACATCATTGGTGTAAATCGGGGCTGCCGTACTCATCTTCGTGACCACGAGGTCGCCGATATTGTTCTGCGCCATCAACGCGACCGTCTCCGGTTTGAGCAGTTGATTGCCGTTACCGCTGCCCTCGTTCAGGATCATCTGACAGAATTTGATGTAATCGCCCGCGGTCGAGTAGAGCCCGCCGCCGCCCATGTGGAATTCCGGATCCTGCTCCAGTTCGAACGGCATCGGCGCGAGCACGCCATCGGCCCCACGGGCATGCATCCCGACCAGCCGCCGGCGCATGTCGTCGGTGATTTTGAATCCGGTGTCGCTCATGCCGAGCGGCGCGAACAGATTGTCACGCAAATAGGCGTCGAGCCGCATGCCCGATACGGCTTCGACCGCCTTGCCGACGAAGTCGATGTTCGTGCCGTATTCCCAGCGTGAGCCGGGATCGGTCATGATGGGAGTCTTCAGCGCATCGTCCTTGCAGGTGATGATGCCGGGAACACCGGTCTTCTCCAGATATTTCCCCATGTCGCCGTTCCACATGTCGTAGCAGAAGCCGGCGGTGTGGGTCATGAGGTGGCGCAGCGTGATCGGCCGCTCGGCCGGACGCAGTCTCGGTTCGCCTTGCGCGTCAAACCCTTCGAGCACCATGGGCGAGGCGAGATCGGGCAGCACCTTTCCGATCGGCTCGTCAAGCGCGAGCTTTTCTTGCTCGACGAGCTGCATCGCGCCGGCAGTAGTCACCGCTTTCGTCATCGACGCGATCCAGAACACACTGTCGATCGTCATCGGGTCGTCCTTGGCGAGGTCACGTTTGCCAAATGCGCCCTGATAGATCACCTCGTCCCCGCTCGCGGCCATCGCGACCACGCCGGGAATTTCTTTTGCGTCGCATTTTTGACGCAGGACCTCGTCGATCTGAACGTCGCTCTGCATAGGGGATCCTCCCGTTAACCTTATCGGCGGGATGATCTTCCTCTCGGGCGCTTCGTCCCGCAAGTAACGCTTTCTTTGCACCGCACGGGTCGCAATCTCGTGATTGGGGTCGCGTCCTTGGAGTGGCAAAAAGGGGACTATTGGTAATTGTGCAACAATTTGCCGGGGAAAGCCGGCGTCGCAGCGATGAGCTGCGTTGCATCGGCGATATGCTCCTTTGGTACTGTCGCTGAAACTATTTTCGCAGTAACGCGTTCGCACCGCAGCTAAATCGACGCCGACGGGCGACAAGTTTTTAATTCAAACATTGGCGGCCGCCGCCGGCCGCGAGGGGGCGATAATGATCTCGACCTGGAGCGAATGGAAGCGCTATCCCCGGCCAGGGCGTGGCGAGAATTTGGAAGCACCAATCTCGCCGGGCATTTACGAGGTTCGTTACGCCGCAACCGGCGCGCTGCATTCCTTCGGCGCGGTCGACAACGTTGCGCAGGCCCTGGCGCTGTTGCCGGTGGGCGGCAAGTCCTGGTTCGGCCGCCGTGACCCTGCCGAGCTGCCCGACCTCGAATACCGCACCTGCGCCACCTCGACGAAGGCGGACGCCAAGGCCGCCGCGGAACGTATGATCGGCCGGCGCGAAACCTATTTGAGCGGCGCCGCCTGACCGGCCGCTTGGGTGCAGCCTTGAATGCAGCTTGAAGCAGCCGCGCGTCCTCGGGAGGTCGCGCCTGCCTGAGTTTCCGCCTATATTCAGCGTCAATTCCAGAAAATCCGAGGAGCAACGCCATGACCCCTACCGCTGCCGCACGCGCTTCGCAGGGCGCCCAAACACTTCGCGAGAGGCTGAAGGATCCTTCGCTGCTGCGCGATCGCTGCTATATCGATGGCGCGTGGGTCGGCACCCCCGTCTTCGCCGTGAACAATCCGGCAACCGGGATCGAGCTTACGAAGGTGCCGCAGATGAGCGCCGCCGATTGTACGCAAGCGGTGGAAGCCGCCGAACGTGCCTTCCCCGCCTGGGCCAAGCTCACGGCCAAGCAGCGATCGAATATTTTGCGCAAATGGTACGAACTGATCGTCGCTAGCCGCGAGGATCTCGCGCTGATCCTCACGTCCGAGCAGGGCAAGCCGCTCACGGAAGCGCTTGGCGAAGTCGATATCGGTGGTGCCTATGTCGAATTCTTCGCCGAAGAAGCGCGGCGCGTCTATGGCGAAACCATCCCGACGCAGAAGCCTGATGCGCGCCTGCTCGCGATCAAGCAGCCGATCGGCGTCTGCGGCGCGATCACGCCATGGAATTTCCCGAACTCGATGATCACCCGCAAGGTCTCGCCGGCGCTTGCGGCCGGCTGCACGGTGGTGCTCAAGCCGGCCAACGAGACGCCGCTCAGCGCACTCGCGCTGGCAGCACTTGCCGAGAAAGCGGGCGTGCCCAAGGGCGTCTTCAACATCATCACCGGCGACGCGCCGCCGATCGGCAAGGTGCTGTGCGAGCATCCGGCGGTGCGCTTCGTCGGCTTCACCGGCTCGACCGAGGTCGGCAAGATTCTGTACAGGCAGGCTTCCGTCGGCGTGAAGAAGCTCGGCCTCGAACTCGGCGGCAACGCGCCGTTCATCGTGTTTGACGATGCGGATATCGATGCCGCCGTTGAAGGCGCCATGGTCTCGAAATACCGCAACATGGGCCAGACCTGCGTGTGCGCCAATCGTCTCTACGCGCAGGATAAGATCTACGACGAGTTCGTGCGGAAGCTTTCCCAAAAGGCGGCGGCGATGAAGATCGGCGACGGCACCGAAGCCGGCGTCACCCAGGGGCCGCTCATCAACATGGAAGCCATCGAGAAGGTCGAGCGCCATATTGCTGATGCCGTGAAGGGCGGCGCCAAGGTCGTCACCGGCGGCAAGCGCCATGCACTCGGGCGCACTTTCTTCGAGCCGACGGTGCTCTCGGACGTGCGCGCCGACGCGCTGGTCTCGCAGGAGGAAACCTTTGGGCCGCTCGCGCCGGTCATCCGCTTCAAGGACGAGGCCGACGTGATCGCGATGTGCAACAAATCGCCGTTCGGGCTTGCCTCCTACTTCTATGCGCGTGATCTCGGCCGCGTCTGGCGCGTCGCCGAAGCGCTGGAGTCTGGCATGGTCGGCGTGAACACGGGCCTGATCACGACCGAAGTTGCACCCTTCGGCGGCGTGAAGGAAAGCGGCCTTGGCCGAGAGGGCTCGCATCATGGCATCGAGGAATATCTCGAGATCAAATATGTGATGATGGCGGGGGTGTAGGGGCCACAAGTCACACGATGTGTCGCCCCCGCGAAAGCGGGGTCCATAACCACAGGCCCTGGTTGTCTGGCTAACCCGTGGGCCGGCTTTCCGGAAAGTGGCCGCCTGCGGTTATGGGTCTCGGATCCACGCTCGCGACCGGACAATGCCGCGCGCTGGCAGGAGCTGGCTTGTCCGGGACGACGTTATCGCCGCAGCACCGCGATCATGCGGTTTGCGAAGGTCAGCCGCTCGGCCATGACGGAGACGAAATAGGTCAGCAGCTTCTGACCGAGCGCCGGATGCTCGCGCTTGATCGTCTCGAATTGCTGCGCCGTCAGCGCATAGAGCACGCTTGCGACCTCGGCCTGAATGGTTGCGCTGCGCGGCGCATGTGAGACCAGGCCCATCTCGCCGATCGTGGTGTAGCGCCCGAGGCTGCGCACCCGGGTCGTGCTGCCATTATCGGCGGCAATCATCACGCCGACGCGGCCGTCGAGAATGAAGTGCATGGAATCGGCGGCTTCCCCTGCACTGACCACGGTCTGGCCGGCCTGGACCTCGATCCGCTCGCAGCGGTGCATCAGCTCGAGGGCGTCGTCTTCGGTGCCGAGGATTTGCGTGAACCATTCGCGCAAATTCGCTTCCTCCTGCACCCGCTCCTGATGTCGCGCAATGATCTCGTTCTCGCACCACTCCAACGCGTGATCGAGCTCCGGCATAATCAGAACGTCGGGCGAGATGAACTCGCTTGAGCGCAGCGCCTTCTCGGCCATTATAGGCAGATGGACCAGTACCAGCCTGATGCCGCGATCCTGTGCCGCACGTTTGATCTGCGCGAAGCTGAAGGCGGCGGACGAATCGATGCCGGTCACGAGCTTGAAATCGAAGATGAGATAGCGGCATTCGCCGTGGCGCGCGAGCAGTGCCTTGACGTGCTGATAGAGCCGGTTGGCCGAGCCGAAGAACAGATAGCTCTGCAGATTGAGACCCTGGATCTTGCTGCCATGCGCCGACAGTACCGCCTGGTCGTCGCGCGAGCGGTCGAGCGAACTGCGATATTCGGATCCGTTAAAGGCGAATTTGATTGAATTGATTCGCGAGGCGCTTAACGCAAAGGTGGCGCAGCCGATCACCACCCCGATCAGGATGCCCGCGACGAAACCCCATTGCAGGATGATGCCGATGATCGCGAGCAGCGAGAGGTATTCGGTCAGGAAGAGACGGCGGCGCGACTGCACGATCCATTTGTGCAACGTGTCCGCGCCGAGATAGAGCAGAAGGCCGCCGAGCACGAATCTCGGCATATAGCCGAGCAGCGCCGGCGCCACGATCAGCATCGAGGCGGAGATTGCGGCTGTTGTCAGCCCGGAGAGTCGACCGCTGCCGCCGGCGCTGAAATTCAGTACGGAACGGCTGACCGAAATGCAGCCGGTATAGCCGCCGAGGGCGCCCGACAGAATGTTGGCGACGCCGGTCACGTTCAGCTCGCGTTCGAGATCGGCCTCGCGATGGCTGGCGACCTCGATGCCTGTCGTGTTGAACAGCGTGCTCGATGCCGTGACGAAAATGAGGGCAATCAAATTGCCGGCGAGATCCGGCAGTGCGAACCAGGGATACTCGGCGATCGCTGTCGCGTCCCATGGCGACATGAACGCGATCTGCGATGGCGGCTGAAATGTCCAGCCGAGGGCTTGTGCCTCGGTACTCGAAATCCCGAACAGTCGGAAAGCGAGATGCGCAGCGATGGTGCCGACGATCAGGATGACGGGCAGGCCGAATGGCGTGCGCGAGCGGTGCCAGGTCAGGTAAAGCACGAGCGCCATGGCGCAGGCGGCCGCGAGCTCGTACAGGGGCATCAAATTGGCGAAGCTCTCCAGCGTGGCCAATTGCAGCGGCTGGCCGGTGATGACGCGAACCGCGCCGAGCAGGATCAGGCACCCGGTGGCGCCGAGAAAGCCGCCGACCACGGGATAGGGCACATAACGGATGGCACGGCCCATCCGCGTCAGCCCAAAGCCGCAGAGCACGACGCCCGTCAAGATGCTCGCCATCGCGAGGGTGACGTAAACCGGTCCAAGCACCGGCGCGGCCGGATCGGTCGCGATGATATGTTCGGCCAGTGAGGAGGCGAGGATGCCCGTCATCGCTGCGGTCGAACTGTCGGGCGCGCCGATGGCGAAGGGCAGCGAGCTGCCGAGCGCGAGGATCGCGGCAATGATCGCCGAGGTAATGAAGGTGCTGCCGACGCCGTAGGACAGATAAGACGCCAGCGGACCGGCAAAGATCAGCAGCGAATAGGACAGCCCGAAGGTGACGGTCAGAACGCTGGCAGCGGTGCCGCCAAGGACGTCATTGAGCACGCGTGCGAGCGGCGGATGGAAACTGACCGTTCGAGCTGACACCGCGTGAATTCACCCCAGACACCCGCGCCTGTGGTAGACGAGGACCGCACCTGATCACAACCATATTTTTGACTGTGGAACTCGCCCGATGCCGATGCCGATGCCGATGCCGATGCGGCGACGGCGGCTCACTCGTCGCCGAAGCCGCCATGACGGCCGACGCCGGATGCGAAGCGGCTGGCGCCTGCGAGCATCGGATTCGGACATGTGGGCGCCCTGTGTTCTTTTTCCCGTCATTCCGGGGCACGCGAAGCGCGAACCCGGAATCTCGAGGGGTTCGGCTCTGCGAGCCGCCCCGGAATGACGAACTCAGATTTTCAGTTCGCGCCCCGTGATCCGCCGGTAGGCATCGAGATATCGCCTGCTGGTCGCCTCCACTACACTCGCCGGCAAAGGCGGTGGCGGCGCTTCGCCGTTCCAGCGGCCGGCCCGGCGCTCGGCGTCGAGATAATCGCGCAAGGGCTGCTTATCGAAGCTCGGCTGCGGCTGGCCGGGCACATAGTCGTCGACCGCCCAGAAGCGCGAGGAGTCGGGCGTCATCACCTCGTCGATCAGAATGATGCGGCCATCCTGATCCCGGCCGAATTCAAATTTGGTGTCGGCGATGATGATGCCCTGCTCGCGCGCGAGTTCTTCGCCGAGCCTGTAGATCGCGCGTGTCATGCTCTCCAGCGTATAGGTGACCTCGTCGCCGACGATCTCGCGCATGCGCGGGATCGTGATGTTCTCGTCATGCCCGGTCTCGGCCTTGGTGGCGGGGCTGAAAATCGCAGGCTCGAGCTTGGCGCTTTCGACGAGGCCGGTCGGGAGCTTCTCGCCGGCCAGCGTGCCCTGCGCGGCATATTCCTTCCAGGCCGAGCCCGAGAGATAGCCGCGGATCACGCACTCTATCGGAAACACCGTGGTGCGCCGGCACAGCATGGCGCGGCCCAGAATGTCCGCGCGATGCTGCTGCAGTGCCGGCACCTCGCGGATGATCTCGTCCGTGTCGGCGGTGATCATATGATGCGGCACGACGCCTTCGAGCTCGTTGAACCAGAAGGCGCTGATTTGCGTCAGCACCGCGCCCTTCATCGGAATGGTTTCGGCCATCACCACGTCGAAGGCGGAGATGCGGTCGGTCGTGAGCAAGAGCAGCCGGTCATCACCGACGGCATAGATATCGCGCACCTTGCCGCGCCCGATCTTCGGCAGGGGTAAATCGCTTGCGAGCACGGTGGTCATCGGCGGAGCTTTCGAATTGATGCGCCCGGCGGCAGTGTCCGCGGGCAGATGCGTTGCAGCTAGCCTATTCCGGCAGCGGAATGAACTCATGTTCTTGCGGAATGGGGGCGAATTTGCCGGTTTTCCAATCCTGCTTGGCCTGCTCGATCCGCTCCTTGCTGGAGGAAACGAAATTCCACCAGATGTGCCGCGGTCCTTCGAGCGCGTCGCCGCCCAGAAACATCATGCGCGTCGGTTGAAGCGTCTTCACCGTGATGGCATCGCCGGGCCGGAAGATCAGCAGCCGCGGACCTTCATAGCGCTCATGCGCGATCTCGACCTCGCCGTCGACCAGGTAGATCGCGCGTTCCTCGTGGTCGGGGTCGAGCGGCACGCTGGTTCCCGCCTCGGCCGTGACCTCGGTGTAGAACCAGGGCGATACCATCGCTACCGGTGAGGCAATGCCAAAGGATTTCCCCGCGATGATGCGCGCGGTGAAGCCGCGTTCGGCGATCATCGGCAGGTCGCCGGCCGCATAGTGCTGGAAGCTGGGTGCGATCTCTTCCTTACCCGCCGGCAGGGCGATCCAGCTCTGCAGCCCGAGCATCTGCTGGCCGTTGCGGCGCTCGAGGGCGGGCGTGCGCTCGGAATGCGCGATGCCGCGCCCGGCGGTCATCAGGTTCATCGCGCCAGGCTCGATCTCCTGGACGTTGCCCTCGCTGTCGCGGTGCATGATCTTGCCATCGAACAGATAGGTGACGGTGGCTAGGCCGATATGCGGATGCGGCCGGACGTCCATGCCGGCGCCTGAGACGAATTGCACGGGGCCGAAATGATCGAAGAAGATAAAGGGGCCGACCATCTGGCGCTTGCCATGCGGCAGCGCGCGGCGGACCTGGAATCCGTCGCCGAGGTCGCGGGTGCGCGGAACGATCACGAGTTCCAGCGCATCGCAGGACAGGGGATCGCCGAGCACGGGATCGTTTGAGGGCATCCAGCTCATGAAAAGAGCCTCTTCTGTTGATTGCCGGGGAGCATAGCAGGATCGCGCGGCCGCCGTCCAAGGGAATGCAGGGGATTGCTCCCGCCGACCGCAACATGGCATAAGACCTGCGCTGTGCGAGGCCTCGAGGCATGACCTTTACGTCGTGGCAGTTTGCCGTATTTGCCGCGATCGTGTTTGGCGTCTATTACCTGCCGCCGGTCAGGCCGTTCCAGGTCCAGCTTCTGGTCGCGGCCAGCCTGTTCTTTTATGGATATGGCCAGCCGGAACTGCTGCCGCTGCCCGGTGTTGCCGTCGGCGGTACTTATCTTTTCCTGGTGCTGGCGCTGCGCGATCGCCGCTGGCTGCCCGTCGGCATCATCTTCAACCTCGCGCTGCTGGCCTTCTTCAAATACAAATTTCTGTTCTTTGATCCCAAGGCGCCCGTTCTCGTCGACGTCGCGGCGATCGACTTTCTCCTCAAACTGCCGCTGCCGGTCGGCATCTCGTTTTTCGTCTTTCACAACATCAGCCTCTTGGTCGATCTGACGCGCGAGAAGAAGGCGCCCGCCCCAAGCCTGGCTGACGTCTTCCTCTACATCATCTTTTTTCCGCAGCTCGTGTCCGGGCCGATCACGCGCGCCGGCCTCTTCCTGCCGCAGATCGAGCCGAAGCGATTTTCGGAGATCCCGGTCGTTGAGGCCGCGAAGTGGGTTTTGATCGGCTTCTTCTTCAAGCTTTACGTGGCCAACAATCTCAACGAGATGACGTCCTATATGGACTTTCCGTTCTATGAGACCCTGCAAACGCAGGATCGCTGGCTGCTCGTCATTCTCTACGGCTATCAGATCTACGCGGATTTCTTCGGCTATTCGTCGATCGCGATCGGGCTTGGACTTCTGTTCGGTTATCGTCTGCCGATCAATTTCGACCTGCCTTATATCTCGGCCTCGTTCTCCGAATTCTGGACACGCTGGCATATCTCGCTCTCGACCTGGTTGCGCACCTATCTCTACATTCCCCTGGGCGGCAACAGATGCGGCAAGCTCCGCACCTATCTCAATCTGATCATCGTCATGGGCCTCGGCGGCCTCTGGCACGGTGCGGGTTTCAGCTATCTCATCTGGGGCCTCATGCACGGGCTCTTGCTGGCGATCGAGCGGCCGTTCCTCAAGACGTTCGAGACGATCAATTCGGCGGGATTTCGTGCGCTTCGCATCGCAGTCGTGTTTTCCTGCGTGACCATGCTCTGGATCTTCTTCAAGCTGCCGAATTTCGATCACGCAGTCAGCTATATCTCGGGCATGTTCAGGCCGAGCACGAATCCGAACCCGACAAAACTGTTCTATGATCTCGCATTGTTGTATTCGCTGCCGGTGATCCTGCAGCATCTTCGCCTGGGTGTGCTGTTCGAGCGACGATTGGCGACATGGGAGCCCTATGTCTACGGTGCGTTGGGGGCCTTGGCCTATCTCGAGGCGGGACCCACAACCGCGTTCATCTACTTCCAGTTCTGACGCGATGCAGAAGCAGCAGGGATCATGGGCCTGGCTTGCGCGATGCGGAATGTCCGCAGCGCTGATCTTAGCGGCCTGCGGCCTCGCTACCGCGCATTTCGGACGCGGGCTGCAGATGCCGGCGACAACTGCCAGGGACGGCACGCTGGTTACCCTGAACAGGTATATCAATAATCCCGTGCCTGATGTCGTGCTGGTCGGCAGCTCGCTCACCTTTCGGCTCAGGGAAGAATATTTCGCGACGCCGGGCCTGCGCAATCTGGCGCTCGCCGGCGGCTCGCCGGTGACCGGGCTTACGATTGTCGCGAACCAGCGACGGCTGCCAAAATTGATCGTCGTCGAAACCAATGTGCTGTCGCGGAAGCCCGATACGGCGCTGATCGAGCGGTTCTCCGCCACTTCGCACCAAGAGCTGTTCTTCCGGCCCGTTCGCGCCGCGATCGCGGCCTATGAGAATTTCAGCCATGCGCCCGCCACTCATGAGCAAGTCGCGGCTTCGCTGCGGCGAGTGATCGCGCAGCCGCCCAGCAACTTCGACAATCGCATCTATCTTGCGCGCGCTGTGCAAGAGCGGGAGACGGAGGATCCGACCGCCGCCGCCATGGCGAGCGTCGCAGAGATCGCCCGCTTGAGCCGGGCGCTGGAACAGCGCGGCGCGCGCGTGTTGCTGATGGAATTGCCATGCGAAGGGCCGATCGAAGCGGCGCGCTATACGCGCATCACCCGTGAGATCGTCCGGAAGGCGTTTCCGGACGCAAGGCAATGGCTTTCGATCGATGTCGACAGGACCGAGCTGCGCTGGGCGGATGGCGTCCATCTCGACGAGCGATCCGCGATCCTGGTGAGCCAGGCTCTGGACGGGAGTCTCGGCAAGCTGGAAAGTGGTGGCGCCTCCCGCTGAAACCAGGCGAGAAGCGCTACTGCCGCCCCAACTGCGTTGCCTGCGTGACGCTTTCGAAGCGCTCCAACGAAAGGATTGCATTCGCAAACTGCTCCGCCCGGCCGTTGAGCACGGGGCGGGCAAGCGTCAGGAATTTCTGTTGCATCGCCTGCGTATCGGGGAACGAATTCGGCTCCCCCGAGGGATCGACATGCAGCCGCTCGTGCACGCCGTCATCGGTGGTGATGGAGACGCGGGCGCCGAACGGATGGGGGCGGCCGATTTCGAGACGATCGTCCTGCACCACGTCGAACTTGTCGGCGAGCGCGTCGATCGCGGCCTCGCCAAGCCGCTCGTAATCGTCCCAGCCGAAGCGGCCCTGGTCGAGCGCAACCGCGCCGGTGAAGAACATCGAGAACTGCCCGCCGACGATCGAGCGCGGGTGCCGTTTGGTGGCGGCGTCGCCCGTCAGCGTGATGCCGTTGCGGTGCAGTCCGATCTCGACGCGCTTGACCTGGTCCGGCGTCAGATTGTGTTCGCGCCGCATGGCTATGATCGCATCGAGCGCGGCATGGGTGTAGCGGCAGCTCGGATAGGGTTTTACGCCGATCTTCATGGTCTCGTAGGTCGTGCCCAGGCCCGCGGTCGCCTTGGCGGGATGCGGATTGTCGCTATAGCCGACGAGCAGCCCATGCTTGCCTTCGACCGATTCGATCGAGCCGACGAAATCGTTGCGCGCGAGCGTGGCGGCGATCACGCCGTTCATTGCGGCGGCGCCGACCTGGTAGCGTTTGTTCCAGGCGCCGTTGACCAGAAACTGCAGCGAGCCCGCGGCCTGGCTGCCGGACACGCCGAAGGCCGAGATGATCTGCGCCTCCGAGAGGCCAAGCAGTTTTGAGGCCGCTGCTGCCGCACCATAGGTGCCCGCCGTTGCGGTCGGGTGAAAGCCGCGTGCGTAATGCGAGGTCGGATCGAGCGCATTGCCGAGCCGGCAACACACCTCATACCCGGCAACGATCGCGGTCAGCACCTCGCGGCCCGACGCACCGACCATCTCGCCGACCGCAAAGGCCGCCGGCACCACCGGCGCGCTCGGATGCAGCGAGGAATCCGCGTGGGTGTCGTCGAAGTCGAGCGAATGGCCGAGCGCGCCGTTGAGCAGTGCCGCGACCGCCGGGGTCCAGGTTTTGCTGTCGCCGAACACGGTCGATTTGCCCTTGCCATCAAGGGAAAGTCCCTCGAGCATCTTGAGCAGCGACGGTGTAGACTCCGCGTCGCGCCGCGCGCGGACGGTGCTGCCGAGAAAATCCAGCGTCAGCACCTTGGCGCGGTCCAGCACCTCCGGTGGAATCTCCTCGAATTTCAAGCCGGCGACATAGCCGGCCAGCGTGGCGGTTTCCTCTGCCATCCTGGTGTCCTTGTGACCACGGAAAAATTTGCGCGAACTCTAAGTCTGCGGGCGGCGATCTTCAATGCTGCGGGCGCCCCAAATCCGCATTCCAGCCAGCCGCGCCAAGCGCGGCGTCCTGTTCGCGGGTGGAAACGGCGCCGAAGAAGAGTTCGATGAATAGGGGGACGAAAGCCCTCTTTGGGCTCTGGATGGCAAGGCATCAGAGGGGTAGGTCGGTCTGCCCCAGGATCCAGCCTTCCCGCTGCGCGGGGACGATCCGATCATCGGCCATCTCGGCCCGGCGTCCGGCCACGACCTCGATCATTCCGCACAATCCGGCAAGGGCGTCGAAAGCATCCTCGCCATCGCCGCCTGCGCCAAAGCCGTCGCAGACGCGTCGCGCGATATCTGGATCGAAACGCACGCGGTGCCTCGATGCCCATTCGAGCAGGATGCGGCCGGCGGCCATTCGCCCCTGCTGCGAACGCTTTCCGACCAATCCTCGGACTCCAATGTGCCGGTAGGCTTCGGCGGGATAGGCTTCTGCAATTGTCAAACCGCCCGTATCTAACTCTGCAAGCAGGCCATCGAATGGCCAGAGGCGCCCGCCGCGCCGCCGCACCGGGATGAGGATCTCCCGCCAGCCGCAAAGGGCCGCCTTGCCGACCTGCTTTGCGCCGACGGTCCAGAAAATCGCCTCCGCGCGGAGCCGGTTTTCGGTCGCCTTGTCGCATTGGCGAAGCAACTCGTCGAACGAGGCGCATCCGAGGCGCTCACATAAGTCCGTATGCCGTCCGCCCGCGGGATGCGTTCGATAGAACGGCTGCGTGGGAGAGATGTCGAAGAGCGTTTCTGCCGGCGTGAAGAAACGGCGCGCATGCATGGAGCACGGCTCGGATATGAGATCGAGAAAGTTGAGTCCCGTCCTCTCCAGATAGGCCGAAGGCAGACCGATGGGAAAATCGAACCCGGCAAGCGTTCGCCTGCCCTGCTTCAACAGATCATCCACGAACAGGTCAGGCGAAGGCGTTGGCGCCAGATGCTCGATCAGCCAACTGTCCTCCAGCGAAAGCGCCACAGCCGTCCAGCGTTTGGCCGGCAAGACGCTCCAGTCCGAATGGACGAGACGGTTGAAGCGGAAGGGACTCGTCACGGCAAGTTCCGCGTTTTCACCTATGGTATCTTCGCGACCTGCCGGAGCAATGTCCGCGCGATCAGGCGGTGAAAGGGCATGATCAGTTTCAGATACGTCCTGCCGAGCAGGTTGTGTGTCAGCACCAATGTGGTCGCAGTGACCTGCTGTCCGCCTTCGGCGGCGGCGACATCGATGACGATGCGAAAATCGAGATGATGGTCGTCGAAGCCGGCAACCAGCCGCTGCGGCGTCTCGCTGAGCACCGGGAATATTCCGATTGCCTCGCCCGAAGCTGGTTCGCCTGCACCCGAGGTCTTCAGTCCGAAGGGGCTGACCAGGATGTTGCGCAGCTTCAGAAGCGCTTTGATCCAGCGCGGTCCGAACGTCAACATCTTCTCCGCCGCCTGGCGCGCATCGAGGCTCGTCGCGATTGTCACGATGCGAAACGCGTCAATGGACTGAGCACCGGCGAGCAGGCTCGCGGGATCGACAGCGGGTGTGATCTCGTGGACTTTCATGGCGAATGCGGACGCTCAGCGCTCGCCAGCAGCCGGAACCGCAGCACCAACAGCGCTGCATACACGGCAGTGCCGATCGACAATCCGCTCCACACGCCGATGGCGCCAAGGCCGGCGCGGAATCCAAGCACGTAGCTAAGTGAGAAGCCGATCAGCCAATAGCCGACGCAGGCAAACAGGAGCGGCACCCGTGTGTCCTTCAACCCGCGCAGGCTGCCTACCGCGATGCTTTGTACGGCATCGGTGATGAAGAAGCTTGCACCGACCAGCAGGAGGTTCGCAGCCAGCTTGATCGTCGCGTCGGCATTTTCGGCGGCCTCGCCCAGAAAAAATTGGGCGATCTCAAAGCGGGCCGCGACGACGGTGAGCGTCAGTATTGCGGCGATTGCGATGCCGAGCAGCATCGCAACCAGGCCCGCGCGCCTGATGCCGGGACCGTCGTTGCGGCCGACCGCATGGCCAACCCGCACGGTCGCCGCCATGCTGATGCCGAAGGGGATCATGAACAGGATCGCCGCGACCTGGAGCGCGATCTGATGGGCGGCAAGCGCCGTGGTGCTGATCAGGCCCATCAAGAGCGCAGCGGCCGAGAACAGCCCGTACTCCATGAGAAAGGCCATCGAAATCGGCGCGCCGATCACGATGAGCTGTCGCATCAGCGGCCAATCGAAATGCCAGAGATGGGCGAGTACGTGATAATCGCTGAAAGGACGGCGCCGCGTTGCAAACCAGAGCCCCGCCAGAAAGGTCGCGCAGTTGACCAGCGTGGTCGCAAGTCCCGCCCCGAACAGCTCCAGCCGTGGCAGGCCGAGCTCGCCGTAGATCAAGAGATAGACGAGCACGGCGTTGATCGGGATAGCCGCAAGCGTGATCCACAACACTGGCTCCGGCCGGTTGACCGCGCCCATGAAGCTGCGGATGGCCAGGAACCACAGCGCCGGCGCGACGCCCCAGGCGAGCCCGAACAGATATTGCTGGGCAAGCTGCGCCGTTTGCGGCGCCTGGCCGAGGGCGAGCAGGATTCGCTCGCCGCGCAGCGGAAGAACCATGATCGGCAGCGACAGCAGAAGCGCGACCCAGAGGCCCACGCGCAGCGATCGCCTCACCACGGCCGGATTGTCCGCACCAAAAGCCTGCGCCGCCAGGGGCGCCACCGCCGACATCAGGCCCATGCCGAAGGTGAAACCGACGAAATAGACCGTGCCGGCCAGCGCGGCCGCGGCGACCGCCTCGGCGCTGATGCGCCCGATGAAGGCGAGATCGGTCGTCATCATCGCGATCTGTCCGAGCTGCGTCAGCGCCATCGGCAGCGCGAGTCTCGCAGTTTCGCCAAGTTCGAGAGCAAGATGGTTCCGTGCGCGCCTCAAATCGTGCGGCGACGCCGAGGCGGGCTGTGCTTCAACTGCATGTTCCATGGGGCGCCATGCTGCCGTGTTTGCCCCGTCAGGGCAAAGCGATCTGCACTTTAGCGCATGCGAAGCATCGTCGCAGGGCTCGCTGGCTTCGTATTGGAGCATTTACCTCGACCGGTCATCCTGAGGCGCTCGCGAAGCCAGCCTCGAAGGATACTTAAGACCTCGCAGCAAGCTAAGGCAAATTCGCGTAGCCAGCGCTACCGCGCCGGCACGCGGGTGATCCTTGCGCCGAGCGCGTTGAGCCGTTCGTCGATGCGCTCATAGCCGCGCTCGATCTGGTCGGCGTTGTTGATGGTGGAGGTGCCGTCGGCGCAGACGGCGGCGAGCAGCATCGCCATGCCGGCGCGGATGTCGGGGGAGATCATCGAGGCGGCGTGCAGCCGGCTAGGACCCGCCACGATGGCGCGATGCGGGTCGCACAGCACGATGCGGGCGCCCATCGCGATCAGCTTGTCGACGAAGAACATCCGCGATTCGAACATCTTTTCGAACATCAGGATCACGCCCTCGCATTGCGTGGCGGTGACGATCGCAATCGACATCAGATCGGCGGGAAAAGCAGGCCAGGGCTGGTCCTCGAGCTTTGGCACATGGCCACCGAAATCGTCCTTGATCTTCAGCGTCTGTTCGGAGGGTACGATCAGGTCGTCGCCGGCGACCTCGCAGACGATGCCGAGCCGCTCGAACCCCATGCGGATCGAGCGCAGATGCTCGACGCCGGCGCGTACAATGCGCAGCGACGAGCGCGTCACTGCGGCAAGCCCGATCAGCGAGCCGACCTCGATATGGTCGGGCTGAATGGAATAGGTGGCTGGGCCGAGCGTAGCCTGACCGTTGATCACCATTGTGTTGGTGCCGATGCCTTCGATCTTCGCCCCAAGCGCGGTCAGGAAATGGGCGAGATCCTGCACATGCGGCTCGGATGCGGCGTTGCGCAAGTAAGTGGTGCCTTGTGCCGCCACCGCCGCGATCAGCGCGTTTTCGGTCGCGGTAACGCTCGGCTCATCCAGGAAGACATCGGCGCCCTTGAGCTGCGAAGAGCGGAACTCCAGCCGGTCGGTCGCCGTCACGCTGGCGCCGAGCTGTTCGAAAGCCAGGAAATGGGTGTCCAGCCGCCGCCGGCCGATCACGTCGCCGCCGGGCGGCGGCAGCGTCAGTGAGCCGCAGCGGGCCAGTAGGGGCCCTGCCAGCAGGATGGAGGCGCGAATGCGGGCGCAGAGAGTGGGGTCGAGATCGGCGGCGCGAATGTCCTTGGCGTGAATGACAAGTCGGTTGCGGCCGCGCCACTCCGCCGCGGCGCCGGCCGAGCGGATCAGCTCGACCAGGGTCTCGGTGTCGCGAATGCGCGGCACGTTGTCGAGCGTGACGGGGTGCTCGGTGAGGAGCGCGGCCGCTATGATCGGCAGTGCCGCGTTCTTGTTGCCGGAGGGCTCGATGGCGCCCTTCAGCCGATGGCCGCCCTCGACGATGTATTGGATGGGGGCCACGCCTGCCTGCACCCTTAGACGTCGACGGTCGCGCTAAGCGAGTTGTCCTGGATGAACTCGCGGCGCGGCTCCACCACATCACCCATCAGCTTGGTGAAAATGTCGTCGGCCTCGTCGACCTCCTTGACCTTCACCTGCAAGAGCGAGCGCGCTTCGGTGTCGAGCGTGGTCTCCCAGAGCTGATCCGGATTCATCTCGCCGAGGCCTTTATAGCGCTGCAGGTTGAGTCCCTTGCGGCCGGCCTCGGTGACGGCCTCGAACAGGCCGACCGGGCCGTGAATGGTAACCTCTGTATCCTTCCGTCGCAGCTTGCCAGGATCATCATAGGCTTGCTGCAGCTTTGCGGCGTAATCGTCAAGCTTGCGCGCGTCGGCCGACGCAAGAAGCGCGTCATCGATGACGGCGGAATCCTTCACCCCGCGCACGGTGCGCTCGAACAGGAAGCCCCTGCCTTCCTCGAAATGACCGGTCCAGCCCCGTTCGACCTCCTCGGCGATCCGGTCAAGCCGCTTGGCGATATATCCTGCCGCCTCTGCGGCGTTCTCCGGGTCCCTGGCAATATCCGGCCGCAACACGCCAGCGATCGCCGCCTGCTCGACGACCGTGCGGTTGTAGCGGCTATGCAGATTGCGCAGCACGTTGCGGATGACACGGGCGTCCTCCACCAGCGACAACAGATCGCGCCCCGAGCGGTCTTCGCCCGATGCCGCCTTGAACACGCATTCGTCGAGGCCGGTCGAGATGAGGTAATCTTCCAGCGCGCGCTCGTCCTTCAGATATTGCTCGGACTTGCCGCGCGACACCTTATAGAGCGGCGGCTGCGCGATATAGAGATAACCTTGATCGATGATCTCGCGCATCTGCCGGTAGAAAAAGGTGAGAAGCAGCGTGCGGATGTGGGCGCCGTCGACGTCGGCGTCGGTCATCAGGATGATCTTGTGGTAGCGCAGCTTCTCGATCGAGAAATCGTCGCTGATGCCGGTGCCGAGCGCGGTGATCAGCGTGCCGATCTGCTCGCTCGAAAGCATCTTGTCGGTGCGCACGCGCTCGACGTTGAGGATCTTGCCGCGCAAGGGGAGCACGGCCTGGAACTCGCGGTTGCGGCCCATCTTGGCGCTGCCGCCGGCCGAATCGCCCTCGACGATGAAGAGCTCGGATTTCGCCGGGTCCTTCTCCTGGCAGTCGGCGAGCTTGCCGGGTAGCGAAGACACGCTCAACGGGTTCTTGCGGGTCAGCTCGCGCGCCTTTCGCGCGGCTTCGCGTGCCGCGGCGGCCTGGATCACCTTGCCGACGATGACCTTGGCCTCGGTCGGATGTTCCTCGAACCACGCCGCCAAGGCTTCGTTGAGCACGTTCTCGACAACCGGGCGCACTTCGGAGGAGACCAGCTTGTCCTTGGTCTGCGACGAGAATTTGGGGTCCGGTACCTTCACCGAGAGCACGGCGGTCAGCCCTTCGCGGCAGTCGTCGCCGGTGAGCTGGATCTTTTCCTTCTTCGCATTGGCCTCGGCATAACCGTTGACCTGGCGCGTCAGCGCGCCACGGAATCCGGCCAGATGCGTGCCGCCATCACGTTGCGGGATGTTATTGGTGAAGCACAGCACGTTCTCGTGATAGCTGTCGTTCCACCACAGCGCGGCCTCGACTCCGATGCCGTTCACCTCCGAGCGCACCATGATGGGCGCGGGTACGATGGCCTTCTTGTTGCGGTCGAGATATTTGACGAACTCTTCGACGCCGCCGCTATAGTGCATCTCCTCGCGCTTCTCGACGGCGTGGCGCATGTCGGACAGTACGATGTTGACGCCGGAGTTGAGGAAGGCGAGTTCGCGCAAGCGGTGCTCGAGCGTCGCGAAGTCATATTCGATGTTCTTGAAGGTCTCTGTGGAGGCAAGGAAGGTCACCTCGGTGCCGCGCTTGCCATTGGCCTCGCCGACGACCTTCAGCGGCGCCACCGTCTCGCCATGGGCGAACTCGACGAAATGTTCCTTGCCGTCGCGCCAGACCCGGAGCTGCAGCTTGCTGGAGAGCGCATTGACCACGGAAACGCCGACGCCGTGCAGGCCGCCCGACACCTTGTACGAGTTCTGGTCGAATTTTCCCCCCGCGTGGAGCTGGGTCATGATGACCTCGGCGGCGGAAATGCCCTCGCCCTTGTGAATGTCGACAGGGATGCCTCGCCCGTCGTCGCGTACCGTCACGGAATTGTCAGGGTTGAGAATGACCTCGACGCGGGTGGCATGGCCGGCCAGCGCCTCGTCGATCGCGTTGTCGACGACCTCGTAGACCATGTGGTGGAGGCCTGAGCCGTCGTCGGTGTCGCCGATATACATGCCCGGCCGCTTGCGAACGGCATCGAGGCCCTTCAAAACCCGGATCGATTCCGCGCCGTAATCGCTCGCGATCGAATGCTCGGTGTCGGCAACGGTTTGCCGGGCGGGTTCTGTCATGTGAAGCCTTTTGCGGATGTCCCGAATCAGCGGCGGAAGATGAGGCGCTGATGACGCCATTTCTGCCACGAAAGATGCGATGCGCCTAGCGCAAAGTATCCATGGTTAAGCTTTTGAATACATAGATTTTTTTGGCTCTTTTTCAAGGCATCGGAAGGCCTGTTCTCTGCCTCCGAAAAAGCGCGATTCGCAAGCTGCTTTTCCCTTAAAAATACCGGTTTTTCCGGTCTGAAATCGCTCCTCACAGGCCGCTAGATCGGCCGGCGATCGCAGGGCGCAGGTCTCCTGCGCGCTGGATGGGGGTATGCCATCCGTCGCTGCTGATGCAGATGACGTGTTGAACTTTACGGACCGGCTGATGCTGCCTGTGTTTCCAGATCGCTATCGGCCGGATATTGACGGCTTGCGCGCCGTGGCGGTGCTGCTGGTCGTGATCTTTCACGCATTTCCCGACGCCCTGCCGGGCGGCTTTATCGGGGTCGATATCTTCTTCGTCATTTCCGGGTTTCTGATCACCGGCATCATCGCCCGCGAACTTCAGCGCGGCCGCTTCAGCCTGCTCGCGTTCTATGGGCGGCGGATCAGGCGGATCTTTCCGGCCCTGATCGTTGTCTTGGGCGCAGTGCTGGTCCTGGGCTGGCTCTGGATGCTGCCGTCGGCCTATGCAAGCCTGAGCGCCGACGTCTTTGCCAGCGCCGGTTTTGCCGCCAACATCGCACTCTTGCTGCAGTCCGGCTATTTCGATGTCGAGTCGGCGAGAAAGCCGCTGCTGCATCTGTGGTCGCTCGGCATCGAGGAGCAGTTTTATCTGGTCTGGCCGCTGCTCCTGATGCTGGCGATACGGGCACGGGTGGGCCTGCTCGCGGTGGCTTCGGTGATCGGTATTGCGTCCTTTGCCCTCAACGTGGCGCTGGTCGGCTCGGATCCGGTCGCGACCTTCTACCTGCCTTTCCCGAGGGCTTGGGAACTCCTGGCGGGCGGCGCCCTGGCCTGTACCTTCGATCGTCTCGCGCACGCGCAGATTGCAAGCAATCTGCGGGCGGCCGCAGGTGCCGTGCTGATCGGGGTTGCGGCCGTGCTGCTCGACAGCGGGCGTGCGTTTCCCGGCTGGTGGGCGCTGCTGCCGGTCGCCGGCAGCGTGCTGTTGCTGTCGGCGCCCGCGGCCTGGGGCTGTCGACATCTGCTGTCGAGCCGGATCATGATCTTTTTCGGCCAGATCAGCTATCCGCTCTATCTGTGGCACTGGCCGCTGCTGGTGTTTTTCGCCATCATCAAATTCGCGCCGCTGACGACGCTGGAGCGGCCGCTGGTGGTCGGCCTGAGCATCGTGCTGGCCTGGGCGACGTACCGTTTCGTCGAGATCCCAATTCGCTTCGGCCAGCCAAGCAGCGCCAAGCTCGCCTCGCTTGGTGCGGCCATGGCGCTGGTTGCGCTCGGCGGCATTATCGTTGTCAGTCAGAACGGCTTCGATTTCCGCGTGCCGGCGGAGATCCGCGCCATGGCGCAGGTGCCGACGCAGGCCGCCAAATGGCGCGTGCATCAATGCATGCTCGATCTCAGCCACGAGACCTCGTTTGCCGATGATTGCGTCGACCGCGACCGCCGCCCGCTGCTCTTGATCTGGGGCGATTCCACCGCCGGTTCACTGATGCCGGGCTTGCGCGAGGCGCAACGCAGGCGCGACTTCGGCATCGCCCAGTTCACCTCGAGCGCGTGCGCTCCGGCCTTGCACGCCGATATTCCCGGTGTCCCCAATTGCCGCGCCATGAACGACAAAGTGCTTGCGCTCGCGGTTGAGCTCAAGCCCGACATCGTGCTGCTGCACGGCGGCGCGGACAAGTTCATCGACAACATCGCCGAGACCGTGGCCGTGCTGAAACGCGAGACCCGCGCGCGGATCGTGGTGCTCGGCTCTGAGCCGGTCTGGAAGCGCGGACTGCCGAACGAGGTGCTCCGATATTACATGCTGCACCATCGCCTGATTCCAGCGCGCACGACTGAATCGGTCTCGGCGAATTGGTATGACGCGGAGCTGCGCGCCAAGCTCGTGCCGAAGGGGGCTGAATTCATTTCCGCCTGGGACGTCTTTTGCAACGTCGATGGTTGTCTGGCGCGGCTCGGCGACCAGGCCAGCGACATCACCTCGAGCGACACGATCCACCTCACCGAGAAGGGATCGGTGTTCCTGGTGCAATCGATCGTCGACAGGGTGCTCGACGGGCAACCCGCGCAAGCGGCGGCAGCGGCGCATTGAGTCCTTTAAGCACGGCGCGCGATGCGGCCGCTCTCGACATCGAAAATATCGCTGGCTTCGCCGACGCCACTGAATTGCAGCGGGTCGGCGCCGGTCAACCAGACCTGCGCGCCGAGCTTGGCCAATTCGGCAAACAGCGCACCGCGCCGGTTGGGGTCGAGATGGGCGACCACCTCGTCGAGTAGGAGCAGCGGCACGATGCCGGTGCTTTCGGCAACGAGGGTGGCGTGTGCGAGCACGAGCCCGATCAACAGCGCTTTCTGCTCGCCGGTCGAGGCATCGCGCGCCGGCATGTTTTTCGGCGCATAGATCACCTGGAGATCGGTGAGATGCGGCCCATCCAGCGTGCGGCCTGCGGCGGCGTCGCGGGCGCGGCTGGTGCGTAGAATCTCGCGATAGCGGTCCTCGACGGCGGTTGCGGGTTCGCTGAGCAACGCATTTTCCATCCAGCCGTCCAGCGCGATTTCCGCTGCGGGAAACGCGGAGGCTTGGCCCCGCGTGCGCAGCATCGCTGCCAGTTTCACCGCGGTCTGGCCGCGCGTCGCCGCCACCGCGACGGCGAGTTCCGCAGTCTCGCGCTCGATCGCGTCACACCAATGATCGTCGAAATTGCGCACCTCCAACAGCCGATTGCGCGATCGTAAAGAGCGCTCCAGTGCCGAGACACGGCTGGAATGCTCGCTGTCGATGGCAAGCACCAGCCGATCGAAGAAGCGGCGCCGCTCCGAGGCTGGTCCGACGAACAGGCCGTCCGTCGATGGCGTCAGCCACACCATGCGTAAATGATCACCGAAAGCGTTTGCGGAGCCGACCGGCTCGCGGTCGATCCGACAGCGCCGGCTCGTGCTCTGCCCTTCGCCCTGCTGCGCCTCGATGCCGGTGCCCAGCGTTGCCAGGCCGAGCGCACCCTCGACCTCGGCGGATACCGCCCAGGAGCCGTCACCCTGGTTGTCTGCGATATCCTCCAGCGTCGCGCGGCGCAGGCCCCGGCCCGGTGAAAGAAATGAGATCGCCTCCAGGCAATTGGTCTTGCCAGCGCCGTTGGGGCCGACCAGCACCACCATGTCGGTGCGCGTCTCAAGGCTGGCCGCGCGATAATTGCGGAAATGCGTCAAGGCCAGGCGATGGATGCGGGAAGGGGTCATGTCCGGTGTCATTGCCGGGCTTGACCCGGCAATCCGTCGTCCGCATTAGCGGACAATTTCATCGTAGAGGTCACGCCAGTCGGTATTTTTCGCGACGATCAGATCTATCTTCCACTCGCGGGACCAGTGTTTCATGTTCTTCTCGCGCTGGAGCGCTGCGGTAAAGCGGTCCGCCAGACCCTCGCGATGCTCGTAAACACGCCGGACCAGGTCGTTCGTCACACCGATGTACAGCGTTCCACCGGGTTTTCTTGCGAGGATGTACACCCAGTAAGTCATTTGTTTTGACGGCTGGCCGGGTCAAGCCCGGCCATGACAGGCAAGCGTTCACACTCGCATCGGCATCAGCACGTAGAGCGCGTTCTTGCTATCGCGATCCTGGATCAGGGTTGGTGAACCCGGATCGGCGAGGCGCAACACCGCGACCTCGCCCCCGATCTGTGCGGCGATGTCCAAGAGGTAACGCGAGTTGAAGCCGATATCGAGCGGGTCGGAGGCATACTCGACTTCGAGCTCTTCGGTCGCGCTGCCCGAATCCGGATTGGTGACGCTCAGCACTAGCTTGCCGGAGGATAGTGCAAGCTTCACGGCGCGACCGCGCTCGCTTGAAATCGTCGAGACGCGGTCGACGGCGGCGGCGAAGTCCGCCTTGTCGACCAACAGTTCCTTGTCGTTGTTCTGCGGAATTACGCGCCCGTAGTCGGGGAAGGTGCCGTCGATCAGCTTCGACGTCAGCACTACATTGCCGATGGTGAAGCGGATTTTGCCTTGCGATAATTCAATCCTGACTTCGGCTTCATTGTCCTCGATCAGACGCTGCACCTCGCCGACCGTCTTGCGCGGCACGATCACCCCGGGCATGCCGGCCGCGCCTGCTGCCAGCGGCAGATCGAACTGCGCCAAGCGGTGTCCGTCGGTTGCCACCGCGCGCAGGGTCGCGGCCTGGCCGCTGCCGGCCGTGTGCAAATAGATGCCGTTGAGATAGTACCGGGTCTCCTCGGTCGAGATCGCAAACTGGGTGCGATCGATCAGCCGCTTCACGTCGGCTGCCGCGAGTGAAAAGGAATGCGCCATCTCGCCGGCAGCGAGGTCCGGGAAGTCGCTTTCGGGCAGCGTCTGGAGCGTGAAACGCGACCGCCCGGCGCGAATCGCCAGCACCGCCCGGTCGCTATCGGCCTCCAGCACGATCTGCGCGCCGTCGGGCAGCTTTCGTACGATGTCGTAAAACATGTGCGCGGGAACCGTGGTCGAGCCGCCGGTCGCGCTTTCCGCAGCCAGGGTTTCCGTCACTTCGAGGTCGAGGTCGGTCGCCTTCAGCGAGAGCTGGGTGCTGTCGGCGCGCAGCAGCACATTGCCGAGGATCGGAATGGTGTTGCGGCGCTCGACCACCCGGTGGACGTGGCCCAGGGATTTGAGGAGTTGCGCGCGTTCGACGGTGACCTTCATAGCAATATCCGCCCGATCCGACAGAACATGTCTTTGGGAATGCCGGCGGGCGCAAGGCGCGCCGCGGCTGATGACACCCGTCAAGCCTGAAGCATACGGCTTTCGGGGGGACCGTAAAGTGGCGCGGATGTGGCCCGAGCGCAAGGGATTGCGGGCCTCTTTTCAACGATTTGGCCGGCGCCCACCGAGGCGAGAGAGGATTTACGCCCTTGGTCTAAAGACGAGGGCAGGAAGCGTCCGGGTGCAAAAATTCCGCCCTCCCCGTGCTCGGGAGGGCGGACGCGGCCGCAAGGGATGGGAACGCCGTTATTCCTGGAGCTGCCGCTTCAGCGACTCGACTTCTTCCGAGAGCGTGGTGTCCTTGGCGACCAGCGCCTCGATCTTGCGCACCGCGTGCAGGACGGTCGTGTGGTCGCGTCCGCCGAAGCGGCGGCCGATCTCGGGCAGCGAGCGCAGCGTCAGCGTCTTGGCCAGGTACATCGCGACCTGGCGTGGACGGACCACATTCGCGGTACGGCGCGAGGACAACAGGTCGGAGCGGCTGACATTGTATTGCCGCGCCACCACGCGCTGGATGTCCTCGATCTTGATCCGCTTCGGCTCCTGCGGACGGATCAGATCGCGCACCTCCCGCTCGGCCATGTCGAGCGTCACCGGCTGGTTGTTGAGCTTGGAGTGCGCGAGCAGGCGATTGATTGCGCCTTCGAGATCGCGGCCGTTATGGGTGATGCTGCGGGCGAGATAGTCGAGCACCGGTTCCGGCACGTCGAAGCTTGCATGATGCACGCGCGCCGCCGCGACGCGCGACTTGAGGATGCCGAGGCGCAGCTCTTCTCCGAGCGATCCCATCTCGACGACGAGGCCGCCGGCGAGCCGGGAGCGCACGCGGTCGTCCAGGCTCTCCAGGTCGGATGGCGGACGGTCGGCGGCGATCACGACCTGGCGGCCGGCGTCGATCAGCGCATTCAGCGTGTGGCAGAACTCGGCCTGCGTCGACTTGCCCTGCAGGAACTGCAGGTCATCGATCACGAGCACATCGATGCCGCGCAGCGCTTCCTTGAAGGCGAGCGAGGTCTGCGTCTTCAGCGCCGCGACAAAGCCATACATGAACTTCTCGGCGGTGAGATAAAGCACCTTGCGCTCGCCGCCCGCATTGCCGGCCCAGGTCACGGCCTGCAGCAGATGGGTCTTGCCGAGGCCGACGCCGGCGTGGATGTAGAGCGGGTTGAACATCACGGGATCGCCGCGACGCCCCTCGGCGACCTGACGAGCGGCCGCGTGCGCCAGCGTGTTGGAGCGGCCGACGACAAAGCTCGCAAAGGTCAGGCGCGGATCGAGCGGCGAGCCGCCCAGCGCATCATGGCCGCTAGAGACCGGCGCAGTCGCGGTCGCGCGCAGCTCGACCGCAGGCCGCGCATCGGCACGTTCGGGACGGCGCACCTCCAGTTGAGGTGCGGCTTCCTTGACCGGCGTCGCGCAGCGCACGGCCGAGCGCACGGTGAGGTCGATGCGATGCACTTCCGGCATCTCGGCCTGCCAGGCCGAGAGCACGCGTTCGGCATAATGTGCCTGGATCCAGCTCTTGAGGAAACGGGTTGGAACCGAAAGATGCACGCTCTCGTCCTGCACGCCTTCGAGATCCATCCGCGCGAACCAGCTCGTATAGACGTCCTCTCCGACGCTCGAGCGCAGCCGCCCTTTGACGCGTGACCAGCGTTCTTGTTCCGAATTTGTCATTGTCTGAAAGCTCTTCCGACCCAGTGATGTTCTAATGATGAAACGCCGTGCAGGGAGCCTGCCGCAGCGTGACCTCAAGCGGACCATTCCGCTCCAGAGACAGCTCGACCGTCCGGCGACAAGCGCCGCGTCAGATCAGCGATGGCAAGGAGCGGAAACGTTCCGCGAGGTCAGCAAGTACTCGAAGGGGTGGCCGGGGCCGGTGTCAGAGGCCGCACATTTTCGGCGGCGACATGGAAAATCTTATTCGCGGCAATTGCCATTCGAGCAAATAGAGTGTGGTCTCCGTAAAGCATGCAACCTCCCCGTCCCGCCGCGATTGCTCGCGGCAAGCTGTCATCCCACGTGTGTCCAAAATCGACTGCGTCCGAAACTCAATCGCTCGGCCGCTATGCCAGTTCGCTCAGCCCGTCCAAACTACCACCCGCCCGGGCTGGCTTCCCGCTCTTGCCGGTGTCGTATCTCTCTTGTTGAAGCGAACGAGGCACGAAGACCTCGCCAGAGAAATTTCGACACAGCCATATCGTTGCCCATATCGCTATAGGCCTCGATTCGACAATCGCTTGGAAAGCGTCGCCAACGCGCACACCGCCGCCGATTTGCACGTCCGCCCCGTTTCTAAAACCGCGCTGGTCTCAAGATCGTGGGCGCCGCGAGCAATTTAGAAATACACGATGCGCGGCCGCCCGCAACGCATTTGATTCAACATCGGAGCACCCAAATCCTATTCAACGGTTAACGTGCCCGCACGAGGAGCCCGAGACTCGAAAGCAAGTTTTTGAATCACCGCAGAAAATCGTGCGCGCAAACGGCGCTGTCACAAATTGCGATGTGCTGCAAAAAAAAATTTACAAATCCTTCAAGCAAGAGCCGTCAAAGCGATTTTTCCAAATGCTTGGTCTCGCTATGGGGATAAGTGATTATCGAAACAATGATTTTCGAGTCTCTTTTAGGAGGGTAACTCCCGCGCTGCAGACGCGAAATGCGTCACGTGCTCTTCCATTTTGTTGGCTTGGCGCAGGCATTTCTTGCAACGCGCGCATTTGTTTCAGGTGCGGCAAAAATGCATCAAGTCAAAGCGTGGACGAACGCAACGATGCATCGCTCGCAAGCGGCGTTTTGCAAACGCGATACCAAAAACAAACAGCCCGGCGATGCCGGGCTGTTTGAGAACTGAGCTTCTCGATCAGCTCACTCGTGCAATTGACTCACTTGCCGAGCTTCGCGATCTGCTGCGTAAGCCGCGAGACCTTGCGGCTCGCGTTGTTCTTATGAATGATGTGACGTTGCGCGGCGCGCATCAACTCGGGTTCGGCGCGCGACATCGCCTGCAGCGCTCCATCACGGTCGCCGCGCTTGATCGCGTCCTCGACGCGACGAACGGCGCCGCGCATCTGCGTGCGACGCGACTTGTTGATCGCGGTGCGGCGGGCGATCTTGCGCGTCGCTTTCTTGGCGGAAGTGGTGTTGGCCATGGTCTCAAATATCCTTGCGGTGACTGTTCGCTCTTGATCGTGACATGAGCGCGTCGGCCGCTTGAACCGCGTGATCGACGCTGCTGGTTTTCCCTAAAACGCGTGTCTTTGAGAATGCCGTTGCCGAAGCCGAAACGCTTCAAAGGAGGCCGGCGCTGCCCAAAGAACAGCGGCGGCGGGATTGCGCCCGCCGCCATTGGCGCCTCTTATAGAGGGCGCCTCCCGCAAGGTCAACGCTTTCAGGCCCCGGAAACCGGCCGGATCCCGCCGTAAGAGGGCGATAAGTGACTGATGAGGTTGAATTTCCGCCAATGGCCCGGTAATGGCTGGGACGGCTCCCGAACGGCGTGCCAAAGGCATAGGTGAAGCATGATCCGCGGCTTTTTCCGACTGATAGGGCTGTTGCTGCTGGCCTGCGGGTTCGTCTTCCTGGTCTATGACGGGGCGCGCTGGGTCGCCGACCAGTCATTGCGGTTCACCCAGTTCGGTCAGTTCTGGAACGACATCAACCAGTCCAGCCAGCAGGCGTTCCGGGCCTGGGTCGAGAGCAAGGCGCCCTGGCTCTGGGCCAGCGTCGTCAAGCTTGTGCTGGACCAGCCGGTGTTTGCCGTGCTCGGCGTGCTTGGTATCCTGCTTTTGCTGGTGTTCCGGCCGCGCAAGCCGCTGATCGGCTATGCGCGGGATTGACGCGCCGCCTGTAACGGGACTGCCGGGCGCGGCGTAAGGACATATATGACACATATGACGAGCTCGTAACGAACTCGCGGCTGAGGCGGCCCCGAGCCCAGCCGATGTCTCGCCCCGGAGAAAACCCATGTTGTTCATGCGCAAGACCACAGCAATGCCAAGCGCGGCCGAGGCGCTGCCCGGCCGTGCCACAGCGATCCCGACCGCCACCACTCACTTCGTCAACGGCGAACGCCTCAAGCCGCCGTATCCGGCGCGCCTCGAAAAGGCGATGTTCGGACTTGGCTGCTTCTGGGGCGCGGAACGCAAGTTCTGGGAGCTCGGTGATGGCGTCCATGTGACCGTGGTCGGCTATGCCGGCGGCTATACGCCGAACCCGACCTATGAAGAAGTCTGCTCGGGCCGCACCGGCCACGCCGAAGTGGTGCTGGTGGTGTTCGATCCCAAGAAGATCTCCTACGAGCAGCTTCTGAAGACGTTCTGGGAAAGCCACGATCCGACGCAGGGCATGCGCCAAGGCAACGACATCGGCACCCAGTATCGCAGCGCGATCTACACTTTTGACGACGCGCAACGCAAAGCTGCGGAAGCTTCGAAGGCGGCTTACCAAGGAGCGCTGTCGGCAAAAGGCCTCGGTGCGATCACCACCGAGATTGCGCCCGCTGGCGAATTCTATTTCGCCGAAGATTATCATCAGCAATATCTCGCCAAGAATCCGGCCGGCTATTGCGGGCTCGGCGGCACCGGCGTGTCGTGCCCGATCGGCACAGGCGTCAGCGCCTGACGGTGCCGTGCTGGTGCGTGCTTTCGCCTCGTGCGAGGCGGCGCACCGCCGACATTCGCGTGAGAACCGTTTGTTAACCATAACCGGTGCATGACTTAAGCCGTCTCCGCTTTGGGATGGCTTAAGGTGCAGGTCGTGCACGCGTTTCGATTTCCGATCATTGCCGCCACGTTCGCTCTTGGCCTGACGACCGGTGCCCCCGTCGCGGTCGCCCAGGCGCGCAACGATCTCGACTACATGGCCTACGGGCGGCCTCATGAGGGCTACAACAGCCATGCTGCCGCACCGCCCTCTGCCGCCGATTCCGGCGGTGCGATCGCGGCCTTGCGCAGGGCCTTTGCCGCCGCGTCCCGTCCGACCTATTCGGCGCCGCCTGCCAATTCCTCGCAGTCCGCATACACGCCGCCGCCCGCCCGGTCGTCGCCGCCGGCTTCCGCGCAGTTGTCGGCCTATGACGCCTATGCTGCCGCACCGATGCCGACGCGTTACGACACGGCCTATCGGCTCGATGCGGGCGACAAGCTCCGCGTCGTGGTCTATGGCCAGGATGGTCTCACCAACACCTATGCCATCGATGCCGGTGGCTCCATCACCATGCCGCTGATCGGTGCCGTCAGCGCGCGCGGCCGCACCCCTGCTGAACTCGCTTCCGCCATCACCGCCAAATTGCGTAACGGCTATCTTCGCGAGCCGTCCGTGGCCGTGGAGATCGAATCCTACCGTCCGTTCTTCATCCTGGGCGAAGTCGCAGCTCCCGGACAATACCCTTACGTGCCCAATATGACGATCGAGAGCGCGGTCGCCATTGCCGGCGGATTTTCACCGCGCGCCAAGCGCGATGAGGTCACGCTGACCCACACCGACGCATCCGGCACCGCGCGCTACACGGTGCCGCTTGGAACACCTGTTTCGCCTGGCGACACGGTCCAGGTCGGCGAACGCTGGTTCTGATTTTTTGCACCGTCATTCCGGCCGTGCGCGTAAGCAGGCGAACTCTGATGTGCAATTCGCATATCTGAGAATCTTGAGATTGCTGGTTCGGTGCCGACGCATCGACCCGGACGACGGTGCCTAAAATTGTAACGGTGGCGTGAGGCCCGCCTTCATCATTCCTATTAAGGCACGCGGAACGCATTGCTCGGTAAGGTTTTGCTGTCATCGCCAACCAGCCCCTTGGGGGATCAATGACAGCCCTTGCCAAACAGTCTTCGTTCAAGCGGTGCTTCCTGCTTGCATCGGATCACGTCGACCGGAGCAGTGAGCTTGCCCATATCCTGCAGTCGGTCGGCGAAGTCGACACCATCTCGACGTCGGATATCCCCGAGCGGCCTGCGAGTCATATCTCCGGCATTGTCGTCGACATCAATCTGCGGTCGGCGGAGGCCGTGCAGCGCGTGCGCAACAAGCTGCGTGGCGAGGCGTACCGCTCGATGCCGCGGCTGTTCGTTCTCTCCGATGCCTTGCATCACGCCGCGATGCAGGCCTGGGCGCTGGGCGCGACCGATACCATCGCGCGGCCGTTCAAGGCCAACGATATCCTGCAGCGGATCCGCAGCGCGTTTCCCGACAGCGAAGACTTCGACGCGACCGATCGCGGCAAGATGTTGAATCGCGGCATTGCCGCGGCCCATGCGGTGATTGCGAAGATCTTCGAACGGTTGCCGGCCGGTGTGCCCTTGAGTTTCGACGACGTGCTCGAGTCCGAAACCAAGATTCTGAGAGCCATCAAGCACTCGTCCTTGCGCGAATGGCTGACCACAGTGGGCTGCCATCACACCGGCACTTACCGCCATTGCCTGTTCGTCACCGGCTTTGCGGTGGCGTTCGCGCAGCATCTTGGCATGCGCGAGGACGATCAGCGCCGCCTGACCCGTGCGGCGCTGCTGCACGACGTCGGCAAGGCCTTCATTCCCGTCGCCATCCTGGACAAGCCGGGCAAGCTGACCGAAGAGGAGATCATCGAGATCCGCCAACATCCGCGCCGCGGCTATGAGGCCCTCGCGAACCAGGGTGGCTTCCCGCGCGAAATGCTCGATGTGGTGTTGCATCATCACGAGCTGTTGGACGGCAGCGGCTATCCCAACGGCCTGCGCGGCGAGGAAATCAGCGACATAGTCCGGCTGACCACGATCGTCGATATTTATACCGCGCTGGTGGAACAACGCGCCTATCGCATGCCCTTCACCTATGCCCGCGCCTTCTCGGTGATGGAGAACATGGGCGCCAAGCTCGACCAGCAACTGCTGCAGGCGTTTCGACCTGTGGCGTTCGGGGCGTATTGATACCCGCCATTCCGGGGCGCTCGTAAAGCGAGCCAACCCGGAATCAAGAGTTGTAGCGTGAGATTCGGGGTTCGAAGCTATCGCATCGCCCCGGAGTCACGGCGGCTAGTCCAACAGCTTCCTTAATTCCGCCTTCGCCACTTTCTCCAGCGTCGAGCGGGGCAGTTCGTCGACAAAGCGGATCTCGCGCGGCTGCTTGAAATCGGCAAGCGCGCTGCGACAGGCCGCCACGATGTTGCCATGCAGGTCCTGCGGCAGCTTGTCGACGCCGCTTTGGGGAATGATGAAGACGACCGGCACCTCCTCAAGCATCGCGTGCTTCTTGGCCACCACCGCGGCCTCGCGCACGCCGGGAACGAGCGCGATGACCTGTTCGATTTCGGAGGCCGCGACATTCTCGCCGCCGACCTTCAGCATGTCCTTGGCGCGATCGCCGAACCTGATGAAGCCGTTCTCCAGAAGCGTGACGCGATCGCCGGTGATAAAATAGCCGTGCTCGTCAAAGCTCCCGCGCGTGGCTTTCTCGTTGTAGAGATATTCCTTGAACAGGGATAGGCCGGGCACTCCCTTGATGGAGAGATTGCCGGTGCCGCCGACCTCCGTGGGCCGGCCGTCATCATCGGTGACGCGGATGGAATATTCCGTGGCCGCGCGGCCCATCGACATCGGCGCATTGGGCTGATCGACCTCGCCGACGATGCCGTGGGTGATGGTCTCGGTCATGCCCCACCAGCCGATGATCTTGACGCCGAAAGCGGCAAAGGCTGGTGGTTCGCAGACCGCCGTGCCCCAGAGACGGAATTTGTGATCTCTCGGAGTCTCGTGCTCGAGCAGCGCCTTCATGCAGAAAGGAATCGTCGAGGTCCAGGTGCAGCCATGCTGCTTGGCCACGCGCCAGAACCGGCTTGCCGAAAATCGCGGCTGGATCACGCAGGAGCCGCCCACCCACAACGTCGCCAGCATGGAATAGGCCAGCGCATTTGTGTGAAACAGCGGCAAGTAAGTCTGGTGCACGTCGCTCGCATGCAGGTCCTCATGCGCGGCATTGACCTTGGCGCCCCAGAGTGCATTGGCATGGGTCCATAGCACCGCTTTCGGCCGCGAGGTCGTGCCGGACGTATACTGGACGCTGCAGGGCGCCGCCGGATCGGCGGCGCGACGCGGCCTGTCCATGCTGTCGCCGAACAGAGCCTCGAAGGAATTTTCGCGCGGCGGAACGTGCGCCGGCGCGGCGCCGGCGTCGTGCGAAATCACGGCCATCCAGCGCAGATCCTTACAATGGGCTGCGATCATCTCGGCATAAGCGGGTTGGGTGATGGCGGCGGCCGCGCCGCAATGATTTGCAAAATAGTCCATCTCGGCGCCGGCTGAGCGGGTGTTGGTGGTCACCGCGATGGCTCCGAGCTCGGCGCAGGCAAACCAGGCCAGCATCGCTTCGATGCAATTATCCAGATGGATCAGCACGAAATCGCCGCGTTTGATGCCGCGCTTGACGAGCCCCGCGGCCAGCGCGCCGACCCGCTCGTGAAATTCGCCATAAGACCATTCCTGCGCCGGAGCATCGAACGGCGCCCAGATCAGGAACGGGTGTTCGCGGCGATTCTCGCTGCGCAGCTTGAGTAGCCAGGGCACATCCAGCCCCGCGAACGGGCCGACCACGCCCGGTGCCGCCTGAGAATTCGTCATGCTTCCTCCCGCGCAGCCTTTGCCGGCTGCGTTTTCGTAGGAGTGTTTCTGCCACCGGATAAGGCGCTGCGCAAATGCTGCGCTGCCTCCGCCCTCATGGCCGGGCTTGACCCGGCCATCCACGTCCCGCTGCGGATCCGATGGGACGTGGATGCCCGGGCCTTCGCCTCGCGGAAGAGGCGTCGGCCTCGCAGGCGGAACAAGCCCGGGCATGACGAGCCGCTGGTGTGTCGTCGAGTGTGCTAACCGGCTCCATCCGCGTAGGACGAAATCTCGATCAGGCTGCCGTCGGGATCGCGGCAATAGACCGAGCGCAACGTGCCGCGTGCGCCTTGCCTGGCCACCGGTCCCTCCTCGATGGCAACGCCATTCGCCTTGAGATGCGCGACCACCTCGTCCGGGTTGCTCGTGGTGAGAAAGCACAAATCCTCGCTGCCCGGCGTCTCGTGGTCGGCGGTGAACCACTCGACCTTGTCTGCGTCCTTAGGCCGCACATTGATCTTCTGATCGCCAAACACCAGTGACGTCCGTTTCGGCTTGCCCTCGCCGGGATCGAACATCTTCACCTCCATGCCGAGGATTTTCTGGTACCACGCGACCGAGCGCGCGACGTCGGCCACATTGATCACGAGATGATCGAGCGCATGGACTTTCACTGACATGGCTTATCCTTTCGTCGCGCCGTCTTGGGCGCGCTGGCCGCAGGGCGGCCTCTTTGTTACAACGCCAGCCGCTTTTGGTTCAACGACAACAAACAGGGGAGAAATGCGATGCTTTCACGCCGCGATGCGATCGTAGCCTTTTCCATCGGCCTGCCGGCACTGGTGGCCTCGACAAGGCGCGGAGCCGCGGCGCTGGAATATCCGACCCGGCCGGTACGCTTCGTGGTGGGCTATCCCCCCGGCGGCGCCACCGATATCCTGGCGCGGCTGGTTGGGCAGCGGCTGTCGGAAAGGCTCGGCCAGCAATTCGTGATCGAGAACAAGCCGGGCGCGGGGAACAACATCGCCACCGAGGCGGTGGTGAACGCGGAAGGCGACGGCTACACGGTCCTGCTGGTCAATCCCGCGAACTACATCAACGCGACGCTCTACGCCAATCTCAAGTTCAATTTCGTCCGCGATATCGTCGCGGTGGCGTCCTTCAACCGTGTGCCGAACGTGATGACGGTCAACAAGGACGTGCCGGCCAAGAACGTCGCCGAATTCATCGCATATCTGAAGGACAATCCCGGCAAGATCAACATGGCCTCGTCAGGTAACGGCACCTCCGTGCATCTGTCGGGGGAAATGTTCATGGCGATGACCGGCACCAAGATGCAGCACGTGCCCTATCGCGGCGCGGCACCGGCGATCACCGACATGTTGGGCGGCCAGGTGCAGGTGATCTTCGATAACATGCCCTCTATCATCCAGCATATCCGCTCGGGTGCACTGCGTGCGCTTGGCGTGACGACGGCGGAGCGGTCGCCGCAATTGCCCGACGTGCAGGCCATCGCCGAAACCGTTCCGGGCTATGAGGCGAGCGCGCTGTTCGGCATGGGTGCGCCGAAGAACGCGCCGAAGGACGTCATCGCCAGGCTCAACACCGAGATCAATGCGATCCTGGCCGAACCCGACATGCGCAAGCGTCTGGTCGAGCTCGGCGGCGAGCCGTTGATCCAGTCGCCGGATGCCTTTGGCGAGCAGATCAAGGCCGAGACGGAGAAGTGGAAAGAAGTGGTCGAATTCGCCGGGCTCAAGGTGGAGTGAACGCAGGAATCGCCGCCGATCTGGTAAGGTTGCATCTGACGTACCGTTCCCACCAGCGCGGAGGAAACGCATCATGCGCAAATTCGGTTTTGCCGTCGCGACGGTGCTCGCGGCGGGTTTTGCGACCTTGGCAAACCCGGCGCCCACGAAGGCCGCCTATGATTATCCCTGGTGCATCCAGGGTCGCGGCTGGGGCTATCCCGGCGAGTGCTCGTATCAGACGTATGAGCAGTGCATGGCGAGCGCGTCGGGCCGCAACGTCTATTGCGGCATCAATCCGCGCGTCGCTTTCGACCGTGCGCGCCGGGGTCCACCGCCTTATCGTGCGCCGTATCCGCAATGGTGAACCGATCGCCGCTCGCCGCGGCCTTTGGTCCGCGGCGAGCATCAGCCTCGCAGCCTATCGTTTCGCCTCAACTGGCTGCTTGCCGCCGGTGCATGTGATCAGCAGCGTGTAGGCGCGGGCATTGCCGGCGATCTCGGGAGTCTTGAGTTCGCCTTTGGGCTCGGCGGTCTCGTACGGTACGACGCTGTTGTCGAGAAAATCGCGGATCGCGCCGGTCTTGATGGCGAAATTGACATTCTCCGGAATGCTGCCGGTGGCCCGGACGATCGCAACGGCATTGAGCTTCTCCGAAACCACGCCGACAATCAGCCCGCTGGTATCAAGCAGCGGACCTCCGCTGTTGCCAGGCTGAACCGCAGCGCTGATCTGGAGATAGCGCGAGTCGTTCAGGATGCCGCTGAGCGAGCTCACGATGCCTGTGGTGACCGTGAAATCCGATGTGAGCAGGCCGTGAAAGGGATAGCCGATCGCAACCACGGAATCGCCGGAGCGAATCGAGCGATCGCGGATCTTGGCAAAGTCCTTGAAAGAGGTGGTCGGTCCCTGCAGCAGCGCGAGGTCGTTGTTCGCGTCGCTGGAGACGACGCGTAGCGTGGTCGCCGGCTGACCGCTGAGATTGCCGCGAATATCCGTGCAGCCGTCGATCACATGATAATTGGTGACGATGTGGCCATTGGCGCTGATCACAAAGCCAGTGCCGCTACTACTCACGCTCTTCGAAGCCTTCGGCGCGGCCGGCGCGGCGTTCGGCGCCTCGCTCGCCGAGGCCGTTTTTGGCGCGGCGAGTTTCGAAAAGTCCCCGGCGCTGTTCAGCCCTTGCGCTTTGACCCTGGTGACACAAGTTGCAATGGCGTTGAGCAGGGGGCCGGTCGAGGTCAGGTTGAATTGCAACGTTGTCTTTCCAGCCTGCGCGACCATGAGGCTGGCCCGCTGAAAGGCACGCGCGACGTTTGGCGGCAGAATCGCCGTCAGCATGACGTTCGAATTCGCCGTCGCAAACAGCCGTGCTCCGGCCTGACCATCAAAAGTGACGTCGATCGGCAGCGTTTCGCCCTTGTTCAAGTGGAAGTCGGGACTGGCGAAGCTGAGCAGCCAGGCATTGGCGGCGTTCTGGCCGACCACGAGGCTCACGCCGCTGGCATAAGACGTCGTCGCCGCGCAGTGCGAGAAGGCGCCCGTGCTGTCGTCGCTGAAGGCGCCGCCGATCCAGTTCCCGACATGGATCGACCCGAATGGTCCGGCGGCTATTGCAGAAGACGCGATTGCAATTTGTAGTGAACAGGCAAGCAATAACTTTCTCAGCATACAATGGCCCCAGCGCACCCCAAGTCTTTCCCGGAACATTCTATGTGTGAGTTGCGCCGGAAGCAATCAGGAGTAGCATGCGGTCTGCCGGCAGGTTCGTATGTTCGCGGCCCGGGCGTTGTCATCCATCCGCCGCAAACAGCGGCTTGCCTTTAACTTTGCGATTCCGTATACTTTGCGATGCAAAGTGAGGTGAGCGATGCGCGATCTCGACAAGGCGCTGGCCGACATCATCACGATCCGCAGCCAGATTGCGGCAGGCACCGCGTTCCGCGGCTATGGCCCGGCCGCCATTGCCGCGACCGGCGGCGTGGCGTTGATGACGGCGATCCTGCAATATCTCTGGCTCGATGATCCGACCGGCCATCCGCTCACCTTTTTGTTCGGCTGGGCCGTCGCGGCGGCGCTATCGGCACTGATGATCTGGATCGAAATGCAGGCGCGGTCGCGCAGGCATCATTCGGGCCTTGCGGATGCAATGATTCATCAGGCGCTTGAGCAGTTTCTGCCGTCAGGAATCGCGGGCGTGCTGCTCGCGGTCGTCCTGGGAAAGTTCGCGCCGGAGGCCCTGTGGATGCTTCCGGGTCTGTGGCAGGTGCTGGTAAGTCTCGGCGTCTTTGCGTCCGTCCGCTCCCTGCCGCGCACCGTCGCCTTCGCGGGCGGTTGGTATTTCGCCGCGGGTTTCGTCGTCCTGGTGCTGGCGAGCCAAAATCACGCGCTGTCGCCGTGGACGATGGGCCTGCCCTTCGTCATCGGACAGTGGCTGATGGCGGCCATTTTGTATTTTGCTTCGGGGGAAACCGATGCCGAAGACTGACGCCAACCACGCGCCGTTTGCCTATGACGGCCTCGACCGGGTGATCCACGAGAAGTCGAGGCTTGGGCTGATGACCTCGCTGATGGCCCATCCCAAGGGCCTGGCCTTTGCCGATCTCAAGCAGCTCTGCGGGTTGACGGACGGCAATCTGTCCCGCCATCTGCAGGTGCTGCAGGAGGCGGGATTGGTCGAGGTCACCAAAGGTTATGAGGGCAACCGCCCGCATACCTCCTGCCGCCTCACCAAGGCCGGCCGCCGCCGCTTTCTCGATTATCTCGCCGTTCTCGAAGGGCTGGTGCGCGACGCTGCGAAGGCTGCCGGCAAGGAAGCGTCGACGCTGTCCCGGCTCGGCATGCTGCCGACCTGATTTCGATTTTTTTGCAGGGGAGCTTTGTAATGCAAAGTAGTCTCTCATCCAAACCCATGGACAAGCTGCATGTCGGCATCATCATGGACGGCAACGGCCGATGGGCGACGCGGCGCGGTCTGTCGCGCCTGCGCGGGCACGAGGCCGGCGTTGAGGCGATCCGTCGCATCGTCGAAGCGGCGCCCGATCAGGGTGTGGGCACGCTGACGCTCTATGCCTTTTCCACCGACAATTGGCGCCGACCTCGGGCGGAGGTCGTGGGCCTCATGGGCCTATTGCGCTTCTATCTCGCCAACGAGGTGCAGAGTCTGGTCAAGAACGGCGTGCGGCTCACCGTGATCGGGCGGCGTGATCGCCTGCCCGACGGAATTGCGGACGCGATTGCGCGCGCCGAGGCCGCAACCGCCGGCGGCGAGGTGCTGCATTTGCGTATCGCGGTGGATTATTCCGCGCGCGATGCCATCCTCCACGCGGCGACAAAGCTTGCCGGCATCACCGAGCCGACCCGCGAATTGTTTTCGCAGCTCGTCACCGGCGAGCCTGGCTTGCGCGACGTCGATCTCATCATCCGCACCAGTGGCGAGAAGCGGCTGTCGGACTTCCTGCTCTGGGAGGGTGCTTATGCGGAATTGCATTTCACCGAGCGGATGTGGCCCGAATTCGACGCCGACGATCTCGCCGAGGCGCTTGCCTCCTTCCACCGCCGCGAACGCCGCTTCGGCGGCCTGCAAGCGCTGCCGCTCGAGCCCGCACCGAGCCTGTGAACGACCGCGCGCCAAGAGGTGAGCCATTGGCGGCGAACTCGAGAGCTCCCGACGGCCGCGTTGGTCGATCGGGAGCTGGCGGCCGCGACGTGTTCTCAAGCCGCGGGGCCGTCTGTCCGAGCAATGGGTAAACAGACCTGAAAGGGAATGCAAAGACTCCGACCTATCAGGCTAGGGACATTCTAACGGCTGTTCGATAAATCGGCAGGGACGGATGTACTCTCTCTACCGAGTTGGGACAGTTAGGAAAAATGCTGGCTAATCGACGCAGAAGCGAACGTCGCCTGTGCAGACGGATTGCAAAAATTCAGACCGGTGCCGGTTCGCTGCCGCGTGACTGTACGGTCACCGACATATCGGACGGCGGCGTGAAGGTGGTTGCCGAATATCTCGAGATCCCGCCGCAATTCACCATCATCTTCTCCACCGACCACGCGCGGCAATGCCGCCTGGTGTGGCGGATCGGTTGCGAGTTCGGCGCCGAGTTCATCGACTAGAGCATCCGCCAATCAAGTTGTAGAGCCGGACGGACGCCGTCAACCAAGCCCGTCATTGCGAGGAGCGAAGGCGACGACCCGCCGTTGCTCGCTACGCGAGCTATGGCGAGGCGTGAAGTCCCGCCGAAGCGCCTTTGCGCGTAGGCGCAAGCAATCCAGACTGCATCCGCGGAGAAAGTCTGGTTTGCTTCGCTTGCGCTCGCAATGACGTCAGAGGTTGGGCGCGTGTCCGCTTGATTCCCTCAGCTCGGCGACTGCTCTTGCGGCAGCGCCGGTTCCTTGAGAGGCCCGTCCTGCATTAAGCCGGCTGGGCGGCGGGGCATCTGCCGCGCCATGTTCGAGCGGCTACTGGACCGTGGCGGACCTTTTGGCTTTGCCGCGCAGCTTGTCGACGATCGGCGACAGCAGCGAGCGCCGCTGCTTCTTCGGCTCGATGCGGCCGGTGAGGTGCCGCGCGAGCTGCTGGAATATCTGCGAGGCGCGGTGGCTTGCGGAAAGTTCCGCGATCATCTGCCCGTTATTGGCGGCGGTGCCGAACATCTTGGAATCGAACGGGATCGCTGCCACCGGCCCGCTCTCGACCGCCTTCGCAAAGCTCTTGACGTCGATCTCCGGCCGCTTGTGCATGCCGACCTGGTTGATGCAGTACAGCGGCGGCCGATCGTTCGGCCGCGCCGCCTTCAGCACGCTCATCAGGTTCTTGGCGTTGCGCAAATTGGCGAGGTCCGGCTCGGCCACGATCAGGATGTCGTCCGCGCTCACCAGCGCGCGCCTGGTCCAGGCGGACCATTGGTGCGGCATGTCGAGCACGATGCAGGGCGTCGTCATGCGCAGTGTATCGAAGATCGCGTCGAACGCTTCCTCGCCGAAATCATAGACCCGGTCGAGCGCCGCCGGCGCGGCGAGCAGGCTGAGGCGTTCGGAGCATTTCGCCAGCAGCCGTTCCATAAGTGCGGTGTCGGGCCGTTCAGGCTGGAACACCGCATTGGCGATGCCCTGCAGCGGATCCTGATTGTAGTCCAGGCTCGCCGTGCCGAAAGCGAGGTCGAGATCGATCACCACCGAATCCAGCGCGAGGTCGCGCGCGATGGTCCAGGCCAGATTGTGCGCGACGGTGGATGCGCCGACGCCGCCCTTGGCGCCGATGACGGCGATGATGCGCCCGGTCACGACGGCTTCCGAAGCCGAGAACAGGCTGCAGATCGCGCGCACGACGTCGAGAACCTCGACCGGACCGATGATGTAATCGTTGACGCCGCGGCGCACCAGTTCGCGATAGGGCACTTCGTCGTTCACGCTGCCGATCACAACCACGCGCGTTCCGGGATCGCAGACGCTGGCAAGCTGGTCGAGACCTGCAAGAATATTGCCGGCGCCGTCCGACTCCAGCACGATCACGTTAGGCGTCGGCATGGCGCTATAGGCCTCGATCGCGGCCGCGACTCCGCCCATCTTCACCGTGAGATGCGCCTTGGCAAGGCGGCGGTCTTGCCCCGCCGCCTTCATGATCTCGTTGCTCGCCTCGGTTTCGCAGAAGGCTTGCACGGAGATGCGCGGCACGGGCGCGATATAGTCGTCCGCAGGCGGCGCGGCGCCGTCGGCGGCATCATCAGACGTATGAGGCGCGGACCTGATCATTTGCCGGTATCGCTGAGTTTGGCCCTGTCGGCTTCGGGATAGGTGGTCGTCGTCGACTCGCCCTTGCGATATTTCTCGAACGCTTCGCTGCGTCGCGCCGTGTAGGCGGCCGTCTCCGATCGTGGCTGCTCGAGATCCGCCGGATTGTCGATCATCGCGGCGAGGTTATGCTGGGTGGCGCAGCCGAAATTGTAATAGGGCTTGTTGTCGTTGTAGCTGGGATTCAGCACCGAGGGGCCGAGATCTTCCGGCCACACGCCGCAGGGACCGGTGACCGCCTTGATTTTTGGATAGGTGAGGCGGATGTTGGCGAAGAAGCGCGGGTCGTCCGGATGATATTGATGCAGGACGAGACCGCGCGCCGGCACACCGCGCGCGAGCAGGATCGATCGGACCTCGTGATAGGCGGAAGCTGCAGCGCGCGCGTTCGGCGTGTCCACCGGCACGTCGGCCACGATCGCGCCGGTGCCTTCGCGGATCCAGTTGCGCGCCAGCCCCGCCACATCGTTGCGCTGCTCCGCCGTCAGGCCGCCGCGGCCATGGCCGACGAAGATCATCATCGAATGCTGGCCTTCTTCGATCGCGATCGGATGACGCTGACGGACATCCTCAGGAATCTCTCCCGTGACGATCTGCTCACCGGTATAGGTACAGGCGCCAAGCGCGAGCGAAAGGCCGGCAAATATGCCGGGCAGCAGCAGGCTTCGGTAGCGCCTCGTCGCGGTTGTCTTGCCCATTGATTCCCCCTCGCCCCGCGCCTCGCGCCCCCGCCTCAATCAATGATGAAACCGACGCCGCATTTGCAGCTTGCGACCGGCACATGGGCGGCCACGCCATAGATGCGGTTGATCTGCGCCAGCAGCGTCGATTCCGAATCGGAGGCCGGCACGAATCCGTCATCGGGACGCGCGATGTCCTTCTCGGCCACCGCGCGCACCACATAAGGCGTCACCAGGACGACGAGCTCGGTCTCGTCGTTCACGTAGTCCTGGCTGCGGAACAGGGCGCCGAGCACCGGAAGCTGGTCGAGACCGGGCAGGCCGTTGATCGCGCGCTTGGTCTGTTCCTGGATCAAGCCCGCCATCGCCATCGAGCCGCCGGACGGAATTTCCAGCGTCGTCTCGGCGCGGCGGGTGCGGATCGAGGGAACGGTGATCGAATCGGTCGAGGTCGAGCTGAGCGCCTGGGACACGGTGATCGCGTGATCATTCGACAGCTCCGACACTTCGGTCATCACGCGCAGGCTGATCCGCCCTTCCGAAAGTACGACCGGCGTGAAGTTCAGCGAGATGCCGAACTTTTTGTAGGAGATCTGGGTGGTACAGACATGCGTGGTCGGATCGCAGGAGTAGCCGGCGGGGACCGGGAATTCGCCGCCGGCAATGAATGTCGCGGACTCTCCCGAGATCGCGGTCAGATTGGGTTCGGCGAGCGTCCGCATCACTCCCGCACTCTCCATCGCGCGCATGGTGGCGGTGAAGGTGGGCAGGCCTTTCACGATCGAGGAGGCGCTGAAGGAATTGCCGGAGACGAGCGGGCCGTTATTGGCCGTGAACGGGTTGGCGTTGTTGAAGTTCACGACCGCCGTGCCGTAATTCATGCTGGCGGACAGATCGATGCCCATCTGCTTGACGATATCGCGCCGAACCTCCGCGACATGCACCTTCAACATCACCTGGTCGCGGCCGCGCACGACGATGCTGTTGACGACCTTGTCAGTGCCGCCGACCAGGCGCGCGGCGATGTCGCCGGCCTGCTGCGCTTCCACCGGCGAGGATACCGATCCGGTGAGCAGCACGCCGTCGCCGACGCCTTCGATCTGCACGCCGGGAATGCTCTGTTGTAGCGCGGCGCGCACGCCGTTGAGGTCGCGCTTGACCGCAATGTCGTAGGAGCCGATCTGCTGGCCGTCGCCGTCGAAGAAGACCACATTGGTTTGTCCGACACCGACGCCGATGATGAAGGCGCGCTGCGCCGAACGCACCACTGCATTGGCGATCTTGGGGTCGGCGACCAGCACGTCCTTGGCTTCGCGCGGCAGGTCGACGACGACCGATTTGCCGATGCCGAGCGAAACGAAGCGCGTCCGCACCGAGATCGGCGCGGCAGGAGTCTTGGCCGAAGATGTGGCCGCAGACGACGCTATGACCGATGCGGCGGAAGCTGTTTCAGATGCGGTCGCCGCCCCCGGGTGATCCTCGGCGGCGGCCGCGGGCGTGAGCGCCGGGCCGACAGCGATGACCGCCAGCGAAACCGCGCCAAGCAGCAAGGCGCGGAACGCCCGTTGATGCCCCCTGCACTTCATTTCCTGGCTTCCTTTCTGTCACCTCTGTGCCGTGGCCTGGCTCGGGGTGCCGTGGCGCACGATCTGGACGTTCTGTCGGTAGGTTTGCTGGTCGTCGGCGATCTCGACGGCATTGACGTCGGCGATGCTGCGCAGTGCCAACGACAGCGTTCCGGCCTGGCGCTCCATGGCGAGCGTGATGGCCTGGTCGGGCTTTAATTCGAGCGTGACGGTCTTGCCGATCACCGCGTTCTGACCCTCTTTCTCCTTCGGCGCCTGATCAATCGCGAGCACGCGGATATTGGTCAGGATGATCTTGGAGACGACGATGTCCGGCATGGCACCGGCGTCGCCGCTGAGATTCTTGAGGTGCTTGGTGACGATGACGTCGACGCGGTCGTTCGGCAGGATGAAGCCGCCGGCGCCGCTCTCAGGGGAAATTTCGGTCGAGACCGCGCGCATGCCGGTAGGCAGGATCGCCGCCATGAATCCGGAGCCGTCGGCCTTCACCAGCTTCTGCTCGCGGATCGGCTCGCCCGCGATGAAAGGCGCCCGTGCGATCGCGCCGGTGAGCTCCTTGGGTGCGTCGGGACGATCACTGCGGCGAATGAAGGCGCTGCTTGCGGTTGCCGACGGCCATGTCTGCCACTGCAAGTCGTCCGGCTTCACCGTTTGACCAAGGCCGATATCGGCCTTTGCGACGAGAACGTCCATGGTTTGGAGCTGCGCGACGGGCGCGGCCGGCGCAGGCTTGTTGTCGGTCCCGCTGGCGAGGTAAGCGGCTACACCACCGGCGCCGAGAGCGATAACCAGGACGACGATGCGTGCGGTGTTCATACGCCTTAACTTACGTGCCACGCGCCGGCGCAGTGGATTGGGCCGGCCTCACGACGCAGGATTAGGCAGCAAAAGTATAAGCAAGGTTGGGACCCGCCCAGATTTCGTCGGCACCACACGCGGCTCTTTGCGCATGGTGAACAAAGCGTTCATGGTGCCCTTCGCGAGAACCATGAACGACCGCTTACTCCGATCTGGCGGGCTCGTGGTGACGTGGCGGCGGAGCGATCCTGCTCGGTGGCTCTATCCGCGTGGGCTCGAACAGCCGTGTTCGCTGTGCTGTTCTGTTGGTCCTGAACGATCGCGTCGCGGACCCCGGCGACGACAACGAATCTTCCGGCTTGCACAAACTGTCCATCGCTCTCGCAATTCTCCGTTACAGCCTGGTCTTCGCGGGCGGCGCGCCTGCTTTGCGGCTCACTCGCAGGCCCTGAGATGGGAGCCATGCATGCTGTTCAAGACGGGCGCGCGATGCGGGGTTTCGATTTCCGCATCGAGATCGGCGATGACTTCCTCGAACGCGGAGATCGCCTGCTGAATCGCGGCGATCTGCATCAGCTCCCAGCCGCTGACGGGACCGGTCCGGTTCTGAAGGGCGACAATCAACTCCCGGCGCTGCTCCTTGAGCTGGACGAGAGGCAAGCCATGATCAGGTAGATCGCGCAGCATGAGGATTCTCCTTGGGGCTGCCATTGTTAGCCCACCGCTCGTGCCATCCGCTTACTGGAAAGAAACGCATTTGATTCGATTTGCGTGGCGGCCAGGAGAGCGCGAAGCTGCTGTCGTCCTGACGAAAATCAGGACCCATCACCAGGGGCCTTTGTTGTTGCGCATGATGGTAATGACGCGCGCTGGACAACTGCTCCCAGTGGTTACGGGTCCTGGCCTCGCCACGACGACGGCGTGGCGGCATCACGTCCAATGTTCAAATATCGCACTCCGTCATTGCGAGCGTGAGCGAAGCAATCAAGAGCCACGTGCGAGACTCTGGACTGGTTCGTCGCTTTCGCTCATCGCAACCACGTATCCGCGAGTCTTCCAGCCGACGCGCCTTGGTCAACGTGGCGCCTTCGAACCGTCACTTTCACGGCAAACTAGAGCCAAACACGGCGGCTCCATTAGCGATGGGACAGGGACGAAGTGTGGAGCGCTTATGGCGTACAAGATTGTCGCGACCAAAGGCGACGAGGTGCTGCGATCGGAACGGGAGAGCCTGCTGATCGCGGCCGCGAAAGCGCGGGTGTGGGCCCGGGTAGGCTGGCACGTGGTCGTCACCGATCCCGACGGAAACACGCTCGACCCGGCCGAATTTGAAAAGCTGTTCGCGCCTCCGGATCCCAGGCGTGCGCGATTGCGCGAAGTGTCCGCGCGTCTGCGCCTTGCCGCTCCAGCGTAAAAGGAGGCAAACGCTCGTATGTCGGAGCTGGAACACGACACCGTCATGCAAGACGATCCGTTCGCGCACTTGACGCTTGACCGCGCGATCTCGCTGCGCTGGACGCTGCGCGATGTCATGGCCAACAGAACGAAATTTCTGCCGACGGCCGAGGCCGATCTGCAATTGCTGATCGAAATGGGACTGGTGGAGATGCACGACGGTGAGCCTTCGCTGACATCCGCTGGCATCGCGGCGATCGAGTAGATTGGTGTCCGTGAGTTTGAGTTCGTAGCACGGGTTTCGCTGCGCTTAACCCGTCCCAGAGGGATCGACGAGCGAAAATGACGGCGAAAGATCAAGCCCGTTGCTGACCACTCTTAGCGGCCTTCAATATATGGCCCGTGCAGCACGTCCATGCGACGTTCATAGATGATGCGACCGAGTGCCGCCATCGCGGAAATCAATCCAATCACGCCGACAATTTCGATAATTTCAATATCCATTTGCGGCCCGCGCCGTTGATCGCTCGGATCTCTCATCCAACTTGGATTCTAAGCTTCGGATCAGTGCAGCCGCGGCAATTTAGCGGCGGCATCGGCAAACGCTTAACCATAGCACTTGCCGCAAAAGTGAACGTTCCAATACGCCGCCGGGCGCGATGCGCGAGGGGCGCGCGGCAGGTCGATCAACGCTTGGGAAACTATGCGAGCCGTCCGCCCGGGCCGCTAACCAATTGGAAAATCGTTGCCGCCAGAGTCGCCCCGACCAGAGGCAAGGACAGGGGAAGATCAATGCCGATGAACGGGGAAGCCGTCTTGGAAAATGTGCGGCGCTACCGGGCGATCGCGTCGCTGTATCGTCAGACTGCGGCGTTCCGCCCGCGGCAAAGCTGCTCGCTGCTCGGGCAGGCCGTGGAATGGGAGCACCGCGCCGTGGCGGAGCTCGAGGCGTATTTCGGCGTGCGCGATGATGCGGCTGAGAGGTTGCCGGTACCGGCCGCTCATTACTACGCCCCTGCGCGCTGGGAGGCGTTCGCCGCAGCTTAAACACTTGCAAGCGAGCGGTATCGCATCGGAACCGCCCGCCGTTCGTGCCTACGTGTGCGCGTGTGTTTGCATTGCTCTTACGCGAGAGCTGCGCGCCGGGCCTTGAGGGCCGCGAAACCGTTTCCGTTCATCCGGGGTTGTCAACAGCTAGAACCTTGGGAGGTTCGCATGACAATCCCGCAGGGCTTTCTCGAAGCTTTGCCTTCTCCGCAACGTGTCGCCGACTTGTCCGAGGAGGCGGATATCTTCGGTTTCCTGATCGGAAGCTGGGAGCTCGATGCGCTGCTTCACGAGGTGGATGGAACCACCCGCAGGACGAAGGGCGAACTCCATGCCTGCTGGGTGTTGGAGGGGCGCGCGATCCAGGACTTGTTCATTTTCCCACGCCGCACTGATCGCTCCGTCGGCACACCGGCGCGGGGTGACAGATATGCCACCACCATTCGTACCTATGACCGCGGGCTGAACGCCTGGCGCGTCACCTTCATCAATCCGGCGGACGACCAAACCAGCGCCCGGCTGACGGCGCGGCGTCGGGGCCAGGAGATCGCGATGGAAGGAGAGCTTGCCGACGGCACGCCGATTCGTTGGGGCTATCAGGCCATCACCGCCCACTCCTTCCACTACTCCGCCGAGCGATTGCAAGATGACGGCAGATCCTGGCGGCTTTACCTGGAACTGTTCGGAAAGCGCTCAAGCTTGTAAGCGCTGAAATCCTGGCCCCGTCCCCCGCGAGCGACGCACTCGATCAACCAATTTCCATGCTCGGAGGCGAGACGCCACGCGCTGCGGTCAGGACCGACAGCGGATGCGTCAGAGTCGCCGACTGGCTCAAGATGGTCGAAAACCGGACGGCCAAGTCGGCCGACTCGCGAGAAGAACGTACAGAACTGGGCGCCACCCTGCATTTGCTGGCACGCGCTCGCTTCACGCGGCCCGAGTGTCGATCTTCTGCGACTCCTCGCGCAACTGCCGGCGCAAGATCTTGCCGACATTGGTCTTCGGCAGCTCGGTCCTGAACTCCACCAGCCGTGGGACCTTATAGGGCGTGAGCCGCGCCTGGCAGTAGGCGATCAGCACCGCTTCGGTGAGGTCTGGATCCTTCTTGACGACAAACAGCTTCACCGCATCGCCGGAGCGCGGATCGGGGATGCCGATCACCCCGCACTCGAGCACTCCCGGGTGGCTCGACACCACCGCCTCGACCTCGTTCGGATAGACCTTGAACCCGGATACCGTGATCATGTCCTTCTTGCGATCGACGATCCGGGTCCGGCCAGTCTCGTCCATGATGCCGATATCGCCGGTGCGGAAGAAGCCGTCGGGAGTCATAACCTTGGCCGTCTCATCCGGACGTTTCCAGTAGCCCGGCATCACCTGCGGGCCGCTCGCACATATCTCGCCCGGCTCCCCAAGCGGCACCTCGTTGTTGTCGTCGTCGCGAATCGAGATGTCCGTCGACGGCATCGGCAGTCCGATAGTGCCGTTCCATTCGGAGTCGGTCGGTGAATTGCAAGTCAAGACCGGGGACGTCTCCGACAGGCCATAACCTTCCCACAGCGGCGAGCCCGTAGCCTCCAACCAACGGTTCGCCACCGATTGTTGTACCGCCATTCCGCCGCCGACGGCGCACTTGAGCATGCTCCAGTCGATCTTCCCGAAATCCGGATGATTGAGCAGCGCGTTGTAGAGCGTGTTCACCGCCGGAAAATGGTTCACCTTGTACTTGGCAAGCTCCTTGATGAGGCTTGGAATATCACGCGGGTTGGGGATGAGAATGCTTTGGCCGCCGGTACGGACGCTGAGCAGGAAACAGGCCGTCAATGCGAAGATGTGATAGAGCGGCAGCGCCGCCATGACGATCAGACGATCGACCTTCGGCTCCTTCTCCAACACCGGCTTCAGCCACTCGTCGATCTGCAGCATGTTGGCGACCAGGTTGCGATGCAACAGCATCGCGCCTTTGGCGATGCCCGTGGTCCCGCCGGTGTATTGCAGGAATGCGAGATCGTCGGGTCCAAGCTGCGGCTTGGCCAAGGTCATACTCCTGCCGGCCGCGATCGCTGCATTGAACGGCGTTGCGTCCGGCAGTGAGTAGGCCGGCACCATCTTCTTCACCCACCGCACCACCAGATTGACGATCGTGCCTTTCATCATGCCCAGGAGGTCGCCCATCGAGGCAACGACGACGTGCTGAATGCTGGTCTTGCCGATCGCCTGTTGCAGGGCATACGCGAAGTTCTCAAGCACGATAATGGCTTCGGCGCCGGCATCCTTGAGCTGAGTCTCGAGCTCGTGCGGCGTGTACAAGGGGTTGATGTTCACCACGGTGAAGCCGGCACGCAAGAGGGCGCAGATCGCCACCGGATACTGCAGCACGTTCGGCATCATGATGGCGACGCGCGCACCTTTCGCCAGGCCTCTGCTCTGCAGCCAGGCCCCGAAGGCGCGTGACATCTCGTCGGTCTCGCCGTAGGTCAGCCCCTTGTCCATGCAGATGAAGGCCGTGCGCTCGCGATATCTCGCAAAGCTTTCTTCGAGCATCGCAACGAGCGATGTGTACCGCGACGGCTCGATCTCCACCGAGACTCCCGGCGGGTAGTGCTTGAGCCAGATGCGCTCCATGGCACTCCTCCCAACGGCCGGCAGATGCTGCGACCCGGCCGGTCTGACCTCTGTAGAGGAAATCGGCTTTCCGGTGGCTGCCGGCAAGGGCGGCCGAAGCGGCACCAGCAGGTTTATGATTCAAGTGCCTTTTTTGATTTGAAGTTCCTGAGCGAGCTTGCCGCAAATGCCGCACGGAACTTCAAATTGGCGGCACTGGCCTGCAACTAGCGGTCCATGCCGCCAATTTGACCGTAGTGCCCTTGGTGTTCGAGCCCACGCCATCGCAGCCCGATTTGAGATGAAGTATGCCCCAGGAGCAAACATCGAGAGAACTCCAGACCGTGCGAGGTCGCAGCCCCACCTCAATCGGACTGAGGTCGCGCAGGGTGCTCGCGAGCGCCAATTCGTTGACTTGTTTGACTTGGTCGTACACGCTGAACGGGAGTTTGGAGAATGATCATGGCGGCTTGGTCCCGTGCTGCCGAGCTTGCTGAGCGGACGCCCCCGTCCCGAAACCGCTACGTCGACTTCCTGCGAGCTATGTCGATGCTGGTGGTGACGATCGGGCACTGGCTGGCCGCCGCGCCCTATTTGGACGCAACTAACACGTTGACGGCGTCCCACATCCTGACCGTCGCTCCTTGGACCGCTTGGCTCACATGGATCATGCAGGTCATGCCGATCTTCTTCATGGTCGGCGGATACGCGAACGGCATCAGCTGGCGTGCCGCGCGGCGGGACGACAAGTCATATGCAGCCTGGCTTGAAGGCCGGTTGCGCCGTCTCGTGTGGCCAATCCTCCCACTGCTCGCGGTTTGGGTGGCGATCGTTGCAATTGAGTACGCCCGCGGCGTGCGGCCGGAGCTGATCAGCTATGGCTCGCAGGTGGCGTTCATACCGGTCTGGTTCCTCGCGGTGTACATCGGGATTGTGCTGCTCGTGCCAGCCATGGAGGCTGCGTGGACTCGGTTTGGTATGAGGTCGTTCTGGGCTTTGACGGCTGCCGCGGTCGCTGTCGATGTCATGTACTTTGCCGTCGGTTTGCGTTGGCTTGGCTTCGCCAACTATCTATTCGTCTGGGGTGCAATCTCCGTGCTCGGATATGCGTGGCTCGACGAGCGGTTTTCCGAGCGCAGGACGCTGCTTGTCGGCGCCGCTTTGGGCTTTGGCGTGCTACTCTTGCTGGTGCACATCGGGCCTTATCCTGTCTCAATGATTGGCGTCCCCGGCGATCCGATCAGCACCACTACACCGCCGAAGGTCACGCTGATAGCGCTCGCAACAATGCAGGGCGGGTTGCTGCTTGCTGTGCAAGCACCCGCGCGCCGCTGGCTGGCTGGCCGCATAGCATGGACGGCAACCGTGGCGATGAATGGCAGCATCATGACGCTGTTCATCTGGCACCTGACGGCCACCACCCTTGTGGTCCTCGCCGCCTATCTCGCCGGCGGCCTCGGTCTGCGGCTTGAACTGGGGAGCTCTGAGTGGTGGTGGTCGCGGTTCCCTTGGCTTGCAGCGAATGCGACGGCGCTCATTCCTCTTGTTGTGGCCTTCGGACGCTTTGAGCGGCCGCGCGCGACCGGAGGCGCACCAGCACCCGCGTGGCGCTACGTGCTCGGCGCACTCATCACCGGCACCGGCCTTGCGCTGCTTGCGGCGCAGGGAGTTGGAGGACATGGGAGTTTTGGGCTGAACCTGTGGGGACTCGCGCTCGCTCTCATGGGCATCGGCCTTATCGCAAGCAGGATTGGTGCGCCGCGCGGTGTAATCTAGCGTCACCGAAGCGTCCCCGTGCGGACGGGTCCGAGGTTCGAATGGAGAGAAACTCCACACAGCTGTCCGTTGCGGAAGTCATTCTTGACTACACTGCACATCAGGGTCGCATCTCGATCATCGAGCCGCGGGGAAAGTCCGGCTGGATACTCTCGCTTTATCAGCGTGAGATCGCTCGGGCCGGCACCTCCAAGTGTCCCCGCGGACAACCAAGAGGTCAGCTTTGACCTGATGGTCGCGCATCCCCCTCGTTGGGGGAAAGACCCGGGCGCTGAGGCCGCAGCCTTCAAGACCGCCTTTGGTCCACAGAGCCCTTGCCCTGAGCGTTCGAAGGCAGCCGAAAATCAATGTGGTTGATCGGGCAAGCGCGCTTGATGGAGTCCGGCTTGATCCCGCTACGGCTCCTGCAGGAGCCGCCGGCAATGCCGCGCGATCATCAGCTCTTCGTTGGTGGGGATCACCCAGGCAGAGGTCTTGCTGCTTGACGTCGAGATCCTGGGTCCACCTGCGGCATTGGCGGAAGCATTGATCTGCAGTCCGAGCCAGGACGCCTGTTCGCAGACGCGGCGGCGAATTTCCGGCGCGTGCTCGCCGATTCCTGCGGTGAAGACCACGGCATCAAGCCCGCCCAGCGTCGCCGCGAGCGCGCCGAGTTCGATGCTGATGCGATAGACGAACAGATCGATGGCTTCGCGCGCGTGCGGCGCCTCGCTCGCGAGAAGCGTCTTCATGTCGTCGCTGAAGCCGGACACGCCGAGCAGTCCCGAGGCCTTGTAGAGCAGGTCGCTGATGTCGGCAGCCGCCATGCCTTTTTCCTGTAGCAGATAAAGCACGACGCCGGGGTCGAGTGCGCCGCAGCGGCGGCTCATCATCAGGCCGTCGAGGGCGGTGAAGCCCATCGTCGTTGCGATGCTGCGCCCGTCCTTCAGGGCGCACATGCTGGCGCCGGCGCCGAGATGCGCGACGACGACGCGCCCCGAAGCAACATTGGTCCCGGCGATATCAGGCAGCACGCTTGCGATATACTCGTAAGACAGCCCATGAAAGCCGTAGCGCAGCACGCCCTCGTCGGTGAGCCTGCGCGGCAGCGCGAACTGCCGCGCCACGCGCGGCTGGTCGTGGTGGAACGCGGTATCAAAGCAGCCGATCTGCGGCAGGCCGGGATGCAGCTTCGAGATCGCCGCGATGTCCTGGAGGTGACGCGGTTGATGCAGTGGTGCGAGCGGGACCAGCCGCTCGAGCTCCGCGATGACGTCGGCATCGATCTTCACCGGCGCGGAATAGCGGGAGCCGCCATGAACGATGCGGTGGCCCACGGCAAGCAGCGAATGCTCCGGGAATCGGCCTTCAATCCAGTCCAGCAGCCACGACAGCGCGCGTCCATGAGTGGATTCGCCGCTCAATCGCTCGTTGACAAGGAGGTGACCGGCCTTGTCCTTCGCATGCGCCTGCAACTCGTCTCCGATCCCCTCGCACGCGCCCTCGCAGACCAGGCCATCCTGCCCGGGCCGCTCGGCGCCCGAGAACAGTGAAAATTTGATGCTGGAGGAGCCAGCATTGAGAACCAGAATGATGTCCATCAGGCGCCTCGCGTTTGGTAACGTGCCCATAATAACGCGATCGCGCAGGATCCGAGCCGTACCAGCGATTTATCGGCGCGGCTCGTCAGGATGATTGGAACCCGGGCGCCCAGCACGATCCCGGCGACATCGGCGCCGGCGAGGTATTCGAGCTGCTTCGCCAGCATGTTCCCCGCTTCCAGATCGGGCACGACGAAAATGTCGGCACGCCCGGCAACCGGAGACACGATGCCCTTGGCTCGTGCAGCCTCTTCGGAGACCGCGTTGTCGAACGCCAGCGGCCCGTCGACAATGGCTCCAGTGATCTGGCCGCGATCGGCCATCTTGCAAAGCGCGGCCGCGTCGATGGTGGAGCGTATCTTCTCTGTCACCGTTTCGATGGCCGACAGGATGGCTACGCGCGGCGAGCGGTTGTCGAGCGCGTGCGCGAGATCGATGGCGTTCTGAACGATGTCTCTCTTGTCCGAAAGCGTCGGACTAATGTTGATGGCGGCATCGGTGACGAAGAGCGGCCGCGGATAGAGCGGCGTGTCGATGACGAAAATATGGCTCATCCTGCGCTCGGTCCGCAATTTCTCTTCGGTCAGGATCGCGGCCATGAACTCGTCGGTATGCAAGCTTCCCTTCATCAAGGCCTCGACCTTGCGGTCGCGCGCGAGCCCCGCGGCGATGGCAGCCGCATCATGGCTGTGCTCGGCCGATACGAGCTCGTAAGGGGACAGGTCGATTTCCGTCTGCTTCGCCACGGCCCGAATCTTCGCCTCTGGTCCGACCAGGACGGGTACGATCAGTTTTGCCTGGGCTGCTTCGACAGCGCCGCACAAGGAGATATTATCGACGGGATGAACCACCGCGGTGCGCAACGGGGGAAGGCCTTTGGCCTTCTGGATCATCCGTTGATACTGGTGGCCTTTTTCCGCCGGGCTGACGGATGCGCCGCTCTCTTGGACGGTAATTGTCCTGGTCTCGACTTGATCCACGGTAACCTCCATCTGATGATCGCGGCGGTGCCCTCCTTTCCTGGCGTCCGGCCTTTTCGAAGACGCGCTTCGCTTGGCACACGCGGAACCCGACACCCCGATTGGCTGCGCTTCCGCAGTTTACGTCGTTGTCATGAAGGGCGTCTGATCTCCGCAACTCCCTGACGTTATTTTCTGAAGCAAAGGCGGCGTTGCGTGTTGAGCGAGATCAATCTTTGACCTCCACGAGGGAAGGACGATTGCCGCGCGCCGACATCCGCCAGCGCGCGGTTTCAATTTCACGTCGGAGGAAAGCCGGCCGCGATCGCCGGCGAGATCACTGCTGAGGCGCGGCCTCGAGCAGCCGGTCGCGCAACAGGCGCACCGCGCCGCGACTCCAGGAGTAATTGGCGCCCATCCGAAGCCCGCTTTCGCCGCTGGCGACGATCGCTCCGCTCTTCACGTCGCGGAGTTCGAACCGGACCGTATATTCGGTGCGGCTGACCCGCCTGATGATGCCGACCAGTGATTGATCGGCGCCGAGACTCCCGGCGATCTTCGCGTCACAGCCGCCGCAATCATGCAGTGCGTGGGCTTTCACAGCGTCGCCGGTTGCGGCGCTGACGTCAATCACTTGGTAGGGCCCCGCCTGAGCCAGGAGCTGGCGGACCGCGTTGGTGCTGTCGGCCAACCCGGTCTGATCCGACGTCGTCTCCCCAGCAGCCTCGGCACCGGCGCTGGTATCTTCGAGTTCGAAGTCGAAGACCGCAAGCTTGATCGTGGCGGCTGCCGCGGTCGCTTGCAGCGAGTCCGTCAGCGCGGTGCGGATTTCCTGCGATACGAAGGTTTCGGCGCGTCGCCAGGCTTCATCGTTGTCGCCGCGAAACGTGAAGAACTTCTCGACCAGCACGCGGTTGGATGCGACATCGACGGCGGCGGCTCGCGTCCATTGCACGAGCGTGCTGACCTTCTGAATACCACCGACCAGCAGGATCTGCGCGCCGGCCTGCGATGCCGCGTGCAGCCTAGTCTCCGGCGCGGCGCCTTCGCTCGCATTGGAGGGGGTCAGATGGAAGCGTCGGTCGCCTTCGATGTCGCCTCTGAGCGCGGCCATGAACGCTTGCAGCCGCTGTTGATGGGCGGCGGACTGGTCGGCCTGTTCGCCTGAGGTATCGAGATAGCTGAAGTCGTCGACGGTCACGGCCAGGTGCTGACCCTCGGCCGCGGCTGAACGGGGCGTGCCGAAACCGGAGCCAAGAACAAGCCCGGTTGCGGCAAGAACGTGAATGAGGCGGGAGCGGAGCATGGCCAGATCCGAAAACGTTGAGCGCAGTATATGCGAGGCTAGGCCGGCACCTTTTAGCCCCGAAGCGGAAGGCCTCCCGGCTTGACCCGGGAAAATTTCACGATGCTCTCTCCCCGCGCTGCCAGCGCTTTCCGCCAGGTGCATAATGTCGTTAAATGTGGCGGCGGCGTCGGCCGCCTGACATCACACTCATTTCGCGCGAGGCATCCGCAATGTGGACGTTTGCCAGAGGCGACCTCAAACTGCGCCTGACGCTGCGGGTCGCTGCCGTGTCGGCCGTCTGCTTTGCCGCGATCTCTGCCTATTTCCTGTTCGAGGCCGACAGATCGGTGCATGCGAGGATCGATCGCATTGCCGAGATCTCGGCGAAGACGCTGGAACTGCAGCAAAGCAAGATCCAGTGGGTGAACAATCCGCGAAGAGAATTCCCTGATCTCGAGGTTATCGCAGCATCCGTGATGATGCCGGGTCTCTGCATTGCCTATCGTAGCAGCGGCGGCGACATCCTTCAGCGCTTCTGCGGCGGTGCCTCCGGCGACAGCAGCGAGCCGCCACAGGCGTTTGCGGCGTTCCATCGCTATCTCTTCAATCCCGGCCGCGAGGCCGCACGGCCCGTGCTGTCAGGCGGCAGCAAGGTGGGCGAGGCCGTGGTCTGGGTTGATCCGGCCGTGCTGACGACGGATGCCTGGCACGAGGCGGGCCGCCTGATGGTCGTGCTCGCGGTCGCGCTGCCGCTGCTCTGCGTGCTTGTCTATGCGGCGCTCGCACGCGCGCTGCGGCCGACGCGATTGATCCGCAGAGGTCTCGAGCGGATCGCCGCCCATGATCTGACGGCACGTCTGCCCCCGTTCGATCTGGCGGAACTGTCCGCTATTGGCAACGTGTTCAACCAGCTTTCCGAAAACCTCGCCACGGCCCTCGCGGAGCGCAAGGAGCTGACGCGCCGGCTGATCGCGTTGCAGGACGATGAGCGTCGCCATCTCGCGCGGGAACTGCATGACGAATTCGGCCAGTCTCTCGCCGCGATCCGCGCACTCGCGGCCTCGGTTCACCAAGGCGCGGCGCAGGATTGTCCAGCCCTGCTGGCCGAGTGCGACAGCATCGCGCGGATCGCCACCGCCATGATGGAGACGCTGCGCGGCACGCTGTTCAGGTTGCGTCCCCCTGACGTCGAAGAGCTTGGCCTCGCCGCAAGCCTGCAAGGCCTGATCTCGGGTTGGAATGGCCGCAGCCGGGGCCAGACGCGCTTCGAGATCGCTTTTTCCGGCAATGTCGAGAGTTTGCCTGCCGGCATTGCCGGCGATCTCTATCGCATCGCGCAGGAGGCTCTCACCAATACGGCAAAGCATGCAGGCGCGACGCGGGTCGTCCTTCATTTGATCATGCGTGAGGCGCAGACCATGTCGGATGGCGGCAGCACCGGCGAGATCGAACTCACCGTCGAGGATGACGGCCGCGCCGGCGATCAGACGGTCAAATCCGGAATGGGCCTGCTCGGCATGCGCGAACGTGTGGCCGGCCTCGGCGGCCGACTGAGTTTCGAGATCGGGCCAAGCCGGGGCTCAGTGTTACGCGTCGTCATTCCGCTCGCCGCGCCACCAACGCAAGGCGCGGAGGACCGCGCCAATGTGGAGTGTGCGGCATGAGCGATGCCGGTTGCACCATCATGCTGGTCGACGATCATGCGGTGGTGCGCGAAGGCTATCGCGCGGTGCTGCAGAAGCAGCCGGGATTGCGCGTTGTCGCCGAAGCCGGCGACGGCGCGGAGGCCTACAGGCTGTTCAAGGAAGCGCAGCCCGATCTCGTCATCATGGACCTCACGATGCCCGGCATCGGCGGCATCGAAGCCATCAGGCGTATCCGGCAATGGGATCGCGGCGCCCGAGTTCTGGCGTTCACCATGCATCAGAATGCAGGCTTTGCCGTGCAGGCGATCCGCGCCGGCGCGAAGGGTTATGTCACCAAGACGAGCCCACCCGAAGCGTTGGTGCGCGCCGTGATGGACGTGCTCGCAGGCCGCATCGCCGTCAGTCCTGATATCGGCCATGAGCTTGCGCTCGGCCGTCTCGCCGGTGAGACGAGCGCTGCCGATGTGCTGACGCCGCGCGAGTTCGAAGTGTTCAGGATGCTGCTGGCCGAAAGCACCACGGAGGAAATCGCCGAAGCGCTTCATCTCAGCCCCAAGACTGTCGCCAATCTGCATTCTTTGATCAAGGACAAGCTTGGCGTCGCTTCGGATATCGAACTGGTCCGGCTGGCACTACGGCAGGGGCTTCTGACCGAGGTCGATTGACGCGAGGCGTCAGGCGGAAGTCCGCTTCGACTCGCGTTTCGATCAGCGCCCGGTATGGAGTCGCCACTCACCATTTGCGCCACGCCTGAGCGTGGGATCACTCATGCGGACGTGCTTGGCGAGGAAATCGATGAAGGCGCGCACGCGCGCCGGCAAAGGCCCGCCATGGCCGGCATAAACCGCGTGGATGTCCTCGCGGTCGCCCGGATTGTAATTTTGCAGCACTGGCACCAGGCAGCCCGCCTCGATATCCGAACCGACATGAAACAGCGCAAGCCGCGCCAGCCCCGCGCCGCCCAGCGCTAACAGGCGCACGGCCTCGCCATCGCTCGCACGGGCGGCCGGCGGCGGCAGGATCTCCTCGCTGTGCTCGCCTTTGCGGAACGGCCAGCCGCGAATGGTCCGTGGGAAGGTCCAGCCGATGCAGCGGTGCCGGGCGAGTTCGGCCGGCGTTTTGGGCATGCCGGCTCGGGCCAGATAGTCCGGCGAGGCCACCAGCACCATGCGGCTCGTCGCGAGCTTGCGCGCGAGCAGGCGCGAGGCCGCCAGGGGTCCGACCCGGATCGCGATGTCGGCGCGCTCCTCCATCAGGTCGACGACGGTATCGGTGAGGACGATATCGAGCGTCACTTCCGGATGTTGTGCCAGGAACTGCGGCACCAGTGGCATCATGTAGCGCATCCCGAACGGGATGTTGCTGTTGACTGTGAGATGACCACGCGGCGCCGCGCCCGCCGCCGCTTCGCGCTCGGCTTCCTCCATCTCGGCGAGGATGCGCACCGCGCGCTGGTAAAAGGCCTCGCCCTCGGCAGTCAGTTGCAGCTTGCGCGTGGAGCGGTTGACGAGCCTTGCGCCAAGCCGGGCCTCCATCCGGGATATCAGCTTACTCACGCCCGACGGCGTCAGGCGAAAGCTGTGTGCCGCGGCGGTGAAGCCGCCGAGATCGACGACTCGGACGAACACTTCCATTTCGGCGGCACGGTTGGAGTCAAGGCGGGGCATATTGAATTCGTGTCACAAATGATTGGATTTGTCGCCTACTAATTCTCTTGCGGAACTCCCGCTATTTGCGCTGCGCATACCACTCGTTGATCGGAGCGACGTCCTTGCCTGCCGCTGTCCTTGCGCTCACCGCCGGTGCCTTTGGCATCGGCACCACTGAATTCGTCATCATGGGCCTGCTGCTGCAGGTCGCGGCTGAGATGCACGTCTCGGTCCCCGCGGCGGGCCTGCTCATCTCCGGTTATGCGCTCGGCGTGTTCGCGGGCGCGCCGATCCTGACGCTCGCGACGCGCCGCATGCCGCGCAAGGCCGTGCTTCTGGCGCTGATGGCCATCTTCACGCTCGGCAATGCCGCCTGCGCGCTGGCACCGAACTACGCGCTCTTGATGGCCGCGCGGGTGCTGACGTCGCTCGCCCACGGCACCTTCTTTGGCGTCGGCTCGGTCGTTGCGACAAGTCTCGTGGCCGAGGATAAGCGCGCCTCCGCGATCGCGACCATGTTCACGGGCCTCACGGTGGCGACGCTGCTTGGCGTCCCCTTCGGCGCCTGGTTCGGTCTGTTGCTTGGCTGGCGCGCAGCGTTCTGGGCGGTCGCCGCCATCGGCATCGTGGCCTTTGCGGTGCTCGCGGTTTTCGTGCCGGGCGCGGTCGGACAGACCGATGAGCAGGTCGCGATCCGCGACGAGCTCGCAGTGCTTGCGCGTTCGCAAGTGCAGCTCGGCCTTGCCATGACGGTGCTGGGCTTTGCCGGGCTCTTCACCGTCTTCACCTACATCCAGCCGATCCTCACGCGCGTGACCGGCTTTCCCGAAGCGGCGGTCTCGCCGGTCCTGCTGGTGTTCGGCGTGGGGTTGTCGGTCGGCAATGTCGCAGGCGGCCGGCTGGCGGACCGCGGGCTCTCGCGCGCTCTGCTTGGCACGCTCGCCACGCTTGCCGTCGTGCTCGTCGTCTTCGCCTTGGTGCTTTCGCTGAAGGCCCTCACGGTCCTGCTCGTCGGCCTGCTCGGCGCGGCGGCTTTTGCCACCGTGGCGCCGCTGCAGCTCCGGGTGCTCGAGACGGCGGGCCCCGCCGGACAGACGCTGGCCTCGAGTCTCAACATCGCGGCTTTCAATCTCGGCAATGCACTGGGCGCCTGGGCCGGCGGAGTGACCATCGATCACGGCGCTGACTTCGTCGCCCTGCCGCTGGTCGCGGCGGCCATCACGTCGGCCGGTCTTGTCCTGGCCCTGGTCAGCGTGCGGCTCGACCGGCCGAAAGCCGCGCAGGCCGTTTGCCCGGCGGAATAGCAGAAATGGAGAAAGCCATGGACTATCGTCATCTCGGAAAATCCGGCCTCAAGGTCCCGGTGCTGAGTTTCGGCACCGGAACATTCGGCGGACAGGGACCGCTGTTCTCGGCCTGGGGCAGCAGCGACGTCGAAGACGCGCGCAGGCTGATCGACATTTGTCTCGATGCCGGCGTCAATCTGTTCGACACCGCCGATGTCTATTCGAGCGGTGCTTCGGAGGAGATTCTGGGCGTCGCGCTCAAAGGCCGTCGCGACAAGGCGCTGATCTCCACCAAGACGAGCCTGCCGATGGGGGAGGGTCCCTATGATGCGGGCTCTTCGCGGCATCGCTTGCTCGCGGCCGTGGATGCCGCGCTCAAGCGACTCGGCACCGATTATATCGACCTTTTGCAGCTCCACGCGTTCGATGCCTTCACGCCGATCGAAGAGGTATTGTCGACGCTGGATGTCCTCGTGCGCGCCGGCAAGCTGCGCTATGTCGGCGTCTCGAATTTCTCAGGCTGGCAGTTGATGAAGTCGCTTGCGCTCGCCGAGCGTCACGGCTGGCCGCGCTATGTGGCGCATCAAGTGTATTACTCGCTGGTCGGGCGCGACTATGAATGGGAGCTGATGCCGCTTGGCCTGGATCAGGGTGTCGGCGCGCTGGTCTGGAGCCCGCTCGGCTGGGGGCGGCTCACCGGCAAGATCCGCCGCGGCCAGCCCTTGCCCGAAGGCAGCCGCCTGCACGACACCGCGCAATGGGGACCGCCGGTCGAACAGGAGCGATTATATGCAGTCGTCGATGCGCTCGAGATCATCGCGCGCGAGACCGGGCGCACGGTGCCGCAGATTGCCATTGCCTGGCTTCTGAGCCGGCCGACGGTCTCATCCGTCATCATCGGTGCGCGCAACGAAGCGCAGCTTCGCGATAATCTGGGCAGCGTCGGCTGGTCGCTGACCAAAGAGCAGATCCGCCGCCTTGACGAGGCAAGCGCTGTGATGCCGGCCTATCCCTATTATCCCTACCGCATCCAGGAGGGCTTTGCGCGCATCAACCCGTCGCCCGTTTGAGGGCGATCGCCGAAGGGGCCGGGCGATAGCGGGCGAGATTGCATCATCGCGGGATCGATGGCCGTCCCACCCGCACCAGCGTTTCGTCGGGGTCGGAGAGCGAGAACTCGTACATGCCCCAGGGCTTATTTTCCGGTCCGTTCCTCTCAAGCAGCTCGCTGGCGAATTCCGCCGCGAGCGCGTCGACATCTTCCGTATAGAGATAGAGAGCGAACGGATTGCGACCTGGCACCAGCCAGCCTTCGACGGCGTCGGTGAGATGTAGCTGAGCTCCCTTGCCGTCGGACAGGATGCGGTAGCTGTCGTCTGCGCTGCTGGACTGTTTCTCCTCGTCAGGTCGCACAAAGCCGAGACGCTTGTAAAATGCTTCCGATGCGTCGAGATTGTTACAGGGCAAGATGGCGATCATCGCGTGAGTTGGACGCATGGCAGTTTCCAATTGTCGAAAGTCCTTCACTGCGCCTTTTCATGCGCGGCCATACCGACAGCCTTGTAATCATAGGTTGGGTAGAATTCGGTGTGATAGGCGCCCCACGCCTTGTCCTCGATGATGCGATTGACCTCGCGCAGCCGCGAGGCCGGCAGCCGCAGCGTCACGACCTGGCCGATCCCCATCATCACATACCAGCTCACCACCTCGACGCCGGGCGGGGGGAACGCCTTGTAATAGCCCTGCTTCTCGAGCTGGGCGTTGAGCTCTCCCAGAGGACGCGACTGGTCGTGCTTGAAGAAAATGGTGATCATGACGGCATTGTCGGGGGTCGGAGCCGCATTGTCGCTCGGTGCGCTCTGCGCGATCGTGTCCGAATTGAACATTGCCGCCGCTATCGCGACCGTCAGCGCTGTCGCCACGAGCCTCATCCGCCGCATCGCCATCTCCCTGTCAGTTCAGCTCCATGAAGGTTCGAACGGATTGTAGATGGCGATCGGCGCGGAAGCGATGCCCAGCCGCCCGCGTTCACTGCATCTTGTATTCCCCCGAAATGTCCTTGCCGGTGTAGTCGGTCATCAGCGCGGTTGCGATCAGCGTAATCACCGCGCAGGCGGCGATGTAGAGCGCGACCGCAGTTGCAGACTGATAGGTCTTGTACAGCCAGGTCGCGATCAACGGCGCCGGTCCGCCGGCGATCACGGACGCGAGCTGATAGCCGAGCGAAGCGCCGCTGTAGCGCAGGCGGCCCGTGAAGCTTTCGGCGATCAGCGCGGCCTGCGGTCCGTACTGCATGTCGTGGGGAACGAGCGACAGGAAGATCGCAAGGAAGATGATGGGTTCCGATCCCGTGTTGAGCATGCCGAAATAGATGAAGCCGAACACGCCGGTCACCGCGGCGCCGATCATATACATCGTCTTGCGGCCGATCTGGTCCGATAGATGCCCGAACACGGGTATCGAAACGAACGACAACACCGAGGCCGCCAGCACGGCGGTGAGCAGGAAGTCGCGCGAGACCTTCAGCGAGCCGATACCGTAGGAAAAGATGAACGCGGTGAAAATGTAGAACGGGGCCTGCTCGGACATGCGCGCGAACGCCGAGAGCAGGATTTCCTTGGGATGCTCGATCAGCACGGCGAGCATGGGCGCGCGTTCGATCTTCTGCTCCGCCACGAGGCGCGTGAACACCGGCGTCTCCAGAATGCCGAGCCGGATATAGAGGCCGACGCCCACCAGGATCAGGCTCAGCGCGAAGGGGATGCGCCAGCCCCAGGCGAGAAATTGTTCGCCCGACATCTGGCTGAAAGCGAGCACGGCAAGATTGGCCAAGAACAGCCCGCAAGGCACGCCGAACTGCGGCCATGACGCGATCAATCCGCGCGTCTTGTCGCTGCGCGCCCATTCCATCGACATCAGCACCGAACCGCCCCATTCGCCGCCGACGCCAACGCCCTGGATAAAGCGCAGAATGGTGAGAATGACGGCGCCCCAGACGCCGATGCTCTGGTACGTCGGCACCAGCGCCACGGCAAAGGTGGCCACTCCCATCAAGAGGAGCGTCGCGATCAGGGTCGATTTGCGGCCAATGCGGTCGCCATAATGGCCAAAGATGGCTGCTCCCACGGGGCGGGCGGCAAAGCCCACGGCATAGATGGCGAAGGCTTCCAGTGTGCCGACCCAGGGATCGGAATGCGGGAAGAACAGTTTTGCGAAGACCAGGCCCGTGACCGTCGAGTAGAGGAAGAAATCGTACCACTCGATCGCGGTCCCGATCGTGGAAGCGATGACGGCGCGGCGTAGCTGGATCTGATGTTCGAGCGAGGACAGCGGCGTCGGATTGGCGTGAGAAATAGTCATGAGGGTCCCTCCTGGCGCCCCCGAGGCAAGCTGTGTTCTTGGTTGATCTTGCCCGCCGAAAGAACGTGCAGTCCGCAGGGCGGTTCCGTTCCGCAGCGCGGGCAGGGACCATCCGAAGGTCGAAAAGCCCGCGCGCCGGCGCGGGGCCGGCCGGCGCCGGTACGCAGAGGCGGATGTGAAGCGGCTCACAGGCGCAAGCCCGGTTTCGGGGCTATTGAGGCGATGATCCGGAAAACTGTGCAGCGCCTTTTTCCGGAAAGATCATGCTCAAGCAAACGACCCGGAGCGCGATGACGGGTTCGACGCGAGCTCATCGCGCTTCTTGCGGACTCGGGCCGAGGAGGCGGAAACGATGAATATGCGGCGGATGATATCTTGGTGGTTCAGGTTTGTCCTGTCCGGCCGTTTGCTGGACAGGTTTTTGCGTCTGCAGCGCGTGGAGCGACCGTAGCGGCTCAAGGGCACCTTGGACGTCGGGCCTGTTGGCTCAGGTTTGTCCGATCAGCTTTTTGCAGAACGTCGCGCCTCCATGCATGGCATCGCGCCCCTTCCAGGCGAGATAGGTGAGGCGGCCGGCGAGCGACTGATGGCTCTTCAAGCTGCGCGAGCCCAGGACATGGCCGACATCGGGAGGAAAACGGCTCACCTCCGCCTCGACCAGCGCAGCGATGGCATCCATCAGCCTGCGCAGGCGCGCGCCCCAATCGGACTGTTCGAGCTGGTCGATGCGGACCTGCAGCGCATATTCGGTGTCGTAGATCTCAGTCAGAAGCTGCTTGGCGACGAGGACGCGGTTGTTCCTGAGCGCAAAACGCAAGGCGAGCTTCTTGTCCTCGAGCCGATCCAGCACCATCGAAACCGTGATCGCATAAGGCGTGGCGGCGATGTCGCGCGCGCCTTTGCTTGGTGACGCCCTGGTCGCGAGGCGGATCAATTCCCAGGGCGTCCTGAGGCGGTTTGCGATGAGCGTCAGCGCAAAGGGAAGCGCTTCCTTGTTGGTCTTGCCGAATTCATCCAGGAGACTCGTCATGGCGGCGACACGGCCGTCGTCGAACTTCGATATCTTGTCCGGCAGCCCTTTTTCGAACTTCGCCAGTGCATCGCGCGCACGCAGCACGCAGACGATCTTGATGAGGTCGTTGAAGACGCATTGTGAAGCCGTGAAGGTCGCAAGCTTGCCGCGGATCTGCGCCGCGTTCTCCGGTGCGGCCAGCGTGTTCTCGAGCGACTTGACGACTTTGGTCTGGAACGTGGCGACAGCCTGCTGCAGCTCGCGCTTCTTGTCGCTTGCGATCAGCTCCTTGAGCTGCGCGGCATAGTCGCGCGCCATGGTCGGAAGCAGATCATGGCTGATCCATTCCCAGACCGGCGACAGCGACCCGCGCGAGATCCGCCCCGGATTCGCATGGTCCGGATCCGCGTCAACCAGCAGAGGCTCGATGGGGGCGAAGAAATGCTTGGAGGGATTGCTTGGCCCTTTGCTGGGTTGTCCGGCCTTGCGAAATTCGGCGCGCAGCGCCTGAACGACCGCGGCAGCGCCGGGTATTTCGAGCCCGCAGACCTCCAGCCGCTCAAGCTCGCTTAAGAGATTGCTCCGCGCGAGCGGAGTTAGCTGCTTCAGATATTCTGAGATCCGCTCGGCTTGGACCATGGCACGCAACTTCCGCAACTCATCCGGAGCCTCGATATCGGCCTGTCGCGTAGGGGCATTTGCGCGCTCGCAACCGGGAACATGAAAGCAAGTCATCGTTAAATAAATGGTAAGGTGATCGGGGGCGATCGAGGGCGCGCGGCGCTCGGCTACGTGCGCAAAGCGGGCAGCGAGGTCGGAGCGCTATCGTCAGGCCGCTGATTCATTTACCGCTTGCAACCTTGGCGGGCGAGGCTGGATTCCTCCGCAATCTCAACGCGTAAAATGGCGCTCCGGCTGCGGATTTTTCGCAAGATTTCCGTAGTCTTACGGTGCAAATTCTTAACCATGGAGCCGCGTGCCGTCCGTTAAACAACGGGCATGTCACAGCAAGAAAGCCGCCTCGCCGAGTCCGATCTTGCCGAAGCTGTCGCAAGCGGCCCGACTCTGACCGCGCTCGAAGCGGTCCGGCCACAGGCCATGCGCGCCGCCGCCGCTGACGAAGAGGGCGCTATTGCGCGCCAGCTCAACGGCTCGCTGACTGCGCTCCTGCTCTACATGGGCGAGATCAAGCAACTCAGCCGAGCGCTGTCGCAGAGCCCGGAGGATCGGGCTTACCTGCAGAAGATCGTCGATCACGCGCTCCAACAAACCGAACGGGTTTGCGCGCTGGTCAAGCAGGTCGACACAGCCCAGCAAGGTGCGCTGCCTGCCACCAACGCCAAATTTGAATTCGAGGAGCGCGTAGTGCGCCCCAGGGAGATCGGCCAGGCACGCCTTGCCTGCGCCACCGAGGCTGGCCAGCGTCCGCTGACGAAGCGCGAACGCGAGGTCTTGCAGCTTATCAGCGAAGGCCACTCCAACAAGCAAGGCGCGTTGCGGATGCGCATCAGCCCGCGCACCTTCGAGAGCCATCGCGCCGAGGCGATGCGAAAGCTCGGCGCGCGTAACACCGCGGAGCTGGTACGCGCCGCGCTGCTGCTGATCGGCGAGCGTACCGGCTGAAAGCCAAACGCGGTCGCCAATCCGTTGGGGTCGCGGGTCGCCCTTAGAGCATGATCCGGAAAAGTGTGAAGCGGTTTTCCGAAAGGATCATGCTCAAAACGAGAATCTGAAGCGCGACGGCGATCCAACCTAATCCCATCGCGCTTTAGTAAAAGTCTTCCCGGAATGAATTGACGTGCGGTGCCGCGCGCCGCGCTGTGGCTGCCTGCTTCGGCGGGTTCGGGATGATGGTGATGATCCAGCGCGGCGGAACGCTTGCTTCCTGTTCCTGCACCGAACGGACATGCCCGGTGATCGTCGTGTCGCCGGCCCTGACGGTGGCTGTTCTCCCGTTGAATTGCGCCATACGGAAACGCCGCATCTCCCTTTGATCGGCCGTTTCGAATGTGAACATGGAGCCCTCCTGTGCCTGCCGCGACTATCTCCTTTCATCCTTAGCCGGATATGAAAATTGGATGCCGTAGAAGTACGGCCGCGGCTTATGGCGCGGACGCGAGCCGCTGCGGCGATCTGGTCGGATCGGAGGCTTCACTGTTCGCCGCGCCGGAAGCATCATCGGGACCCGAAGGGCCGCGTTAGCGCAGTCGCTGAACTGAGCGAATCGAAAGGGCGCGCCCCGGCGTTATTGCGAGCGCAAGTGACGCCTCGCCATAGCTCGCGGAGCGTGCGACGGCGGGTCGTCGCTTTCGCTCCTCGCAATGACGGGGCCTGGTTGAAGAGGCTCGTCCGGCTCTGCAAGTTGATCAGCGACCGCTCCAGCGCAAATCGTGCAGCAGTTCTCTGGAAAGATCACTGCGCCCGAGCGCGGCTTTGTCGGCGGCTCGGCTATTCGGCCGGGCCGAACACCGCTTCCATCTTGGATTTCAGCGTCGCGGCGTTGAACGGTTTGACGATGTAGTTGCTGACGCCGGCCTTCTTGGCCGCGATGACGTTTTCGGTCTTGGATTCCGCGGTGATCATGATGAAGGGAGTCTTCGAGAGCTCCGGGCTGGCGCGCACTTCGCGCAGCAGGTCATAGCCGGTCATCGGCTCCATGTTCCAATCGGAGATCACGAGCCCATATCTCTTGCCGCGCATCCTGTTCAGCGCCGACGATCCATCGCAGGCGTCGTCGACTTTTTCGAAGCCGAGCTGCCGCAGGAGATTGCGGATGATCCGGATCATGGTGCTGTAATCGTCGACCACAAGGATCGGCATCGACAAATCAAAGGCCATGTCTTCCCTCCGCACAGTTCGCAAACGGCCGGACAGGGGCGAGACGTTCACAGCAACGAAGGTGTTCGATGTTGTCTTGAACTCGCGCTCGTCAGCATCGTGACAAATAGCAGCAGCGGTTGAACGGCGCGTTAATCGTGCGAGCTCTCGTAGTTCTACGGGTGCGCAATCATGATGTGCAGCCGACGAAGGCGATCGGCGCAGTCCGCGTGTGAGCTGCGCAAGCCATCGTTCGGCCGCACGTCATTTTGAGCCGCGCAAGCAGGCTCGCCGACGCAATTTCCGCGGCGTGGTTAGCGGACAATTAAACAACACCGGCAAATTGCTTTCGATATCAACGCGGCATTGCGGCCGACAACGACGTTCGCGCCGATATTTCCCCATGAAATCGCGCAAAGGCTCGCCGGCGGCAACCGCTGCGAGCGCAGCCTGCGTCCGTATTTGCACGGAACACGCCGTTAACGGGAATGAGAAACCCGAAGGGCTATTCATTGCAGCACGGAAATATGTGGCCTCTCTCCGGCGGAGCCGATCACGAAAGTCACCACCGCATCGCTGGCCGACGCGCCGGGTCTGCAATCCCATAAGATCAGGCACGAGGGGCGATCGGAGCCCGGAGCCTTGGAAGGTTTGTTCTGATGGATGATCTGTTGCGGGAGTTTTTGACGGAGACCAGCGAGAGCCTGGACACCGTCGACAATCAGCTGGTGAAGTTCGAGCAGGAGCCGAACAACGCCAAGATCCTGGATAACATCTTCCGCCTGGTGCACACGATCAAGGGGACCTGCGGCTTTTTGGGGCTGCCGCGGCTGGAAGCNCTGGCGCATGCCGGCGAGACCTTGATGGGCAAATTCCGCGACGGCATGCCGGTGCGGGCCGAGGCGGTGACGGTGATTTTGTCCTCGATCGACCGCATCAAGGAGATCCTCGCCGGGCTCGAGGCCACCGAAGCCGAGCCCGAGGGCAACGACCGCGACCTGATCGACCAGCTCGAGGCGATGGTCGCGCAGGGCATGGCGGCGATGGCAGCGTCAGCTCCGCTGATCGCGGCAGGCTCGGCTGGGC
>NZ_AWZU01000019.1 GCF_000472385.1 Bradyrhizobium sp. ARR65
CTTATGGGTCGCGACGTACACGGATTCAATTTTCAAACAGCATTAGGATACGCGTTCGCATTCCCGCGGCGCATTTCGCGCCCGAGCTTTTGCTTATAGCCACCCTCTTTGAAATCAGAGGGCGCAGGGAAGACCGGGTGCCCGCCGGCACCCGTGGGCCCTCGCGCGAAAAAGTACGCGCAAGAGCGCGAAGACCACAGGTGTAGGCGGAGAACACTCCGGCCTTCCCTGCGCAGTGGTTTTACGGCTTACTTCGAGCTCTCCTCGGTGAACCAGCTTGTTTGCCACCGTCGTCCGCGCGATGCGANACGCATCACCTGCGAACTTAGCGCCTGCATGGGCGCGCCAGGACCACACGACTTCGCCGTCCGCGTCACGTGTCGTTCGTCTTCGACACATCCGCGTCCACCGCATCCCGCTCCGCGTTCGTGACGACGCGTACGCCCCTCGTGCCGGAGCGGAACGGCGGTCATTAATCCTCAACTTCGGAAAAAACGAAAGCAAAATATTTTTTCGCAGGGGACTGGACGACCCAAATCAGCTTGAAGCGCCTCATGAAACTGGCTTTTACGCGCAATGATTTTTGCTGCCTTTTGGCGGAGAGACCGAGACGACATGTGAAGAATCGAACTGATTGCCTGACGCCACAGGCAGCGCATGGCCAGACGACAGGCCTGCAAGCCGAAGCTATCCCTGCTCGAAGCCTATATTCCGCGAACGATCGCCAGAAACCGACGCAGAAGCGTCGACGGATGATTCTTCCTGTAGCCGAGAATGACCGGCGAGCGCGCCTCCGTCGCATCCAGCGGCACATAAGAAATGTCGTCACGTCGAAGGTTTGCTGCCGATGATTCTGATGGCGCTCCTCTGGGCTGCGGTCGTTCTCGCTATGAGCCGATCCATCCAGAGGCCGTCAGGTGCCCTTGCCTGTCTGAAATGGCGGCCAACAATTCGGCGTCACGCCATGCAGGCCCCGACCTCACCGGTGTCGGTCAATCAGGCCTTCGTTGACAAGAGCGAATCCACGACGCGCGGCCGAAGCGGCAGGCCCGTGCATCGAAAGCGAATGCGAGGCGGCTGTTCGAACTGCCTCGCATGTTTGTTGCCGCTGGCGAGCGCGAGCAAGGAGCCAGCGGGCACGGTGCCGCAGATCATTCTCATGTCCAGGTACATCGGAGGGGCGACGGGCATCGGCTTGGAGTCGCTGCCGTCATCGTCGTGGTTTGCCTTCTTTGCAAAGGCCTCCGATCCATGCGGTATCACGCCGACGAGGAGCGCGGAGGCTGAGCGGCGTTGTGTGATCGACGGTCTCGGCGCGGAAATTCACAACTAACCCGGCCTCAAATACGCGTCCTGCAATCTATTGAAATAAAAAGGATTTTTGGTCGGGGCAGCTGGATTCGAACCAACGACCTGCAGTACCCAAAACTGCCGCGCTACCAGGCTGCGCTATACCCCGCTTCTCGCCATGCGAGATACACGCTCAGGGCGGCGGCAGCAAGGCTATGGAAGCGATTATGCGCGGCTCGCCATTTTGAGGGTCCCGCAGCCGACTCCAAAGCCTCCCAGATCGACACCGGGCGCCCATGCTAGATCCGTCTCCCTGAGACCAAGCTAGATCCGTCTCCCCGAGAGGAGGCCACGACGCAGTTGTCGCGAAGGCCACGGCCCGGGTGGCTGCAGCGGGACCGTGCATCCTTCGAGGCTCGCGGAGCCTGTCATCGGGCCGCGCTCCGCGCGGACCCGGTGGCTCGCGCCTCAGGAAGACGGGTTAGATATGGCCTCTCCCGCCCGTTGACGATGGTTCGGTTAGTGCGAGGACAGCGCGGGCGAGCCGGTCTCGGGATGGATCTCGGCCGCCATCATGCCCTTGGCTCCGGGCCCGAAGCGGACCAGCACATATTGGCCGGGACGCAACTCCGTCATGCCGAACCGGCGCAACGTTTCCATGTGCACGAAAATATCCGGCGTGCCCTCACCCATGGTGAGGAAGCCGAAGCCGCGCAGGCGGTTGAACCATTTGACCTGCGCCCGCTCCAACCCGCTCGTCGGAGTAACCGTGACATGGGTCCTCGGCGGCAGCATCTGCGCTGGATGGATCGCGGTGGATTCATCCATGGAGAGGATGCGGAAGGCCTGATAGCCCTTGGCGCGCTGCACGCATTCAACCACCAGGCGAGCGCCCTCATAGGCGGTCTGGTAGCCGTCGCGCCTCAGCACGGTGACATGCAGAAGCACGTCGGGCCAGCCATTATCTGGTACGATGAAACCATACCCTTTCGAGGCATCGAACCATTTGATGGTTCCGCTGATCTCGACCAGGTTGGCGGTGTCCCCCAATCCGGAGATCGCGTCGATCGCCGGATCACGGTCACGCCCAGTGCTTGAAAATTCACTCGGTCCAAGCCGGTTTGCCCCGGTCCCGCTCGACAGGGGACCTCCGCCCTTCTTGGACTCAAAACTGTCCGACCCCATAAATCCGGACCTCACAACCTTCGCCGTCCGCCACCCGCGACGGCACCCGAACTCGCGCTATCAACGATGCTCTCTGATGAACCCGCGCGAATCTCTCAAAACAAAAGATAACATCCCGGCTTGCGGCGCATAGAAAAAAAACAAAATTGTCGGAACCTATGAACAGCTTGCACAGGCCGAATCAATCGAGCCTTAGACCTTGCGCCACTCCGGCGACCTTGCGCTAACGCAGCTTTGCGGGCGCGGGTTCTAGTTGCCCACAAAGGGGCCTAGCGCTTCTCCGATATCGTGTCGGATCACCAGATCCGCAATATCGTCCTGATCGGTCGGCTCGCGATTGATAATGACTAAACGGGCGCCGGCATCCTTGGCCATCATTGGAAAGCCGGCGGCGGGCCAGACCACAAGCGATGATCCGATCGCAATAAAGAGGTCGCATGCCTGTGCGAGCTCGCTCGCGCGCTCCATTGCATCTTCCGGCATCGCTTGTCCAAAGGAGATGGTGGCGGTCTTCACCGGCTCATCGCACTCGATGCAATCAGGCGCGCCGTTCTCATCGAAGCGCTGCTTGACCCAAATGAGATCGTAAATCTTGCCGCAACCGATGCAGCGGGCATAGGTCGTGTTGCCGTGCAGCTCGACAACATGATCGGGCGCGAAACCCGAGCGTTGATGGAGATTGTCGATGTTCTGGGTGATGACGGCGGGAACCTTGCCGGCGCGATAAAGCGCGGCGAGTGCGCGATGGCCGCGCCCCGGCTTCGCCGCGGCAAAGGTCGGTTCCATGGCAAAGCGCCGCCGCCAGGATTCGTCACGAGCCTCCTGGCTTGCGACGAACTCATCATAGGGGATCGGCCGGTTGCGGGTCCACAACCCGCCCGGCGAACGGAAATCAGGTATGCCAGATTCGGTGGAGATGCCGGCGCCAGTGAAGGGAACGATGATCGACGCTTCGGCGATCATCTCGCCGAGCCGCTCCACGCCGCTACGAAGATCCGATGCGATCATAGGCGATGAACCGATTGTGCTGGCCGCGCTCAATCTAGCACGGCCAGCAGGACGTCGTCTTCCGCGCCTTGCAAGGTCTCCCGGTCGGTAAAGCTCGTTAGCCGGTCTTTATTGGCGTGCGCCCATCCGCAATCAGGCCGCCTCGGCCACCGGCGGTTCGCCTTCCGGCTTGGCCTGCTCGGCTTCGATGCTCTTCTCGCTCTTCTTTGGACGCGCGACCGGAGGCGCGGCTTCCTTCTTCTTTGCCGCCTTGCCGCCATATTGCGACAAGCGCTCGAGTTCCGCCTCCAGCTCCGCTTGCCTGGCCGCGACCTTCTCCGCGAGCTTTTCGATTGCACGGTCGCGCAGGTTCGCGAGTTCTTCGATGCTCATTGCATCAAGATCGATCTTTGCCATCTGCTCTCCCCTCTTGTTCATCATGTCTTGTTCGTCGTGCACCGCGGCACCCTTGCATGCATTGGCGAACGCAAAGGGTACGCAACAGCCATCCTCGCGCCGCTGATCGATTGCACGCTCCCGATCTTCAGCCGATCTTTGACCGGTCCGGACGGAAGGTCACATCGCGCGTTGCGATATTCTTTTTGCGTATCGAGAAGCCACGTTTGCGACAAGGACGGCTTGCGTCTTATCCACCACCAAGCGTGCGCTGCTCCCAACAGATCGCAGATCGCGTCTGCACGCATCACAAAGCCGTGTCGCTCTTTCCCAAATCGCGCCCCAATCGCGTAAGCAATGTATGATGTACGACTCAAACTCCCGTCGAGTACACGAGTCCGATGCCGTGGCGCGGAGGACTCCAACAAGAAAGGATCGGCATGACCGAACAAAAGGACCGCCTCGCGAAAGAACGCGAAGAAATCGCCGCGCGCATCGCAAGCTTCCGCGCAACACAGGAAAAATTCGAGCGCGAGCGCGAAGAATATTTCACGACGACCATGGAAAATGCGCGCAAGGGTGGCCGCCCCTCATTTTGGCCGTGACGCTTATGGCCGCGAAGCGCGCCTCGCGCGCCAAGTAACGCCCAAAGCAGTTGAGCGCCTGAAAAAGCCCGGAAGCAGATACTTCCGGGCTTTTTGCATCACCAGTAATAGCGATGCCAGTAGTGGTGCCGATGGTAGTACGGACCGCCGTAATAGGCGTAAGGGCCCGGACCATAATAGACCGGACCCGGGCCGTAGTAGTAACCCGGTCCGTAGTAATAGGGGCTGGTTGCCGCGATCGCGCCTGCGGTCAAGGCGCCAGCGGCGAGACCGAAAGCCAATCCCGGACCCCAGCCGCGCGCCTGTGCCGGCGCGGCCATCGTGGTCGCGCCTAACGTTGCGGCTGTCGCCAAGATCGCGAGAGCTCTTTTCATACCCATCTCCTCCTCGCTTGTGGCCCTGCGCTCCCAACGCAAACCGCATGCGATGGTTTCGGGGAACTGCTGCGTGCAAGCGGAACCGCAACGCCACCAGAGCATCCGAAAAATCGAGCTGCCGGGAACGAAGCGATGCGCGCAGCGTTATGCGAGCTGTTGGAGAGGCTAGAGCACGTGAAGGCCCGTCGACATCTTTTCAGGATGTCGGCGGGTTGTTTCTTTTGAATGGTCGCCACAACCAGCTCGCGCCAAGTGAATGCGCACCAGCTTCCATCCGTCGGGTGACCGGGAACCAAGTCCGACCTTCGGCACTTGTTATCAACTTAGGAGTGTGCCCGTGCCAGCCTGGATGGAAGTTCTGATCAATCTCATCGGCTATGCCGGCTTCGTCGTGCTTGCGATCCACCACAAGCCGCCGGGCGACGATAACGAGACCGCCCACCGCCCAAGATGAGCCGCAGCGCCGCGCATCAGATATCCGCGAGGCGCTTTAAAGTTGCATGAAAGCTCAGGCTGCGGGTGCCCACGAGCGTCGTGCCGAATACTTCGGCATGATCGCCCGAAAAGGTCCCTGAAAAACCGCTGGTCACTTCTTTGCCGCCGAACAGCGGGCGAACGAACGGATCCGGAAATTCCGTGTGCTGGTTCGTGGCGAGTTGGCCCTTCCAGGTTCCGTTACCGCTCGTATAGGTACCGACCGACCAGAAATACGGGCCGCCCGAGATCAGCTTGCCATCACGCAAGATGATGATGCCGCTGTCGCGGCCCTCCACACCGTCAAGCATGTGGATGTGGATGGAATAGAGCCCGTTCCGCATCGGATCAGTGCCCCCTCCTCCACAACATACAGCCGGCCGGCGGCCGCGTCGAGCGGACCCGAGCGCCTCCAATTGCCGGCCGTTCGCCTGCGGTCCAGTTCGGCCTGCCGGTCTAGATCGGCGCACGTATCACTGGTCGCACGACGAAGTCCTACATCCCGGCACGCGACAGGCAGCCCTGATCGAAGGACTCAGAGCACGAAAGTTGCCAATTGATAAAGCGCGTAAACGACCTCGAGACCCATCAGAACGAGTGCTGCGATCATCATGTAGAAGCCAAAATGCATGAGACCCTTGGACCAAACATTCCTTCCGGCCCGCGCGCATCAGCGGCGGCCGATAACGAACTCAATACGCATTGGTGATGGCGCAAGCTTTGAGCCGCAATCGATTCGTCGTCAACGACTTTCGCAGGCTTTGTTGTCGTCGTGACGACGTGACTCTTTTCTGCAACGCGTCCATGCGACTGAACGCTGCGGCGCTTCGCCTGGATCGTAAATTAGGCCGTAAATCGAAGGCGTGAATCCTGGGGCGTAAACGGAAACGCGATCATCCCGGCGCGACGTAAGAAAAGTCGAACGCCTGCCGAACGCTCCGTCTTTCTGCCTGAACTGCAGGCTTCCGCCGCCGCGGAAGACGCCTCAGTCGCGGACCTCTTGAATGAAGGTTTCTTGTTCGACGCAGGCTCCTGTCAGTTCACGCGCCGTGGAGAATCTTGATTCCCCACAGCACGACGACGATGGCCGACACCAGCGTGGCCGCCGCCAATACACTTTCCAAGGAAGCGACTCTCATTCTTTACTCTCCGCTTCCCAGCCCCGCCTCGGGGTCTAGTTGATTCGTTGATTCCGCCGCAATCGCGGCCTCACGATCAAGCCAACGCAGCCATCCGGTTGTGCTTTGCCGGGCACACATATATCCGGAGAAGTACGGAGGAACCGAAGGATCAGCCGCGGCAAGCTTCTGCGCATCTTGCGGCGCAAAGGCCCCTCCAATGGAGCGAATTTGATCGCAACAAGCGAGCCGTTGCAGGTCCGCGACCCTGCCCTCGGCATGGTTTTGCTGCTAAGAACCCTCCCGCAACCAACCGGCCCTCAAGGGAGGACAACGAACATGCGCTTTCTCCACACCATGCTGCGCGTCCACAAGCTCGATACCGCGCTGAAGTTCTATCGCGATGCGCTCGGGCTGAAGGAAGTCCGCCGGATCGAAAACGACAAAGGCAGGTTCACGCTGGTGTTTCTGTGCGCGCCCGAGGACGAAGCAGCGCTGAAGTCGCTGCCGCCGACGCGCGGCGCACCGCTGGTCGAGCTCACCTATAATTGGGACGAGGAGAAATACGGCGAAGACCGCCATTTCGGCCACCTCGCCTATGAGGTCGACGACATCTACGCGACCTGCGAGAAGCTGATGAAGATGGGCATCACCATCAACCGTCCGCCGCGCGACGGCAATATGGCCTTCGTGCGCTCGCCTGACCTGCACTCCATCGAGCTGTTGCAGAAGGGCGAGCCCAAGCCGCCGGCCGAGCCCTGGGCCTCGATGCCGAATACCGGCCACTGGTAGCCGTCTTGGTGGCGACAGCCGGAAGGTCGCCCGCTTTCCGCCTGTCCTGCCACTGAGTTTGTGATCGCCGCACGGCACAAGAGGCTCCGCGTCAACCGCAGAGCCTTTTGCATTTTGGCGCCGCGCGCTTTAAGACGGTTGCCTGAGTAAAAAGCGTATTCGACGGGAGCGCGCCGTGAGTCAGGGACTGACGATCTGGGGCCGGGCCAATTCGGTCAATGTGCAGAAAGTGCTGTGGTGCCTCGCCGAGCTCGACCTCGCCTTCGAGCGCATCGATGCTGGCATGCAGTTCGGCCGCACGCATGAAGCGGACTATCTTGCGATGAACCCCAATGCGCGCGTGCCGACGCTGGTCGACGGCGATTATGCGCTGTGGGAATCCAATTCCATCATGCGTTATCTCTGCCTCGCCTATCGGCCGGATTCGCCCATCTATCCGAAGGAGCCGAAACGGCGCGCCGCGGTCGAGCGCTGGCTGGACTGGACGCTTTCCACGGTGCAGCCGGTCGATCGGCCGGTGTTCTGGGCCCTGGTGCGGACGCCGCCGGAGAGCCGGGACATGGCCGCGATCCAAAAGGATGCCGATGCGGCCGCCGAGGTCTGGCGGGTCGCTGAGCATCATCTGTCGACGCGCCGCTATATCGAAGGCGACGACTTCAGCCTCGCCGACATCGCGCTCGGCGCCTATGCGCGGCGCTGGCTCGGGGTCGAGGGCATCACGCGGCCCAGGCAGCCGCATCTGGAGCGCTGGCTGGCACTCATTGCCGAGCGGCCGGGATTTAAGCAATACGTCGCGCCGCCGATGTCGTGAGGGCCGCCTATATCGGCCGTCATTCCGGGGCGATGCGACAGTATCGAACCCGGAATCTCCAGATTTCGGGTTCGCGTCTGCGCGCACCCCGCGAATGACGTTGCGGCGGCTATCGCACGAATTTGACGCCCACCGATTTGCCGCGGCGCCAGACCACCTGGCAGGTCCGCCCCGTGCGGGCGTCGCGGGCGAAGGCAAGGCGGAGCCTGGCGGGCAAGATATTGATGTCGTCGAGCACGAGCCGCGCGCCGGACGAAGAGATATCGGCGATCACGCACTGGCGCGCCGCGAATCCGCCCTCGAGGGTGATCCAGGCGGGTTGCCCGAAAAGCTTGCGGCTGTCTCGTTTTTTCGTCGGCGCCATCGTCCGGCTCTCCCGAAGCGCTAGGGCTAACCACCTCAATCTTTAAAAACTGTTGATTTTTCAAAGCAAAAACCGCTTTGTGGGCGGCGACCAAGATGGTTGCCGCGCAGTCTTGCCCCACCGCGCAAACGCCTCTATACGTTCGCCGGCCGGCGAGCCGTGGCGAAAGCCGCCCTCCGCCGGTCCGGCCCGGTCGATCTTCGCCTGAAAACAACGATTTACCGGCAGTTTGCAAGGCTTTGCGCGAAGCCACGAGCGTTCAGTCGTGGCAGGGCGTTTTGCTCCCTTCGTCTATCGGTCAGGACGCCACCCTTTCACGGTGGAGAGAGCGGTTCGATTCCGCTAGGGAGCGCCAGCATCCTAAGAAGCTCTGATAACCCAGTAACATAGCGCAATCATTGGCTTTTTCCTGCTGCAGGTGGTAGCAGAAGGACGTAGCTTTTGGTTCGCGTGTCGATGAACATAGTCAAAGACCGGCATGGGACTTATTACGTCCAGCAGAGGGTGCCTGAGCGCCTTCAGGAGGCGGTCGCGCGTGTCCTCGATGCCGACGAACCCCGCCGCGTCTTTCTGAAGAAATCGCTTGGCACGAAGAACCTGAAGGATGCCAAGGCCGCCGCGCCCCACGTGCTGGCCGAGTTCGGCCGGATCATTGGACAGGCCGAAGCGCTCCTCAAGGAACAGCCAGTGGTCACCGTGCTAACCGATGTGCAGATCAAGCGCATGGCCGAAAGCTACTACGCAACCCTGTTGGCCGAAGACGAACAAGAGCGGCGAGAGGGCACCGGCTCGGAACCTGTGTTCCAGAAGGTTGCCAAGCAGCTCGATGCGGCGGGCGTCGAATACGAAACAGCGTTCGCTGTAGGTGCCTTACCCGAGACTGGGATGTCAGAGCGTGAGTTTGTGAAGCAGGTGGAGCTGGTAAAGCTGCTCCTGCCCGCAGCCTCAGCGGCGCTGGCCAGAGGCGACATCACCGTCATCCGAGAGCAATTGGACGAGCTGCTCTACGCGTTTCAGTGCAATCTAGACCGTAAGAGTCCTTCATACCGCAAGCTGGGAATGGCGGTGCTGACCGCGCACGTTCGCGGCTTGAAGGACATCGAGCGGCGAAACGCGGGCGAGCCCATCGAGACCCCGCAGTTGACCTACACGCCCTCAGGAATCCCTGCGGCCCACGAAGGAGGCACGCTGCGGGACGCGCTGGATGGCTGGAAGAAAGAGCGCGCGCGGCCGGAAGACACCGTCCATGAGTACACGCGTGCTGTCGAGATGTTCATACAGCTCCACGGAAACCTCCCGGTGGCCAACATCAAGCGCTCGCACGCGCGCACGTTTCGAGAAGCCCTCCAGCTGGTCCCTAGGACACGGAAGGGTGCGCTGTTGAAGGCCGGTCTCCCTGAGCTGAGCCAATGGGGCCGTGAGCACCCCGACACACCCAAGGTCTCTGCAGGCACCGTGAACAAGCAGCTGGGCGCCGTGCAAGCCATCGCGGGCTGGGGGCAGCGAAACGGCCTTGTGCCTGATGAAGTACCTTGGTCCGACCCGTTCAAGGACATGCGGCTGGAGGAGGAGCGCTCCACACGCGGCCCCTTCGACGCACGCGGTCTCCAAGCAATCTTCGATGCACCCCTCTTCACCCAACAAGAGATTCCTGAGGGTGGCAAAGGGCCTGCAGCGGTGTGGCTTCCGCTTCTCGCGTTGTTCGCAGGTGGCCGGCAATCGGAGTTCGCGGGCCTGCGCGCATCGGATGTCCGGGAAGACCCTGACACCGGCACTCCGTTGTTGTGGATCGTTCCAGATAAGAAGGCCGGCCGGAGGGTTAAGACAGAGACATCAGAGCGCGTGGTGCCCGTACACTCGCAGCTCATCGCCTTGGGCTTTCTGGAATACGCCGCAAGCCGCAGACGCGAGGATGAGAAGGCGTGGCTATTCCCCGCCATCGCGCCTGACCAAGGGCGCGGCGCCATCAAGGCGTGGTCCAAATGGTGGGGCTACTACCTGCGCGAACACATTGGCATCAAAGACCGCGACATGGTGTTCCACTCTTTCCGGCACGGGTTCACGGATCGAGCGCGCGCAGCGAAGGTGGAAGCAGAAGTCCGCAAGGCCCTCATGGGGCATGCTGACCCGTCTGTTAGTGGCGAGTATGGCGCTAAGAACATGCTGATGCGCTGGGGCGCGCGCGTTCTAAAAGAAGCTGTTGAGAAAATTTCCTACCCCGGATTGGACCTGTCGCGTGTCCAAGCGCCGGTCAGTATAGCGCGTATACGTGGCACCAAGACAACCTGAGGTGACCCGGGGGCGCTGGGCTCACTGGGGAAAAACAATGGGGCGCTATATGTCTGGAACTAGCTTCACAAAGAACTTCACCACCGCACTGCTGACGGAGAGCGTCAAACTCGCATGGGGGCTAATCAGCGTCGGTCAACAGGGCCACGAAAGTCGGGGCCCGCTGGCCATGTCGCGGCTGTACGAATGCCTGCTGTTGGGTGGCCAGGCGCTCGAGGGATGGACCGAGAGAACGGCCGAGCGCCTCGGGATTGATATTCTCGACGTCTTGGCCCCCATTGCCGCTGCGCGTCTCGGATGTTGAGCGGAGCAGTCATGAAACGTGCGCAGCAGACCACGAGAGCCGCGGAGGCACCGGGTGCACTCCGTTTCGTTGGCGCAATGCTATCAGCATTAAGTTTGGCCCAGTGCACACCGCCCGGATACAGCGCGGAAATCATATCTGGCAACGCGCAACAGGTCTCGGTTAAGGCCGGCAATTACGCGAACCCCGGCTCAATCGCGTCGGAGCACTGCGGGAAGGTCGGGAAAGTGGCCGTCCTTCAGGAAGCGAACGGCGGTATCTACAGGTTCACCTGCCAGCTGCCACCGAGATGAAAAAAGGCCGCACGCGGGCTCCCGAGGGATACCTGTGTGCGGCCTATGTCTTGCTCGTGAGGCTACGCGGCTTTCACGAGGTAGCTTTTTGCCCCCCTGCCTCTACCTTCCACCTTGTAGATCACGCCAATCTCACGCAGCGCGGCTGTGATCTTGCTTGTGGCCTTTGCCAACTCCTCCTTCAGTCGAGCCAGCTGTCTCTTGGTCAACGATAGCTCTCGCTGTACGTGAGGCAACGGCACCGCTCCAGGCTTGCGGTCACGCATTAGGCCGATGACGGCTTCGGCCGCTGAGTTGCTGCGCGGCGCGTACACCTTCGGACCATCAGGCTCGAAATCCCAGGGCACCTCGTGGATACCAGGCATGTTGAGGTGTATGTGCTCCAGCACCGTATCGCCGCGCCAATCCTTCGGGAGCACAATGTACACGTCGGTCTTTTCGCAGCGCCCCGAGGCGTCCGCCATCCGCCGACACCGCACGCGGTTGATTGCTTGAACGACAGACGCGGCAACATCTCTGATGGCCAGCATTTCGGGCAGGTTGGCGTGCTGATTGTAAGCGGGTGGTGACTGAAGCCACGCGTTGTCCTGAGGCCCGTTCACAGCCAAGACGCTGCCGATAGCGCGGCGTGGGTCCATGTAAGCCAACCCGAATATCACCGCGACATCACAGGCGACCCAATCATTCTTGCCATCCACCGCGCCCCACCAGCCGACATTTAGCGGCATCTCCGGTGTGCTGAAGGTTGCTAGGAGGTCCTTGGATCCCTTATGGACGCAAATGAACAGCTTTCGGCCCGGGCCAACTTCGTTCGCCACCTCTCGGACCAGCCGGGGAATACGCAGGTGCTTCGTTTCCTTCATCTTACTCTTGCCCAGCCCTGCGGTGGTGCGCGCTACGTGGAGCGTGACGTTACCGTAGTCCCTGATGCCCCCAGGCACCGGGACCACATACACGTCTCCTTCCAGCAGCTCATAAAGCACGTTGCTGTTCGCGGTGGCGTCAAGGATCACGAGCCCGGGCATGCCGCGCGGGATGAGATAGCGAGAGGAGTTCAGGGAATGCTGCGCGCCGCTTCGATAGTAATAGGCGTAGCCATCCAACATCACCTCGACATCCTCGAGGATGGCATCCACGGTTTCCTGCGCTTCTTCATTGAACAGCGCGGGGTCAAAGGCCGCCTCCCGCATGGCACCGCGAAGCCCTCTGATTTGCCGTACATGTTCCGGCGCACCCTCGCCCCACAGCATCTGCGACATGTCCCGCCCCGGCGCCTGATCCTTCTCCTTGCGCTCCAAGTAGGACTTGAGCGTTTCCAGGTCCTTGAGCGCAAGCGGATACTCAGCCCGCAGCTCGTACGGGACAGCCCGTAACACCAGATCAAGATCAGCGCTCGTAGCCTCGTTGTGGTCGACCGCGTTGGCGAGCGCTTCATCCACCACGATCAACGCACGCGTCCCTTTGGACCATTGGTGCAACACGTCCCACCTTTCGGGTGCGTGTGCCGCGAAAGCCTCAGCGGCGTTCATGAACGCTTGATGCGTGATCACCAGCACGTCGAACTCTGCCATTTCGGAGGCGGTCAGCTTGTGCTCGCTGTGATGAGCGGCAGCGACCACACGCCCTGCCATTGCGTTGATGTTTTCAGCAACCTTGTTGGCGTCGACAATGAGCCGCGTTACGATCAGCATGCCGACCGGGTTGGGATGGCCTAGGTTTCTCTCGGCCTGGAGCGCCGCGTACACACAGGTCCCCTCGGTCTTTCCGGAGCCCGTAGGCAGCGGCAGTGCGTAGGACAGCTTTTGCTCAGTGCCAGTCAAGTTACTGCATGCGACACGGTGGAAGTGATCCACGAGAACACGCCATCCACCCAGAAGGGCTGGAGTGGTTTTCATATTGAAAGGCGGGGCGGACCATAAGCGCGTCATGCGGTCCAGAAAGTCCTGCGGCGATACGAGGGCCAAAGTAGGCTCGCGTAAGCCGATGGTGTTCTGCATAGGGCAGACTATCCTTGGATTTTGGGCGCGCCTGAGAGTTCCGGCCAATGAGGACGGCTTAGGCGGCCTTTGGGTGGGAAGTAATGCACCCCCTTCCCTCCTAAGAGGATGTTCTTCTAGGAACGAAAGGGGGGCGTTTAGGACCAGCCCTTGGAGGACCAGAACCGAAAACGTTTCAGAGCGGGAGGGACAAGCCTCTGTCTGTCAGGAAAGCGGCCTTAGGAGTCCACAGCAGACTCAGGGGCTCTCAGCCCGACACGGAGCTGCCCCCCTCTAGGCGGTCGTGTAAGACGCACCACAGAGTCTCCTAAGAGTCCTCAGGGCCCACTGTTGTGAAGTCAGTCTAAATTAACTTGCTGTAATTCTCCCTGAGGGTTTCCCCTGAGCCGACCTGTGCCGCCCAGCCCCTGACTGTGTCCCTTCCCAAGGGGCGCGTGTTGTCCTCACACGGTCCTATGTGGGGCGAAGGCGGGACACCGGAGGGACGAAGGAGCACGGTCGGCACCCCGGGACTCCTAAAGATTCCTAAGGGCTTCTCAGAGTGTGGTCGGTGTAGATCAATCTCGGTGTATCGAGCCTGAGGGTCCTCAGGTCTCCCTATGTCACCCGAGGCCGCACGAGGAGCACCACGGGTGTTCTTCGGCCGTTCACGTGCCCTGGGCCCCTGTGTAGACCTTAGGGATCTGAAGGGCCTGTCCTGGAGCCACTTGGGTGCGGAGAGTCACGATCATGAGAGCTGTGTCAAAACCGCTGTCGCGGGCGCACCTCAGTTGCGGCAACACGCATTTCTCGGATAATTTCCAGCCCGCGTTCGGTCACATACGCACGTCGTTCTCGTCGGTCGCCATAGACCCTTTGCACCAGCGTAATGAGACCAAGCCCCGGCTTACCGTGCCTGTTGACGGCGCCCAGGTCACTCAAGTAGCGGGAGGCAACAGTTTTCCGCACGCCAAAGCGCTTGGCCAACTCGCTCACGGTGAGACCTTCTTGGTGCCCAATCAGTAGAAACATGGCCACGGCACGCATGGGCATGTTCCTGTTCAGGCGATGAAGCCCCACTAGACCGTTTCCAAGCCTCATCGCGATGATACGATCCCCGCGCGTTAAGTGAGAATTCACTGGCTCTGACATGACGACCCCTCGTTGCCTTGGAGACCTGAGTAAAGCACAGGCGCCGATGAGCCGGTCCAATGGGTGCCAGAGCGGGGACTATCTTCACCAAGTAATCTATTTGCATCTATTTGCGCAGAGGAGGCGTCCCTGAGTGCTCCCTAGGGAACCACCGTGGACGCCTCCCGGTTACGTTCGGTTTGCTTGAGTCTTAGGTGGACGCGATAGGCCCTCCCTTAAGCCTGACGCCACCAATAGGCAGCGTTCTGGTAGGTCTGATAGACAGCGCGCACCACCTCCTGCGGGAAGGCCGCGATGATCATCACCTTACGCACCCAACGGCGCTTGAAGGTCATGACGTGGGGGATTTCGAAGAGCTTGAGGAGCTTCACTACAGCACTCGAATGCAGGTCAACACGGTCGCCGAGTACGGGCGTGCCTCGTTGCTGTCAGCCGAGCCACCGCCAGAGTTGACGTTGAAGTTGTGGTTGTGATTGGCGTTCTCGTAGTCCGTCACGCCGCTGAAGGAGTGCCCGTGGTTGATATCGGTCGCGCCAATGCTGAAGGCGACAGACGGCGCCTGGAATGGGCCGTACGCACCACCACCGCCTACACCTGATCCGGTGTTATTGCCGGTCACGATGTTGGTTTGGTTCTGCACCGGATGAGCGTGCGGGTTGTTCGCATTCATGCCCTGCGTGGTGCCAGAGAAGCCGTGCTGGTGACCTTGGTTCTCGTTGCCGGTCACACCTTGGACGTTGTGGTAGTGGCTGAGGTTGCAAGGGCTCTGCAGCGTTCCGAGCGCGCCGCCGTAAGGGTTCGCTGCAGTGCTGCGATGGCGCCGGTAGCGGTCCATCAGGTTCGGCAGGTAGAACGTTGTCCCTGAGCCTCCCCAGGTATACCCGATAGCTGCAAACAGCTCTGGGTATTGCGTAGTCGACAGCGCCTGGCCATCACAGGTCATGGAGCCCGGAGGCGGTGTGGGGCCTGCGAAGTCGAAGATGGCTCCGATAGGCAGCGCGCCCTGTCCAACAAGCCGCCCTGCGATGCCAATCTCACCCGCAGCGGCGCGGTAGAGGCCCAGCGTGTTCTCGGTTTTGAAGTAAAGGCCGGGGGCTGATGCGGTGCCTTCAGCAGGAAGGATCAGGCCCGATGCACTCGTGAGCGGGCCGACCAGACCAGCGAAAGTGTTCTGCAACACCGCCTTGATGAGACGCATGTGGGCGTCAGCGGTGTTCAGGCCGTCGCTGTGGGCCGGGTTGGACGTGACAAGGTCAGAGATGTAGGTAGCAGTTTCTAAAGGCAATTTGGAGTTCTTTGGAAGAAGTTCAGCTACGAGAGTTACGTGCGTTGGCGCGATGGCCAGTGCTAGACGCGGAGTGCGTCGCGGTCAGTGTGTTTGTGGTCGGTGTAGAGATCGATCTCGGTGTTGATGGTCGCTGTGGGCCTGGGGAGCGCGCCCATTACCGAGCGCGGGTTCGCAAGCCGAAAGCGTCAGCGTCATACAGCTCGCGGAAGCACTTTCGCAGAAGGCCTTTGCGTATCGGGGTGTCAGGCCCTCGCCTTGGCCGGCGCAGTTTGTCATCGTATGCGGCCATGTACCCGCGTGCGAGTGTTTCAACTGCTTCCCGAACCCCTTCGGGATGCGCGGGGTTGTCGTGATCTTCCCATTCGTAGTGTTTGGGCTCGGGCCGATCAAACGGAGGCATCACGTAACCAGGAGCCCGCATGCGTGCTAAGGCTTCCTGAGCCCACTCGTGGTCTGGACCTTTCTCAATCGCGAGCCGGTAGGACGCTGCTGTGGGCTTCGTCTGGCCCGGCACGAGGTACACGCTGCGTGCGTATTCCGCGAGTTCACCGGGCGTCCAGCCGGCCTTCATGAATTGGCCGAGAGCCTCCCGCTGTTGGATCGTGCGAAGATAGCGACGCACCTGCTTGAAATCGGGGGCCTGCGGTGGTGAGGCTGATGGTGGCGCTGATGGCAGCGAGGGTGCTGCGGTGATGTCGTGAGGTTGGTCTATCAATTAATTTCCTGCGTTGGTGTCAAGCGACGTCCGGATTTAACCCCGTAGCGACATGAAGAAGTGACCCCCCTTCTGGTTTTGCGGAAGTGAAGCAAGCCGCTCGCGGGCGTTTTGCCAGGCGCGCCGTAGGTCGGCGGCCAATCGGCTGGTGAGCTTGCGAGCACTTGGTGTGTCCATCGTGGGACGCGCGTGCTCAATCGAAGCGGGCGGCCGGTGCGTCCATCGGTGGGACTGGCCCTTTAGGGCGCCGCCTTCATGGAAGAGTGGGCTAGGTAGGCTGGCTAAGTTATTGATCAGTTCGGAATTGTCGTTAGATTTCAATGGGACGCCGGCCACCTAAGAGCACCAAAGCCGCCCAAAGGGGAGCGCGGGCGTCAGCTCCTTCCGTACGGTAGTGGGCGTGAAAATGTCGTAAGCCCGCGATTTCATTGCAAAAGAGGTCCAAAGACCCACTTGGCGGCACCGAAGCGCGACATGGGACACCCGGGAAATCCTGGGGGAGACACACGTCCCGGTGTACCTCGGCGGCGGCCCGCCCCTTTAAGTCGACATTTTGAAATCGGGATGGGCCGCCCGCATAGAACCGTAGGTCCATCCAAAAGGGGACCCAAAAGCGCGCACAGCCCGCCTAGCAAAATGCGCCGGCGGCCGATAAAAAAAGCGATGCGGACTTTCTTCTTCGCGATGATCATCGCCGCGTTGTCGGGTTCAGCGGCTCTGGCTGATCCGGCCAACCGCACTAAACTGAACTACGCCACGCCTCGTGATCGGCTTCCGCCCTTGAAGAGCACTGCTGCCAATCCCTGTGCCGCGTTCGGTGCTGGATTTGTGAGAGTCGCGGGCACCGATACCTGCGTGAAGGTCGGAGGCGCGTTTAGCGTTGATGTCAGCGGCGCGGCCGGGGCGCGATGATTCCTCGGATGCGTTGCCACCGTTCTCACCGCAGCGAACAGAACTGCGACGGGCCTGCGTGGGTGCTCCTATGCCCGCTCTAGGATGTTCGCGACCGATTGCGCGTGCCACTGGCCACCACGGGCCGTGGCAATCCCTCTGGCGTTCAGCGCTTCCGCAATTTCCCTGAGGGTACGCGCGCCGGCCTTCTGCGCTTCGCGGATGACTGGGAGCACGTTGGCCGCATATCGATCAGCCTCGGTCTTCACAGCCTCCACGGCGCTCTTGCGGGCCACGTGGAGCCTTGGGTTGCCCAAGGACACCCCGCGAGCCTTGGCGGCTGAAAGGGCCTGCCGAGTGCGCGTGGAGATGAGCGCGCGCTCCTTCTCGGCTAACGCAGCGAACAGGTGCAGGACGAAGGGGTCCACGTCAGGTCCTAACTCTGCGACCAAGAAGGGCACCTTATGGGCCATTAGCCCCGAGACAAAGTGAACGTCGCGGCTGAGGCGATCCAGCTTGGCAACGGCAACGTGACACCTGAGCTTGCGCGCAGCGGCGAGAGCGGCCTTGAGCTGGGGTCGTCGGTCTAGAGCATCAGCCCCCTTCCCCGTCTCCACCTCCACGAACTCCCGGGCGACCTCGAAGCCCTCCCCTTGGGCGAACTGAGCGAGTGTGTGGCGCTGGGCCTCGATGCCGAGCCCCGAGCGGCCCTGCCCCGAGGTCGACACGCGGATATAGGTGATGAGCTGTTGCATGGCCTTTGGTCTCCTCAGGGCCACTACGAAGCGGCCTGTAAAGAACCTTATTGACCGTTTAGATCTTTTACAAGGCCCGCTCACAATTTTGTGCAAGCCGGTTGCGGTTGCTTAAGGAAAATTCGATAAACGGGCTTAGCTCAGGCAGAGGACACAAAGTGACGGCCAAATGGGAAGCTCAGGCTCTACGGGCCACCTTTTTCCCGACCGAAGCGACAGCCGTAGCCGCCGAGTGGTGGCAGGAATTCACGGGTAGTCAGCCTGACAACGAGAATAGGCAGCCAAAGGACGCCATCGTCGTCGTGAGTGGTGCTTTCGAAGGCGCCTTTCTCTCGATCAGCAGCGGGATAGGTCGCGTCGACGTCGTTTTTCAGCCGCTGCTTCCAAATCAAATAAATCCTCTCGACGGCCAGACCTTGCCAACCGTGAGCGTCGGCCCAGCAGAAGCTCTTTTTGACAAGCTGTTCAGCCGCCTCCGGGCAGTCTCGGAAAGGCTGAAGCTAGTTAACCGCGTCGCGCTGGCGGGGACGCTCCTTAAGCCGGTGACATCCCGCGATGAGGCCTACGAAGAGCTAAAGGTGCTCCTCAAGTCCGTTTCGGTAAATCCTGCGCGGATGAGGGACCTCATCTATCGGGTGAACTGGCCAACCCAAGACACTGCTGGTAGAGTAGTCAATCGAATGGGGGCGTGGGGATCTATGACGGCAAGGGTCTCGGCTCAGGGGCTTGGTGAGGCTCCGACAGGCTCTGCCATTTTGTCTGAAAATCACTACGTAAGTTTTGAGTTCGACTTCAACACAGCCCCCGATCCTGAGGTACGGTTTACACCTGAAGAAGTTACATCAGAGTTCCAGTTTCTTCGGGGATTGTTAGAAGAGAACCTCAAGCAGGGCGAGGTAATTTGAGATGAGTAGTACCGTTACAGGATTGGAAGGAATGCTCGCCAGTCGCATACTCGCTGGTCCTGCCGACGAATACGAGAATAGAGCATCGGATCGGGACCAGGCTAAAGCTGAGGCGCGCGCGTACAGACGGGCTTTGCATGGGAGCATTACGCGGCGGACGCGCCATCACGGCACGGTCGTCGTCACAACCACCAAGGATGCAGGCACGTCCAGCCAAATTTCGGCGAGCGGCTTTGCTGGCTTGAGCGGCACGCAAGTAATCTGCGCTGCAGAATTAGACCTGATGACTGCTGCGATGGACCAACTCAATGAGGGGCCGTTTGTCCGCTATCTACAGGCGGTGCAAGGTTTAGTGGAGCCCGTCCCGGTCGCGGAGGAATGGGCCATTGTACGCGCTGCCCTCGAGCAGAACGTCGCTGTTTTGGGCGCGTCCGATACAAAGGAGGCCGCCCAACACTCGTGGCTTGAGGAAGCACGTCAAGAATTGACGGAGACGTTAGATGAAGGCGCCGAACCAGACGCTGAAAAGCGAGAAATGATGTTCGGCTTAGGCGCCGCAGCGCTTGAGCAGGCAGCGAAGGCAGGCGTTGACGCGCCCGCAATCGACATAGACCATCAGGGAAACCTTCACTTGTTTTGGAAGAAAGGTGGTGAAGGCTTGCTTGTGGTAATCAGGGCGGATCGCACCATTCACTTTTTCGGAAACTCAAAGGGTGAAAGTTTCAGCAGCAACTACGGGCTCAGTGGTAAAACCTGGCGTTCGCATCTGAACTTCTATTTGCAACCATTGAGAGAAGATGCCGCCGCCTAATCAGCTTCAATCCGGGGAAACACTCGGAAGGGCTATATTTGATAGCAAGCACGTCAAGGCAGCCGGTCGTGGACTTATCCCGCCCAAGGTCTTCCTTGAGAAACAAGGCGTCAATGAGCTCTCTGTAGATCGGCTTGATTACGTCGATTTTGAACAAGCTGCCGAGGTCCAAGGAAATCTGCGAGGGCGCCCGTGCCGAGGCTGGGCAAAGCTCTTGGTGGAGGCCGCTGCCGAGAATGGAAGGCAGGTCCATCCAGACCCCATTCCGCCCGATCAGCTCTGCCACGCTTACATCCTGCTGCCCTTTGCTCAGCCAATCGAGCCTGAACAGGCCTTTGTCATCCAGACCGCTCACGCACTTCAGCTTGCGATGCAAGCCGCTTGGCACCAAGCACCGATCAACTCGAAAAACGACGGCTAGTCTAATAATCCAGCACGCGGTTCGATCCGTGCTTGTTTGGTCGTAGCAGCTCGTGGTAGCAACACCGAAGCAGCGAAGCCGATTTGCGCTTGTTTTTCAGTTGCTTCCGGTGAAGCCCGCGCCCTCCGCTAGGGAGCGCCAAAAATTTCCAGCATCGTTGATTCGATTTGGCTTTTTGCTTTATTTGGCAAACCGCGGCTGAGGGCAGCCCGTCACGGCGCATTGAAACCGTCAAGCGATGTCGCCCCACTCTTAAGACGCACGGTTGAGAAAGATCGGCAGCCCCCGCTTGTTGGAATAGAGAGGACGGTAGCGCTCCGTATTGTATGTGCTGGCAACGTCCAACATGCGCGGCCCGAGCTTGGCGTCTGGGATGGGCACGAGGTCGTAGCGGCCATCGACCAGCGCTGACATAAGGCCGGTCTTGCCTTCCAGGATGGCATCGTAAGCCATGTTACCGAAAGTCAGGGCGACGAGCTTGTCGATGAAGTCCGGATCGCCCGATCGCAGGTCGTAGGTGAGATCGGAGACGGTGGTTTCCTCGCCGGCGCGCCGCTTGATCTCATCGGCAAGCGCTTCAGCCACGCTCACTCTCTTGCGGTGACCGTAGGCATCCGGTTCGCCAATTTCCTGCACCTTGTAGCCCTCCCACTCGGCGCCTTCGCTCAGCACGATCAGCGCGTAGTTGCTTGGGTTGACGCGCTTATCCTGGAGCAGCAACTGGATCAGCTTGTCGAGATTGACCTTGTACTCCGGTATCACGCATCGGATCGAGGTCGCGTATGCGGTATAGAGTGCAGTAAATCCGGCATCGCGGCCAAAGATCCGGAAAATGCCGATGCGCTCGTGCGAGCCGATCGTGGTGCGCTGCCGCTGAATGGCATCGCTGGCACGAGTAATCGCGGTCGAGAAGCCGACACAGTACTCCGTGTTGCGGACGTCGTTGTCCATCGTCTTGGGGATAGCGACGATCTTGACGCCGAGCCCGTTGAGCTTGTCCGCATAGCTAAGCGTATCGTCGCCGCCGATGGCGATCAGGTGTTCGATGCCAAGCCCCGACAGGTTCGCCAGGATCTGGCCCGTGAGGTCCCAGGTCCTGGTTGCGATCCCCCCCTTGGTACTCTCCGAGACTGGAAAGTCCTGGCCAGCGAGATGATCAGGCAGCTTTTTCATTTTGGAGGGATTGGTGCGGCTCGAGTGCAGCACGGTGCCGCCGCGGCGGTCGATGATGCGCGTGTTTTCACGGTTGAGCGGGATGAGGTAGTGCGATTTGCTGGCGGGGTCGTCGAGGTTCAGGTGCGTGAGGGCCTCCCAACCGCGGCGCAGACCGACGACCTCGATATCGTCCTCGCTGCCGCGATAGGTCACAGTCTTGATGATTGCGTTGAGGCCGGGCGCGTCGCCGCCGCCCGTGAGAATGCCGATGCGTTTTCTCGCCATGCCCACCTCCCGGGATTGGCATATCGCAGTGACGCCTGCATCTGTCGATCAAATGCGTCCCGGTACCTATGTCGATGACGCGAAAAACAAGAGCCGGATAAGGCGCGTGTAGTCAGATTCAAGCACCATGATCGTCACAAATACCAAGACCAACACCGGCGGAAGCAGGATGGCGTAGGCCAAAGCCAGGCGTTCCCACGCCATGTGCATGAAGACGGCGACGATCAGGCCGGCCTTCAACACCATGAACAGCACGATCAGGGACCACCTGAGATTGCCCTGTATCCCAAAGTAATCGACCAGAAAGGAGCAGGTGCTGAGGACGAACAGCCAGCCCCAGACCACGAGATAGAGCTTGATCGGGTGCTGCTGGCCCTTCGCGTGCGCTGCTGGCGCGGCTGCGTCATGCACATGAGCTTGCAACGAGGGCTGTGGTCCTTCGACATGTACCGCGGCGTTCGTCATGTGCCGACCTCACCAAAGATAAAAGAAGGCAAAGATGAAGACCCACACCAGATCGACGAAGTGCCAGTACAGGCCGGTGATTTCGACGATCTCATAATACCCCTTCCGGCTGGTGAAAAAGCCGCGTCTTTCGACATCGAAGTCTCCCCTCAACACCTTTCGCGCGATGGCGATCAGGAAAATAACGCCGATCGTCACGTGAGTGCCGTGGAAGCCGGTGATCAAGAAAAAGCATGAACCAAACTGTTCCGCGCCCCAGGGATTGCCCCAGGGCCGGACGCCCTCCATGATCAGTTTGGTCCATTCGAAGCCCTGCATGGAGACGAACGTTGCCCCAAATGCCGCCGTGGCCAGCATCAAGGCTGCGGTTTTGACGCGATCGCGGCGGTAGCCGAAATTGACCGCCATCGCCATTGTTCCGCTGCTGCTGATCAAGACGAACGTCATGATAGCGATAAGGATCATTGGGATGTGCTTGCCCCCGATATCAAGAGCGAAGACTTCGCTCGTATCGGGCCAGGGCACGGTCGTGGACATTCGCGTCGTCATGTAGGAGAGCAGAAAACAGCTAAAGATGAAGGTGTCGCTCAGCAGGAAGATCCACATCATGGCCTTCCCCCAAGAGACATTCTTGAAAGCCCGCTGATCGGAGGACCAGTCGGCGGCGATGCCTCGCCAGCCCGCGATCCGGGCGGACGATTCTCCGGTGGCTGTCAGCGCAGTTTCTGCCATCTGTTTTCGTCCCTTCCTAACTGAGCAAATGACGACAGATGTCGATGAAATTGTCGGTCCAGCCCGTCAGGAGACCAAGTAAGACCAGCCAGACCAACAGCAGGAAATGCCAGTAGATGGTGCACAGCTCCACGCTCAGCCGCACCTCCGTCACCTCTGTGCTCCGCCACACCTTGGCAGTCGTTTTGCCCAAAGCCGCCAAACCACCCATCAGATGTAGCCCGTGCACCGCGGTGAGCAGGTAGAAGAAAGAATTGGCAGGATTGGACGCCACGAAATACCCCGCGACGATCAACTGTTGCCACGCCAATAGCTGCCCAACCAGGAATGTAACGGCAGCTGCGCCCCCTGCGAGCAGGCCGAGGATGACACCGTCCATGTCGTTGCGGCGCGCGGCCAGGTGCGCCCATTGCAGCGCGACACTGCTCAAGACCAAAACGCCCGTGTTAAACCAGAGCAGCTTGGGCACCGGCAACGCGCGCCAGTCAGCCATGTTCATGCGCATGGAGTAAGCACTGATGAAGAGCGTGAACAAACAACCGGCGACAGCGAGAAACATCCCCAGTCCGATCTTCGCTGCCGGCAAGGTCATTGCGCCCGTTCCGGGGAAGTCATCGATTGGACCTTCCTCCAGCCAGGGCTTGGCTGTCAGTCGTTGTTGCGAAAGCCACCAACCGACGATGATCGCTATCACAGCCAAGAACAGGATGATAGCGCTCATGGCCCAGCTCCGTGAGCACCTCGGGGTACCGGCGGCTGGTTCTGCGGAATGAAATCCTCCTTGGCACCCGGCACGCTGTAGTCATACGCCCAGCGATAAACCACCGGGAGGTCCTTGCCCCAGTTGCCGTGCCCGGGCGGCGTCTCCGGCGTCTGCCACTCGAGAGTTGTTGCCCTCCATGGGTTGCCCCCTGACGGCTTGCCCCTGAACAGGCTCCAGACCAGATTGAACAGGAAGACCATCTGGGCCACGCCTACCGTTAATGCCACCACGCTGATGAAGGCATTCAGCGTATGGGCCGATGGCGGGATGAACGCCGCGTCGCCGAGTGCGTAGTACCGGCGCGGAATTCCGAGCAGCCCAAGATAGTGCATGGGAAAGAAGATCATATAGGCACCGAGGAACGTGACCCAGAAATGAAACTTGCCGAGCACCTCGTTCAACATCCGCCCCGTGACTTTGGGGTACCAATGATAGATCGCTCCCAGCACAACCAGGATGGGCGCCACGCCCATCACCATATGGAAATGCGCGACGACGAACATGGTAGCCGAAAGCGGGACATCCACGACAACGTTGCCGAGGAAGAGGCCGGTGAGGCCGCCGTTCACGAACGTGATGATGAAGCCGAGGGCGAACAGCATCGGAACCGTGAGATGAATGTCGCCGCGCCACAGGGTTAGTACCCAGTTGTAGACCTTGATCGCGGTCGGGATGGCGATGATCAGCGTGGTGGTGGCGAAGAAGAACCCGAAATATGGGTACATGCCACTCACATACATATGGTGCGCCCACACGACGAAGCTGAGAGCGCCGATCGCCACGATTGCCCAAACCATCATGCGATAGCCGAAGATATTCTTTCGCGCGTGGGTGCTGATCAGATCAGAAACGATGCCGAAGGCCGGCAAGGCGACGATGTAGACTTCGGGATGGCCGAAGAACCAGAAGAGATGCTGGAACAGGAGCGGGCTGCCGCCGCCATATTTCGAAAGCGAACCCATCTCGATGAGTGTGGGCATGAAGAAGCTGGTTCCCAGGGCGCGATCAAACAGCATCATCACCGAGGCAACAAACAGCGCCGGGAAGGCCAAAAGCGCCATGATGGTGGCCGTGAAAATGCCCCACACGGTCAAAGGCAAACGCATCAACGTCATGCCGCGCGTGCGCGCCTGCAGTACCGTCACCACATAATTCAGCCCTCCCATGGTGAAGCCAATGATGAACAGGATCAGGGAGACCAGCATGAGAATGATGCCCCAGTCCCGCCCTCCAGGCGTGCCGGAGAGAATCGCCTGCGGTGGGTAGAGCGTCCAGCCGGCGCCGGTAGGCCCCCCAGGCGCGAAAAAGCTCGAGCCCAGCACAAGGACTGCGAGCAGGTAGACCCAGTAGCTCAGCATGTTCACATAGGGGAACACCATGTCCCGGGCACCGACCATCAGCGGGATGAGGTAATTACCGAAGCCTCCCAGGAACAATGCCGTGAGCAGGAAGATCACCATGATCATGCCGTGCATGGTGATGAACTGGAGGTATTGGTTTGGATCGATAAAGGAGAAGGTGCCTGGAAATCCCAGTTGAAGTCGCATCATCCATGACAGCACCAGGGCCACGAGCCCGATTGCCGACGCCGTGAGCGCGTACTGGACGGCGATGACTTTGGCGTCCTGCGAGAAGACGTACTTGGTGACCCAGCTTTTGGGGTGATAGAGTTCAACGTCAGGGACTTCGGCAGGCGGAACGTCCGCAATCGCTTCATACGGGATGTCGACCATCGAAATGCCTCCTCGGTCGTTTCCACCGGGGCGATGAGGTCTTACACGCCCAGCTTTCTTTGAGCGGCACTCTCTTACTCACCGCCGGATTTATACGTCGCCCTCACAACGGCCTTTCGGCCTGACAATTCTGCAAACGTCTTCTGCTTCTCGAGCCAGGCATGATATTCACTCTCTTCCTCGACGATGACCTTGGCCCGCATGTCCGCATGCGCAGCGCCGCATAATTGAGAGCAGAGAACATCAAACGTGCCAGTTCGGATCGGCTTTATCCAGAAATAGGTGACCATGCCCGGAACCAGGTCCATCTTGGCGCGGAACTCGGGCACATAGAAGTCGTGCAAGACATCAACGGAGCGCAGCAGAATCTTGACAGGCTTCCCCAACAGGAGATGCAAGTCGCCGTTTTCGATCACGACATCGTCTTGCCCATACGGATCGTCGCGATTCAGGCCCATAGGGTTGTCGGGACTGATGTTGCGCACATCGGTCGTACCCAACCGACCATCCTTGCCCTGGAGGCGGAAGCTCCATTGCCACTGCTGACCCATGACCTCGACCTCGGTGGCGTCCGCCGGGACCGTTACGAACTGGTGCCAGACAACCAAGCCGGGCGCCAACATGCCTGCGACGCCGATTCCAGTTCCGACGCTGAGCCACCATTCGAGCTTTTTGTTTTCTGGATTATAGGCCGCTTGCCTTCCCTCCTTGTGATGAAAGTGGAAGACGCAATAAGCCATGAACGCGACGACCGCGAAGAAAGCCGCGCCGGTGATCCAGAACGTGATGTAGACCGTGCCGTCGATGTAGCTCCAGTTGGTGGCGATCGGCGTCAACCACCAAGGGCTCAAGAGGTGAAACACCACCGAGCCGATCAAGATCAAAAGCAGAATGAGTGCTACGGCCATCCCTCATGCATCCTTGCCGTTGCAGGCCACGGATACAATTTTAAAGGGCGACGCTCACGCCAATCTTTAAAGGGCGACGCTCACGCCAATCGCGCGATGGCTGAGTTCACATTCGCCCGCGTGTCTCTTGCCTCGCCCACTCCAGCGGTCGCGACGTTGAGACCTGGCGCGCACGTTACAACCGCCAACCAGATCAGAGCTTGGGCGATTGAAAAATGGTCCCCGCCGAGCCCGGCGTCAATAGAGTCAATAGACCAATGCACGTGCCACGTCTGATCCGACCCTGCCAGCCATCCGCCGTTCAATTGGTAATGCACCGCAACAAGCCCGATCGCTGTGCAAACGCACAATTCACCCAACCGTGAGCACTAATGCGCGTCTGTCGCAGTAAACTATGCTGACCGGTTGCGACAGGTGTCGTCCGGCAAAGCTCCTTCTCCTTTGAACCTGATTTGCCGCACTCGGCGCCCCCGCGATCTCCGGAGGTGAGAGGCGGTTGCGTGGAACAAGAGCGCGCCGTCCTCAGAGCCTGCGGCACGAGCAAGGGAGACTGCGGCCATGGCCACCCAATATCTCGATAACATCGCAAGGCCTGAACCACGAATGTTCGGTAACACCACCCCAACCGTCGTTCGAAAGATCAGCCTATCCGATTTGAGCGACGCGCTGCGTCTGGGCTGGGACGATTTCAAGGCCATACCAAGTCACGCCATTGTCTTGTGTGTGATTTATCCGGTTCTCGGAATCGTCCTGTTCAGACTGGTTCTGGGCTATTCGGTGCTGCCGTTGCTGTTTCCGCTGGCAGCAGGTTTTGCGCTGATCGGCCCCTTTGCCGGGCTTGGCCTCTACGAGCTCAGCCGCCGCCGCGAGCGGGGCGACGAAGCCGCAGCGTGGCATGCGATTTACGTGCTGCGCGCGCCGTCTTTTGGCGCCATGCTCGAACTTGGCATTCTGCTGCTCGTTCTGTTCGGGATTTGGATTGCCACCGCAGATGCCATTTACATTGCGATCTTCGGCAACGCACCGGCTGCAAGCATCCCCGATTTCGCAAGGCGCGTGCTGACGACACCCGAAGGATGGTCGCTTATCATCATTGGCTGCGGGGTCGGCTGCCTGTTCGCGGTCGTGGCCCTATGTGTCAGCGTCGTCTCGTTTCCTTTGATGCTGGACCGACATGCGACTGCGATCGACGCAGTCCGAACGTCGCTGCGGGTTGCGCTGAAAAATCCGGTACCCATTGCCGCATGGGGACTTATTGTCGCGGCGCTGCTGGTGCTCGGGTCGCTGCCATTCTTCGTCGGCCTCGCGGTCGTTTTGCCAGTGCTCGGTCATGCCACCTGGCATCTGTATCGGAGGGCTTTGGAGCCTGACTCCAATCCTGTCCACGAACGACCTCGGCCCCCGAAAGAGGGGCACCGCTATGCGGCAGATTTTCCGGCCAATCTCTTCCCATGGAGCCGTGAGCGCGAGCCGTAACGCCGAAGATGCTTGGAGCTGACTTGTCCGACTCCATTTTTTGACACCATCGATCTGAGGGACGGCCACCTCTGCCAGCAAGCCGCGAGCGGGGACGCAACCGCACGGCGCCGTAGCGCGTGAGCAGCGTGCGAGGCCTGGCCCCTTATCACATCTACGGGCTATTCGAACGTTATTCACGTCTCATCAGTCGGGGACATGGGGCCGGTCCCGGCTTGCACCCACCCCGCTTCTTTCTGGTCGTAAGCGGCCGCTACTCGGCCGCCTCCGGCTTGCGCTCCTCGCGCAGCCGAAAACGTTTCAGCAGTGCGGACACGGTGTCGCGGAAGCCGCCATATTCCAGCTCGGAGTAAGGCAGCATCGCGGCGCCGGACCAGCCCTGGCTGCGCATCTCGATGGCCTTGCGCTGCGCGCGCCGGCGCACCTCGTCCCACGCAGGGTTATCGAAGAAGTCGGTATACGACTCGGAAAACCGGCCTTCCTTGTCGATCGAAAAGCCGGCGCACGAAACGATCGGCAGGCAGTACATACCTGTCACCGGTGTGTTGAGTGGAACGGGCATCAGCGGCATCACATGCGAGCCGCGCGCATCGCCGCCGACAAAATGCGCCTTGGCGAAGGGCGAGATGATCTCTTCGGGCGCCGGGAAGATCCCCTGGTTCCTCACGATCGCGACCGGATCATCCTTGCCGGTGTACTTGCCTGCGATCGAGTGCAGACGCTGCGCCGAGACGGCGACGGCGACCTCGCCATGGGTGCGAGAAACGATGCGATCAATGCCAAAGCGCTCGTTGTCGCGGAGCAGCGCAGCAATGTGGTAGTTGTCCGCAGGCGCGTCGAGTTCGATCACGCTGTCGCCCGCCGTGTGGTCCATATCGATGACATGGAAACGGAATCCCTTGATCATCGGGGGCAGCATCAGCCCGGCGCAATACATGGGATCGGCGAAAGCAAGGTAGAGTGGCAGGTTATAGGCGCCGGGGCCGCATTTGTCGGCGGCGAACACCATGAAGGATTCTGCGGGTCTCGGGCCCGAGAGGCTGTGGTCGAAGCTGAGTTCGGCGACGCCCGGGCCGGCACCGCGAATGTTTCCGGAAGGCGCGTCCGCGAGAAGATCCTGGCCGGCGCCGTAGAGACCGGACATCTTTGCAACCGAAGTGGCCGCGAGAAAGGCCTTCCAGGCGAATTGATGAACCTCGGAGCTGCCTTCGCCCCGCGTGTGCGTCATGACGATCGCAATGTCGTCGCCGGTGTGGCAGATGAAACCGTCGATCAGTAGACCATTGCAGATCGCTTTCGCGACCTCGCCCTCGACAGCTGCCATCATGCGTGAAGACGGCTTCGTATGCCCGCCAATGGAGCCAACGTCAGCCTTGATGACCGAAAGAGTGAGTCTCATGGGCGTCCCTCCCAGCAGCACAGCTCAGCGCCTCAGGCCTCGGCGCTTGCTGCGCCGGGGCGACGGCGCTGCTCATGGATGGCAAGAACCTCTGACGGTGCAATCGGTTCCAGCTGGGGTTGATCGCCCTTTGCAACTGAGCGACCTTGCCCTTTGCAAAGTTTGCCAAGAGCCGAAATAGGGCTAGTCTAATGCGCGAATTTGCGTTCAAGAAGTGGCAAACTAGTTGATTTCGTTCGCATATCGCCCTTCGCCAGGGAGCGCCAGCCTTCAGCCATTTGGGCAAAGATCGTGAGGGTGGCCCGCTTCGACGTCCCCCTACACACCAATACCCCGGCCGTAAATCCCGTCACATCCAGATTGCCCCGCCTGCTTTGTCGGAGATCTGCGTTCAAGCATCGAGCGGATCGCAAACCGCGCTTGCCCCTCATCGGTCTTCCCGAGGTCTCCATGTCCATCTCTGCCATTGGTTCGGTCACAACTGCGACCGCATCGTCTCCGTCTGCGACCGCGTCGTCCCAGTCTGCCTCATCGTCGCAATCCGCCGCTGGAAGCGGAGCGGCGGGTGGAGGTTCATCATCCTCCAGCAAGACCATCGTCAGCGAGGTCTCAGTGACCGTGAACAGCATCACCACCACGACCATCACCTATTCCGACGGCACGACCGAGGTCCAAACGACGGCCAGCGCAACAGCGAGCGGCCAAGGCTACACCGCCAAAGGCACGGCCAGCACGGGGACCCAGAACACGTCCAGCCAAAGCGTCCTGGCCTGACAGGCTTCCATCGACTAGCCAGGATCGTAAGATGATGCGGGCCTGAGATTCGCACTCAGGCCCAGTGTCGATCGAACAGCCGACTCTGCGAGCCCATCTGTGAAGACCATCCTGGCCATGGTGATCCCAGTGACCGCCGTTCTCGCTGCCGCGGCGCCGGCGCGAGCTCAGATGTATGACCCGAGCTATCCGGTTTGCCTGCAGGTCTACGGCATCAATGGCGGCTACGTTGCCTGCGGCTATACTTCGATGGCGCAGTGTCAAGCGTCGGCCTCGGGCCGCTCGGCGCAATGCATCATCAATCCGTTTTTCACGCCCCAGGGGCCGCGGCGCCGGCCACTGCTTCGACCCCATCATCGCCGGTGAGCACGGGACCGCGGCGTGTGGCGCATGATGGCGGTTGCATCCGTCGCGCGGTCTGAATGGAATGCTGCACCGGTCCTGAAATTTGCAGAGGTGCTGCTTCATGCCCGCCCCGTCCCCGCCCGTCGATGGCGCCCGCGTTCTGGCCGATCTGAACGCGCTGCGCGCGCTCGGCGCTTACAAGACCGGCGTCCATAAGCCGACCTTTTCGGACGCGCATATGCGTTCGCTTCACTGGCTGGTCGAGCAATTGCCGGCTGCGGGCTTGACCGCTTCGATCGATGGCATTGGCAATGTGGTGAGCACCAGCGCGAAAGCCGGAGCCAAGCTGCTCGCCGGCTCGCATCTGGAAAGCCAGAATTACGCGGGCTGGCTCGATGGTCCACTGGGCGTCGTCTATGCGCTGGAAGCGGCGCGCGTTCTCAATCCCGATCCTGCCATCAAGGGCGCGGTCGAGGTAGCGGCGTGGTGTGATGAGGAAGGTCATTTCGGCCATTTCCTCGGCAGCCGATCCTATGTCGGCGGCGTCACGGAAGCCGATATCGATGCCGCGCGCGACCGCACCAGCGGCCGCACGATGCGGGATGCCCTTGCCGCCGTCGGGCTTGCCGGACGTGCGCGCGTCACGGCCGAGCGAAGACGCCATATCGGCTATCTCGAAGCGCATATCGAGCAAGGCGAAACGCTGGAAAGCTCCGGCCTCAAGATCGGCATCGTCACCTCCATCGTCGGCATCTGGCAATACCGCATCACCTTCAGCGGCGAGCAGAACCACGCCGGCACCACACGGATGGCCATTCGCAAGGACGCGGGACTGGCGCTCGCCAGGTTCTGCGTCGCGATCGACGAGCGCTTTCCCAAGCTGTGCGGGCCGCGCACGGTCTGGACCACCGGCCGCATCACGCTCGATCCGGGCGCGCCGAGCATCATCCCGGGCCGGGCCGAAATGCTGTTCCAGATTCGCGACGATGATTCATCCGTGGTCGCGCGCCTGGAGGCGGCCCTGCACGGCATGGCCGACGAGGTCAACGCGCAGGGTCGCTGCAGCGCGGTCGTGGAGTGCATCCGCACAGGCGCTCCCGCCATCATGGACTCCGCCTTTCAGCAGGCGATCGAGGACGCGAGCAACGCCTTTGCCGCCGGCAAATCCTTGCGCATGCCGAGCGGCGCCGGTCACGACGCACAGGTGCTCTCCACCATCATGCCGGCCGGCATGCTGTTCGTGCCATCGATCGGCGGCATCAGCCATCATTGGCATGAAAACACGGCGGACGAGGACATCGTTACGGGCGCTCAAGTCTTTGTCGACGCGTGCCGGCGGTTGCTCGCGAAGTGACCGCGCAAGCGGCGCAAGCTAACAGGATGCAACCAGATTTGATCCCGGACGGCCTCGCCTTGGGCGACAAGGATCGCCGCGGCTGATATAGCTGCGCCGGCTCATCGCCGGGCTGAGCGGGAACCGCCGTGGGGGCGCTCTCGCGGGTCCGGCTCCGCTATAGAGCAGTTCCATCCACTTGCGTCACGAAGCTCGTTGACGCTCGACCGGCCCAGAGGGCAAACTGCGCCTTGGGGGCGTCTTTGGGGGATTTTCCATGCCTGCACTTGCGAAAGCGGCACCATCCGACCTCGCCGACGAACTCACCGCGCACGCGGTCGCCAGCATCAAGGCCGCTGATCACTTCGCCCTGCCCTTTCCGCACATCGTCTTTCGGGACTTCTTCCCGTCCGATTTCTACCGGGATTTGGTGCGGCACATTCCCACCCAAGGCTATGACCCGATCACCGGGACCGGCACGCGCATGGCGCTGCGGCTCTATGGCGACAATGTCGACAAGATCGATCCCGAACTGCGCGAGGCCTGGGCTGCGGTCTCCACCATGCTGACCTCGAAAGAGGTCGAGAACGCGATCCGCGCCAGGCTTCATGACGGGCTCGAAATTCGCGCCCGCGGCGACAAGGTCGCCGGTCCCGACGAGCTGAAGCTGGTGGCAAAGCCGGTCGTCTACAGGGACCGGGACGGCTACCAGATCAAGCCGCACCCGGACACGCGCAAGAAGGTCGTGACGATGCAGCTTTATTGTCCGACCGATGCGAGCCAACAGGCGCTGGGGACAACGCTGTACCGGGCCTCGCTGAAAGGCCTGCTGCACCCCGACTCCTATTGCCTGGAGCCAGTGAAGACGATCCCGTTCCTGCCCAATGTCGGATACGCCTTCGTGGTGCTGAAGGCCTATCACACATTGAAGAAAATGAGCTGGCACGGCCGTCCGACCATCCAGACCGACCAGCCGCGCATCACGATCCTCAACACCTTCTATATCAACGAACACGTCGGTTTCTGAGAAACCGGGCTTCTCAACAAGCCGTTCGTCAGCAGCCGCGGCAGATCGATTCCACCATCTTGGAGACCCTGGCGTCTTCGCGATCGACGGCCGGATTGCCGGTCCCGAGGGCTGGCCCCTTCATCCGACCGTTGCCGCGACCGGATGACGGTAGCGCCGTGCCCAGCGAGTTGGTGCCGGGCGCAGCCGCGCTGCTGCCGAACACACCGCCGGACGTGGAAGAAGTGTGCATGCCCATACCACCACCCTGCCCGCGCGCGGACGCAGCCGCGCCCATAAGGCTTACGCAAAGCACGATGCAAAGGATGGAAAACTTGTTCATGGCAGGATCCCTCCTGTTTCAGACGGGGCAACGGCCAGTTTAACAAGGGGTTCCGGGCATCACGCAGGGTTGTATGCAGCGCACAATTGCCGCGGCGAGCACGGCCGTGGTTTTGGGGATTTCGCTGCTGGCGTGATCGTGCTTTAGACACAACCCCTGTCTAGCCTTGAGTTGGTCAGGATCGGGGGAGCCATTCATGCGCATGTTTATTGCCGCCGCGATGATCGCGCTATCGGCCACGTCGGCCTTCGCCCAGCAGCACGTTCCGCGCTATGGGGAAACGGACAAGGAGAGATCGCAGTCCGATATCGAGGCCGAAAAAGAAGCTGATCGCGCCTATCAGCGATCTCTCGGCAATATCCCAGACCGGGGTCCAAGCGATCCTTGGGGCACGGTGCGTACGACTGATGCCCCAAAGACCGCTACGGCCAAGTCGTCGAAGGCGAACGCCAAGGCCGGCGCGGCCCACAACTAGTGTTGTGGCTCTGACAATCCATTCCGTCATTCCGGGTCAGCCCGCAGGGCTGAACCCGAAATCCAGAGGTTGTGGCGCGAGATCCGGGTTCTCGCTTCGCGAGCCCCGGAATGACACCGAGTGAATCAGATGTCAGAGACACAACACCAGGCTCGCGACGAGCGTTCCGGGTACGCGAAGGCTTACAGCTTGTCCTGTGCCCTCCTGGCGGCGGCCCGCCTGGCGAAGAACAGGTACAACAACCAGGCGTCGATCAGGATCGTCGCCAACATGACGCCGTAAGCCCACGGGCTCTGCATCAAGTTGAGCTCGATCAGAGTCCGCGAAAGACCAAATCCGACCACCCAGGCGTCAAAGCTCATGCAGATCCGGCGAAAGGTCTCGGGATCAACCCGTCGCATCAGAAGGGCGCCCAGCGGGATGCCGACTGCAACACTCGGAATGAACACGTAGAGCAGTTGCGCGCTCTCGGTGATGAAGAGGCCGAGCTTGTAATAGGCGATCGCGGTTACGCTCGACTCGGCGGCGCGGACCAGGGCCAGGCCGGCCCGAAACTCGTTTTTGACCAGGCCTTGATTGTTGAACAGGATCGCCAGCGGCGGCCCTGAGATGGTCGTGACCGAATACAGCACGCCCAACATTGCGCCGAACGGCAAACCGACCAGCCAGGTCGATTGAATGGGGCGGCGCCAGCCTGCGGCCTGGATCAAGATCAGCGGCAGGAAGATCGTGTAGGTCGCGAATTTGACCCAGCCGGGCTGCAGTGAGGCAAGCGCGATGGAGCCGACGGCAATGCCGGGCAAGAGCCCCGCCAGAATCGGAAACACCCGTCTCCAGACGCTCGGCACACCCTTCAGGTTGATCAAAAGCACATAGAAATTGATCAGCACCTCCACGACGACAACGGCCGGATTGAGGATGCGATTTGTGTAGAACATAAGCGCAAGCGGGACCGTGAGCGATGAAAACCCGTAACCGATCGCGCCATTGACGAAGGCCGCAAACAGCGCGACCCCGGCCAGGACGATGACGGCAGTGTCGAGGGAATGCATCGTCGTTTTCCAATCAGCGGCGAGCCGTCGTTCGCATCGATGTTGCTCGCACGTCCATCAGCCGGCGTCGATCCATATCGGGTTCAGCTCAACGCTACCAACGAACGTCTCGAACTCGTCCGTTCCGCGCGGCCATTCGGAAGATGCTCAAAGCGAATCTGCGAGCCGCGGTTCCGCCTTCCCAAGAATTCACTTATAGACAGAACGCGCGAAGTCATGCATTTTGTTCTTCAAACAATCTCCAAAATCATTGATTTGACTGGCTAATCAGGATTTGGCGACCAGCCGGCACGCCTGACGCCGAAGGAAGGTCCGCTGATGAGATTTCCAACCGCGCTGATCGCGCTTTGCGCGTTGTCACAGGCCGCGCAGGCCGCGACGCAGGACTGCAAGACTATTACAGATCCGGCCTTGCGACTCACCTGTTACGACAAAATCAACCCGCCGATCGCCACCTACCCCATTCCGTTACCGAAACCATCGCGCCCGATTTCGACCAGCAGCCCCGACGCGACAGGCTATGGCGACCCGCAAAATGACGATGATGCGCAGGTCAGGGCGCAACTGCGCAATATTTGCCGCGGTTGCTAAGGGCGGCCTGACGGGCACCCGTACAGCCCGACGGAGGCATAAGGTCGCACCACCGGGGTAGCTAACCCGAAAATATGGCCTATTTTGCCACCCATATGAACCTACTTGCCTCGCTCCCCACGTCCATCGGTACCGCTGCGGTCGCGCCCGCGCTCCTGATCCTGTGGCTTGTGATCGCCGCCGGCGAGCGCCCGGGGTCGCCTGCCAAAGTGTGGGGCGCCTTTCTGCTTGGCGCAGGCAGCATTTCGCTATTGGGTATCCTGCGTGCGCCGTTTCGGGATCTTGTCATAGCGCCCGACAACCCTTGGCTCGCGCAGATCGTGCATTCGCTGTTCGGCGTCGCGCTGCCGGAGGAAACGGTCAAGATCCTGGTCATCTTCGCCGTCTCGGCGCGACGCCGGCCGCTCGATGATCCCATGGATACGGTGGTGTACGGTGCGGCCGCGGGACTGGGCTTTGCGGCCTATGAAAACCTCGCCTATCTCGTCCAGCACGCGGAGATGTGGCGGTCGCTCGCGGCATTGCGCAGCGTGCTCACGGTGCCCTTCCATGGCGCGCTCGGCATTATCGCCGGCGCCTATCTCGCGATCGCACGCACCGGCACCGCGCTCGGTGCCCACCGCTACCATCGTGATTGGGCGCGGATGTCGAGCTGGATCCTGATGCTGATCGGACCGCTCGCGCTGCACGCCGCCTTCGATTTCCCGCTGCTTATGCTGCAGAAATATCCGGATCTCGCCCCGCCGGCGAGGCTATGGTTTGGCGCAACGAGCATGCTGATCGGGTTTTCATCGATTGCGTTCGCCGCGCGCCTCGTGCGGCGGGTTGCCCGTCATCATGCACCCCGGACCAAAGTCGCACGGGAGCGTTTGAGCCAATTGCGGCGGATGTGGGCGCTGCTAATGATCGGCGGGGGCGCCGGATTTGCCGGGCTCGCTTTCGTGCTGACCTCGGTGCACCACTGGCTGCTCAACCCCGAGCGCAATATGACGATCGTGCTCGTTCCCGTCGGGTTCACCTCCATCCTGCTCGGCAGCATGCTTTTGGTTGTCACGACCGCGATCTATCTTCTCGGCCGCAGCCGGCTGCGCACCACCATCTAAATCAGCGATTCTTTTTACCGCGCCCCCCACCTCGGTCGGATGTTTTCTCCGATCACGAGGAAGATTGCGATGCCGGCTCAGCGGACGCCAGCAACAATCACGCGCGCTCCCGCATCGGCGAGACGCTTGCACTGCTCCTCAGATGCGCCGACATCGGTCACGAGAGTCCAGCGCTGCGGCAGCGGCGCCCAGGCCATTTGTTCGGCTCGGCCGAGCTTGCTGGCGTCGGCGAGAACGAGGACTTCTTTCGACTGCTGCATCATCAACGACTTCAGTGCGACCTGCTCGAGATCCGCCTCGCACAGGCCACGGCCATTCACCACGCCGTCGGCGCTCATGATGGCGCGATCCGCGGTCATGCGCCGCAACGCCTCATTGGCGAGCGGCCCCATGGTGCTCATGCTGTTGGTGCGCAGCGCGCCGCCCAGCACAACAAGCTCTATGGTCGGAGCCTTCGCGAGGAAGGGCAGCAGCGCAAGGTTGTTGGTGATGATGCGCAGCCGCCGCTGCAGCAGCAGTCGGCCGAAGGCTGCGACCGTCGAGCCGGCATCGAGAATCAGGGTGTCGCCGTCCTCGATCAGATCGATCGCCGCGCGCGCGATCGCCTGCTTCTGTTTGCCCTGAACCGCAAGGCGCTGCTCGAGCGTCGTCTCGTTCGCGTGGGCGGTGAGGATGGCGCCGCCATAGGTACGGCGCACAGCATTGTTCTTGGAGAGGTGCTGCAGGTCCCGCCGCACGGTGGAGGCGGAGACGTCGAAGCGCCGCGCGAGATCGTCGACGTCGATCTCTCCCGCGTTCAGTGCTTCCAACAGACGAGCGTGACGCTCCTTGCTGCGCATCGACATCGAACCTCAGCCCCAGATTCATTGCCGTCAGCCGAACTCGGCCTCGCGGCACGGCCGATGGATATCACGATGCATCGGCCGTGCCATATAAGCACTTAACTCACATCTCGCCCCTCGTCCTGAGGAGCCCGCATGGCGGGTGTCCCCCTCAAGCCGCCTTCTTCGGCGCGAGATCGACCGCCTGCCGCAGCGCCTCGATCAGACTGCGCTCGTCAGCGATACCCTTCCCCGCAATGTCGAAGGCGGTCCCGTGATCGACCGAGGTGCGGATCACAGGCAGGCCAACGGTGATGTTCACGCCGGCTTCCAGCCCGAGCACCTTGATGGGTCCATGGCCCTGATCGTGATACATCGCGACCACCATGTCGTAGTCGCCGCGGCCAGCCAGGAAGAACAGCGTGTCGGCAGGGAGGGGGCCCCGCACATCCCAGCCCTTGCGCTGACAGGCTTCCACGGCCGGCGTGATCTTCGCGGCTTCCTCGCCGCGACCGAACAACCCGTTCTCGCCGGCATGCGGATTGATGGCGCAGACGCCGATCTTCGGATTGGCGATGCCGGCGCGCGTCAGCACGTCATGTCCGCGTGCGATGACACGCTCGACGAGACCGGGCTCGATCTTCTCGATCGCATCGAGCAGGCCGATATGCGTGGTCACGTGAATGACGCGGAGTTTCGGCGACACCAGCATCATCGACACTTCCGGCGTGCCGGTCAGATGCGCCAAGAGCTCGGTATGGCCGGGATATTTGTGGCCGGCCGCATGCAGCGCTTCCTTCGAGAGCGGCGCGGTGCAGATGCCCTGCGCGAGCCCTGCCTGCACCACCTGCACGGCTTTTTCGATATAGCGATAGGCCGCCTCACCTGCCGTCGCCGACACCTTGCCGAACGGCAGATCGTCCGGTACCAGCTTCAGGTCAACGCACTGCACGGCCTTCGACGCAAAATTCGCCTCCTTCGCGTCGCTCAACGCACCGACCTTAAGCGACACGCCGACGATCTGACCGGCGTTTCGAAGACGGTTGGCATCGCCGATCACCAGCGCATTGCAGATCGCGTGCACCTCCGGCTGCGCCAGCGCCTTCATGATCACCTCGGGCCCGATACCGGCCGGATCTCCCATGGTGATCGCAATGGTGGGACGAGTCATATGAAACTTCCTCTGGTTCGGACGGCGCGAAGGCGCTCGCTGATGTGGATGAGGCTTTGCTCGTCACCGAACGCGCCCGCTTTGGTGGCGATCGGAACGGACAATCGGCCAAGGGTGAGGCCGAGCGACACGCCCGGCTCGATTTCGTCGGCAAGGCGGATGCCGTTGACGCCGAAGCGCGACAGCATCGCCGCGGCGGTTTCGCCGCCGGTCGCAGCAAAGGCGCCGATCATGGGTGCGACGGCCTCCAGAGCGTGGGCGAGAGCCTTAGCGAGCTCCGGGCCCAGCGACATGTCGGGGTGATCATCCATCATGATCTCAACCAATGCATCGCCGCCGCCGGCAAGTCGTTTCATCACGTCCGCGGCGAGCGCCGCCCGGCCGGCACTATCGTTGAGCAGCGTCTCCGGCGCGATCGGGAAATGCGCCACGGTGCCGGTCGCCTCCAGCTCGCGCGCGGCGACGCGAGATGCGCCGGCGAGCGAGCCCACTACGATCAGGGTGCCGGATGCGCTCGTCGGAATGCGCGGCGGCTCGACGGCATGTCTGACTTCGAGGCCGGCCAGCGCATGCGCGAGGCCGGCGCTGCCGATGAAGAAGGTTGCGGGCGATGCATGCAGGCTCGCCTCCGCAATCAAATGCAGATCGTGGTCAGTCTCGGCGTCGCAAGCCGCGACCACATCGCCCTCCCCGGCGAGCCTCGCGAACGTGGCTTTGAGATCGCCACCGCGCACGGCAGCGAGCTTGACCTTCTCACCGCGAATGGCCCCGGTCGCGAGAACCTCGACGAGATCGGCATTCGGATAGGTGTGGTCGCGCCGCCAGACCTCGGCCTCCTCGAGAGGGCGGCCTTTGACCAGGATGCGCCCGTCAATGGTAGTGCGGCCGGTGGCCGGAAAGGCCGGCGCAAACACGCCGAGGGCCGGCCCCGACCGTGACTTGAGATGCGCGAGCGCGGCGGCAGTCTCGGCCGCAGGTTGCCCCCGCAGCGTCGAGTCAATTTTTTTGAAAAGAATACGTCCGGGTTCGCACAGGCGCGCCAGCACGTCGGCATGGCGCGCTGCAGCGGCCTCGGCCGAAAGGCCGCGACTCGCTGCATCGTATGCCAGGACGGGCAGCTCGTAACCCGACGCGTCGGTCACCTCACCCCACGTCACCGCAGCCGCGCGCCCCCTTCTACCGAAGGCGATTGCACAGTCCGCGGCACCGGTGAGATCGTCAGCGACGATCAGCCAGCTCTGGCTTGACGCATTTTCTTGACGCGAACTGATACTCACTTCGCTCGAAAACGCTTTAGGGGCCATCTTCAGTGACCTGCCTCGGTAACGGCCGAGCGCGCTGCGGGGATCATCTTGCCGGCAGAAGCCACGTTCTCTTCTGCAGGCTGCTCGACGTCGCCACCAACGACGCGGGCCATCCAGGCGGTGACGATCGGCACGAGGATTGCGGTAACCACGACGCACGCCGCGACGAGGATCGTCGCAGGCCGTGCCGCGTCCGCATAGGCCGGATTGGCCGCGGCGACAATCGCCGGGACGGCCGCCGCATTGCCAGCCGTCGAGGCCGCCGCAACACCTGCGACGCCATTCCCGCCGGTGATGCGATCGGCGAAGAACAGTGGGATGCCGGTCACAACGACCACGCCCACCCCCATGCCGAGGCCGAGTAGACCGGCCTGCCAGACCTTCGACAGATCGAGGCCGGCGCCGAGCGCGAAGGCGAAGAACGGGATCATCACAGGCACTGCGCGGCCCAGGAACTCGCGCATCTCGCGATCGAGATTGCCGATGATCATGCCCAGCACCAGAGGCAAGATAGCGCCCACGAGGGTCTGCCATGGAAATGCCGAGAGGCCAGCGACGCCCAAGGTAATCATGGTGAGGAAAGGACCGCTCTCCAGCGACATGATGGTATAGGCGCCGACGTCACGCGGACGTCCATATTGGCCCATCAACGCCATATAGAGACCGCCATTGGTGTCGTTCATGGCCGCGACGATCGCGAGCGTCGAGACACCCGCGAACATCCCGGCTGCGACCGGCGCTTCTCCCAAAATGCGGCCGAAGATCAGGCCGAGGACAACGGCAGCGCCAACCTTCACGATCAGCAGGGTGCCGCCCTTCTTCATGATGTAGGGGGTCGCGCGGAAGTCGATGCTTGCGCCCATGCAAACGTAAAACACGGCGAGGATTGTCAGTGCGCCAGAGAACAGTGCGCCGGTGAAGGAGCCAAAAAACTTCGGGGTATCGGGAAAGAAGGTCGCAATAAGCGCCCCAACCAACAGCGGGACCACCATCATCCCGCCAGGCACCTTCTCGATTGCTCGCTTAATTGGAAGCTGCATTTCTGTTTTCCTCCCGCGCACCGCGCACATTCAACCAATTTGCGCATTTCTGCCAAAAAAAACGAGCAAACGCCGCTCATTTATGCGCTAATCGCGCGATATTCAAGATTTTCTGCGCATTCTACGCAATAAAGTTGTATGGGCAATCAACGACCAAAAATGGGACTCGCTCAGAATGCGATTGATTGCGAGATAGGAACGCCAGAGATTGGCCTGCAATGTCGGTCCGGAGACCCGAGATGACCCTTCCTCGAGACACCAGCGAAGACATCCGTCGGCTGCAATCCGAAATGAGGGCCGCGGTCCGCGACCATTGGAAGGCCTTCTTGATCGAAGGCATTCTGCTGGTGATCCTGGGCCTTGCCGCCATCATCGTTCCGCCTCTCGCCAGCCTTGCGGTCACGATCTTTCTCGGCTGGATGTTCTTGATCAGCGGCATCGCCGGCCTGGTGCTGACCTTTTGGGCCCGCGCCATGCCAGGCTTCTGGTGGTCGCTGGTCTCGGCGATCCTCGCCATCATCGCCGGTGTCATCCTGCTGGCGCAGCCCGCGCAGGGTACCTATGCCCTCACTCTGGTCATCGGCGTCTATTTCCTGGCCGAGGGTGTCGCCACCATCATGTATGCGCTGGAGCATCGACGCGAATTGTCGGAGCGCTGGGGCTGGCTGCTTGTCGCCGGTCTCGTCGATATCGTGATTGCCTTCATCATCATCTCGGGCCTGCCGGGATCAGCGGTATGGGCGATCGGGATTTTGGTCGGCATTAACCTTGTCTTCGGCGGGACCACGCTGATTGGAATGGCGCTGGCCGCCCGGCAGGCCTGATGCTTTTTTTGGATGACAAGGGGCAACTGCTGCGCTAAGAGGGCGGCCATGATCACCTTCGCCACCAGCTATTTTTGGTACTTTAGCTACGACAGCTCGCTGGCGGCGGGAGGATCGCGCTCAATCTGAAGAATTGCAGCAGACGTCCGAACAGCCGCCAGACCTGGCGGCTTTTTTGTTGCCGGCAGGTCCTTAAGAGCATGGTCCGGAAAGGTGGATACCGGTTTTCCGAGAAGATCATGCTCAATCAAGAGTCACAGGAGCCCGCCGTGTTGAGTACGACAGACGATCTTCGGATCAAGGAAATCAAGGAGCTGAGTACGCCGGAAGAGGTGATGCGCGAAGTCCCGCGCACCCTGACTGCGACACGCGTCGTCATGGCCGCGCGCAATGCCATTCACGGCATCCTCAATGGCACAGATGATCGACTTCTGGTGATCGTGGGCCCCTGCTCGATCCACGATCCCGCGGCTGCAATCGACTATGCCGAACGGCTCGCCGCCATGCGTGAACAGCTTTCCGACAGGCTCGAGATCGTCATGCGGGTCTATTTCGAGAAGCCGCGAACGACGGTCGGCTGGAAAGGACTGATCAATGATCCCGACCTCGACGGCAGCTTCAACATCAACAAGGGCCTGCGGCTGGCGCGCTCCGTCCTCTCTGCGATCAACAATCTCGGCCTGCCGGCCGGGACCGAATTCCTCGATGTGACCACGCCGCAATACATTGCCGACCTGGTGTCGTGGGCTGCGATCGGCGCGCGGACCACGGAAAGCCAGATTCACCGCCAGCTCGCCTCCGGCCTCTCCTGCCCGGTCGGCTTCAAGAACGGCACGGACGGCAACGTCCGCATCGCGGCTGAAGCGGTGATGGCGGCCTCGCATCCCCACCATTTCATGGCGGTCACCAAGGGCGGACGCTCGGCGATCGCGGCGACCAGCGGCAACCACGACTGCCATATCATCCTGCGGGGCGGCCGCGCGCCCAATTACGATTCTGCCAGCGTCGAGGCGGCCGCGGCCGAGCTCGCGCGATCAGGCGTGGCACCGCGTCTGATGATCGACACCAGCCATGCCAACAGCAACAAGAAACCGGAGAATCAGCCGCAAGTCGTCGCCGATATCGCTCGCCAGCTCTCCGAAGGCGAGCGCCGCATCCTGGGCGTCATGATCGAGAGCAATCTGCTCGCGGGGCGGCAGGACGTGCGGCCTGGTGCGGCGCTCGCCTATGGTCAGAGCATCACCGACGGCTGCATCGACTGGGAGACCACGGTGCCGGCCCTCAACCTCCTGGCCGACGCGGTCGCGGCGCGACGGCAGAGCCAGCGCGGCGACGTGCGGGAGTGTTCGGCCTAGAGACTTCGGCGTCAGCTTGACGTGGTCATCAACTTTGGCAATGCAGCCGCCAGCGCGTCCACGGCGACGCGAACTTTCCCCGGCAAGCGCGGCGTCTGCAGCCATAGCGCTCCCCTGACCGCCGCGATGGCGCGCGGCGGCATCCTGATCGAATATGGCGGCTTGAGCCCGGAGCCGACGCCTTTTCCGCTGTTCACGGTGCTGAGCAAATGCCTGACGCTGCGCGGCTACCTCGTCCACGAGATTACCGGAGATCCGACGCGGCTGGAGGTTGCGAAAGCGTTCATTCTCGAGGGATTGGAATCGGGTGCGCTCCGGCCGGTCATCGCCAAGACCTTTCGATTCGAGCAGATCGTCGAAGCGCATCGCTTTCTCGAATCGAACCAGCAATTCGGCAAGGTCGTCGTGACGATTTGACCGATTATGCGATGCTTACTTCGCGGCGCCGTTCAGCACGGCTAACAATTCGTTTCAGCCAGCAACTCCGAGTTCTTGGTCGATACGGTGCCATCCCACAGGCCGAGACGTAAAGCCGCGCCGGCAAACAGCAGCGCGAGCAGGCAAACCATCGAACCGCCGTGGCTCGCGCATGCGAATCCCCACAGCGCCGATCAGCCGCGATCGCCAGCGCGGCCGGCGATCGGCGCGACGACAGCACCGCCCGCACCGGCAAGCGCAAACAGGGGCATTCCCGCTCGCGGCAAGGTTCTCCGCCGAGCGCTGGTGATCAGCAGCCGCGGCAGATGCTTTTGATCTTCTTGTCGAGCGCTGCGTCTTCCTTGTTCGCGGGATCGTTCGGATTGCTCAAATTCTGTTCGCTGGGCACGTCGCCGGCCCGCGGCTGACGATGACCGACTGGCGCCTCCGGTATGCCACCGTGGATCGTCTGGCCTACCGACGGTGACGATGATCCCTTGTTGCCGCTCTGCGCAACAGCGGCGGTCCCACTGAGGAGAATCATGAGCGCTACCAAACCAATCTTTTCCTTCATGTTGCTCCTCCGTCGAAGAATTGAGAAATGCAAGCTATCGTGATCGCGGCTCGGGCGGGTAGAGATGCACTTCGCCACAATAGTCGACGATACGATAGCGCGTTTCCCTATTTGCATCACGTTCACTCACAGAAGAATCTTCGCTCGCGAGATAGTTCGGTCCAACCGGCGATTTACCGGCACCACCCGGAATGTCCAGCACATAGTCCGGCTGACACAATCCGGACACCCGCCCTCGCAAGCCTTTCATCAGCGCCTGTCCCTCAGCCAGCGTGGTACGCAGATGCGCCGTCCCGGGCGCGAGGTCACCATGATGCAGGTAATAGGGCTTGATGCGGCATTCAACGAAGGCTCGCATCAATTCCTCCAAAGCGGCGGGGTTGTCATTGACGCCGCGCAAAAGCACCGACTGGCTCACCATCGGAATGCCCGCGTCGATCAGCCGCGCGACAGAGGCGCGCGCCCTATCCGTCAATTCCCTGGCATGATTGGCATGCAGCGCCAGCCAGACCGTGGCGCCCGGCACTTTCAGCGCGCTCACGAGATCCTCGCTGATCCGTAAGGGATCGGCGACCGGCACCCGGGTATGAATCCGGAGGATCTTGACGTGGTCGATCTGAGCGAGATCGGTCATGACCTGCGCAAGCCGCCGCGGCGACAGCATCAGCGGATCGCCGCCGGTCAGGATGACTTCCCAGATTTCGCTGTGGGCGCGAATATAGTCGAGCGCTCCCGCATAGGCCGCATCGGATAAGGCGCTCTCCTTGCCGGGACCGACCATCTCCCGGCGAAAGCAGAAGCGGCAATAGACCGCGCAGACATGAACCAGCTTCAAGAGCACCCGGTCGGGATAGCGGTGCACGATGCCGGCGACCGGCGAATGTGTATCATCGCCGATCGGATCGACATTCTCGCCCGCGGTGACCGACAGCTCCTGCCGGCTCGGGATGAATTGGCGCGCAATCGGATCGGCGGGATCATTGGCGTCGATCAGCGCGGCAATATCGGGCGTCACGGCGATCGCATAGCGCGCCGCAACCTTTTGCAGCTCGGCAAGATCGGATTCCGGCGCAAGGCCGTGTGCGACGAGTTCGCCGGCATCGCGGAGGGTGGTTGCAAAATTCATTCTGCTCATCTGTCAAAGGCCGCCGGCGTCCACACCACCTGGTCGATGCGCAAGGCCCCGCTCGCCAGCATCACCAGCCGGTCGAAGCCGAGCGCAACCCCGCTCGCCGGCGGCATCCGGGCCAGAGCGGCTAAAAACTCCTCGTCCAGCGGATAGCGCTCGCCATAGCGGCGCTGCTTCTCGTCCATCGCAAGCCCAAAACGGCGGCGCTGCTCGTTCGCGTCGGTCAATTCGCCGAACCCGTTGGCGAGCTCGACGCCGCAGGCATAAACCTCGAAGCGTTCCGCAACGCGGGGGTCGGCAGGTTTCACGCGCGCCAGCGCGGCTTCCGGCGCCGGGTATTCGAACAAGACCGTCAAACGTCCCTGCCCCAGATGGGGTTCTATATGCTCCACCAGGATTTTGCTGAAAATATCGGACCAGGTGTCATCGTCGGCGACGCGCACCTTCTGCCCCGCCGCGGCCGCGAGCTGCGCACGATCGCCCTCGGCGCCATTGATCGTCATGAGCAGGTCAATCCCTGCATAGCGCTCGAAGGCCGCCGCCACCGTCAAGAATTCCGGTGCGGCGAAGGGATCGGCAGCCCTGCCGCGGAAGGAGAATTGCCGGATCCCGGTGGCCCTCGCGGCCTCTACAATCACCGCGGCACAATCGCCTATCACCACATCGTAAGGCGCGTTGGCGCGGTACCATTCCAGCATGGTAAATTCCGGCAGGTGCAGATCGCCGCGCTCGCGGTCGCGGAACACCCGGGCGAATTCCACGATCTTGTCTTCGCCCGCGGCCAGCAGCTTCTTGCAGGCAAATTCGGGCGAGGTGCGCAAGAACCGCGTCAGCCGCTCGCCACTGCTGCGGGTCACTTCGGTCCGCGGCGCGTGCAGGTGGGTCTCATTTCCCGGCGAGACCTGCAAAATCCCGGTCTCCACCTCGGTAAATCCCTGAGCCTCGAACCACGCCCGCAACGCGCGGGTGACCGCAACGCGCGCGGCCAGGAACGGCCGCGCATCGGCGTGGCGTGAGGCCGACCACCAAGGCGAAGACGGGACGTTTTCGGCCATCAGGCTTGCCATCCTTGTGGCGGCAAAACGCTGGCATCCCGCGACAAAATCAGTATGTTGCGGCCCGAAACCGCACCGTTCGTACCCCCAAACCGGCATTTGTCGCCGTTTCGGGCCAAAATATCAGGAAAAGCAGCTTTGAGAGTCATCGCCAGCTCTATTCGCAAAGGCAACGTCATCGAGCAAGACGGCAAGCTCTATGTCGTTCTGAGCGCCGAGAACATCCATCCCGGCAAGGGAACCCCGGTCAGCCAGATCGAAATGCGCCGAATCAGCGACGGCGTGAAGGTCTCGGAGCGCTACAAGACCACCGACCAGGTGGAAAAGGCGACCGTTGAGGAGCGCAACTTCACCTACCTCTATGAAGACGCCGACGGCTACCATTTCATGAACCCCGAGACCTATGACCAGGTCCAGGTGCCCAAGGAGATCGTCGGCAGTTCGGCCCCGTATTTGCAGGAAAGCATGACCGTCAAGCTGTTGATGCACGACACCACCCCCGTGGCCATGCAGCTACCGCAGCGGGTAACGCTGGAAGTGGTGGAAACCGAGCCGGTCACCAAGGGCCAGACCGCTTCTTCCTCCTATAAGCCCGCCGTGCTCTCCAACGGCGTGCGCACCCAGGTGCCCCCACACATCACCGTCGGCACCCGGATCGTGGTGATGACCGAAGACGGCTCTTACGCCGAGCGCGCGAAGGACTGACATCGGAGCGATTTCGCTCCGGGACCACAGGTTGGGCCGAAAGGCTGTCCGGTTTGTCGCAGGCTCGCCGGCAGCTCTCGCCTTGGTTCCCGTCGGCGGCTTAGGCCTTTCTGCCGTGGAGTTCCGGACGCCGACTATCTCAGTGCAGCCTTCAGCTGGTTTCGGCGTGGCTTACGTCGCCTCGTGCCTGCGTGGCTGCGGCTGGATCTGGGTCAATCCCTATGAGCGCCTGATCCGCGGCCGCGGCCACGGTATCTGACCGCGGATCGCGGAATGCCCAGTGGCGCATGCGCGCCCGGACGAGGTGCAGCGTCCGACCCAACGCCAGGCGGGGAAATTCTCAATAGAGCGCAAAGTAAGCGATCATCGTTATCACGATCAGCGCCAGTACCACCGACAGAATGAGCTCGGCCCTGACGCCGCGCGCCGAATGCGATTGCTGGTCGTCGATCCACCGACTCGTGCGAACGAAGCGGAGCAGCGAGGTGGCGATAATGGCGATGCCGACGAGGGTCAGCGCCAGTCCGTCGTAATGGCTGAAGGCGCCGGACAGCGCTTCCAGGCGCAAATTCTTCGAAGTGCCGAACGCGTTCGCCTCCGCCATCGTCCGCACAAACAGATTGAACTTTTCGACCACAAAGCCGAACGCGATAACCGCGATGCCGGTGCGCACCCAAGCGAGAAAGGTGCGCTCGTTCGCGGCGTGATCTGAATATCGCTCTATCATTGAGACCTCATGAGCGGACAAAAACGGGACTTGCGGGGCGAGGAGATTGTAGCTGGTGAGCAATGCACGGCGCCACAACCTGCTTGCTCCGCGCCCGATCCCTGACCGCGGAGTTCTACGACCGCCGCTCCCTAAAGGCCCGTTTTGGTTTGCCTCACTCGATGAAGGTGGTGAGTTGCGCGCCCTCGTCGGCCACGAACACGGCAATCAACTCGGCCGGTTCGGTATTGCTCGCATTGGCCGAAACAAGATGCGTCGAACCGGGCGGCTCGAAGAAGGATTGGCCGACCTTGAATGTCTCAAGCGAACCGCCGCCGAGTTGGGAGCGGATTTCGCCCCTGGTGATGTAGGCGGTCACCGAACCGGCATGCCGATGCGCACGCGAGAAGCCGCCGGGACCGTAGAAGACGCGTACGATGGTGACGCGCTTGCCCGGCACGTTAGGCAGCGGATACGAGGCGATCGGCTCGACCTTGTCGAGCGGCGATCCCGCAGCGGCGGCGCTGCCGCAAATCGGCGCCACGAGACCGGACATTGCATCCATCGTCACAGGCAGCGCCTTTCCAAGAGCGAGCGCGCAGGCCAAGCCCGCAAACACGGACAGCGAGATCGGCCGCGCAGCGGACCGCACCGGCGCGAAAGCGAATATTGCTGGGATCGATATCATGTTTCTCTCCTGGATTGTTGTCCCTCCCCTGCCCTCCGCCTCAGCTTGTGGCGCGCGTGGCCTGTCGCGCCGGCGGCGTCCAGCGGAAGGCGACGCCGAACCGGTTCCAGACATTGATCACCGCGACAGCCGAGCTGAGATAGACCAGCTCTTTCTCCGAAAATTGCGCGCTGGCTTGCCCGTAGACCTCATCGCTCACGCCGTTTGGCAGCAAGGTCAGTGCCTCCGTCCACGCCAATGCGGCGCGCTCTCGGGCTGAGAACTGCGGCGCCTCGCGCCAGACCACCAGGAGATTGAGCTTGTCGATCGACATGCCGAGCCGCTCCGCCTCGAAGAGATGAAACTGCACGCAGAAGGCGCAGCCGTTGATCTGGGAGGCGCGAATCTTCACCAGCTCCAACAGCTCCTTCTCCAGGCCGGCGTTGCCGGCGAGCTGACTCAGCGCCGCTACACGCTCGTAGATGTCGGGCGCGAGCGCCCTAAAATCCGGATAGTCCTTGCGGGCGTGTGACATGTCGATCACCTCGTGATATAAGAGCTCTGATCGATTATAAGAGCTCTTATCTCATGCGCAAGTTGGATATGAAGCCGCGAGAGCCGCGGCACGAGGAGCCGGGCAGAGTTCGAAAACCACGTCCGAAGGCGCGCTCGAAAACATCACTTCCCAGCAAGGAAGGTGTCGCCGTCACGAGGCTGCCCGTCCCCGTGCGGCCGCCGCCGGTGGGCGAGGGCAAGCGCGGCGAAAGCGGCCATCTCGGCTATCTACTGCGCCAAGCCCAGGCGGCATCGCGCCTCGCCTTGGAGCGCTCGCTTGCCGAATTTGGTGCAACGGTGCCGCAATTCATCGTGCTCACCATGCTCAAGGCCTATCCGGGCCTATCCGGCGCCGATCTCGCCCGCGTCGCTTTGCTCACGCCGCAAACGATCGGCGTCATCATCCGCAATCTCGAGCGTGACGGCGCGATCAGAAAGACGCCGCATCCAGTGCATGGGCGGATGCTGCAATGGACGCTAACGGCGCACGGCATTACCCTGCTCGAGCAATGCCGCAAGCGGGCGATGGCGTTGGAACAGCGGCTTGCGGCGGGCCTGACGGCCAAAGACGAGCGCATCATCCGGGAGTGGCTTGCCAACATCGCCGTGAGGCTGCAGCAGGAGAGCTAGAGCTCCCTGGCAAAGCCGGTTTTGCGGCGGCGCGAAGGCAGACGTCACCGGAAGTCGGAGTCGGGCACATACCGGAAGTCCGCGAGATATCTGATTGAGCCGTTCGGCGGCGAACCTTTCGTGATGTGGACGTCCGACTCAAGTTTCGATCCTCATAGGGCCGCCGATTTGCTCTCCTTGAGAGAAAATTGGCGACGTGTGCGGTTCAATGGCAGAGGGCCCGCCGTCAGCCAGAGTGTCGATTCTTTGCCGCAGATGATCAACCAGACGTTCCGCGCCGATTGCGAGGCAGCCATCATGTCCCCAAGGCACCTGGACGACTTCCAGTTGAGAACAGAGATGCCGCCATCCGCGACCCTCGTGTTGGGCCGCGTAAAAAACGACGGAGACCTCGAGCGGTGCCGGAAGATATCGCGCCATTGCGATTGAATAAGCGTCCCACAAGAACCGTGGGATTTCGGAGTTGGCGATCACAATCGGCTCGCTCGCCGAACGCTTGGCGTACCGCTCCCACTGTGCCATTCGTTCAAACGTCTGGCGCAAGAGGTTAGATGGAACCACGGATTTCATCAACCCGACGATCGCCCGCGTCACCGGACGGGCGTTGACGGTCGGCGGGTCGACCATCGCTACCATGTGAACCTTGTGTCCAGCAGCCATCAGCTGGCGGGCGGCTTCGAACGCCACCATGGCGCCGTTGCATTTGCCGCCTAGGAAGAAAGGGCCGCTGGCCTGCCGTTCCAGGATAAGCGGCAGGCGATCAGCGGCCATTTGCTCGATCGAGGGCGGGATCGGCTCTCCACGAAGACCGTGGGGATTGATGGAAATTATTGGATAATCGGGACCGAGAAGTTCAACGATCCGCCGCACGCCCGTGTGGCCGCTTCTAAGGTCTCCATTGAAAAAGTACAGTGGAGGCCGATTGCCGTCAGGGTGAAACTGGACTAACGGCGTCGCTTGTGTGTCGATTTGCGCGTCAATCTTTTGGACGAGTTGCCGGATGGTTTCCGCGCCGAAGAGGATCGTTGCCGGTATGGATTGGCCGACAAGCTGTTCGAGCTGAATCAGCATCTCCGTTGCCAGCAGCGAGTCACCTCCGCTCGCAAAGAAATCATCGTCTAGCGTCACGGCGTCGGACTTGAGCAGCCTCCGCCATAGCGTCAGCAATTCGCCTTCCAGGTCCAGCGACCCTTTGCGCACAACAGGCACAGGCATCGCCTTCTGATCATCCGATAGGCCGTCGAGCGACTCGCGCAGTCGTCGGCGTTGAACTTTTCCCGTCGCGCCCTTTGGCAGTTGGTCGAGGATGACGATGCGCCGCGGAACCTTGAAGGATGCCAACTCACCTTGCAAAAACTCGCGAAGCTCCCGAGGTGTCGTCTGCGCCCCAGGAGCGGCAATGATTGCGGCCGCGACGTCCTCGCCAAGACGTGGATGAGAGATGGCAAAGGCGGCAGCCTCGGCTACAGCCGGATGGCGCAGTAGCGCGGATTCGATCTCCGCGGGGGCAATCTTCTCACCGCCCCGATTGATCAATTCGCTTAGGCGGCCATGCAGCGAAAGAAAGCCGTCTTCGTCGAGGCTGCCGATATCGCCCGTGCGAAACCAACCATCTATGAAAGCAGCTTGATTGAGTTCCGGCGCGTCGAGATAGCCGGAGAACACGGTCGGGCCACGAATCCAAATTTCACCGCGCTCGCCGGCTGATAGGAGGTGTCTATCCTCACCAACGATGGCCAGAGTATCAGGCCAAGGTTGGCCGCAGGTCCCTGGCTTATTCGGGCCGGGCGGCGGCAAATTGGCGGCGATCTGCGCGGCTTCGCTGGAGCCGTAATGCTCCAGCACAGGCACGCCCAAAATTCGCTGCAGGTCATCCTGTACGTCTGTAGGCAGCGGTGCGCCGCCCGATACGACAAACCGCAAAGTGTGCGCCGCCCGCGCATCATCGAGACGTCGTGCTTTGTCCAGCACTGCAGCGTGAAACGCGGGCCCTGCCGAGTACCAAGTCGGCCGAAGGACATCGAGCCACTCATCCAGCGCCAGGATGGCATTGTTCGCCGGGACAGCAATGCTGCCGCCGGTCAGCAGCGGTGTGAAGACCGTTACTTTGAGCCCATGAGAATAGAAAGGGGGCGACACGCTCAAGCAGCGATCCTGGGGCGTGAGGCCGAACCAGTCCTGAAGACGTGCGGCCGCCGCCAGCATATTGCTGTGGCTGAACGGAATGAGCTTTGGCTGCGCGGTCGTGCCCGACGTCTGCAGGATGAAGGCGGGCGAGTGTGGATCAGGTTCAGCGTCGATCGCAGCGAAGTCGGCCCGCACGGCGGCATCGAATCCAAGCTGGCCGTGTCCGACCGGAACGGCTTCGATGATGGCAATCCCGCTCCGCTCAGCGGCTTGCCGAGCTTCAGAACCACTGCCTTGCGGCACGAGAAGAGCGTTTAGGCGTAGCATGTCGAGGCGCTGATTGATCTCCGCTGGGGACAGCCGCGGATCAAGAGGAACTGCGATGCTGCAGCAGGCTACTGCCACGATGGCGAGAACCGCCTCCGGACCGTACGGCATGAGCACGCCGATCCGGGCGCTGCAATCGAACCCACCCAAACGCAACTGCCCGCGGATGTCGTCCAACCGGCGCTGGAGATCGCAGTACCTCAGCGGCGCAAACATGCTGGAGACGATCGCAGGCTGGTGCGGGAAACGGCTCGCAGTTCGACCTATGACTTGGCCCAGTGTGCGTTGCGCTTTGGACTCTGCACGATCGGGGGCGAACGAGTTTTTTTGGAGCAGATTACGCGAGGCGACTTCGCGATCTCTCGGAGCGAATTCGTCACAGAAGCCCCTCTCACCTCAGGCGGCTAGACAAAGCCACCGCAATTGCCGATCGGAAACATTACGCCCGCTTCCCTCCAAACCGGGCAACTGGCAATAATGAGTACCTCGGAATGGCAGTAAATCTTACCTTAGGTTATTTCCCCGTCGGGAGGTCGCCTTTGGGTCACAACCGGTAAGGCTCGGATACAGCAAATGACTTCTCTTCCACGTCCAAAAGCCGATACCGCGCGGCACACTAGATTAGGCCGATGAGACAGCCTGATTCCTGGAACCTGCCAACACGGCGCGCCCTGCTGCGCGCCGTCGTGTCCGCCGTCGCCCTGGTCTTGCCCGCCAGGGTGCTCGCGGCCCCGCCCGGCTTCGAGCAGTGGCGCGAGAATTTCCACCGGCGCGCGCTCGCGGCGGGCATTTCGCAGGCGACCTGGGATCGCGCGATGGCGCATGTCGAGCCCGATATGACCGTGTTCAAGGAGATCCGCAACCAGCCGGAGTTCAACGAGCAGATCTGGCAATACGTCAATCGCCGCGTTTCCGAGTGGCGCATCATCCACGGCAAGGAGGCGCTCGCAGCAAACGCGGCGCTGTTCGGGCGGATCGAGCGAGATTTCGGCGTCGAGCGCGGCACGCTGCTCGCGCTGTGGGGCGTCGAATCCGCTTATGGCGATCCGATCGTGCAAAAGAACCACATGCGTCCCGTATTCCCTTCGCTGGCTGCGCTCGCCTGGAACGAACCGCGCCGCAAGGCCTATTGGGAAGGCGAGCTCCTCAACGCGCTGCGGATCGTCGATCGGGGCTGGAGCACGCCGGAGGAGATGCGAGGATCATGGGCCGGCGCCATGGGACATACGCAATGGATGCCGGAAGTCTGGCTGCATGTCGGCATCGACTATGACGGCGACGGCAAGATCTCGCCCTTCGGCAAGCCGGATGATGCGCTGGGCTCGACCGCAAAATTCCTGGTCAACCGCGGCAAATATCATCGCGGCGAACATTGGGGTTACGAGGTGAAAAGCCCCGATGGCGCGATGAGCGGCAGCCGCAGCTATGCGGCCTGGGCCGGTGCCGGCGTTACCCGCGCCGACGGCCAGCCGTTCCCGCAGCCCAATGCGTCGGCGCAGATGTGGGTGCCGGTGCCGGGCGGGCCGGCCTTCCTCCTGGGGCCGAATTTCTATGCGGTGCGCAGCTACAATCCCTCGATGAATTACGCACTCGCGATCTGTCATCTCGGCGACCGCATTCTCGGCGCCGGCCCCTTCATCCAGCCCTTCCCGGGCTCGGAGCGCGCGCTCACGCTAGCCGAGGTGCAGGAGATGCAGACACGGCTGACCAAGGCCGGTTTTGACACCGGCGGCACCGACGGCCGCGTCGGCAACGATACCATGAAGGCGGTCCGCGATTACCAGCTCAAGATGGGTATCCTGCCCGCGGACGGTTATGGCGGGTTGAAGGTGCTGGCGCGCTTGCGACAAGGTGGATAACGCCTCAATAGAGCTCGGTCTTGACCGCGTGATCGTAGTGCGCATCCAACTCGTCGGCGGATGCGTTGTTTATGCCTGCAAGTGCAACCATCATAGCTCCGACGCTAGGTAGCTTCGTGCGGTCAAGCTGGGCCGAAGCTTGCCAAAGCCTCGCCCGGTTGATGGCTTTGCCGCAGTGGAACAACACTTCCTCGACTGTGACGACCGTCGCGGCCTTTGGTGTGCGTCCTGCCTCCGCAAGCTCAGCAAGAAGCAATGGCGTGGTCGATATCTTTGCGCGTCCATTGATGCGCAGGAATACTTCCAGGCCGGGAAACAGAAACAGCAGTGCGACCCGGTCGTCGTCGAGCAAATTGCGGAACGACTCGATGCGGTTATTTCCCGGCCAATCGGCGAAAACCAGAGTCCGCTGATCGATGACGCGAACAAAGCCCGGCGGACCGCCACGCGGTGTGGCATCGAGACCGCGGGAGCTGGCGGTCGCAAGGCAAAAAAACGAAGCTGCCGCGAGATAAGCCTTGTGAAATCCCAACAGTTCACGCGTGACCGCCTTCTGCACATGCTCGGACGGCGCCGCATAGAGCTGGTCAAGCGTGTCGGAAGAGGCGACGACATTGGGCGGATCAGATGGCATCAGCGCACTCCGTTCGCGGCGAGGACTTCTGAATCTCGAAAGCTTCTAATAATTCCAGCGCCCCGGGCTTCCGTGGAGCGTCTATAGTGTAGCGTCGGATCCCGACATGCCGCCGGCCTCCGGTCAAACGGTCTGGAACAATTTCCCCTTCGCGCATCTCAAACTCCGCTACAACGGACAGAATGTTATCAGCGCAGATTTTGCCTCGCTAAGCTGTCGGCGCCATTCAGTTGCTCGATGACGCCATGGCCGACTTCTCGCTCGATCCTTCCGCGATAGACCGCCCGAACGGAGCGTTGCTTATCGTCGCTGCGGGACGTGACCGCGACGAGCGCGTTGCGGCGCCCCATCGGCACGCGCGCGGTCAACTGCTGGCGTCGACGCGCGGGCTGTTGTCGGTCGGCGTTGAGGACGGGATTTGGGTTGTGCCTGCAATCCATGCGGTGTGGTTGCCGCCCCATCATGTCCATTCGGCCCGTTCGCATGGCCCATTTCAAGGCTGGAGCGCGTACATCGCCGAGCACGCCTGCCGAGATTTGCCGAAACGGCCGTGCACGCTGCGAACCTCCGACTTGCTGCACGCCGCGATGCGGCGCGCCGCCGAATGGCACGTCGGGCCGCTCAATGCGCGCGATCTGCGGCTTGCCTCGGTCATCCTCGACGAGATCCGCAGTCTGCCGGTCGAGCCGTTCGGGCTTCCCCACCCAAGGGACCCTCGCCTGCAGATGATCGCGCGCGCACTGCTCAATGAGCCTGCGAACCGGCGTCATCTGCACGACTGGGCCGATTGGGCGGCGATCAGCCCGCGCACATTGAGCCGCCGCTTCGTCGCGGAGACTGGGTTTACCTTCACCGCATGGCGACAGCGCGCCCGATTAATGCGATCGCTCGACATGCTGGCGGCGGATGTACCCGTGACCACGGTGGCCTTCGACCTCGGCTACAGCAGCATCAGCGCTTTCATATCCCTGTTTCGACGGACCTTTGGCATCACGCCCGGCGAGTATCTGCGTGACTGGGCAAAGCTGGGCGGGCTCGCAGCCAAGTCGACGAGACCGGACTGATACTATCGGTAACGCGGGCTCGCAGTCGTGCAATCACAAGGGCCTGTTGAGGACGGCGATCGCCCACACTGATTGCAGGACCGCCGGCGCGATTGCGCCAAGGCAGCCAGCCCTCCCTCATGACCGGCGAACCGCGGTCCCCGCGAACATACCGCCATCAATGACGAGTTCGGTCCCGGTCATATAGCTCGATGCGTCGGAGGCCAGGTACAGCACGCCTTGGGCGATCTCCTGCGCCTCGCCGGCGCGCCCCAATGGAGTCGCGAGGCGTGCGAGTTCCTGCGGATCGATCGGCGCATTCTGGCCGCTGGACGCTCCCGGCGGAATCTTCCCCCAAATCGGGGTGTCGATGATTCCGGGATGCACCGAGTTGACGCGGATGCCGTCGCCGAACGAGGCGCACTCCATCGCAATCGATTTGGCGAACAGGCGCACGCCGCCTTTGGTTGCGGAATAGCCCGCCAGCGTCGCCGATCCCCGCAGACCAGCGAGCGACGACATCATAATAATGGAGCCGCCGCGGCCGCCCTTGCGCATCAGAGGCAGGCAGTGCTTCACCGACAGGAACACACCGTCGAGATTTATCGCGGTCTGCCGCCGCCAATCGGCCAGCGACATCTCGACAATGGAGGGCACGCCTATCCCGATGCCTGCGTTGGAAACAAGCACATCCAGCCGGCCGAAGCGCTGCTCGATTTCGACCACGATTTCCGCCCAACGCGGTTCGCTGGTCACGTCCTGCTGGAGAAATATCGCCTGCTCGCCGCCTGACTTGCGAATGCCGGCCACAACCTCCGGTCCCTTCAGCTCATCGATGTCCGTGACGACGACGGACGCGCCCTCCTGCGCCAGCAACTCGGCAATCGCTTGCCCAATGCCCGACGCACCGCCCGTGACCAAGGCGACCTTGCCTGCAACCTGCCCTGCCATTTTCTCTCCCATCGCTTGTTCTTCGTTGGTTTGAACAGCCTAGAGCGCGATGAGATCAGGTTGAATCGTCATCGCGCTCTAAGTTCTTTTAAGCATGATCTTTTCGGAAAACCGCTGCACACTTTTCCGGATCATGCTCTATCTGATCACGGCCGGCCCCTGATCGGGCAGCGCGACGTCGAGCACGCGCAATTGCACGCGCTCCGTTCCCTGGAAACGGTCGATGGCAAGCGAGCCGGCGACATGCAGTGGCTGTCCGCGATTCTGTGTCAGCGCGTTGCCGAGCTTTTGTCCAACCGAGCGGAACGCCATGGCGTTGACGATCGCGCCGTCGCCGGATTTGAAGCGCAGCCGCAGATGCGCCTGTCCCACTTCATCCGCATAGATCAACTGATGCGACGGCAGCGCCAGCAGCGGCTCGGGATTGCCGCTGCCGAACGGGCCGGCGCGATCGAGGGTTTTCGCGAGCTCTGCCGTAACGCCGCGTGCCGAGATCGCGCCGTCTATCAACAGCTCGTTGACATGCCGCGCCTGCGCGACGTCGTGGGCCAACGCGCTTTCCAGATAGGCGCGAAACTCCGCAAGCTTTTCCTTGCGCAGCGTGACGCCCGCGGCCATCGCGTGGCCGCCTCCCTTGATGAGCAAGCCGTCAGTGACGGCCTGGCGCACCGCCTTGCCGAGATCGACGCCGGGAATGGAGCGACCTGAACCGGTGCCGATACCGCCGGGTTCGAGCGCAACCGCGAAAACGGGCCGCGCAAATTTTTCCTTCAGCCGCGCCGCGACGAGGCCGACGACGCCGGGATGCCAGCCCTCGGATGCGGTGACAATCACCGAACCCTTATCCTCGAGGCCGAGCGAGGCGAGCGCCTCCGCTTCGGCCTGCGCTTCGGCATCCTGCTCGATCTGCCGCCGCTCGGTATTGAGCCGGTCGAGTTCGACTGCGATCCGCGCGGCTTCAGATACATCGCCCTCGAGCAACAGCCGCACGCCGAGATCGGCGCGTCCGATGCGCCCGCCGGCATTGATGCGCGGCCCGAGCAGAAAACCGAGATGCCAGGCCTCCGGCGGACCGTTGAGCCTGGAGACATCCATCAATGCGGTGTGACCGACATGATCGCGCCGGCGCATCGCGATCAGCCCCTTGGCGACCAGCGCGCGGTTGAGCCCGATCAGTGGCGCGACGTCCGCAACCGTGCCGAGCGCCACGTGATGCAGCATGCTGAGCAGATCAGGCTCCGGCATTTCGCTGGTCCAGAAGCCGCGCTTACGCAATTCGCGGTTGACCGCCACCAGCGTAACCAGCGTCAAGCCGACGGCCGCGAGGTAGCCGAGCCCGGAGAGATCATCTGGCCGGTTCGGGTTCACCAGCGCATCCACCTCGGGCAATTCCGTGCCGCATTGATGATGGTCGATGACGACGACGGACATGCCGAGGCGCTTGGCCTCCGCCAACGGCTCGATGCTGGTGGTGCCGCAATCGACCGTGACCAGGAGCGTCGCGCCCTTGCCCGCCAGCATGCGCACCGCTTCGGTGTTGGGGCCATAGCCCTCGAACAGCCGGTCCGGAATGTGGATCAAGGGATCGAGCCCGCAATGGCGCAAGTGCCAGGCGAGCAGCGCGGCCGAGGTCGCGCCGTCGACATCATAGTCGCCGAAGATAGCCACCTTTTCACCACGCGCGGCAGCCTCGGCGATGCGCTTGGCCGCCGCTTCCATCTGCGTCACCGTGAAGGGGTCGGGCATCAATTTGCGGATAGTCGGATCCAGGAAATCCGGCACCGCGTCGATATCGATATCGCGCCCGGCGAGAACGCGCGCCAGCAGTTCCGGCAGGTCATGGCGCTGCGCGATCGCAAGCGCGCGCGCCGCGCCGCGAGCGTCCAGGCGGTCGCGCCAAAACTTTCCGGTCAGCGATTGGCTCACGCCGAGAAAGGCCGGCGGCGATTCGATGGGCAGTACGATTGCGGGAAGGGTCATGATGCGAGATCGGAAACAAGCACGCGGGTCGCGCAACGCGGAAGTGTAATGGACTGCGTTTTGGCGTGCACCGGCCGGAGCTGCGAATCACACAGGTTCCGTGGTCTTATCCCGAATCGCCGAAAAAAGCAGCGAACTGCCGAATAAACGTGCAGTTTCCGACACCTAAAGCGGGGCGAGAGCACCGCGAAATTAAATGCGCGTTAGCTCTCATCCGCGACCATGCGCGGACGATTTAACTCAAAAGCTGTTTGATCCCGATTCCCGCCCTGGTTGTAATTGCGGGGACCAGCGGTACGAGGACATTCGCCAATGTCTGTTGCACTTCAACAGAACCGAGCCAAACCATTTGCCAACACACAGGCCAAGCCTGGCGCTGCAGAAGACGACGATTCCGACATTTCCGCGCTGATCGGCCGGCTCACGGCCGAGGTCAATCAGATCGCCATCGACAAGACCAAATCGATCCAGCAGATCACCAACCAGATGAAGATGCTGGCGCTGAACGCGCTGATCGAGAGTTCGCGTGCGGGCGCGCAAGGCGCCGGGTTCGGGGTGGTCGCGCAGGAGGTGCGCGGCGTCGGCCAGCAGGTCGAGGCGATAGCGCGCGAACTGGAAACCCAGCTCACCAAGCGCACCGCCAATCTCATGACCTCGATCCAGCGCATGGTCGAGCGCTCGCGCGGCGAGCGCCTGGTCGACCTGTCGCTCAACGCCATCGAACTGATCGACCGCAATCTGTACGAGCGGACCTGCGACGTGCGCTGGTGGGCCACCGACTCGGCCGTCGTCGAATGCGCGGCGGCGCCCGAAGCGGCCGCGGTCGCACACGTTTCGGAGCGGCTCGGCGTGATCCTGTCGGCCTATACCGTCTATCTCGACCTCTGGCTCTGCGACCTCGATGGCAACGTGATCGCCAGTGGACGGCCCAACCGTTTCAGCGTCAAAGGCCAGAATGTCGCTGCCACAAAATGGTTTGCGCAAGCGCGCGGGCTCGCCTCGGGCGACGACTACGTCGCCGGCGATGTCGAGTGCCAGCCCCTGCTCGGCAATGCCCAGGTCGCGACCTATTGCGCGAGCGTGCGCGCCGACGGCAAGGCCCATGGCAAGCCGATCGGCGTGCTCGCCATTCACTTCGATTGGGAGCCGCAAGCCCGCGCCATCGTGCAGGGTGTGCGCGTCGGCGCCGATGACAAGGCACGCGTGCTGCTGGTCGACTCCAATTTTCGGGTAATCGCGGCCTCCGACGGCCAGGGCCTGCTCACCGAACGCGTAACGTTGTCGCTCGAGGGCCGGCGCAGCGGCTTCTATCACGACCGCTCCGGCGCGCTGGTCGCCTTCCACGCCACGCCGGGCTATGAGACCTATAAGGGGCTCGGCTGGTTTGGCGTGATCATCAGCGGGGCGGGATAGGCCAGAGGTTCAGCACCCCAGCCGGTCGGCGATGCCGCCGAAATCCTTGGCGATGATGTCCCAATTGCCGGTGGCCTCGAAGTCTATCTTCTGCAACGGACCGTACTCGGTCGGGCGTGCCACGAAGGCGGTCTTCAGGCCGTGCTTCTGCGCGTTCTTCAGATCGTAATTGTGGGCCGCCACCATCATCACCTCACCCGGCTGCAGGCAAAGCAGCTTGACTGCGCCGAGATAGGTTTCGGGGTCGGGCTTGTAGTGCTCGAACAACTCCGCGGACATGATGAGGTCCCAGGGCAGGCCTGCAAACTTCGCCATGTTGGTGAGCAGCGCCACGTTGCCGTTGGAGAGCGGCGAGATGATGTATTTCTTCTTGAGCCGCGTGAGCCCGGGCACGCTGTCCGGCCAGGGAGACAGGCGATGCCATCCCATGGTGAGGTGATGCAGATCGGCATCCGTGAGTCCGGAGATACCGAGCTGGGCGACCAGCGTTTCCAGGGAGCGCCGATGCAGCACGTCGAGGATCACATAGCCGCGCTCGGGATGCTTGCGCACCTCGTCCATCGAGGCAGTGTAGACCGCGCGCCAGCCGTCCACCAACGCGACCCAATCCGCCTTGAGGCCGCGCGTTTCGCCCCACCTGGTGAAGTCGTTGATCAGGCTGGTGCGCCAGTCGACGACGGTGCCGAACACATCGAACACCAGCGCTTTGACGGCCGAAAGATCTGACACGGTCGTTTCCCCTTTTCTTGTTCTCGTCATTCCGGGCGATGCGCAAGCATCGAACCCGGAATCTCGCGCCGCAATTTCTGGATTCCAGGCTCCCGCTTTGCACGCCGGAATGACGGTGCGTGGGGTCAGTCCAGGTGGAACTTCTCGAGCTGGCGGTGCTCGGCCTTGATGTAGCGCACGGTGCCGGTGACCGAGCGCATCACCACGGTCTCCGTCTCGATCACACCGTCCTTGCGGAACTTGGCGCCAGTCAACAGCGAGCCGGTGGTAACGCCGGTGGCAGCGAACAGGCAGTCGCCCCTTGCCATGTCCTCGATGCCGTAGATCATCTTGGGATCGGTGATGCCCATCTTGTGGGCGCGCTCCCGCTTCTCATCGCTGTCGAGCACGAGACGGCATTGCATCTGGCCACCGATGCAGCGCAGAGCCACCGCGGCCAGCACGCCCTCCGGCGCACCGCCGGTACCGATATACATGTCGACGCCGGTATTGTCGGGGTCGGCGCAATGGATCACGCCGGCAACGTCGCCGTCGGTGATGAGACGCACCGCAGCTCCCGTCGAGCGCACGCTCTGGATGATGTCGGCATGGCGCGGACGATCCAGAACCAGAACCGTGATAGCGGAAGCGTCGACGCCTTTCGCCTTAGCCAGCCGCTTGACGTTATCGGCAGGAGAGGCATCGAGCTCGACCAGGCCTTTCGGATAGCCGGGGCCGATCGCGAGTTTCTGCATATAGACGTCGGGCGCATGCAACAGCGTGCCGCCATCGGCTATCGCCATGGTGGCGATTGCGCCCGGCATGTTCTTGGCGCACAGCGTGGTGCCCTCGAGCGGGTCTACCGCGATGTCGACCTGCGGGCCGGCATTGAGCCCGACCTTCTCGCCGATAAACAGCATCGGCGCCTCGTCGCGCTCGCCCTCGCCGATCACGATCGTACCTTCGATCGGCAGCTTGTTGAGTTCGCGCCGCATGGCGTCGACCGCGGCCTGGTCCGCCGCCTTCTCGTTGCCATGGCCGCGCAGCCGCGCGGCCGAGACCGCGGCGCGTTCCGTCACCCGCACAAGTTCGAGCGTCAGGATGCGCTCGAGCAACATCTGCGGCGGAACGGAAATATGGGTCGACATCGGCGCACTCCTTAGAAAACTATCTCACGGGCCCTTGGGCCCGCCGTCAATCACCTAACGCGTAATCGGTTCGATTTGGCGTCAATTCTTTTCGATCCTTATGACCTGCGGCCGGCCGCTGATCACCTTGTCGCGCTGGACCGCCTTCAAGGCTCGGTAGACCGCGTCCTCATGGGTAGCATAGGTAATCAAAATAACGGGCACTTGCGAAGCCTTGCCTCCCGTGCGCGCGAGGTCAACGCCGTTGGTGTGGCGCTGCACGATCGATTCCAGGGAGATCTTCTGCTCGGCGAGCCGGGTGGCGATGGCGGCGGCGGTGCCCGGGAAATCGCGCGCCATCAGGCGGATGTAATAGCCGCCCTCATGCCGCTCCATCGGCGCCTTTTCGGTCGCGCGGAGCCGGTCGACCGGGCGGCCGAACGGGCTTACCCGCGCACCGCGGGCGACATCGGCAATGTCTGCGACCACGGCGGACGCGGTCGCGGCACCACCCGCGCCCGGCCCCACCAGGGTCAGTGGCGGGATGCCTTCGCCGTCGATCGTCGCCGCATTGGTCACGCCCATTACCTGCGCGATCGATGAAGATTTGGGCACCATGGTCGGATGCACGCGCTGCTCGATGCCCTTGGCCGTGCGCACCGCGACGCCCAACAGCTTGACGCGATAGCCGAGGTCACTCGCCGCGCGCAGGTCTTCCGGCGTAATCGACGAAATGCCCTCGACATAAATAGCGCTCTCGGCCACCTTGGTGCCGAAGGCGAGGCTCGCCAGGATGGCGAGCTTTTGCGCGGTGTCGTGGCCATCGATATCGAAGGACGGATCGGCTTCCGCATAGCCGAGCCGCTGCGCATCCTTCAGGCATTCTTCGAAAGACAGGCCCTCCTGCTCCATCCGCGTCAGGATGTAATTGCAGGTGCCGTTGAGGATACCGTAGACGCGGTTGATCGCGGTGCCCGCAAGCCCCTCGCGCAAGGTCTTCACGACCGGGATCGCGGCACCGACGGCCGCTTCGAAATTCAGCGCCGCCCCGTGCGCCTCGGCGGCCTTGGCGAGCCGCAGGCCGTGTTTGGCGATCAGCGCCTTGTTGGCGGTCACCACTGATTTGCCGGCTTTCAGCGCGGTCTCGATTGCGGAGAGCGCCGGCTCGCCGGCCCCCCCGATCAGTTCCACCAGACAATCGACCTCAGGATTTTCCGCAAGCGCCTGTGGATCCTTCGCCCAGGCGATGCCGCGCAGATCGACGCCGCGCTTTTTCGCCTTTGAGCGCGCGGTGACGGCGACCACACGTACGGGGCGCCCACAACGCGACGCCAAGCTAGTGCCCTGGCTCTCGATCAGACGGACGACCTCAGCACCCACGGTGCCGAGCCCCGCTATACCCACTCTCAGGGGTGCGACCATAACAGACAAGACCTGGAAAGACTTTATGCTGCAGGCATGATCTGATCCGAAAACCGGATTCCACTTTTCGGGATCATGCCTACCGCCGGTTGGCGAGAGGAACCACGTTGTGCAACGTTTCGATGCCGCTTTCAAGGAAGCGGCGCACGCCGCGGGCGGCCTGGCGGATACGCTGCTCGTTTTCCACCATGGCGATGCGCACATAGCCTTCGCCATGCTCGCCGAAACCGACGCCGGGTGAGACCACGACGCCGGACTTTTCCACCATGAGGGTCGCGAACTGCATGCTGCCTAGCGTCTTGAATGCTTCGGGCAGCGGCGCCCAGGCGAACATCGAGGCTTCGGGCGGTGGAATCTCCCAGCCCGCGCGACCGAACGATTCGACCAGCGCATCGCGCCGCTTGCGATAGGTATCGCGCATCTCACGAATGCAGTCCTCCGGACCGTTCAGCGCGGCGGTCGCCGCCACCTGAATCGGCGTGAACGCGCCGTAATCGAGATATGATTTGACGCGCGCCAAGGCCGCGATGATCCGCTCATTGCCGACGGCAAAGCCCATACGCCAGCCAGCCATGGAGAAGGTCTTCGACATCGAGGTGAACTCGACGGTGACGTCGATCGCGCCGGGCACCTGCAGCACGGACGGCGGCGGGTTGCGATCGTCGAAATAGACCTCCGCATAAGCGAGGTCCGAGAGGATGAAGATTTCGTGACGTTTCGCAAACGCCACGAGGTCCCGATAAAAGTCGAGACTGGCGACATAGGCCGTCGGATTGGAGGGATAGCAGACCACGAGCGCGATCGGCTTCGGGATGGAATGAACGATGGCGCGCTCGACCGCTTCGAAGAATTGCGGGGTCGGCTCGGACGGCACCGAGCGGATCACCCCGCCCGCCATCAGAAAGCCAAAGGCGTGGATCGGATAGCTCGGGTTCGGGCACAGGATGACGTCACCGGGCGCGGTGATCGCCTGGGCGACATTGGCAAAGCCTTCCTTGGAGCCGAGCGTCGCGACGATCTGCGTCTCCGGATTGAGCTTCACCCCGAAGCGCCGCGCATAATAAGCCGCCTGGGCCTTGCGCAGGCCGGGAATGCCGCGGGAGGCCGAGTAGCGGTCGGTCCGCGGCTTGCCCAGCGTCTCCTTCAATTTGTCCAGGACATGGGGTGGCGCCGGCAGGTCGGGATTGCCCATGCCAAGGTCGATGATATCGGCGCCGGCATTCCGCGCGGCCGCCTTGGCCCGGTTCACTTGCTCAAAAACGTAAGGCGGCAAACGGCGGATGCGGTAAAATTCTTCCATGGCTCCTTAACTCCGGCAACCGGCATGGGCAGAATCGCAATCCCATTGGGGATTTGCGAAACGGAAATCCGACTTGCCCGAAAATCGTGCCGAATCAACGACCTAGCACGAATTCAGCGGCAAAATTCTAAACGGTTGCCCTGATTTGCGGTTGAGCACAGTTCTTTTAGCACGGACCGACGCCCGCGCCAGCGCTCACTTCGCGTTGGAATTTTGGGTGGTCGAAGCCTGACGGTCTCGCGCTTTGATCAATTCAGCTTCAATCTTGGCGCGCTGGTCCGGCGGGATCACTGCCTCGTCCCGGTCCGGCGGCAGGTCATGGACAGGCAGATAGGTGCCGGGGTCCTTGGCGTGCGCCGAGGCGTCCGCCGGCGCGCCGAGCGAAGGCAGATCGGCAATGGGGCTGGAGCAGCCGGCCAGGACAAAAGCCGACAACGCCAATATACCCAATGCAAGCACGCTTGTGTGCCGTCCGACCGACATCGCTTTGGCCAATCCCATTTCGCCGATTTAAGCAGCGCCCAATCTGCCGCAGCTCAAACCATTGTCGCCCGAAACGATTAGAGCCAGAAACAGTAGACGGGAGCGATAGGGCTGCAATGTGACGGAACCAAGATTGATTGTCGCAGTGCAACACGCACCGTGCCGCAAAAGTTAACTTGAAAACTGCTAGCGCTATCTCGCGGTGACGCAAGCGAAATGAATCGGTAGTGTCTTTCTCATGAACGACGTGAAGATCGATACCGGGCCAACCAAGACATTCGACGCCGAGGCCTTTGCGATGAATCTGGCCCGCGCGATGGAGAGCGGCGGCAAGGCGCTGGCTGCCTATCTGAAGCCGCGCGAAAGCGGCGAAATCAAAGACAATCCGCCCACTGAGCTTGCCGAGGTGATCAGGACGATGACCGCGGTCGCCGAATATTGGCTGGCCGACAATGAGCGCGCCTCCGACCTGCAGACCAGGATCGCCAAGGGATACCTCGACCTCTGGGGCTCGGCGGTACGGCGGCTCGCGGGGCAAGAGGCAGCGCCGGCGATCGCCCCCTCGCCGCGCGACAAGCGCTTTGCCGACCCGGAATGGAAATCGAATCACTTCTTTGATTTCGTGATGCAGCTTTATCTGCTGAGCGCACAATGGGCCCACGATCTCGTGCGCAATGCGGAAGGGCTCGATCCGCAGACGCGCAAGAAGGCCGAATTCTACGTCCAGCAGATCGTCAATGCGCTGGCGCCTTCGAACTTCGTGTTCACAAATCCGGAAGTGTTGCGCGAGACGCTGGCTTCCAGCGGCGACAATCTGGTGCGCGGCATGCAGATGCTGGCGGAAGACATCGAGGCCGGTAAGGGTATCCTCAAAATCCGTCAGTCCGATCCCGCCAATCTCCAGCTCGGCGTCAACATGGCGGTCACGCCCGGCAAGGTAATCTATCAGAACGAGCTGATGCAGCTCATCCAGTACGAGCCGACGACGGAGAAGGTGCTGCGTACGCCGCTTCTGATCGTGCCGCCCTGGATCAACAAATTCTACATCCTGGACCTGCGCCCAGAGAAATCCTTCATCAAATGGTGCGTCGACCAGGGCATCACGGTTTTCGTGATTTCCTGGGTCAATCCCGACAGGAGCTTGGGCGCCAAGACCTGGGAGGACTACATGAAGGAAGGCCCGCTCGCGGCGATGGACGCGATCGAAAAGGCCACCGGCGAAATGAAGGTGCATACGCTGGGGTATTGCGTCGGCGGCACCCTGCTCGCCACCACGCTGGCCTGGCTTGCGGAAAAGCGGCGCGTGCGCACGACCTCGGCGACCTTGCTGGCGGCGCAGGTCGACTTCACCCATGCCGGCGATTTGCTCGTGTTCGTCGATGAGGGCCAGATTTCGGCGCTGGAGCGCGACATGCAGGAGGCCGGCGTGCTGGAAGGCGCCAGGATGGCGATGGCCTTCAACATGCTGCGCTCGAACGACCTGATCTGGTCCTACGTGGTCAGCAATTACTTGAAGGGGCAGCCGCCGGCCGCGTTCGATCTGCTACACTGGAATTCGGATGCAACGCGCATGCCCGCGGCCAACCACTCCTATTACCTGCGCAACTGCTATTTGGAGAACCGGCTGTCCTCAGGCACGATGGTGCTCGACAACACCTTGCTCGATCTCTCCAAGGTCAAGGTGCCGGTCTATAATCTGGCGACCCGCGAGGATCACATCGCGCCGGCCGATTCCGTGCTTTACGGCTCGCAATTCTTTGGCGGGCCGGTGAAATTCGTGCTCTCCGGCTCCGGTCATATCGCCGGTGTCGTCAATCCGCCGGCGGCGAGCAAGTACCAGTACTGGACCAATGACGAGATTCGCGACATCTCGCTGCAGGACTGGTTGAACGCCGCGCAGGAACACAAGGGCTCCTGGTGGCCGGACTGGCGCGAATGGCTTGCCAGCATCGATGCGGAGGAAGTGCCGGCACGCAGCGTCGGCAGCGATGCCTTGCCGCCCATCGAGGACGCACCCGGAAGTTACGTCCGGGTCCGCTCATAGCGAAGGTTTGGCGAAGCTTCTTGCGCTCGGGTATAAGCACACCAGCAACACTGATCTCGAAAGCGCGTAAGAGGGGGAGACGATGGCATCCGGATTGCTGACACCCGAGTTGTTCTGGCTGACCTTGACCGTCATTTTGACGGGCATCTTGTGGATCCCCTACATCGTCAACCGTGCCCAGGTGCGCGGACTGTCCGGCACGATGGCCAATCCGGCCCGCGACGCCAAGCCACATGCGCCATGGGCGACACGGCTGATGTTCGCCCACGACAACGCGGTTGAGAATCTGGTGATCTTTGCACCCCTGGTGCTGATCCTCAACGAGATCGACTACTCGACCAAATGGACCGTCTACGCCAGCGCGGTCTATTTCTGGTCCCGCGTCGCGCATCTGATCGTCTACACGCTGGGGCTGGCGGTGTTCCGCACGCTCGCCTTCACCGTCGGTTTTCTGGCCCAGGCGGTGCTGGCGCTGGCGATCTTCGGGATTTTCTGAGTTCGCCGCTCACATACAGCGCGCGATGAACCCCGCCGCGCTGAGCCGCGCCATCACGTCATCCAGATGTGCCCGGTCGCGCGTTTCGATGACGAGTTCGAGCAAGGTCGCCTTGGCCGGTAGATCGGAAAAGGTGCGCTGATGCGAGACTTCGATAATGTTGGCGCCAGCCTCGGCCAGCAGGATTGACACCGCGGCAAGCTGCCCCGGCCGGTCGACAAGATCGATCGCAAGCTGAGTCAGCCGTCCCTCGCGCGCGAGTTCGCGGGTCAAGACGGAAGCAATCAGCCTGGTATCGATGTTTCCGCCTGTCAGGATGAGACCGACATTGCGACCCGCAAAGCGTTCAGGGTTCGATATCACCGCGGCGAGCCCAGCAGCGCCGGCGCCTTCCACCACTGTCTTTTCGATCGAGATCAAACTCGCCACCGCCCGCTCGATCTGATCCTCGCTGACGAGCACGACGTCGTCGACCAGACCGCGGATGATCTGCGTCGTGATCCTTCCGGGCGATTTGACCGCGATGCCCTCGGCAAGGGTATCGCCGCGCATCGGCAGCGCCTGGTCGTAGATCGCATTGTACATCGACGGGTAAAGCTCGGCCTGAACGCCGAGGATCCGCAAATCCGGCCGCACGGCGCGCGCCGCGATCGCGATGCCGGAGATCAGCCCGCCGCCGCCGATCGGAACCACAAGCGTGTCCAGAAACGGCACCGCTTCGAGCATTTCAGGCGCGACGGTCCCCTGCCCCGCGATGATCAACGGATCGTCGTAAGGGTGGATCAGCGTCATGCCGTGGGCCTTGGCATGTGCGAGCGCGAATTCACCCGCCTCTTCCAGCGTGGCGCCGGAGATCATCACCGCCGCGCCATGCCGCCGCGTGTTTTCGATCTTCACCATCGGCGTGCCGATGGGCATCACGATGGTGGTGGGGATGCCGAGACGCTTGGCATGATAGGCGACGCCCTGCGCGTGATTGCCCGCCGACATCGCGATCACGCCGCGCCCGCATTGTTCGGGTGAAAGGGCCAAAAGGCGGTTCAACGCGCCGCGCTCCTTGAAGGAGGACGTGAACTGCAGATTCTCGAATTTGAGCCAGATCCGACAGCCGCACATCTCGCCCAGCGTCCGGCTTTCCTCGCATGCGGTGACCAGCACCGCACCACGGATGGCAGTCGCTGCAGCGTTGATGTCGGCGGGCGTGACTGGCAAGTTGGGCGTGTCTGCGCGCTTGTTATTAGAATCGGTCGGCATCTTCGGCGGCCAATTTTGGCGCCGTCATTCCGGGGCGATGCGTTAGCATCGAACCCGGAATCTCGAGATTCCGGGTTCGGCTCTGCGAGCCGCCCCGGAATGACGGCGTGAATGAACTTACGGGAACAGCGCGATCTGCTCCAGTCCGGCGGTTTCCGGAAAGCCGAACATCAGGTTCATGTTCTGGATCGCCTGCCCGGCCGATCCCTTCACCAGATTGTCCAGCACCGAGATCACGATGGCCCGGTTCTTGATGCGATCGGGAAACACCCCGATCTGCACATAGTTGGACCCGCGTACATTCTGGGTCTGTGGCATCACGCCCTTTTTCGCAACATGGACGAACGGCTCGTTGCGATAGGCGTTCGAGAGCGCATCGCGCAAATCATCGACGCTCGCGCCATCGAGTCTGACATAGCACGTGCAAAGTTCGCCGCGCGCCATCGGAATCAGGTGCGGCGTGAAATTCACGGTCACGGCACTACCGGCGGCGGCGCCGATCTCCTGCTCGATCTCGGGCGCATGACGATGCGTGCCGACGGAATAGGGCGACAGCCCCTCGCCCGCCTCCGAGAACAGTGTGTTCTGCTTCAGCCCGCGCCCGGCCCCGGTCACACCGGACTTGGCATCGATGAGAATGTCATGCACGTCGATCAGCTTGGCCTTGGCGAGCGGCACCAGGGCCAGCAACGACGCCGTCGGATAGCAGCCGGGGCAGGCCACCAGCCGGCTTGATGCAATTTTCTTCCGATAGAATTCGGTCAGGCCGTAGACGGCTTCACCCTGCAGTTCCGGCGCGCGGTGCTCGTGTCCGTACCATTTCGCATAGACCTCCCTGTCGCGCAGCCGAAAATCCGCGGACATATCCAGGACCTTGATGGCCGGATTGGCTTTCAGGACCGCGGCGATGATCTCCTGAGTCGTGCCGTGCGGCAGGCCACAGAACACGGCATCGAGCTGCTCCCAATCGACCTTCTCCCATTCCACAAGCTTGGGCAGGTCCAGCATGAAGAAATGCGGGAACACGTCCTCCATTGCCCGGCCGGCATGGGTGTTGGCGGTCAAGGTCGTGATCTCGGCATGCGGATGCCGCGCCAGCAGGCGGACCGCATCCGCGCCGGTGTAACCGGAAGCGCCGAGGACACCGATTTTCTTCTTGCTGCTCATGTCTCGCTCCCATCATTGCCCGCCGCTTCGTTTGCAAATGCCGCAGGCCTGGCCTCACGCATCAGATGCGAAATCTGTTGTGCGTTCGCATCGGGCCTCGCGGCCAACGCGGCACTCACTGCGCGGTAATCCGCCTCGGTCTTGTGCTGGTTGAGCTTGAAGCTGCCTTCGATCTCCTCAACCGTCATCACCAGGCCGACGATCAACTTCTTCATCGCCTCAAACCGTCCCGCCGTCATTTTCGCCGATGTCCAGGGCCTCTTGGGCAAGAGCCGCTCCTCGAACTTGGCACTCAGCGTATCGACCTGCACCGAGAGTTCGTCATCCGTCAGCACCCGCACCGGACCGGTCAGATGCACGGCCTGATAGAGCCAGGTCGGCACCTGGTCGGGCGAGACGTAGTAATCCGCCGAGACATAGGCGTCGGCGCCGGTGACGGCCAGGAGCCACGACGATGTCCCTCCTGAGAGCTTTACCAGCGGATTGTGACGGGCGACATGAAACGCCGCGCGCGGCGTGCCGTCCTCAGCGTATGACAGATAGAACGGCAGTGCGGAGGCGATCGGCTTGCCGCCGTCGAAAGCGCAGATGAGTCCAAATCCGCGCGCTTCGGCAAATTTCAGGCAGGCCGCGCGATCGGCTTTGAACATCGGGGGCGTGTACATGTCTCACTCCTATTTGAGCCAGGAGCCGCCGAACCGGATGCGCGTTTTCTTTTGAGGAGAATGCCGCAGGATCCAATCCGGCGGCAGAGGCGATGATCTCAAACGCCGACAACCGCCCATGCCGCGCAGGCGCGGCGGCGGCGAGCGATGCGGATGGTCGCGACGCTGATCATGCGCGGGCCTATAAGCCGGCGCCTGTGCGCGGTCAAGATGCGACGGTGTCATTCCGGGGCGCTTGCAACGCAAGCGAACCCGGAATCTCGCGCCGCAACCTCCAGATTCCGGGTTCGCGCGCTCGAGGCGCGCGCCCCGGAATGACGCTCCATCTCAGATCGCCGGATTCCACGGCATCGGAATGACCCGATAGCCGTCGCCGTCCTTTTCGAGATGGGCGAGTCCGGGGAACGGATAATGGAATGCCTGAAGCAGCAGCCTCTCCGTTACCACCATGTCATAGATGCGGCGGCGCGTCTTTTCCGCAACATCCGCGTCCTGATCGAAAAAGGCATGCCACCCCGGATGTGTCGCGAACGGATTGGGATTGTTGGTCACGTCCGATTGGATGAACACCTTCCCCGAACCGGATGACAGCACGTAGGACGTATGCCCAGGCGTGTGCCCGACGGTCTCGACCGCAAGCAGGCCGGGCGCGATTTCCTTGCCCCACTCGTATGGCGTCACCTTTCGCTTTAGGCCGGCCTCGAAGATGTTGCGGTTGTTCTTGAACAGGCTCTGCATGCGACCCGCGGGCGCGCGGCTCATCTCGCCATCGTCCATCCAGAACTTCCATTCGACCGCCGGCACCAGCACTTCGGCATTCGGAAAGGCGGGCGTGCCTTCGGCGGTCAGCAATCCGTTCACGTGGTCGGTGTGAAAGTGAGAAATCACGACCATGTCGACGGCCTTGGGATCGAAGCCCGCGGCCGCCATGTTCTCCGCGAACAGTCCGTTGGTCTTGTTCTTCTCCCGCGCCAATGACCCGTTGCCGGTATCAATCACCACAACCTTGCCGCCGGTGGTGATAACGAGAGGGGCGAAATAGATCGTCATTGTATCGCCAGGCAGGAACGCCCGTTGGAGCGCCGCGCTGACGTCCTCCTTCTTGGCATTGGTGATGAAGGAATCCTCCAGCGGAAAGGTGAACCTGCCGTCGGACACCACGGTGACCTCGATGTCGCCGATCCTGTAGCGATAGAAGCTCGGCGCCTGTTTATCCGCCGGCGTAGCAGCGGCACTCGCCGGCGCCGATCCGAGCAACGGTGCAGCCGCGATCGCCGCGGCGGACGTGAGTGCTTGCCGTCGTGATAGTTGCATCGCTGTCCTCCCACCGACAGAATGAATTCCGAGTTGTTCGCTCCTCGCCTGTCTTGCGTTGATCGTAGCAGGATCGCGTTTCCCGCGCGAACAGGACAGGTGTCCCGGTCGCTAACCCCCACCATCTCGCGTTTATTCCGGCTAAACCGCGCGCCAGAGCCATTCCATCACCCGCGCGATCACGTCGCCAAACAAGAGCAGGACGGCGGCCCAGATCAGGGCGGAAACGAAGTTGGCGACTTGAAACTCCCAGTAGGGCATTTCGAAAATGCCGGCCACGAGCGGCACCGACGCGCGCAAGGGGCCGAAGAAGCGACCGATGAAGATGCTGGGGACGCCCCAGCGCCGAACGAAAGCTTCGCCCCGGGGCAGGATGTCGGGATAGCGCGAGAGCGGCCAGATCTGCGCAACCTGCTCCTTGTAACGAAAGCCGAACCAATAGGAGACCCAGTCCCCCAGCGCCGCGCCGATACCGCCAGCAATCCACACCGGGAGGAAACTGATACCACTTACCCCGATCAGCGCGCCGATCGCGACCAGCGCGCCCCAGGCCGGGATCAATAGCGAGAAAAACGCAAGCGATTCACCGAACGCCAGCAGAAACACGATTGGGGCAGCCCAGGCCTGATGGTCGCGCACGAAACTGACCACGGCGCGCGCAAACTCTTCCATGTCCCAAAAAAGCCCTTCTCGCCCCGTTCCAATCCCGGAACCCAGTTAGCGCCCAGACGCCTGAAAACACGTAAGCCGGCCGCTTGCGCGACTTCAAGTCACAAAGGCATGGGGCGCGGTAATCCCCCTTGCGGAGCCGGCCGTCACTTTTTAAGCCCGACCGTGGCATAGTCACCTGAACCCTGATTCGCCGCGCGAACTTGCGCGTATTATATGAAGATCTATGGCCAAACCTTTGAAAGCTCTTGCCAAAACCAAAGCGCCCAACGACCTGTTTGGGGCTGAGGACTCAAAACGCCGCCCCGCCGCCAAGACAGCCGCGCGCGCCGCCGGCGCCGAAGACGGCTACACCGCGCGCGACATCGAAGTCCTCGAGGGTCTGGAACCGGTACGCCGACGTCCGGGCATGTATATCGGCGGCACGGACGAAAAGGCGCTGCACCACCTGTTTGCCGAAGTCATCGACAACTCGATGGACGAGGCCTTGGCAGGCCACGCCACATTCATTGAGGTGGAGCTCTCCGCAGACGGCTTCCTCACCGTGACCGACAACGGCCGCGGCATTCCTGTCGACCCGCATCCGAAATTCCCGAAGAAGTCCGCGCTCGAAATCATCATGTGCACGTTGCACGCGGGCGGCAAGTTCGACTCCAAGGTCTATGAGACCTCCGGTGGTCTGCATGGCGTCGGCATCTCCGTGGTGAATGCGTTGTCGACACGGCTCGAGGTCGAGGTCGCGCGCGGCCAAAAGCTGTATCGCATGGCGTTCGAACGCGGCCATCCCAAGGGCAAGCTCGAGGACCTGGGCAAGATCAGCAATCGCCGCGGCACCAAGATTCGTTTCAAGCCCGATCCGGAGATTTTTGGCGCCAAGGTCGCGTTCAAGCCGCAGCGGCTATTCAAGATGGCGCGCTCCAAGGCGTATCTGTTTGGCGGCGTCGAAATTCGCTGGCGTTGCGCGCCCGAGCTGCTCAAGGCCGTCGAGGACGTGCCGGCGGAAGCGACCTTCCACTTCCCCGGCGGCCTGAAGGATTATCTCGCCGCCGCGATCCATGCCGACACGTTGGTGCATCCGGATATTTTCTCTGGCAAGTCGGGGCGCGTCGGCGGCCATGGCGGTTGCGAATGGGCGGTGGCCTGGACCGCGGATGCCGACGGCTTCATGTCCTCCTACTGCAACACGATCCCGACCGGCGACGGCGGCACCCACGAATCGGGCATCCGCAGCGCGTTATTGCGCGGGCTGAAGGATCACGCCGAACGCGTCGGCCAGAGCAAGCGCGCCGCCAATGTCACGTCCGAAGACGTGATGGCCGGTGCTGCCGTCATGCTCTCGGTGTTCGTGCGCGAGCCCGAATTTCAGGGCCAGACCAAGGACCGGCTCGCGACGGCCGAGGCGCAGCGCATCGTCGAACAGGCGGTGAAGGATCCGTTCGACCACTGGCTGTCGGCCAATCCCGTACAGGCCAACAAGCTGCTCGACTTCGTGATCGAGCGGGCGGACGAACGCATCCGCCGCCGCCAGGAGAAGGAGGTCGCGCGCAAGACGGCGACCAAGAAAGCGCGGCTGCCCGGCAAGCTCGCCGACTGCACCGATAGCGCGCAGGAAGGCTCGGAGATCTTCATCGTCGAAGGCGACTCCGCAGGCGGCACCGCAAAGGTTGCGCGCGATCGCAAGACTCAGGCCGTGCTGCCCTTGCGCGGCAAGATTCTGAACGTCGCCTCCGCCGGCAAGGACAAGCTGATGGCCAATGCCCAGCTCGCCGATCTCGTGCAGGCGCTCGGCTGCGGCACCGGCGCGCATTATCGCGAAGAGGATTTACGCTACGCGCGCATCATCATCATGACCGACGCCGACGTCGACGGCGCGCATATCGCCTCGCTCCTGATTACCTTCTTCTACCGGCAGATGCCGCGCCTGATCGATGAGGGCCACCTCTATCTGGCGGTGCCGCCGCTCTACAAACTCACCCACGGTAGCAAGACGGTCTATGCCAGGGACGATGCCGATAAGGCGAAGAAGCTGAAGAGCGAGTTCAACGCCAACGCCAAGGTCGATATCGGCCGCTTCAAGGGCCTCGGCGAAATGATGCCGGCGCAGCTCAAGGAAACCACCATGGACCCGGCCAAGCGTACCCTGCTTCGCGTGGTGCTGCTCGCCGATGATCGCGAAGGTACCGCCGATTCGGTCGAGCGCCTGATGGGCACCAAGGCCGAGGCGCGATTCGCCTTCATCTCCGAAAAGGCCGAATTCGCCGGGGAAGACCTGCTGGACGTTTAGGCGATTACAACCGTCCGTTGCGCCGAAGAAAATCGCCTCCGGTCGGACCGGAGGCGATTTTCTTTGATTTTCAACCGTTTAGAGAATCCGCTCTCCCGTGCTTATGCGATAGTTTTCGGTGCGACTGTGCCTACCCTGCAACAGCATTTTGGGTCGAACCGGCTATATTGTTTGCGAATTGGGGACGAGGCCCCGCCTGGAATTTCAACGCGGTCAGTTCGAACGCTCAAAGACCTGAAGGAATGACAATGAAAAAGCTCCTGCTCGCTCTGTCCGCTGTGGCAGCGATCACCGGCTCGGCCAACGCGGCCGATCTCGCGGCGCGGCCTTACACCAAGGCTCCTCCGCCGGTCGCGCCCGCTTATAACTGGACCGGCTTCTACATCTTCGGCGGTGGCGGCGGCGGCATCTGGGATGCCGACCAGCACACGCAGACGACCGTGGGCGCCGTGCCGCTGACGATTGATCAGCGCCAGGGCGGCGATGGTTGGTTCGGCACCGTCGGTCTCGGCTACGACTGGCAGTTCAACAATAGCTGGGTGGTTGGCGTGTTCGCTGACGGCCAGTTCGGCAGTCTGCGCGGCAGCCTCTCGGATGCCTTCAACGGCATCACCGGCCGGATCAAGCTGCAGGACTCTTGGGCCGCCGGCGTGCGCTTCGGCTATCTCGTTGCGCCGAACGTCTTCTCCTATGTCAATGGCGGTTACTCCGGTTCGCACTGGTCGGGCTCGACGCTGGTCGATAATTTCAGCGGCCTCCCGGTCGGCCTTCACACCGACAGCTTCAACCGCAATGGCTGGTTCGTCGGCGGCGGTGTCGAAAACAGCCTGAACATCTTTGGCCTCACGGCGCCCGGCTGGTTCATGAAGACCGAATACCGCGCAGCCTATTACGACAAGAAGGCTGTCGACGAGCGCTTCGACGGTACCAACGTCCTGTTCGGCGATTCAGTCACCTTCAAGCCCCTGGTGCAGACCGTCAGCACCTCGCTGGTCTACCGCTTCAACTGGACCGGCCCGGTGGTCGCGAAGTACTGATCGCTTTCTGACGTCAAACCTAGAAGCCCCGGCCTAGTCCGGGGCTTTTTGATTCCTGCATTCCACAACAGGTGGACAAGCGCCGTATCGGGTGAAGCTCGCCTTGTTGCGCGCCATATCCCATGGCGGATTCGAACCGCTCGCGGGTGGTCACGCCCCTGGACTGTGTTTAGGCTCGCGGAAGTTTCCCTCGTCGCCGCCGAAGCGTTGCGCGGCCGGACGAAGGCTGAATGTCGACAAGAGACCGCCCTCAAAACGTCTTGGGAGGAAACACCATGCGCAGGGCGCTTCTGATCGTTGGCCTATTGGCACTTGCCGTTGGCCTACTCTGGATCGGCCAAGGCACCGGCGTTATCAGGTGGCCGCCTGAAAGCTTCATGGTCGATGAAATCCAATGGGCAGGCTATGGCGTCGCCTTGGCCGCCCTCGGGTTGATCTTCATCTGGCAAGCCAAGGGCTGAAATCTTTTGGAGTAGATCCACAATGAAATCCGAACTGTTCGATCTCGGCGACAAGGTCGCAATCGTCACCGGCGGCAATGGCGGCATTGGATTAGGCATGGCGCGTGGACTTGCCGATGCTGGCGCGAGGCTCGCTATCGTCGGACGCAATGCGGAGAAATCGGAGCAAGCGGTAGCGGAGATCGCAGCCCGCGGCGCCAAGGCAATTTCTGTTGTCGCCGACGTCACCGACGGGAACGCGGTTGCCAAGATGGTTGAGCGCGTCGGAAGGGAGTTCGGCCGCATCGATATTCTCGTCAACAACGCCGGTATCAATATCCGCAAGCCGCCGCACGCACTCGAGCTCGATGAATGGGAGCGGGTGATCGACACCAACCTCACCAGCGCTTTTGTTTGTTCGAAAGCTGTACATCCCGCCATGAAGGAAGCCGGCGGCGGCAAGATCATCAACATCGGCTCGATGATGTCGATCTTCGGCGCGAGCTTCGCGCCGGCCTATGCTGCGAGCAAGGGCGGCATCGTGCAGTTCACGCGTTCATGCGCTTGCGCCTGGGCCGCCGACAATATCCAGGTCAATGCGATTCTGCCGGGTTGGATCGACACCGACCTCACAAAACGCGCCCGCGCCGAGATCGGCGGCCTGCATGAGCGCGTGCTGGCACGTACGCCCGCGGCACGCTGGGGTGCGATCGACGACTTCGCGGGAATTGCAGTGTTTCTCGCCTCGTCCGCTTCCGACTTCGTCACCGGCACCGCGGTACCCGTCGACGGCGGCTACTCCATCACCGGCTAAAAGCGATCGCCGGTGTTCCCGTGCCCAAACGACAAGCCCCGGCCAAGACCGGGGCTTGAACTGGTTGCGGACTACCGAAATTAATAACGGGCAGCGACCGGAGCGCCCAAGCCGCCAAAGCCGCCGAAGCGCCAGTTCAGGCGAACCAGGCCAATGTCGACCTCCTGACGGATATGCTCCGTCTCGAAGAACGCGCCGGCCGCATCCGTGAGATTGACGTTGCGGCTGCCCATGAACAGATGGTCGTACTCGACACCGATTGACCAGTTTGGCGCGAAGCCAAACTCCAGACCGGCGCCGACCGTGCCGCCCCAACGGGTTTCGTCCGCCCTGGCCAGCAACGCGCCGGTCCCACTGAACGCGTCATACCTATTGCCGACTACGGCTGCACCGCCCTTGACGTAGAGCAGGACATTGTTCCAGGCGTAGCCAACCTGCCCGGTGAGCAACCCAAAAGCATCGAGTCGCGAACGGTTGAAGTCGGGCGGGAAGAGAAGGCTGGTATTACTGCCTCTGAAATCAGCCCAGTTGCCCTGCCCTTCGAGACCGAACACCCAACTGGCTGTCTGCCAGCGATAGCCGATTTGACCACCAGCCGTGCCGCCGGTTGCGTTATGGCAACCTTCCGGCCCGGGCAGAGTGGCAAAGATATCCGCTACAAGGTCCCAGCAATTGCGCGACGAGCCACCGCCGCCGTTGACGCCGATGTAGAAGCCGCTCCAGTCGTAGAGGACGGGCGCGGGGGCCGGCGGCGCCTTGGTGTAAGGCCGTGCCGCGAGATCGGCCGCCGAAGCGCCGTCAAAGCCTGCGATCGAAATAACAGACGCGAAAACCCAACCAAGATGCCGTTTCATGGAAGCCCCTCCAAAGCACAGCGAGCAGATTGTTGAGTGATAGTACGCTACACGCTTAAGGCGAGCGACATGGAACCCTGGCTTGGCGGACCACCGGCGTCACTTTGACCGCGTAAGTTGCATATGAGCAACAAAATACGCGCGGAAATGGCAATAGTGCTGTCGCATTATGCGCGAAAACGCCTGATCTCCGACACGCTGCCATCGCGATAGGTCGGCTCGAGGCGAACTGAACCAATGGCACAAGCTCTGGATCCTTCAGATCCGCAGGGCGCGGCATCTTCAGCAGGCGATCCGGCACCGCGCTATCGATGCCGACGCGCACCTCGCGGATCGCGCGGCGATACGACATCAAGTGCGTGCAATGGACCAGCAAGCCCGTTGAATCAGCGGAACGATGCCAGCTCGTCGCGGTCACATCGCCTTCCGCAGCTTCGACACGTTCTTGTCGTCGTTGTTACCGATCACAAGCGCAATGCGCTTCTCCCCTTGCGCCGGCGCGGCCGGCACCGTCAGCCAGCCCGCAACAGCGCAGCCCAGCACCGCCTCCGACATCCACGTCATGAAAATTCCCTGTCTCGGATCACCCTGACGATAGTCGATGCAGCGATACCGGCAGTTCGGCGCGCCAACCGCGATAGCCTCCTTACCCGCTCGCTCGGTGCGGCGTGGCGAAGCGCGTCGTCATCCTGCCCGGAGCCGCGACCTCCAGGATAGGCTTTGGAAACCATCGTGGCAGCGCAGGGCTGACAGGTATTTAGGCGAAAACGTTAGGTTTTTTCGGCGCTTCCCGCGCCTGCTCCATTGACTTCCAGCGATTCCACCCTATGTTCCGGCTTGAAGCGGCAGGTAATCGAACAAGCGATTCCGCTGAAGTGCCGCCGTCAGCGTAAGTCAGCGCCCCCAGCTTTTGAAAGCGCGCCGTTTCGGGGTTGCACGCGACAGCCTTTTACCCCCTCGATACCAAACGGCGGTTTCGACTAGAGGCTCAATGTCTTTTTCCCATCTCGGTCTATCCGACAAGGTGTTAGCGGCCGTTGCGGCCACCGGCTACACCAACCCCACGCCTATCCAAGATCAGGCAATTCCGCACGTGTTGGCCCGTCGAGACGTCCTCGGCATCGCCCAGACCGGCACTGGCAAGACCGCAGCCTTCGTGCTTCCCATGCTCACCATCCTGGAGAAAGGTCGCGCCCGGGCCCGCATGCCGCGCACCCTGATCCTGGAACCAACGCGCGAGCTGGCCGCCCAGGTCAAAGAGAATTTTGATCGCTATGGTGCGGGCCAGAAGCTCAACGTCGCGCTCCTGATCGGCGGCGTCTCGTTCGGCGATCAGGACTCCAAATTGACCAGGGGCGTCGACGTTCTGATCGCAACTCCCGGCCGGCTGCTCGACCACACCGAGCGCGGCGGGCTGCTTCTCACCGGGGTCGAGCTCCTGGTGATCGACGAAGCCGACCGCATGCTCGACATGGGCTTCATCCCCGACATCGAGCGCATCTGCAAGCTCGTTCCGTTTACTCGCCAGACCCTGTTCTTTACCGCGACGATGCCGCCGGAGATTCGGCGCGTCACTGAGGCCTTCCTGCACAATCCCGTCAAGGTCGAGGTCTCCAGGCCCGCGACCACCGCCTCCACGGTCACGCAATCGCAGGTGCCCGCCAGCAGCGAACCGCACCAAAAGCGCGAGCTACTGCGTCGCCTGTTGCGCGGAGCCAAGGACCTCAAGAACGCGATCATCTTCTGCAATCGCAAGCGCGAGGTCGCTATCCTTCACAAGTCGCTGCAGAAGCATGGCTTTTCCGTTGGCGCCCTACATGGCGACATGGATCAACCGGCGCGCATGGCAGCGCTCGATCAATTCCGCAAGGGTGAACTGCCGCTGCTTGTCGCCTCCGATGTCGCTGCACGCGGCCTCGATATTCCCGAAGTCAGTCACGTCTTCAATTTCGACGTCCCTCATCATCCCGACGATTATGTCCACCGCATCGGCCGCACGGGGCGCGCGGGCCGCAGTGGAACGGCGATTTCCATCGTCACGCCGGTGGACCAGAAGTCGGTCGCGGCGATCGAAAAGCTGATCGGGCAAAGCATTCCCCGCGCCGAAGGCGATTTCTCCAGCGAAACCGCCGAAGAGAGTGAGCATCCTCGCGAGCACAGGTCACACGAATCGTCGCGCCGCGGACGCAAGGGTGGCCGAGAGCGCGAGACGCGCCATGGTGGCGGGCGCCACCACGGTGCGCCGGGACAACAATCGCCGGCCGCACAGCGCACACCGTCGATCACGCAACGCGGCGAGCCGCGGCGCGCGCGCGACATTGATTCCGAGCCGGCCGACCACTCCCATCTTCCGGCCTTCCTGCTGCGGCCGGTGCGCGCCCGCGTCTGAAGAAGCACCTATTTACCGCTCGTTCACGATCGTCTATTAACGTGCCCGCTATAATTTGAGCGATTGCTGCAAGCGGGCGGCGCGGCCCTGCTATGGGGGCATAACAGTGGTCAAGGTGCTCGACGAACACGAACGCACGATGGCGTTTGCCGAAGTCGCCCTTGGGCAGATCAGGTCTCTCCGCCAGACAGCCATCCCTCGCAACTATGAAATCTGGTACGTCTACGCGACCGGATACAACGCGCCGCTCAACAAGATCATCAATGAGACGCTAGCGCGCAATGGCAAGCTGACCGAGGCCGATCTCGAGCAGATCTACGACACCTATCTCTCCCACATCAAAACCACCGACCGCATCGACAAGGTCGGCGCGCGCGTCATCGGGGAAATCGATGAGGTCTTAAAGCTCCTCACCGATGCCCTCGGCATGTCCGAAAGCTATGAGGTCTGCCTCGACGGTGCGGCGCAAAAACTTTCGACCGCGCGTACGGCCGCGCAGGTCAAGCCGATCGTGGAAATGCTGCTGAAGTCGACGCGCGAGATGCGCGAGACCAACATGGCGCTCGAACAGCGGCTCACCTTGTCGCGAACCGAGATCAGCAATCTGCAGCAGAGTCTCGAGGCGATCCGGGCGGAAAGCCTGACCGACCCGCTGACGGGACTTGGAAATCGCAAATATTTCGACCGCATGATCGAGACCGAGGTACAGAACGCGCTGGCGAACAATCAGCCGCTGTCGCTGCTCATGTTCGACATCGATCATTTCAAGTCGTTCAACGATTCCTACGGCCATCTCACTGGAGATCAGGTGCTGCGGCTGGTCGGCATGTCACTGAAGCAGACCATCAAGGGCCAGGACATCACCGCGCGCTACGGCGGCGAGGAGTTTGCGGTCGTGCTGCCCAATACCGCGTTGCGCCAGGCGCTGACGGTTGCCGATCACATCCGCCGCGCGATCATGGCCAAGGAATTGAAGAAGAAGTCGACTGGCGAGATTCTCGGCCGCGTAACCATCTCGGTCGGTGTCTCCATGCTCAAGCCGGACGACGACACGGACTCCCTGATCGAGCGCGCGGACGCCTGTCTCTATGCCGCCAAGCGCGCCGGCCGCAACCGCGTGGTCTGCGAAGTCGATCCGGAATATACCGCCGAGATGCGGGGCCAAGTGGCGTGAAATCGGCGCAGCCGCTGAAAGGGGGCAAAGGCCCGCACAGCGCCGTGTCCACCACTTCTCCAGCCCGTTACCCCGAACGGTGGGCACGCTTCCGCCTTCGCTCTCCGAGCTTCGGCGGACGCATCGCTTTGCCTATCCTACGCTGCGCGCTCTTCGTGACCTTCTTCTTCACGGGCTTCTTGGCCGATGCCTTCCGCACCTTCGCTCGTTTCCTCATTGCCGCACGCTGGGCTGCGGCCAGCGCCGCCCTCGCCCACTCGGCGAGTTCTTCGGAATCATCGAACAGCCGCGCCGGCAACTGCCAGTAGGAGCCAACCGTCACGGTCTTGGTACGGGTCTGGTATTGAAACGGCCGCGAGCCCTCGGCTTCGAATTGCGGGATCGTGATTTCGTCGGCCCGGAAATAAAGCCCACTACGCAGCGCCAGCGCGAAGTTGGTCCCATCAGCGGAGATACCGAAGCCGGAAAACATTCGCCGGATGGTGACAGGACCGAAATCGACGAACAGATCGATCAGGAAATCGCGGTCCATTGGCGCCTCACCCCGACGTCAACCCTCATGGTGAGGAGCGCGAAGTGCGTCTCGAACCATGAAGCCCCCCACTCGCGGCCATACTTCGAGACGCCGCACAGGGCGGCGCCTCAGCATGAGGCTAGCATGCTCGGGCTCGGCGAAGCTAAACCTGCGCAGGCTTTAGCTGAACGGATTCACCGCAGCCGCAGGCGGAAACCTGGTTGGGATTGTTAAAGACGAACTGCGCCTGCATCTTGTCGACCTTGTAATCCATCTCGGTCCCCAGGAGGAACAAGACAGCTTTGGGATCGACCAGGATCTTCACGCCCTTGTCCTCGACGACCTCATCGGTCGAGCGGATTTCGTGGGCGTATTCCACTGTGTACGACTGTCCGGCACAGCCACCATTCTTGACGCCGACACGCAAGCCGACGATTTCGGAATCGGCACGCCTGGTCAGCTCCAGTACGCGCTGCGCCGCGGCATCGGTCAGTTTCATAACCTGCGGACGCGGCCGCGCCTTCGGCTTGGAAGCTGGGTTGGGAGAAGCCTGTGTCATATTAGTCATGTGGTCAGTCCCATCGGCAAATCAATGCCGGATCATGCTGCAGTTGGCCTTACTCTTGCGAAACGCCTCACCACATATTCAGGACGAGTCGCGCCTCGTCGCTCATCCGCTCCGGCGACCAGACCGGTTCCCAGACCACGCTGACATTGACCATACCGACCCCGGGAACGCTCGCGATCGCATTCTCCACCATCGTCGGCAGCTCGCCGGCGGCCGGACAATTCGGGGTCGTCAGCGTCATCACCACGTCGACAGAGCGGTCGTCCTTGATGTCGACCTTGTAGATCAGGCCGAGCTCGTAGATGTCGGCCGGGATTTCGGGATCGAACACCGTCTTCAGCGCCGCGATGATGTCCTTGGTCAGCCGCTCGGTTTCTTCCGGCGGCAGCGCCGATTGTGTCTCCATGTGGCTCAACTGGGCTTCGGCCGTGTCGGTCGTATCGGTCATGCGAACAATTCCCGCGCCTTGATCAGCGCTCGTGCCAGATGGTCCACTTCTTCACGCGTATTATACATCGCAAAGGATGCGCGGCAGGTGGCCGTCACGTTGAACCGCTCTAAAAGCGGCATCACGCAATGGGTGCCGGCACGAACCGCGATGCCCTGTCGGTCGATGACGGTCGCGACATCGTGGGGATGCGCGCCTGTCATCTCAAAAGAAATCAGCGGCCCCTTGCCTTTCGCCGTTCCGATCAGGCGCAGCGAGTTGATTTCGCGCAGACGGTCCTCCGCGTAAGCGACGAGGTCGTGCTCATGCGCGGCAATGCGCTCCTTGCCGATCGAGTTGACATAGTCGATCGCGGCACCCAGCCCGATCGCCTGGACGATCGGCGGCGTACCTGCTTCGAATTTGTGCGGGGGATCGCCATAGGTGACCCAATCCTTTGCCACCTCACGGATCATCTCGCCGCCACCGTTATAGGGCCGCATCTCCACCAGCAGATCATGCTTGGCGTAAAGCGCGCCGATGCCGGTCGGCCCATAGAGCTTGTGGCCGGTGAAAGCGTAGAAATCGCAGTCGATAGCCTGCACGTCGACCGGAAGATGCACCGCCCCTTGCGCGCCATCGACCAGCACCTTGATGCCGCGGGCATGCGCAAGTCTGACTACGTCCTTGACCGGTACCACCGTGCCGAGCGCATTCGACATCTGCGTGATAGCGACCAGCTTGGTGCGGGACGTCAGCAGTTTCTCGAACTCTTCGATGAGGAAATTGCCGTCGTCGTCCACCGGCGCCCATTTAATCACGGCACCGTGCCGCTCCCTGAGGAAATGCCAGGGGACGATGTTGGAATGGTGCTCCATGATGGAGAGCACGATCTCGTCGCCCTCGCCGATATTCGGCTCGCCCCATGAGGAGGCGACCAGGTTGATCGCCTCGGTGACGTTGCGGGTGAAGATGATCTCCTCGGGCCGCCGCGCGTTGAGGAACTGCGCCACCTTGGTGCGGGCGCCCTCATAGGCTTCGGTCGCCGCGTTGGCGAGATAGTGCAGGCCGCGATGGACGTTGGCGTACTCGCTGGTGTAGGCCTGCATCACGCGGTCGAGCACCGCCTTCGGCTTCTGCGCGGAAGCCGCGTTGTCGAGATAGACCAGCGGCTTGCCGTAGATCTGCATCGCCAGCGCCGGAAAATCCTCGCGCACGCGAGCAACGTCATAGGCTCCGTTGAGGACGGCCGGATGCGTGCTCATCGCCGTACCTCCAGCCAGCGCTCGGCTTGCGCCATCACGAACTCACGCAGGCTCTCGTCGGCAATCTCCTCGATCGCCTCGCCCAGGAACGCCTGGATCAAGAGCGCCTGCGCGTCCTTTTCGCAAAGGCCGCGCGCTCGCAGATAGAACAACAGGCTCTCGTCCAGGGCGCCCGAGGTCGCGCCATGGCCGCAGGTGACGTCGTCGGCGAAGATTTCCAGTTCCGGCTTGTTGTCGGCCTCGGCCTCATCGGACAAGAGCAGCGCCCGCGTCATCATCTTGCCGTCGGTCTTCTGCGCATCGGGGCGGACGATGATGCGCCCCTGGAACACCGAATGCCCGCGGTCGTCGACCACTGCGCGGAAATTCTCGCGGCTGGTACAATGGGGCACCGCATGGTCGACCACCAGCGTGGTGTCGCCGTGCTGCTTGTCCTTGAGCAAGTTGATGCCGTTGACGGAAAGGTCCGAACCCTCGCCCGCCAGCGTGATGAAAACCTGGTAGCGGCTGACCGCGCCGCCCCGGGTCATGTTGAACAGGTTGAGTTTTGCCTTCGCCCCGACGGTAACGATCCCTGAGGAGATGTTGACGGCATCCGCAGCATCCGCCACGACGCGAAGATGCGAGAGCTCGGCCCCATCTCCGACCCAGAGAATCACCGCATCATTGGCCTGATAGGCGCTTGCGCCCTCAGCGGCCACGAAGCTCTCGATGAAGGTTGCACGCGCAGCCTTGCCGAGCTTGACGTGCGAGCGCGTGAACGCCGATGCGGAGGACGCCGTCGCGACATGCACGATCTGGATCGGACGGGAGAGCGCCGTGCCGTCAGCGACGCTGATCACGACGCCGTCGGTCACCATCGCGGTATTGAGCGAGATCACAGCATCCGTGGTCGACGTGAGCAGCAGATCGCTCCTCGCATCATTGGCGCCGTTCTCAAGAATTTCGCGCAGCGTCCGCACGCTGATGCCGGCGCCGAGCTCGGCAATGCCGGAGAGTTCGGGCACGAACACGCCATCGACCAGCACCAGCTTGGCGGCGCCATCAACCGCAACGAGCTCGAGCGCAGCCTTCGCCCGCGTGATCGCGGCCGCATCCGGCCGGCCCGCCAGCGGCGCCACCTCGCGCATCAGCGCGCGCAGATCGGTATATTTCCATTCCTCGATGCGCCGGTGCGGCAGGCCCGCACGCTCATAAGCCTCGAAGGCTCGGCGGCGCGCCTCCGCGACCTCACCTGCGCCGGGCAGCCGGTCTCGCGCGGTCGCAAACACATTGCTCACCGCGCGTTCGGTATCGGTTTTGGCCAGAACCAAGTTCATTGGAAATTCCTTAAGGCTCAGGCCGCATCCTCGAATTGCGCATAGCCGGAAGCTTCGAGCTCAAGCGCGAGCTGCTTGTCGCCGCTCTTCACCACGCGGCCCCTGGACATCACGTGGACGAAGTCCGGGACGATATAGTTCAGCAGCCGCTGGTAGTGAGTGATGACGACCATCGCGCGATCCGGCGAACGCAGCGCATTGACACCGTCGGCAGCAATCCGCAGCGCGTCGATGTCGAGGCCGGAGTCCATCTCGTCGAGAATGCACAGGCTCGGCTCGAATAGCGCCATCTGCAAAACCTCGTTGCGCTTCTTCTCACCGCCGGAGAAGCCGACATTGACGCCACGCTTGAGCATGTCCTGCGGAATGTTCAGCGATTTTGCGACCTCGCGGACCTTTTTCAGGAAGTCCGGCGTCGAATATTCGTCCTCGCCACGGGCCTTGCGCTGCGCGTTCAACGCGGTGCGCAAGAAGTTCATGGTGGCGACGCCGGGAATTTCGACCGGATATTGGAAGGCGAGAAACACGCCCTTGGCGGCGCGCTCGTCGGGCTCCATGGCGAGCAGGTCCTCGCCCTTGAACAGGATCTGACCGTCGGTGACTTCATAGCCGGGCTTGCCGGCGATCACATGCGAGAGCGTGGATTTTCCGGAGCCGTTCGGCCCCATGATCGCGTGCACCTCGCCCGCATTCACGGTGAGGTCGAGCCCGTGGAGGATTTCGCGATCCTCGACCCGGACATGCAAATCTCTGACTTCAAGTAACGCCATTCGTCTTAATCCCTGAAAAATGCCGTCCAGTGTGATGCAAGCCGCGTCGGTCGAGGGCTCGCGGGACGACCATTATCCGACCGATCCTTCGAGCGAGATCGAGATCAGCTTCTGCGCCTCGACCGCGAACTCCATCGGCAACTGCTGCAGTACGTCCTTGACGAAGCCGTTGACAACGAGGCCGACCGCCTCCTCCTCCGACAGGCCGCGTTGCGTGCAGTAGAACAGCACGTCCTCGGAGATCTTCGAGGTCGTCGCCTCGTGCTCGAACGTGGCCGAGGAGTTCTTGGCCTCGATGTAGGGCACGGTGTGCGCACCACATTTGTCGCCGATCAGCAGCGAGTCGCAGGCGGTGAAGTTGCGTGCCCCTGTCGCTTTACGGTGCGCGGTGACAAGACCGCGATAGGTGTTCTGCGACTTCCCGGCGGCGATGCCCTTGGAGATGATCCGGCTCGACGTGTTCTTGCCGAGGTGAAGCATCTTGGTGCCGGAATCGACCTGCTGGAAACCGTTGGAGATCGCGATCGAGTAGAACTCGCCTCGCGAATTGTCGCCGCGCAGAATGCAGCTCGGATATTTCCAGGTGATCGCCGAACCGGTTTCCACCTGCGTCCAGGAGATCTTGGAGTTCCTGCCGCGGCAATCGCCGCGCTTGGTGACGAAATTATAGATGCCGCCCAGCCCTTCCGAATTGCCGGGATACCAGTTCTGCACCGTCGAATATTTGATCTCGGCATCGTCCAGCGCGACCAGCTCGACCACGGCGGCGTGTAGCTGGTTCTCGTCGCGCTGCGGCGCGGTGCAGCCTTCGAGATAAGAGACGTAAGAGCCCTTGTCGGCGATGATCAGGGTGCGCTCGAACTGGCCGGTGTTGCGCTCGTTGATGCGGAAATAGGTCGACAGCTCCATCGGGCAGCGCACACCCGGCGGCACGTAGACGAACGAGCCGTCGGAGAACACCGCCGAGTTCAGGGTGGCGAAGAAGTTGTCCGAGGTTGGCACCACCGAACCCAGATACTTCTGCACGAGTTCAGGATGCTCGCGGATCGCTTCCGAGATCGGCATGAAGATCACGCCGGCCTTCTTCAGCTCTTCCTTGAAGGTGGTCGCCACCGACACCGAGTCGAACACCGCGTCAACCGCGATCTTGCTCTTGACCGGATCGGTCTCGCCGACGCGCGGCTCGATGCCTTCCAGCATCGCCACCTCGCGCAGGGGGATGCCGAGCTTCTCATAAGTCTTGAGAATCTCCGGATCGATCTCGTCGAGCGAGTTGACCTGCTTCTTCGGCTTGGGCGCCGCGTAGTAATAGATCTCTTGGTAGTCGATCTTGGGGTAGTCGACGCGCGCCCAGGTCGGCTCACGCATGGTCAACCAGCGGCGGTAGGCCTCCAGCCGCCACTGCAGCATCCATTCCGGCTCGTTCTTCTTGGCGGAAATGAAGCGGACGGTATCTTCCGAAAGACCCTTTGGGGCCTTCTCGGATTCGATCAGCGTCTCAAACCCATATCGATATTGATCGACGTCGATCCGCCTGACGCGGTCGACCGTCTCCTGTACGGCTGGCATTCCATCCTCCGCTCGCGGTTTCAAGGACCGCGGTGGACTAGTCTCGAAAGACTATTACGATGCTTTCGCGAGGAAATCACCTGCTTAGAAACGTTCAAGCCGTGTTTCGTCGCTCCCTTTAAGTAGGGTACTTGAGAGCTTTCGCCAAGCCTCCAGGCAGCGATCAATATCTGCTTCCGACGTGGACCAGCCCAGACTCAGGCGCACCGCGCCCTGAGCGAATTGTTCAGCAATTCCCATAGCTTGCAGCACATGCGAAGCCTGCACCTTGCCCGAGGAGCAGGCCGAACCGGAGGACACTGCCACGCCGGCGAGGTCAAAACCAATTACCGCGGTTTCCGCTTTCAGCCCTGGTGCCGTAAAAAGTGTCGTGTTGGGCAGCCGGGGCACGTGTTCCGAAAACACCGCCAGCCCCTCGGACTGGCGAAGCCCCCTTTCCAGTCGATTCCGCAAGCCCTGCACCCGTGCCGACTCGGCCTCGCGCGCGGCCATCGCCGCCCTGACGGCGGCGCCGAAACCGGCGATGCCGGCCACGTTCTCGGTCCCGGCCCGGCGCCCCAGTTCCTGGCCACCACCGCGCAAGAGCGGCTCCAGTCCGCTCACGCCCTCCGCCAGCACCAACGCACCCACACCCTTGGGTCCGCCGATCTTGTGTGCAGAGAACGTGGCGAGGTCCGCGTCTATTGCATTGATATCAAAACATATTTTTCCAAGCGCCTGAATCGCGTCGACGTGCAGCAGACCACCGGCGGCATGGACGATTTCGGCCACCTCTCGGACCGGTTGCAGCGCCCCGGTTTCATTGTTGGCCGCCATGATCGAGACCAGCGCCGGCGGGCTTTCGGCAAGAAGCCGCCGCAGGTGATCTAGGTCCACGACGCCGTTCCGCGTTACCGAAATCTTCGTCATTGCGTCGGCCGAAAATCGGCCTCCCGCCAGAACCGAGGCGTGCTCCACGGCGGAAACCAGCAGCCGCTGCACCGGTGCTCCCGTCCCGCGGTGCAGGCCAGGGCTGAGTGCCAGCGCATTCGCCTCCGTTCCGCTGGAGGTGAACACCACGTTTCGCGGCACGGCCCCAACGGCCTTGGCAACGGCCGCCCGGGCGTCCTCCACCAGCCGGCGGGCCTGCCTGCCTTCGGCATGGACCGAAGACGGGTTGCCGGGAAGCCGCCAAGCCGCAGCCATCGCCTCGACCGCCTCCGGCCGAAGCGGCGTTGTCGCGTTCCAGTCGAGGTAGACCCGGTCGGACATTAAGGTGCCATTATACCTAAATAGCTATTGAAAGCCGAGGCGAACGTCTGCCGTGTCCTCGCACCAGATGCAAACTGGTGATCTCGGGCCCCGCCGGCAACCAATAAAACTTCAACGTCTGGAACGCATTGGCGGATGTTCAAGATGCTTGCTTTTTGCCCCTCGCCTTATGTTAGAACGCCGCCTCCGGTTCACAAAAGCGTCGTCCGCGCATCGCCCGACGCCCGATCAACCACTTTCACTGCGAGGTTTCGTCTGCGGGGACCAGATGAAGCAAGCACGAAGTTGGCTGACCTTCACCCAAGGGTTCACTGATGCCTGAAGTTATTTTCAACGGCCCGGCTGGCCGCCTTGAAGGCCGTTACCACCCGGCCAAGCAGAAGAACGCGCCGATCGCGATGATCCTGCATCCGCATCCGCAGTTCCATGGCACGATGAATCACCAGATCGTCTACCAGTGCTATTACGCCTTTGCGCATCGCGGCTTCTCGGTGCTGCGTTTCAACTTCCGCGGGGTCGGCCGCAGCCAGGGTTCCTTTGACCACGGCACCGGCGAGCTGTCGGACGCTGCCTCCGCGCTCGACTGGGCGCAGACGATCAATCCCGAGGCGCGGGCTTGCTGGGTCGCCGGCTTCTCCTTCGGCGCTTGGATTGGCATGCAGCTTCTGATGCGCCGCCCCGAGGTCGAAGGTTTTATTTCGATCGCGCCGCCCGCCAATCTCTATGACTTCTCCTTCCTCGCCCCCTGCCCCTCGTCGGGCCTGATCGTGCACGGCGAGAAGGATGCGGTGGTCCCGCCGAAGGATGTCAACACGCTGGTCGAGAAGCTGAAGACACAGAAGGGCATCGTGATCGACCAGCAGGTCATCCCAGGCGCCAATCACTTCTTCGACGGCAAGCTCGAGCCGCTGATGGAGACGATCACGGCCTATCTCGACATGCGGCTCGCCAACGTGCGTTGACGCGCGAGGTTCGGCGATGGGTGCGTTCATCGGCCTACTGCGTGCCGTCAATGTCGGCGGCACCGGCAAATTGCCGATGAGCGAACTCAAGGCCATGTGCGAAGAACTCGGCTTCGCCGCCGTGCGCACCTATATCGCGAGCGGCAATGTCGTGTTCGAAACCCGCAAGTCGGAAGCCGCGATCAAGGCCGCGCTTGAGAAGCGGCTCGAAACCTACGCCGGCAAGCCCGTCGGCGTGCTGGTGCGCAGCGGTGCGGAGATGGCGCGGGTCGCCGCCGACAATCCATTTCCGAAGGCCAAGCCAAACTACACGGTCGCCATCTTCCTCGATCATGCGCCGCCGGCCGATGCGCTCGCAAGTGTGCGCGGGCGGCAGGATGAAGAGATCCGCCTCGGACTCCGCGAGATCTACGTCCATTATCCGCAAGGTATGGGAAGATCGAAGCTCGCCATTGCCGCGGCAGAGACGGGTACCGCGCGCAACATGAACACGGTTGCCACCTTGGCCCGCATGGCCGGCGGTTCATAGGCCGAGCATCAGGCACGGCTATCCCGGGGCAAGCTTCAACGCGACGATGCCGATCATCACGAGCCCGATCCCTGCGACCTTGGTGAGACTCAGCGCCTCGCCAAACAGCAACACGCCCATGACCACGGTCCCGACCGCACCGATCCCGGTCCAAACCGCGTAGGCAAGCCCAAGGTCCAGCGCCTGCAGGGCTCGCCCAAGCAGGAAGACGAATGCCGCAAGTAGAGCGAGCGAGATCAGGCTCCAGCCCATTCGCGTGTAGCCCTCGGCATACTTCATCGAGATAGCCCAGCCGATATCGAGAAGCCCCGCGAGTATCAGTGCCATCCAGGCAAGCGAACTCGACATGACGCCATCACGCGGCAAGCTTCAACAGATGCGCGTCGTGACGGAGCAGAAAGTCGCGCAGCAATTTCGCATAATCGGATCCGACGGCGGAGCGAACGCTCGGCCGGCGCGCGAGCTCAACGCGCCAGCGACGGACTTTCGGCGTTTCATCGAAGACACTGAGGTCAACGATTTCATCGAACACATCGAAGTAGCGAAATATCGGCGCAAACACCGCATCCACGAGGCTGAAACTTTCGCCTGCGAAAAACGGGCCCAAGCCCAACGCCCCTTCGACGCGCGCAAACTTCGCGGCAATCGCCGCCCGCTTATTCGCGAACGTCGCGGGATCCGTGGTGGTCTCGAGTCCCCACAGGTCTGCCAGGATGGCGGAGCCGAATTCCATCCAGGCGCGGTGCTGGGCGCGCGTCAGCGCATCCTGCGGATGCAGCCTGGTTCCCTGCTGGCTATCCTCGATGTACTCGCAAATGACGTTGCTCTCGAACAGCGCCACCTCACCATCATCCGAGGCGACGACGAGCACGGGGACTTTGCCGAGCGGGGAAATATTGAGAAACCACTCCGGCTTCTCGGCGAGATCGATATCGATCCGCTCGAACGGCACACCCTTCTCGGACAGCGCGATCACCGCGCGCTGGACGTAGGGACAAAGTTTGTGACTGATCAGCTTCAGCGGGGCAGCCATCCCGAACCTCGCAGTTTTCATGCATTCGCATCTAATTACATGCAAATGCATTAACCTGTCAAGGTCGCGCAATCACCCCACCGGTCATCGGCATTGGCACACCCGTGGTCGCTGGATAGCTTAGCGGCAGGCCCTTCAATCCCCGGACGGCGAGGAAGCCGAAGGCTTGCGCTTCGATCGCATCCGCCGACCAGCCGAGCGCATTGGCGGCTTCGACGCGCGCCGGCGCGAGGCGTTCGCGCAGCATCCGCATCATGGTGAGATTGCGTGCGCCGCCGCCGGAGATGATCCAACCTTGCGGCGGCTTCGGCAGCAGCGGCACGATCCGCGCGATCGCCGCCGCGGTGAGCCCGGTCAGCGTGGCAGCGCCATCGGCCGGTGCCATCTCGCCCAGCTTGAAATGCGCGAAATCGTTGCGATCGAGCGATTTCGGCGGCCGCCTGGCAAAGAACGGATGATCAAGCACCCGTGCAATCCAGGTCTCATCCGCCGTTCCTTGCGCCGCCATCCGGCCGTCGCAATCAAAGCTCTGCCCGGTCGTCCGCTGCATGAAATCGTCGAGCAGCGCATTGCCGGGCCCGGTGTCGCAGGCGATCAGCGTATCGGCGCCATCGATATAGGTAATATTGGAAACGCCGCCGATATTCACCACAACGATCGGCCCTTGTCGTTCCAGCGACTGCACCAGCGCGCGGTGATAGACCGGCACGAATGGCGCGCCCTGCCCCCCGGCCGCGACATCGGCCGCACGGAAATCAGACATCACCGGGATATGGATGGCTTTGGCCAGCGCCGCAGCGTCGCCGATCTGCACGGTCAGCTTGCGTTCGGGCCGGTGCAGCACGGTCTGGCCATGGAAGCCGACAATGTCGATCTCCTCGGGCGCAATCCGGTGCTGGGCGGTAAAGGTCTTCACCGCTTCCGCATGGGCCAAGGTGACGACACGTTCGGCCTCGGACAGCACACCAGGCCGCGCATCGCGCTCAGCCAGGTGAACGGCCCCTGCGAGCGCCTCCCGCAGCAGCTTTCGCTCCGGATCGGTATAAGCCCGGTAGCCGGAAGGCCCGAAGGCCTGGATCCGTCTGCCGTCGGTCTCGATCATGGCGACGTCCACCCCGTCGAGCGAGGTGCCGCTCATCAGACCGATCGCCGTCAACATCATGCTTTAGCGAGCCTCACGAGTCCTACCCCGGACGCCCAGCTTGTGCCAAACGGGCACATCTTATAATGCCACAGCGCCTGCAGACGCGGCAGCCTGTCCGGTCACGGTTCCGCAATTTGCTGCAACTACCGTAAAACAAGAATGATCAGAGTCCCAGACAAATGACTGCTTTTAAATCTGATTTTCTGAATGTGCTGCAGGACCGCGGCTTCATTCATCAGATTTCGGACCCCGAATCGCTGGATGCGCTGGCCGCCAGGCGCGAGCTCGTCGCCTATATCGGCTTCGACTGCACCGCGCCCTCGCTCCATGTCGGCTCGATGGTGCAGATCATGTGCCTCTACTGGTTGCAGCAGACCGGCAACAAGCCGATCGCCCTGATGGGCGGCGGCACCACGCGCGTCGGCGATCCCTCCGGCAAGGATGAGACCCGCAAGATTCTGTCCATCGAGGAGATCGAGCGCAACAAGGATGGCATCAAGCAGGTCTTCTCGCATTTCTTGCGCTTCGGCGAGGGCAAGAGTGACGCGATCATGCCCGACAACGCGGAATGGCTGACCAAGCTGAACTGGATCGAAATGTTGCGCGACATCGGCCGGCATTTCTCGGTCAACCGCATGTTGGCGATGGATTCGGTCAAGCTCCGGCTCGAGCGCGATCAGGAGATGAGCTTCATCGAGTTCAACTACATGATCCTGCAGGCCTACGATTATGTCGTGCTCAACCAGCGCTACGATTGTCGGCTGCAAATGGGTGGTTCCGACCAGTGGGGCAACATCGTCAACGGCATCGATCTCGGACGCCGTTTGGGTACGCCGCAACTGCATGCGCTGACCACCCCTCTGATCACGACCGCGTCGGGCGAGAAGATGGGCAAGACCGCGAGCGGCGCGGTGTGGCTCAACGCCGACATGAAGAGCCCGTACGAATACTGGCAGTTCTGGCGCAACACCGAAGATGCCGATGTCGAGCGCTTCCTCAAACTGTTCACCACGCTGCCGCTCGGCGAGATCGAGAAACTCGCCGCGCTGAAGGGCGCCGAGATCAACGATGCCAAGAAGGCGCTTGCGGATGCCGCGACGACCTTGCTCCATGGGCCGGAGGCCGCGCGGCAAGCTGCGGAAACGGCGCGACGGACATTTGAGGAAGGCGCGATCGCGGAAAATCTGCCGACGGTGGAAATTCCGCAAAGCGAACTTCAGGCGGGGTTCGGGGTGCTGGCTGCGTTCGTGAAGGCGGGCCTCGTCACCTCAAACGGCGAAGCGCGGCGGCAGATCAAAGGCGGCGGCCTGCGCGTCAACGACGCGCCCGTTACCGACGAGCGCATGATGCTGACATCGGCGAATCTCGCGCCGGAGGGCGTGATCAAGCTTTCGCTCGGCAGGAAGCGCCACGTCCTGCTCAGGCCTGCATAGGCGTATTCGCGAAACGCGCTTGCTCAAGCGCACCAAAGCGCGCTCCCTGTCACCAATGGATCAGAACGCGCCGCGGGAGGACATCTTGACTGCGCCGGCCAAGCCGGCGCGCGTAGCGCTCGTTGTCCTCGCACTGTGCTTTGCGCTCTCCGTGCTTGGCCGCGGCCTCGGCGAGAGCTTCACGGTCTTTCTCAAGCCAATCTCGGAAAGCTTTGGCTGGGACCGCGCCGAAGTGGTCTCGGTCTATTCACTGTGCGCTCTGGCTGGCGGCCTGGCGGCGCCCTTGATCGGACGGCTATTCGACCGGTCGGGACCGCGCACGGTCTATACGCTGGGGCTCGCGCTGCTCGGCGGCGCGTTCCTGTCTGCCGCCTTCGCCACTCATCTTTGGCAGTTCCAACTCAGTGTCGGGCTGTGCGTCGGCATCGGCATCGCCTTCATCGGCAATGTGCCCAACTCTATCCTGCTCGGCCGCTGGTTCGGTCCCAAATTGCCGACCGCGATGGCGGTGGTCTATTCCGCGACCGGCGCGGGCGTGCTGATCCTGCTGCCCGCCTCGCAGCTCCTGATCGATCGCTTCGGCTGGCGTGGCGCCTATGAGATTTTTGGCGCGCTCGTGCTCATCCTGCTCATTCCGTTGCTGCTGTTGCCGTGGCGGCTATTTTCCCGCGGCTCGCCGCATGTGGTCAAGAAAGCTGCCGAGAGTTTTGAAGGCGAAGGCTGGACGCTCGCGAGCGCGATGCGCCATCACGCTTTCTGGGCGTTGTTCGCGACGTTCTTCTTCACCGCGATCGGCATGTACGCCATCGCCCCACAGGTGGTGGCCTATCTGGTTGAAGCCGGCTTCCCGCCGCTGCAGGCAGCGACCGCCTGGGGCTTTTCCGGCGTCGTATTGCTGTTCGGAATGTTGGGTGTCTCCTCGCTGGATGGGCTGATCGGCCGCAGACCATCGGTGCTGTTCAGCTACGCGCTGTCCATCATCGGCATCGTGATGCTGTGGGCGCTGCAATGGTACCCGAACTTCTGGTTGCTCACCGGCTTTGTCGTCTGCTTCGGCAGTATGATCGGTTCGCGCGGCCCGCTGCTCTCGGCTACAGCGATGAAGATCTTTCGCGGCAATCGGGTCGGCACGATCTATGGCAGCATCTCCATCGGCAGCGGGTTAGGCTCGGCGGTCGGCTCCTGGAGCGGCGGCCTGATCCACGACCTCACCCATAGCTACAATCCGCTGATTGTATTTGCCCTGATCGCTGTGGTGCTTGGGATGATTCCCTTCTTGGTTGTACCCGCCCTGCGGCACTAAGCCTCGTCTTTGCAATCGCATAGCCTCATGCCGATTTGTCCCGCCTCTATTCACCATTGGTAAGGTGCTTGCTGGTATCGCGGTGGTGACAATCCCCTAGAAGAGGCCGCGATGATGCTGCTCAGCCGATTGAAGATCCGCACCAAACTCGCAAGCATCCTCATTCTCGCAGCCTTGACAGTCTTCGCGATCGTCGCGTTATCGGCCTGGCTCAGCAAAGAACGCATGCTGGAAGATCGCGTCGCGCAGATGCGCACCGCGGTCGACCTGATGACCGGCATGGCGCAGACGCTGCAGGACGAGGTCGCCGCAGGCAAAATGACGCTTGCCGAAGCGAAGAACCAATTCCGTCTGCGCGGGCGGCGGATGACCTTCAACAACGGCCAGGGCTACGCCATCGTCTACAATGCCGATACGACGAGCCTCTTGAACATCGCCAACCCTCAGGTTGAGGGCCGCGCGTCCGGCGCAAAGGACGCCACGGGCCTTGTCATTGCCGATATCCAGATGACGGCCGCGCGCGAACGACCCGAAGGCGGCGTCGCGAGCTATACGTTCCCGCGCCCTGGTCAGACGGTCGCAGTTCGCAAGATGGCTTACGCCCGCCGCTTCGAGCCGTGGGACATCTATGTGACCTATGGCCTCTACGTCGACGACATCGATGCGGACGTGAACTCATTGATGCTGCGTCTCGGCGTCATCGGCGGCGGTCTCACCTTGCTGCTTGGACTGTTGTCCTGGCTGATTTCGAACGATGTCGCGGGAGCGCTGGGCCGCCTGAAGGACAGGATGCAGGCCATTGCCGGCGGCGCGCTGGATCAGCCGGTCGAGGAGACCGAGCGCGGCGACGAAGTCGGACGCATGGCGGAAACATTGGAAGTGCTGCGCCAGACTGCCATGACGGCGCGCACGCTGGAAGCCGAGCAGGTCGCGACCAAGCAGCGCAGCGAAAAAGAGAAGCGCGACGCCTTGATCGCGCTTGCCGATCGGTTCGACGCATCGGTGGGTCAGCTCGTCGGGCTGATGGCGTCCGGATCACACGAGCTGGAAGCGACCGCGCAATCCATGACGTCGACGGCGGAACACACTAATCATCGCGCCTCCGTGGTCAGCTCGGCCGCCACCGAGGCCAGCACGCGGGTGCAGACGGTCGCCGCGGCCGCCGAGGAATTGTCCTCGTCCATCACCGAGATCAGCCGTCAGGTCGCGCAATCCGCCGCCATCACCAACCGTGCCGTCGAAAGCGCGCGCCGCACCGACACCATCGTGCGGGCGCTTGCGGATGGCGCCAAGCAGATCGAGCATGTCGCCGAGCTGATTTCCAGCATCGCCGAGCAGACCAATCTGCTAGCGCTGAATGCCACCATCGAAGCCGCGCGCGCTGGCGAGGCCGGCCGGGGTTTTGCGGTCGTCGCGGCCGAAGTGAAGACGCTGGCAAGCCAGACGGCAGACGCCACCAAGGAGATCGGCACCCGCATCAGCCAGATCCAGGGTGCCACCAAGGAAGCGGTCGAGGCCATCGGCGGCATCACCGCGACCATCGAGGAAGTCAGCGTCATCGCAACCGCGATCGGCTCCGCGATCGAGCAACAGGGTGCGGCGACTTCGGAGATCGCGCGCAACGTGACGCAGACGGCGCAGGCGACCAAGGACGTGACGAGCAACATCGGCGGCGTCAGCAGCGCCGCCAACGAAACCGGCAATGCCGCCGGCCTTGTGCTCGCCGCCGCCTCCAACCTCTCCAAGCAGGCCGAACAACTGTCCGGCGAGGTCAGCACGTTCCTCGCCGGAGTGCGCGCGGCATAGAGCATGATCCCGACCCGAAGGGTCGCCTCAGCGCAAGGGAAGCCGGTTTTCCTTGCGACAACTGCGAGGCGTTTGCGCGGAGATCGTGCTCTACAAAACCCCCTGACGCGCTCATTGCCATGTGCCCATGCGGTCGCCGGAAGCGGCGGCCGCCCATGCGCTCACCGCTCCGAGCAAGGTGGCGGCGGCGATCGAAAACGCCAGGATGATCGTGCTGCGGCGCGAATGCGCAATGGCTGTTCTTGAAGCGGCAATAGCCTGATCGACCCGCCGTTCGGCGTCGCCTGCCGAGAGTCCCGTCGTAGTGGCGACCTGCTGGATGAGATGGGTGCGGTCATCGCCGTTCACGCCGTTATGGCTCGACGACGTCATAAGTATCCGGCCCGCTTCTGCTCGCTCGGCGCCCATAGCCACATTTGTCGTCGGCCGCGGCGCGCGGAACAGCCGGTCCAGCTCGTAGCTCAGCAGCGGTTCGGCCGAGGTCGTGTCTTTGGCGGTCAACGCCGATGACGAGCCATGTACGGTCGCCGCGCCGATCACCGCCGTCAGCGCCGCGCCGAGGAGGACGGCGAGCGCCCACGCCGCGAGGCCATGAAAGCCGTCGCGCGTTTCGGCCTCCGGCGTGCCGGCCACGTCATAGCGGCGGCGGAGATGGCCCGCGATGTAGCCGCCAATACCGAAACTGACGATGGCCTGCAGGATCAGGTAGAGGCCCGACAGAAGCGATAGCGCGGCCGATGCATCGCGCCACGTCGGCGACGTCGAGCTTACGCCGAGTCCGATCGTGACGCCGAACATCACCAGGATGAAGGAAAATGCTGCGGCTGCAAAAGCGCCCGCAACTACGGGCGTCCAGTGCAGATAGGCCTTGTCGTCGGGAAGCGTGAGCGCTTCGTCTTCGACAAGCGTGCCGGCTTCGATTGTCATGTGCGAAGCCCTTTAGCGCAAACCGAAAAACGAAAGTATGGCCATGATCACGACGATCAGGCCGATGAGATAGATCAATTGATTCATTTGACCCTCCTCCAGTCCTCTCCGGCCTGATAATCGCAAGTTGTTCGGAAGGTTCCTGTCGGAAGCAATGCGATGCCGCGCTGCGGCGGCCGGTTCCGAAGGAATGGGAAGGATTTAGATCATCGCGCGAGCGATCGCCGATCAGTTGTTCGGCGGGAGCTCGATCGAGTTCTGCTGCTTGCCGGTGTTGAATTCCATGATCTTGCGCGTCACGCCCGGAAAGATCGCCGAGATCGGGTTGATGCGTACCACCGGCGCGCCCGGCGTGCCGACGACCTCATAGGTGACGCCGAACAGCCCCTCATTGCTGCCGCCGCCGAGAAAGAGACCGAGCACCGGAATCTGACCGAACATGTTGTTCAGCCCATAGAGTGGCACGAACGTGCCGCTCATACGGACCTGATTGGCGACGTAGTCGATGCTGCCTTCGATGGTTGCACCCACCGTCGGCCCCTTTACCACGCCTTCGCGCACGCTGAGCTGTCCGTTGTGTCGCGTAAACTCCGCACGCAGCCGCGAGAACGACACGCCGTTCTGCACGCCGGGACCGCCGGCCACGACGCGATCAAGCGCGGCCTCACCCTTCACCGTGAAGTCGCGAACATTCATCAGGCCTTCCCTGGCGGATGGTTCGACCGTCGGCGGATCCATGGCCAGCGCGAGCTGCCCACCGATCATCTTGGAATAGACGTCGCTGAAGCGGAAGAAGGCGCCGGCATCGTTGGTCTCGAGGTAGATGACGTCGCGTCCAACGCCCTGCCCACGCGGCTTCAGCTCGGCGCTCAAAGGAGTGTCGCGGCCGATCTTGCCGCTCAGCGCAAAACTCTTGATCAGACCGTTCCGCCGGGAGAACTTCAGGTCGATGTTGCGCATCGCCTCGCCGTTATAGCCTGCAACCGCACCGAGCTTGAGATCGACGTCAAGGTCGATGCTCTTGAGCTTGCTCTTGCTCTCTTCCTTGGTCGTGCCCGAGATCGCCGATTTCAGGAAGCCGCGGCCATCGAATACATCGCCGCGCATGGTCACCTTCACGACGCCGTCCGGACCGCGCTCGGCGCGCAGCGAGGTCTTGTCGCCCTCGGAGGGCGAATAGGTCGGGAAGTTGGCGTTCACCAGATCGCCGTTCTGGTCCACTTCCAGCGATCCCTTGATCGAGGCGCCACCGGCTGCGATCTCGATGTCCTCGAAACGAGTCGATTGGGACTTCGGGATCACGTTGAAGGTGGCCTTGCCGGATTTTCCGGTCGCCTTGACCCAGCCCGGCAGCACGTTGTCGAGTTTCAGCGCAGTGAGATCGGCCTCAACCGCGAGCTTGCTGTCATGGTCGGGACCGCCGATCTTGCCTGTCAGCTTGATCGGGACGGCGCCGCTCACACCAGGACCGAGGTCGAGACCCAGCCGCGTGCGGCTCGCATCATCCAACGTCGCCTGCAATTTGATATCTGCGTCGCCGTCGATCGGCTTGCGGTAGTCCAGCGTCGCCGCCTGGCCGTTGATCTTGACGTCGCCCTTGACCTGATAGCCCTGGTTGTTGGCGACGATCTTCAGTGTGTTGGCCTCCAGCTTCTGGCCCATCACCAGCTTGTCGGCGGCAAATCCGTTCAAATCGGCGCTCACGGCATAGGTCGTGTCGTCGGCCGTCAGTTCACCCTTCACCGGCATGCCTAAATTGATGAGCGCGGAGAACGTTCCCTTGCTGGCATTCGGATCTACCTGTGTTGCGGACAGGTCGCTGAGCCGATCGGAGGCGAGAATCTCGGCCGCAGCAGGAACCGGTCCGTCTACCTTCATTCTGACTCGCGCCGGCGGCGGCTTCGGATGCGTGTCGGGGACCTCGAAGACAAAATCAGAAATGTTGATCCTTCGGCCGCCCGGCGTGTCGGCGCTCGCCTGTCCGATCGTCACGGTCGCTGTGCGGCCGGTCACACGCGCCTTCAAATCGGCATCATGCACCGACGGCAACCCGTCCACCGGATGTACGGTCACGCCGCTCGCCACGATGTTGATGGAGAGGCCGTCGTCGGGAATCGGCGGCCCCTTGCGTGGCAGGTTTTTCACCAAGGTGTTGACGCCGATCTCGATGCGCTGAACCGAGCCGCGCTCGATGCGCTCGATCACCCATTCGCGCACCTCCGGCACGATCAGCGCCGGCCAGATGCGCTTCAAGGCGGAAGCCGACATCGGCGTCGCGGCGAAGCCGAGCTTGAGCAGCGGCTCGCCGGAATAGTCGATACTGCCGCTGCCGGCGATGCCGATCTCCCCGTTGCTGAGATCGGCCTGGGTCAGCAACACCTGCTTCCTTTCGGTATCGAAGCGAAATCCGATCGAGATGCGGTTGAAGATCAGCGGCGGTTCGCTGTCGATACCGCCGAGCAGGATGGTGCCGCCGGAAAGGCCGAGCTGCCAGTCGTTGTCGTTGCCGTTGGGCGGCTCCAGATGCGCCAAAAGGGTAATCCGGTTCTCGCCGGCAACGATCTTGAGCGGTGCGACCAGCACGCGCCGCCCGGCGTCCCACTCGACGCTCATTTCCGCCGAGTCGATCGCCATCGGATAATCGGGCGTGTCGGTGTCGATGATGGTGCCGCTGCCGACGACGATCTTGCCCCGGAAATAGGTCGGCAGGCCATCTCGTCCCAGTTCGCCCTTCAGCTCGCCGCTGAGCGGCAAGTCCGCGTTGTAGGTCAGGTCTTTCAGGCGCAGCGCCAGAAGGATGTTGCTGGTCGAGACCTTGTCGGCGCGGATGTCGACGCTGCGCACACCATTCTCGGCAGCGCCGACGGTGACACCCAGCGACCATGGATGCGCGCCCCCCTCGCCGAGGCTGAGGGCCACGCCACCACCGCTTGGCCGCCGCAGGCTCAGGCTGATGTTCTCGAAATTCCACTTGTTGCCGCGCTGCTGGTCGTCGACCACCAGGCTGCCGTTCTTCAAGCCAATCTCGTTGAGGTTTTGGCCGTCCAGCCCCGTGAGGCTGAGGCTGTCGAGCCAATCGAGGCCGGCGAGCAAACCGCTATTGCTTGAGGGCGCGGCGGCCGATGGTGGGGGCGACGATGCCGCGGGCGCCGGAGTGCCGGTGGGCGGCGCGGCGAGAGATGAAGATGGCTGCACCGCCAATCCCGCCCCGTCTTTGGGCCGCGCTGTAACGCCGGTCGCGAGCGGCTTTGCAGTGTCGCCGGCAGAGACGGTGACATAACCATCCGGCGTGATGCGCACCGAAAGCACGGCATCGACCAGATTGAGGCTCTCGGCGCGAAGTTGCCCCATCAGCAGCGCTGCGCCGGACAACTTGACCTCCGCTTTCGGCGCGCTCGCCACGACCGCATGGTCGCGATCGCGGACGATGATATCGCGGATTCGCACGGCGATCCGTACCCGTCCCGCCCGCTCGATCTGCGTGCCGCCGACTTCGACCGTGTTGCCGTTGCCGATATTGTCCTCGATCGCCGCAGCAAGCCACGGCGTCGCCATGTCGAGATTGATCGGTCCCGCCCCGAGCCGCCACCACAGGGCGCCGAAGCATCCGGCAAAAATGACGATCAGCGACGCGATGGTGATCGCGAGCCGTCGCACCCAACGTTCGCCGGCAAGCCAGCGCCGGACTGCAGCCAGACGGTGGAACCCCGGGCGGGAACGGGACAGCAGCCGCCGCGCACGGTGGCCGGCTGCCTCCTCGTGCTCCTGATTCCAATCCTGCTCGTCCCAATGCACCTGTTGCACGGCAGCGGCAGGCGGACTGGAGCCTTGGTGAGGCCCCTGGGGCGACGTATTCCTTGCCATTGCCTCTCGGTAGCGGCGTTCACTGGAGGATTGATCGCCGGCACGGCACCCGTCGACAGGTAACGAGCGCTCCTGTGCCGGCATGGCCGCCAATCCTCGATTAATCCGGTTGCTCGTCATCAGGGGCCAATCGGCTCAGCAACAAGCAGACGGTGGATGCCTCGAATTCCTTGTAACCATACTCCGGGGCCGTCAGACTTGCCCAGCCAAAGGCGCGATTCCGGTTCGCCGGGCAAGACCCGTAATGACGTATGATTGATCCGCCGAAAGCGACGAAAGGAAGGCGTATGTCCAAGAAATCGCGCAAGAAATCCCTCAAATCGTCGACCCGAGCCAAGACGGGCACGAAAAGGTCGGCCCCAGCGAGAGCAAAGTCCGGGAAAACACGGAGCCTTCCGGCCGCGAAATCAACGAAGAACGCAGTCTCCGGACCATCGCCGAAGTCCGCATCGAAACCATCAAGCGCTCCAAAGGCCAACACCCCAGCGGTTGCAAAAGCCGAATCGGCGGCAGGCAAATCGCCGCAACTGGCGGAAGGTGCCAAGGCTCCTCCCTTCCGCCTGCCGCGCGACGGCGGTGAGGTGGTGTCCCTCTCCGACTTCGCGGGGCAGAAGCTGGTGCTGTTCTTCTATCCGCGCGCTAACACTCCGGGCTGCACCAAGGAGGCCATCGATTTCACGCGGCTGTCGCAAGCCTTTGCCGAGAGCGGAACCGCGGTGCTTGGGGTCTCGGCAGACAAACCCAAGGCGCAAGAGGCGTTCCGCGACAAGCATAAGCTGAATGTTCCGCTCATCTCCGATGAGAAGCACGAGATGCTGGAGGCCTATGGGGCCTGGGGCGAAAAATCCCTGTACGGGCGGACGTTCATGGGAATCATCCGCACCACCGTTCTGATCGGCGGCGATGGGCGCATCAAACGGATCTGGCGTCACGTGAAGGTCGACGGCCACGCCGACGAGGTGCTTGCGGCCGCGCGCGCCGCTTAGCGGCCGGAACCCATTTCCCAAAAATTAACCATGGCCAGGTCAAATCGCTCCTGCAAGTTTAGCCGTACGGAATCGCCTTCCGACCGGCGCGGGAGTGCTGATGACGTACCGGTCAGGTCAATATTCCGGGTATCCCCAACACCATCCTCATGACCATGGCCGGAGCTTCGTCCGCCGGCCATCGCCTGGCGGTGCGCCGTCGCCGGCCTCGAAACGGGACAGCGAAAACGGCTACACCATCCTGCACGCCGGCAAGCAAGTGCGGTTCGGGCCCGTCGCGTTCTGGATCGTGGTCGGCACCATCACCCTGCTCGGCCTATGGTCGGCCGCAACCGCGACGTATTTCGCCTTTCGCGACGACGTCCTCACGCGGCTGATCGCGCGTCAGACCGAGATGCAGAACGCCTATGAGGACCGCATCGCCGAACTGCGCGCCAAGGTCGACCGCACCACCAGCCGGCAATTGCTGGATCAGGAACAATTCGACCGGAAGCTCGATCAGATCATGCGTCGGCAGACGGCCCTTGAGGCGCGTGCAACCGCGCTCGGCGCCATCCCCGATGTTACCGGCTCGATCAAGCCGCCGGCGCGTGCCGGCCTCCCCGCCGAGACGGGCACCGGGACGCCCAAGCCGTCGCCGATCAGCGATACTGTGATTTTCGTGGCGCCGCCGGACCGCGAAGCGCGGCTGGAATCGCGCGCGCCGGTCGCCGCGAGCTCTCCGCCAAGCCAGTTTGCGAAAGTCCAGGGCGTGGACAATGTGCTGGTCCGCCTGGAGCAATCGCTTGACCGGGTGGAGAACCGGCAGATGGCGGCGCTCGATACTTATCAAGACAGCATCGAATCGCGCCTGCGCCGCATGCGCGGCGTCATCACCGATCTCGGACTCAACATGGCGCAGCTCGAGGCTGCAGCCCCGCGCGCCCCGATGGGCGGGCCCTTCGTTCCCGTCAAGCTTTCGCCCAATGCCGGCGTTTTCGAGCGCCAGCTCTATCGCATCAATATCGGCCGCGCGCAGATGGAACGGCTGACCCGGACGTTGTCGCTCGTGCCCTATCGGAAGCCTGTCATCGGCGAGGTCGAATTCACCTCAGGCTTCGGTGTACGCGTCGATCCGTTCCTGGGCCGGCCCGCGATGCACACCGGCCTCGACTTCCGGGCCCAGATGGGCGATCCGGTGCGCGCCACCGCCAACGGCAAAGTGGTCTCGGCCGGCTGGGCCGGCGGCTATGGCCGCATGGTCGAGATCGATCATGGCAACGGACTGTCCACCCGCTACGGCCACCTGTCGGAAATCAACGTCAAGGTCGGCCAATACGTGAAGATTGGAGAGGTGATCGGCGAAGTGGGCTCGACCGGCCGCTCGACCGGTCCGCATCTGCATTATGAAACACGGATCGACGGAGAAGCTGTCGACCCGCAGAAATTCCTGCGCGCCGGCGTGCGGCTCGCGGCAGGCTGACGCCACCTTCACATCTAGTCTCGATCGGATCGCGGCCAGTGCCGTGGGGTCGCGGCACCGGCTAATGCCGGCCGCCGCCAAATCCACCGGGGCCGCCTCCGAATCCGCCGGGACCGGGGCCCCCACCGGGAAGCGGACCACCCGGGCCGCCGCCGGGAGGCCCTAAATCTCCCGGCCCCGGCGGCATACCGCCAGGAGCAGGAGCAGGACCAGGACCAGACGGGCCACCCGGCCCGATGGCTTGCCCATGACCACCCGGGCCCCCGGGACCGCCAGGCGGATAGCCGGAGCCGTGGGGCCCACCGCCAGGACCGGACATCGGACCCTGAACGCCGCCGGGACCGCGCGGGCCTTGCATCGACGCTCCCGGGAAACTGCTGACAGACTGGACGGATTCGACCCGCAGGCCGCCCGAACTGTCGCGTACGGCGCTCACGACGACGCGCGCTTCGCCCGACGTCGGCGAAAAGCGCGACACGTCCCGCGCCACATAGCCCGAGCCCAATTCCAGATCCGAGCCCGAGCGCCGGACATAGGCCTCGATCAGCAGGCGGCTGGCTCCGGCGAGATCGGAAAGATCATCCGCACGCGCGCGAGAGACCTGCATGACACCCTGCGCGAGATGGCCCTCGGCCTGAACGCGCCGCCCAACCAGCGCGGCGTTCACGCCGTTCACGCGCAGTCCGCCAATCCGCAGTTCCCCGCGCTCCCGTTCAAGCAGGCCCGCGACGCGTGTCGCGTTATCGCGGCGCGGTTCGATCAGGCTTGCGACAACCGCCCCGTCGGTGCGGCGCAGCCCGAAGACCGCGACATGCGTCCCGGCCCGACGCCAGCTTTCACTGCCGGCCGAGATCACCCGCTGGCCGAGCACCGTCAATTCGCCGGCTCTCACATTCTCGATCGGTCCAACGACCTCGCTGACTGCGTCGATGCCGCGCGTGGTCAACGTGCCATCGGCCCTGCGTTGGGCGACCACGCGCGCGACCTGTCCGATCCGCAGCGCCTTCGCAGATGCCGCCGCCCCATCGATCCGCACCGGCACGTTGGGATCGTAGCTGATGCGCTCGCCATTGACGTAAATGCTCCCGAAACGCTGGATCACGCCGACGATGCCGGTGCCACCGATGCCATGATCACCGCCGGTTATTCCGGTGCCGCCGATCCCGTGATCTCCATTGATGCCGGTCCCGCCGATGCCATGGTCGCCGCCGCGACGGTTCTGCGCCCAAGCGGACGACGATCCTGCGAGCCAAAGTCCCGCGAGCAGAGACCTGCGCGAAATGACCGGCCATTTCGTCACGACTGGTCGCCTTCGCCCGGCTCTTCGCCGCCGCCATCCGGATCTTCGCGATAGACGTAGACGCCGAAATTCCAGCGGCTGTTGCCGCCCTTGTCCTTGGCGAGGGCGCGATTGGCTTCCCGGTTGGCGGTCTTCAGCGCCTCCATCGCAAGCTCGCGCGAGCGCGCTTCCAGCCGTTTCGCCAGCTTGGGCGAAAGACCGTCATAGTGCACCGCACGCTCCATGAAGGGCGGCGCCGCGGACGAAACGTTCTCCGCGGCCGCCGCGATATGGTCATGCAGGTTGCGGCCAAGATAATGCCACTTGCGATCGTCCTCGCCGCGCGGCACGAAAGCGGTCTCTACCAAGACGATCTCGTCATTGTCGTTGATGGTGACGAGCTTGCGGTCCAGCCATTCATCAAGCACCGCGCGCGGACGCACATCCTTGGTGATCGAACCGACCAGCGATTCGAATGACGGCGCATCGCCCGCCGCCGTGCGCGGCAACGGCAGCGGCTCGCCCTTGGCATCGGTGAACTCGGGTGCCGCGAGCCAGCGCGCGATGATCGCGCTGGTGCGTGACAGCGTTGCCGGCGTCTCGTTCACCGGCGCGCCGGCCCCGCGCAGCCGCGCGACCTCCTTGCGGTGAATGCCGGTGAGCAGGCTGACGCGGCTGTCGGTCTGCTCCTTTCCCTCGAGCGCAAAATCGTGCTCGGCGACGTTGACGAACAGCTCACGCAAGAGCTGCGCCAGCGCCGGAAACGTCATGCCGCTGCGAATGCAGAGCCGGACCAAGGGACGCAGCAGGCGCGCGAGCGGTGCGTGCAGCTTCGACGCGGCGATCGGTTGATGCGAGGCCGGCTTCGAGATCCGGGATTTGGCATTCATGGCGAAACTGTAGCGATCCCTTTCGTGGGATACAATCCCACTTTTTTCGCGAACTTGGTTGACGTGTGAATTTTTCCCACATATACGATGCCCATCAACCACGGGGAACCCGACGCATGCCTCGTCACGACACCGCTCACTCTCCCAAAGCAGCAGAAAGTGGTTCCACCCGACGCGGCACGGTCGTCGAGGTCATGCTCTCCATCATCGTGCTCGGCGCGCTTCTGATGTTCGCGCTTGCCCTGCCCTATCTTGCCGGCTGTCTGATCGGTTGAGCGGCGCGAGCTCTATCGTGATCACCTTTCGCCATTTGTCCCGCCGCCCGTCGGTGCTCCACATCTTCAAGGTCTATTACCCCGACCTGTTTGGTGGAACGCTTTCCGTCATCCGGGCTATCTGCGCGGGTTTGAAGCACAAATTCGCAGCCAACGTGCTCGTCTGCTCCAAGTCAGGCGGACAACGGCGGCTAATCGTGAACGAGGTGCCGGTCGAGCGCGTGCGCTCGTTCGGGGATGTGCTGTCGCTTCCTCTGGCTCCCACCTATCCGTTGCGCCTGTGGCGCCGCATCGCAGAGCATGATCTACTGGCGCTGCATGCGCCGTTTCCGCTCGCCGATCTCGTCTTCGCGCTGGGATTTGCGCGGAAGCGGCCTCTGGTCGTTCATTGGCATGCCGACATCGTCTCTCATTCCTCGCTGCGGTGGCTGGTGCAGCCGTTGATGCGGCGAACGCTGCAGCGGGCGAACGCGATCATCGTGTCCGATCGCGCGCTGGCAAGCGGCACGCCGCTGCTGCGCGAATTTGCCGACAAATGCCACGTCGTGCCGTTCGGCATCGATATCTCCAAATATGAGTGGCCACCGCGGCGGCCTCCTCACGTCAATGGTCGCGGACGCCTTGTGCTCGCCTGCGGCCGGCTCGTTCCCTACAAGGGTTTTGACGTGCTGGTGCGTTCGGCGGTCAACCAGAGTTTCGAGGTGTGGATTGTCGGCGAAGGTCGCGAGCGCGAGCGCCTCGAACGGCTGATCCGCGAACTCGGTGTTCAGGACCGTGTGCGCCTGCTCGGCTCCGTTCCGGATGACGAACTCGCAAAGTTCATGTGCATCGCGGATGTGTTCGTTATGCCGTCAGTCACTGATGCCGAAACCTTCGGACTGGTGCAGCTCGAAGCGATGGCCGCAGGCCGTCCGATCATCAATACCTCGCTTGATACCGCCGTACCGCATGTCGCCCGCGACGGCATCGAGGCGATCACCGTGCCGCCGCGCGATCCAACGAGACTTGCGGAGGCGATCAACAGCTTGATCGCCGATCCGGAACGCCGACGCCGCATGGGCGATGCCGCACGGCATCGCGCCGCGACGAAATATTCCACCGCTGCGTTCCAAGAGGGGATCGAGGAGGTTTATCGGCAAGCGATAGCCTCACGGCAACCGGCCCGCACTTTGCGATCGCCGACGACCGGCTTGCTCGGCGCGATGCGGATCGCGGCGGCGCTGGCCTGGTCCGACATGCGTCACCGCTATGTGCGCTCGCTGCTCGGTCCGTTCTGGATGTCGATCCAGATGGCGATCATGGTCGCGGTGCTGGGATCGGTGATCGGCCATTTCTCGGCCGGCAGTACCATCTCGCGCCTGCCCATGCTCGCGCTCAGCCTGACCGCCTGGAATTTCCTCAACAGTGTCGTGCTCGATTCCACCACGGCGCTGCAGGACTCGGCGAGCCTGATCAGGGATCGGGCCTTGTCACCGGTCATTTTCCTGCTGCAGTGCTGCTTCCGGCAGGCATTGTTCGCCCTGCACAATCTCTCCGTGCCGTTGCTCCTCTGGCTGGTCCTGAGCCCGATGGATCTCAAAGCGGTGCTCGCCGCCCTTCCAGGATTTGTACTTTTCGTCGCCTGTACGTTCGGACTGAGCCTTGTCGTCGGTGCCGTGGCCACGCGCTTCCGCGATCTGAAGCCGATTACCGAATCGACGTTGACGCTGGCCTTCCTGTCCTCGCCGGTCATCTGGTCGCCGGCGATGGTCAATCAGGGTTCCTCCATCATGCGCCTCAATCCGCTGACGCACCTGTTCGCTGTCTGGCGCGAGCCCTTGGCGAACAGCCATGTTCCGATGATCAGCATCGCCTATGTGCTGGTGTGCCTTGCCGCGCTTGCGCTCGCGGGCTGGCTCACCGTTGTCCACCTGCGCAGAGCCGCGTTCTGGATCTGACCATGCCCGGCATCCGTTTGCGCAACGTCTGTCTCGATTACCCGCTCTATGGCGCCTACGACTTCTCGCTCAAGCGCCGCCTCCTCGCGCCGCTGATTGGGGAGACAAGCACCGCGCGAACGATCCGCGCCATCGACGATCTGTCGCTCGAAGCGACAGCCGGCGCGCGCATCGGCCTGTTCGGCCCCAACGGCTCCGGCAAATCGACGCTGCTGAGGCTGATCGCCGGCGTCTACCCGGCGACCAGCGGCCAGGTCGAGGTTACCGGCAGCGTCATGCCATTGCTCGGTCTGAACGCAGGCGCCAATCTGGACTTCGTCGCGGCGGACAATATCAGCCTGCTGCTGCGCATCGGCGGGCGAAAGCCGACACCGGCGATCGTCGACGAGATATGGGCCTTCACCGAGCTCGAAGAACGCATGCGGCAATTGCCGCTGCGCATGTTCTCTTCGGGCATGCTGATGCGCGTTCTGTTCGCCACGGCCACGGCGTTTCCGGCCGACATCCTCCTGCTCGACGAGTGGCTCAGCGTGGTCGACGAGAACTTTTCGGCCAAAGCCGAACAGAGGCTCCTGAAACTCGTCTCGATGGCCGCCATCGTGATCATCGCCTCCCATGACCAGGGACTGCTGCAGCGCACTTGCACCAGCATCATCAAGCTCGATCACGGCCATATCGTCAGCACCATCCCGATCGATCAAAATCCCGCCCGCCAGAAAGACCTGCGAGAGAAGCGCGCATGAAGAAGATACTGGTCGTCAGCGAAGCGCTCGGCGAGCCGAACCACAAGCGCGGCATCTTTCACTTCACCCGCGAGCTGGTCCGGTCGCTGGCCGCCGAGGGCCACGAGCTCACCCTGCTGGTCGAAACCACGCGCCGCTATCGCCGGCTGCGACGGCGGCAGCGGCGAACACCGCTCTTTCCGGCGGACTCGCGCGCGATCGAGCTGTTGGCGCTCTACCGCTTTCTGGACGAGACCAACATGACCGAGCCGATGATGCGGAGCACCCTGCGCCGCACGATCGCCTGGTTCAGGCAGCGGATTCATCTCGCCACCTCCTGGGAATTCGCCTCCTGCTTCCTGCGGGCCATCGGGCTGTCGGGCCTGCGCGCCAGACTGATCGAGAACAACACCATCGGCCTCGAATACATCCCGACCGATCTGCGCCATCTCAAATGGTTCCGGGATTTCCTGCTCGAGCCCGGATTTTACAGCTATCAGGATATGTCGGCGCTGCTGCGGCTGCCTGCGCCACGGATCGATGCGCGCGGCTACGACATCGTTCTGGTGGACACGCCCACGCGAGTTGCGATCACACACGATCCCGATACCCGGGTCATCTGCGTCGTCCATGATCTCTTGCCTCTGACCGATCTCAGACTGAGCGACGTCGCGACGCGCCTCTTTTTGTCGCGCCTGCTGACCAGCCTGCACCAGGCGGACGAACTGGCATTCGTCTCGAACTACAGCATGAACCGGTTCAGGGAGCTGCTTCCGCAATTCGCGCACCTACCCGCCCGCGTGGTCTATCCGCGCACGCGCTTTGATGCATCGGACCCGATGCAGCCTATGCCGGCCGCAGCCCGCTCCGCGCAGCCTACCTTCGTCATCATCGTGTCGGCGGAGCCCCGCAAGAACCTGAACTCGGTGATCCGTGCCTTTCGGAAGTTGCCGCACGCCGACCTAGTCGTGATCGGCTATACCGGTGCCCCACAACCGATCCGGAATTTGCCGCCGAACGTGCGGCTTGCAGGCTATGTCGACGAACAGGACAAAGCGGCGTTGATCGCCGAGGCGCATGGCCTGATCATGCCGAGCTTCGCGGAGGGATTTGGTGTGCCGATCATCGAAGCTCTGGCCGCAAATACGCCGGTGTTGTGCTCGGACATTCCGGTGTTTCGCGAAGTGGCGGGCGAGCTCGCGGACTACTTCGACCCCTTCTCGACCGAATCGATCTGCGCATCCGTCACGCGGGTCCTGGCGCAGCAGACGGAATGGCGAAACAAGATCCGGGCACGGCGCGAGGAGCTGGCCCAGCGCTTCGGCTACCAGACCCAGGCCCGCGATTTCCTCGCACACCACGCCGGCCCCGAAAACGTGATTGCTCTGGCCAAGACCTCCGCGCCATCTGCCGCGCTCGACGATCTCGCCACGCATGGGACTTGAGGTTTCCGAGACGCTGGCTGCCCATGACCGTCGAACCTGGACCGTCGCGCGCCGCTGCCCCGCCGGCTCACTGGCTTGAGCAGTTCGGCGCTTGGCGCTGCTCGGCGACCTATCTCTACGCAACCGATATGCTGGTCGTGCTGACGGCGGCCTCGCTGCCGTGGTCGACGACTGCGCCAACCGTTTTCATTTTGCTCTGGCTGTTCCTCGTCCTTCCCCTCATGGATTGGAAGGCGTTCGGCGGCAGCCTGCTGCATCCCACCGCTGCCCTGCCACTTGCATTCTTCGCGCTCGCCACGATCGGCACTCTCTGGTCGGACGCCGCATGGGCTGCACGCCTGCACGGCATCAACCCGGTTTCCAAGCTCCTGCTCATTCCTTTCCTGCTGTACTTTTTTCAGCGGTCGCGCCGCGGCCTCTGGATCCTCATCGCCTTTCTCGCCTCCTGCGCCCTCTTGCTGCTTCTATCCTGGATCGTGCTGTTCGATCCGGCGCTGAAGATCGCAGCGACCGTGTCGGATGGTGTTCCAGTGAAGAACTACATCGACCAAAGCCAGGAGTTCGCGCTCTGCATCTTTGCCCTGGCTTATCCGGCCTTGGTCGCCGCGCGCGAGCGACGCTTACCGACTCTGCTCGGCCATCTCGTGCTGATCCTGGCCTTTCTCGCCAACATGCTGTTCGTCGTTTCGGCCCGGACCGCGTTGATCTATATGCCAGTGCTTCTGGTGATGTTTGCCGCGCGGTACCTCGATCGGCGCACGGCTCACGCACTGCTCGCCGCGATCATCGCTGCCGGCCTGCTGGTCTGGACGACGTCGCCCTACTTGCGCAAGCGGATCGGCGATATCACGATCGAATATCAGGCCTACGAGACCAACACCCTGGCGTCGACGGCGCAACGGCTGACCTATTGGCGCAAATCCATCGGATTCATTGCCCGCGCCCCGCTGCTCGGCCACGGTACCGGCTCGATCGGGTACCTGTTCGAGCAGGACGCGATCGGAAAGACCGGCTTGCGCGCGGATGTGGTGAACAATCCGCACAATCAGACCCTCAACGCCGCGGTGCAATGGGGGCTGCTCGGCGTTATCGTCCTCTACGCGATGTGGCTGAGCCATCTCCTGCTGTTTTCCGGGCGAGATCTGGCGACATGGATCGGGCTCGTGGTCGTGGTGCAGAATCTCGTGAGCTCGCTGCTCAACTCGCATTTGTTCGATTTTCACGAGGGCTGGATGTACGTCCTGGGCGTCGGCATCGCCGGCGGCTTATCGCTGCGGGACCGCAGCTACACCAGCCAGCCAAATCTCAGTGCAAGGTCGACGCATTCCGAAGTCAATGGCTCGCCGCGTGCCCGACCTCACCGGTGATGACGTCACCAAACAGTTCCCAACTCTCGCCGTTGAAGCGCATCAGTTGCATCTGTTCGATCGGAAAATAATCGTCCGGCGAGGTGTTGATCGTGATCCCCGGCAGCAGCATGTCGCTGGTGAAATTCTTCAAATCGGCGGCCTGCTTCATCACGTTCTCACGCGTGAGATTATCGCCGCATTGTTTCAAAACCTGCACCATCGCCTGTGATTCCACATAGGCATAGGCGTTATTGGCGTTGGCCTTGTCGCCATCCGGATAATACTTGTCCATAAAATCCCGCCATTTCTGCACGCCGGGATCGTCCTTCCAGCGCGGGTCGGTGGGGTCCTTCACATAGGCCGTCGAAATGATCCCCTTGGAATATTCGAGGCCCGCCGGCTTTAGGACGGAAGCAATGGTGGTTGCGGTGTTGGCAAGAAAGAATTTCGGTTTCCAGCCGAGCTCGCCGACCTTGCGGATCGCCTGTGCCGAGCCCTTCGGCGCCGCCCAGGAGAAGAAAATATCCGCGCCGGAATCGTGCAGCGCCACGATCTGGGAGTCGATCGAGGGATCGCTCACCTCGTAGGACTTGTCGGCGATGATCATGTCGATCTTGTCGCCGAGTCCATCCTTGAGGCCCTTGAACTGATCCCGCCCTGCATCATCGTTCTGCCAGAACACGGCGATCTTGCTGTCGGGATAATGCTCTCGGATGTACTTGGCGTAGATCCGGCCCTCGCTCTGGTAATTGGGCTGAAAACCCATGGTCCAGGGAAAATTCTTGGGATCGCCGAATTTGGTTGCACCGGACGCGACGAAGAGCTGCGGCACCTTCTTGGCGTTCATGTATTTCATGATGGCCGAGTTCGAGGGCGTGCCCAGCGACTGAAAGATCAGCAGGACTTCGTCGCTCTCGACCAGCTTGCGCGCCTGCTCGATCGCCTTCGGCGGGCTGTAGGCGTCGTCATAGGAGATGAAGGTGATCTTGCGACCATTGATGCCGCCTTGCGCATTGATCATGTTGAAGAAGGCGGCCTCAGCTTTTCCGATCACGCCATAGGACGAGGCGGGCCCGCTGTAAGGCATGATGTTGCCGATCTTGATTTCGGTGTCGCTGGCGCCGGGATCGTATTTCTTTTCGGCATGGGCAGCGGTGGCGAGCGCGGCCGACACGGCAAGCGCCATCACAGCAACAAGGTTTCTGAGACACCCCGGCATCGCAACCTCCCGACCGCATTTTCTTTTACCGGCAGTCTCGCAAGACCCGCTTTACCTGGCAAGCATTGCTTATCCCGTGCCGCGAAACAGCATTGTTGCCTGTCCACATTTATGATTGATGCAAGCGGAGCAACCGGGGGTTTTTGATTTTGGAACTGAAGAGACGGATTGGCCCGCGACATCCGCGCCTTGGCAAGGCCGCATTTGATTTCGCGCGTTGGCTGGCCAGGCATACGATGGGGCGAGCCGGCTTCCATCAGCTCGGCTCGCACTTTGCCAAGGAGCGCCTCGCGCTCGCGCGGCAAAAACTCGCCCGCGGCGAAGCGCTCTATCTTGCAGGGATCGGCGCACCGGGCACGCATAATTCGGGCGTGGCGCTGGTGGAGGTGACGCAAGCGAACGGCCCCCGACTTTTGCTCAACAATGAGGAAGAGCGCTTCTCCGGCAACAAACACACGTCGGAATTTCCGCAAAAATCGATTGATGCGATGGCGGCGCTTCTGCGCGACATGGGGCGCGACGTCACCGATATTTTCGCCTGGCTGACCTCTTGGGACTATCCAACGCTGGCCGGCACCATGTTCCGCTCGCTGCTGGAGGAGTTTCCGCAAAGCCTGAAACTGGCGCGGCGGCTTGAAGCGACCGGCTTCGACGGGCGGCGCATGGACGAGATGACGCGGACACCGAAAAAGCTGGCGCGGCAGCTCGGCCTCGCTGATCCTGTTCAGTTGATCACGCTACCGCACCACGACAATCACGCCTGGTTTTCGTTCGCCGCCTCGCCCTTCAGAGACGACGGCGAGCCGGTCGCACTCGCCGTGCTCGACGGCACCGGCGACCTCGGATCGATCTCGCTCTATGTCATCAAGAACGGCGCGATGCAGCGGCTCTATTGCAACGAGAGCATCTTCGACTCGCTCGGCGCCTTCTACAGCGTGATCTCATCGACCCAGGGCGGCTGGACCTGGCTCTCCAGTGAAGGGCGTTACATGGGCGCCGCCGCGTGGGGCGACATGAGCCGCGCCAGTAATCCCTATTATGCGCGGTTGAAGCGGGTGCTGCAGCTCGAGCCCGATGGCGAGGTGCGGCTCAACCGGGCCCTCGCCAACTGGTATTGCGACCCGTTCGAACATCCCTACAAACGCGCGCTGATCGAGATTTTGGGCGAGCCGCTCAAGCCCGACCAGCTCTGGAATCCCGACGCGGTGCTGCGGGTCGAGGATATCGAACACAGGCCCGACACACAGGACCGCCTGGACAAAGCGGCTGCGACGCAGCTCGTATTCGAGGACGCGATGATCCATGTGGTGGATCATTTGTTGCGCGTCACGGGCGCCCACCGCCTAGTGCTCACGGGCGGCGTCGCGCTCAATGCGCTGGGGAATATGCGGCTGCTCGAGCATTTCGATGAAGCCTGGTTTGCGCAGAACCAAGACCGGAACGCACGCCTGCATCTGTGGGTGCCGCCCGTGCCGGGCGATGCCGGCGTCACCATGGGCGCCGCCTGGCTGTTCGCGCATCTTGCCGGCAGCCCGCGCGGCGCGCCGCTGACGCATGCGTTCTATTGCGGCACGCCGCCTTCGCGCGCCGAGATTGAGGCGGCAATCGACGCAGACGACGTTGCCTCACAGCGCATCGGCGATATCTCCACTGTCGAGGGCCGCGAGGCTATCGCCGACCTGATGGCCTTCATCATTGCGAAAGACGGCGTGATCGCGCTCTACCAGGGCGCCGCCGAAACCGGCCCCCGCGCGCTCGGCCATCGCTCGATCCTGGCCAATCCCTGCGATCGCCATGCCCGCGAGAAGCTGAACGAGCGCGTCAAATACCGGGAGGCGATCCGCCCGCTCGCGCCGATGGCAACGCTGCAAGCAGCGCAGGACTATTTCGAGCTGGAGGAAGGCGCCTCCGACGCCGGCTACAATGCCTATAACTACATGGTGCTAACAGCGCATTCGAAGCCGCACGCGCGGGCGAAGATTCCAGCCGTCATTCATGCCGACGGCACCGGACGCATCCAGATCGTCCGCGAAGCCGACGATCCCCTCACCTATACCTATTTGAAGGCGCTCGGCCGCCGCATCGGCGTCGAGATATCCGTCAACACCTCGTTCAATGTCGCTGGTCCCATCGCACAGACGCCGCGACAAGCGATCGAGACGCTGCGCCGCTCCAGGGGGCTGGATGCGGTGTTTCTGGTAGCGAGTGATGGCGCGGTCTACGCGGCCTGGCACGGCGGTCCGCGCGACAGCGGGCGATTCAGGAGCTGGTTCGCGGAGTGGCAGGCCGGGCGTGAAGAGCCTACGGCCGGACCAGCCTGATCACCCGTCCGTCAATGACGAGCAGCGCACTGCCAATCACGAGGCTTCCCACGATTTCGCGCGCCGAGACGCGTTCGCCCAATATCAGATAGCCAAGCAGGACCGCGGTGACAGGGATAAGAAGTGTCACCAGCATCACATTGGTGGCGCCGGAACGACGCAGGATCTGGAAGAACACGAGATAAGCCAACGCGGTCGACAGCGTTGCGAGTCCCAGCACGGCGAGCCAGGTCACCGGCCCCGGGATGGGAAGTCGCCATGGTTGCTCGAAGGCGCTGGCGATCACAGCCATCATCGCGCTTGAGGCCAGCAACTGACAGGCGGCGGTCTGCAGCGGTGGCGAAGCTGACAGACGGCGCCGCGCGACCAGTGCTGCAACTCCATAGCTGAACGAGGCTGCAAGACAGAGCACAATGCCGATTGCCTGAGCACTCGCGAGATCACCATCGCCGCGGAGAATGACGACGCCAATCAGACCGGCAATCACTCCAGCAATCCGGTGCGCTTCCGGGCTTTCTTCGCCGGCAACAAGCATCACGACGACAGTGAACAGAGGCGTCGTCGCGTTCAAGATCGAGGCCAGACCGCTCGGAATAAAGCGCTGCCCCATCACGATCAACGAGAATGGCACGACATTGTTGAAAATCGCGACCAGCACCAGCGGTTTCCACGCCGACAGGCCATGCGGAAGATCGATGTTCCGGATCCAGAGCAGCGGCAGAAGCAGGCACGCAGCCAAGGCGACACGCAAAAAGACGAGCGTCAGCGGCGGCAGCTCTTTCAGGATGATGTCATTGAAGAAGAACGATCCGCCCCAAAGGACCGCAAGAGCGCCAAGCCAAAGCCAATCCTTCTGATGTATTCGACTCTTGCTCGAGTTCATTTTGCTGCCTTGCGCCTATGGCGCAAGTTTGCCGCAATGGAAGGTCCGCGCCACCCGATTTCCGGGAGGATTTGCCGCGACCTACTTGTGCCGCGACACCAGCTCGATCATCTTGGCCTCATCGTCATCGGGTGCAATCGCCTTCGCCCGCGCATAAGATTCCACCGCAGCGCGGCTCATCAGCGGCTTTTCCGCGAGCAAACTCTCCGCCAGCGCCACCGCATAAGCAGCGTCCTTGTGGCGCAGCGTGGCGGTAAACGTCGCGTCGGCGAAGTTGCGCGCGACCATGCGCTTGGAGTGCCGGATCACTTGAGGGCTGGCAATGACGCCAGTCTCGATCGATTCGAGCACCAGCTTCATGTCGAGACCGGCCTGCTCGGCGATGGCGAGGCCCTCGGCGATGCCCGCGATCTGGATCGCGCCCATCAGGTTGTTGATCAGCTTGTAGACGGTGCCGGTCCCGACGGCTCCGAAGTGCCGGATCGTCGAGCCGATCGGCTCGAGAAAGGGCCGGGCCTTTTCCAGATCGGCAGCATCGGCACCGACCAAGAGCGTCAGGTTTCCGCTTGCCGCCGCATCAGGCAATCCGGTCACCGGGCAATCGATATAGATCAGGCCACGGCTGTTGAGCTCGCGCGACATGTCGAGCGCATGGCGATGAGACACGGTGGAGCATTCGATCGCGAGCGTTCCCGCCTTCATGGTCGTTGCGGCGCCATCCTCGCCGAGCCAAACGGCCCGCGACGCCTCGTCGTCCGCGACCATGGTCACGACCGCATCCGTGTCGATTGCGGCATCCGCAGGTGATGTTGCCCATCGCGCGCCGCGGGCGATCAAATCCTCTGCCTTCGCCTTGCTGCGATTCCATACCGCGACCGAAAAGCCCGCATCGAGATAGCGGCCCGCCATGCCGTGGCCCATGCGTCCAAGACCGATGAACGCAACGCGCGGCATGGCTTAGTCCACGTCTTCGACTTCGCCTGGCGCCGTGCCGAAGGCCCGCTGGGCCAGCGCGGCCGCCATAAACTCGTCGAGGTCGCCGTCGAGTACGCCCGAGGTGTCGGAGGTCTGCACGCCCGTGCGCAAATCCTTCACCATCTGATAGGGCTGCAGCACATAGGAGCGGATCTGGTGTCCCCAGCCGATGTCCGTTTTGGCGGCCTGTTCGGCGGCGGCCTTTTCCTCGCGCTTCTTAAGCTCGATCTCATAGAGGCGGGCGCGCAGCATGTCCCAGGCCTGCGCCCGGTTCTTGTGCTGGGAGCGGCCCGCCTGGCAGACCACCGCGATGCCGGTTGGGATATGGGTCAGGCGAACGGCCGATTCGGTCTTGTTGACGTGCTGGCCGCCGGCGCCGCCCGAGCGCATGGTGTCGACGCGGACATCGGATTCCTTGATGTCGATCTTGATGGTGTCGTCGATGACCGGGAAGATCTGCACCGAGGAGAACGAGGTGTGCCGCCGCGCGTTGGAATCGAACGGCGAGATCCGCACCAGGCGGTGCACGCCGGCCTCGGTCTTCAGCCAGCCATAAGCATTATGTCCGCTGATCTGGACCGTGGCGGACTTGATGCCGGCTTCTTCGCCCTGGGACTCCTCGAGGTATTCGATCTTGAAACCGTGCTTTTCCGCCCAGCGCGTGTACATGCGCAGCAGCATCTGCGCCCAGTCCTGACTCTCGGTGCCGCCGGCGCCGGCATGGACCTCGAGATAGGAATCGAAGCGATCGGCCTCGCCCGAGAGCAGCGCCTCGAGCTCGCGCCGCGCCACCTCTTTTTTCAGGCCCTTCAGCGCTTCCTCGGCTTCCGCGACAATACCGGCATCGTTCTCGGCCTCGCCGAGTTCGATCATCTCGACATTGTCGGCGAGCTCGCGCTCGACCTTGCCGATGCCGGACAACGCATCCTCCAGCGAGGTACGCTCCTGCATCAGCTTTTGCGCTTTTTGGGGATCGTTCCAGAGGTTGGGATCTTCGGCGAGCTTGTTCAGCTCAGCCAGCCGCGCCGTCGATGTTTCGACGTCAAAGATGCCTCCTCAGCAGCCCGACTGACTGCTTGATCTCTTCAACCAACCGCTCGATTTCGGCGCGCATTGACGTCTCTGCTTGGATTTCTCTGCTCGGGGCGGCATCGGCCGCCGCGATGGTGTTGCTGTGCATGTAGCGGCCGCCTGCGCAAAGCGCAATCGCCGCCGCCTCAATCAACCGATTTAAGACTGGATCTGGCTAGTAAAGTCCGCCAGTGCCAGGCCGCATGATGTAGCCGGCATCCGGAGGTGCTCCCTGCGGGACCGGCATGCGGTTGCCGTCGGCATCGGCGACACCGATCACGCTGTAATTGTCCGGCGGGGCCGTGCCCGGCTTGAAAGCTTCCAGGATGGTTCGTCCGGTATCGCCGGGGCCGACGCGCATACCGGTCCTGGCGTCGATGCGTACCAGCTTGATGCCGGCGGGAACCTTGAATGGGATAGCCGGTTTGTCGGCGAGTGCGAGCTTCAGGAAATCGCGCGCGATTGGCGCGGCCAAGTGGCCGCCGGTTGCGGCATTGCCCCTGCCCAGCGGCCGCGGCTTGTCGTAGCCCATGTAGATGGCGACCGCGACGTCCGGCGAGAAGCCGACGAACCAGGCATCCTTGGCCTCGTTGGTGGTGCCGGTCTTGCCGGCGATCGGCTTGCCGACCTCTTTCACTACGGTTGCCGTACCCGCCTGGACAACGCCTTCCAGCATCGAGGTGATCTGGTAGGCGGTCATGTTGTCGAGCACCTGCTCGCGGCGGTCAACCAGTTGCGGCTCGGGCTGGTTGCGCCAACCGTCCGGCGCGTCACAGCCGCGGCATTCGCGGGCGTCATGCTTGAAGATGGTGTGACCGTAACGATCCTGGATGCGATCGATCAGAGTCGGTTTCACGCGCCTGCCGCCATTGGCGATCATGGAATAGGCCGTAACCATGCGCATCGCCGTGGTTTCGCCGGCACCGAGCGCGTAGGAGAGATAGTTCGGCAATTCGTCATAGACACCGAAGCGCCGGGCATATTCGGAAATCAGGGGCATGCCGATGTCCTGCGCCAGCCGCACCGTCACCGTATTCAGTGACAGGCGCAGCGCGTTCCGCAGCGTTGTCGGTCCCTGATATTTGCCGGACGAGAAATTCTCCGGGCGCCAAATCCCGGCGCCCTGCCCCTGATCGATTTCGATCGGCGCATCCATCACCTGGGTCGACGGCGTATAGCCATTGTCCAGTGCCGCCGAATAGACGATCGGCTTGAACGACGAGCCGGGCTGCCGATAGGCCTGCGTGGCGCGGTTGAACTGGCTCTGATCGAAGGAGAAGCCGCCGACCATGGCGAGCACGCGCCCGGTGTTGGGATCCATGACCACCATGGCCCCGGAGACTTCCGGCACTTGCCGCAACCGGTATTGGCCCTCGACCGGACTGCCGTCCTTGTAAAGTGGATCGGCATAGATCACGTCGCCCGGCGCAAGCACTTGCGAGACCGCCGTCGGCGCGCGGCCCCTTGTCGACCCCGACGCCGTCCTCGCCCAGCGCACGCCGTCGAGCGTGATGATGCCGGTCTCCCGCTGCTTGCTGACGGCGCCGCCGAGCTCGCGGCCCGGCTGGAAGCCGATTCGCGCCGATTGCTCGCTGGTTTCGAGCACCACCGCCATCCGCCACGGCGAAATATCGGACAGCGACTTGATGTCGGCGAGTTTCACGCCCCAGTCGCCGGAGATGTCGAGCTTGGAGATCGGACCGCGATAGCCCTGCGCCTCGTCGTAATTGACGAGACCGGCGACCATGGTCTTGCGCGCCTCCATCTGGATCTTGGGATCCAGCGTGGTGCGGACCGACAGGCCGCCCTCGTAGAGCTTCTTCTCGCCATAACGCTCGAAGATGTCGCGCCGCACTTCCTCGGCAAAATACTCGCCGGCAAAGATGTGTGCCGAGGTCGGATGAGACGTGACGACCAGGGGCGACTTGCGCGCCTTGTCGGCGTCCGCCGCGCTGATCCAGCCGTTCTCCTGCAGGCGGTCGATCACGTAGTTGCGCCGCTCGACCGCGCGGTCATGATTGCGCACCGGGTGCAGCGCCGCCGGCGCCTTCGGCAGCGAGGCCAGATAAGCCGCTTCCGCGATCGTCAGCTCGTTGACCGACTTGTCGAAATAGACCAGCGACGCGGCGGCGATGCCATAGGCGCCCATACCGAGATAGATTTCGTTCAGATACAGCTCGAGGATCTTGTCCTTCGAATAAGTGCGCTCGATGCGCATCGCGAGCAGTGCTTCCTTGATCTTACGGGTGAACGACACCTCGTTGTTGAGCAGGAAGTTCTTCGCCACTTGCTGGGTAATGGTCGAGGCGCCCTGCGGGCGCCTGTTGGAGCCGTAATTCTGTACGTAGAGAATCGCGGCGCGCAGCATGCCGGAATAGTCGACGCCGCCGTGCTCGTAGAAATTCTTATCCTCCGCCGCGAGGAAGCTGTTGATGACGAGTTTCGGCACCGCCTGGATCGGCAAGTAAAGCCGCCGCTCCTTGGCGTATTCAGCCAGCAGCGAGCCGTCGGCGGCGTGGACGCGCGTCATGACCGGCGGCTCGTAATCCTGTAGCTGCGAGTAATCCGGCAGGTCCTTGGAGAAATGCCAGATCAGCCCCGCCACGGCCGCCACGGCGACCAGGAACATGACCGTTCCAGCGGCGAACAGGAAACCCAGGAAGCGCACCAGCAAGCGCATGCTTAATTTATCCGTTCCAACCCATGCGCCGGAGCAGATGGCGCCTTCCGTTTGACGAGTGAGCGTGCCGGCATTCCTACGTCCGACTCAGGAGCTCGTCGGCGAGGCGGGACCTCGGTGATTCCCAAAACGCCTCGCAACGGCTTCTATACGACCGCCGCTGTGGCCAAACTAGGGCTTGTCGGGTTTCACATTAGTTCGCCGGCCCGGCCGTGGCCAATCGCTTGGCCAGAAAGGCGTCAATCGCCTGGGCCATCGAGCCGGCGGTGCGATTGCGCCAGCTTTCCGAGACCAGGTGATCGAGATCACCTTTGTTCGAGACATAGCCGAGTTCGACCAGGACTGAGGGGACATCGGGAGCCTTCAGCACCCGGAAGCCGGCGGACTTCAGAGGATGCTTATGCATTCGCGTGGCGTTCTTCATCTCGCCCATCAAGAGGCGTGCGAAACGGTTTGAAAAAGTGCGGGTTTCCCGCTGCGCGAGATCGATCAGAATGTCGGCAACCTCGGTCGGCTCATCGGTCAAATTGACCCCACCGATCGCATCCGCCCGGTTCTCCGCCTCGGCCAACCGCTCCGCCTCGGCGTCGGAGGCTTTGTCGGAGACGGTGTAGATGGTCGCCCCTTGCGCATCGCCTTCGTGTTTCGGCAAGGCATCGGCGTGGATCGACACAAACAGTGCCGCCGATTGGCTGCGGGCGATTTTCACCCGGTCATTCAACGGGATAAAGGTGTCGTCGGTCCGGGTCATGACCACCCGGTATTTGCCGTTCTGCTCGAGACGGTCACGGAGCGCCAGCCCAAAAGCGAGCACCAGGTTTTTCTCGGCCTCGCCCCCCGATTGGGTGCCGTTGTCGACCCCACCATGGCCGGGATCGATGACGACCACCGGCCTTGCATCCGGCGCGGCCGGCTTTGTCGCCGGCACGCTCTTCGGAGCAGCCGCTGCGGGGCTGCCATCGGCAAGCGCAGGCTTCGATTCGGGGCGCGCCTCCGTGCTCATCGATTGCATGAAGGTTTCGCGGTCAACCTCCTGCAATTCAAGCACCAATCGTGACGGCTGGCCGTTGGCGGCATCCAGCATGCTGGAATTGGCGATGCGCGCCGGTCCGGTGAGATCGATAACGATCCGCGAACCACCGGGCAGCACCAGACCGTAGCGAAATGCCTTGACCAGACCGCGCCCGCTGGCACCCGTTCCGGCCGGCAGGCGGAAATTGACCTGGGGGATATCGACCACCACCCGATAGGGGTCAGCCAGTGCGAACGCCCGAAACTGGACCGGTTTGTCGAGATCCAGGACGAATCGGGTCAGTTTGGCGTCGCCAGCGAGCCTGGCATCGGACGCCACCGGCAGGCTCGGCGCAACGACGGGCGCCTGATTTTCAGCACGGGCCGAATTCAACTCGACACACGACAATGCTGCAGCGCACAGCAGCGCGCATCCCAGCAAAAGACGACGTTTTGCGTGGCTCGCCACCGAATCCGTGCCTCCGAGCGGCCCTTGTACCGCAATAGAACTGCAGGGTTAATGATACCCTAACGCAACAGGACTGAATAAAGGTAAGTGTGGCGGCCAAGCGACGCTCCCTTGCGCGGGGGCGTCAATCCTCGTATGTAACCTGTGCTGACGGCCATTACTGCCGGTTGTGTCGCGTTCAGCCTCCCGGTGCAGCGCCGGAACCTTCCGTTTTTGAAGATTCCAGCGTTTCCGACTTCTCTGCAAAGCCAGCGCGAGCCGCGCGGCCCAATCTGGAGAAGCGGTTTCGAGCCCGAGCGGCGTCCAGTCCCAGGTGATTTTGTTCCAGGGACGGTTTCGAGCGGCGGCATGGCCAGATACCGGACCCCGGACAAGGGTCCCCTGTGATCCAAAGGCGAGCGCCCCAAGCGCCGCATGGGTTGTCAGCAACCGATAAGGCGGCCGCTTCTGCCGCCAACTGTTCCAGACGGGCCGACGCTTGATGCGCCAGACTGTGATGCCGATGAAAACCAGCGGAAGACCCGCGCCGATGCGGAGCCAACGCTCCACGCGACGCCTCTTCCCGCAGGGTTCGGCTGGGCGTCCCGGGTTGCGTTTCGGCCTTCCCCTCACCCCCGAATCAGGTGGACCGTCGCGTCACCCGGCGGCGCGATATGCGCTTCCCGTGATCCGCGCGCGCCGCCTTCAAGAGTTTAAAGATGCCCAACAAAATGTTGATCGATGCCACCCACCCGGAAGAGACCCGGGTTGTCGTGGTCCGCGGCAATCGTGTCGAGGAGTTTGATTTCGAGACCGCTCAGCGCAAGCAGCTCCGCGGCAATATCTACCTGGCCAAGGTGACGCGGGTAGAACCATCACTGCAGGCGGCCTTTGTCGAATATGGCGGTAACCGCCATGGCTTTCTGGCCTTCAGCGAAATCCATCCCGACTATTACCAGATCCCGGTCGCCGATCGCCAAGCGCTGATCGAAGCCGAAGAACGCGCCCATCGCGAGGCCGAGGAAGAGAACGAAAACCGTTCCAGCCGCCGCCGCTCTCGCCATCGCAGCTCGCGCCGGCGTGACCGTGACGAGCGCATCAGGAGCGGGATCGTCGAGGCTGCGGAAGCTGCCCCCGGCGGCGAGGCGACCGAGCCGCAAGAGACCGCCGAGCATCTGCACTCAGATGCCGAAGCGACAGCACCGCATGAGGACGCTGGGCATGACGACGCCGCGGCCCGCGGCGAGGCGCATGAGCATGAGCATCACGACGATGAGCATGCGCATGATGATCACGACGGTCATGACGATCACTATGATCAGGACGAACACGGCCATGAGCCGCATGCCGAGGGCGCGCATGAGGACGCCGTCCCGGCTGCGGCTTCGCGCGAAGTTCCCGCCTCCGTAGCGGCCGTTGCGCCTGACGTGCTGGAGGCCCCCGAAGTTCACGAGGTCGACGACCACACCAAGGACGAAGTCGAGACGCTTCAGCATGGCGCGGATGCGCCCGAGGCCTCCGACGGCGAGCATGCCTCCGACGAACATGCCGCCGAGGATGAGGTCGCGTCCCCCGCTGACGAGCAGGCGGCTGCGCCCGCCGACGAGGAGGCTCACGAAGAAGAGGACGAGGAAACCGACGAGGCCGAGGAGACCGAGGAAGACCTCGTCGAGTCCGTTGGCGGCGACGACGTGCTGGAGGAAGTGCCCGAGCGGTCGTTCCGCCCGCGCCGCCAGTACAAGATCCAGGAAGTCATCAAGCGGCGCCAGGTGATGCTGGTGCAAGTCGTGAAGGAAGAGCGCGGCAACAAGGGCGCAGCGCTGACCACCTATTTGTCGCTGGCCGGCCGCTACGCGGTGCTGATGCCCAACACGGCACGCGGCGGCGGCATCAGCCGCAAGATCACCTCCGCCCAGGACCGTTCGCGGCTGAAGGAAGTGGTGCAGGATCTGGATGTACCCGAGGGCATGGGCATCATCCTGCGCACAGCTGGAGCGTCGCGCACGCCCCAGGAGATCAAGCGCGACTTCGAATATCTGCTCCGCCTCTGGGAGACCGTGCGCGACACCACGCTGAAGTCGCAGGCGCCGACCCTCGTTTATGAGGAAGGCTCGCTGATCAAGCGCTCGCTGCGTGACCTCTACAACAAGGAGATCGACGAGATCCTGGTCGCCGGCGAACCCGGCTACCGCGAAGCGCACGACTTCATGAAGATGCTGATGCCTTCCAATGTGAAGGTGGTGAAGCAATATCGCGACGGCCAGCCGCTGTTCTCGCGCATGGGCGTGGAAAGCCAGTTGGACGCGATGTTCTCACCAGTCGTGCAGTTGCGTTCCGGCGGCTACATCGTGATCAACCAGACCGAAGCGCTGGTCTCGATCGACGTCAACTCCGGCCGCGCCACCCGCGAGCACCACATCGAGGACACCGCGCTGAAGACGAATCTGGAGGCGGCCGAAGAGGTCGCGCGCCAGCTTCGTTTGCGCGACCTCGCCGGCCTGATCGTCATCGATTTCATCGACATGGACGAGAAGCGCAACAATCGCGCGGTCGAGCGCAAGCTGTCGGATTGCCTGCGGCAGGATCGCGCGCGCATCCAGGTCGGCCGCATCTCGCATTTCGGCCTTTTGGAGATGTCGCGCCAGCGGATCCGCGCCAGCGTGCTCGAGAGTTCCACCGAGCCCTGCCCGCAATGCGGCGGCACCGGCCATGTACGCTCGGTCTCCTCGGTCGCGCTGCAGCTCTTGCGGGGCCTTGAGGAAATCCTGATGAAGGGCGCGACCCACAATCTCGTGGTCCGCACCCGTACCGATGTCGCGCTCTATGTGCTCAACCACAAGCGCGGCCACCTGCGCGACCTCGAGAACAGCTTCAAGGTCACGCTCTCGGTGATTGCCGATCCCACCGTGAGCGGCCAGCAATCCTACATCATCGATCGTGGCGAGCAGGTCCATACGCTCGAGGCCGCCAAGGCGCTGCTCGCCGCGCAAGCGGCCGCCGCCCCGCCGCCGAGCGAGGAGATTTACGAGGAGGAAGAGCCCTTCGACATCGAACGCGAATCCGAGGTGGAAACCGAGGAGACGGAGGGACTCTCCGACGAGGTTTCGGCCCGGGAGGCCGGCGAAGGCGAAGCGCCGCAGGAAGGTCCGCGCCGCAGGCGGCGTCGGCGCCGGCGTGGCCGCGGCGGCGGTGGCGAGGTTCGCGAAGGCGCGCCGCGCGAGGAGCAGGAAGGCATCTTTGCCGAGCCGGGCGCCGTTTCCGAGGCGCAGGCCGAGGAAGGCGAAGCCGAGGAGGACGAATCCGAAGAAGCCGTTGCGCGTGCCGATCAGGCGGCGGGCGGCGAGCGGCGACCGCGCCGGCGGGGCCGTCGCGGCGGGCGGCGCCGACGCGGTGCTGGCGGCACGGACGATGGATTGGCCGGCTCGATCGCCGACGAACTCGTGCCGCCTCCGGACTCCGAAGCCGTCAATGCGGTTGCCGATTTCGACAGCGGCACCTCGCCTGCAACGTTACCCGAGGCGCAGCCGGGACCCATTGCGCCGGCTCCCGAACCGCAGCCCGCGCCCGAACCTGCCGCGCAGGAAGTGGCAAGCGCACCAACGGCGGAGGCGAGCCCTGAGCGTGCCGCAGAACCCGAGAAGCATGTGCCGCGACGTTCGACCGTGCGCGAGAAGGTCACTTTCCTGTCCGCAGCGGGGCCGGGCGAGGCCGAGCAAGCGCCCGCAGCCGAATCTGCGCCGGCGCCCGTGAGCCAGGCCGAGCCTGCTCCGTCGCCTGAACCGGCGCCCGCTGCTCCAGCGGCGCCCGCTGCCGAGGCGCCCACCGAGGCCGCCCCGCCACGCCGGGCCGGCTGGTGGTCGCGCCGCTTCGGCCGAAGCGAATAACGAGCTGGCAATAGCGCTCTTAAAAAAACCGCCCGGCGAACCGGGCGGTTTTTGTTTTGGCTCGTCCTTCAGAGCGACCTCTTGAGAGGTCATTCCGGGGCGCTCGCAAAGCGAGCGAACCCGGAATCGAGAGGTTGCGCCGCGAGATTCCGGGCTCAGCCCGGAGCCTGTCATCGGGCGGCGCGAAGCGCCGACCCGTTGGGGCTGCCCGGAATGACGGAGAAAGACTGCAACCGCCTATCCTGTCGTGATCGCAGTCTCGACGTCGGTGGGATCGACTTGCTGATTGAGTCGTGCGTGCAGCGTGGCATGGTCGAGCTCGCCTTCCCACCAGGATACGAACACCGCGGCGACACCGTTGCCGGTGATGTTCGTGAGCGCACGCACCTCGCTCATGAATTTGTCGATCGAGAAGACGATCGCCATGCCCGGCACCAACGCCGGATTGACCACCGTCAGCGTCGCTGCCAGGGTGATGAACCCCGCACCGGTGACACCGCTTGCGCCTTTCGAAGTCAGCATCGCCACGACCAGGATGGTGAGCTGCTGGACGAAGGTCAGATCGACGCCGAGCGCTTGCGCGATGAACAGTGTCGCCAGTGTCATGTAGATGTTTGTGCCGTCGAGATTGAAGGAGTAGCCGGTCGGGACCACGAGGCCGACCACCGGCTTCGAACAGCCCAGCCGCTCCAGTTTTTCCATCAACTGCGGCAGCGCGCTTTCAGACGAAGACGTGCCGAGCACGATCAGCAGCTCATCCTTGATGTAGGCGATGAACTTGAAGATGGAGAAGCCGACGAAGCGCGCGATCAGGCCGAGCACGATCACGACGAACAGCGCCGCCGTGGCATAGAACAGCGTGATCAACCCGATCAGATTGCCGAGCGCGGACGGCCCGAATTTGCCGATCGTGTAGGCCATAGCGCCGAACGCGCCGACCGGCGCCGCCTTCATAACAATGGCGATGACGCCGAACACCGCGTGCGCGGCGTCGTCGATCATGCCGCGCAGCTTCTCGCCCCGCTCACCCAGCGCCATCAGTGAGAAGCCGAACAGGATGGCAAACAGCAGCACCTGCAGAATATCGCCGCGCGCCAGCGCCCCAACCACGCTGTCGGGGATGATGTTGAGGATGAAATCGACGGTCTTGGAGGCCTCCGCCTGCTTGACGTAGTTGGCCACCGCCGCCGCGTCGGGCTTGGCCGCGAGCCCATGGCCGATCTGAAACAGATTGCCCATGATCAGACCGACGGTCAGGGCGAAGGTGGACACGATCTCGAAGTAGACAAGCGCCTTGACGCCGACGCGGCCGACCTTTTTCGCGTCCTGAATATGCGCAATACCCGAGACCACGGTGCAGAAGATGATCGGCGCGATCACCATCCTGATCAGCTTGATGAAGCCGTCGCCGAGCGCCTTGACCCAGTCACTGGTCGCCAGATGGGGCCACTGCCAGCCGACCACGACGCCGATCAGGATCGCGATCAGCACCTGGACGTAGAGAATCTTGTACCAACGGCGCGACGGCTGGGCCGGCGCCGCGGTTGTGATGGTTGCCATAAGGTTCTGTTCTTCCCTAAACTACGATACGAGCCGCAGCTGCGCTTACGCGCAGGCGGCGTTCTCATCCCCGGCGCAAGCACCCAAGGCCAATTATGTCAAGGGTGTCAATGCCGGTTGCGGCTTTGTGAAGCGTATTCTACCCGCGCGATCAGGTCATGCCCTGCCCAGCCAGCGCCCGATCCGCGCGACCGCCTCGCGCATATCATCGGCGGAACGCGCGTAGGAGAAGCGCAGGAAATTGCGGCCGTGGAGCGGATCGAAGTCGATGCCCGGCGTCGCCGCGACATGCGCCTCCTCGAGCATCCGCCAGGCAAAGGCAAGGCTGTCGGAGGTAAAGTCGGATACGTCCGCATAGAGATAGAAGGCTCCATCGGCGGGCAGGAATTTGGTCAGCCCTGCCCGTGGCAAGCCTTCGATCAGGATGCGACGATTTTCCACATATCCGCGCTTGACCCCCTCCATCTCCCCGGTCCCATCGAAAGCCGCCTCCGCCGCAAATTGCGACAAGGTCGGTACCGAGATCGCAAGGTTCTGCTGCAGTCGTTCGATCGGGCGCACCAGCGCCTCCGGTACCACCATCCACCCGATCCGCCAGCCGGTCATGCAGAAATATTTCGAGAACGAGTTGATGACGAGTGCGTGCGGCGACAGCTCCGCCGCGGTGACCGCAGGAAAGGCGTAGTCGAGGCCATGGTAGATCTCATCCGAAATGAAGCGAATACCGGCGTCTTCCGCCGCCGCGATCAGCCCGGTCATGGCTTCCCTGGACATCATCGTGCCGGTCGGATTGGCGGGACTTGCGACCAGCACGCCCTTGAGCGGCTTCTTGCGATGTGCCGCAAGCAGCGCCTCGCCTGTGAGCGCGTGCCGGGTTTCGCTTGAGGTTTCGATCAACACCGGCTCGCAGCCGAGCGCCGTAAGGATGTGCCGATAGGGCGGATAGCCGGGCACGGTGACCGCGACGCGATCGCCGGGTTCGAAGGCGGCGAGAAACGCCAGGATGAACGCGCCGGACGAGCCCGTGGTGACCACGATTCGCCCGGGATCGACCGGACAGTGATAAGTATCGAGGTAATGGCGGGCGATGCGTTGGCGCAGCGACAGAATGCCGAGCGCGGAGGTGTAGTCGATCCGCGCGCCATCAAGCGCCCGGTGGGCCGCGGCAATCGCACTCCCGGGCGCAGGAGCTGCCGGCTGCCCGACCTCCATGTGGATGACATGGCCGCCCGCGGCCTCGATTCGCTCGGCCGCCGCCATCACGTCCATCACCATGAACGGCGGAACATCGCCGCGGTGGGACGCGGCCTGCAGCAGTTCCAGACGGTTTCTCACAGTCGCTTCAAGCATTGATATCTGCTATTTCCGTTCGCGCCGGGAACAGGCATCTCCGCGGGCCCGCGGGGGTGCCCCAGACTAGCCGCATTCGGCGGTTTGTTAGGGCATAGCCGGTATCGAGCCTGCCGCCAATTGCTAAAGACCGCTCAATGTTGCTCCGCTTCGCATTCAGGAACAGAACGTCTGGCGTCATCGCCGCCACGGTCGCCGCCGCGCTTGCGCTTTCCCCGGTTGCTCCCGCTTTTGCGCAGGCAGAGAACAAGGGCCCGCCGATCCTGCGCGACACCGAGACCGAACAACTCCTGCGCGAGTACACCCGGCCGATCCTGCGCACCGCAGGACTCGAAAAGCAGAATATCAACGTCGTCATCATCAACGATTCCGCCTTCAACGCCTTCGTCGCCGACGGTCGCCGGATCTTCGTCAACTATGGCGCTATCGTGCAATCGGAGACGCCGAACCAGTTGATCGGCGTGCTCGCGCATGAAACGGGCCACTTGGCCGGTGGACACCTCGCCAAGCTGCGCCAGCAATTGGCCTCGGCGCAGACGCAGATGATCATCGCCTTGCTGCTCGGCGCCGGCGCCATGGCCGCAGGCGCGGCCACAGGGGGCAACAACGGGCTCGCCAATGCCGGGGCCGCCGCGGTCGCCGGGCCGCAGGAAATGATCCGCCGCTCGCTTTTGTCCTATCAGCGCCAGCAGGAAGAGAATGCGGACCGCGCCGGCGTGAAATTCCTGACCGCCACCGGCCAGTCCGCGAAGGGGATGTACGAGACGTTCAAGCGCTTCACCACCGACAGCCTGTTCTCCGCACGCGGCGCCGACCCCTATCTGCAGTCGCATCCAATGCCTGCCGATCGCGTCGCCGCGTTGGAAGGCCTCGCGCGCTCCAGTCCTTATTGGGACAAGAAGGATTCGCCCGAGTTGCAATTGCGACACGACATGGTGCGCGCCAAGATCTCAGCATTCATGGAGCGGCCGGACACCGTGTACCGCCGCTATCCCTTATCCAACACCAGCCTGCCGGCGCGTTATGCGCGGGCGATTGCAACTTATCTGCATGGCGACCTGCGCAGCGCGCTGGCCCAGATCGACGGGCTGATTCAAGCCCAGCCGAACAATCCGTATTTCTACGAGCTGCGCGGGCAGGCCCTGCTCGAGGGAGGCAAGCCGGCCGAGGCCATCGCTCCGCTGCGCAGGGCTGTCCAGCTTTCCAACAACGCACCGCTCATCGAGATGTTACTTGGGCAGGCGCTGGTGGCCACGGATAACAAAGCCTACACTGACGAAGCGATTTCCATCCTTCGTTCGGCGGTGGCGCGCGAGAGTGAGGCGCCGCTCGGTTACACCCAGTTGGCCATGGCCTATGGCCGGAAGGGAGACTATGGGGAGGCCGATCTGGCCTCGGCCCAAGCCGCCTATCTGCGCGGCGACAACAAAACCGCACGCGAGCTTGCCTCGCGGGCGAAAACACGTTTCGCGGTCGGCACGCCCGGATGGGTCAGGGCCGACGATATCGTCTCGGCCAAGCCGTTGCCCGGCCAAAAGGGCAACTGATCCGGGACCCAAGCACGATCCGGAAAGCCGGGTACCGGTTCTTCCGGAAGGATCGTGTGCAAGAAGAACATGAACCAGGCTGAGATACTGAAAGACGCAATTTTGGCTTTGGGGATTTCAGGACACCGGCTGTCACGCAAAAAGGATCTGCCAATGCGCTTCTTCCGCCCGCTCGCCCCTGCCCTGTTCGCGCTCTCGCTTTGCGGCGGGCTGCCCGTGGCCTCGGCCCAGAGCTTCAACGATGCGCAGCGCAGCGACATCGAAGCCATCGTCAGGAACTATCTCGTCACCCATCCCGAGGTGCTCGAAGAGGCGATGAACGAGCTCTCCAAGCGCCAGGCCGCCGCGGAGCAAGCAAAGCACGAAGCGACGATCGCGCAGAATGCCGACGCGATCTTCAACTCGCCGCGCGGCGTCGTGCTCGGCAACAAGGACGGCGACGTCACCTTCGTCGAGTTCTTCGACTATAATTGCGGCTACTGCAAGCGCGCGATGACCGACATGCTCGACCTTCTGAAGACCGATCCCAAGCTGAAGGTCGTGCTGAAGGAGTTTCCGGTCCTGAGCGAAGGCTCGGTCGAGGCGGCGAAGGTCGCGATCGCGGCTCGCATGCAGGATCCGAAGAAGTATCTCGACTTCCACACCAGGCTGCTCGGCGGTCGCGGTCCAGCCGACAAGGCGCGCGCACTGCAAGCGGCCAAGGATTCAGGATACGACACGGCGCGCATCGAAAAGGATCTCAGCAGCCCCGAGATCAAGGCGACGATCGAGGAGAATTTGAAGCTCGCCGAAGAGATGGGCTTGAACGGCACGCCGAGCTACGTGATCGGCAAGCAAATCGTCGTCGGCGCCGTCGGTCTCGACGGGCTGAAGGAAAAGATCGGCATGGCGCGCTGCGGCAAGGCCACCTGCTGAAGATCATCACTCACTGTCAGACATCGCTCGCAAGGCCGGCTCAAGCGCCGGCCTTTTTCTTTGCGCATGAAGCCGGGCCGCGCTGCGGTTTCACATTCATTATGCATTCAGGAAACAAAACCAAAGGAACCACGGATCTGCCGGAACCACTCACTCCTCCTGCCGTTGACGGCGCGGGCAATGCTGAAAATCTGAGGAGAGAGGAATGACTAATCGCTTTTTGGTCTCGGTTGCTGCGCTCGCGCTCATCGCCGGGACGGGCTTCGTCAACGCGCAAGGAACCGGCGGCCGCGAGTCTGGCGGTGCGCAGCAGATGCAGAACGCGCCTTCATCCGCCGGTGGCGGCGCCACGGGCGGTGCTGCAACTGAGAATCGTGAAAGCAGCAAGGGCGGTGCTTCGTCCGGCATGAAGGCCGAACAGAAATCATCGACCACCGGCCAGAGCCAGCGCTCCGAAGAGAACGCGCCCGGAAGCAAGTCGAAGAGCATGAGCTCCGAGAACGAAAGCAAGGGCTCCAAGGGCATGAAGGCGGAAGGCCAAGAGGGCCGCAACGCCGAGAAGAATGCGCAGACCAAGACCGGCCATGAGGCCGAGAAGAACGCGCAGACCAGGGAAGGCCGCAAGGAGAACCAGAACGCGCAGGGCCAGACCCGCACGAATGAGATGAACGCGCAGGGTCAGAGCCGCACCAAGGAGATGAACGCGCAAGGCCAGAACCGCACCAACGAAATGAATGCGGAAACCCGGACCGGCGGCAGGTCGGAGACAACGGTCGGCGCGGCTGGCTCCGCAGGTAAATTATCAACCGAGCAGCGCACCAAGATTGTCGACGTGATCCGGAGCGAGCACGTTGCGCCGGTCAACAATGTCGACTTCGCGGTCTCGGTCGGCACCCGCGTTCCGCGCGAGCGCATCAGCCTGCGTCCGCTGCCGACGCAAGTGGTTGAGGTCTACCCGGAGTGGCGGGGCTACGAGTTCTTCCTGGTCCGCAACGAAATCGTCGTGGTCGACCCGAACTCGCTCGAGATCGTCGCCGTTCTGCCGGCCTGACGGATCTGACGAGCGCAAGCAAAGAAGGCGGGCCGGTGCGGCCCGCCTTTCTGTTGCCCTGCGGGACCGGCCTTGTCCACGGGGGTTTGGTTAATCAATGTTTTCGGCAGGTTTTGCACGGCTTTTTCCGAGGTGGATGAAAGCCTTGGGACCCGTTCCTCGCCTCGTTTAGGCTTCCCCTTGACGACTTTGTTACCTATAAGGGCCGCCACCTGCCCACATTGCCGGGATTGGGATGGCCAAAGCACCTGAGCAGACGATCTATGTTCTCAACGGCCCGAACCTCAATTTATTGGGGACGCGGGAGCCGGAAACTTATGGTCATGCCACGCTGGCCGATGTCGAGAAGCTCTGCACGGAAACGGCTGCGCAATTCGGTCTGCACGCCGATTGCCGGCAATCCAATCACGAGGGCGAGCTGGTCGATTTCATTCACGAGGCCCACGCCAAGAAGGCCGTCGGCATCGTGATCAATGCCGGCGCCTATTCGCACACCTCGATCGCGCTGCATGATGCGCTTGTCGCGGTGAAAATACCGGCGGTCGAAGTGCATGTCAGCAACATCCACGCCCGCGAGAGCTTTCGTCATCACTCGTTCACTGCGGCGGCCGCCTTCGCCAGCCTGTGTGGGTTCGGCATCGACGGCTACCGACTTGCGATCAACGGCCTTGCCGCCCGGATTGGCGCGAAGGTCAAAGCCTGACGCTTTCCTCGTCACGTAACAGAGAGTTTCGGATCAAGACCATGGCGCGCCAGCCAGACGACAAAGCAGCCGCAAAGTTTTCCAGCGAGGACAGTGCGCTCATTCGCGAGCTCGCCCTCCTGCTCGACGAGACCAGCCTGAGCGAGATCGAGATCGAGCGTGCAGGTCTTCGGGTGCGCGTGGCGCGCAGCATCAATATCGCGACCTCTGTGCCGGTTCCTGTTCAGCCGGCCGCTGCAGCGCCGACGCCGGCGCCGTCCGTGCCCGCGGCGGCCGCCGCGATGGACCTCAGCAAGCACCCGGGCGTGGTGCCCTCGCCCATGGTTGGCACCGCCTATTGGGCGCCCGAGCCCGGCGCGAAGCCCTTCATCGAGGTGGGCGCGAAGGTCGCACAGGGCCAGACGCTTCTGATCATCGAGGCCATGAAGACGATGAATCAGATTCCATCGCCGCGCGCCGGCACCGTAACGCAGATCCTTGTCGAAGACGGCCAGCCGGTCGAATTCGGCGAACCGCTGGTGATCATTGAGTAGAGGGCGAATGGCGTATGGCAAGCAGCGAATAGCCGTCCTTCCATTCGCTATTCGCCGCTCCCTATTCGCTGCAACATGATGTTCGATAAAATCCTCATAGCCAATCGCGGCGAGATCGCGCTTCGCATTTTGCGGGCCTGCAAGGAGCTCGGCATCGCAACGGTCGCGGTGCATTCGACCGCCGATGCCGATGCGATGCATGTGCGGCTTGCGGATGAGAGCGTCTGTGTCGGCCCGCCGCCCTCGAAGGACAGCTACCTCAACGTGCCGGCGTTGCTCGCCGCCTGCGAGATCACCGGCGCCGACGCGGTGCATCCCGGCTACGGCTTTCTGTCAGAGAACGCGCGCTTTGCGGAAATTCTGGCCGATCACAATCTGCACTTCATCGGCCCGAAAGCCGACCACATCCGCCTGATGGGCGACAAGATCGAGGCCAAGAAGACGGCCAGGAAGCTTGGCATTCCCGTGGTGCCGGGCTCGGACGGCGCGGTCGCGCCCGACCAGGACGCGATGGCGATCGCAAAGTCGATCGGCTTTCCCGTGCTGGTAAAGGCGGCCGCCGGCGGCGGCGGGCGCGGCATGAAGGTGGCGCACACCGAGGCCGATCTGGCGCTTGCGCTCAGCACGGCCGCCAACGAAGCCAAGGCTGCCTTTGGCGACGCTTCGGTCTATCTGGAAAAATATCTGCAAAAGCCGCGCCACATCGAGATTCAGGTTCTTGGTGATGGCCGCGGCGGCGCGATCCATCTCGGCGAGCGCGACTGCTCGCTGCAGCGGCGCCATCAAAAGGTCTGGGAAGAAGGCCCCTCGCCCGCGATCGATGCGGCCTCGCGCGCCAAGATCGGATCGACCGTCGCCAAGGCGATGCAACAGTTGAAATATCTCGGCGTCGGCACGGTGGAGTTCCTGTACGAGGACGGCGAGTTCTACTTCATCGAGATGAACACGCGTATCCAGGTTGAACATCCCGTCACGGAGATGATCACCGGGCTCGACCTCGTGCTCGAGCAGATCCGCATCGCCGCCGGCGGCGATCTGCCGCTCACCCAGGATGAAGTGACCATCACGGGCCACTCGATCGAATGCCGGGTCAATGCCGAAAACCCCGTGACCTTCCGTCCCTCACCCGGCAAGATCTTGCAATATCATCCGCCCGGCGGCCTTGGCGTGCGGATCGATTCGGCGGTCTACCAGGGTTATGTGATCCCGCCTTACTACGACTCGCTGGTCGGCAAGCTGATCGTCCATGGCAAGACCCGCGCCGAGTGCTTGATGCGACTGCGACGGGCGCTCGACGAAATGGTGGTCGAGGGCATCGAGACCACGCTGCCGCTGTTCCGCGCACTGGTGCGCGAACCCGCCATCATCGACGGCGACTATCACATCCATTGGCTCGAACAGTATCTGGCCGGCCAGTAACCGGGCTGAGCCGGCCACGACGCAAAAACAGCCGTCAAAAAACACCCATGGCCCGGGAACCTTTGATCGGGTTCCGCGTTTGCGTGCGTCAACGCTTCGCTCGGGGGACGTCGATTTCCTCAACATTACTGGACGCAAATTGGCTGTGACGCCTGAAGTGTGGCACAGGCGCGCGCTGTGGCAGTTCCTGCCGCTTGCGGCGGGATTTTTGGTGCTTGTGGCCATCAGCGCCGGCTCGGTGCTGCTGGTCTACAAATCCAGGGACGACAGCGCCGCGGTGGTGCATACCATTGAGGTCGAGAACCAGACCAACGCGCTGTTGCTCGAAATCCGCCGCGCGGAAAGCTCCGCGCGTGGCTATCTCCTGACCTCGGCGCAGGACTTCCTCGGCGATCATCAGGAAGCCGTGGCGGCGATCCATCCCGAACTCGACAAGCTGGAATGGCTGACGCAGGACAACCCGGTCCAGCGCGAAAACGTGCGCAAACTCCGCTCCGCGATCGAAATGCGGCTCAGCCAGTTCGCGCGGGAGATGGACTCGGTCAAGGCCGGCAATCCGACCGCCGCCGCGGAGCTGGTGCGCGAGGCGGCCGCGGGCAATACGACGGCGACGATCCGTGACATCGCCAATGAGATGCTCACGGAGGAAAATCGGCTGTTTGCGATGCGCAGCGCCAGCGCGGAGCACAGTCAGTGGCTGGCCTCGACCGTGACGATTGCGGGCTCGGCGCTTGTGATCGTGCTTGCCGGCATCTCCATGGTGCTGCTGCGTCGCTCGGCACGCGCACGTGACGAAGCGGAAGCGATGCTGCGCGACGCCAACCTCAATCTCGAAGCAACCGTCGATGAGCGCACGGCGGACTTACGGGAAGCCAATGATGAGATTCAGCGCTTCGCCTATATCGTCAGCCACGACTTGCGCTCGCCGCTGGTCAACATCATGGGCTTCACCAGCGAGCTGGAAGAGCTGCGCCACGACATTTTCAAGCGCATAGCTTCGCTCGGCCGCGCCGTTGCGTCCGCGCAAGCGCCGGTCGTCTCGATCGAGACCGAGCCGGTGCTCGAGGGCGTCGACCTGAAACTGTCGCAGGAGTTTTCGGAGGCACTCGGCTTTATCAAATCGTCGATCGCCAAGATGGACCGGTTGATCTCGGCCATCCTCAACCTGACCCGCGAGGGTCGGCGCCAATTCGAGCCGGTGCCCATCGACATGCGCCAGCTTATCGAGAGCATCGTCGCGACGCTGGCGCATCAGGCGGCCGAGGCCGACGCGACCGTTGATATCGGGAACCTGCCGAACCTGGTCAGCGACCGCCTCGCGCTGGAACAGATCTTTTCCAATTTGATCGATAATGCGATCAAATATCTGAGACCCGGAGTTCCCGGCGAGATCTCGGTAAAAGGGCGAACCAAGCTTGGCTTTGCCATCTTTGAGGTCAGCGACAACGGCCGCGGCATTGATCAGAAAGATCATCAGCGGATCTTCGATCTGTTCCGCCGGGCGGGAACCCAGGACAAGCCCGGCCAGGGCATCGGACTTGCCCATGTTCGCGCACTCGTGCGACGGCTTGGAGGAACAATGTCGGTCGCATCGGAACTTAACAGCGGCAGTACCTTCACGATCACGCTCCCCTTGAAGTGGAACGCAACCAATCGGAAGCAGGACGCATGACGACGCCCGTCACCATCATCATGATCGAGGACGACGAAGGCCACGCCCGCCTGATCGAGCGGAACATTCGTCGTTCCGGCGTGAACAACGAGATCATCCCGTTCAGCAACGGTACAGACGCGCTCAACTATCTGTTCGGCCGTGACGGCAGCGGTGCCGGACACAGGGGGCAGGCGTTCCTGATTCTGCTCGACCTCAATCTGCCCGACACGACAGGGATCGAGATTCTGCGGCAGCTCAAGGAAAACAAGTATCTGAAGAGCGCCCCTGTCGTGGTCCTGACCACCACCGACGACTCTCAGGAGATCAAGCGGTGCTACGAGCTGGGTTGCAACGTCTACATCACCAAGCCGGTCAACTACGAGAGCTTTGCGAACGCCATTCGCCAGCTCGGTCTGTTCTTTTCCGTGATCCAGGTACCCCCGGCCACGATATGACCGCTGAAATGCCGACGCTGCTCTATATCGACGACGACGACGCCTTGGCGCGCCTGGTCGAGCGCGGCTTGAGGCGGCTCGGCGGCTTCAAGGTGCTGCATGCGAAGAGCGGAGCGGAAGGCCTTGAGCGGATCACGGCCGGCGGTGTCGACGTGGTCGCCCTCGACCAGTACATGCCGGGCCTCGACGGGCTCGAGACGCTGGAGCGTATCCTGGCCATTCCCGATGCGCCGCCGGTCGTGTTCGTCACCGCCTCGCAGGATTCCAGCATTGCCGTCACCGCGCTCAAGGCCGGCGCCGCCGACTACCTGGTCAAGGACGTTCAGGGCGATTTCATCCCGCTGTTGCAGGTCGCTGCCGACGGCGCGCTGAAACAGGCGCGCCTGCAAAAGGCGCGCGACGAGGCCGAGGCCGAAGTGCACGCCTCGCGCGACCGCTTTGCCGCGCTCGCCGCCGAGCGTGAGGTGTTGTTGCGCGAAGTCAATCATCGCGTCGGCAACAGTCTGCAGATCATCGCTTCGCTTCTGCATCTCCAGGCCAATTCCGCGACCCAGGACGACGTCAAGGCGGCGCTCACCAACGCCATGGGCCGCGTCGCCGCGGTCGCGCAGGTGCATCGCCGTCTCTACACCTCTCATGATTTGAAGAGCGTGGTGCTCAATCAATATCTGGAGTCGCTGCTCGATGATCTCAGGCGTTCCGCCGAAGGCAACCGGATGTCGCGATTGACGCTCAAGGCCGAGCCGATCGAGATCGATCCCGACAGGGCGGTTGCGATCGGCATCATTGTCAATGAGCTGGTGATGAACGCGGTGAAATACGCCTATCCGGACGGTTCGGGGCCAATTCACGTCGACCTGCGGGCTGCAGGCGACGAGCTCGTGCTGTCGATCGCCGACGAAGGCGTGGGCGACAGCGCGCCCACCGACCCGCGCTCGACCGGCATGGGACAGCGCATCGTCAGCGCCATGGCCGCCAAGCTCGAGGCGAGCGTTGCGCGCGACCCGGATCATGGCGGCACCAAGATCGTGCTCCGCTTCCCGCGCGCCAAGGCCTCGGCCGCCAAATCCGCCAGCGCCGCCGCAGGCTGAAGCTTCTCGGTCGCAACAGCGGCTGGCAACGGCCATCGCGCGGGTGCGTTTGCCCTGCTATGCTCGGGCCATGACCTCCCGCGACTCCGCCTCATCCGAAATCACGCCGGAAGTGCTGTTGCGCGCCTACGCCTGCGGCATCTTCCCGATGGCCGAGAGTGCCGACGACCCGAGCCTGTTCTGGGTCGAGCCGGAGATGCGCGGCATCATCCCGCTCGACGGATTCAGAATTGCATCGCGGCTGGCGCGCACGGTGCGCGCGGACATCTTCACGGTCAGGGTCAACACGGCTTTCAAAGCCGTGATCGCGGGCTGCGCGGCGCCGCAGGAAGGGCGCGAAGATACCTGGATCAACAAGCGCATCCGCGATCTTTATCTGGGGCTGCACGAAGTCGGGCATTGCCATAGCGTGGAGACCTGGCAGGGTGACGAACTGGTCGGCGGGCTCTACGGGGTGAGCCTCGGCCGTGCCTTTTTCGGCGAGAGCATGTTCCACCGCGCCCGCGACGCTTCAAAGGTCGCGCTGGTGCATCTTGTCGCGCGGCTGATCGCCGGCGGCTTCGAGCTGCTCGACACGCAATACGTGACAGAACATTTGAAGACCTTTGGCGCGATGGAGATCCCGCGCCGGCGCTACACCGCCCTGCTCGACAAGGCCTTGCACGGGCCTCCCGGGGATTTTGAGCGACTGCCGGTCGACCGGCCGATCCCGGGTACAGAGGCCCTCGCGATCATCGCGGCGCGGGGTTAGCCCGAGACTTCACTTCAACTGTCATCCCGGGGCGCCTCGAAAAGGCGAACCCCAGATGTGCAATGGCACATCGGGGAATCTCGAGATTCCGGGTTCACGCTTCGCGAGCCCCGGAATGACGGAGACCAATTACCTGAAAATCCCGAACAGGCCGCCCGATTGCGGCGGGGGCGGAGGCGGCGGCTGTTGCTGGGTCTGCTGCTGCGGCGGCGGAGCTGGTGGCGGTGGCGGCGCAGGACGGGGCTGTTTCGGTCCCGGCGGGCGCTTCTGCTGCGCGACCGGTGACGGCGCGGGTTTCGGCTGATCGGCGGTTGGCGCGGCGCTGACCACGGTCGTCTCCGGTTCCTTACAATCGGTCAGCCAAATATCGTAAACCGGATGCTCGACCGCGTGCAGGCCCGGGCTCGATGCAAACATCCAGCCCGAAAAGATCCGCTTCACCTCGCCTTGCAGCGTAATCTCGTCGACCTCGACAAAGGCATCCGTGTTGGCGGCCTCGGTCGCCGGCCGGGTATAGCAGGCGTCCGTCTTCACCCGCAGCGCACCGAACTGTACGGTTTCCCCGATCGCCTCGTCGAAATCGATGATGCGGCCGGTGATCTTGTCGAGCCCGGCAAAGCTCGCCTTCTTGTTGACGATCTTCTGGGCCGGCGGCTCGGTGACCACCTCGTCGCCGGGCTGCAGCGTCGCGGGCGGCTGCGGCACACCCTTGGGCTGGCGTTGCCCCGGCGCCAAGCCCGGCAACACCGGATTGGTGCCCGGCGGCACATTAGCCTGTTGCTGGCCCGGTTGCGGGGGCGCCACCGCGATACCCGGCGAGGCGTTCTGCGGAACGACTGTCGTGCCGGGCACGGGTGCAAGCGGCTGGGATTGCACCGGACCCGGCAAGGCCGCGCCTTGCCCCGGCATTGGGCGGTTCGGCGCCGGCAGCACCCGCCCGCCCTGCGGCAGTTCGGGCACCTCTTCCTCGTCATCCGGCGGGGGCTGTTCGCCACGGCGGGGAACGCTGCCCGGCGGCCGCGGTGGCGGATCGGAAAAAATCGTGCCGATCTGCGCGCGCGCCGGCGGCACAAGCGCGATCCCTGCAGCGGCAAAAACGGCCGCAAAACTGGCCAAGACGATGGTTCGAAGCATCTCGCGCGGCTTTAGCTTAAGCGAATCGGGTTCCACGTCATTGTACAGGTGTACAAGATCAACCGCCGCTCGCAGGCGCTCCGGTTAACACGCCGAATACGGCGGGGAAAGGGCCGCTCCTGGACCCCCGTCCTTCTGGCAGGCGGCAACTCCAGGTGGGATACGGATGCAGGGCCCCTTGAGAAACCTTGCCGGCGCGATCGCGTTGACGGCGCGCGAGCGCGGCACCCCGGCGCTGGCCGGCAAGGTCCTGATCCCTGATCTGACCGATCGCCATTTCCCGGATGCTTCAGGATGGGCAAATTCCTCCAGCGGGCTAATGTTGTTGCGCGCGCGATCGGCGCCTCGCTAAGGACGCTCGGCTAAGCCCGCGCGTCCTTCTTCTCTGGATTGGCTTCGCGTGGAACCCTTAGCCTCGATCGAGATCGCAAAGCACACGCTTCTGAGCTGCGGACTGATCCTTGCGATCGGCACGATCGGCGGTTTCCTGGCGCAGCGCATCCGGATTCCCGATATCGCGATCTTCCTGCTTGCGGGGATCGCGATCGGCCCGCATGGGCTCACGCTGATCGACATTTCCGCGGCTTCGGCGCTGAACCAGATCATCCTGCTGTTCGGCGCAAGCTACATCCTGTTCGACGGCGGGGCGGCGCTGCGCCTGGACGTGCTGAAGCAGGTCTGGATCACCATCGTCGTCCTGGCGACGGTCGGCGTCCTGATCACCGCTGTTATCACCGGGCTTACGGCTTACCTCGTGTTCGGGATGCCGCCGGTGCTCGCGCTACTGCTCGGTGCAACCATCTCATCGACCGATCCGGCGACGCTGGTGCCGATCTTCCGGCAGCTCCGAATCCGCGATCGCGTCGCGCAGACCGTAATGAGCGAATCGGCCTTCAACGACGCCATGGCCGCGATCCTCACCTTTTACGTGCTGGCCTTTGCGACGAGCAGCGGCGCCTTTTCGCTCGGCGGCGCCATATTCGATCTGTTCAAACAGGCCGCGGTCGGCCTCCTCGCCGGGATCGCGCTCGGCTATCTCGCGGCGCTCCTGATCGCGCATGAGCGCTGGGCGGTGCTTGCCGAATATGCGCCGGTCGTCACCTTGGTCGCCGTGATCGGCGCCTATTTTGCCGCGAGCGGGCTGCAGGCATCCGGCTTCATGGCGGTGTTCGTGTTCGGCATCGTGCTCGGCAACAAGGAGGCGCTGGGCTTTCGGATGGAGCCGGGCGAAGCGCAAAAGCTCAACGAATTTGTCCTGACCACCGCCTTCATCATGCGCCTGTTCATCTTCATGCTGCTTGGGGCACAGCTTGATTTCAGCGAGATGGTGCACCACTGGCAGGGCGGTGTGGCGGTCGCTTTGGTGCTGATGTTCGTGGCGCGCCCCATCACGGTCTTTCTCTGCGCCCTGCCCGACCGCCGCGCGCGCTGGACGATGGCCGAACTTCTCTTCATGTGCTGGAGCCGCGAGACCGGCGTGATCCCGGCAGCGCTCGCCGGCCTCCTGCTCGGAAGCCGAGCTCCCGCCGCCCATCTGATCGCTTCGGTCACCTTCATCATCATCGTGATGACGATCCTGATCCAGGCGCCGACAACGGAATGGTTGGGGCGCAAGCTCGGACTGTTGGAGAAGGATTAGCGGGCAGGTCCCGATGGTGTAACTTCCCGCAAAACAAGACGGCCCCGGAGCAACTTGGAACGCCGGGGCCGTCGCCAATGTCGAACGTCCAAGCTCGACATCGAAGACGCTAGCGGACACCCGGGATGTTACAAAATCACGAGCGCGCGATGCCATGACAACCCTGGCAAAACTCCTGGCCCAGAAACAGCAGCTCTTGGACCGGCTGCAGGCAGATCCGGGTCCCCACGAGCGCGAGGAGATCGAACGCCTTCTCGCTGAGATCGACGAGGCGCTCACTCTTCTGGACGAGGCCCGCCCAGGCACGTCGGGCGAGGAAGAATGACTTGCCGCGGCAATGCCGGAGATAAGCGTGTCGATGTTTTCGCTACAGCAGGACCGCCCTTTTTCGAGGCCCCGCCCGGCGCGAAGGTCAGCCACAATGGCTGCCCATCCTTTGATCATGCCGGAGCTGGAATGAAAATTGTTAGGTAATGAAATTCCCGAATCCAATATTTCTCTGTTCATCAGCCAGGACAACACGTTGACTCCCGCCGTCTACGACGGTCGAGCGCGGCGTGCCGACGAGCGCGATGCAGGTCGTAAGGCGAAGCCTGTTGCCGTTTCCCCACGTTCCTGCGAGATAGGCCCTATACGCGTGCAAGGCGGGTTGCCGTCAAGCCTGCGGAAGCCGATCGAAACGTTCAATCAATAGATTGAGACAAAACCTCAAGTCAGGTGACGGTCAGGGCGACCTTCCGGCGCTCCCCTTCCCTCGACGGAAGAGCTTTGCGCTGGAAGATCATGACAAGCAGCCGATCATCGGTGGACGAAGAGTGCGGACCTGCTCTGGACGGTGAGAGCGCCTCGGTTTCCGCCCTGCTGCCGAGCTTCGGGTTCACGGCCGAGCAGATGGGAGCGGACGAGAATATTTCGGCGTGGCGAGAGGCCGTGGCGACGCTGTTCGACGTCGACGAATTGGCGTCCGGCGAACCGGACAGGTTTCGTGCTGATCTCCGCTCCTATGCCATGGGGCCTGTCGTCCTTGGCCTCGCCCGCGCCAGCGGTCAGCGCTTCCGGCGCACGCCTGAGACCATCGCCCGCAGCGGGGTCGATCACATCATTCTGCAACTCTACATGAAAGGCGGCTATGACGGCCGGGCGGGCAATTTTCCGATTGGCGTCAGGGCGGGCGATATCTGCGTGCTCGACCTTGCGCAGACGCTCGAGACGCGGGCGACGGTCTTCGAGAACCTCACGCTCGTCGTGCCACGCCCTATGTTCGACGCCCACCTGATCAAGGTCGAGGACCTGCACGGCCTGGTGCTGCCGGGCGAAGGAGCGCTCGCTCGCCTCATGGCGAGACATCTGGCTGCTCTATTCGAATATGCGCCGCGTATGACCCTCGACGAATGCCAATCGGTCGTGGAAGGCACAGTTTCGTTTCTCGTCGCCTGCCTCAGGGGCGAACTGCAACGTCGCGATGCCGATCGCATAGGGGCGGCGGAAGCCTCGCTGTTCCGAATCCGCCGATACATCGAGGCCCGCCTTGCCGATGCCGACCTGACGGCCAATTCGGTGGCGGCGCATTTTGGCTTGTCACGGGCCTCACTCTACCGCCTGTTCATGCCGGTCGGCGGCGTCGCCGACTATATTCGCAGCCGCCGTCTGCATCGCGCATTCTTCGATCTAGCCACGACCACGTCGCGGCCAACACGAATTAGCGAGGTCGCCCGGCGCTGGCAGCTCGGCAGCGATGCCCACTTCACGCGCTTGTTCAAAGCAGCCTACGGCATCACGCCGAGCGCCGCGCGCGAAGCAGCGCTGCTCGGGACGGGCATGCAGAAGGGTCCCGGTCGCGCAGGCGCCGAGGCATCAACCCTCACGCGCTGGATGCGGGAAATGGCTCCGCCGCAAGCCACGGATTAGTTCTACTGCGTCACAAATTGCTGCGCCGTTTGGATTTCGTGATCGGGGCAGTACAGCATGGGCATCGCGGCAGCGTCTGAACAAGAGCTGTGATAAGCCGCCGGCGAAGAGTCGCGATCGAGTTCGGAATGTGCCGTTCCGGCCTCAGAGGCGGAGCCTCTGGGTCGGTAACCGCTGGATACGGCAAGCTTCGGGCGTATCCNGGTGGAACCAACTGTTGAGGGGGGAATCGTCGTCCGCTCGCAAATCAGGAATCCGTAGGCCGCAATGCACAGCGTGGCGTGGTGATGGAAGCCGCGCCATCCGCGGCCCTCGAAATGC
>NZ_AWZU01000020.1 GCF_000472385.1 Bradyrhizobium sp. ARR65
AAACCACTGCGCAGGGAAGGCCGGAGTGTTCTCCGCCTACACCTGTGGTCTTCGCGCTCTTGCGCGTACTTTTTCGCGCGAGGGCCCACGGGTGCCGGCGGGCACCCGGTCTTCCCTGCGCCCTCTGTTTTCTAAGAGGGTGATGGATCCTGCAAAACTCGGACGCTGTGCGCCGCGAGAACGCGGAACTGCGGCAGCGGTCTCTTATGGCCGATCCTTGGGGACGCTTGCTTCGCAAGCTCCTTAAGATGAGGTCATCATGCGTGGCGCGCTCTGAAATCCTCATGGTGAGGAGGCGCGCAAGCGCCGTCTCGAACCATGAGGCCCGGATGTATGCCGCCATTGCAATGACCGACCGAATTGGAGCCAGGCGCATAGCCCCATGCCCCTGCCGCAGCTTGATCTCACTTCCGCCCTGCCGTTAGGTGGCCCGATCAAAACATCGGGAGGAGAAATGGGGCCGCTGCAGGGCATAAAAGTCGTCGACATGACCACCGTGCTGATGGGGCCGTATGCCACCCAGATGCTCGGGGATTACGGCGCCGATGTCATCAAGGTGGAGTCGCTCGATGGCGATGTCACGCGGCTGATCGGCCCGACGCGGCATCCCGGCATGGGCCCGGTGTTCCTCAATACCAACCGCAGCAAGCGTTCGATCTGCCTTGATTTGAAGAAGCCTGCGGGACGTGAGGCCGTGCTGCGTCTGATCAAATCCGCCGATGTGCTCGTTTACAACGTGCGGCCGCAGGCGATGGCGCGGCTCAATCTCGGCTACGATGTGGTGGCCGACATCAATCCGCGCCTGATCTATGCGGGCGTGTTCGGCTTCGGCCAGGACGGGCCCTATGCCGCCAAACCCGCGTATGACGATCTGATCCAGGGCGCGACTGCGCTGCCTGCGCTGATGGCGCAGACCGGCGACGGTGTTCCGCGCTACGTTCCGAATGCCCTGGTCGATCGCATCGTCGGCCTCACAGCCGTCGGCGCCATCTGCGCCAGCCTAGTGCATCGCGACCGCACCGGGCGCGGTCAGCGCGTCGACATTCCGATGTTCGAGACCATGGCGAGCTTTGTGATGGGCGACCACATGGGCGGCCTCACCTATGAGCCGCCGCTGGATAAAGGCGGCTATCCGCGGCATCTGTCGCGTGACCGCAGGCCCTACAAAACCTCCGACGGCCATATCAGCGTGATCGTCTACAACGACAAGCAATGGGAGAATTTCTTCCACGCGACCGGCCGTGACGATCTGCGCGCCGATCCGCGCTTCGCGACCTTCTCGGGGCGTGCTGCCAATATCGATATGGTCTATGGCGAGCTTGCGCGCATCTTCGAGACTCGCACCACGGCCGAATGGATGGAGCTTCTCAACAAGGCCGACGTCCCTGTCATGCCCATGCACGACCTGCAAAGCATCTTGCAGGACGAACATCTGGTTGCGACCGGCTTCTTCCCGGTGGTTCAGCACCCGACCGAGGGGCCGATCCGCAGCATGAAGGTCTCTGCGAACTGGTCCGACACCAAGGCCGAGCCGGTGCGACTTGCTCCGCGCCTCAATGAGCAGGGCGAGGAGATTTTGCGCGAGGCCGGTTTCTCAGGCGAGGAAATCGCCGCCATGCTCCGCGATGGCGTCACTCGGCCATCGCCGGCTACGGAAGGATAAGAGCCATGGATTTCGCGCTCACTCCCAACCAGGAATCGATCCGCGATGCCGTGGCCAAGATCTGCGCGCGCTTCGATGACGCCTATTGGCTGAAGAAGGACAAGGAGGGCGGTTTCCCGGCCGACTTCCACAAAGCGCTCGCGGAAGCCGGCTGGCTCGGCATCTGCATCCCCGAAGAATATGGCGGCTCAGGCTTGGGCATTCTCGAAGCCGCGATCATGATGCGGACGATCTCGGAATCCGGTGCCGGCATGTCCGGTGCCTCCGCGGTGCATATGAACGTGTTCGGGCTCAATCCCGTGGTCGTGTTCGGCACGCAAGAGCAGTGCAAGCGCATGTTGCCGGGCATCGTGGAAGGGCGCGAAAAAGCTTGTTTCGCGGTCACCGAGCCGAACACGGGCCTCAACACCACGCAGTTGAAGACGCGGGCGGTTCGCCAAGGCGACAAATATGTCGTCAATGGCCAGAAGGTCTGGATCTCGACCGCGCAGGTGGCAAACAAGATCTTGCTGCTCGCCCGCACCACACCTCTGGAAGAGGTGAAAAACCCGACCTTTGGCTTGAGTCTGTTCTACACCGATTTCGATCGCAGCCGCATCACGGTGCATGAGATCGAGAAGATGGGCCGCAAGCCCGTCGATTCCAACGAATTGTTCTTCGAGAACTTTGAAATCCCGGTCGAGGATCGTCTGGGCGAGGAAGGCCGCGGATTTGAATACATCCTGCACGGCATGAACCCGGAGCGCATCCTGATTGCGGCGGAAGCCGTGGGCCTCGGCCAGCTCGCACTGTCGCGCGCCAGCGGCTATGCCAAGACGCGCAACGTCTTCAACCGTCCGATCGGCACGAACCAGGCGATCCAGCATCCGCTCGCGAAGAACTGGATGGAGCTGGAGGCGGCCTGGCTGATGACGCTGTCGGCGGCATGGCACTACGACAAGGGCCTGAGTTGCGGCCCCGCGGCGAATTCGGCGAAATATCTGGCGGGCGAGGCCGGTTTCCACGCCTGTGAGCAGGCGGTCATGACACACGGCGGCTTCGGCTACGCGAAGGAATTTCACGTCGAGCGCTATTTGCGGGAATCGCTCATCCCGCGCATCGCACCCGTCAGTCGCGAACTGATCTTGAGCTTTATCGCCGAGAAGGTGCTGGGCCTGCCGAAATCGTATTGAGATGCTGGTGGCCCTCAACCCTTGCTCGTCATTCCGGGGCGCGCGCAAGGCGCGCGAACCCGGAATCTCGACATTGGCTTGCGTGCGTTCCCACTTCGAGATTCCGGGTTCGGCCCTGTCGGGCCGCCCCGGAATGACGGAACGAGAGGCATCAGCATGAGCTACATCACCGGCGTTGGGCTCACATCATTCGGTAAGCACGAGGGCTCGTCCTCGCTCGACCTTATGAGCAAGGCAGCAAGCCTGGCGCTTGGCGATGCCGGGCTGAACCATGGCGAGATCGACGGCATCCTCTGCGGCTACAGCACGGTCTCGCCGCATATCATGCTGGCCACCGTCTTTGCCGAGCATTTCGGCATCCGGCCGTCTTATGCGCATGCGGTGCAGGTCGGCGGCGCGACGGGACTCGCGATGACCATGCTTGCTCACACGCTGGTCAATGCCGGTGTCGCCCGAAATGTGTTGGTGGTTGCCGGCGAGAACCGGCTGACCGGCCAGAGCCGGGACGCCTCGATCCAGGCGCTTGCCCAGGTCGGCCATCCCGATTACGAGGTGCCGCTCGGGCCGACCATTCCCGCCTATTACGGCCTCGTCGCCTCGCGCTACATGCACGAGTATGGCGTGACGCAGGAAGACCTCGCGGAGTTCGCCGTGCTGATGCGGCGCCAAGCGTTGACCCATCCCGGTGCGCAGTTCCACGAACCGATCACGGTCGCGGATGTGATGGCATCGAAGCCGGTGGCGCTACCGCTGAAGCTTCTGGACTGCTGCCCGGTCTCCGACGGTGGCGCCGCCGTCGTCGTGAGCCGCGATCCGACGACGGAGGCATGCGTGCGTATCCGCGGCTGCGCGCAGGCCCATACGCATCAGCATGTCACGGCGGCGCCGGCATTAAGCGAGTTCGGCGCGGAGATCGCGATCGCCAAGGCGAAGGCCGCCGCGGGCGTCGGCATCTCCGACGTGCGCTATGCTGCCGTCTACGACAGCTTTACGATAACGCTAGCGATGCTGCTGGAGGATCTGGGACTGGCCGGCCGCGGCGAGGCGGCGGCGCGGGTTCGCGCCGGCTATTTTTCTCGCGATGGCGAGATCCCGCTCAATACCCATGGCGGGCTATTGAGCTATGGCCATTGTGGCGTCGGCGGCGCCATGGCGCACCTGGTTGAGACGCATTTGCAAATGACGGGCCGCGCGGGCGACCGCCAGGTGCGCGACGCCTCGCTCGCGCTCCTGCACGGCGATGGCGGCGTGCTCTCCTCACACGTCAGCATGTTCTTGGAGCGGGAGCGATGAACGAGAAGCTTGGCGATTGGACCATGGGCGAAGCCGCGATCGTCTATCAGAACTGCAGGTCCTGCGGCGCCAAGCAATATTTCCGCCGCGCCTTTTGCGCGTCCTGCGGGGCGACGGATCTGGTCGAGCAGCGCGCCAGCGGCGAGGGGACGATTTACGCCACCTGCTTGGTCTGCCGCGCCGCAACGCCGGAGACCCGCGCCCATGTGCCGTATAATCTTGTGCTGGTCGATACTGTGGAGGGCTTTCGGATGATGGCTCATGGCGAGAGGAATCTCGCCATTGGCGATTCCGTCACTGCGCGCTTTGTTCAATTTGGTGGACGGCTCGTGCCTTGCTTTGCGAAGGCCTCTCAACCCGATAAAACAGAATGCTGGCGATGACGAGCATCGCCGTCACCGCCAGCAAATGCGCAAGCGCCTCCGAGGTTGCCCTCTTGGTGGCATGCTTCATGCCTGTTTTCTCCCTAAACTTGGGCGCGACTCATCGTTGCGCGACGTCCGCGCTCGACGGTCAGTTTCTTGACTCGGAACACCCCACGAAACGTATTCGCCCGATTGAGTCCCCACTCGGCGAATATCGACTGTATCAAGGTCGAACAGTAATGCGGCGGCAATTTGACTCACTTATGTTGCCCTTGCGTCGGACGCGCGAGACTCTTTCAGCAACTGATCGCTGAAGAAATTAGCAGAAGGTTGGAAAGCTCAAGGTGGATCATGGCCCGAATTGCATACAGCGATCCCGCAAAGCACAATGAGCGCACGCAGGAACTCCTGGGCAAGAATCGCAACGCCAACATCTTCCGCATGATGGCGCATTCGCCGAGCTATCTTGAGCAGTATTGCCGGCTGGGTGGCGCTATCAGGCACAAGGGCGAGCTCGATCCGGTGGTGCGGGAGCTTGCGATCACCCGCACGGGCATTTTGTGCGAAGCGCCCTATGAAGTCGCGGCCCACAAGCGCATCGGCAAGAACGTCGGGGTTACCGATGAGCAGAATGAATCGCTCGAAGACTGGCAATCGGCGGCCTGCTTCAACGAGGTGCAGCGCGCCGCGCTTGCTTTCACCGACGAGATCGTCAAGCTGCGCCGCCCACAAGATGCGACCTTCAACGCGATCGCGTCCAAGTTGACGCCCGCGGCCCTGGTCGAACTGCAACTCGCGGTCGGCTTCTACATCATGACATCGAAGTTTCTCGAAACCTTCGATATCGACATGCAGCCGGTGAGCGAGGTTGTGTAAGGCGCAGGCCCCGTATCTTGACCGTCACAAGCCTCGATCCGACGCCGACTCCGCTTGAGACCGCACGCTCGAGGCCGCTGCCCGTGAAGTGTCAGGGCTGCATTTGCGAGTATCAAGTGGTTGGCCAAAGCTTGAGCAAGCAGCGCGTCAGGTCTCGAGGATCGCCACCACTTGGCCTTCGGCCACGACATCGTCGATCGCGACGAGAATGGACTTCAATGTGCCCGCCACAGGCGAGGCGACCGGAATTTCCATCTTCATCGCTTCGACGAAGATGATGTCGTCGCCGCCGCCGACGCTCGCGCCAGGCTCGACGGGAAGCGCGCAGATGCGTCCGGCGACCTCGGTAACGATCCTGATATCTGGCATGCCAATTCACTTACTGTTGTCGGCGCAGATTGCCTGAGGTAGCTTGTTCTGCAAGCGGAATTTTATTCCGCACAACGGAATTGGGTGGAAGCTATGGGACGACGCTCGGAGCGGCTCAGCAGGCCGAGAATGCTTTGCGGTGATGCAGCAGGCGAGGGCGACGTCATTCAGGTGGTCTCACGCGCCTTCGACGTGCTCAGATGTTTCGAGGGCCACGAAGCGCGGCTTGGCAATCTCGAAATCTCCAATCGCTGCGGCCTGCCGCGCTCGACGGTGTCGCGCCTCACACACACGCTGACGCGGATGGGCCAGCTCGTATACCTGCCGCGCGATCAGAAATATCGCATCGGTCCGAGCGCGGTGGCGATGAGCACCTCGATGATGAAGGGCTTGCAGCTGCGCAACCTGATCCGCCAGCGGCTGCAGGACGTCGCGGAGCAGTTGCCCGGCACCGTCGGTTTCGTGATCCCCGATCGCTTCCACCTCGTCTATCTCGAATTTGCTCGCTCGGCGAACGCGCTCGGCCTGCATGAGGTCACCGGCAGCCGCATCTCGATGGCGAGCACGGCTGCGGGCCACGCCTATACCGCTGCATTGGAGCCTGAAGTCGGCGATGCGCTGCTGGCCGAGATGGAGCGTGAGGTGCCGGAAAGCGCCAAGGTGCTGAAGCCGCGGATGGAGAACAACCGTCGCTTCCTCAAAGAGAACGGTTATGTCGTTGCTTGCGGCTTGTGGTCGCCGCATATCAATGGCGTCGCGGTGCCGCTGTGGTCGCCGCAATATCAAACTTTCGTCGTGGTGACGATCGGACTGCTCGCTGCGATGTATGACGAACAGCGTCTGCACCAGGAGGTCGCGCCGTCTATGCGCGAGCTCGCTACAGCGATCGGCAGCCTGCTCGAGAGTGCGGAAGGCGATCTCTTCAACAACCGGTTGGAGCGAAAGCCGCTGGCGATGGCCGCACCAAATAACAAGATCACCCGGACGGAGGAAGCGAATGAACTGGAAGCCCGAACTCGACGAGCTCGCTCGGCGCGAGGCCTTCGCGCGCGAGATGGGAGGCGTTGAGAAGGTCAAACGACAGCGCGACCAGGGCCGCCTCACCGTCCGCGAACGGATCGACAAATTGGTCGACCCGAAGAGCTTCCACGAGATCGGCGCGATCTCCGGCATCGGCGAGTATGACGAGAGCGGCGAGCTCAAGCATGTGACGCCGGCGAATTGCGTGTTCGGCCGTGCCAAGCTCGACGGCCGCACCGTGGTCGTGGTCGGCGACGATTTCACCGTGCGCGGCGGCTCCGCGGATGCATCGATCTCGGCCAAGCCCTTGATGGCGGAAGAAATGGCGCATGATTTCCGCCTGCCGATCATCCGCATCATCGAGGGCTCCGGCGGCGGCGGCTCAGTGAAGACCATCGAGACCAAGGGCGCGGCCAATCTGCCGGGCGGCATCGGCGGCAACCGTTGGTACCGCTACACGACCGAGAATCTCGCGCATGTCCCGGTCGTGGCTTTGGGGCTTGGTTCGGTCGCAGGTCTTGGCGCGGCGCGGCTTGCTGCGAGCCATTACTCGATCATGACGCGCAACTCCGCCATGTTCGTCGCGGGGCCGCCGGTGGTGAAGCGGCTCGGCCAGGACTTGTCCAAGCAGGAGCTCGGCGGCGCCGACATCCAGACCCGCGCCGGCGGCGTCGATGACGCCGTCGACACCGAGGAGGAGGCGTTTGCGCGCGCACGCCGCTTCCTCTCCTACCTGCCGTCTTCCGTGTTCGAGTTGCCGCCGACGCTGCGCTCGAGTGACGATCCGGAACGCTCGGAGGAAGCGCTGGTCCGGGCGGTGCCACGCAACCGCCGCCAAGTCTATAAGATGCGCCCGATCATCGAGTCCGTGGTCGACAAGGGTTCGTTCTTCGAGGTGAACAGCAATTTCGGCCGTCCGATCATCGTGGGGTTGGCGCGACTAGAGGGACGGGCGGTGCTCTTGCTCGCGAGCGATCCTTTCCACTATGGCGGCTCGTGGACCGCGGAGGCCTGTCAGAAGGTGGTGCGCTGGGTCGACTTCGCCGAGACCTTCCATCTGCCGATTGTCTATCTGATGGATTGCCCCGGCTTCATGATCGGGCTGGAGGCGGAGAAGGCGGCGACCATCCGCCACGGTGTGCGCGCAATGGCAGCAGTCAACCAGACTACCGTGCCTTGGTGCACGGTGATCATCCGCAACTCCTTTGGGGTCGCAGGGGTCGTGCATCAGCCGGCGGATCGCTTCTCGATCCGCTACGCCTGGCCCTCGGCCTATTGGGGTTCGCTGCCGCTCGAGGGCGGCATCGAAGCGGCGTACCGCGCCGAGATTGACGCGGCAGACGATCCGGTCGCAAAGCTGAAAGAGATCGAGGACCGCCTCAACAAGCTGCGCTCGCCGTTTCGCTCCGCCGAGAAATTCTGGGTGGAGGAGATCATCGATCCCAGGAAGACGCGATCGTTGCTCTGCGAATTCGCGCGCCTCGCGGAGCCGCTGCGAACGCCGGGACTGGCGAAGAACATGGCGATCAGGCCGTAGTCCTCGTCGTTCAACCACGATGGTGCTTCCGCCTGCGCAGGCAGTGGCTTGGGCTTACTCCGCACAAAGCATCATGCTGGGCACCGGTCTGCACAATTAGGTCACCACCGGCTTTGGATGGCGCGAAATTGCGAGCACGCTCGCTGCCGCGATGATACAGAGCGCACCGGCGGCGAAGAAGGCGGGCAGATAGCTTGCGAGCAGCGTCCGCGACAGCCCGGCGCCGAAGGCTGCGGTTCCGGCACCGAGCTGGTGGGCGGCGAAGATCCAACCGAACACCAGATTGGCGCGCTCGGGGCCGAAGCGCTGTGCCGTGAGCCGCACCGTCGGCGGCACGGTCGCGACCCAATCGAGCCCATAGAACATCGCAAACAGCGACAGGCCGTAGAAGGAGAAGTCGCTGAATGGCAGGAACACGAGCGACAGCCCGCGCAGGCCGTAATACCAGAACAGGAGCCAGCGATTGTCGTAACGATCCGACAGCCAGCCGGACACGATGGTACCGAAGAAATCGAAGATGCCCATCGCCGCGAGTAGGCTTGCGGCCTGGACCTGCGGGATGCCGAAGTCGAGGCACATCGGAATGAGGTGAACCTGGACCAAGCCATTGGTGCTGGCGCCGCAGATGAAGAAGGTCGCGAACAGAATCCAGAACACGCTTGACCTGGATGCATCGCGGAGCGTGCCGAGCGCGGCGGCCATGATCGGCGCGTTGCTGGCGGGTGCTACGGGTAGCGGCTCGGTGCCTTTGTCGCCAAACGGCCGCAGGCCCACGTCACTCGGGCGGTCGCACATCACCATCGCCACCGCAAGCGCGGATGCGCCAAGCACCACGCAGACAAGGCCAAGTGCAATGCGCCAGCCGAAACGCTCAGTCAGGCTGGCGAGCAGCGGCAGGAACACCAGTTGCCCGGTAGCGACGCTCGCGGTCATGATGCCTACCACAAGCCCGCGGCGCGCGGCGAACCAGCGGGCGGCAATCGTTGCGCCGAGGACCAGCGCGGTCATCCCGGTGCCGATGCCGATCACCACGCCCCACAGCACTATGAGCTGCCAGACCTGCGTCATCTCGAGCGATGCCAGTAGGCCGCAGACCACGATGAGCTGCGCTGTCAGCGTCACGTTGCGAAGGCCGTAGCGGTTCATGAGCGCCGCCGCGAATGGCGCCATCAGGCCGAACAGCACGAAGCGGATCGAGAGCGCAGAGGAAATTTCGGCGGTGTTCCAGCCGAACTCGCGCTGCAAGGGAACGATGAAGACGCCGGGGGAGCCGACCGTGCCGGCCGCGATCAGCGATGCAAAGAAGGTGACGCCCACCATCACCCAGCCGTAGTGAATGTTGCGGCGGGCGAGGGCCGCCGCGAGCCAGTTCGAAATCATTGATCCTCAGAAAAATCTACGTGGAGGTGCGTTTGACCCTGGCCATCCTGACGCAAGGCTTGCGTGACTTAAATGCCGTACTTCCCTCATTTTCGGACATGCCCGAAACACTAGATCCTAAACGGAATCGGACCATGATCTCATCTCTTTGTTTGAGCATGATCTCCGCGCGAACGCTTCGCGTTTGTCGGCTAAGGGCAACCGGTTTCCACTCTGCGTCAACGCGGCCCGCCGGGTCCGGATCATGCTCTAATGCGCGATCCGTTCCACCGCGATCGCAGTTGCCTCTCCCCCGCCGATGCAGAGTGCGGCGATGCCGCGCTTGGCGTTGTGGGCTTCCAGCGCATGCAAGAGCGTCACAATCAACCGCGCGCCGGTGGCGCCGATGGGATGGCCGAGCGCGCATGCACCGCCATTGACGTTCAGCCGATCACGGGGAATGCCAAGGTCGCGCTGCGCCGCCATCGCCACGACCGCAAAGGCTTCGTTGATCTCGAATAGATCGACATCGGAGACTTGCCAGCCGACTTTGTCGAGCAGTTTGCGTATCGCAGGAATCGGCGCGGTGGTGAACCATCGCGGTTCCTGGCTGTGAGTGGCGTGGCCCCTGATTTCCGCGAGGATCGGGAGGCCCCCGCGGTCCGCAAGCGAGCGCGTTGTCAGCACCAGCGCGGCGGCGCCATCGGCGTTGGCGGAGGAGGCCGCGGGCGTAATGGTTCCGTTGGTGCGGAAGGCCGGCTTCAGCGCGGGAATTTTGGCCGGATCAACTTTCAGCGGATGCTCGTCGTCGGCAATCATTTTAGGACCGGTCTTTTCATCGATGGCGACCGGCGCGATCTCGGCCCTGAAGGCACCGCTCTCGACTGCCTTGCGCGCCCGCGTGAGCGTCTCCATCGCGTAGGCATCCTGGTCCTTGCGGGTGAATTGGTAGGCTTCCGCGGTCGCCTCGCCAAAGTCGCCCATGGAGCGGCCAGTCTCATAGGCGTCCTCCAGGCCGTCCATCATCATGTGGTCGATGATGCGGTCATGGCCGGCGCGATAGCCGGAGCGCGCCTTGGCGAGCAGATAGGGCGCATTGGTCATGCTCTCCATGCCGCCGGAAATGACGATATTGGCGGACCCGGCCCTGATAATGTCATGCGCGAGCATGGTTGCCTTCATCCCCGAGCCGCAGACCTTGTTGACGGTGGTGGCGCCGGTCGCATCCGGCAATCCGGCGCCGCGCGCCGCCTGTCGCGCCGGTGCCTGGCCCTGTCCGGCCGGCAGCACATTGCCCATGAAAACCTCGTCGATCCTTTCTGGCGCGAGTTTCGCGCGTTCCAGCGCGGCACCGATCACGTGGGAACCGAGCTTGTGGGCGCTCAGCGGCGAAAGCCCACCCATGAAGCGGCCGAGCGGGGTGCGAGCGGCGGATACGATGACGACGGGGTCGGAGGCGGCGGCCATGGCGGATCTCCTTGGCATCAAAGTTGTATGATTATCATCATATGATGCGCCGCAAGATTTGCAATGGTGGGGAGGGAGGAACCTCGGCAGCGAGCTGAGAGCTGCCACTTGCCGCCATCAGGCTCGACGTCGGCCGAGATGGTACAGGAGTGGCGGACGTCAGGCTTGGTCGCGAACTCCACCGTTTCTCTCGCTGTGGGAAAGATGTCCGGGACGTACTCCGGGAGCTTTGTTGCCGCTGATTACCCCGGTTTTTGCCACGAATCAGCGCTTACCATCGGCTTGCCATCTCGAACGGGCGGTCCCCCGCCGGATGGTCAAGGCCCGAGGAGTGCCGTCCGGACTCGTCGCGCATCGGGCCGCTTTTGCTCACGGGGTAAAGTCCGGTCCCGAGTAAAAGGATGGACCTATGGCAAATGTCGAGCAATTTCCAAAGTCCAAGTCGCTGGACCTAGCCAAGCTTGAAGCAGATGTCACAGCGAACCTTCCGGTTCCGGCCAAGGGGACGCCTGGTCAAGCTGAGCCGTTGCCAAGCTATGTCGAGCACCAAAAGGGCGTTCCGCGCGTCGGCGTACTCAGTGCCGAGGCGGTGGTGCGCGACTATGAAGCGGCCGCCAAGGAAATCGAAGCCATGGGAGCCGAACTGATCAGCGCGGCGAAAAAATGCGAGGCGATGACGGCCGAGGTGCACAACGCGATCGCGTATATGCGTGATACGGCAGCGGCTTATCGTGAAGAAGCCAAGAAAATATTCAAGCGCATCGAGGATTGCGCGATGTTCACTGAGGACGTTCGCAAGACCTGCGAAAGCGTTAAACGTAGAATGATGGACGGCGGCGGCCCCGCCTAGACGGATCATAGTCAACCCTGCGGCGCAGCAGGCCCGACGTGATTTTCGTGCGCTATGTCGAGCGTCGGGGCGCTTCGTTTACGCCATTGTGCCATGAGCGAGGCCACCGCTTTGAGCGTAGCGCTCGTGCCGTTCCCGGGTGTCGCTTCGCTCCCCGGGGCCGCGCTTTCTGTGTTCCAATCTCGGATCCACCATCAGCTCAGACCGCGTGGCTGGAACGCCGTTCCCGCAGCGAGCGTTTTCCTCAATGCGGTATTAGGAGGAGAGCATGACCCGGATCCTGTTCATCACGATGACGGTGGCGGCGTCGCTTGCTGGTTCACCTGCCTTGAGCCAAGTCACCTCACATAAGCAGCAACAGGCGATCGAATCGACCGGCGAGTCGAATTCACAGAAGCAACTCGGCGGCCTGAAGCGCGATCGTCAGATCACACGTCACATCCTGCGGCATGAGCGGCACGGATACCGCCATGCCCACGCCCAGTATTCAGGGCGTTGATCGACGACTGGACGACGGAAGACGATATCGGCTACCGCTTCCGATCAATGAACGCCTGCATCAGATGCTTCGGCTCATCGGTGAGAAATGACTGGCCGAACACGCCGATGCTCAAATCGACCGACTGCTTCAATGGCAGTTCCTCCCACGCGCGCAGCAGCGCCTTTTGTGCGCGGAGCGCTTCCGCACCGCACTCAAGCAGCGCGCTCAGCGTATGCTCCACCGCTTCATCCAGCCCACCTTCCGGGGCAACCTTGTCGACCAGTCCCCAGGCGAGGGCGGTGGGGGCATCGATATTTTCGGCCGTCATCACCAGCCAGCGCGCGCGACCCCAGCCGATCAGCCGCGGCAGCAACGCGGCGTGAATCACCGAGGGAATGCCGACCCGCACCTCGGGCATGCCGAATCTGGCATCATGCGCTGCAATCCGGAAATCGCAGGCCGCCGCGACCTCCAGCCCGCCGCCGAGGCACCAGCCGGGCATGCGGGCGATCACAGGTGCGGGAAAGGCGCGCACGGCCTCGCAAAGATCGCGCAGGCGCGTGATGAAGGCTTCAGCGGAGGGCTGGTCGAGCCGTGCCATTTCCTTGATGTCGGCGCCGCCGATCAGGCTCTTTTCGCTGCCCCCTTTCAGCACCAGGGCGCGAATACCCCGATCCCCCGCGAGCTGCTCCAGCCCCTCGCGCAACGCACTGATCACGGGCGAGCTCAAAATATTGAGCGAGCCCGCATTGATGACCGTGAGCGTGATGACGCCGCGGCCGTCGCGATCGACGCCGCAATGGTGATTGAGCATGTGCATCAGAGGTCCCGTCGCTTGGGGTTGAGCGAGAATGCACTTCCGGCTCAAGCCTGGGCGTTGTCAAGCTGCGAATAGCTTGGACATGAACGCGAGTTAACGAAATAGGGGCAGCTTTTGCCCGGCCTCGATGCTATTATATGACTACGGACATTCCATAGGACGCCCATGCGCTATTCCAAGGAACACAAGCAGGAAACCCATGCGCGGATCGTGCGCAAGGCCGCGGTGCGGCTGCGCGAGAAGGGCGCGCATGGCGTCGGCGTTGCCGACCTGATGAAAGAGGCCGGGCTCACTCATGGCGGGTTCTATGCCCATTTCGAATCGCGAGACGCCCTGGTCATCGAGGCCTTCGCCTATGCGATGGATCGCTCGATCGAGCATTGGCGCAAGATCGCCGAGCAAACCGCGCCTGACAAGCGGCTGGCTGCGATCGTGGAGAGCTACCTGACGCCGGCCCACCGCGACGATCCCGGCCATGGCTGTGCCATCACCTCGCTGGGTGCGGAAGTCGCCCGGGAGAGCCCGAAGACTCGCAAGGCTTTCGCGGCGAAGGTTGAACAACTGATCGACCTCATGGCTGAGCAGATCCCGGGCGTGCCGCGCAAGGCGGCGCGCAAGCAGGCCGCCAGCCTGCTCGCCACGATGATGGGAACGCTGGTCCTGGCGCGGATTGCCGGCAATGGCGAATTTTCGGATGAGATCTTGCAGGCCGGGCGCGACGTCGCGCTCGGACGTGCGGCGAAGCCGCTGCCGAAGAAGCCGGCCGCCAAGAAAAACGCGGTGAAAACCGCGGCCGCGCGCCATTAAGCCGCAGATTTTTAGGGTATTGGCCTACGCCTTTAGGCGAAGCCGCGCCTCGTTGGGCCTAGGGCAGCATTTTCGCAAAACCGCCGCGCGGAAAAGAACTTCCCAAACGCTCCAAACACTGCAAGATGCCGCCCCAAACCGGCATCGAACAGGATTGGAGGAACGCATGCGTTCAATCGGACATTTTATCGGCGGACGCGAGGTCAAGGGCACTTCAGGGCGGACTGGCGACGTTTTCGAGCCGATGACCGGGGATGTTCAGGCCAAGGTCGCGCTCGCCTCGAAGGCGGAAGTGCGTGCGGCGGTGGAAAATGCCAAGGCCGCGCAGCCGGAATGGGCCGCCACCAACCCGCAGCGTCGCGCACGGGTGATGATGAAGTTTCTCGAGCTGGTGCAGCGTGACTACGACAAGCTGGCCGAGCTGCTCGCGCGCGAACACGGCAAGACCATTCCTGACGCGAAGGGCGACATCCAGCGCGGCCTGGAGGTCGTCGAGTTTGCGATCGGCATTCCGCATCTGATGAAGGGCGAATATACCGAAGGCGCCGGCCCCGGCATCGACATCTATTCCCTCCGCCAGCCGCTCGGCGTGGTCGCGGGCATCACGCCCTTCAATTTCCCCGCGATGATCCCGATGTGGAAATTCGCCCCTGCCATCGCCTGCGGCAATGCCTTCATCCTGAAACCCTCCGAGCGCGATCCCGGCGTGCCAATGCGGCTCGCCGAGCTCATGATAGAAGCGGGCCTGCCGCCGGGTATCCTGAACGTGGTCAACGGGGATAAGGAAGCGGTCGATGCGATCCTCGACGATCCTGACATCAAGGCGGTCGGCTTTGTCGGCTCGTCGCCGATCGCGCAATATATCTACGAGCGCGCGGCCGCGACCGGCAAGCGCTGCCAATGCTTCGGCGGCGCCAAGAACCACGCCATCGTGATGCCCGATGCCGACATGGATCAGGCCGTGGATGCGCTGATCGGTGCGGGCTACGGCTCGGCCGGCGAGCGTTGCATGGCGGTGTCGGTTGCGGTCCCCGTCGGCAAGGCCACGGCCGATCGGCTGATGGAAAAGCTGATCCCGCGCGTGGAGTCCTTGAAGATCGGCACCTCGATCGATCCGTCGGCCGATTACGGCCCGCTGGTGACGCGCGAAGCGGTCGAGCGGGTGAAGAACTATGTCGAGATCGGTATCAAGGAAGGCGCGACGCTCGCGGTCGATGGCCGCGCCTTCAAGATGCAGGGCTACGAGGACGGCTTCTACATGGGAGGCTGCCTGTTCGACAACGTCACCAAGGACATGCGGATCTACAAGGAAGAGATATTTGGGCCCGTGTTGAGCGTGGTGCGCGCGCATGATTACAACGAGGCGCTGGCGCTGCCGTCGGAGCATGATTACGGCAACGGCGTTGCGATCTTCACTCGCGATGGTGATGCCGCGCGCGATTTTGCGACCAAGGTCAATGTCGGCATGGTCGGGATCAACGTGCCGATCCCGGTGCCGATCGCCTATTACACGTTCGGTGGCTGGAAAAAGTCGGGCTTCGGCGACCTCAACCAGCATGGTCCGGACTCGATCCGCTTTTACACCAAGACCAAGACGGTGACCTCGCGCTGGCCATCCGGCGTGAAGGAGGGCGCGGAGTTTTCGATTCCGACGATGAAATGAGAGGCAAGGCTCCCACTAAACCGCCTAGTGCCGTCATTGCGAGCGAGGCGAAGCACTCCAGAGTTGGTCCCGGGCAGTAGCTGGATTGCTTCGTCGCTTCGCACCTCGCAATGACGCAGACGTAGGCCAAAGCTGAAGGAACGTGGACAACGCATGCAGTTCGCTCTGAACGAGGACCAGCTTGCGGTTCGTGACATGGCGCGGGATTTCGCCGCGGAAAAGATCGCGCCGCATGCCATCCGCTGGGACGAGGAGAAGCATTTTCCGGTCGAGGTCATGCGCGAGGCCGCCAAGCTCGGCATGGGCGGCATCTATATTCGCGACGATGTCGGCGGCTCTGACATGACGCGCTTCGATGCGGCGCTGATCTTCGAGGCGTTAGCGATGGGCTGTCCGACGGTGTCGGCCTTCATCTCGATCCATAACATGGCCTCGTGGATGATCGATGCCTTCGGCAACGAGGCGCAGCGCAAGAGATGGCTGCCAAAACTCTGCACAATGGAGTATCTGGCGAGTTACTGCCTGACCGAGCCTGGCTCGGGTTCGGATGCGGCGGCGCTGCGCACCCGCGCCGTGCGCGACGGCGATACTTACGTACTGAACGGCCAGAAGCAGTTCATTTCAGGCGCGGGCGGCGGCGATCTCTATGTCGTGATGGTGCGCACCGGCGGCGACGGGCCATCGGGCATTTCGACGCTGGTCGTCGAAGGCGACACGCCCGGCGTCTCGCTCGGCGCCAATGAACGCAAGATGGGCTGGAACGCGCAGCCGACGCGCGCGGTGATTTTCGAGAACGCCCGCGTGCCGGTTGCAAATCGGCTGGGCGAGGAGGGTATTGGCTTCAAGATCGCGATGGCCGGGCTCGACGGCGGACGGCTCAACATCGCCGCCTGTTCACTCGGCGGGGCGCAGGCTGCACTCGACAAGGCACTCGCCTATATGAAGGAGCGCAAGGCGTTCGGCAAACGGCTGGATGAATTCCAGGCCTTGCAGTTTCGCATCGCCGACATGGCGACCGAACTCGAAGCAGCCCGCACCTTTCTCTGGCGTGCCGCGGCGGCGCTCGACCGCAAAGACCCCAATGCGACCATGCTCTGCGCGATGGCGAAACGCTTCGGCACCGATGTCGGATTCGAGGTCGCCAACCAGGCGCTCCAGCTTCATGGCGGCTATGGCTATTTGAGCGAATACGGCATCGAGAAGATCGTGCGCGACTTGCGCGTGCATCAGATCCTCGAAGGCACCAATGAAATCATGCGTCTGATCGTGGCGCGCAAGATGATCGAGGGCGCGCGATGACGACGGCTCCCGCGACGGAGGAAAACGAAGGGGACCTGGTCGTTCGCCGCGAAGGCTCGGCCGGCATCATCCGGCTCAACCGCCCGAAGGCGATCAATGCCATGACGCTGGAGATGTCGCTCGGGATCGATGCGGCGCTCGACCGCTTCGAGGCCGATCCTGCCGTCGCGGTCGTTCTGCTGGAAGGGGCCGGCGAGCGCGGCCTGTGCGCGGGCGGCGATATCCGCGGGCTCTATCAGAGCTCGAAGGCCGGCGGCGATCTTGGCAAAGTGTTCTGGCGTCAGGAATACGTCATGAACGCGCGGATCGCGAAATATCCCAAACCCTATGTCGCGTTCATGGACGGGCTCGTCATGGGCGGCGGCGTCGGCCTGTCCGCACATGGCCGGCATCGCGTCGTCACCGAGCGCACCAAGCTGGCGATGCCTGAGGTGGGCCTCGGCTTCTTCCCCGATGTCGGCGGCACCTGGCTGTTGTCGCGTGCACCGGGCGAGCTCGGCACCTATTTCGGTCTCACCGGTCAGACGATGAACGGGCCGGATGCGATCTACGCGCGCTTTGGAGATGCGGTCGTGCCCTCAGGCAAGCTTGCCGAGCTGCGAGATGTCCTGACCAAGGTTCGACCGGGAACGTCGTCGGACGAGATCGCGTCGCTGATCGAAGGCTTTGCCACGGGCGAAACCTCCGGCCCCGTGGCAGCCTTGCGGCCGCGGATCGACAAATGGTTCGCCTTTGACCGCATGCAGGATATCCTGGCCGCCCTGCGGCAGGATGGATCGGACCTTGCGTTGTCGACGCTGAAGACTCTCGGCGAAAAATCGCCGCGCGGCATGGTGGTGACGCTCAAATTGCTGCGGCTGGCGCGAAGCGCGTCCTCGCTGGAGCACTGCCTGGTGCGCGAATATCGTGCCGCGCTCGAAGTGTTCCGGAGCGATGATTTTCGCGAAGGCGTGCGCGCCGCCGTAATCGACAAGGACCGCGATCCAAAATGGTCGCCCGCGGCAATTGAGGATGTCACGATGGAGATGGTCGCGCCTTATTTCGCCGAAATCGGCGCCGACGAGCTGGTGTTCGATCCGGCCAGATAAGATCGTTTTGAAGGGGAGGAGATCGAGATGGCAACCGTCGCATTCATTGGCCTCGGTAACATGGGTGGACCGATGGCGGCCAATCTGGTGAAGGCCGGCCACAAGGTGGTCGCCTTCGACCTGGTGGAAGCCTTGCGCAATCAGGCGGAAAGCGACGGCGCCGCGATCGCCGACAGCGCCGTGTCCGCGGTGAAGGGCGCCGAAGTCGTGGTCACCATGCTTCCCGCCGGCAAGCACGTGCTCGTGGTCTGGAACGACGTCGTCCCCGCGATGGATAAGGGCGCGCTGATCATCGATTGCTCGACCATCGATGTCGAGAGCGCCCGAGAGGCGCATACGCTGGCGGCCAAACACGGCATCCTCTCCATCGACGCGCCGGTCTCGGGCGGCACCGGCGGCGCCAAGGCGGCGACGCTGACCTTCATGTGCGGCGGCGAGGAGAAGGCGTTTGCGGCCGCAAAGCCGGTACTGGAGAAGATGGGCAAGAAGATCGTGCATTGCGGCGGCGGCGGCGCAGGCCAGGCGGCCAAGATCTGCAACAACATGATCCTCGGCATTTCCATGATCGCGGTGAGCGAGGCCTTCACTCTCGCCGAGAAGCTCGGGCTCTCGCACCAGGCGCTGTTCGATGTCGCCTCGACGTCATCGGGGCAGTGCTGGTCGCTGACTTCCTATTGCCCGGTTCCGGGCCCGGTCCCGGCCTCGCCGGCGAACAACGACTATAAGCCCGGCTTTGCCGCGGCCTTGATGCTGAAGGATCTGACGCTGGCGCAGGATGCGGCCAAGGCTGCTGGCGCGGCGACCCCGCTCGGCAAGCACGCGCAGGAGATCTACAAGTCGTTTGAGGCCGCCGGTCACGGCGGGGTGGATTTTTCGGGCATTATCCGGCACGTTAGAAGCCTTGCCGGGACGAGCTGATGACCACCTTTCAGGAAGCGCGCGCCTTTCTGCTGAAACATCGGACCGACTACGAGGCGGCCGTCAAAGGTTTTCGCTGGCCTAACCCCACCCCGTTCAATTGGGCGCTGGACTGGTTCGATGCGGAGTTGGCGCGCAATCCCGAGAGCAGGGATCGCGCCGCGCTGTGGATCGTCGATTCCGGCCAGAACCGCGAGACAAAGCTGTCCTTCGCCGCGCTGTCGCGCCGTTCCAACCAGGTCGCAAACTTCCTGCGCGCGCAAGGCTTGAGGCGCGGCGACCATCTGTTGCTGCTGCTCGGCAACGTCGTGCCGCTCTGGGAGACCATGCTGGCGGCGATGAAGCTGGGTGTCGTCGTGATCCCCGCGACCACGCTGCTGACGGCAGACGAGTTGCGCGATCGCCTCGATCGCGGCCGAGCGAAGGTGGTGGTAGCGGCGCAGGACCAGGTCGCGAAATTCGCGCAGCTCGGCGGCAGCGATCTGGTGCGCATTGCCGTTGGCGGAACCGCTCGAGACGGCTGGCTGCCGTTCGACCAGGCGGCGGCTTTCCCCGAGACATTTGCTCCGGATGGTCCGACGCAGGCCGACGACCCGATGCTGCTCTATTTCACCTCGGGCACCACGGCTAAGCCGAAGCTCGTGCGGCACAGCCAGCGCAGCTATCCGGTCGGCCATCTCTCGACCATGTATTGGCTTGGCCTGCAGCCCGGCGACGTTCACCTGAACATTTCTTCGCCCGGCTGGGCCAAGCATGCCTGGAGCTGCTTCTTCGCGCCGTGGAACGCCGGCGCGACGGTGTTCGTGGTCAACCAGCCGCGCTTTGATGCCAAGGGCCTGCTTGCCACCATCGGCCGCTGCCGCGTCACCACGCTCTGCGCGCCACCGACGGTGTGGCGGCTGTTCATTCAGGAGCGGCTGTCCGATTTCAAGGTGAGCTTGCGCGAAGCCTGCGGCGCCGGCGAGCCGCTCAATCCGGAAGTGATCGATCAGGTGCGCGCCGCCTGGGGTCTGACCATCCGCGACGGCTACGGCCAGACCGAGACCGCCGCGCTTGCCGGCAACTCGCCGGGACAGAAGGTCAAAGTCGGCTCGATGGGCCGGCCGCTGCCCGGCTATCGCGTACAGATCATCGATCCCGATGGCTATCCGACCACGGAAGGCGAAGTGACGTTGCTGTTGGGGGCCGATCGGCCCGCCGGCCTGATGCAGGGCTATCAAGGCGAGGACGGCAAGCTGTCGGGCGCCGACGGCGCGCTCTATCGCAGCGGCGACGTGGTGTTCGTCGACGACGAGGGCTATCTGACCTTCGTTGGCCGCTCCGATGACGTCTTCAAATCCTCCGACTATCGCATCAGCCCGTTCGAGCTGGAAAGCGTGCTGCTCGAGCATGAGGCTGTCGCGGAAGCCGCCGTGGTGCCGTCACCCGATGCGATCCGGCTGGCCGTGCCGAAGGCGTATGTGCTGCTCGCCGCCGGCGCTGGGCCGTCGCGGGACACTGCCCTTTCGATTTTCCAGCATCTGCACAGCCATCTTGCGCCCTTTAAGCGGATCAGGCGGATCGAGCTCGTGACGGAATTGCCCAAGACGATCTCCGGAAAGATCCGCCGCGTGCAACTGCGGCGGCTGGAGCAGGACAACGACCGCCACGATCCGCTGCGCGGCATCGAATTCCACGAAGAGGATTTTCCGGAACTGCAGAAGCTGCGCCCCGCAGGAGCGGCGGAGCATTAGCGCATGATCCGGACCCGGAGGGTCGCATCAGCGCAAAGTGGACACCGGTTTTCCTCGCGACAAACGCGAAGCGTTTGCGCTGAGATCATGCGCCAATAGAGAGAAAATAGCAGAGAATGAACGAAGTCTGGAAGAAGCCGCCGATCTCCCTGGAAGCATATCGGAACATGGTCGGCCGTGAGATCGGCGTGTCCTCATGGCATCTGATCGATCAAAGCCGTATCAACCTCTATGCCGATGTGATCGAGGATCACCAATTCATCCATGTCGATCCGGAGCGGGCGAAACGCGAAACGGCGTTTGGCACCACGATCGCCCATGGCTTTCTCACGATGTCGCTGATGAGCATCATGTCCTATGAGGTGATGCCCGTGATCGAAGGCACGACGATGGGCGTCAATTACGGCTTTGACAAGCTGCGCTTCATCTCGCCGGTGCGCGCGGGCTCGCGCGTGCGCGGGCGATTCACGCTCGCCGAGGCCAAGCTGCGCAAGCCCAAGGAGCTGCAGTCCCGCACCAATGTCACGGTCGAGATCGAGGGCGAGGACAGGCCCGCGCTGGTCGCCGACTGGATCGGTCTCATTTATTTCAGCTAGCTCTGCGGTCATTGCCGGGCTTGACCCGGCAATCCATCATTGCTCAAAGGACTTCTAGATTTTTGATGGATGCCCGGGTCATCCCTGATCGGATCGCGGACAGGCGCCGGGCATGACGAAAAACGAACATCCGGGAATTGCACTCATGACAATCAGGTTTGACGGACGCGTGGCCATCGTGACCGGCGCGGGCAATGGTCTTGGTCGGGCGCACGCGTTGGGGCTCGCCAGCCGCGGCGCCAAGGTCGTGGTCAACGATTTCGGCGGCGCGCGCGACGGCACCGGCGGCTCGCTCACGCCGGCGCAAGCCGTGGTCGAGGAAATCAAGAAGGCCGGCGGTATGGCGATGGCCGACGGCGCCGACGTCTCCAATTTCGAACAGGTCAAGGCGATGGTCGACTGCGCGACCAAGGAGTGGGGCCGGGTCGATCTGCTCTGCGCCAATGCCGGCATCCTGCGTGACAAGTCCTTTACCAAGATGGAAGCGGCCGATTTTTCCAAGGTGCTCGACGTGCATCTGGTCGGCACCTTCTACTGCTGCAAGGCGGTGTGGGAGGGCATGCGCGAGCGCAATTACGGGCGCATCGTGCTGACCACCTCGTCCTCCGGCCTCTACGGCAATTTCGGCCAGGCGAATTATGGCGCGGCGAAATCCGGCATGGTCGGCCTGATGAACGTGCTCGCCGAAGAGGGGCGCAAGTACAACGTCCGCGTCAACACGATCTCGCCGACCGCGGCAACCCGCATGACGGAAGAACTGCTTCCGCCGCAGGCGCTGCAGCTCATGAAGCCGGAAGCAATCACGCCGGCGGTGGAATATCTGCTGAGCGAAGACGCGCCGACCCGCACCATCATGGGCGCGGGCGCCGGCTCGTTCGCGGTGATCAAGATCTTGGAAAGCGAAGGCATCAACCTGTCGGAATCGGAATGGACGCCGGATGCGGTCGCCGCGCACTTTGCCGAGATCGCCGACATGTCGAAGGCCAGGGCGCTGGAGGGAGCCTTCCAGCAGACGCAGAAATACGTGGCACAAGCCGCGGCACGGCTGGGGATCAAGCTTTAACTGCTCGGACGCGGCCACATTCTCCGCCGTCATCGCCGGGCTTGACCCGGCCATCCACGAAAGGCCACTGGAGGGAAGGCGTGGATGCCCGGCCCTTCGCCTCGCCGAGGGGGCTTCGGCCCGCAGGCGGGACAAGCCCGGGCATGAGGACCCTTTGTGGCTCTGCACGGTGCATGATGTCTTCTACCACAAGCGACGTCGCCATCATCGGTGCCGGCCCCGCCGGGCTGATTGCGGCCGAGGTGCTGGCGCAGGGCGGCGCCGGCGTCACGGTGTTCGACGCTATGCCGTCTGCGGGGCGCAAGCTTCTGATGGCCGGCCGGGGCGGGCTCAATCTCACCCACAGCGAGCCGTTGCCGCAGTTTCTGGCACGCTATCGCGAGGCAAGGCCGAAGCTGGAAGCTGCGATCGCGGCGTTTCCGCCGGAACGCTTGCGCGAATGGAGCGAGGCGCTCGGCCAGCCGACCTTTGTCGGCTCCAGCGGGCGGGTGTTTCCCGAAGCATTCAAAGCCTCTCCTTTGCTGCGCGCCTGGCTGCGGCGGCTCGATGCCGCGGGCGTGCGCTTTGGGTTTCGTCATCGCTGGGCCGGATGGGACGCCGAGGGCCGCTTGCTGTTTCGCGCTCCCGACGGAGAAAGGCTCGTACAGGCGCGCGCCACCGTGCTGGCGCTCGGCGGGGCGAGCTGGCCCCGGCTCGGCGCGGATGCCGCGTGGGCCGAGATCCTCGCAACAAAGGGCGTCACGATTGCGCCATTCAAGCCGGCCAATTGCGGCTTCAAGGTTGACTGGTCGGATCTCTTTCGCACCCGTTTTGAGGGACAGCCGCTCAAGGGCGCTGCGTTGTCGTTCGGCTCGGAAAGCGTCCGAGGCGAAGCGATCGTGACGCGTAACGGGCTGGAGGGCGGCGCAATCTATGCGCTTGCGGCGGACTTACGTACTGCAATCGAAAGCAATGGCGCGGCGATGCTGCAGGTTGCCTTGCGTCCCGATCTCGAGCAGAGCGAACTTGCAAAGCGGCTGGCGGCGCCTCGGGGAAAGCAATCGCTGTCGAATTTTCTCCGCAAGTCTGTCCAGCTATCGCCCGTCGCAATCGGGCTGCTGCAGGAAGCGGCGATCGCTTCCGGTGTTTCCCTGTCCTCGCTGTCTCCGGAGAAGCTTGCCGCGCTGATCAACGTGGTACCGATCAGGCTGACCGGCGTGGCGCCGATCGCGCGCGCGATTTCGAGTGCGGGCGGCATAGCGCTTGATGAACTCGATACGGATTTCATGGTCCGCCGCTTGCCCGGCGTCTTCGCCGCGGGCGAAATGCTGGATTGGGAGGCGCCGACCGGCGGCTATCTGTTGCAGGCCTGTTTTGCCACCGGCGTCGCTGCTGGCGAGGGCGCGCTGCGGTGGCTGAAGAGGATTGAGTGCGATACGCCAGCGCGGATCGTGCGCTGAGGCCTGTGGGAATTTCCAAGATGGTTCAAGTGTGATTCACGCTGATCAATTCCCAACGTGGCCTAGCGTTTGACGCATCACCGGGCATCCTCTCGAAGGGTTCCGATGCCGGCCAGGATCAGGTCGATGCCTGCAAGGAATTGCTCGCGGTCGTCGTGCTCGCGTAGCTGCGTCGCCACCTGACGCACAAAGGAGTACTCTGAGGGGTCGAGCTGCGCCCACCGTGCGGCCACGGCCCCGAGAAACGTCGCCCGATCCGTCCCAGGCGGGACGAGGCGGGCATTCGCGGCGTTCTGTCCGGCGACGCCGAGGACGTAGTTCACGAGCGCAGACGCGGCGTCGAACTGCGCGCGTTCTGGGACACCAAGCGCCCGGAGCCGCCCGCCGATGCCCTCGAGGATCTGTAGCATTGCGGGCCGCCACGGCTCTCGGAAGAGCTGGGCGCCCGCCCAGGGGTGCGCATCGATCGCGTCGAACACACCAAGGGCGATGGCGCGGATTGCCTCCCGCGGCTCCGCGCCACTCACGACCCCAGTCATGACACGGGCGACGACCTCGTCGGTCGCGGCCGCGAGCAGCTCGCTCTTGTCGGCGACATGCCAGTAGATCGCCCCGCTCCCTGTCGCCAGACGAGCCGCGAGTGCGCGGAAGGTCAGGGCGCTCTCGCCGTCGGTGTCGAGGATCTTTATCGCGGCCTCGACGATCCGCTCCTTTGAGAGCGCGTCCATGCGCCGTTCGGTCCGTGGAGTCTTGGTTTGAGTCTTGGTCGCCATGAACTGTATCTTGACATGGATGGAACGCTGTTCCAATACCGCCAACTATGGAACGCCGTTCCAGTCCACTTCTGCCAGTCCACTTCCGAAAGGCACCAGATGACGATGCCCATCACGATTGTCGGTGCGGGCCTTGGCGGCCTCACCCTCGCACGCGTCCTCCATATTCACGGCATCCCCGCGACGATCTACGAGGCGGAGCCCTCGGCGGACGCCCGCACGCAGGGCGGGATGCTCGATATCCACGAGGACGACGGCCAGTTCGCGCTCAAGGCGGCAGGTCTGTTCGACGCGTTCCTCGGCTTGATCCACGAAGGTGGCCAAGCCTCGCGGGTGCTCGACCGGCACGGGAAGGTGTTCCTTGAGGAGCCCGACGACGGCAAAGGCGGACGGCCCGAGGTGCGTCGGGGCGATCTGCGGCGCATTCTCCTCGATTCCCTGCCTGCCGAGACGGTGCTGTGGGGGAAGAGGCTCACCGGTGTCGCGGCGCTCGGCGACGGCCGACATGAGCTGACATTCGCGGACGGCTCCACTGTGAGCACCGAACTCCTCGTCGGGGCCGACGGCGCCTGGTCGAAAGTCCGGCCGCTGCTGTCGGGCGCCAAGCCCGAGTATGTCGGCACGACGTTCATCGAGACTTACTTGTACGACGCCGACGCACGGCACCCCGCGGCGGCCGAAGCGGTCGGCGGCGGCGCAATGTTCGCGCCCGCCCCGGGAAAGGGGATCTTCGCGCATCGCGAGCCAGGGAGCGTCCTCCACGCATACATCGCGCTGAACCGTCCCGCCGAGTGGATTGCGGGCATCGATTTCACCGACGCCAGCACCGCGACGGCCCGGATTGCGGCCGAGTTCGACGGGTGGGCGCCGGCGCTCACCGCGCTGATCACCGACGGCGACACCCCGCCGGTCCCGCGCGTGCTTCACGCTCTTCCGAACGGGCATCGATGGGACCGCGTGCCTGGGGTGACGCTGCTTGGTGACGCCGCGCACCTGGCGCCGCCAGCGGGCGAGGGCGCGAACCTGGCGATGCTCGACGGCGCCGAACTCGGGAAGGCGATCGCCGCGCGCCCCGATGACGTCGAAGCGGCGCTCGCCGCCTACGAAGAAGCGATGTTCCCTCGCAGTCAGACGGCCGCCGCAGAGTCGCACCGGGTACTGGCGCTCTGCCTCGACGACCGCGCGCCGCTCGGACTCATCGACTTCTTCACCGGTGCGATCAAGGGGGAGCGCGACCGACCCGCACAGTCCTGATGCACCCCGCCGGCGTGCGACGGCGCGCGGCGCTTCTCATTCACCTGGAACCAGGCTCCTGAGTGGCTGCCGCGAGACTCGCTTGAGCTTCCGGCGCGACAGATACAACAGAATGCCCGTGATCATGAACAGCGGCATCAGGCCCGCCGCCAGCATGAACAGGAGCTTGCCCGGCCAGCCAAGAATGCTGCCGCGGTGAATGTCGAGCACGCTCGAAAGGATCCGCTCGCCGATGGTTTTGTCCGCGTAGATCTCGGACGATAGGATCTGGCCGGTAACGGCATCTACGCGAAATTCGTCGCGCGCGCCCTCATGCGACACGCCCTGCACCCAGGACCGGATGCGCACGATCGTCCCGGCGCCGGCCGGCAGTGTGAGCTGGGCGGTTGCAAAGCGGCTGCCCTGTTCGTGCAAGAAGGTGGACCATGCACGATCGAGTGCGATCGCTCTGCCATCGGCTGTGCCGGTGCCGCGCGGCGGTTTTGGTTGCGTCATCGCAGCGGTCGGACGCGACAGCAGCCAAGTGGCGCCGTTGCGATACCATTCGAATGAATACCAGAGGCCCGTGGAGGCGATCACCAAATAGATCGGCAATACCCAGGTGCCGACGACAGCATGCAGCGACCTGTGCAGGCCCCGGCCGCGCAACATCAGATTGGGCTTCAGCCACATCTTCACGCTGCCGGCGCGAGGGGGCCATCGTAGCACGAGGCCTGAGATCAGGAGCACGACCAGGCAGACGGTTGTGATTCCTGTGATCGTTCGGCCATAACCATTGCCGTCGCCGGGCAATAGCAGCCAGCGATGGAGTTTGCGGATAGTGACGAAGAAGTCCTCGCCGCGAGGTTTGCCCAGCACGTGCGCATCGTAGGGATCGACATAGACCGAGGATGGCCGCGAGCTGTCCTCGCTGCGAACAAACCGAACGCGCGCCGCCACGGCGAGATTGCTCGACAGCGTCACCGCCGAAACTTTCCCAACGCCGCCAGCCGCCCGCAGTCGTGCGATCAGCTCATCGGGTGTCAGCCTCGGAGTCGGGCGAGCCTCAACCCGCATTAGCCCGGCATTCAAATAGGCCTCGATTTCATCTTCGAAGCTCATTGTCGCGCCGGTGATCCCCATCAGGGCCAGCACCAGCGAGAATGCAAGGCCGATGATCGAATGAACCTGCAACAGCGCCGGTTTGATTGCGCGCATGTTCATGAATGAAAGCATGTGCGGCGCGCTCAAAACTTCACCGTCGCCGAGAGCGACACGCGCCGCGCATCACCGATCGCGACGTTCAAGATGTTCACGGCCGACGGATAGTAGACGGTGTCGAACAGGTTGTGGACGTTCAACTGGTAGATGACGGGCAGGTTTTCGTATTTTGTCTCGTAGGTCGCAAAGACGTCCGCGACGGTATAGGCCGGCAGCACGAACGTGTTGCTTGCGTCGCCGGGCCGATCGAGATCGAACTTGATGCCCGTCTCCCATTGCGTGCCTTCTTCGGGCGGGATGTTGGAGCCGATGACGATCCCGCCCGTGAGCGGCGCGATGGTCGAGGACGGCTTCGCCGACTGCATATAGCTTGCGTAGAGCGAAAGCTGTTCGGTGAGCTTGAGAATGGCCCCGCCAAGCGGGAGCACCTTGTCTCCGCTCAGATCGGTGTTGGTGACGAACGGCCGTCCTTTTCCGGCCAGTTGATCGAACTGCATGTAACGCACGCCGCCGACGAGCGCGAGGCGGTTGGTCAGGTGCAGCGTGTCCTGAAAAAACAGGGATTGCTGGCCGAGCTTGTCGGTCTGGTCGCTGTCGCTGGCCGAGACTGTCGTGCCCGGCTGGACCAATTCGTAGGCTGGATTGTAGAAATTGAAGTTGGGCGTCGCCTGCCGGATCATGTCCTTGCGGTAGATCGTGCGATATTGGGCGTCGCCGCCGAACAGCAAGTCGTTCCGCAGACCGCCCAGCCAGAAGCCGCCTTGCAGGTAGGACGTGCCATAACTGACATTGCTGAGCGAACCTTGCGTTCCGTCATCGCTGCGCTTTTCGATGCCAGTCTTGGCATCGACCGAGGTGATGCGGAGCTGATTGGCGCTGAAGGTTTCGGTATCGTAGCTGTAGGCCGCAAAAACCTTCCACTCCTCGTTGAGCCGCTGCTCGACGGAAGCCTGCATCAGGTCGGAAGTGCCCCACATGTTATTGAAGGGCTCGTCGAGCCTGCGCGTCGCGGGAATCGCAAGCGGCGCTTTCGTCGCCGCGTCGAAGGCGGTGCCGCGGTCGAACGGATAGAGAAAGTCGCGATGCTCATAGTTGAGCTGGACCGTGGTGGTCTCGCCATACCACGCGAGCGACGGGGCGATCAGCGTTTCGCGGTGGCGCCCGAAATTGCGCCAGTAGTCCTCGTTGACGCCATAGGCGATGAAGCGGTAGGCGAGACCATCCTGGCCGATCGGGCCGGTGATGTCGAACGTCGCGTCGGCGCCGTTCTTGTTGCCGTAGGTCGAGCCGAGCAGCGTGATCGAGCCGTGCTGATAGAGCTCGGGGCGCTTGCTGATCGTGTTCACGATGCCGCCGGGGTCCATGATCCCGTACAGCAGCGACGCTGGGCCTTTCAGGACCTCGACGCTTTCGACTGTGGCATTGAGGCTGCGGCCCTGAACCAGCGGCATGCCGTTGCGCATGATCGAGCCGTCGCGATTGTCGCCGAAGCCGCGCCGGATGACGGCGTCCTGGGTGCCGGCGAGCGTGTTGGTCTGGGTGATGCCGCTGACATTGACGAGCGCGTCGTCGAGGTTGCGCGGCAACTGATCCTTCAGCACCTGCTCGGGCACGACGTTGACGACCTGCGAGGTGTCGAGTGGCGATGCGCCGCTGCGCAGAGTGGTCGCGCTGGGCGTAGCACGATAGCCGAGCTTGGCTTCAGACAGCGCTGCCGCTGCAGCGGCGGCGCGCTCAGACGGCGTGGTTGAGCGGGCGTGGCGTTTCGATCCTGTCGATGCGCTGCCGCCGCTTGGGTCCACCGAACTGACGACGCGGTCGCCGTCGCCGGCTTCCGCCTTTGTGCCGGTGCATCGACCGTCACAGATGGCAGGGGCACACTCGATTGGGCACCTGCGTTCGTGTTGGAAAGGGAAACATCGGCAAGAAGGATGACGGCCCCGATGAGAAGGTGCGCGTGACACTTTCCGGTTCGATTTTGATCATCTCCTGTCCGCAGACAACGACAATCGACATTGATCGTCACTTCGATTCACTTCCAAGTCAGGCAACAACATTCGCGACGGCGCCTCTAGCAGCCGCTGCGGATGAAGAGAACATCTGCCGGAATTGAATCTCTCTAAGCGCGAATGAACATCGCGAGCCATTCGTGGGCAGCGGCCGCGCATGCGCTTGATAGTTCGCGACTCGCACCTTGGGGAGCGTCGACCAGCGGCTTTCTGTCGCAGCCTGCCCGTAAGGTGGCTTGTGCAGCAAAATGCACTGAATGATGGTGGCACGGTGATGGATTTCGCGGAGCCTGTCATCGGCGTGCGTCCGCCCGACCGGTTAACTCTACCTCATCGTATCGATCTGCGCTGAAGGATCCTGCCGCTCACATCGCACCACCGAGACAGCGAACCTGTCCTGTCGGAAGGGGGGAACGTTGACAGACCGGCGGCATTGACGGTCGTCGGCAACTAGGCCGGCGTGCAAAGAGGAGGGAATGCAGATGAGCAACGTTTATCTCGCGGCAGCATGCGGCATCGCGTTCCTGGGCGTTTGCAGCTTCGCAAACGCGCAAGGAACTGGGACGGGTTCAACTGCGACCGGCACGGCTACGAACCAGTGTTGGGACGTGAGCAGCAATGTGGTCCGCGACAGAAGCGGCACCAATGCAACCGGGCCATCTGGAAACAGCACGGTCGGATCGGCCACATCGCAGGGGCCAAGCTCCAGCACTTCTGCTTCGGGGTCTTCTGGTACCGGCGCTTCTTCAGGGACCAGCGCTAACGCCAATGCGTCGGCACGACCGCCGGGAATGCCAGACTGCTAGGTGCTGAGAATCCGAGGTAGTGTAGCGCGGCGAAAGCCGAACGAGTGCGACGGGGTGATGGGTTTCGCGGAGCCTGTCATCGGGTACATCCGCGTGACGCATTGGGTCAACTCCAGCCGAGATTGCTGGCCTCGTCGCGATAACGCGGCGCGTTACCGCAGCTTGCCGCGCGCGGCAACCGGCAGCGTGCCCAAGATCTCCTCGCCGCGCACCATGACGACCTCATCCATCATGTTGACGACGACGCACACGTGGTTCGGCACGATCCGTACGACGTCGCCGACATTGGGGCGGGTATTGCTGCGAGAGAGATCGAGAAAGCCGTGCTCCTCGGCAAAGCGCGCGATCCTGGCTTCGGGATGTTCGAGGATCAGACCATAACCCTCGAGGCCGCCCGAGTCGGAGGTCAGCGTCTTGGAGCCGGCGTCGAGAATGCCGCGCTCCGGCGCGGCGCGGCTCACCACCGTCGAATAGATGTTCAGCGCGCAATCGTCCCAGGTTGCAACACCGGCAGCGACCTGCATGCGGTCGTTATAGATATAGGTGCCGAAGCGGTGTTCGGTCGCGCCCTTGAGGCTGCCGAGGTTTTTCAGGTTCGGCGTACCGCCCGTCGAGACGATCGAGGCATCGAGCCCGTGTTCCCGCACACCAGCGAGGGCCTGGTCGAAAAACTTCTGCGCCTCCGGCCAGCCGGTTTCGGTGGGATAGAGCATGAAGCCGGCAAATCTCAGCCCCTTTGACGCGGCGATGTGGCGCGCGAGCGCAATCGCTTCCGCCGGCGTTTCGACGCCGGCGCGCTTACGCCCGGTGTCGCATTCGACCACGACCGACAAGGGACGCCCGGATATTTCGGCGGCTTGCGGCAAGCCGGCGATGACCACAGGATTGTCGGCGGCAACGGTCATATTGGCCTTCGCCTGCAGGGCGCCGAGGCGCGCCATCTTCTCCTCGCCGATCAGATTGTAACTGATCAGGATGTCGTCGATACCGGCCTCCGCCATCACCTCGGCTTCACCCAGCTTCTGGCAGGTGATGCCTTTCGCGCCCGCCGCAATCTGCATCTTGGCGAGTGTGGGATTCTTGTGCGTCTTGATATGCGGCCGGTTGGCGACGCCGGCTGCATCGCAGGCCGCCTGGATCCGCGCGATGTTGCGCTCGACCTTATCCATATCAATGACGGCGCAGGGCGTGCCGTATTCGCGGGCGATTTTTGCGGCGAGGGGAGTTGTCATTGGTTAAGCCTGTTCAATTTCTTCGCGTAACAATTCGAGCTCCAGCCAGCGATCCTCGGCCGCAGTCAGCTCCGCTTGCGCGGTCGCGATCGCGGTGGAAGCTTCGTCGAAGGTCTTGCGGTCTTTCTGGTAGAGATTGGGATCGTCGAGGAGCTTCTGCTGCTTGGCGATCTCGGCCTGCAATTTTGTGATCGTCTTCGGAAGCGTCTCCAGGGCGTGCTTTTCGTTGAAGCTCAATCGGCGCTTCGGCGCCGGTGCGGCCGGGGATGCAGCCTTCGTCTCCCTTTTCTCTTCTGTCGCCTGCTCCTTCGCGTCCTCGCGCTTTAAGTCCGCGCCGCGCTGGGCGAGCATGTCGCTATAGCCGCCGGCATATTCGACCCACTTGCCGCCGCCTTCGGGGACGATCACCGAGGTCACCACGCGATCGAGGAAATCGCGGTCGTGGCTGATCAGGATCACCGTGCCCTCGTAGTCGCCGAGCATGTCTTCGAGGACGTCGAGGGTTTCCAGGTCGAGATCATTGGTCGGCTCGTCCAGCACCAGCAGATTGGAAGGCTTTGCCAGCGCGCGCGCCAGCATCAGCCGGCCGCGCTCGCCGCCGGAGAGCACCTCTAAGGGCGTGCGCATCTGCTCCTGCGCGAACAGAAAGTCCTTCATGTAGCTGACGACGTGCTTCGGCTTGCCGCCGACCATCACATGGTCGCCGCGGCCGCCGGTCAGCGCCTCGGCCAGCGTCGATTTCGGATCGAGGCTTTCGCGGTGCTGGTCGAGCGTGGCCATCTCCAGGTTGACCCCGAGCCGCACGCTGCCGCTATCAGGCGCGATCGCGCCGGTTAGAAGATTGACAAGCGTGGTCTTGCCGGCGCCGTTCGGCCCGACAATGCCGACGCGGTCGCCGCGCTGGATGCGAATGGAGAAATTGTCGACGATCTTGCGATCGTCATAGGCCTTGCTGATGGCCTTGGCCTCGATCACCAGCTTGCCGGATTTGTCCGCCTCCGCCGCGGTGAGATTGGCGTTGCCGGCGGCGCCGCGATAGTTGCGCCGCTGCGCGCGCAGGGCGTGCAGATTGGCGAGCCGTTTGACGTTGCGCTTGCGCCGGCCGGACACGCCATAGCGCAACCAGTGCTCCTCATCGACGATCCTGCGCTCGAGCTTGTGCTGCTCGCGCTCCTCTTCCGCCAGCACCTCGTCGCGCCAGGCCTCGAAAGCGGCAAAGCCGCGGTCGATCTGCCTGACCTGGCCGCGGTCGAGCCAGGCGGTCGAGCGCGAGAGGTTGGTGAGGAAGCGACGATCGTGGCTGATCAGGACCAGCGCGCCGCGGCGGTTTTCGAGCTCGGCCTCCAGCCATTCGATCGTCGGCAGATCGAGATGGTTTGTGGGCTCGTCAAGCAGGAGAATGTCGGGCGAGGGCGCGAGCACCCGCGCCAGTGCCGCGCGGCGCGCCTCGCCACCGGAGAGATGGGCAGGATCTTCGTCGCCGGTGAGTCCGAGTTGCTCCAGGAGGTAGCGCGCCGGATAGTGGTCATCGCCGGGACCGAGGCCGGATTCGACGTAAGCCAGCGTCGTCGTGTGGTCGCCGAAATCCGGCTCCTGCGGCAGGTAGCGGATGGTCGCCCCCGGTTGCGCGAAGCGGGTGCCGCTGTCAGGCTCGACCAGGCCTGCCATGATCTTCAGCAGCGTCGACTTGCCGGAGCCGTTGCGGCCGATCAGGCAGACGCGCTCCATCGGCGACACCGAGAGCTCGACGCCGGTGAGCAGCGCTGTGCCGCCAAAGGTGAGGCGGATGTCCTTAAGCTGGATCAGCGGCGGGGCCATGAATTCGGTCGTCCGTTCCGTCTTGCGTGATTTGCGCGGGTGGTACTCCATCCCGGCATAAATGGCGAGCGAAAGGCGGGCCTTGCCAGCGCAGTTCCCGGGCGTACCATGATGGCCCGGAGCGGCCCATCAATCACGGGAAATGAGCCATGAGCAGCGCGTTTCAAAGCTATCGCGTGTCGGCCTACAACACCGCGAAACAATCCGAAAACAAGATGCATGACGATACGGTCGCGCGCCGGTTCGGCTTCTCGGGTGGCCTCGTGCCCGGTGTCGATGTCATGGCCTACATGATGCATCTGCCGGTCGCGAAGTGGGGCCGCGCGTTTCTGGAGCGCGGCCTGATCGAAGCGCGCTTCGTGAAGCCGGTCTATGACGGCGAAACTGTCGACCTCAGGGCTATCGAGAGCGACGGGGCGTTGTCCATCGAGGTCGAAAGCCGCGGCGAAGTCTGCGCGACCGGCAGTGCGTCCTTGCCCGCCGCTGCGCCGGCGGTTTCGCTGGCCGATTTCAAGGAGGTTGCCGCGGTCGCCGAGCGCAAGCCCGTGAATGCGAGCTCATACGAATTTGGCAAATGGCTCGGCACGGTGCCGCGGAGCTGGGCGGGCGACGCCGCCAAGGACTATCTCGCCGATATCAGGGAGACCGATCCGATCTACTTACGCGAAAGCCTCGCCCATCCCGGCATGCTGCAGAAGATCATGAACCGCGTGCTGGTCGACAATGCCATTCTGGGGCCTTGGATTCATGTCGGCAGTCGCATGCAATTGTTGTCCGCCGGCAAGGCTGGCGATGAGATCACCGCGCGGGCCAAGGTGACTGGCAATTATGAGAAGAAGGGCCACCGTTTCGTCGAACTCGACGCGCTGGTGGTGGCCAACGGCGCCACGCCGCTGGCGCATTGCTGGCACATTGCGATCTACCAGCCGCGCGAGCAGGCCGCGGCATGAGAGAGTTACAGCCGCCAATCTTTCCGCTCGTCATGCCCGGGCTTGTCCCGGGCATCCGCGTCTTTCCGCACGTGATGCGCCACGTGGATGGCCGGGACGAGCCCAGCCATGACGATCGTGGAGTGATCGTCCGTCCCTCGCATCCTCACGCCGCCTTGGCTTTCGCCTCCTGAATCGCCCGCCAGACGCGCTCGCTCGTCAGCGGCATGTCGATGTGCTTGATGCCGTAGTCGGAGAGCGCATCGACCACCGCGTTGACGATGGTGGAGAGGCTGCCGGCGCAGCCGGCTTCGCCGCAGCCCTTGGTGCCCAGCGGATTGGTCGTGGCCGGCACCGGATGGTCGCCCACCGTCATGAACGGAATGTCCTCCGCGCGCGGCATGGCGTAATCCATGAACGAGCCGGTGACGGGCTGGCCGCTCTCGTCATATTGCACGTGCTCCATCAGCGCCTGGCCGATGCCCTGCGCGACGCCGCCGTGGAGCTGACCTTCGACCAGCATCGGGTTGACGACCGTGCCGAAGTCGTTGACGCCGGTGTAGCGGACCACTTGCACCACGCCGGTGTCCGGATCGACCTCGACTTCCGCGACATGGCAGCCGTTCGGGAACGCCGAGGGCACCGGCTCGGTGGTGTGGTCGACATCGAGCGAGTTGGGCACGCCTTCCGGCATCTTGCCTTCGCGCAGGCGCTTTGACAGCTCGATGATGTCGATGCTGCGGTCAGTGCCCGCGATGGTGAAGCGGCCGTCGCCGAATTCGATGTCCGCTTCGGAGGCCTCCAGCAAATGCGCAGCGGCGCGCTTGCCTTGTTCAATCACGAGCCTGGAGGCCTCGACGATGGCCATGCCGCTTGCCGTGATCGAGCGCGAACCGCCGGTGCCATTGCCGGTGTGCACGATGTCGCTGTCGCCCTGTTCGAGCTTGATGCTCTCGAAGGGCACGCCGAGCTGGGCGGACAGCACCTGCGCGAACGGCGTGGCATGGCCCTGGCCGTAGTCGAGCGTGCCGGTGATCAGCCGCACGGTGCCGTCGGCCTCGAACATGATCTTGCCGAGCTCGACGCCAGGAGGGGCCGTGACCTCGAGATAGGAGCCCACGGCAATGCCGCGCAGCTTGCCGTTCTTCTTGCTCTCGCGCTTGCGCTTGGGGAAGTTCTCGTAATCCGAAAGCTCCAGCGCCTTCTCGAACACGCCCTGGAAATCGCCGCTGTCATAGGTGACGCCGGAAGCCGCATTGAACGGCATCTGGGCCGATTTGACGAAGTTGCGCTTGCGCAAGGTGAGACGGTTGATGCCCATTTCGTCCGCGGCGCGGTCGATCAGGCGCTCCATGTAGTAATTGGCCTCAGGCCGCCCGGCGCCGCGATAGGCGCCCATCAAGGTCGTGTTGGTCAGCACCGTTTTGATGTCGATTTGAATCAGCGGCGTGCGGTAGACGCTGGGGAGATTCTTGCCTGTGTTCAGCGACAGCGGGCTTGGCGCGACGCCCGTGATGTAGGCGCCGAGATTGCCATAGCCGGACAATTTGACCGCCAGGAAATGGCCTTCGGCGTCGAGCGCGAGCTCGCCATGGATTTTCTGTGCGCGGCCCTGGCTGTCGGACAGAAAGCTGGTCGAGCGCTCGTCGGTCCATTTCACGGGGCGACCGAGTTCCTTCGCGGCATGCAGGATGCAGATATATTCGGGATAGTTGATGTTCTTCATCCCGAACGAGCCGCCGACATTGGCGGTCAGCAGATGAACCTTCTCGGGCTCGACCTTCAGCAGCGTCTTGAGCATGTTGCGGTTGCCGGACACGCCTTGCGTCGGCACCTGGATCGTGTAGCGGCCGCTGTTCTTGTCGAAGGAAGCAAGACCTGCGCGCGGCTCCATCGGTACCACGGCGACACGGGTGTTGATCATATCGAGCTTGGCGATATGCGCGGCCTTGGCAAAGGCCGCCTCAATCTTGTCGGTATCGCCATAGTGATAGTCGAGCGCGACATTGTTGGGGATGTGATCATAGAGCTGTGGCGCGCCGGGCTTTGCCGCCTCCTCGGGGTCGGTAACCGCGGGCAGCGGGTCGATGTCGACGACAACCGCCTCGGCCGCGTCGCGCGCCTGAGCTGCCGTCTCCGCCACCACGAACGCGACGGGATCGCCGACGAAACGCACCTTGTCGGTCATCAGCGCGGTGCGGTTGGTCTGCAGGAGCGGCGTGCCGTCGCGATTCTTCAGCGGCAGGCCGCAAGTGAAGGGGCCGTAGCCGGCGGCGGCAAGATCGGCGCCCGTCCAGACGCCGAGCACGCCGGGCATGGCCTTGGCGGCCGAGGCGTCGATGCCCCTGATGATGCCGTGGGCGTGAGTGGAACGCACGATCCAGGCATGCACCTGGCCGGGCAGGTTGAAATCGTCGGTGTATTTGCCCTTGCCGCGCACCAGCGTATCGTCCTCCTTGCGGCGGACGGGTTGGCCGACACCGAATTTTTGCAGTGCGATAGCGGTTTCCAGAGCGGACGCGGGCGTGTGATCTTGCATGGGAAAATGCCTAATTTGCGCGAATTCGCGGGGCATTCCTCAAATATCGCACCGATACCTCCCGGACAACGCCCGTTTGGACATGGTCCCATTGGCCTGTTGCACACCCCCTTGGCACTGCTAATGTTTCAGCCGAATGAGAAATTCCGGGCCGGTCGACGAGGCCGGCGGAAAGACTTTTTGAATGAACGATGACACGCGGCTTCGCGACGGCCCCGCGCTGGCCGAAGAGCTGCAAAGGCCTGTTGCTGTGGATACGGCACCGGAGCTTTCGCGCGCCTCGGGAACCAGCGTCTACGCGGCGCTGGATCTCGGCACCAACAACTGCCGCCTGCTGATCGCCTGTCCGTCCGACGACGGCTTTCGCGTGGTGGATTCCTTCTCGCGCATCATTCGCCTGGGCGAGGGTATTTCCGCCACGGGGTGCATCAGCGAGGCCGCGATCGAGCGCGCCATCGCCGCGCTGTCCATTTGTCGCGACAAGATCGAGGCGCGGAAAGCGAAACGGCTGCGGTTGATCGCCACCGAGGCCTGCCGCGCGGCCTCGAACGCGGACCGTTTTCGCGACAGGGTGGCCGCCGAGACCGGCATAGCGCTCGAGGTGATCGACCGCGAGACCGAGGCGGCGCTGGCGGTGATCGGCTGTTCGCCGCTGGTTGACCCCAGAGGCCGCGGCGCCATTCTGTTCGACATCGGGGGCGGCTCGACCGAGCTGGTGCGGATCGAGCGCGATCCGGGCGAGCCCAATTCCGAGCCGCGCAGCAAGGCCTGGATGTCGATCCCGCTCGGCGTCGTCACGCTGGCGGAGCATTTCGGCGGCCGGGACGTGACGCGGGAGTCGTATCGGCGCATGGTCGCGGAAGTGGCGAGGCATGTCGCGCCCTTTGCGGCGGAGCACGGACGCGACCTCCGCGACATGCACCTGCTCGGGACCTCCGGTACCGTGACCACGCTCGCTGGCATTCATCTTAACCTGGCGCGCTACGATCGCAGGCGGGTCGACGGCATCTGGATGAACGGGGCCGAGATCACCACCACCGTCGACCGCCTGCTCGCGATGAGCTATCAGGAACGCGCCAGCAATCATTGCATCAGCGTCGATCGGGCCGACCTGGTGCTGGCGGGTTGCGCCATCCTGGATGCGATTCGCAGCGCCTTTCCGCTGCCCCGGCTGCGGGTCGCCGATCGCGGCCTACGCGAGGGCATGCTGGTCGAGATGATGCGCGAGGACGGCGCGCTGCGAGCGTTCTGATTTAGCTTCGTTGACGTCACCCTGGGGGCCCACCTTCCGCCATTCCGGGGGAGCCTGCAGGGCTGAACCCGGAATCTAGAGGTTGTGGTGCGAGATTCCGGGTTCGATGCTTCGCATCGCCCCGGAATGACGGTAGACAAGCATATGACAAAAGACTCCACCGGCCGGCTGCATGTCACGGTTAAGAGCAAAGGCAAACGAAAGCTGTCCTCAAAACTCTGGTTGGAGCGGCAGCTCAACGACCCTTATGTCGCTCAGGCCAAGCGGGAAGGCTTTCGCTCGCGCGCGGCCTACAAGCTGATCGAGATCGACGACAAGTTTCACGTGCTCAAGCCCGGTATGACCGTGGTGGATCTCGGCGCCGCACCCGGCGGCTGGAGCCAGGTCGCCGCCAAGCGCGTCGGTGCGCCGGCCAAGGGCAAGGTGATCGCGATCGATCTCCTGGAGATGGGGGAGATACCAGGCGTCGATTTCGCGCAGCTCGATTTCCTCGACGAGAGCGCGCCGGAAAAACTGCTAGCGATGCTCGGAGGCCGCGCCGACGTCGTCATGTCCGACATGGCGGCCAACACCACCGGCCACCGCAAGACCGATCAATTGCGCATTGTCGGCCTGGTGGAAGCCGCCGCGCTGTTTGCGAGCGAGGTGCTCAAGCCGGGCGGAGCGTTCCTGGCGAAAGTGTTTCAGAGCGGCGCCGATGCGGAGCTCTTGGCGCAGTTGAAGCGCGATTTTTCGAGCGTGAAGCACGTGAAGCCGGCGGCGAGCCGGCAGGATTCATCCGAGCGGTATGTGCTTGCAACGGGGTATCGGGGCGGCCCGAGGGCTGCGCCGGAAGTTTGATCAGTCTCTCCAGTCGTCATGGCCGGGCTTGTCCCNGCCATCCACGTCCTAGCCTGGGGGAAGAAAGACGTGGATGCCCGGGACAGCCCGGGCGTGACGGTGGGGAGAAATCGTTCGCTCCAATCGCGCCGGGCGTTAAGCACCTTCGAATTCGCTCAGGTACGAAGCCCGCTTCCGTTGCTTGATCTCGTAGCAGATGCAAATCAGCCCAAGAGCAAAGACCGCGGCAGATGTCGCACCGTGGCTGAACAGACCAATAAAGATGCTGAACGGCAGAATGATCCTGGCGACGTCCCGGAAAACGATCTGATTGGTCATTATTGCTCCTCGAAGAGGAACCGATAGTCTGGGGCGTATGAACGTATTCTGAAGGGTGCCCAAGATAGACCCGTAAGGCGCAGCTCATGCCAATTGTTGGAGAACGACTTCTGCGAGTCAGCAGGGCAGGAGGTACAGCACCGCGACACCGATAGCAGCCGCGATAGTCGGGCCCGCTGTTGCGGCTACCGATGCGCAGTATGTCCGTGATTTGCGCCCTTGGCGAGTACCTGATGCTTCGACAGGTGAGATCACCCCAACCGCTGATCGCGTGCATCTTCCGTCGTTTCGCTCGGCGCCGATGCCGCCGCCAGCGCTGCACGCTTGCGGCTGGAGATCGCCGCCACCTTGCGGCCGGAGATCTCGTGGCCGGCATCACCGGGCATCTGCCAGAAGAAATAGGAGGAGGCGGCCGAAATGACGGCGACCACGACAAACGCCGGCGCGAAGATCGTGGCGTTGAGCTCATTCACATGCCGGAACCACATCGTGGTCTCCACCGAGAATGCGCCGACTGCAACGCCCGCGGAGACCGCCAATTGCTGGTTGACGCTCACTAACGTGGTGGCCCGGCTCATCTGGGTCGGCTCGACTTCGGCATAGGCCACCGTGTTGATCGCGGTGAATTGCAGCGAGCGGAAGAAGCCGCCGACGAGAAGGATGATCATGATGAGCAGCAGCGGCGTCGTCACCGTGAACAGAGCGCAGGCCGCCAGGAAGAAGGCGCTGACAACTGCATTGACGGTCATCATGTTGCGAAAGCCGAAGGTGCGGATGATCCTCGCGGCGAGTGCTTTCATCCCCATCGCACCTGCGGAGGAGGCGAAGGTGACGAGACCGGATTGAAACGGTGTCAGCCCGAAGCCGACCTGCATCAGAAGCGGCAGGAGAAACGGCAGGGCGCCGATGCCGACGCGGAACATGAATCCGCCGATAATGCTCGCCCGCAGGGTCGAGAGCCGCAGCATCGAGAAATCGAGCACCGGCGAGCCGGTCCGCCGTGCATGGATGATGTAGAGCGTCATCGAGATCGTGCCGATCCCGATCAACGAGATCACGACGCTCCAGGGCAGCAGGTTGAGCCCGGCAACCGACAGCCCGAACGCAATTCCCGCAAGCCCGATGCCTGCCAGCACCAGCCCATAGAGATCGAAGCGCTCGAGCTCCTCGCTCTTGATGGGATCGATGAAGCGCAGCGCCATGAAGATGCCGAGCAGCCCAATAGGGATGTTGATCAGGAAGATCCAGTGCCAGGAGAAATAGGTGGTGATGAAGCCGCCGAGCGGCGGGCCGATGACGGGGCCGATCAGCGCCGGCACGGTGACCCAGGCCATCGCGTTAACCAGCGCGCTCTTGTCGATCGAGCGCAGCAGCACCAGTCGGCCGACCGGCGTCATCATCGCACCGCCCATGCCCTGCAGGATGCGCGCGATCACGAAATCGGTCACGGAGGATGAGATCGCGCAGCCGATCGAGCCCATCATGAAAACGCCGACCGCGATCGCGAACACGAGACGCGCGCCAAAACGGTCGGCGGTCCAGCCGCTCGCCGGAATGAACACGGCGAGCGACAACAGGTAGGAGGTGATGGCGAGCTTGAGCGTGAGCGGGCTTGTGCCGATATCGGCGGCGATCGCCGGCAGCGAGGTCGCAATCACCGTCGAGTCCATGTTCTCCATGAACAGGGCGGTGGCCACGATGAGCGGGATCACGCGTTCTTTGTTCATCTAGGCTTCAACCGCGGCGAGAAGCGGAAAGGAGAGGGGCCTGTATCATCCCGTTGCCGCGGAGACTATTGCGGAACCTGCATGGCCCCCTACATCCTCTGCGGCGCGAATTCGCGCCCGGAGCCATCAAAACCATGATCTACATCCTCGCAGCGCTGCTGCCGCCGCTGGGTTTGCTTTTGAACGGACAGCCCTTTTCGGCGGTTTTCAACCTCGTTCTGCTGGTCTTTTGCCTGGTTTTGGGGCTGTTTTTCCATGTCCTGCTGCTGGTGCCGTCGGCGCATGCGCTCATTGCGGTCCATATGAAGCGGGAGGAGCGGAGGCACCGCGAAGTGGTGGCGGCGATCCGCCAGTACGGGCCGCCGCCGGGCTATCCGCGCTATTGAGGTGCAGCGCGAAAGGCCCGTGCGAAAAGCCGCCGTATGACACTTTGATTCGTCACGGGCCCGTGCTATCGACCAGCGTCAACCCCACCGATGGGCATCGATTCGGCGGCGTCGCCTAAGGCTTCGCCGGTGGTCGTGTTCATCCCAGAATTTGCTGCGGCCGCCTATGGCCGCCAGAATGAGGAGTTGGCGATGGCGAAGGTCGAGGCCCTTCAGGGCATCCGCGAAGCCTATACGTTCGACGATGTGCTCCTGAAGCCCGGCCTCTCGGACGTGCTGCCCGGCGAGGTCGATATCCGCTCGCACGTCACCCGTGCAATACCGCTCAACATCCCGATCATCGCCTCCGCGATGGACACGGTGACCGAGGCGCGGATGGCGATCGCCATGGCGCAATCGGGAGGGCTCGGGGTGATTCACCGCAACTTCGACCCCGAAGGCCAGGCCGCCCAGGTACGGCAGGTGAAGAAGTTCGAATCCGGAATGGTCGTCAACCCGCTGACCATCGCACCCGAGGCGACGCTTGCGGATGCGCTGGCCTTGATGAGCCATCACGGTATTTCCGGCATTCCGGTGGTGACGGGTGGTGGCGGCGGCAAGCCGGGCAAGCTGGTTGGCATTCTCACCAATCGCGACGTGCGCTTCGCCACCGATCACAGCCAAAAAGTGTCCGAGCTGATGACGCGTGACAATCTCGTCACGGTGCGCGAAAGCGTGAGCCAGGACGAGGCCAAGCGGATGCTGCACAAGCATCGCATCGAGAAGCTCCTGGTGGTCGACGATCAGTACCGCTGCGTCGGCCTGATCACGGTGAAGGACATCGAGAAGGCGGTCGCGCATCCGCTGGCCTCAAAAGATGAGCACGGACGGCTGCGCGTGGCGGCCGCAACCACGGTCGGCGAGGGTGGTTTCGAGCGCACCGAGCGGCTGATCGATGCCGGCGTCGACCTGATCGTGGTCGATACCGCGCACGGCCATTCCTCGCGCGTTCTCGAAGCGGTCAACCGCATCAAGCGGCTGTCCAATGCGGTGCAGGTGATCGCGGGCAACATCGCGACGAAGGATGGCGCGCAGGCGCTGATCGATGCGGGCGCGGATGCCATAAAGGTCGGTATCGGCCCGGGTTCGATCTGCACCACCCGCATTGTCGCCGGCGTCGGCGTGCCGCAGCTCACCGCGATCATGGATGCGGTGGAGGCTGCAAAGAAAGCAAATGTCTGCGTCATCGCCGACGGCGGCATCAAATATTCCGGCGATCTCGCCAAAGCGCTCGCGGCCGGCGCCGACATCGCCATGGTCGGCTCGCTGCTTGCCGGCACCGATGAGACACCCGGCGAAGTGTTTCTGTGGCAGGGCCGTTCCTACAAGGCCTATCGCGGCATGGGTTCGGTCGGCGCGATGGCGCGCGGCTCGGCCGATCGCTACTTCCAGCAGGACATCAAGGATACGCTGAAGCTCGTGCCCGAGGGCATCGAGGGCCAGGTGCCGTATAAGGGCCCGGTCGCCAATGTCATGCATCAGCTCGCCGGTGGCTTGCGCGCGGCGATGGGTTATGTCGGGGCGAAGAACCTGGAAGAATTTCACGAGAAGGCGCAGTTCGTGCGCATTACTGGCGCCGGCTTGCGCGAGAGCCACGTACACGACGTGACCATCACGCGCGAGAGCCCGAACTATCCGGGCGGGGCGTAAAGGATGCCGTCGTTCCGGGCCGCGCATGAAATGCGCGAACCCGGAACCTCGAGACTCCGGGTTCGATGCTTCGCATCGCCCCGGAATGAGAGCGAAACAAGCAGGAGGAAAACGCCATGCCCCAAGGCAAGCGCATCGTTCTGGCCTCGCGTCCCCTCGGCGAGCCCAAGCCGTCCGACTTTCGCACCGAAGACTATGAGGTGCCGTCCCCGGCCGAGGGGCAGGTTCTGCTGCGCACGATCTGGCTGTCGCTCGATCCGTATATGCGCGGGCGCATGAGCGATGCGGCCTCCTATGCGCAGCCGGTGCCGATCGGTGGCGTGATGGAAGGCGGCACGGTGTGCGAGGTGATCGCTTCCAAGAGCCCGGATTACGAGAAAGGCGATATCGTGCTGGCGCGCGCCGGCTGGCAGACGCATGCGCTTGCCGACGGCAAAGGCTTGCGCAAGATCGACCCGAAGCTTGCGCCGATTTCGACTGCGGTCGGCGTGCTCGGCATGCCCGGCATGACGGCCTATACGGGCTTGCTCGAGATCGGCAAGCCGCAACCAGGCGAGACCGTCGTCGTTGCCGCTGCCTCCGGCGCGGTCGGCTCTGCTGTCGGCCAGATCGCCAGGATCAAGGGGGCGCGCGCGATCGGCATCGCCGGCGGCAAGGAGAAATGCGATTACGTCAAGCACGAGCTCGGCTTCGACGATTGCCTGGATCACCGCGATCCCGAGCTCGCGGCCAAGCTCAAGCACGCATGCCCCAAGGGCATCGACGTCTATTTCGAGAACGTCGGCGGGGCCGTATTCGAAGCGGTGTTTCCGCTGCTCAACAATTTCGCGCGCGTGCCGGTTTGCGGCCTGATCGCGCACTACAACGACACCGAGGCAAAGCCGCCGAAATGGGCGGCGAGCCTGATGCGCGCCATCCTCACAAAGCGGCTGACCTTGCGGGGCTTCATTGTCAGCGACTTTGCCGCGCGCCACGACGATTTCCTGCGCGACGTGTCGCAATGGGTGCGCGAGGGCAGGGTGAAGTACAAGGAGTTCATCACCGAAGGTCTCGACAGCGCGCCTGCGGCGCTCATCGGGCTGCTCAACGGCGCGAATTTTGGCAAGCAACTCGTGCGCGTCGGGCCCGATAAAGCGTGATCAATCGACACTGCGTACGGTCGGAGCAGGGAACGCGGGAACTTCACATCTCCTTGAAGAGTTTTCAGAAACTCCGCATCCGTCTCGTCGTTGCTTCTCTGATCAACGGAGGCATAAATGAGAAGATTGAAACTTTTATCCGCCGCTTTTCTCGCCGCGGCGGCGTTCACAACTCCGGCGATGGCCGGTTGGCAAGCAACCCAGGAACCGGGCAACGTCGGGTTCAACTACCCCGACTCGCACTATCTGACTGGCGGTTACGGCGTGCGGGCCGCGCCGGGGCCGGGCTTCTATTTCCGCCATCCAGCGCCCGGCGCGATGTATGAGATACCGGCGCCCGTCTATGGCTATGGTTACGTGGGCGGTGGCTATGTCGGCGGGCCCGCCGTCTGGTACGGGCCTTAAAGTCGCTCTTTAAGTAATTCGTCCAGGTCGAGATCGATCTGGCCGGGCGCTCTGACGTGACGAACTTCGAACGAGTCGGGCTGGAAACGATATTCCACCAGCCCGACTTCTTTTATGCCGATCCGCTCTTGCCGCTGGTCGGAGATGATGAAACCGGCGGACGGAGCCCAGATATGCCGGACGCCGCGCCAGGTGAAATCTCGCCGTTGATGCACGTGACCGCTGGCGATCAGGCGAACATTCGCTGCACGCAACATCTCGACCAGCCGCCGCCGCGCCGGGAATGGAACGTAGCGGATGGCGGTCGCCTCCAACTCCGGGTCCTCTGGTGTATTGAGGAAGATCGGCTTGTGCAGGAACAGCGCGACCGGCTTGCCGCCGCTGCTGGCAAGCTCCGACGCGAACCAATCGAACTGCTCGGCCTCGCTGATGAGGCCTGAATTCATCACCAGCGAATCGAGGCCGATGAAGCACCAACCGGCTGCATCGAATCGCCAGTAGTCATCGCCAAAAGCCGAGATGAAGGCTTGCCGGCCCTTTTCATTGACCGGTTGCGCCGGCGCCGGGCCGATCTGGGTCGGATTGTCGCCGATGTCGTGATTGCCGGGCAGATAGCGGCAGGCGACGGGGAGGGCATCATGCAGCGCGCGGGCAAATTCGAGATCATCTGCTTGCGTCGGCGCGTCGAAGGCGAGATCGCCGCTGTTGACGACGAGATCAGGGCGCGTCGCGTCGATGTGGTCAGCGACCTTGTCGAAATTATAGGTCAATTTCGTCAGGCGCCGCGCAAGATGAGTGTCCGAAATCTGCGTCAGGCGAAATTCGCTCATGTGTCAGGTCCTTCCCCTCGAGCATACAGCGCGCCGGCTTCGGATTCGTGACGTGTGGACGAGCCTTTGTTGTCAGGCATCGCCGCGGGCGGTATTACATATGATGGCAGGAGACCGCGAGGGGGGATTCCAATGTCGGTTCAGATGGTTTTGCTGCCGCTCTTCGTGCAGATCGGCCTCACTTTCGCACTTCTGATCTGGATGGTCGGCTTGCGGCGGCAGACCTTGGTCTCGGGTGAGACCAAGATCAGGGATATTGCGCTGGGTCAGCCGAACTGGCCGGCTCGCGCCACCCAGGTCGGCAATTGCTATCGCAACCAATTCGAACTGCCGCTTCTATTTTACGCCTTGATTGCGCTGGCACTGCCGCTGCGTCATGCCGATCTGTTTATCGTCTTGATGTCATGGCTCTTCGTCATCACCCGCTTTGCCCATGCCGGCATATTCGTGAGTTCGAATGATCTCGGACGCCGCTCGATCGCCTGGCTCGCCGGTGCGCTGGTGCTATTGGTGATGTGGATCTATTTTGCGCTCAAGATTCTGCTGCTGATCTAAACAGTTGCGTCCACTTGCGAACTGAAAGTCTGAGATGACCCCCGCTGCCCGGCTGTCCGCGGCGATTGAAGTGATCGACACGATCGAGGCGCAACGCATTCCCGCCGCGCAGGCGCTGAAGGAGTGGGGAACTGTGCATCGCTTCGCAGGCTCCGGCGATCGCGCCGCCATTGCCGGCCTGGTTTGGGACGTGCTGCGGCGGCGCGCCTCCAGTGCTTACCTGATGGATGAGGAGAGCGCGCGGGCGCGCGTGCTCGGTATGCTCAGGCTTGAGCGCGGCCTTGATGTGGAGGCGATTGCGACGCTGTGCGACGGCGGCCGCTTTGCCCCGGCGCCGCTGACCGACGCGGAGCGCAAAGCGCTCACCGAGCGCTCGCTGAAAGATGCGCCGCCGCCGGTCGCCGGCGATTATCCGGAATGGCTCGATCCCTATCTCGAGCAGGCGTTTGGCGCGGACCGTGCGCTGGAAGCCGCGGCGATGGCGAGCCGGGCGCCGCTGGATCTGCGCGTGAACACTCTGAAGGCCAAACGCGAAAAGGTGCTCAAATCGCTTGGCCATCTCGGTGCGAAGCCGACGCCGTGGTCGCCGGTGGGCTTACGGATCGAGCTGTCTGCCGATGCCCGCAATCCCGGCATCCAGGCCGAGGAGGATTTCATCAAGGGCTTTGTTGAAGTTCAGGATGAAGGCTCGCAACTGGCGGCCTTGTTTTCGGCGGCAAAACCCGGCGAGCAGGTCGTCGACCTCTGCGCCGGAGCCGGCGGCAAGACGCTCGCGCTGGCCGCGATGATGCAGGGCAAGGGTCGGCTGATCGCGACCGACCGCGATAAGCGCCAGTTGGCGCCTATCCATGAGCGGCTGTCGCGGGCGGGCGTCCACAATGCCGAGATCCGTGCGCCCAAGGGCGAGGCCGATCCGCTGGCCGACATCAGGTCTTCGGCAGACGTAGTCGTGATCGACGCCCCGTGTACGGGAACCGGAACCTGGCGACGCAACCCCGACGCCAAGTGGCGCATGCGGCCCGGCGCGCTCGAGATCCGCTTGAAGGACCAGGCAGAGGTGCTTGATCGCGCGGTCGGCTTGGTCAAGCCGGGCGGCCGGATCGCTTACATCACCTGTTCGGTGTTACCGGTGGAAAACAGCCAGCAGGTCCGCGCCTTCCTGGCTCGCCATCGTGAATTTTCGATCGCGCCTCCGGATCAGACTGTGACGGTGCTCTGGGACAAGGCCGAGGACTTTACCGCGGCGGCCCTGCAGACGCATGAGGGCTGGCTGATGACGCCGCGGCGGACCGGAACGGACGGGTTTTTTATCTCGGTGCTGCGCCGGAAGAGTTAGGTCGGGACAACGTGCCCACCAGTCAAAGGGGGCGGGCATGGCGCTAAAGCCGTCTGGCCGACCTACGGATCATTGTCCTCCCTCCAAAACACGTGGACCCAGCCCGTCAAACCCCGGTTGGAGGGTTGCGGTGCAGCGTTCCGTCGCGTACTTCCTATCCATGACAGCCAGCACGCAAGCCCGCCCGCCGTCGACGCCCAAGGCCTCGGCGCATGAAAAGATTCTGATTGTCGATTTCGGCAGCCAGGTCACCCAGCTCATCGCCCGCCGCGTCCGCGAGGAGGGCGTCTATTCCGAGATCGTCCCGTTCCAGAAGGCGGAGGACGCCTTCAAGGAGATGCAGCCGAAGGCGGTGATCCTCTCGGGCGGCCCGGAGTCGGTGCATGTCGAGGGCTCGCCCCGCGCGCCCCAGCTCATCTTCGACTCCGGCGTGCCGGTGCTCGGCATTTGCTACGGCCAGATGACGATGGCCGCCCAGCTCGGCGGCGAGGTCGAGGGCGGCCACCACCGCGAATTCGGCCGTGCCGATCTCGAGGTGAAAGCGCCGAGCCGCCTGTTCGAGGACGCCTGGCTGACCGGCGAAAAGCATCCGGTGTGGATGAGCCACGGCGATCGCATCACCAAAATGCCGCCGGGCTTTGCCGTTGCCGGCATCTCGGCCAATGCGCCGTTCGCCGTGATCCAGGACGAGAGGCGCAAATATTACGGGCTGATGTTCCATCCCGAGGTGGTGCACACGCCCGACGGCGCCAAGCTGATCCGCAATTTCGTCCGCAAGGTTGCGGGGCTGACGGGCGACTGGACCATGCGCGCTTTCCGCGAGGAGGCGATCGAAAAAATCCGCAAGCAGGTCGGCAACGGCAAGGTGATCTGCGGCCTCTCCGGTGGTGTCGATTCCGCCGTGGCTGCCGTGCTGATCCACGAGGCGATCGGCCACCAGCTCACCTGCGTGTTCGTCGATCACGGCCTGCTCCGGCTGAACGAAGCCGAGACGGTGGTCGACCTGTTTCGGCATCACTACAACATTCCGCTCGTCCATGTTGATGCGTCGAAACAATTCCTGGCCGAGCTTGCCGGCGTCACCGAACCCGAGCAAAAGCGCAAGACCATCGGAAAACTCTTCATCGACGTGTTCGAGGAAGAGGCCAAGAAGATCGGCGGCGCGGAATTTCTCGCGCAGGGCACGCTCTATCCTGATGTGATCGAGAGCGTCTCCTTCACCGGCGGCCCGTCGGTGACCATCAAGTCGCACCACAATGTCGGCGGGCTTCCCGAGCGCATGAACATGAAGCTGGTCGAGCCCCTCCGCGAATTGTTCAAGGACGAGGTGCGCGAGCTCGGCCGCGAGCTTGGCTTGCCTGAGATCTTCGTCGGCCGGCATCCGTTTCCCGGGCCGGGCCTGGCGATCCGCTGCCCCGGCGACATCACCAAAGAGAAACTGGACATCCTGCGCAAGGCGGACGCTGTCTATATCGACGAGATCCGGAAAGCGGGCCTGTACGATCAGATCTGGCAAGCCTTCGCGGTGCTGCTGCCGGTGAAGACCGTGGGCGTCATGGGCGATGGCCGCACCTACGACTATGTCGTGGGCCTGCGCGCGGTGACCTCGACCGACGGCATGACCGCGGACTTTTATCCCTTCGACATGAGCTTCCTCGGCCGCACCGCGACGCGCATCATCAACGAAGTCAAGGGCGTGAATCGAGTGGTCTATGACGTGACGAGCAAGCCGCCAGGGACGATCGAGTGGGAGTGAGGGGGTGGGATATCCTGGAGGGCATCAGAGAGGAATAGCGTAAAAAAATTGAGGGTTATGGGATAGCTCTTTGCTCATTTGCTCTCCATCGTCTCTCCGATGCCGCCGTCGTCCACGTCATTGATTTGACGGGAGTCGACATTCGCGGTGGACGGACCAAGACGATTCATTTCACGGTTCTTCCGACGGTCTCATCAGAAGTAGCAAGACGCGACGAGAAAAGACCGTCAGGAATTGTGATCGTTCTGACGGTCTCTTTCTGAGCCCGGCTGCTCACAGTTTGCCGCGCCGCTCTTCGTGGAATTTTTGAGAAAGTGCCGGTCCTCGTAGCTTGGTTACAACTCACGCATCAAATAGATTCGGGGCTGGCACAGGAAGCGCGCAAGCGGTCAAGGTCTGATCGATCGATTGGTTCGCTCTCTAGCCCCAGCATGGCGAAAAACGCATTCATGATTTCGGCTTAGCGGCTCTCGTGCAACAAGCCGCTCCAAAGCACGCTTGGAAAAAGTCGGCCAATCGATGTCGATAGATAGCCTCCGACAATGTCCGGCGTCGTGAAGCCGTCGTACAAAAGAATAGACATACGCATCGTTGAGCCTCGCTGTCTGCGAACGATTACTGCTCTTCCCCCAGTGGGGTGTCTCAACCCTGCCAGGCGTGATCCTGAAACGGCGCATCGAGAGGCGGCCTCGTGATGTTGCCGGTGTAGTTCGTGATCGTCGACGCGGCGACCGCGGCGATGACTTCGAGGAGGTGATCCTTGCCGAAGCCGGCCGCGAGGAAGCGGTTGACGTCCTCGTCACTGAGGCGTCCGCGCTTTTCGATCATCGTCTTGGCCAGACTCGACAGCGCGGCGAGTTTACCATTCTTCGGCAGGCGACCTTCGCGAATGGCTTCGACATCAGCCGGATCGATGCCCTCTTTGAGAGCCAGAGTCGTATGGAACGCCACGGCCCATGTGCTGCCGTTGGTCACCGCGTCGGTGAGCAGAACGGTCTGAACCTGCGCTTCGGTAAAGCTGCCGCCATGCACGTTGCCGAACAGAGCGACGAGGCTGTTGATCAGGACCGGCGAGGTCGCCATCGCACCGGCGATGTTCGGGATCATGCCAAAAGCGGACTGCAGTTGCTGCAGTGCCGGCTTCGAACGTTCGGGGGCGGTTTCAATGGTGTGAACGGGAAAGTTTGTCATGTGAGTCACTCTCTGTTGGGATCGATTGTGTGATCTATCTAGGGCTACAGCCTTTGGCGGGTGCGCCAATAAACCCTCGATTCTCGCCAAGGGAGGCTCGGCGCCTGCGAAGTCACTCTCTGCATGCGGTCGGGACGGCGATGTCGAGTTTTGCGGCGACGCGCCGCGCGGTCTGTTCCCGTTGCGCCGTGATTAGGCGCGCCGATCGTCGCGCTTGGTCCAGGATCGCGGCCGGCGCGGTTTCCGGCTTGCCGCTGTCGAAGGGTGGCTCCGGCGCGTAGGCCATATGAAGCTGAATCGCTTGTGCGACCTCATCGCCGCGCAGCTCGGCGGCGAGGCGCAAGGCGCCGTCGATGCCGGCTGTGACGCCCGCGGCAAAGACCCAGGCGCGATCCACCACTACGCGCTCGTTGACGGGGATCGCGCCGAAATAGGGCAGCAAGTGAAACGCCGACCAGTGGGTCGTCGCCCGGCGCCCATTGAGCAGGCCCGCCGCGCCGCAGATCAAGGCGCCTGTGCACACCGAGAAAATGCTGCACGCGCCGGACGCCTGCTGACGGATCCAACCCAGCACTGCGGCGTCTTCCATCAAGGCTTCCTGGCCATGGCCGCCCGGCACATGAAGGACATCCAGCGGCGGCGCATCGGTCAGGGCCGCATCAGGCGTAAGCCGCAATCCTTTCAGGTCGCGGACAGGCGCCGCGGTCTTGCTGTAGATGCGATAGGTTGAATTCGGGATGCGCGACAGCACCTCGAACGGTCCTGTCAAGTCGATCTGATCAATGCCCTCGAACAGGAGGGAGCCGATATGCAGGTGCGTGTCATGCGGGATCATAGTGATCTCCAAGTTCGAAGTCGGAGCTGGACAAGGCGAAACTAGCCGGGCATGCTTTGGCGGAAATGCCAAAGCCCCTCATTTCTCGCCAAATTCGATCCGGGCCATCGAGGTGCTCACCTTCCCGGCGGTGCAACTGCTCGATGTCACGGGGCCGGTTCAGGTGTTCGCCTCCGCCAACGATCTCGTCGCCAACGCCGGAGGCGCGCCGCCCTACCGGCTCAAGCTCGTGACGCAAGGCGATCAAGGCGTCGTCTCGTCGGCAGGGGTGACGCTGGCGGCGGGCCCGCTCAGCCGACGCAGCGAGGCGCTGGATACTTTGCTCGTCGCCGGTGGGCGGGGAGTGGAGGTGGCCGCTGCAAATCCAGCGCTGGTCGATTGGCTGCAGCAACGGGCGACGCAGGCGCGCCGCGTCGCCTCTGTTTGCACCGGCGCGTTCTTGCTTGCCGCCGCAGGCCTATTGGACGGACGTCGCGCGGTGACCCACTGGAAGGATTGTGCCAGACTCGCTCAACGCTTTCCCGCCGCGCGCGTCGAGCGCGATCCAATCTTCGTGTGCGACGGTCCAGTCTGGACTTCGGCCGGGGTGACGGCCGGGATCGATCTGGCCCTGGCGCTCGTGGAAGAAGATCTCGGCCGCTCCATGGCGCTTGCTGTAGCCCGCTACATGGTCGTCTTCCTCAAACGTCCCGGCGGACAGGCGCAGTTCAGTGCCGCTTTGGCTTTGCAAGCCGCAGACGACAAGTTCGGCGCGCTCCATGATTGGATCAACCGTCATCTCAGTGACGAACTTTCACTTACAGTCCTGGCCGATCGAGCGGGAATGAGCGAGCGCAGTTTCAGCCGACATTATGCGGAGGCAACCGGGCAAACGCCGGCTCGGGCGATCGAGCGGCTCAGGGTGGAGGCGGCGCGTCGCCTGCTTTCGGAGTCGCGCACGCCGGTCAAGCGCATCGCACAGCGGTGCGGCTTCGGCTCGGAGGAAACGATGCGCCGCAGCTTCCTGCGCCTCCTCGCTGTGACGCCGCAAGACTACCGCTCTCGATTCACATTTTGAAATTCGCCCAGTGTCCAGCGAAGACCGCATCGAGCCGAGCCGTCTTGCAATCGGCGCAACCGCTACACCAAGGACGGATGCGCGCTTCGCCATGGCTGACGGTTTTTTTGGCAAACGGGCGATGTCGCCTTCGCGGAAGGTTTGCGCCTGGAATTCAACGCGTACGATCGTTTAGAACAATCGAGTGGGAGTGAAGGGGAGTACCGTGGAGTAGTATCGGATAGCAGAGGACACTCGAGCGAATCCTAGGCCATCGATAGCAGTCGACAGATGCTAAGCGATTCGCAGATCTGCCGCTCCGTCTGGAGACTCCCCGCTCTTCGAACGGCGCCCATACGCCGATTACTGCTCCTTCTTGAACAAATCCTGGAAGATGAGCTGGCCCCAACTGCGGCCGCGTGCGTGCACCAGCGCGCCACCCTCGTTGAGCTTTCCCAGCTTGACGGGTGCGAACCCGAGTTGTTTGGCCAAGGCCGCCACGGGAGCGATCGCGTCCTCGTCGTCGCTCGACAGAAAGACGACCCGGTGGCCGCCCTCGACGATCGGATCGGCAGCCAGGGTGGCCGCAATCAGGTGATTGAAACCTTTCACGAGCTTGGCGCCGGCGAACGCCTTCGCGACGAACGCGGAGGACAAGAGACCGTCCAGCTCCTCAAGGGGAACTAACGCGTTCATCGCGTCGATGACCGTCTTGCCTTCCCAGTTCGGCAGGGCCTTCGCAACCTCGCGATGCTCCCCGAACGGGACCGCCAAGATGATTGTGTCGGCCTCGAGTGCATCCCGCAGCGACTTGGCGACGACCGTGGGTCCAATCGCCCGAGCCTGCGGCGCCAACGCCTCGGGCGGCCGGCGGCTCGCGACGGCCACCTTGATGTGCTTCCGGGCGAAGGCCCGGGCGAGGGCCTGGCCTACCGCACCGAATCCTACAATCGCATAGCTCATAATACTTCTCCGATCCGTGTTGATATTGATTCCCCAGCGCGAATTCAGATGGCCGAGAAGCCGCCGTCGACAGACAACTCCACCCCATTCACGAAGCTCGAATCGTCTGAAGCAAGAAACAGCGCGGCCGCCGCAATTTCCTCAGGACGACCCATCTTTCCTCGCGGGATCAGGGATTCGAACATCCGCTTCGCCTCGTCGTCGAGAACTTGGTCCTGCATCGGTGTCGCGATCGGCCCCGGGTGCAGCACGTTCACCCGGATATTCCTGCCCTTCAGTTCGTTGAGCCACCCGCGTGCGAATGCGTGCAGCGCCGCCTTGCTCGCCGCATACACGCTGTAACCAGGAAAACCTTTGATCGAAGCAACTGACCCGGTCATGAAGATCGATCCGCCATCGTTGAACAGCGGCAACGCCTTCTGGACCGTAAACAGCGTGCCGCGCGCGTTCAGGCCGAAGGTCGCGTCGAAATGCTGCTCGGTAATCTCGCCCAGTGGGACGGCTTCGCCCGTGCCGGCGCTCGCATACAGGATGTCGACCTTGCCCTTTTCCCGCTTGACCGTATCGAACAGGCGGTCGAGGTCGTCGAGATTGGACGCGTCGCCGCGCACGCCGGTCACGTTCCGGCCAATCAGTTTGACGGCCTCGTCGAGTGCCTCCTGCCTCCGGCCCGTGATGAAAACATAGGCGCCTTCTTCAACGAACCGCTTGGCACTCGCCAGCGCCATGCCGCTCGATCCACCCGTGATAACCGCAACTTTGCCCTCAAGCTTTCCCACGACTTCTCCTTTCACGTCCTTTCACGCTCCGCCTTTGGTCGTTCGGGGAGGCCCCCGAGAGCCTCCACATGGGTCGGCCCGCGTCGGGCGTTGAGTGCGGAAGCGCGCACATCGGTGGTGCGAAATCGATCCGGCTGAACGGCTGACGCCAGCCGCGACGATCGGTGTCCGCCGTTCGGGATTGCGCTGCGCTTCTCGGCATGGGCTATGATGACCGCTCGTGCTACCCACATACGAGATGCTGTCCGATGTGTTGGACGCGGGCTTTGGAAGGCGCACCCCAGCGGTGCCGGATTGCACCATGATCGACTGGGATGACGTTCGCTACTTTCTTGCCGTCGCGCGCGGAGGCTCGGTGCGGGCTGCCGCCGAGCGGCTCGGGGTGAACCACTCGACCGTGCTGCGACGCGTCGCCCAGCTCGAGGAACGGCTCGGGGCGCACATGTTCGAGAAGCTGCCTTCGGGCTACCGCCTGACGGATGCGGGGGAGGAGGTCCTCGAATTCGCGGACCAGATGGAAGCGTCGTCGCACCTGCTGGAGACGCGCGTCTTCGGCCGCGACCAGAGCGTGCGCGGGCTTCTGCGGGTGACGCTGGCACCGAGCCTCGCGACACACCTGCTCATGGCGGACTTCGCCGATTTCGCGCGTCTGCATCCGGACATCGAGATGGAAATCTTGTCGTCCGGCGAGCTGGCAAATCTGACCAACCGGGAGGCCGACGTCGCGATCCGCGTCGTCTACGACCGCAAAACCCTGCCGCTCAATCTTCACGGCCTGAAGGGACCGGAGCTGTTCGGCGGCATCTATATGTCCCGCGATCGACTAGCCGCGTGGCGTGCGGGCGCGCCTGATCCCATCCGGTGGATCGTCATAAGTATTCATGGAATTCCGGATTGGGTCCGCGAGGGTGAGGTTCGCGCCACGGGGGTTCCATTCAGGATTACTGACGCCGAGGCGCAGATCGTTGCGGTACGGCAAGGGCTCGGGATGACGACACTGCCGTGCTTCGTCGGAGATGCCGACCCCCTGCTGGTGAGGGTGCCGGGCACCAACCTGCACATGTACGGAACGCTCTGGCTTCTCACACAGGGGGAGACACGCAAGACGAAGCGCGTGCGGCTTTTCACTGAGTTCTTATCCCGCAGGCTCGCCGCATACGCTCCGCTTCTCGCGGGGCTGTCCGTATCGCGCGACTGACGCGCGGCGGGTCGCCGCGACGCTTGCCGTAATTCGGTCGGAAGCCGAGCCGCGATCGCTCCAAGCGACATCGCGGTCAATCCCTCGGCACCCGGCGATCCTGCATTTGCTCCACGGCAATTGCCGTTAACCGGTCTCGACCCCGGTTGCAGGCTCAACCGCGCGCCTCTCCCGTTCGCATATTCTCACAACGGGACCCGATATGCCCTTCTCATCGCCGATGCCGGCGAGACGCCACTTCCAGGAGCGCCAGCGCCGCATCGATCTGACGCTCGAAGACCTCGCGCTTGGGCGACCCGGTCCCCAGGACCAGCTCCTGGTACGCGTCTCCTAGCGCGAGCTGGACGAGCTGCTCGGCGACGACAGGCGCCGTCGCGGTATCGTGCTCTTCGGCCCATAGCTGTGCGATTGCAGCTCGGACCTGACGCGGCCCAGCCTCCCAGAACAGGCGCCCCAGGCCCGGCATCCGGTCGGCCTCGGCGACAATGGCGCGGTAGAGCCGGACGCTGTCCGGACTGGCGACGCCGGTCACGAACGTCAGCAGCAGTTCGCGAAGCCGCTGTCCGGACGGCAGCGACCTTGTTGGCGGTCGGACGACCTCTGGCGCACACATCGCCTCGACCAGCGCCTCGACCAGCGCCTCCTTCGATCGGAAGTGGCGATAGATGGTCTGCTTGCCCACGCCGGCTTCGGCGGCGACCGCGTCCATCGAACCTTGCGCGAACCCCTCGCGCATGAACACGGCGCGCGCGCCTTCGAGAATCGCCGCCCGCTTGGCGGGGTCGAGAACGCGTCCGGGTCGCGGCGGGGCAGAGGTGGTCATAGCTGTCCTTGACGAGACTGATCAGTCTCGCTATATAGCATATACGAGACCGATTAGTTTCGTTTAAAGCAGGAGACCTTAATGTCAACCGATCCTGTAAAGCTCGGCTACCTCTTCGCCGAGATCGTGTCCGGTCACGACCTGTCGCGCTTCGATGAGATCGTCGCGCCCGGCTATTTGAACCACAACGCCTTCGCCGAACCCGGTCCAGAGGGCGTCAAGAAGGTCTTCGGCGCGATCATCGCGGGCGTACCCGACCTGAAGGTGTCCGCCGAAGACGTCTTCGTGTCGGCGGATGGCTCGCGCTTAGTGGGCCGCTACCGCTACGAGGGGACGCACACGGGCAGCTTCCTCGGATATCCCGCGACAGGCAACGCTTTCGCCATGCGCTCGATCGATATCTGGCGTGTGGAGGACGGGCGCCTCATCGAGCATTGGGACGAGCTCAACACCCTCGACATCTTCACCCAGATCGGCGCCCTGGCGCCCCTTGGCCAGCCGCCAGCGCATGGCGGACTCCAGCAGTCAGCAACATGAGGAGCATCCTGTGCCCGTAGGCAAGCTCTTCGCGATCGGGCTTCCGATCGCGCTCGGCGTCGTGATGATCGGGGCTGGCGCGGTCAACTTCGTCGGCCCTAAATCAGTCCGCGACTCCTTTGTGCGTTGGGGTTATCCGGCCGGTTTTCATCGGGTGACAGGCGGGCTCGAGGCGATAGCGGGATTGCTGCTACTGGTCCCGGCTACGTCGTGGGCCGGCGCGATAGGCAGTGTCGTGATCCTGGTGGCCGCGGTGATTACGCTGATCCGTTGTCGCCAGTGGGGCCATCTGCCGGGCGCCGTCGTTCTGACCGCGGCGGCGGTAATCGCGGTGGCGATCCTTGGTTAGAATCTGGCGAGCGGCCATTGGCGCTTTGCGCCTCGGCGGTAAAAAATCTGCAAGATGATGTCGGGCTTCGAACGCCCCGTTCGTCGTTCCGATGCGAGGCCAATGAGGCTGGCTAAAGCAAGGAGATAGACGATGCGTGTGATGGTGCTCGTGAAGGCTACCGAAGACAGCGAAAAGGGCATTCTTCCTACGGCTGAGGCCTTCGAGGCGATGGGCAGATTTAATGAGGAGCTGCGCAATGCCGGCATCATCCGCGCCGCCGACGGCCTCAAGCCCTCCTCGCACGGCAAGCGTATTGCGTTCGATGGTCCCGGCCGTACGGTCATCGATGGGCCTTTCGCCGAGACCCGCGAGCTGGTCGCCGGCTTCTGGCTCTGGGAAGTCAAGGACATGGACGAGGCGGTCGCCTGGGTGAAGCGCTGCCCCAATCCCATGCCGGGACCGAGCGAGATCGAAGTCCGGCCGCTGTACGAGGCTTTCGATTTGCGATGAGAATCTGGTGCCGGAGGTCACGGAAATCCATCACCAGACGCTACAGAAAAAGGGCCTTTAGACTAGTCGCGCTCGCATCATTCGGCAGCAGGCCGCCGATTGCCGCGCGAATGTGAATGCAGACACGAGGATCTCATTGCGGCTGCCCCGGGCGCTGGCGTTCCTGTCAGCAACGCGAATCCCGCGCACCGTGGCTGCGTCGAACGGACGAACCGGCGCAGTGCTCTACTGTCTCCGCTGTGAGATCGCGAGAATGGCTTCGGCAAATGCCTGCGGCGCCTCTCGCGGCACGAAATGACCGACGCCGCTGAGCAGACGGCGCTCGTAGCCGCCGGCGAAATATCGCTCCTTGTTCTCCGAGGTGACAGGCAGGTTGTCTCGATCCTCCGCTCCCTGAAGCATGATCGTGGGCACCTCGATCCTCGGCGCCTCTGCCAAGCGGCGCTCCGCGTCTTCATGCTCCGGCGCTCCCCTGGCGTCGTGCCAACGCTGGCGGTAAGCATGGATGCTGATTTCAGCCCAATCGGGATTGTCGAGAGAGGCGGCCATCACCTCGAATTCGCGATCCCGGCCCGGCCATGCGGGCGACCAGCTTTCCCAGAGGTAGCGGCAGAGCCGCCTGCGATCCGCGCGATACGCCTGTTCGCCTTGTCCCGTTGCGACGTACCATTCGTACCAATACGCTTGCGCCAAATCGTAGGGCATTTCGGTCGGTGGCACGGCGGTCGCATAACCTGCCGAAGCGGCGACAAGACCTGCCAATCGCCCTGGAAACAAAGCGGCGACACCGTAGGCGGCGCGCGCACCCCAGTCGTACCCGGCGACGATGGCGTCGTTGAGATCCAGAGCATCCAGAAACTGCGACAGATCGAGCGTGAGCGCCGCAATCGCTCCGCTGCGCATCGTGGTGTCGCGCAAGAAGCGGGTCGGTCCCGATCCGCGCAGATAAGGTGCATAGATGCGGAAGTTGTGATGGCTGAGCTTCTCGATGGTTTTGTCCCAACAACGAACATCGTCCGGCCAACCGTGGATAAGGACGAGCGGCCGCCCCTTGGCGGGTCCCAAGACCTCGTAAGCGACTTCGAGTTCGTTGGTACGGCACGTCGACCGGGTTCGTGGCAACATGATCAAGCTTCCAGAGCCATTGCTCGGCGACGGGGCGTCCCGGACTCCCAACCGCTTCCCTCCAAACTACGCAGGCGTGAGCCGGTTCCTGCGGTCCTGTTTCCGCGCGGCAAGTTCGCAAATGTCTAACGGATCGGCCGCACGGTGTTCGGCGTCTGTCGCAGCCTCCCGGCCTTCAATCGGTCTGTTTTGACGCCACGGCTGCGGAGATCACGAACCGCATTCACCGTCCGGACTGGCAACCACCACCACGTAACCGTCGGGATCGCGGAGCCAAATCTCCCTATGTTGAGGCGCAGGGTTGATGTGAGGTTCTTCGATAATCTCGGTCCCCAAGCCGCGAGCTCGTTGCACAACCGAGTCAAAATCATCCACCTGGAACCACAGCAGGACACCGTGTCCGGGCGGCGCCGCGTCTGCGTTGACGAGGTTGGGATGGTTTTCCTTGTCCCAAGCGTGCAGTTGAAGGAGCAATTTGCCTGAGCACGAGATCCGGTCGTACACGTCACGATGGCTGTGTTCTGGAAGCGAGTCTGCTCCGAACAGTTCGGCGTACCAGCCACCGCTTGCCCTGACATTGCGCACCGCTATGAGAGGCTGAGCCTCGACGGTTGATTTCCGGGTAGTGGAGCTCATGAGGTCCTCGTCTTGATGATTACCACGAAGCTCTGCGACTGCTCTCGCCGTAGGTAAAGAGAGTGGCTCTGACCGCAGCGCGTCGCTGCCTCCGGGTCACTTGCTGTTCGCCCGGTTGGGCTTGCGCAATCTTCGGGCGGTTGCTGTGCCGCGCGATACATCGGCACTCCGGTGTTTGATGTGATCGATGAAGGCGCGCAGCTTGGGTAAGAGCTGACGTTTACCCGGGTAGTAGAGAAAAACGCCTGGCGTTGTCACGGCAAAGGACGTCAGCAGCGATTGCAATTGGCCGTTAGCAATCGGCGCTCTGGCGAGCGGACCGGGCACCTGCGCAAGTCCTAGGCCTTGGATTGCTGCTCCGAGAAGCGTCGGGTAGTCGTGCGCGATCAGTGGTCCAGAGACCATGACCTCGATCGTCTTGTTGCCGTCGATAAAGGGCCAGGGCGCGATCGACCCGTTCGAGCGGCGCATGCGCAGGCAGGCGTGATCGCGCAGATCATCGACGCGCTCTGGCAGTTTCCGCGCGCGCAGATAATCAGGACTGCCAACCACTACCAATGAGAACGGCGGCGTTAGCCGAACGGCCACCATATCGGGCGCGATGAACTGGCCAAGGCGAATACCGGCGTCGAAGCCTTCGGCCGGGAGATCGACCAGCTCCTCGCTCGCCGCGATCTCCACCTCGATCTCGGGATAGGTCTGATGGAAAGAGGCGATCACCGGCTCCAGGATCAGCGGGACGACCGCTCGGGGAACCGCAAGGCGCAAGAGTCCGGTCGGGCGCTGCCCCAGCTCACGCGCGATTTCGCTGGCAGCAACGAGCTCCTCGAATGCCGGTTTTGCGCGTGACAGGAAACGCTCGCCGGCTTCCGTCAGGCCGACACTGCGCGTTGTGCGTATGAAGAGGGCAGCGCCGAGGCGCGCCTCGAGCGCGCGTATCGCCTGACTCATCGCCGATGGAGTGACGCCGAGTTCGGCAGCGGCTCGGCGAAAACTACGATGCTGGGCAACGCTCAAAAACGCCTCGACGCCGTCGAGCGCGCCCTGCCGTACTGTGAAGTTCTGCTTCATAGCCTGTCGAGATTATCCCGAATAGTCGCTCGCGGGAAGCGGTCGTATGTCCGCCGCCAGGTTCTGAAGTCTTGAGGGAAACACTGCAATGGCCGATGTTCTTGATGGCGTGCGCGACCACTATCGGGCGACTGGTCTGACCGAGCGGCTCAGGATGGCGCTTACTGCTTTTGGGCCGGAAGATCAGCAATTGACGCCGCAGCAACTGGGTGCCCTGGACCAGTTTCACACTCGCGGGCTTGCTGCGACCGCCGAGCTCGCGAAGCTGACTGAGGTCAACGCCAACATGTCGGTTCTGGATGTCGGCTGCGGGGTTGGCGGGCCGGCGCGCTTTCTGGCCGCGACCTATGGCTGCCGGGTCATGGGCGTCGACCTCAGCGAGCCATTCGTCGATGCTGCGCGCTACCTCACCGAGCGGACGGGACAGAGCGAGCAGGTATCGTTCCAAACCGCCAGCGCGCTTGAGCTTCCATTTGACAATGCTCGTTTCGAGGTCGTGTTGCTGCAACATGTGGCGATGAACATCTCTGACCGGGCGCGGCTCTATCGAGAGATACGGCGCGTTCTGAGGCCGGGTGGCAAGTTCGCGACATTCGACGTCGTGTTAAACGGCGAAGCCGAGCCGCACTATCCGGTCCCCTGGGCGCGAACACCGGAAACGAGCTTTCTGTTAACGGCGGAAGCGACGCGCGAGGCGATCGAAACGGCCGGTTTCCGCACATTGGCGTGGCAAGACGACACTGAGGCCGCCAAGGCCTGGGCCGCGCAGTTGCGCGCGGCCTGGCCGCCGTCTTCGCCAAATCTCGGCGTCGTGATGGGGCCCGACTTCGCGCAGCTCGCCGCCAACCTCGGACGAAATCTGATCGAGGGTCGCTTGGGCATCCTCACTGCGGTGTTCGAGGCCGTGTCCATGAAGACCTGATTGCCGGCGATAGTGGAATTGCTATCAGGACACGAGGGTCATTGCTGTGGCCGCTTCTCGTGCGCGATGCACCGGCCGATCCTGTTAGCCACTATACCACTATAAGCTCACTACTTTACGGGAACAGAGCGTGAGCACAGATTGTCTCCAACATGAAACCTGGAGATTTTGCTCATGCGCGTGTTTGTTACCGGCGCCAGCGGATTCATCGGCTCGGCCGTCGTCAAGGAGTTGATCGCGGCCGGCCATGAGGTGCTCGGCCTCTGTCGTTCCGAGGAAAAGGCGGCGGCACTGACGGCCGCCGGCGCCGAGGTTCATCGGGGATCGCTCGAAGATCTGGACAGCCTCAAGGACGGGGCAGCGGGATCGGACGGCGTCATCCACCTGGCGTTCAACCACGACTTCTCGAAATTCGCGGCGAACTGCGAGGATGATCGACGTGTCATCAGGGCGCTCGGCTCGATCCTCGCTGGCTCCGCGCGACCGTTGATCGTGACCTCAGGGACCGGGATGGCCAATACCGTGCCCGGTCAGCCGGCCAGGGAAGATGGAGCGGTCATCAGCTCCGACGTGATTCCTCGCGCAGCCTCGGAAGAAGCGGCCGCCTCTGTCGCCGCGGACGGCGTCAATGTTTCGGTGGTGCGCCTCCCGCAAGTCCACGACACGGTCAGGCAGGGCCTCGTCAGCTATGCGATCGCGATCGCTCGTGAAAAGGGCGTCTGCGCCTATATCGGAGATGGGTACAACCGCTGGCCGGCGGCGCATGTCCTCGACGTAGCCCGCCTTTATAGGCTGGCGATCGAAAGGGCAGAGCCGGGCGCAAAATATCACGCGGTCGCGGAAGAAGGCGTCTCGCACCGGGACATTGCCGACGCTATCGGCCGACGCTTGCAGATGCCGGTCAAATCCATCCGGCCGGAAGAGGCTCAGGCCTATTTTGGCTGGCTCGCAATGTTTGCGGCGCACGACATGCCTGCCTCGAGCGAGCAAACAAGGAAAAGGCTAGGCTGGCAGCCGACCGGGCCAAGCTTGATTGCCGATCTCGAGCAGCTGCAGCTCTCCGACACCTGAAGCTTGCGGGAGCGGAACGATGCAAGGGCGTGCTGCCGCTATGAAAGCTGATGGCCGAGCACCCTTGAGATAAAGCGAAGGCCGCCCCGACGCCTCGTCCTCCATGTGATAATGGCCGCAAAACGTCGAAATGTCGCAGCGCGTGCGGGTGAGAATCATCTTGAGTTCATCTCGATCTCTTAAGATCGCGCCCGCTCGCTCCACTGGCGTATCGATGTCCAGGATCGGGTGATGCAGGAACAGCGCGACCTTGCTTGCTCCCTTGAGTTCACGCTCGAGCCAGGCAAGCTGTTCGCCGCCGACAGTGTTGTCGGACGTGTCAAGAAAGACGTATTTTAGAGACCCGTCGTCGCGGGAATAACACATCTTGCCACCGACTGCGTAGACGCCCTCACTCCTGTACTCCGCGACATCAGCAAAGACATCGTGGTTGCCAAGGATAAGAGATGCCGTGAAGCCATGTGCGCCCAGCAGCTCAAAGAAAGTCCGGATATGCTCGCTGGCGCCTATATCGCCACCAAAAATGAGCTCCGAGACTCCCTTCTGCTCAATATCATCAAGGACTAGCCGTAAGTTGGTCTCGTGCTCTTCGGGCTCGTAATCATAGCGCATTTTGTCGCCGGCGATCCCGCCGCCAATCGCCAATTTTTGGCCCAAATGGGCATCCGTGAAGTGGGCGATTACTTTCTTCGTCATTTGTTTCGTGCTTTTGGTCCTGAATGGTCGGTGCATGCGGGAAGTCGAGAGGTCGAGCGAGTCGGCAGCCCCCGAACATCGACGAGCGACCCTCAGATATTCCAACCGCAATCTTCCGATCCTGGATAGCTCATTGCGGCAGCCATACGTTTCGGTCTCGGTTGAAATGTCGAAGCGCGGAAAGCATCAATGATGTCGCGTCGTGGAGGAAGCCAACCCGGGCTCGTGGAATATGTTGCCGCGTCTCAGCGCGGCATGAAGGTATTGGTTTTCCAAGGTCCCAAGGCGCGCTAATTCGTCCGGACGGAAGAAAAGGAAATCGTGATGTCCAAGGCGACGCGCGCGACGAAAATGCTGGAGCAGGCGGGCATCGCGTTTACGGTCCACGCTTACGACTACGATCCCGATGCCGACCGGATCGGCTTGCAGGCGGCCGAAGCCCTGGGGGAGGCGCCCGGGCGGGTGCTCAAGACGCTGATGGCACTGGTCGACGGCAAGCCGGTCTGCGTGATCGTGCCCTCCGACCGCGAAGTGTCCATGAAAAAGCTCGCCGCCGCGTTTGGCGGCAAGTCGGCCCAGATGATGAAGCCTGCGGAGGCGGAGCGGTTGTCAGGTTACAAGGTCGGCGGCATCAGCCCGTTCGGTCAGATGCGAAAGGTTTCAGTGGCCATCGAGGAGCAGGCGATGGCGCATGATCTGGTCTTCATCAATGGCGGCCAGCGCGGATTGCAGGTGCGGCTGGCACCGCGTGACGTGGCGGCCGTGCTGAATGTGATTGTTGCGCCGCTGGCGGCATGACAAGCCGCGCTTCCTCTCCGCTCACTCCGCATCATATTGGGCCACGTCCCGGAGCAATTCGATGAGTTGGGGCGCGTCGCGGCGAGTCTGCGCCAGATGCGCGGCCGATAACTTCTCCAGGATCCTGTTGGCTTTTGCGGTCAGGCTCAGGAAGACCCGGCGGCGGTCGATCTCGTCGCGCTCCCGCCGCACCAGCCCCGCATCGACCAGGCGATCGACCAGTTCGACCGTGGTCTGCGGCTTCAACAGCAAGTGCTCGGCGAGCTCATGGACGGACATGCCGCGATCCGGTGCAAGGCCGCGAATTGCCAGGATCGCCTGATGCTGTCGCGGCGGGAGGCCGGCCTTTCGAGCCGCTTCCTCGCTGAACGCCAGAAATTTCCTCAAAGAGCGACGGAACGAGGCGAGGGTGGCGTAGTCGCGCTGATCCAGCTCTCCATTTTTGGCTCGCCGCTTCTGCTTCTCGCTCATAAGTCCCCATCTTGAATTAGTTCGTAATGCGATGTATTCGCCATGCGATTTTTCGGACCGCAAGGCTCCGCCCGGCGGGCGCGTGCCCAAACAGTGCCCAAAGAGAGGCTGTCTTGCATCGTTCGCATTCCGTCAGCGCCCCTTCGCGGCTGGGTGACTTTACCACCGACCGGCGAGTCCTCGTGCTGGTTGCCATGGCCGTTTGCGTCGGCGCGGGCGGCATAGCGGCGGCCTGGGTCCTCTTGCGGGCCATTGCGCTCGTAACCAACCTGGTCTGGTTTCAGACCGTCGATGCGCACGCCATGTCGCTCGCGGGCGCCAAAGCCAATTGGTGGATGGTGGTCGCTCCGGGGCTGGGCGGATTGATCATCGGGCTGATGGCCCGTTTCGGCTCGGAGAAGATCCGCGGCCACGGCATTCCGGAAGCGATCGAGGCCATCCTGATCGGTGAGAGCCGGATGTCGCCGAAGGTCGCGCTGCTCAAACCCCTGTCCTCCGCCATCTCGATCGGCACGGGCGGGCCGTTCGGCGCCGAGGGACCCATCATCATGACGGGCGGCGCGATCGGATCGCTGTTTGCGCAATGTTTCAGCCTCAGTGCCGCCGAACGCAAGACGCTGCTTGTCGCAGGCGCCGCGGCCGGCATGACCGCGATTTTCGGCACGCCGATTGCAGCCGTTCTCCTGGCCGTTGAATTGCTGCTGTTCGAATGGAAGCCGCGCAGTCTCATTCCTGTTATCACGGCATGCGCGCTGTCGGCGGCGCTGCGGCCGCTGGTCATTGGATCGGGAGCGCTGTTTCCGTTCGCAGGCTCGCTCGACCCGTCCTGGTGGAGGCTTGCGGCGTCGATCGGCGTCGGGATGGTCGCCGGACTGCAATCCGGATTGCTGACGGGCCTGCTGTACAAGGCCGAGGACCTGTTCGGTGCGCTGCCGATCCACTGGATGTGGTGGCCGGCGCTCGGTGGACTCGCGGTCGGACTCGGCGGCCTCATCGAGCCGCGGGCGCTGAGTGTCGGTTACGACGTCATCAGCGATCTCCTCGCAAGCCATATGACGATCGCGGAGGCCGCGACGATCCTCCTCGTGAAGTCGATCGTCTGGATCATCGCGCTGGCCTCGGGCACATCCGGCGGCGTGCTGGCACCGCTTCTGATCTTCGGCGGCTGCCTCGGCTGGTTGGAAGGCCAATTCTTGCCCGGCGACGCCGGCGCCTGGGCGCTGATCGCCATGGCGGCGATGATGGGCGGCACCATGCGCTCGCCGCTGACCGGCATTCTGTTTGCCGTGGAGCTGACCGGCAATCTGGCGCTGCTCGGCCCGCTTCTGGCGGCCACCGGCGCGGCCTATGCCGTGACCGTCCTGCTGCTCAAACGCTCGATCCTGACCGAGAAGATCGCGCGCCGCGGGCAACATGTCGTGCGCGAGTACAGCATCGACCCTTTCGAGCTGCTGCGCGTGTCGGACGTCATGGTGCGCGAGGTGGACACGCTGCCGGCGGAGATGACCGTCGATCAGGCCATCACCTTTTTCTCGACGGAGGAGCCGCGGCACAAATCCTATCCGATCCGGAGCCGCGACGGTCGCGTGATCGGCATGGTGGCGAGAGCCGATATTTTGCGTTGGCGGACGGAGGAGGATGCGCACGGCGAGACGCTGTTCGAGCGGCATTCCGACGACTCGCTGATCGTCGGATACGCGGACGAGACGGTCGCGCAGCTTGCCGACCGGATGGCCGCCGCGGAGGCCGGACGCGTGCCGATCGTGGAGCGCGACACCATGCGCCTGGTCGGTCTCGTCTCGCGCAAGGACCTCCTGCGCATCCGCCGGTCGGCGCGCGCAGCCGAGGAAATCCGGGCCGCCTATTTCCTCAAGCCGGACGCCGTCGCAACGCGCGAAGCGATCCAGCAGTATTGAACGGCTAATTTATCCAGGCCTTCGACATAGGTGCCGTGCGTGCGGCCCGGTCGGAAACCTCGTGGCGCAGCAAGCGCCATCATGTTTATATCGCGCCGGAATACCCCGAACGAGGTGAGACGATGGCGCTGATCGACATGAATTGCGATATGGGGGAGGGTTTCGGCGTCTATTCGCTGGGCGATGACGCCGAAATGCTCAAGATCGTCACGTCCGCCAACATCGCCTGCGGCTTCCATGCCGGCGATCCGCTGGTGATGCATCGGACGCTGAAGGAGGCCAAGGCCAACGGCGTCGGCGCCGGCGCGCATCCCGGCTTTCTCGATCTCTGGGGTTTTGGCCGCCGGCCAATCCAGGGCGAGCGTCCCGAGGACATTGAAAAGATCGTGCTCTATCAGGTCGGTGCCTTGACGGCTCTGGCCGCGGATGTCGGCCACAAGATCAGCCACGTCAAGACTCATGGCGCGCTCGGCAATATGGCCGCCGAAGATCGCGATCTGGCCGAGGCCGTGGCGCGGGCGATCCGCACGCTCGACAGAAACCTGATCTTCGTCGTGATGCCGGGGCAGGAGACGGAGCGGGCGGGAGAGAAATTCGGCTTGCCGGTCGTGCGCGAGATCTATGCCGATCGGGCGTACGCCGATAACGGCAATCTCGTATCGCGCCGTCTAGAGGGGGCGGTGATTCATGATGCGGAGGTAGCAGCGGAGCGGGTGATCCGCATGATCGGAGATCGCGAGATCACCTGTCTCTCCGGCAAGCGGTTGTCGACCCGGATCGACAGCGTCTGCGTCCATGGCGACACACCCGGCGCCGTTGCCATGGCGCTGCGCCTGCGCGAGCGGCTATCGTCGGTGGGCATCAAGCTTGCGCCGATGTCGGAGGTGATCGGGGTTTGAACGAGCAGGCCATGCGGCTGCGGACCGCGGTCGCGGAAGCCTCGCGCGCCGGCTCGAGCAATTTCGAGCTCACTCGCTCCCGGCCGCCTCGCAGCCCGCGGCGCGCGCGGTCTGGAGGGCATCTTCATAGGATTTCCGGAACTCCGCCGATTTCGGCGCAAATCGTTGCTTGCCGTCCGCCTCGTGCACGGCCGACATCAGCTCGAAGCAGCGCAAGGCGTGCGCCCATGGACTGTCGTCATTGCTGATGATGATGAAATCCTCAGGGAAGCTTTCGATATAGCTGACGTTGAACACATCGCCCGGCTGGGGGTAGTAGACGCCGTTCGCGGGCGGATAGACGTTGAAGTCGTCATCCTCGAAACTGGTTTGGATCGTGCGTTCGTCCGCCGTCTTGATCAGGACCTTGTAACCCATCACCCGGCGATCGTTGTAGGAATTTCCGGTGTCGTATGAGCCCGTGACAGTCGCTTGTCCCTGGGTGCCGAAACGATGGACGAGCACGGCACTGACGTCCGGCCCGAAGATCAGGTTGCCGATGCCAAGCGCGATGCCGAGGGGGAGGGGGATAAGGCTCCGAAACCGGGCCTGACCGTCCGCGCGCGGCCGAAAGGGAGGAAGCGACGGCGCGGCAAGCGACAGCATGATGCAGGCGAACAGCGCCAGAAAGCGCCACTGTGCCAGGGTGTGGAGAATGTGCAGGATCGCGTCGGTCAGCATAGGCTTCTACTCGCCCCATTGTACTCGCAATCTTCGCGCTGCCTCACCGCAGTTGTCGTCGCGATGTCAAGTTGCCCACCATCTATTGAGGGTCGGCAACAGGCCGTTTGACGGCGCGTTAAGACGAAAACGACAGCAGGAATAGGCGTGAAGGGCAGCGCAAACGGAGTCAGAACCAGCGTTGCGAGCCAGAGATCGTCGATGGAATCGATCTCTACGTGAGTGGGATCATAGGGGTCGTAAAGCACGAGAACCTTGTGGCCATCTTCGTACGGTTGATCGGTGGAGCCTGAGGGCGACGTGATACTTTCCACGATGTTGTGAAATCTGGAATGCATTCCGGATGGCTTGCCCCAGGGCTCATCGTTTCCTTCGCATTGAATATCCAGAATTTTGTCCCTGTTCGGAGGAAGGCGAGGTTCCGCCTCCAGGCGGGGGTTTGCCTGATGAGGGCGTCAGCTTCCGACGGGGATTGTAGGGGCTTTGCGGATTAACGTCGAGATCGACGTCCTCGATGCACTTTTGTGGGCTCTTGTGGCTTGTGCCGGTATGCCAATGTCCGCTGCGGAGTTTGACGTCGCGCATTTTATGCAATCGCAGACATTTCCACGCGCCTCCCGGCGGCAAGCCTTGGCTGGCACCGCCGGCGAACTGATAAGCGAATACGCGTTCCTGGCCCTTGGTGTGCCCGAGGATCGTCGGACAGAGTTCGCGCACGAAACCTTCGTAGCGGCAAAGCACCTGCTTGCGCTCGGTCATCGCCTTCTCGATCAATTCATAAGTTGTGCTCGACATCACGGGTCCTAACCTGAGCATACAGATAGGGACCCGCAGTGCCGGCCGCAAAAGCTGCCGGACATCGCAGCCGCAACGTCCCCGCCGATGCTGCGACGTAACGCCGCTTGCCGCGCGTGTCGGATTGCGGCCCCAACGATCGTCCTTCGGCTGCAACCAAACCCAAGGAGGTCTTTAATGCCCTATGTCGATGGTTTTGTGGTTCCGGTGCCGAAAGCCAACCTTGAAGCCTATAAGGCGCTGGCGCGAAAAGCCGGCGAGGTCTGGAAGGAATATGGCGCGATTTCCTATGTCGAATGCATCGGCGACGACGTGCCCTATGGCCAATTGACCTCCTTTCCCCGCGCCGTCCAGGCCAAGGAGGACGAGATCGTGATCTTCTCCTGGATCGTCTACCGCAGCCGGGCGGAGCGCGATGCGATCAACGCAAAGGTCATGGCAGATCCCCGGTTGAAGGGAGGCGACATGCCTTTCGACGGCAAGCGGATGATCTTTGGCGGCTTTGACATGTGGCTCGAAATGTGAGCGCATATCCGCCGCAGCCGTCACGATGCTGACAAGCGCGCCGGGTTGACTGAACTCATCCCGGCTGCGAGCGGGAAGCGCCAATGGGCTTCTATCAACGTCATATCGTGCCTTGCCTCACTCATCTGGCGATGAGCCAAAAGCAGCTTTTGCCGTTCCGCCGTCATATCGTCGGCGCGGCGGAGGGCAGGGTGCTCGAGATCGGCGTCGGCTCGGGACTGAATTTCCCGCTGTATGGCAGGAGCGCCGCATCGGTGATCGGGCTCGAGCCGTCGCCTGAATTGTTGCGGATGGCGCGCGCCCGGGCGCAGTCGGCTCCGCTGCCCGTCACGTTGCTTGATGCGTCGGCGGAGGCGATCCCGGTTGAGACCGGCAGCTTCGATACCATCGTCACGACGTGGACCCTGTGCACCATCCCCGACGCCTTGGGGGCGCTCTCCGAAATGCGCCGTGTGCTCAAGCCGGGCGGCGCGTTGCTGTTCGTCGAGCACGGCCGCGCGCCTGAGGCCGGCGTCGCACGGTGGCAGGACCGGCTCGATCCCCTGTGGTCGCGCTTCGCCGGCGGCTGCCACCTCAATCGCAAGATGGACGATCTTCTCACCGCCGCCGGTTTCCGCATCGAGGCGCTGGCAAATCCGCGATTGCCTGGACCGCGAACGCACACATATCTTTATGAAGGCCGCGCCAGACCCGCGTAGCCGCGCCACCGACCCAAGAGCCAGGAAAACGATGTCCGATCTCTCCGCCTTTCCCATCACCAAACGCTGGCCGCCGCGGCATCCTGACCAGTTGCAGCTTTATTCGCTTCCGACGCCGAACGGCGTCAAGGTCTCGATCATGCTAGAGGAGATCGGGCTGCCTTACGAAGTGCATCTGGTCGATTTCAACAAGGATGACCAGAAGACCGCGGAATTTCTTTCGCTCAATCCCAACGGCAAAATTCCCGCGATCATTGATCCCAACGGCCCCGGTGGCCAGCCGCTGCCGCTGTTCGAGTCAGGCGCGATCCTGCAATATCTCGCGGAGAAGACCGGCAAGCTGTTGCCGGGCGATCCGGCGCGCCGCTGGCAGACCATTCAATGGGTGCATTTCCAGATGGGCGGCATCGGGCCAATGTTCGGGCAGCTCGGCTTCTTCCATAAATTCGCTGGCAAGGACATTCCCGACAAGCGGCCGCTGGAGCGGTATGTCAACGAATCGAGGCGCTTGCTCGGCGTGATCGAACAGCGCCTCGGCGGGCGGCAATGGATCATGGACGATGAGTACACCATCGCCGACATCTCCATGCTTGGCTGGGTGCGCAACCTGATCGGCTTTTACGGCGCGCGCGAGCTGGTCGAGTTCGATCGCCTCACCCATGTACCCGCATGGCTCGAGCGGGGATTGGCGCGCCCCGCCGTACAGCGCGGACTGGACATTCCGAAGCGGCCGTGAGTGAGCCTGCCCCAATCTCGATGCGGCAGTCCGCTGAGGCGGCATTCAGGCCATGCGACCTAGGTCGAGGTCAATGCAACTCGCTTTGGGCATGCTTACATAAGAACCGTCATGCCAGTCTCCGCTGAGGATGTTGAACGTCAGCTCGACGCCGTGCGCGCCAGTGCCGCGGGGCCGCGAGAGGGGATATTCGGTCCGGCGTCCGTGACCTGGCAGGTGGACCGGGAAGCTGCGATCTTTCTCGGCGCCGGCCGCGCGCTCGTCCTGCAATTGGCCCACCCATGGGTCGCCGCCGCCATTGCCGATCAATCGCGGGTGTTCACCGATCCGCTTGGACGCTTTCACAGGACGTTCAAGGTGATGTTCACGATGGTTTTCGGCACGCGGGACCAGGCGTTCGCGGTGGCGCGCCGATTGTACCAGCGCCATACGGCCGTGGTCGGGGTTCTGCCCGTGGCGGCCGGCCCATTCGCCGCCGGCTCACCATATTGTGCCAATGACGTCGCGGCGCTGCGCTGGGTTCACGCCACCTTGGTCGAGACCGCGCTGATGGCGTATGATCTGGTGTTGCCGCCGCTGTCGTACGATGCGCGCGAACGCTATTGGTCCGAGGCCCGGCTCTATGCGGCCTTGTTCGGCATTCCGTCCGACAGCCTGGCCCCCGATTGGGCATCCTTCGTCGCCTACAATGAGGCGATGCTGGACTCGGATGTGCTCACCGTCATTCCGGCGGCTCGGGACATTGTCCGCCAGATCTTCTCGGGCGTGCCGACGAAGGTTCGGCCGCCATTCTGGTATCGGGCCCTGACCGCGCAGATGCTGCCGGCGCGACTGCGCGCCGCATTCGATCTTCCGTTCGGCGAGGCCGAGCAGCTCAGCGCTGCCCGCGCGTTGAAATGGATGCGGCGTAGCTATCCGCTGCTCCCCGACCGGGTGCGTACGGTGGGGCCCTATCAGGAGGCGCTTGCGCGCTTGCGAGGTCGGGAGCAGCCCTCGCTTGTGACGCGATGGCTCAACCGATTGTGGATAGGCCAGCCAAGCATGTGACATCTCCTGGAACGGACGGAGTAGCGGTGTACTAAGCGTGGCGAAGCGCCCGCCGGTGGGATAAGCATGCAGAGACGAGAACACCAGCTCGCCCGAACCGAACGGGAGACATCCTCAACAATGAGCATCACCATTTACGGCATCAAGAACTGCGACACCATGAAGAAGGCGCGTGCCTGGCTCGATGATCATGGCGTGGCTTACGAGTTTCACGACTACAAGGCCGCAGGCATCGCGAAGGACAAGCTCAAGCAGTGGAGCGACAAGCTCGGCTGGGAAAGCTTGCTCAACCGTGGCGGCACCACCTTTCGCAAACTGCCGGATGCCGAGAAAGAAGGCCTCAACGAGAAGAAGGCGCTGGCGCTCATGCTCGAGCAGCCTTCGATGATCAAGCGGCCGGTGCTGGAGATCGGCAGCAAGCTGCTCGTGGGGTTCAAGCCCGACGTCTACGCGAGCGAAGTGAAATCAAAGCGGTGAGATGGGGTTTGCGGCCGGCCGTCGGTTGCTAAGCCGCACTCTTGGTTCGGGGCCGCGGCGGCACGCTCGCCTGCAGCGGTCCGAGCAGCATCCGCTCCTGCATCTCGTCGAACGTGGCGTCGGCGTTGGCCTCGGTCGTGATCAACGACAGGACGATGGCCACGCAGAACGACAGCGGCAGGCTGATGATGGCGGGATTGCGCAGCGACACGAACCACCATTCATGTTCGACCTGCGCCAAGGGTTTGCCGAGGATGTCGACCTGGATGGTCGGCGACAGATAGATCAGGACGAGCGAGCTGATCGTTCCCACGAGAATGCTGGCGACGGCGGCTGACGTCGTGAGGCGGCGCCAGGTGATGGCGAGGACGAGCGAGGGGAAGTTGGCGGCGCAGGCGATCGAGAACGCAAGTCCCGCCATGAACGCGACATTCTGGCCCTCGAAAGCGATGCCCAGGACAATGGCGAGGATGGAGATGGCCACGGTCGCGACTCGTGCAATCCTGAGCTGTTCGGCCTCCGACGCCGAGCCGTTCCTGACCACATTGGTCCAGACATCGTGGCAGAGTGTGGCAACGCCTGAGAGCGTCAGGCCGGCGACCACGGCCAGCATGGTGGCAAAGGACACCGCGCAAATGAAGCCGAAGAAGGCATTGCCGCCCACGGTCAATGCCAGGAGTGGAGCCGCCATGTTGCCGCCGCCACCGGCCTTGGCCACCGCCTCGGGGCCGACCAGCACCATCGCACCGAAGCCGATGATGAACACCATGAGATGGAAGAGGCCAATGAGGCCGGTCGCGTACAGGATCGAGAGCCGTGCCGCCTTGGAATCCTTCACCGTATAGGCCCGCATCAGCACGTGCGGCATCGCGGCAGTTCCGAACATCAGGCCTATCCCGAGCGAGATCGCATCCCAGCGTCCCGACACCACCTTCGATCCCGGCTGCAGAACCCGCGCGCCGTATTTTTCGGATGCTGCGGCAAACAGCTTCAGCGGGCTCATGTCGAAATGCGTCAGCACCAGGAGTGCGAGCACAACGCCGCCGGCCATCAACAGCGCTGCCTTGACCACCTGGACCCAGGTCGTTGCCAGCATGCCACCGAACAGCACGTAGATCAGCATCACGCCGCCGACCACGACGACGGACCATATATAGGGAAGGCCGAAGAGCAGCTTGATCAGCGATCCCGTCGCGACCATCTGCGCGATCAGATAGAACAGGATCACGGCGATCGTGCCCACGGCGCCCGCAAGCCGCACGGGCCGTTGCCGCAGGCGGTAGGCCACTACATCGGCGAAGGTGAAGCGCCCCACATTGCGCAGGGGCTCGACAATCAAGAACAGGATGATCGGCCAGCCGACCAGCCATCCGATCGAGTAGATCATGCCGTCGAAGCCGTTCGACGTGACGATTCCGGCAATGCCGAGCAGGGCGCCGGCGCTCAGGAAATCTCCCGCCAGCGCCCAGCCATTCTGCCAGGGCGTGACTTCGCCGCCGGCGGCGAAAAAGTGCTCGGTCGTACGGGTTCGTCGCGCGGCCCAATAAGTGATCGCGAGCGTCAGCGCCATGAAGGCGAAGAAGAAGCCGATCGAAAGCGTGTTGCTGCCCATCTCCGTCCTCCCTAGCGAGCGAGCTTGCGAACGCCGCTGTCGAACACGCGGTTCGCCCAGATGACGTAAGCGAGGCAAAGCAGGAAGGAGGAGATGATCACGAGCGGACCAAGCACGATGCAAAGCGAAAGCCCCGGAGCCAGCACGGTTCCAAGCAGCGGCTTGTCAAAGGCAAACAGTCCCATGAAGCCGAAATAGATGACGACCATGGCCGCGCTCAGGACCAGCGCGAACTTTAGCCGTTTCTTGGCGAGCACTGCGCCGCGCTGCGCCGGATCGGCGTTGCCAGAGATGATAGCGGTCACGTCGCCCCTTACATCTTGCGGGATCTTGCGTGCGCCCCGGCCAGGCGCGTGCATGAAGCTTCCGCCGCGCCCTCTGCAAAGGGAACTACGGATTTTTGCAATCTGCCGTGCGCAGCTCCGGCACAGCGTCCCCGAGCGAGACCTGCATGTCCGGGTCCCGCTTGAGGGTGTTCTTGAGGAAGGCGCGGACGGCGCGAATGCGGGGAGCGAATTGCAGGTCGCTATGAACGTTGAGCCACACCTCGCGGGTGGTCGCCGCGACATCGGGAAGAACGGCCATGAGGTCCGACCGGCCTGCGACCGCAAAGCTTGGCAGCAGCACGATGCCAAGGCCGCCGGCAGCAGCGTTCATCTGCGCGATCATGCTGTTCGAGTGGAAGGCGACTTTCGGGTGCTCGATGACGTCGGCGAGCCAGCGCACCGAGTCCACCTGGATCAGATCCTCGATATAGGACACGAACCAATGCTCATGCAGGTCGCGCAAGGTTGCGGGTGTCCCGTGGCTGTCCAGATAGGCGCGAGCGGCATAAAGGCCGAGCCTGAATTTGCCGATACGCTCGGAGATCAGGCCGGGACCAGGCGGCCGGAAAAACGAGACGAATAGATCGGCCTCGCGCTTATGCACATAAACCGTCTGCGGCGAGGTAACGAGCTCGATCGTGAGTTGCGGCGCGACCCGACGCAGATTGGCAAAGCGTTGCGCGAGATAGAGCGAGGCGATGCCCTCCATGGTGGCCAGGCGCACGGTTCCGACCAGCTCCTGGGCGTCACCGGCGCTGGCCTCCTCGCGGATGGCAATCACCGCGCTCTCGACCCGCTCGGCATGGCGGAGGAGCCGTTCGCCGATATCGTTGAGCTTGAGCCCGGTGCGGTGCCGCTCGAACACCGCGATCCCGAGCGCGGCCTCCATCTGAGCGATCCGGCGGCTGACCGTCGAGTGGTCCAGGCGCATCCGTTTCGCGGTCTGGCTGAGATTCCCGGCACGCGCCGCGGTGAGGAAAACCCGCAGGTCGTCCCAGTTCAGCGTATCGAACATCCTGGCCTCCGACGGTTTGGACGGGATTGCGAGAGGCAAATCTCGTTCCAGTCAAGCCTTCCGATCCTTCGCAAGAGGCCTTGCGACAATTCAGATGCGGCGCAGAGCGGCGAAAATGATACCGGTCGGCGGCAATCGATCAATGAGAGCGGAAGAACCCATGCTCCCTCGCTTCAAGGCTGCCGCCGTCCACGCTGCGCCCGTCTTTCTCGACCGCCAGGCGACGACCGAAAAGGCCGTTGCCATCATGCGCGAGGCGGCGAAGGCCGGCGCGGAGCTGATCGCCTTTCCCGAGACCTACATCCCCGCCTTTCCGGTCTGGGCCGCCCTGTGGGCGCCGATCGACAATCATGACCTGTTCGTCCGCATGGCCGATCAATCCGTGCTGGCGGATGGCCCCGAAGTCGCACGGCTCTGCGCCGAGGCGCGGGCGCTTGGGGTGACGGTCTCGATCGGCATCAGCGAGCGTTCGCCGGTGAGCGCCGGCGGATTGTGGAACGCCAACCTGCTGATCGGCGAAGAGGGCGACGTTCTGGTTCATCACCGCAAGCTGGTGCCGACCTTCTACGAGAAGCTGGTTTGGTCATCCGGCGACGGTGCCGGTCTGAAGCTTGCGGAAACGCGGCTGGGGCGCGTCGGATGCCTGATCTGTGGCGAGAACACCAATCCGCTGGCGCGCTTCGCGCTGATGGCCCAGGGCGAGCAGGTGCACGTCTCGAGCTGGCCGCCGATGTGGCCGACACGGAGACCCGCGGGCGGCGGCAACTTCAACAACGTGGTCGCCAACCGCATCCGTGCCAGCGCGCACTGCTTCGAGGCCAAGGTATTCGGGATCGTCACCGCGGGCTATATGGATGCGGCGATGCGTGCATGTCTGATCGAACGCGATCCTGATATCGCCGATGTGATCGATCGGACGCCGCGCGCGGCGAGCTTTTTCGTCGATCCGACTGGCGAGATGATGGGCGACGTGCTGCAGGACGACGAGGGCATTGCCTATGCCGAGATCGATCTCAACCGATGCGTCGAGCCCAAGCAATTTCACGATGTGGTCGGCTACTACAACCGGTTCGACATTTTCGACCTGTCGGTCGACCGCACCCGGCTGACGCCCGCAACGTTTCGCGAGGACGTCCGCGCAACCGTCCCGGCAGAGCCGCACGCATCGCGACTGGCCGAGATCTCGGTGGGCGAGGATACGTTTGGCTAATCCGCCTCGATGATGTCGTCGGAGGCGCGCACGCCGGGGGGCCGATGCGCGAGTTCGAGGTCGATCACGGCGTTGAGCATCCGCACCGGCAGCGAGTCGGCGCGCGGGCCCATCAGATTCGTGATCTTGAAGCCGCCCTCGATGCTGATCGCCTTGTAGGAGCCCACGATCTGCTCGACCTCATCGCCGCGGCCGAACGGCAGCAGCAAGCGCTCGAACGACACCTCCTTGCCGTCCAGGTCCTTCACCTTCGCAATGGAATAGGTCGGCCGCCTGCGTGCGACACAGGCGCGATAGCAGGGCAGGGCACGCGCGTAGGCGACCGGCTCGACCGCGGCATCGAGATAGCGATGGATGCGTGCGGCGGGATCGAGGTCTTCGCGGCCATAGGCAGCCGCGAGCCGCGATCCTTCCTGAGTGATGAAAAACCGTGCGCTCTCGCCCGCGCCTTCAACGTTGAAAATCATCATATCGGCGAGTTCGTCGGCACCCCCATCATGCCGGAAATCGGCGATCGCAGGCAGGCCGTTCGGCTCGCGCAGCGCACGGAGCCAGGCGTTGAGCAGCACGCGTTGCTGGATGGACCTCACCACCGAGGGATTGGCGCTGGCGAATTCCATGTCTAGTTGAATTCAATCACGTCGCGCGCCGGAATGCGGCCGGGGGCGCGGTAAGACAGATCGCGGTCGATGACGGCGCGAATTTTGGGCCTGGGCAGCGTGTCATTTCCCCGCATCAGATTCTTGATTTCAAAGCCGCCGTCCTCGCAAATCGTCTTCAGCGACGCGAGGACATCGGTGACGGCACCGCCGTTCGAAAATGGCATGAGCAGCCGCTCATAGGCGACGATTCGCCCGTAAGTATCATCGATATGCGCAACCGTGTAGACGGGAAGTTTCCGTCTCACACATTCGTAATAGACCGGCATCACGTAAGGCGCGAGCCGCGGACCGACATACGCGTCGAGATAGTGGCCTTTGCCGGTGTGGCCGTAGGCGCTCGACATCCGCGTACCCTCGCTTTGGATGGTGAAGCGCGGCGGGTCGCGATCGGCCTCGACCGTATAATAGACGAGGTCCGGTTTCTCCTCCTCCAGCCGCTCCGGCTGATATTCGGCGATCCGCGGCAATGACTGCTCGCGCGCGTACAGCCTGAGCCAGCCGTTCAGGAGTTCGCGCTGCCTGATTGATTTGACGACCGAAGGGCCCCCGCTCTCGAAATCCACGGCTGAAACCCACGTCCACTGCAACAGACGAAGTTTCCCATCCAAGGGAAAATTTTCTATGAAGGGGAGGTCGGCCAACCAGCGTCGAAGGCAAATTTTTCGCCTCTAGCGGAATGGTGGACCTTGCGCTACAGCCGCTCCCGGCCGCGTGTCGTCGATCATGCGACTAAGGGCGGAGCCGCGCGGCGGCACGCCACGGGGGCGGATAAAGCTTTCCGCCTTGCGTAAGCGGGGGAGATGACGGCATATTCCGCCCCGGAGGCGGCGGTTCGGGACGGTTTTCCCGCGCGTTTCCTGGGAAACTGCCCGTTGCGTTAAAAACGAGCCGTGCACGCCAGATCGTGCGCGGGAGGGGGAAATTGTTTGGCTGACGAGTTCATTCTCGAGACCCACGGATTGACCAAGGAATTCGCGGGATTCTTCGCCGTTCGCGACGTTTCGCTGAAGGTTAGACGTGGGCACATTCACGCATTGATCGGTCCCAACGGGGCCGGCAAGACCACGTGTTTCAATCTCCTCACCAAGTTCCTGCGGCCGTCCGCGGGCACTATTCTCTATAAGGGGCAGGACATCACGGCGACGGCGCCGGCCGACGTCGCGCGGCTGGGCTTGGTGCGCTCGTTCCAGATCTCGGCGGTATTCCCGCATCTCACCGCGCTGGAAAATGTCCGGGTCGCGCTGCAGCGTCAGCACGGCCAATCCTTCGATTTCTGGCGCTCCAAGTCCGTGCTCAACCGCTTCAACGGGCGGGCGCTGGAATTGTTGAACGATGTGGGCCTGAGCGAGTTTGCCAACACGCCCGCGGTCGAAATGCCCTATGGACGCAAGCGGGCGCTGGAGATCGCGACGACGCTCGCGCTCGATCCGGAGATGATGCTGTTGGACGAGCCGATGGCCGGCATGGGCCATGAGGACATCGACAAGATCGCCGCACTGATCAAGCGCATCTCGGCCAAATACACCATCCTGATGGTCGAGCATAATTTGAGCGTCGTCGCCAACCTCTCCGACGTCATCACAGTGCTGACGCGCGGCCATGTGCTGGCCGAAGGGTCATATGCCGATCTTTCCAAGGACGAGCGCGTCAAGGAAGCCTATCTCGGAGCCGGTCATGCCTGATTTGCCCTTGGCTGAAGCGCCCGCGAGAACCGCGTCCGCAGCGGGCGGCGAGATCCTGTCGGTCGCCAATCTCGAAGCCTGGTACGGCGAGTCGCATATTCTTCACGGCATCAATTTCAGCGTGAACGCCGGAGAGGTCGTCACGCTGCTCGGCCGCAACGGCGCCGGCAAGACCACGACGCTGAAGTCGATTATGGGTATCATCGGCAAACGCTCGGGGTCGATCCGCTTCAACGCCCAGGAGATGATCCGCACGTCGTCCGACAGGATCGCGAGGGCAGGCATCGCCTTCTGCCCCGAGGAGCGCGGCATCTTCTCCAGCCTCGATGTGCGCGAAAACCTGCTGCTCCCCCCGGTGGTGCGGCAAGGCGGGCTGTCGCTGGACCAGATCTTCGACCTGTTCCCGAACCTGAAGGAGCGGCTGAAAAGCCAGGGGACGAAACTCTCCGGCGGCGAGCAGCAGATGCTCGCGATCGCGCGCATCCTGCGCACCGGTGCAAGCTTCCTGATGCTGGACGAGCCGACCGAAGGCCTCGCGCCCGTGATCATCCAGCAGATCGGCCATACCATCGCGCGGCTGAAGAAGGAGGGCTTTACCATCCTTCTGGTGGAACAGAATTTCCGCTGGGCCTCGACCGTGGCCGACCGCTACTACGTCGTCGAGCACGGCAAGATCATCGACGGTTTTGCCAACAGCGAACTGCAGGCCAACATGGAAAAGCTGCACGCTTACCTTGGCGTTTAACGGCACGGCGAAGATTAACGAGAAAAGGTCAGGAATAAACAATGAAAACCAAATCGATTGCATCCTTGTTGCTGACGACGGCGCTCACGCTCGCGGCGGCGAGCCTCGCGCACGCCGACGACAAGGTCGTCAAGATCGGCGCACTCTCCGATCAGTCCGGCCTGTACGCGGACCTCGGCGGGCCGGGGTCGACCCTTGCGGCGCAGATGGCCGTGGAAGACTCAGGGTTGACAGGGAAGGGCTGGAAGATCGACATCATCGCCGGCGATCATCAGAACAAGCCCGATATCGGCGTCAACATTGCGCGGCAATGGTTCGATGTCGATAAAGTCGACGTCATCGTCGACGTGCCCAATTCCGGCGTCGCGCTGGCGGTCTCCAACATCGTCAAGGAGAAGAATGGTATCCTGCTCAATTCCGGCGCGGGTACGTCCGATCTGACCAACTCGCAATGTACGCCCAACACGATTCATTGGACCTACGACACCTACACCCTGGCCCACGGCACCGGTTCGGCCCTCACCAAGAACGGCGGCGATAGCTGGTTCTTCCTCACGGCTGATTATGCCTTCGGCGCAGCTCTCGAACGCGATACCACGGCGGCCGTCCAGGCGGCGGGCGGCAAGGTACTCGGCGGCGTCAAGGCTCCGCTGAGCACGGCTGATTTTTCTTCTTTCCTGCTGCAGGCGCAGGCCTCCAAGGCCAAGATCATCGGCCTGGCCAATGCAGGAGCCGACACCACCAATTCGATCAAGCAGGCTGCCGAATTTGGCATCACGAGCGGCGGCCAGAAGCTCGCGGCGTTGCTTCTGTTCATCACCGATGTGCACTCGCTCGGCTTGAACACGGCACAGGGGCTGAACTTCACCGAGACCTTCTACTGGGACATGAACGATGGGACGCGCGCCTTCGCCAAGCGGTTCCAGGAGCGGATGAAGAACCACAACATGCCGACCATGGTGCACGCCGGCGTCTACGCCAGCCTGTCGCATTACTTCAAGGCGCTGGAAGCCCTCGGCGGCAACCCGCATGACGGCGCCAAGATCGTCGCGAAGATGAAGGAAATTCCGACCGATGATGCCCTGTTCGGCAAGGGCAGTATCCAGCCGAATGGTCGCACCATTCATCCGGCCTATCTCTTCGAAGTCAAGAAGCCGTCCGAGTCCAAGGGACCGTGGGATTACTACAAGCTCGTGTCCACCATTCCCGCGGACGAGGCCTTTACGCCGCTGGACAAGAGCACTTGTCCCTTGCTGAAGAAGTGACCCTGGAAGTGCGGCGGCCGGGCCTGCCGCCGCACTTCGTAAATTGAGATGAACGGAGCGTCGAGAGAGAACCGATGCAAGCCCTTTACGCACAGCTTCTGGTGGGACTGATCAACGGCTCGTTCTACGCGCTGCTCAGTCTCGGGCTTGCCGTGATCTTCGGCATGCTCAACATCATCAATTTCGCCCATGGTGCGCTCTATATGATGGGCGCCTTCGTTGCCTACTTCCTACTCAACCTGTTCGGCATCAACTATTGGTGGGCGCTGCTCATCTCGCCGCTCGTGGTCGGTATTTTCGGCATGATCCTGGAGCGGACCATGCTGAAATGGCTGACCGGGCTGGACCATCTCTATGGCCTGTTGCTCACCTTTGGCCTGGCGCTGATCATCCAGGGCGTGTTCCAGAACTATTTCGGCTCCTCCGGCCTGCCTTACTCCATTCCCGATCAATTGAGGGGCGGCATGAATCTCGGATTCATGTTCCTGCCCATCTACCGCGGTTGGGTCGTGGTGTTCTCGCTCGTCGTGTGTCTCGCGACCTGGTTTTTGATCGAACGGACGCGGCTTGGCGCCTATTTGCGCGCGGCCACTGAAAACCCCACGCTGGTCCGTGCCTTCGGCATCAACGTGCCCCGGATGATCACGCTGACCTACGGGCTTGGCGTCGGGCTCGCGGCGCTGGCCGGCGTACTCTCGGCCCCAATCAACCAGGTGCGCCCGCTGATGGGCGCCGACCTCATCATCGTCGTGTTCGCGGTGGTGGTGATCGGCGGCATGGGCTCGATCATGGGATCGATCATCACCGGCTTTGCGCTGGGCGTGATCGAGGGATTGACCAAATATTTTTATCCCGAGGCCTCCAACACCGTGGTGTTCGTGCTCATGGTGCTGGTGCTGCTGGTAAAGCCGACGGGACTGACGGGACGGGCGGCCTGACATGACAGCAATGACCGACGACACCTTGCCGATCACGCCGCGCGCGATGCGCGACGAGATGATCGTGTTCGGCCTCATGGCGGTGCTGCTTGCGATCGTGCCGTTCACCGGCATCTATCCGTTCTTCGTGATGCAGGCGCTGTGCTTTGCGCTGGTCGCCTGCGCCTTCAACCTCCTGATCGGCTACGGCGGCTTGCTCTCGTTCGGACACGCGATGTTCTTAGGGACGGCGGGTTACTGCAGCGCCCATGCGCTGAAGGTCTGGAACCTGCCGCCCGAACTCGGCATCGTCGTCGGCACTGCCGCCGCCTTCGCGCTGGCTATCGTGACCGGCTACGTGTCGATCCGCCGCCAGGGCATCTATTTCTCGATGATCACGCTGGCGCTGTCGCAACTGCTCTATTTCATCTATCTGCAGGCGCCGTTCACCCATGGCGAGGACGGCATCCAGGGTATCCCGCAGGGCCGCCTGTTCGGCGTCTTCGATCTCTCGCAACCGACGATCCTTTATTACGTGGTGCTGGCCGGCTTCCTCGGTGCCTTCCTCCTGATCTACCGCACGATCAACTCGCCTTTCGGTGAAGTTCTGAAGTCGATCCGGGAGAACGAGCAGCGCGCGATCTCGCTCGGCTACAAGACCGATCAATACAAGTGGCTGGCCTTCATCCTGTCGGGCACGCTGGCCGGCTTTGCCGGGGCATTGAAGGTGTTTGTCGCCCAGAATGCATCGCTCACGGACGTGCACTGGACCATGTCGGGCGAGATCGTGCTGATGACGCTGGTCGGCGGACTCGGCACCATTTTCGGGCCGGTCGTTGGAGCGTTCGTCATCATCGCCATGCAGCAATATCTGGCCGGGTTCGGCCAATGGGTCACGGTGATCCAGGGCGTGATCTTCGTCGCCTGCGTGCTCCTGTTCCGCCGCGGCATCATCGGCGAGGTCGCGCATTACTTTAAGCGATCGCTGTAAGGGCGCCGTTTTCCGCGCCTCTGGCGTTTCCCATAAAGCGGTGGATGATCGGCTTGAGCCTGCCGGAGTAGGTGGGCTTTTGCCTCGAAATCCGTTTATGACAGTTTTGTGACGCAGCTCGCCATGAGTCCTGGAGCAGGCTCAAGGCAGGCGGCTGCCGGGAAACGATGGATTCGACGCCATGATGCGCTGGTTTCGCGCCTTTCTGCCCAGGGAGGAACGGTTCTTCGACCTATTCGCCCGACATTCGGCAACGGTCGTGAACGGCGCACAGGCGCTCCAGGGAGTGCTGCGGGGCGGGGAGCAGACGCTCGCCTTCTGCCAGAAGGTCAACCAATTCGAGAGCGAGGCGGACGGCATCACCCGCGAGGTACTGACCGCTGTCAGGCGGACCTTCATCACCCCGTTCGACCGCAGCGACATTACCGCCCTCATCACCGCGATGGACGATGCCATCGACCAGATGCAGCAGACGGCGAAGGCGGTGTTGCTGTTCGAGGTGCGCGAGTTCGAGCCGACCATGCGGGAGATGGGCGGGCTGCTCGTCGAGTGCGCGCAGCTCGTCGGCCGCGCGCTGCCGCTCTTGCAGGCGATCGGCGCCAACGTCTCGCTGCTCACCCAGATCACGGAAGAGGTGACCAAGCTGGAAGGCCGCGTCGATGATCTCCACGACATCGGGCTGAAGGAGCTTTACCTCAAGCATCGGCACGGCAACACCATGGACTTTATCGTCGGTGCCGAGATCTACGACCACCTCGAAAAGGTCGCCGACCGCTTCGACGACGTCGCCAACGAGATCAACTCCATCGTGATCGAGCAGGTCTAGAGCATGATCCGGAAAAGTGTGAAGCGGTTTTCCGAACAGATCATGCTCAAACAAGAATCTAAAGCGCGGTGGCAATTCGACCTAATCCCATCGCACTTTAGGGGAGATGATCGTTGATTGACTCGCTGTGCCCGCAGGTTTGTTTCACCGCTCCCTGTCGGAGAGAGGTGGCTCGAAGAGCGCGACGGTCCAGGGCGGCGCCGTGAACGTCACGCTAGGTCTTCCGGTACTGATCGGCCTGATTGCCGTCGCGCTGCTGTTTGACTTTCTCAACGGCCTGCACGATGCCGCCAATTCGATCGCGACCATCGTCTCCACCCGCGTGCTGCGCCCGCAATTCGCGGTGTTCTGGGCGGCGTTCTTCAACTTCGCTGCCTTCCTGGTCTTCGGGCTCAACGTCGCCCATACGATCGGCACGGGCATCATCGAGCCTTCCGTAGTCGATGCGCAGGTGATCTTTGCTGCGCTGGTCGGCGCCATCGTCTGGAACGTGATCACCTGGGGGCTTGGCATCCCGTCCTCCAGCTCGCATGCCTTGATTGGCGGGTTGGTCGGCGGCGGCGTGGCGAAGGCGGGGATTTCCGCGGCCGTCTGGAGCGGCCTGTCCAAGGCGATCGCGGCCATCGTGCTGTCGCCGCTGATCGGATTTTTTCTCGCCACCGTGCTGGTCGCGATCGTCTCCTGGGCCTCGGTGCGTTCGACGCCCTTTGCGGTCGATCGCGCCTTCCGCATTCTGCAATTCGGCTCGGCCTCGCTCTATTCGCTCGGCCATGGCGGCAACGACGCGCAGAAGACCATGGGCATCATCGCCGTGCTGCTTTATTCGCAGGGTTATCTAGGCCGCGAGTTCGCGGTGCCGTTCTGGGTGGTCCTGGCCTGCCAGGCTTCGATGGCGCTGGGCACCTTGATGGGCGGCTGGCGCATCGTGCGCACCATGGGCCTGCGCATCACCAAACTGACACCGATGCAGGGCTTTTGCGCCGAAACAGGCGGCGCGGCGACGCTGTTCATGGCGACATTCCTCGGGATTCCCGTCTCGACCACCCATACCATCACCGGCGCCATCGTCGGGGTCGGCGCCGCGCGACGCGCCTCCGCGGTGCGCTGGAACGTCGCAAGCACCATCGTCTATGCCTGGGTGATTACGATCCCGGCCTCCGCCGTCGTGGCCGCACTGGCCTATTGGATGGTGCAGGCGCTGCGCTGAACGGTCAGGCCACCAGCTTGAGGCCCACGATGCCGGCGACGATCAGGCCGATGCAGCCGAGCCGCACCGCCGTGGCCGGCTCCCCGAGCAGGGCAATACCGAGCATCGCGGTGCCTACAGTTCCGATGCCGGTCCACACGGCATAGCCGGTTCCGATAGGCAGCGTTTTCACGGCCAGACCCAGCAGCAGCACGCTCGCGACCATGCAACCGAGCGTCAGGATCGACGGCACCAGCCGCGTGAAGCCCTCGGTATATTTCAGGCCGATCGCCCAGCCGACCTCCATCAGTCCGGCGACGAACAAAATGAACCAGGCCATAGCGGATCGCCTTATTTCCATGAACGCGGGGTTCCCGAACGAGGCCCAGAGCGGACCGGTGGCGGCCTTGTCGCGATCGAATGCGAGGGGCGTGCGAGATCGTCCCCGCACTCCTATATGGGGTACGTAGTGCCTGCCGTCCGAGATGGATGCAAGTGCATTTAATGTCGCAGTTGACGGGGCGTTATGAGGCTCCGTGCAACTCTTGATCCCATCGCCTTTCTTTGTCACACGCTCGCCCGAGCCCGAATCCAACGCCCTTGCCCATGTCTGACCTTGCTCTCGCCGCCGACGTGTCCGCCACGCCGCTCGCCACCGAAGTGGCGCGCCGTCGGACTTTTGCCATCATCTCCCATCCCGACGCCGGCAAGACCACGCTGACGGAAAAACTGCTGCTGTTCGGCGGCGCTATCAACCTCGCCGGCCAGGTCAAGGCCAAGGGCGAGCGGCGCAACACCCGTTCCGACTGGATGAAGATCGAGCGCGAGCGCGGCATCTCGGTCGTCACGTCCGTGATGACCTTCGAGTTCGAGGGGCTCGTGTTCAACCTGTTGGACACGCCGGGCCACGAGGACTTTTCGGAAGATACCTATCGCACGCTCACCGCGGTCGACTCCGCGGTGATGGTGATCGACGCCGCCAAGGGCATCGAGGCGCGGACGCGCAAGCTGTTCGAGGTCTGTCGCCTCCGCGACATTCCCATCATCACCTTCATCAACAAGATGGACCGCGAGAGCCGTGATGTCTTCGAGCTCCTGGACGAGATCGAGAAGACGCTGGCGCTCGACACCACGCCGATGACCTGGCCGGTCGGGCGAGGCCGTGATTTCCTCGGCACCTATGATGTCAGGAACGGCGGCGTGCGCCTGCTCGAGGGCGGCGGTGCCAAGACCGGCGCCGCGCAGCAGATCGACATCGCCGAGCTCACCAAGTTCAACCCCAATCTCGACGTCGATGCGATCAAGGACGAGCTCGAGCTGGTGCGCGAAGCCTGCAAGCCGTTCGAGCTCGAGGCGTTTCGCGAAGGCCATCTGACGCCGGTCTATTTCGGCAGCGCCTTGCGCAATTTCGGCGTCGGCGACCTCCTGGAAGGGCTCGGCCAATTCGCGCCGCCGCCGCGTGCGCAGGACAGCGACTTGCGCAAGGTGCAGGCGGCCGAGCCGCGCATGAGCGCATTCGTGTTCAAGATCCAGGCCAATATGGATCCGAACCATCGCGACCGCATCGCCTTTGCGCGGCTCTGTTCCGGCAAGCTCAGCCGCGGCATGAAGGCCAAGCTGGTGCGCACCGGCAAGGCCATGCCGCTGTCGAGTCCGCAATTCTTCTTCGCCCAGGACCGTTCGGTTGCCGATGAGGCATTCGCCGGCGACGTCGTGGGCATTCCCAACCACGGCACGTTGCGCATCGGCGACACGCTGACCGAAGGCGAAGATATCACCTTTGTCGGGGTGCCGAGCTTTGCTCCGGAAATCGTCCGTCGCGTGCGGCTCACGGACGCCATGAAGGCGAAGAAGCTGAAAGAGGCGTTGCAGCAGATGTCGGAGGAGGGCGTGGTGCAGGTGTTTCGCCCGCGCGACGGCGCGCCCGCGCTGGTCGGCGTGGTCGGCCCGCTGCAGCTCGACGTGCTGAAGGCGCGGCTCGATGCCGAATATTCGCTGCCGGTGGAGTTCGAGGTCTCCGAATTCCAGCTCGCGCGCTGGGTCTCCTCCGACGACCGCAAGAAGCTGGATGCCTTCATTGCCTCCAACACCTCTTCGATCGCCGACGATGTCGACGGCGACCCGGTCTACTTGGCCAAGAACGAATTCTATCTCGGCTACACCAAAGAGCGTGCCGAAGGCATCAGCTTCTCCAACGTCAAGGACGTGAAGAAGCGGGCATGAGCCTTTGGTCATCACCCGCAAAAGCGGGTGCGCAGGGTGGTTGAGCGTAGCAAAACCCATCGGCTCTGTCGGCAAGCACGATGAGCTTCGCGCTGCTCAACCGATCCTGCGAACGCCACGGACTCCGTCCAGCTTCAGCCGATCCGCATCGACAGCTCGACATCCTCGCCGAACGGCGTCGATAGGTAACCGTTCGCCGGCGAGCGCACGCGCGCCAGGTAGTCCGGGCTGTAATCGGCGTTATCGGCGACGATGAAGGCGCCAGGCCTGAGACGGCTCTCCACCAGGCTCAGGATCTCGGGATAGAGGCCCTTGGCCCCGTCGAGCAGCAGCAGGTCGACCGTATCAGGGAGATCGGCGCTAAGTGTCTGCAGGGCGTCGCCCTGCCGGATCTCAACGAGGTCGATGAGACCGCCGGCCGTCAGATGATCCCGCGCCCGGGCCACCTTGGACGGCTCGAACTCGCTGGTGATCAGACGGCCTCCGCCGTTGTCCCGCAGCGCTGCGGCGAGGTGCAGGGTCGAGATGCCGAAAGAGGTCCCGAACTCGACGATCGCCCGCGCTCGCGAGCCTCGCGCCAGCATATAGAGCAACGCGCCGGTCTCTCGCGAGACGGCAAGCGGAGCGTCCTTCAAGCGCCCGTAGAGGTCGCGGTAATCGGTTTTGCTCCGCATCAGGCGCGCCCGCTCCTGATCTGAGAGATCGGCCACGGCCGAGTCGATCTGGGTCGATGCCGCATCGGCCTCTTCGAACAAGCGGTCCAGCAGCGGGCCAAGCGGGGCGGTCGTCAGGGTGGTCATGTACGTCTCCGGTCTAAGATGCGCGTTCTTGCGCTGGACCAGAAATACGAATAATCATTCGCATTTGCTATTCGCATTACCCGCGCGTTCAATGGCCGATCTCCGAAGCCCTTTAATTTCCTCACGAAAACAGCCGCAGCAGGCCCGCTCGACCGAGCTCGTCGCAATCATTCTGCAGGCAGCGGTTCAGGTTTTGGCGAAGGAGGGCGCGCAGCGCTTCACGACGGCGCGGGTGGCCGAAAAGGCCGGCGTCAGCGTCGGATCGCTGTATCAGTACTTCCCGAACAAGGCGGCGATCCTCTTTCGCCTCCAATGCGACGAATGGCGGCAGACGACCGAGTTGCTGCGGACCATCCTCCAGGACATCAAGAGACCGCCGCTCGAACGGCTGCGCACCCTGGTCCACGCATTCATCCGTTCGGAATGTGACGAGGCCGCCATGCGCGTGGCGCTCAATGACGCCGCCCCTCTCTATCGCGATGCGCCCGAGGCGCAGGAGGCGAGGGCGTCGGGCGACCGCACGATCCAGGTCTTCATGCGCGAGGCGTTGCCATCGGCCTCAGAAGCAACGGGTGCTTTGGCCGGCGAGCTGATCACATCGACGCTCAGCGCGGTTGGAAAGCACTTTTCGGAAAGCCCTCGAACGTCCGCAGAGATCGCGGCCTATGCCGACGCCATGGCCGACATGTTTTGCGCCTATCTTGGAAGCCTCGAACACGGCTGATGTCAAACGTCAGAGCCTTGCAGGGGCACTCGTGCCTCCGACTCGCGCGCGAAGAACGGGACGAGGGCCGCGCTGACCTCTTCCGGGCGATCTTCGGGCTGGAGATGACCGCCGGTCGTCGCCCCGCCCGTGACGTCGTCCGCCCAGCCTTTCCAGATATCGACCCGGCTTGGACGGCCGGCGACCTCCTGGGAGCTTGGCCAGAGGACGAGGACGGGGCAGTCCAGCTTGCGTCCCGCTGCGCGGTCGGCCTGGTCATGGGCAAGATCTTCATCCAGTGCGGCACGATAGTCCTCGCACATCGCGTGTCGCACCGCAGGTTCGCGGAACGCGGCACGGTATGCCTCCCTCGCTGCCGGCTCGATGACATCATCGCTCTCCGCGTTCATGGTCGCGAAGGCGCGATCGATCACCGCATCCGGCGCCGCGGCGAGCAGGCGTTCGGGGAGGTCCGCCGGTTGCGCCAGCAGAAACCAGTGATAGCTCTTCTGGGCGTACCGATGGTCGACCGCGAGCATCGCATCGAGCGTCGGAATGACCGCGAGCGAGGCAAAGCGATCGACGACGCCGGGATGATCGAGCACCAGACGGTACCCGGCGCGCGCGCCGCGATCGTGCCCCGCGAGTGCGAACCGCGCATATCCTAGCGTCTGCATGAGGGCCACCAGCGCCGCGCCAACCCGCCGTTTGGTCCAGCGCGGCGTCATCGCATGGGGCCGGCTCGCGCCATAGCCCGGCAGGTCGGGGATGATCACCGTGTGCTGACGCGCCAGAGCCGGGGCGACTTTACGCCACGCGATATGCGTCTCGGGGAAGCCGTGAAGGAGCAGGAGCGGCGCGCCGTCGCCGCCGATCACGCCGGCGAAGCGGACGCCGCCCGCCTCTACATCCAGCATCCGGAAGCCGGGAAAGAACGGCGGCGCGGCATCGCCTCTCGACATAGCGCTTTGATCCTGTGTTGCGATGGAAGTCATCAGCTCTTGGTGGCCGCGATCACGAACGCGGCAAGCTCTCGGCCGAACCGGGCCGGCTCTTCGTAGAACGGGCTGTGGCCGCTATCGTCGTACACGGAAAGGCGGCTCCCCTGATGGAGCGCCTTGATCCGCTCCGACATGGCCAGACGGACCAGTCGGTCATGCACGCCATGCGTGAGCAGGATCGGGCCGGCGTAGTCGCGGAAGACGGGCTCGAGATCGGATGTCGCGGTCTTGACGAAGCCCTCGTTCACGACGCGGGCCGTCATACCGTTGATGACGAGCATGCGCTGGAGCTCGTTGCCGGTCGGCGGCTGGTGGAAGCAGGCGGCGAGAAAGTCGGCCGTCGCCGCGGCCCGTTCCGCCAAATCGTGCGAGGTGGTCGTGCGGGTGAATGTGCCGGCCAGCGGGGTGAGGAGATCCGGCGACAGCTTGGTGACCGCATCGACCAGGTTGATCCCTGCAATCTGTGAGCCGCCATGCTTGCCAAGATACGCACCGGCAACGTAGCCGCCGAGTGACCAGCCCACGAGCACCGGCCGGCGGAGCTTCGCGCTCGCGATGACCGCTGCGATATCGTCCGCCCAACGATCGGCATCCGAGTAGGCGTCCGTGGAGGTGGGCTTGTCGGAATCTCCGTGGCCGCGAAGGTCGAACCGGACCATGCGGAAGCCCGCCAGCGCCGTGTCCGCGAACTGTTTGTCCCAGCTCAGCCGGCTCTGGCGCAAGCCATGGATGAACAGGATCTCGGGTGCCTGCGGCTCGCCCTGAGCCTCGCCCACCAGCATCGTGCCGTCGGACGACCGCGCGAAGAACGGCTCGTGCGGAGCGGCGGGCATCGCCGGACCGTTGGCCGCCTCTCTGGTGCCCGCCGCGCGCGCCGGAGGCGCGACCTGGGCAATGCCGGTTTTAACGGCCAAAGCGCCGAGACCGATGGCGCCGGCCAAAACTGTGCGTCGTGAGGAATCCATGAATGATCCGTTATATTGTTTAGTGATCACTATTCAACCGAGTTGACGGCGCCTGTCAAGCCGTTGTTTAGTGACCATTATGGAACAGGGTGCGAAATCGCGCGGCGGGCGGCCGTGGAGCTTCGATAGGGATCAGGCGATCGAGATCGCCATGCGGCTGTTCTGGCGCCACGGCTATGAAGGGGTCTCTATCGGTGACCTGACCAAGGCGATCGGGGTGGCGCCTCCGAGCCTGTATGCCGCCTTCGGCAGCAAGGCCGGGCTCTATCTGGAAGCGCTTAACCGGTACGAGCAGACGCTCGGTTTGCTCGATGTAACCTCGATCGGCTCGGCGACATCACTCGCGGAGGCGGTGCGGCGGTTGCTCGAGGCGGCCGTCAAGGCCGTCACCCATCCCGATCGCGAGCTCGGCTGCATGATCTCCAGTGGCATGATTGCCTGTCACTCCGAGCATGCCCCGCTTGCTCGCGATGCGGCCTCGCGCCGTGATGCCATGCGCAAGAGAATCGCGCAGGCACTCCGCCCATTTGCCGACAAGAACGAGGTGCATCGCCTGGCCCGGCATTTGGCCGCGGTCATGCAAGGCATCTCGATCCAGGCACGGGACGGTGCGACGCGAGCGGAATTGCAGGAAATCATCGAAGACGTCGTATCGGGCGTCGCAGCCCGGTTTCCCCGGGCGCGGCGAAGACGCTGATGCTGGTCGCACTCATGGCGATCTGGATGACGTCGCGTGTGTCCACATGGCCTTCAACGTCATTCAGGGGCGCGCGCAGCGCGAACCCGGAATCTGGATGTTATGGCGCGAGAGTCCGGGTTCAGCCCCGCGGGCTGCCCCGCAATGACATACGTCACTTCTTCTGTTACCGGAGCCTGCCGCGCGAGTGGACGCGACGCGGCCGCCGGATGACGAGGCAGTGTTCGGGCTCAGGCAAGGCCTTCCTCGGCGAGCGCCTGTGCGATGGAGGGCAATTGCTTCATTCGCGCGAAATAGGTTCGCAGGCGCTCCGAAATTTCGATCCCGTGCCTATCGGCCCACATCAGCATCACGAACAAATAGGGGTCGGCGATTGTCATCCATTCACCTAACAGGAACGGCTTATCGCCGAGCTGGTCTGCGAGCGAGGCGAAATGCTTGAGCAGTTTCTGCCGAGCCTTGTCCTTCTCCGCTTGTGTCGCATCAGAGTGGAAGAACGGCTTGAAATTGCCGTGGATCTCGGTGGTCATGAAGGAGGTGGCCTCCAGCGCGCGCCAGCGGGTGATGCCCTCGGCGGGTAGCAACGTGCCGCTTTGGTGTGCGATGTAGGCGAGAATGGCGAGGTTCTCCGTCAGCACCGTCCCATCGTCGAGCTCAAGCGTCGGAACGAAGCCCCTGGGATTGATCGCCATGAAATCGCGTCCGTCGTCGGTCCGCTTGTCCCGATTGATGCTCACGAGCTTGTAGGGAAGCCCCGCCTCGATCAGCGCGATGTGGTCGGCCAAGCTGCAGGCGCCGGCATGTTGGTAGAGGATCATGATGGTCTCCGTGCTGATGGTACGGTGTGAAACAGGCAACGTTCACACGGTCTAGAATGTTGACCAGCACCGGATATGTGACTATCGGCTTGCTCGGCAAGAACGCATATTTTTAGGACCAACTCATATGGATGTGACCGCGCCGCACGACGCTCCCACCGATTGCCGCGACGTCGGCGAGGTCCTCAGCCGGGTCGGGGAAAAATGGACGGTGCAGGTGGTGGTAGCGCTCCGCGACCGGCCGCGCCGCTTCAATGACATCAAGCGCCAGGTCGGCGGTATCTCGCAGCAGATGCTGACCCGGACTCTCAAGACGCTCGAGCGCGACGGCATGGTCACGCGCACGGTCGCTGCCACCACGCCGCCGCAGGTGGAATATGCGCTGACCGCGCTCGGTCGATCGCTGTCCAAGCCGGTGCACCAATTGGCACAATGGGCGCGCGCGCATCTCGCAACCATTCACGAGCACCGCCAGCGTTACGACGCGAAGCGCTGAGGCCTGCGGCCGAATAGCGTCCAGCGCCGAATGGACTGCCGCGGGATGGCTCGACCGCATCGCCCCATCTGCCGATCGGCGAATGCTGCTCCGTCACGCGCCCATGAATCTGATCACTTGCTCGGCGACGGCGCGGGGCGCTTCTTCCGGCATGTAATGCCCGCAGCCAATGAACACGCCGCCGCGCACATCGGTCGCGACGAGATGCATCGTATCGATAAGCGCTGCGCCGACGCCGGTCTCCGCGCCGAACGCCAACACCGGCATGGCAAGCTTGCGCTCGGCACGAGCACGGCTCTGCGCGAGCCCCTCTGCACTGAGCTTGTGCCGATAATAGGACAGCGCCGCGCGCGTCGCGCCGGGGGAGGCATTGACCCGCGCATATTCATCGAGATCGGCCGGCGTGATCGTGTGGGCTCGCACCGCCTTTGCGCGGAACAGCCAGGTCAGGAATTCCCGCTCACGTCCCTGAAGCAGGATCTCGGGTAGATCGTCGAGCCGGTTAAACGCGAAGTGCCAGGTCTTCACATTCGCCTCTGCCGAAGGGATGCCGGAGGGCGGTGGAGTGATGCCGGGCAGTGCCGCGTCGAACACGGCAAGCCGCTTGACGTCATCAGGCCATTCGGCCGCATAGGCATAGCCGATCCAGGTGCCGATATCGTGGCCGACGACATCGATGGGTCCGTTCGCTGTCAGCCCCAACGCCTCGACGAAGCCGTGAACCTCGGTAGCCACGGTACGCATCTCGTAACCCGAGGCGGGCCGGTCGGAATCGCCCATCCCGCGCGGGTCGAGGGCAATCACGCGGTGTCCGGCGGAGGCGAGCAGCGGCATCACATGGCGCCACGCGTACCAGCTCTGTGGCCACCCGGGCAGCAGCAGGATCGGCGCGCCGCTGCCGCCTTCCACGAAATGCAGCCGCACGCCATTGACCCCGACGGTACCATGGCGGAACTGCGCCCAGAAAGTCGCAGGGTCGAAAAGCGGCAACGTGTCTGCGGCGGAGGTTTGAACGATGTCATGCGTCATGGCGAACTCGGGATGTAGGGGCATGAGTGGTCTCATATAGAAAGTGATCGCTTCCAAATTTGGCAGATGCTCAATCGAGCAGTTTCAGCGCGGCATCGACCAGGCTCGCCATCTCCTCCCGAGAGCGGCCGGTCTTGCCGAGGACGCGCATCCCCTGCACCACGCAGAGCAGAAGGCGGGCGGTCACGGCGGCGTCGACATGCGAGGAGATGGAGCCATCTTCCCGTCCTTCCCGGACGAACTCGACGAGGCGCCTTTCGTGGCTGGCAAGCAGAGCGGCCACGCGCTTGGCCATTTCCGGATCGGAGCTTGCGAGATCGACCGCGCTGCCCACGACAAGGCAGCCGCGCTTGCCGACCTTGCCGTGGCTGTATTCCGCATAGACCGCGAGAATGGCCCTGACTTTGTCGCGCCCGGTGCGTGCGCCTGCCAGCTCCTGCGCCAGCCGCTCGCTGCGCAGCATGACGTAGCGCTCGAACGCGGCCAGGAAGACGCCGCGCTTGTCACGGAAGGCCTTGTAGAGGCTGCCTTCCGCGATCTCCATCGCCGCCGTCAGCTTGCCGAGCGAGGTGGCGTGATAACCATTCTCGCTGAAGGTGCTGATCGCCTTGTCCAAAGCTTCATCGAGATCGAACTCGCGAGGCCGGCCGGGACCGCGGGGCACCGCAGGATGTGCGATTGATGTGTCCATGCACGATAGAATAGGAAGAGATCTCTTCCTAATCAAGCGCTGAATTAGATTATACTCCCCGGTGACCCCGCCGCCCTGCAAGATCGCCGCGCAGAACTGCGACCCAAGTGCTCGTCGCTCGCAGCGCCTGCGCAGGTGGGGACGCGCGCGGTCACAGCGGCGAGCGCGCAAACCGATTCGCCCGTCGGGCAGGTGAGGCTGATTTCCGGAGACTGGCTTTGCTCGGGCGAACAAAAGACCTGCAAAGGTCTCGTGCGCGTTTGAGGGAAATTGCCGTGCCAATTCAAGCTGATTTGGGTGGTCCAGTCCTCCGGGTAAAAATATTTCTCTTTCGTTTTTTCCGAAATTGATGAATATCCTCGGTATCCCGGCCCGTCAGAGGGGACGTATCGCGGTCGTCACGGACGTTGGGCAGGGTGCGGTGGACGCGAGGGCGTCGCGCGCGCAAGCTTTCGCAGGGCGGCCTTGCCGTGAGCGATTGAACGGCGCGCAGGACGAGCGGCGCTCGGCCCGCCTTCAGCGAGCTTCGACAGGTGGCGCGATAAACATGTCGGATGACTTGGGGAAGGCGTTCGCGGACGGCGAAGCCGTGTGGTCCTGGCGCCCCGAGGCTGGCGCTAAGTCTTGTGAGATGTCGCGTGGAGTCAAACCGGATGAAGAAGCGCAGAGATCGCAAGGCGACGGTGACAACAAAGTCTGGCTCACCGGGGAGAGCACGGAGTAAGCCGTAAGCCACTGCGCAGGGAAGGCCGGAGTGTTTCCGCCTGTACCTGTGGTCAACGCGCCTCGCGCAATTATTTTCGCGCGGGGGCCCCGGGTGCATGCGGTCACCCGGTCTTCCCTGCGCCCTCCTTGTTTTCCGGAGGGTGATCGTTGCGAACAACTCGGGCGAAACCCGCCGCGGGAATGCGGACGCACATCCCTCTGGTGTTTGAAAATTGGATCAGAATACCAAGCGTGCTCAAGCGCATCCTTCATCCTGAGGTGCTCGCGAAAGCGAGCCTCGAACGGTGAACGGCCCCGCTGCATCGTCCCGGCCGTCGCCCTTCGAGACGGCCACGGAGCCTGTCATCGGGCCGCGCTTCGCGCGGACCCGCTGGCCTCCTTTCGAACGCGGATGTGAAGAGAGCGGGCTTGATGCCCGAGCTCGCGCCAACATCTGTAGGGAACTTGCATCCATCTTCGAAAGTGCTTTTGCATGCTGCAGCGCATCGCCATCTCTCTGACGCTTGCCGCCGCGATCTTGTTCGCCGGCCCGGCTGGGGCGCGGAATTATCACCACATCAACCCGATCCCGTTCTCGCATTCGCCTTGCAGCGTGCTGGACAACAGGCCTTGCACGCCACAGTTCTGCAGCGCGCTCCATCACGGGCCGTGCATCCCCGAAATCGACTATCCCTACGGCGAAAACCTGCAGGTGACGGTTCAGACCGTGCCGCCGAAGGAGGATGAGGCGAAATATCAGCGGCCCGATCACGACCTGAACACGATCGGCGATCTCTTTTCGGAGTTGCGCTCCTGCTGGTTGCCGCCGCCGCCGGATCAGGCGCACGAGGGCATGCAGATGTCGGTGCGCTTTTCCTTCAAGAAATCCGGCGAGCTGATCGGGCCGCCGCGCATAACCTTCGCCACTGCCGGCAGCTCCGCAGACGCCCGCGCGACCTATTTGAAAGCGATCAACGACTCGCTCGACGCGTGCCTGCCGCTGAAATTCACCAGCGGCTTGGGCGGCGCGCTCGCCGGCCGGCCGATCATGATCCGCTACGTCGATAATCGCGATCTCGGCAGGTCGTCATCCGAAAACAGGTGATGCTGTCTGTCATTCCGCGGGGCAGGAAACGCAAACTCGTCATTGCCGGGCTTGACCCGGCAATCCATCGTCTTCAAATGCATCCCTTGTCCGCTGGCGCGGGCGTTGGATACGCGGGTCAAGCCCGCTTATGACGGTTGAAGATGCGGCGGCCTTTTTCGCGTACTACGACTCGAGCGTTAAATGATCCGCGCCAAGCAAAGGGAGGTGTGTCGTGGGACTGTCGGTGATGATCCTGGGCCTGGTGCTGCTCCTGGGCGCCCATGTCCTGACCGCGCAGCGCTCGGCGCGCGCACGGCTGATTGCCGCGATCGGCGAGGGGCCCTACAAAATCGCCTATTCGTTGGTGTCGCTGGCGGGGCTCGCGTTGATCGTGTGGGGCTTTGCGCATTACCGTGCGACGGAATGGATCCAGATTTGGAATCCGCCGACGGCGCTGAAGCATCTCAACGTTGCGCTGATGCTGCCGGCCGTGATCCTGGTCGTCGCTTCTTACATTCGCGGACGCATCTATGCGAAGCTGAAGCATCCGATGCTCGCGGGCGTGAAATTATGGGCGTTCGGCCATTTGCTGGCCAATGGCGATCTCGGCGGAATCATCTTGTTCGGCTCGTTCCTGGCCTGGGGCGTATACGACCGGATATCGCTCAAACGCCGGACGGATCCAGGCGCGCCGCCGATCCCGGTGGGTGGCGTCACCAACGACCTGATCGCCGTCGCGGTCGGCTTTGTCGCCTACCTCGCGCTCGCCTTCGCCTTCCATCCGGTGGTGATCGGCGTTCCCGTGGTCGGAAGTTAACTGGAGTTCAGCCATGTCTGTGCAGTCGTCCATCAGGCGCAAGACCGCGCCGGACATCCGCTCCCGCAAAGGGGGCGAGCCGATCGTGATGCTCACCTCCTATCACGCTCACACCGCGGCGCTGGTCGATCGCCATTGCGACGTGATCCTGGTCGGTGATTCCCTAGGGAACGTGATGCACGGCTTCGAGACCACCGTGCCGGTGACGCTCGACATGATGATCCTGCAGGGCAGCGCGGTCATGCGGGGTTCGGCCGCCGCGTTGGTTGTGGTCGACATGCCCTTCGGCTCTTATGAGGCATCGAAAGAGCAGGCGTTTCATTCCGCGGCGCGCATCCTGAAAGAAACCGGTTGCGGCGCCGTGAAGCTCGAGGGCGGGGTGCGAATGGCGGAGACGATTGCATTTCTCACCGAGCGCGGCATCCCGGTCATGGGCCACATCGGGTTGACGCCGCAATCGATCAATACGCTCGGCTCGTTTCGCGCCCAAGGCCGCGAGGAGGCGGGTTGGGGGACAATCGAAAACGATGCGCGGGCTGTTGCGGATGCCGGCGCGTTTTCGGTGGTGATCGAGGCCGTGGCCGAGCCGCTGGCGCGCAAGATCACGCGGGACATCCCCATTCCAACCATCGGCATCGGCGCCAGCGCCGCCTGCGACGGCCAGGTCCTGGTGCTGGAGGACATGCTGGGTCTCTCGCCGCGCGCGCCGAAATTCGTCCGCCGCTACGGCAATCTCGGACCCGAAATCGAAGCGGCAATCGAAAGCTATGCCCGCGATGTCCGCACACGCGCGTTCCCGGGGCCGGAGCACGTCTATGAGATGAAAAAGAAGAGCTAGGGCGGGCAAATGGATTGGTCGCAGCATTCGATAGCACCCATGCAGCTTGAGGCGCGTTTCGGCGATCGCCTGGTGCCCGCTTTCCGTGAGCGGCCGCGGAGCATCTGGCAGATGGTGCTGGATGCCGCCGCGAAAAACCCGGACGGAGAGGCTTTGGTTTGCGGTCAGATCCGCCTGACCTGGCGCGAGGCCGTAGCGCGCTCTGCGCAGATTGCAACGGGCTTGCAGCGGCAGGGGCTGGAGCAAGGAGACCGCATCGCGCTTCTGCTTGGCAACCGGATCGAATTTCCGCTGCTGCTGTTCGCAGCCGCCCGGCTCGGCCTGATCACGGTTTTGCTCGGTACGCGTCAGCAGAAGTCGGAAATCGCCTATGTGCTCAACGATTGCGGCGCAAAGTTCTTGGTTTACGAGGCTGCGCTTTCGGATCGCCTGCCCGACGCGCACGATGTACCCCAGCTCGCGCGTCGCATCGCCGTCGATGATGACACGCTGCTCTCGCAATTTTCGGGGCTTCTCGATCACCCGCCGCTTTCGGCGACTGTGGATGTCGGCGAAGAAGACACCGCGATGATCCTCTACACGTCAGGTACGACGGGGCGTCCGAAGGGCGCGATGCTTGCCCATTGCAACATCATCCATTCCGCGATGATCTTCGTGAATTGCCTGGGACTGGCTGCGGCCGACCGTTCGATCGCCGCCGTTCCGCTCGCCCATGTCACCGGCGTGGTCGCCAACATCATGACCATGGTGGCCTGCGCGGGGACGCTGATCATCGTCGCCGAGTTCAAGGCCGCCGAATATCTCAAGATCGCCGCGCGCGAGCGTATCACCTACACGGTGATGGTACCGGCGATGTACAATCTTTGCCTGCTGCAGCCCGATTTCGACGCTTACGACCTCTCCGCCTGGCGCATCGGCGGCTTTGGCGGCGCACCGATGCCGGTTGCGACGATCGAGCGGCTCGCCGTCAAAATCCCGGGCCTGAAGCTGGTGAACTGCTATGGCGCCACGGAGACGACCTCGCCGACAACCATCATGCCGGGCGAATTGACCGCGCGTCATATCGACAGTGTCGGCCTGCCGTGTCCGGGGGCGACGGTTGTGGTCATGGACGAGATGGGCCGCGAATTGCCGCGGGGCGAGATCGGCGAAATCTGGATCCACGGCGCTTCCGTGATCAAGGGCTATTGGAACAACCTGCAGGCCACGGCGGAAAGTTTTACGGGCGGCTTCTGGCACTCCGGCGATCTCGGCTCGATCGATGCGGACAATTTCGTGCGGGTGTTCGATCGGCGGAAGGACATGATCAACCGCGGCGGATTGAAGGTGTTTTCGGCCGAAGTCGAGTCCGTGCTCGCCGGCCACCCCGGCGTGGTCGAGAGTGCCGTGATTGCAAAGCCATGCCCCGTGCTCGGCGAGCGCGTCCACGCCGTTATCGTGACCCGCGGCGAGGTCTCGGCCGAGGCCGTGCGAAGCTGGTGCGCCGAGCGGCTTTCCGACTACAAGGTGCCGGAAACCGTGGTGCTGACGCTGGATCCGTTGCCGCGCAACGCGAACGGCAAGGTGCTGAAACGCCAGTTGCGTGAGATGCTGGAGCAGGTCTAGATGGGGAGGAGGAGTGGGGCCACCTCTGGCGTGTCATAAGGCTTTGACCCCTTCCTACTTTGCCTTGCCAGCGCCATATCGATGGGCTATCGCGCGGCTGTCCGCGGGGGATGGGCGTTTAGGCCCAACATGCCGCTCGGCCAAGGCGCGGCGGCGATGGGAAAGCACTAAGTGTCTGAATTATTTGATGAAGTCGACGAGGAAGTCCGTCGCGAGCAGCTCAAGAGGCTGTGGGACAAATATTCGATTCTCATCATTGGCGTGGCGCTTTTGATCATCGCCGCGGTCGGCGGCTGGCGCGGTTATCAATATTTCGAGGCCAAGAAGGCGGCCGAGGCCGGTGAGGCCTTCAATAAGGCGATCGAGCTTTCCGAGCAAGGCAAGCACACCGAGGCGGAAGCCGCCTTTGCCGACCTCGCGGCCAAGGCTCCGGGCGGCTACCGCACCCTGGCGCGGTTCCGGGCCGCCGCCGAGGAGGCGAGCCGTGATCCCAAGGCTGCAGCCAAGATGTTCGACGAGGTCGCCGCCGACGGCAGCGTCGGGGCTGAGTTGCAGGCGCTCGCCCGTATTCGCGCCGGCGGACTGCTGGTGGACAGCGCGAGCTATTCCGAGATGAAGCAACGGCTCGAGGCCGATACCGCGCCGGGCGCCACCTTCCGCCATAGCGCGCGCGAGTTGCTCGCGCTGTCGGCCTGGCGCGCCAACGACAGTGCGGCGACCCGGCAATGGCTGGACATGATTGCGCTCGACGGCGATACGCCGCCCGGCTTGCGCTCGCGCGCGCAAGCGCTGCAGGCGCTGCTGCCGCCGGTGGCCAAAAGCTAAGTTTGCGGGACCCAAGGCTTGATCAAGAGACCGACCATGCGCCGCTCGCAACGTCTGATCGCAGCCACCATGCTCGTCGCGCTCACCGGCGTGCTCGGCGGCTGCTCGAGCGGGATCGGCGGCTGGGATCCGACCGACTTGCTGGACTGGCTCGATACCAAGAAGAAGCTGCCCGGCGACCGCAAGCCGGTGTTTCCTGATGGCGTGCCTGGCCTGGAGCAGGGCGTCCCGAAGGAATTGTACAAGGGCGAGGTCGAGAAGCAGCAGCAGGAGGAGGCCGCTCAAGCTGCGGCGGGCGCCGCGCAGCCGCCGGCTGATCAGCCGCCGCCCCAGAACCAGCCGGGGACGAAATCCAAGCAGGCCAAGGCCAAGAGGAGCAAGCAGGCAGCGGCCGGGACCGCAGCGGCAGAGCCTGACGGCGAAGCTCAGGCAACCGAAGAGCCCGCTGCCGCAACGCCGCCTCCCAAGGGCAAGAAGGTCGCCCACCGCAAGCGCACCACGACGCCGGCGGACGAATCGGCCGCCGCCCAGTCCGGAGAGGCGTCGCAGCCCGCCCAGTCGACACAGCCGGCGCAATCCGCACAGCAATCGCCGACGCCATTCCCTGCGCCGCTGCCGAGCGGCAGCTTTACGCGCTAGTCTATCTTCGTCGCTAAATTGAGATCGCGCCTCCGCATCGGCGCTTGGATCATCCATGGCTTTTACGATCGCCATTATCGGCCGGCCGAACGTCGGAAAATCCACCTTGTTCAACCGTCTCGTTGGACAAAAGCTGGCGCTGGTCGATGACGAACCCGGCGTGACGCGCGACCGCCGCGAAGGCGAGGCAAAGCTCGGCGATCTCGCCTTCACCATCATCGACACGGCCGGCCTCGATGAAGGGCCGAAGGGCTCGCTGACGGCGCGGATGCAGGAACAGACCGAGACGGCCATCAAGCTTTCGGATGCGCTGATGTTCGTGATCGACGCTCGCGTCGGGCTGACGCCCGCCGATCGCGCCTTTGCCGATTTCGCGCGAAAGGCAAACAAGCCGGTGCTGCTGCTCGCCAACAAGAGCGAGGGCAGGCACGGCGAGGCCGGCGCCCTGGAGGCCTATGCGCTGGGGCTCGGCGATCCGATCCAGATCTCGGCCGAGCATGGCGAGGGGCTTGGCGATCTCTACGAGGCGTTGCGCGAGTTGCTGCCCGAGCAGGCCGAGGAGGCTGAAGCCGGCACCGAGGAAATGGAGGCCGAGGCATCGACCCGTCCGATCCGTGTCGCCATCGTCGGCCGTCCCAACGCTGGCAAATCCACGCTGATCAACCAGCTTATCGGCGAGGAACGCTTGCTGACCAGTGCCGAGGCCGGAACCACGCGCGATTCCGTTGCGGTCGAGATCGACTGGGAAGGCCGGCTGTTTCGCGTGTTCGACACCGCCGGCCTGCGGCGTCGCTCGCGCATCGAGGAGAAGCTGGAGAAGCTGTCGGTGGCGGACGCGCTGCGCGCAGTGCGCTTTGCCGAAGTGGTGGTGCTGATGATGGATGCGCAGCATCGCTTCGAGGAGCAGGATCTGCGCATCGCCGACCTGATCGAGCGTGAGGGCCGCGCGATCGTGATCGCCGTCAGCAAATGGGACCTGATGGAGGGCAAGGGCGGAAAGATTGCGCAGCTCCGCGCCGACGCCGATCACTGGCTGCCACAAGTCGCAGGAGCGCCGGTCGTGGCAGTCTCCGGCCTGACCGGGGAGGGCATCGACCGGCTGATGGAGGCCATCGTGCAGGCCTATGCGATCTGGAACAAGCGCGTGCCGACTTCGGCGCTCAATCGCTGGTTCGAACAGGCCATCCAGGCCAATCCGCCGCCCGCGGTCTCCGGCCGCCGGCTAAAGCTCAACTACATCACCCAGACCAAGGCGCGGCCGCCGAGCTTTGTGCTGTTCTGCTCGCGCGCGGATGCGGTGCCGCAGTCTTACTTGCGCTACCTTACCAACTCCCTGCGCGCGGTGTTCGGCTTGCCGGGCACGCCGGTGCGGATCACCCTACGCGAGAAGGCCAACCCCTTCGCGCATAAGCGCAAGCGGTTGTCATGAACGACCGCGCGCCGGAGGTGCAGTTTCGGTTGGCTGGGTGAGATTCCGGGTCTGGTCCTTCGGACCATCCCGGAAAGACTGCTAGGCAGTCACTTCTTCACCAGCGGGCACTCGCTCGCTTCCAGCGGCTTGGCGGCGTCCTCCGGCGAGATGGTCGCGACCAGCTTGTAATAGTCCCACGGATATTTCGACTCTTCCGGCTTCTTCACCTCGAACAGATAAGCCGGAATGATGCGGCGGCCGTCGGCGCGGAGCGGCCCCTTGCCGAACAGGGGATCGTCGGTCGGGATCTCCTTCATCTTGGTAACGACCTTGGCGCCATCATGCGGATTGCCGCCCAGCGCTTCCAGCGCCTTCAGGTAGTGCAGCACGGCCGCGTAGTTTCCCGCCACCGTCATCGACGGCATCGTGCCCTTCGGCGAAACCTTCTGGAATCGCTTGGACCATTCGCGCGTCTTGTCGTTGAGGTCCCAATAGAAGGATTCGGTGAAAGTGAGGCCCTGTGCGGTCTTCAAACCCAGCGCATGCACGTCGTTGATGAAGAGCAGGAGCGCCGCGATTTTCTGGCCGCCCGACACGATGCCGAATTCGGATGCCTGCTTGATCGCATTGGTAGTGTCGCCACCGGCATTGGCCAGACCGATCACCTTCGCTTTCGACGACTGCGCCTGCAGTAGGAAGGAGGAGAAATCCGAGGTGTTGAGCGGATGCCTGACACCGCCGAGCACCTTGCCGCCATTGGCTGTGACGACCGCCGATGTGTCGCGCTCGAGTGCTTGGCCGAACGCGTAGTCGGCGGTCAGGAAGAACCAGCTATCGCCGCCCGCTTTGGTCAGCGCCTTGCCGGTGCCGTTGGCGAGCATGTAGGTGTCGTAGGTGTACGAGATCGTGTTCGGCGAGCAGGCCTTGCCGGTGAGGTCGGCGGTCGCCGCGCCCGAGTTGAGCAGGATCGCGTTCTTCTCGCGCACGACATTGCTCACGGCCAGCGCCACGCCCGAGTTCGGCGTATCGGCGATGGCGTCGACCTTGTCATTGTCGATCCATGACCGCGTGATGTTGACGCCGACGTCGGGCTTGTTCTGGTGGTCGCCGCTTAAGACGTCGATGTTCCAGCCCTTGGCGGGCAGCCCGGAATCCTCGACTGCCATCTTGATCGCGGCCACCGAATTGGGGCCGCCGATATCGGCATAGAGGCTCGACATGTCGTTGAGCACGCCGATCTTGACGTTCTTGTCATCCGCGCATGCCGACGTGGCGAGGCCAAACCCAGCAAAACCAACTCCAGCAAAGGCAATGAGCGCGGCAGCGCGCCGCGGGAGCGTCATCCTCATGTGTTCCCTCCTCACGTTATAAGGCGGGACGGCTCTCTTGCGGAGCCTTATCCACCAGCCTCGGTTCCCGATTATCTCCATCTTGAGACAAGCGGCAATCCCGATGAGCCGTTTTGACGCGGCGCTCGGTTAACGCAGCGCGTCCGATGTCACCTTGAACTTCTGGATTCGTTTTCCGTTGTCGACCTCTGCGGTGTAGACGTTGCCGAGCTTGTCGACGGCGATGGCATGGACCCAGTGAAACTGTGCGGCATTGCGGCCGCCGCGGCCGAAGCTGCCGACCACCGTACCATCGTCGCGCCTGATAATGCGGATCTCATTGTTCTCGCCATCGGCGGAAAGCAGGTAGGTCTGCTGCGGGTCGGGCCAGAGCGCGATGTCCCATACCGAGCCGTTGCCGAGCGCGTTCTTCTCGAAGAAGAATTCCTTCACGAAGGTACCGTTTTTCCTGAATACCTGGATGCGGTCGTTGATGCGATCGTAGACATAGACGAGGCCGTCATCGGCGATTTTCACGCAATGCACGGGATTGCCGAATTGCTGCGCAATGACTCAGGTTGGCGGATGAAAACTCATCAGCGTTCGCGTCTTGTAGTCGTAGAACTTGCCGGTCTCGGTCCAGTCGGCTGCGCACATCGGCACGATGAATTCGGCCGCCTGTTCGGGTGTATCCAGCGTCATCGGGTCTTCGCCCGGAAATACGCTGGCGCGCATGCGGGTGCGGATCGGGCCCGGATTGAACAGGTTGACGCGGATGTTGGTGCTTGCGGTCTCGTTGGCCCAGACCCGCACCAGCGTTTCCAGCGCGGCCTTGGAGGTCGCGTATGGACCGAGATAGGCGGTCGCCTTGTTGGCCGCGCCTGAGGTCACGAACACGGCGCGTCCCGCATCGGATTTCTTCAGCAGCGGCTCCATGCAGCGGATGAGCTGGAAGTTGGCGGTGACGTTGATCGACAGCACGTCGTTCCACGATTTCAAATCGACATGCCCAAGCGGTGAGGAGGGGCCGGCAATGCCGGCATTGCCGACGAGAATGTCGATCTTGCCGTGGCGTTCATGCAGCGCCGCGCCAAGGCGTGCGATGCCGTCGCAATCGGTGAGGCTGAGCGGCACCAGCGTCGCCTGGCCGCCGTCCTTCCTGATTTCGTCATCGAGCTCTTCGAGCCCGCCTTGCGTGCGGGCTACCGCGACGATGTGCGCACCTCGCTTGGCTAGCGCACGCGCTGTCGCATAGCCGATGCCGCGCGAGGCGCCCGTCACAAGGGCAATACGGGAGGTGAGGGGCTGGGTCATGTATCGAACGGATCCAAGTGTGTAGGGTGGGCAAAGCCAACCGTGCCCACCAAGCACATCAATGCTGACAGTGGTGGGCACCGCGCAAGCGCCTTTGCCCATCCTACGGATCTAAAAGCTCAGCTTGCTTCCGCCAAGAGCGACAATTGGCGCGGCGTCGGCTCGACCTGGACCTGGTCGGTGAGGTGGGTCGGGTAGTCGCCGGTAAAGCAGTGATCGGCGAATTTGGGATTGGCGGGATCGCGTCCCGGATAGCCCATGGCGCGGTACATGCCGTCGATTGACAGGAAAGCCAGGGAGTCCGCGCCAATGATTTCGCGCATCTGCTCCAGCGTGTGGGTTGCCGCCAGTAGGCCGCCACGGTCGGGCAAATCGATGCCGTAATAATCGGGATAGAGGATCGGCGGCGAAGCGAGACGGAAATGCACCTCACGAGCGCCGGCATCGCGCATCATGCGCACGATCTTTTTCGAGGTGGTGCCGCGCACGAGCGAGTCGTCGATCAGGATGATGCGCTTGCCCTCGATCGCGGCGCGATTGGCGGAATGCTTCATCTTCACGCCGGATTCGCGGATCGCTTGCGTCGGCTGGATGAAGGTCCGGCCCACATAGTGATTACGGATGATGCCGAGCTCGAACGGAACGCCAGAATGCTGGCTGTAGCCGACCGCGGCCGGCACGCCGGAGTCCGGAACCGGCACCACTACGTCGACGTCGACGTGGCTCTCGCGGGCGAGCTGCGCGCCGAAAGCCTTGCGGACCTCGTAGACCGAGCGGCCATGGACGATGGAATCGGGCCGCGAGAAATAGATGTATTCGAAGATGCAGGGCCGCGGTGGCTTCGGCGGGAACGGGCGATGGCTTTGCGATCCCTGCTCGTCGAACACGATAATCTCGCCCGGCTCGATGTCGCGGACGAAAGTCGCGCCGATGATATCGAGGGCACAGGTCTCGGAACAGAGAATGGGACAGCCATCGAGCTCGCCCAGCACGAGCGGGCGAATGCCGAGGGGATCGCGCGCGCCGATCAGTTTCTTGTTGGTCAGCGCCACCAGCGAATAGGCGCCTTCGAGCGCGCGCAGCGCCTCGATGAAGCGGTCGATGAAGCGGCTGCGGCGCGATTGCGCGACCAGGTGCAGGATCACCTCGGTATCTGTGGTGGATTGCATCACAGTGCCGCCGCGCACGAGCTCGCGGCGCAAAGTCAGGCCGTTGGTCAGATTGCCATTGTGGCCGACCGCAAAGCCGCCGGCGTTCAGTTCGGCGAACAGCGGCTGCACATTGCGCAGGATGGTCGCGCCAGTGGTCGAGTAGCGCACATGGCCGACCGCAGTCGAGCCGGGCAGACGTTCGATCACCTCGCGTCGGGAGAAGGTGTCACCGACCAGGCCGAGGCGGCGCTCGCTGTGGAACCGGGCGCCGTCGAAGGAGACGATGCCGGCAGCCTCCTGACCGCGGTGCTGCAGTGCGTGCAGGCCGAGTGCGGTGATGGCGGCGGCGGAGGGATGCCCAAAAATGCCGAACACGCCGCACTCTTCACGCAGCGTGTCGCCTTCGAGGTCGTCCTGGAGCTGATGCGCGACCGGGCCTTCGTCACGGTCGGGGTGGGCGTCCTGGTCTAAACCTTCTGTCTCGTCCATTTCGCCTCTCATCTCGCCCAAGTTAGTGTGCCGCGGGTTTCTCGATCAGTTTTTTCAGGCTGTCGCGCGCAGGTTTGGTGTAGCCCTCGCTGCCGGTCCCTGGGGACGGATCAGCGTCGGTTTGCTCTTCCTCGGACTTATTCTTCTTGAACCGTTTTAAAATGGTGTTCTCGGGGTCGTCCGGCAAGAGTGACATCAGCCATTCCCCCGTCCCCTGCAGAACAACGCGAGACTTGGCGTTGGCGACCCAGTCTGGCCGCTGCTTGTCCGGCACCAGCCAGGTGAAGAACAGGAACGCGACTACAACGATCAGAAGGCCCCGCGCCAAGCCGAACAGGAAGCCCAATGTGCGGTCGAGGGCACCGATCCGGGAGTCCAGGACCATGTCGGAGATCCTGACCGTAATCACGGAAACGACGATCAAGGTTCCGATGAAGACGCCGGCCACCACGACGACCGCGGCGACCGTATCATTGCTGAAGTAGGTTTTGGCAGTCGGCAGCAGCTTTGAGAATGAATAAAGAGTTACCACCGCGGCGGCGCCCCAGGCCGCGATCGACAGGATTTCGCGCATGAAGCCGCGAACCATCGCAAGCAGCCCGGAAATCAGCATCACGCCGAGCAGGATGAGGTCGAGAATCGTTATCGGCATCGGCTGGTCAGGTCGCTCGCAGGTCCAAGAAATTCTGAAAGACGGAGTTCCGAAAAATGGTTCCGAATCGGCGCCTCATCGCTTGCCTTATGGCTAGAGGGCAAGTCCTCTGATCCCGCAAGGTCGGGCAACGCGCCATTCACCGTATTCAGTTCGCCTTATGCGGCGGATGTATAGCGGCGAGGGCGGCCGAGGTCACGTCTGGCTAGCCGTCCTGGCGGCGGAATCTTGCCGGTGTGGCATTTTTCTCAACCGTTGCGGTTTCCCGCTGCGGCCTGCGGCTCCCGCGTGCGGCGATCTCGGCCACCAACGTGCTTAAGCCGCCAACGCTGTTCAGCGCAAGCCCGGCATCGCCCCCAGCCTCGCCGCGCGCTGATTCGGGCAGGATTGCCCGGCCGAAGCCGAGCTTGGCGGCTTCCTTGAGCCGGGCCGCGGTTTGCGCCACCGGCCGCACCGCTCCGGATAGCGAAACTTCCCCGAAATAGACCGCATCCGTCGGCAGCGGAGCATTCACGAGCGAGGACACCAGGGCAGCCGCGGCCGCGAGGTCGGCCGCCGGTTCCTGGATGCGCAACCCGCCCGCGACATTGAGATAGACGTCATGCCCGGACAGTTTCACCCCGCAATGGGCCTCCAGCACTGCCAGCACCATCGAGAGACGGCTGGGGTCCCACCCCACCACGGCTCGGCGCGGCGTACCAAGCGAGGTCGGAGCCACCAGGGCTTGCAGCTCGACCAACACCGGGCGGGTGCCCTCGATGCCGGCAAACACCGCCGTGCCCGGACTGCCGAGGTCACGCTCGGAGAGAAACAGTTCGGAGGGATTGGAGACCTCGCGCAGGCCGAGGCCCGTCATCTCGAACACGCCGATCTCATCGGTCGGACCGAACCGGTTTTTCACCGAGCGCAGAATCCGGAACTGCTGCGAGCCTTCACCCTCGAAGGACATCACCGCGTCGACCATGTGCTCGACCACGCGGGGGCCGGCGATCTGGCCATCCTTGGTGACGTGTCCGACCAAGATGATCGCGGCACCCGTCTTCTTGGCAAAACGGATCAGCGCCTGCGCCGAGGCACGGACCTGCGTTACCGTGCCGGGCGCGGACTCCACCGTGTCGGTCCACATGGTCTGGATGGAATCGATCACGATCAGCCGCGGCACGGCGCCCTCGGAGAGCGTCGAGATGATGTCCTCGACCGAGGTTTCCGAGGCAAGCTGCACTGGTGCGTCGGACAGGCCAAGCCGCTCCGCGCGCAGCCGCACCTGCGCGATCGCCTCTTCGCCGGAGATATAGACCGCGCGATGGCCGGCGCGGGCCAGCAGGCTCGTGGCCTGTGTCAGGAGTGTCGATTTGCCGATGCCGGGATCGCCGCCAAGCAGCAGCACCGACCCGCGCACAAAGCCGCCGCCGGTGACGCGGTCGAGCTCGGCCATGCCGGAAGCGAGGCGGGGGGCATCCTGGCTCTTGCCGCTCAGGCTTTCGAGCTGGAACGTCCGGCCCTTGCGCCTGGAGCGAATCGAAACCGGTACAGCGGCGGAATCTTCCTCGGCCAGCGTATTCCACTCGCCGCAGGCATCGCACTTGCCCTGCCAGCGGTTATAGGCCGCGCCGCAGTTCTGGCAGACAAAGGAGAGCGTCGATTTGGCCATGCGAAAGGGAATCGCCGTTCACGGGGATTGCGTGGCATCCCATAGCATGGATAGGCCGGCCGCGAGCATGATCGCGTCCATCACCAGGCGAAATATGTCAGGCTCGAGCCTCAGGACAAAGCGCTTGGCAATGAAGGCGCCGAACATCAGGGACGAGCCCGCGATCAGGCCCTTGATTGCGACATCAGGCGTCAGCGCGCCGAAGCGCTGGAAGGTCACCGACTTGCTGACATAAAGCCCGAGCGAACTCGCCGCCTCAGTCGCCAGGAACGCGCCCTTGGTCAGGCCGTAGAACAGGAATAGCGGCACGCTCAACGGGCCGGTCGAAGCGACGATGCCTGTGAGATAGCCGATCAGCGCGCCGCCGATCGCCAGATGCCAGAGCCGCGCTTTGAGGTGATGCCGGGCCAGCCAATGCCGCACCGGCACCATCGCGATCAGGAACAGCCCGATTGCGATATCGACCGCATGGGAGGGCAGGGCGAGCAGGGTGCGTGCCCCGAGCGCTGCGGCCGGAATCCCGGTCGCGGAATAGGCGAGGCAGGCGCGCCAATCGACCTCGCGCCACCATGCGAGAATGCGCGACAAATTCGCCATCACGGCCGCAATCGCCATGATCGGCACCGCCTGCTTGGGCCCGTATTGATACACCAGCACCGGCATCAGCATGATCGAGGAGCCGGTGCCGACAATGCCGGAGATCGTGCCCGCGATAAGGCCGACAACAAGGACGAACAGGAAGCCCACGGCGACGTCTCCGCGAATCGAGCGATCCAGTTTGCGCGTCGTTGCAAGAACAGCGAACCGTCTGGCCACCGCGCGGACCAGGATTGCATAATTGCGCTCACAATGAGGGACGAAAAGTTGCGGGGTGGAACACATAACCACTCGTTCTCGCGACGGGATTCGTCCGAGCTTTGCGTCAACGTCACCCTCTCGTATCAAGAGGGCGCAGGGAAGACCGGGTGGCCGCCGCACCCGGGGCCCTCGCGCCAAGAAACTTGCGCAAAAGGGCGCGTGACCACAGGTACAGGCGGAAACACTCCGGCCTTCCCTGCGCGGTAGTTTACGGCTTACTTCGTACTCTCCCCGGTGAGACCACGCTTTGTTGTCGCCGTCGCCAGCGTGATGCGAAGCATCATCGCCGACTTAGCACCTGCATCAGGGCGCCAGGACCACACGACTTCACCGTCCGCGTCCGTGTGCGTTCGTCATCGACACATCCGCGTCCACCGCATCCCGCCCCACGTTTCGTGACGATCGCGATACGCCCCTTGTGTCGAGGCGGGATGCTGCGCACTATACTGAAAATCAGAATTTCGGAAAAGAAGAATATTTTGATGCCTCGGGCTTGACAGGACTCTTGAGAACGGCGCCTCGCCGGGCAAATCAGCTCAAGGAACGCCCTTGAACGACACTGACCGTGAGGGCCACGCTGGCGCCTTAGATCAAACAAGTCCTGATTTCGGAGATTCGCGATATCCGTGAGCGCATCGGGAGGTCAGACTCCATTCTATACTCAGAAGCGGGCGTTAACGGCTCTAGCGGGCACGTCGGGCTGGGCCAACAAGAGACATTCTGCGAGTCCTGAGGGCTGGGGTCCGCGCACAATTTGGCGCCGCCGCCAGCTCTTTCCAAAGTGAAACCGCCGGTGATCGTGACCCTATTCGGGTAGACCGGTCGCGGCAGTAAAGGAATGTCGAGGAGAGATAATCGCGTAGCCAGTTGCGCCGGCTAGTGTCCTGACTCTCAAATGCCCTGTAAAACTCACGCTGCCTCGACTTGATCGAGTGCGGTGCGTTCTGGATTCATGGGTTCACGGCCTAGGATGCCTTTCGGGCTAGATGATAGATCGACATGGCCTTGCTGACGCCCTTGAGTTGCGCCTCACTCCTTGCCACCGGGTATGGCGCAATGATTTCCGCCACAGCCGGCGCGCCGTAAACTTCTTCGGTGATACAAATCTCGTCGCCGTCGGCAAGGTTTTGCACCCGCGCTGCGATATTCACCGTCTGGCCAAAATAATCGAGCCGCTCGTTTAGCGTGACCGCGATCGAGGCTCCCCTATGCACGCCGATTTTTAGAATGAAATCTCGCTGCGGGCGGTCCCGATTTAGCTGGTCCACGGCCTCGCGCATATCAAGCGCCGCCTGCACCGCATCGGCCGCAGTCGAAAACGCCGCCATCACGGCGTCACCGATCGTCTTGGTGACGGCGCCATTGTGCCGAACGGTGGCGTCGAGAAGATGCTGGAAGTGCCGCTGCACCTGAATGTAGGCGTTAAGGTCGCCGATCCGCTCGTAGAGCGCCGTCGAGCCCTTGAGATCGGTGAATACGAGAGTGACGTCGAGAACGGCAATGCCCTCCGTCGCGCTGATCACCTCTGAGCGGAAGAAGTCGCGAAAGGTCTGTGTCATCAGCAGTCGCTTGCCGGATAAGGATGGCGCGAAGTGAAGCTTCGGGCGCTGAAACGTCGCCATGGGAAGCTGTAGGATCCCGAATACCGCTGGCAGCTTGCCAGCGTTGCGAACTTCGAACACGACCTTGCCGGGTGTGATGTTTGCTGTGGCGGGCACGCATTTGCCGCAGTCGAGTATGACCGGCACGTGTGGTGGCGTTACACCCGCCCCCCTTGCGACCGGGAAAAGAAATTGGGCGTCGCTTTCGAAATCCTGGCCCAGAAGCGCGCCTTCGACGGCATCAACCTCAAGATCGGCCGCAGAACCCGGCTCTATGCGGGTGAGCGCCCTCATCAGCCCTTTGGCAGCCTCGCTCCACGGCACGCCGTCAGGCATTACGCCGCCCGGCGTCATTTTATAGTTGAAGACGTAATCCCAGGCCGAAAGCGCATCCGGCTTATGGAAGCGGATGCTGCGCACGGCAGGCGAAACCGTAAACGTCACCGTGATGTAATCGTCGAGCGCGGCGTCGTAATCGCTTTGGCAGAGGTGGCAGTGGAAATGCGTGTGCAGTTTGCGCAGGCTTCGGAAGCTCTCGACAACGTCGGAGCACATCGGACAAACGAGCAGCCAGTCCATGTCGAATAGCCCAGCCACGCAGGCATGGAGGAAAAGATCGATACCTTCAACTTCGGCAATCGATTTCTCTGTGGCGAACTGGATCGGATTGATGCGGTAGAGTGCCTCGTCCGTGGCCGAGCGCAGCAGCATCTCCAGCCGCGAGACGACGCGCGGACTCCAGGATTTGGCGGCTTCGAGCGCGACCAAGCGCTTTTCGAGCTTTTTTTCGTCGATCATCGCATTACACCGCGACAAATCTTGATCACCCTCGACGCTCCGTCAAACCTAAATACACAATTCATGAGCTCGGGGCGAGCGCATGTGGCCGGCGCTGTCTACCGCGAGCAGGGTCGGCTAAGCGGCGGACTACGCCTGGTACTCAATGGACCAGGATGCCATCCATGCCGCTGTCACACGGATCGCCGATGCTTATCTTCCGGGGCGGTCGGGCATCACGACATGATCTCGGCGAATTGACCGATCGTGAAGTCGCTACAGCTTGGGGCGATTAACGGCCGAACCACATAGGTCAGCACAGTCGCCAAGAACCACTCACGTGGTGTTGTTGGACTAGAACCGGCGACAAATCGATCTCTGAAGGGCGATAGCGACCAGGGTCGTTGCCCTTCTCGCACGTTCGCCCAAGGCAAAGTGCAGTAGATGAGAGCGATCCATGTTGAACAAAACGATCTTTGGCGCTGGACTGGTTGTATCGTCGTTATTGCTGGCAAACATCGGGTATGCAGACCCAGCTCCGCCAATTCATAAAGGACCATGGCCGATACATAACGGTCGCAACTACCAACCGACCGAGAACGAGCTGAGATCATCACATCTTCAGGATGTCACGCCGAATGAGGCGCGGGAGATCGACCGATTATACAATCAGCTTCTAGCGATACATCCTGCTGCCAAAAATTGATCGCGCGGCGGAAAAAAAGGAGCCAGGCCAATGGGGTTCATCCGGCGAAGATCGGGTATGATCGCTATCGCAGTCGTCATCGTGTTAGGCGCCGGTGCCATAGCTTTCGCTCGACCGCACCCGATCTCCGAACCCGTGTTGGGAACGGAGTGGCAATGCAGCCGCGCTGCCTTCGTTGTTACGTGCAGTCACCGCTGAGACGGAGCCCTGATTCCGACCCGGGCTAAACCAACCCGTTTCACAACACACGAGCACCGGCATTGGCATGATGGAGGAGGCGGTGCCGACAATGCCGGGATCGTGCCCGCGAGAAGGCCTCCCTCCAACGAGGACGAACAGGAAACCCAAGGCGGGCGTCTCCACGAATGGTATGCGCCAAGTTTGCATGTCATTCCGGGGCGATGCCACCCGGTCCGCGCGAGGCGCAGCCGGATGACAGGCTCCGCATCGAGCCCGAAATCTCGAGATTCCGGGTCTGGTCCTGCGGACCACCCGGAACGGCGGAGCCCTAACCACCATCGCTCCTGGCAGCGGCGGAGAGAGCTTGGTTAACCCGCCGTTTCAGCGCATGCATAAATGCCCTGATATCTGCAGCCCGATCCTTAGAATTTGAAGCGTATGCCGTTTTCTCGCGATCAAAGAATTTGAGTCTTGCGATGATGAACGAGCATTCTTTTTCCGCTCTCGACCGGCACGCGGTGCTGACCGGAGCCAATGACAGCTTTCCCTGGTTTGCCGGCGCGATGCGGGCCTGGGAAGCGAGCGAGGTCGTCCGCCTGCGGCTGGAAAAATTCGCGCATGTTGACGAAGACATCGGGCAGGAAGCCTGCCTGATGGTGAGCGAGAAGATCTTCGCGGCCGTCGAAGCAGGCGCAAGGTTTCTCGCAGGCGCCGGCCCCGCGGCCATCATCAATCTGTATCGCGAGCGCGTCGCGGCCAACGCCAAGCGGCTGTCCGCGTGATCTCGTCTCTGCGCGTCTTCCGCGCGAATTGATGGTCACCCGCTCAAGGGACGGCTATCGCATTTGACGCCGCCGGACTTCTGCGCTGAGGTTTCCGCATCGTCATGGCCGCGCTTGACCCGCCTGCGGGGCCGAAGCCCCTTCGGCGAGGCGAAGGGTTCGGCCATCCACGTTGAGCTGCTATGAGCGACGTCGCAGCTCGCGTTCGCGCCGCCGCAGAGAACCAGATGTTGCCATTTCCGCCAGCTTGGACCGTAAAGCTAATCCGCTACCGCGGGAACCTTTGTAAATCGTCTCCGGCCTGTCTCCAGGCTTCCCTCTTGTTGCTGCGCTGCGTAGTCAGCGATCAGTTCGTGTAGCCGATCGATATTGCGAATGTTGACGTCCGTTTGGGTGAAGGGAATTTCGATCCCGGCTTCGGCAAAAGCGTCGAAGATTGCCATCGAGAGGTCGGTGCGCACCCTGACCGTCTTGCCGATGTCGTCAATGAAGACGTACAGGATGAAATTGAGGCTTGACGCCCCGAACTCCCTGAGATCGACGACCGGCTCCGGCGTGTGCAAGACGTCCGGATTGCTGCGCGCGACCTTCAGCAGCACTTCTCTGACCTGACGCGGGTTGCAGGCGTAGGCGGTCCCAATGCTGATCGCAACGCGGCGCACGCTGTTGCGAAGCGTCCAGTTTTTGACCTTGTCCGATACGAAGGACGCGTTTGGAATGAGCACATGGGCACGGTCGAACGTCTCGATTTCAGTGGAGCGGACGCTGATCTTGCGGACGTAGCCTTCCTCACCCCCGACGACCACGAGGTCACCGACCCTGATGGGTCGCTCGGCCAGCAGGATGAGTCCCGAGACGAAATTATTGACCAGATTTTGCAAACCGAAACCGATGCCGATCGAGAAGGCTCCGGCAACGATGGCGAGGCTGGAGAGATTGAAGCCCGCGTAGGAGACTGCTGCCAGGGCGGCAATGAGGATGCCGACATAGCCAACGCCGGTCCGGATCGAGTGGCGAACCCCGCCTGAAATACCGGCCGGCTGCAAGACTTGCACGTCGAGCCAGCCCTGGAAGAGGCGGGCCGCGGCATAGCCCAGCCCGAACACGATGATGGATGCCAGCAGGGCACCGAACGTCACCGGCGTATTGCCGATGTGGAAACCGAAAAACAACTGCCGGTACCAGTCCTCGATGTCAGGCCAGGTGTAGCCCCACTGCAGCATGATGAACGGCACAGACAAAACCAGGACAGCGAGCTTCAACAGCAGGCTGACCGGCAGTGCGAGCTGTTCGCGGCGACTGCGCTCCAGATGAGCTCGCTGTTTGAGCCAGCCGCCGGCAACCGCGTCATCGTCGGTCACGCTCTGAGCGAAACCGTCGACCCAGAGGAGCAGCAAATAGACCAGAGCGAGTATAGATCCGGTCACGACCAATTGCTGCGCCAAGAAACGCGCGAGCGGCAGGTAACCTGCAAGCGCGCAGGCAACGATTGCCGCAACAATGGTCCACACTACCGTCCGGACCGTCCGGAATAGGCGCATCGACGGCGCCGCCGGATTCTCGCTCCTTAGCGGGGTGCGAAGAATGGCAATGACGAGGCCAGCCACGAGCAGGCTCGACGGCAACGCGACCGCGATCGTCAGCGCGAACGGGGCCTGCACGAGCCGCGTGATCGCGTAAAGGAGCGTCGTCAGGCCGTAGACAAACGCGAGCAAAATAATCAATCCGCAGAGGCGCGTGGCTCCCGCGTCGGACACGGGAATGAGGCGCCACGCTCGCGCCCGCGGTGCAAGCGTGGTGGTCACCAGCGCAGCTACCGTGAAGATGATCACGGCCATTTCGGCCGTCAAATAGAACAGCCAATCGATGCGGTCCGGCAAACGCTGCTCCGCGGCGAGCATGGCGTACGCAAACACGACTGGGACCGCCACCGGTGACGCACGCAGGAGCACGACGCCCGCGGCCGACGAGGCCCGCCGCCAGAACGGCGGCTCACCTTCGCCTTGCCAGCGCCGCAAGCTGCGCACGCCGCGCCAGCGGGCAAACAATAGCGCGAGGAACAGCAGTGACGCTTCGAGCCCGATCCGCGCGAGCTCTTGCCTGTCTGGTACGCCTTCCCACCAGCCATCCACGAGATCGCGGAGGCGCTCGACGGCTATCGGGATGTAGTCCGGCAGCCTCGACCATGTTTCATACGCATAGACGCCGGGAATTGGCTGTAGCAGGATCGACGCAAAGTTCCGCCGCCGGATGTCTTCGATCGTGTTGAAGAGGTGATCGATGCGCAGGTCTGTCGACTTGGCTGCTGCCTCGGCTGCGGAAAGAAGGCCGAGGCGATAGTTCAGCTCGGCGCGACTGTGTGCGATCTGCTCCGGCTCCTGAGGCTGGCCCGCCCCAGGCGATGGTCCCAACAGATTGAGTTGGGCCTTGTTGGCATCGAGCCGTGTCGGCACGCGGTTCGCCAGGTCCTTGACCTCACCGCGGATACGCTGCAACTCATCGCGATAAGCATTGAGTTCCGAATAGCGCAAGTGCGGGCGGCGAAGGTCGCTCTCCACACGGTCAAGGTGCTGCCGCCAGCCGGCGGTCTTGGCATCGAGATCAAGCCCCAGTTCCTGGTTCACATCCTGCGTGATCGCTCCGGTATTGACCGACGCATCGGGCGCCGCCGAGGTCTTCTGACCGGGAACGCCTCCAGCTTGCGCCGGTACCGGAACAGTCGGTTGATCCGAAGTCGCGGTCTGTCCGAAGGCGCGCGGAGTCCCGGCAACAATCCCCGAAATCAAAAAGCATATGCAGATGAAAGTCGGCCCCAGGGCCGAACGGCCGCAGATTCTCATTTGTCCCCTCGCGCGCACCCGATTCGTCCCACTAGATGCGGATCGAGGGTAGAACATGGCGAGCCGCGGCTTTAGGGCACGGTCCGAGCTACGACCTCAATGGTTGGGCCAGGATGTCCCACTTTCCTAGCGGCATTCGGCTCACCAAGCGGGCTGTCCGTGTGAGTTCTTATCGCAGGCGTCCTGTGCGCGCCAATCGACAACCACTTCGTTCAAGAGGCCACGTCAACGCAGCACGATCCACACCGGCGCGTGATCGCTGGCGCCTTCCTCGCCGCGCATTTTGCGATCCACGCCGGCCTTGGCAAGCCGCGGCGCGAGCTGCGGGCTGAGCAGCAGGTGATCGAGTCGTAGCCCGGCGTCGCGTGGCCAGCGGTTTCGCTTGTAGTCCCAGAATGTGTAGATGCGCTTGTCCGGATGGAGCGTGCGGAGGGCATCCGTCCAGCCCTGCGCAACGAGGGCGGCGAAGGCGGCGCGGCTCTTCGGCTGGATCAACGCGTCCTTGTCCCATGATCGCGTCGGATAAATATCGAGCGCGGTGGGCGCGACGTTGTAATCGCCGGCGAGCACGACCGGCAGATCCTGCTTTACGAATCTCGCTGCGTGCGCGCGCAGCCGCTTCAGCCAGGCGAGCTTGTAGTCGAATTTGGGTCCCGGCTGCGGATTGCCGTTCGGCGCATAGAGGCAGGCGATGATGATGCCGCTGACGGCAGCCTCGATGTAGCGCGCCTCGTGGTCGTCGCGATCGCCGGGCAGTTCGGTCCTGATCAGCACCGGAGCGGCTTTGCGGGAGAGGATGGCGACGCCGTTCCAGGCCTTCTGTCCGCGCCACACCGCGTGGTAGCCGGCCTGCTCGATAGCATGGAGCGGAAATTCGCGATCGGTTGCCTTCAGCTCCTGCAGACAGACGATATCCGGCTTCGTGCTTTGCAACCAGAGCAGCAGGTTGGCCAGGCGGCGGTTGATATTGTTGATATTGAATGTCGCAATCTTCATGTAGAGCTAGCCGATGCGCCGTATGCGCGCCATCATCGGAGGTCTCATGTCAAAACTGCAAGCTGTCATTCTCGTCTGCGCAATCGGATTTTGCTCTTCCGCGGTCGCGCAAACGGCGAGCTCCGATTCACGCGGCGCCTGTAAGCAGGATTACGACAAGTATTGCGCCGGCATCGCGCCGGGCGGCGGCCGCATCATCGCCTGCCTGAACAAGCAGCATGATCAGCTCAGCGAGAGTTGCAGGAAGGCGCTGGATTCCCACAAGAAGCAGTAACGAGGCGTCAGGCAGAGGGCGGCGTGACGGATACGTTCGCTGCCCCGCCACCTTTGTAGACTCGCGCGTAACGGCGACCGAGGCTGGTCAGCACCTCGTAACCGATGGTGCCGAAGTGATGTGCGAGTTCATCGACGGTGATCCCTTCGCCGATCAGCGTCGCCATGTGGCCGCGCCGCACGGCGTTCGTGGGCAGGTCGGTGATGTCGATCGCGATCAGGTCCATGGAGATGCGTCCCGCAATCGGGCAGCGCTTGCCGGCAACAACCACGTCCGCGCCGCGGGTGCCATCATTGGAGCCGGCGGCGCGGAAATAGCCGTCGGCATAGCCGGTAGCGAGGATCGCAAGCCTTGTCGCCCGCCGCGCGGTCCAGGTGCCGCCGTAGCCGACGGTGTCGCCACGCTCGACATTGCGGATCTGCACGATGCGCGCCTTGAGATCGACCACCGGCTGCATCGGGTTGTCGGCCTCCGGCGTCGGATTAACGCCATAGAGGGCCGCGCCCGGCCGCACCAGGTCGAAGACGAACGGCGACCCGAGATAGATGCCGGACGAATTGGCAAGCGAGGCCGGCACGCCGGTGAACAGGCTCGCGATCTCGCGGAAGGCGCCAAGCTGTCGCGCATTCATGGGATTATTGAGCTGTTCGGCGGAGGCGAGATGGCTCATCACCAGTGTGATACCGTGGTCGCCGGCGTTGATGCGCGGGATCAGGCCTTGCGCTTCCTGAATCGTGAGCCCCAGCCGGTTCATGCCGGTGTCGATGTGGATGGCCGCGCCTCCGGACCAGCCGGAGCGGCGGCAGAACACGTCCCATTCGGCAAGCTCATTGAGCTCGCCGATCACGGGCCGGCAGTTAATTTCCGCGTAGAACTCACCGGTGTTCTGGAAGAATCCATTGAGGACATAGATAGTCGCTTCCGGCGCGGCGGCGCGTGCGGCGCGGGCCTCATCGAGCGTCGCGACAAAGAACGTCTTGCATCCGGCCGCGGCCAGCGCCTTGGCGACGGGCTCGGTGCCGCAGCCATAGGCGTTGGCCTTGATCACCGCGGCGCACTCGGCCGGTACCGCGGCTTTTTCCAGTTTGCGCCAATTGGCAATGATGGCGTCGAGATCGATCGTGAGAATGCCATTGTAGGCGGCGAGCTCCGACGCCTGATTTGCTTCGGGCGAGGGCGGTGCGTTTGCCTGTGACGGCTTGGAACTGGAGGCAGGAGTCATGGCCCGTCGGTTTTACGCGGGGCAGGGTTCCGGTTCAACCTCGCAGGCGATGCGCTAGTACATCCGATCCGGCAGGTTGCCGTCCTGGCTGAGATCGCCAAACCGGGTCACCGATCCATCGAAGTGCAATTCCACCGTGCCGGTCGGGCCGTGACGCTGCTTGCCGATGATGACTTCGGCCTTTCCGTGCGCGAGGTCCATGTCGGTGCGCCATTTCTCGTGTTCCGGGGTACCCGGACGCGGCTCTTTGTTGGCGAGATAGTATTCCTCGCGGTAGACGAACAACACGACGTCGGCGTCCTGCTCGATCGAGCCGGATTCACGCAAGTCCGAAAGCTGCGGGCGCTTGTCGTCGCGCGATTCGACCTGGCGCGATAGCTGCGACAGCGCGATGATAGGGACGCTGAGCTCTTTTGCGAGCGCCTTCAGGTTCGTGGTGATCTCGGTGATTTCCTGCACGCGGCTGTCGGAGGAGCGTTTGCTCGAACCTTGCAAGAGCTGGATGTAGTCGATTACCAGAAGATCAAGACCCTTCTGCCGCTTCAACCGCCGGGCCCGCGCGGTGAGCTGCGCGATCGAGAGGCCGCCGGTTTCGTCGATATAGAAAGGCAGCGATTGCAGCTCTATGGAGCACTCGCGGATCTTTTCGAAATCCATTTCGCTGATGCCGCCGCGCCGGATCGTACTCGATGGAATGCCGGTGCGCTCGGCGAGGATACGGGTGGCGAGCTGCTCGGACGACATTTCGCAGGAGAAGAAGCCGACAATGCCGCCATTCACCGCCTTCATCGTCCCATCGGGCTGGACCTCGCCTTGATAGGCCTTGGCGATGTTGTAGGCAATGTTGGTGGCAAGCGACGTCTTGCCCATGCCCGGGCGTCCCGCGACGATGATGAGGTCGGAGTGCTGCAGTCCGCCCATCTTGGAATCGAGGTCGCGCAGGCCGGTGGAAATGCCCGACAGCTTTCCGTCACGCTTGTAGGCATTGGCCGCCATGTCGATGGCGGTGGTGAGCGCCTGCGAGAACTTCTGGAAGCCACCGTCATAGCGGCCGGTTTCGGCCAGCTCATACAGCTTGCGCTCGGCGTCCTCGATCTGCACCCGTGGCGCGAAATCGACCGGCGCGTCGTAGGCGACATTGACCATGTCCTCGCCGATCTGGATCAGATCGCGCCGCAACGACAGATCATAGATCGTGCGCCCATAGTCTTGCGCGTTGATGATGGTGGTCGCCTCTGCCGCGAGGCGCGCGAGATACTGGCCCACCGTGAGGCCGCCGATATCGAGGTCGGCCGGCAGAAACGTCTTCAAGGTCACGGGCGTTGCGACCTTGCCCATCCGGATCAGCGAAGCCGCGGTCTCATAGATCGTCTGATGGAGCGGCTCGAAAAAGTGTTTCGACTCGAGGAAGTCCGAGACGCGGTAGAAGGCGTCATTGTTGACCAGGATCGCACCCAGAAGACTCTGCTCTGCCTCGATATTGTGCGGTGCAGTCCGATACGTCGCATTTGGCGCATCGGGTGCGAGCTTGAGAACGGTCGAATCAGTTGCGGCCATGGTCAAGTGTAATCGTCAATTCTGGTCGTGGTGAGAGAACGGTGGGGCCCGCGATAAAGCGCCACTCTGCGGCGGCACGAAAGCGGCCGTCTGCCTTATGCCCGATTCACACAATGGATGGTGTGAATCTTGCGAGCAATGCTGTCAACGCTTGACGCGCTTTGCCGCGTGAAGTCGGAGCGGGTGTGGGAAATCTCGCAAATTCGAGTGAAGGCGGCTGAACCTTTGGCCGCTCGTCTTGACTCACAGGTAAGGGGAAGGCGCGATCTGCGGGGCGTCAGGTCGCAAGCAAATAGATGAGCGCGATCAGAGCGGCTCCGAGACCAGTTGCGAGCAAGAGATAGTCGGTGCGGAGGTCGTCCATGACATCGACTGCGATTGGAAAGGTCTTCTGCGCCATGGCTGATCTTTAAGATGGTTGGAACAGAAGCTCTGTGAAGCAGTTCACATGGCGTTCGGTTTCTTTCCGGCGGGTAGCGGGGAACCGTCCGGAGCAGAGGCGAGAACAGGCGATGCGCCAGCAGACGGCGATATGGCAGGCGGATGCGGAACGGCGTTTGTGGCTGTCGATGCTGATCGATGCCATGGAGGAAGCAGCGCGTCCGGAAATCCGCAGCCAGCCTTGCCCGCCCGCGGTTCTCGAAGGCTTGCGCGCCCAGCTTGCAAAGCCGGTATGCCGGTATCCTTTCGCCGCCTAGGCGTTCAGCCTGCGGAAATGATTTGCGCTTCGCGCGCTATTCGCCCGCGATCTTGAGCCGCGGCCGGCTCCCCTGTTCCAGCCCCCGCAGCTTGGTTTCTTCCCGCGCGATATAGTCGCGCGTCATCGGCACGACGCCTTGGCGCTTGGTGAGCTGAATCTGGAAGTTCATCATGTTCTGCTTGCGGAACGACATTTCGGACGCCGCAAGATAGAACTCCCACATCCTGGCAAAACGCTCGTCATAGAGTTGCACGGCTTCCTCGCGCCGCGCCATGAACCGCTCGCGCCAGGCTTTCAGCGTCTCCGCATAATGCAGTCTCAGTATCTCGATGTCGCAGACGAGGAGGCCCGCGCGCTCGATCGACGGCATCACCTCCGACAATGCGGGGATGTAGCCGCCGGGAAAGATGTATTTGGCGATCCAGGGATTGGTCACGTCGGGACCTTCCGAGCGGCCGATCGAATGCAGCATCATCACGCCGTCGTCGGTGAGAAGCTGCGCGCAGCGCTTGAAGAAGGTGTCGTAGAAATCGACGCCGACATGTTCAAACATGCCGACCGAGACGATGCGGTCGAACGGGCCCTCGACGTCGCGGTAATCCTGCATCAGGAAGCGCGCCGACTGCGTCAGGTTCTTCTCCGCGGCGCGTGCGTTGGAGACCTGGAGCTGCTCGGTCGAGAGCGTGATCCCGGTGACCTCGGCGCCGGCGATTTCGGCGAGATAGAGGCCAAGTCCACCCCAGCCGGAGCCGATATCGAGTACGCGGTGACCGCGTCCTACCAGCAGCTTTGCGGCGAGATGGCGCTTCTTGGCGAGCTGCGCATCGTCGAGATTGGTCTCGGGCGTCTCGAAATAGGCGCAGCTATACTGCTTGTCGGCATCAAGGAAGAGAGAATAGAGCCGGCCGTCGAGATCATAGTGGTGGGCGACGTTATTGCGCGAGCGGCCGCGCGGATTGAATTGGGTGAGATGGCGCGTGAGATAGCGAGCCCACCAGCGCAATTTCGCCCAGCGCGGCAACGAATTCGGTTGATCCATCAGGATCGCCAGCGCTTCCGCGATGGTGCCCGTCTCGACGACGAAAGTGCCGTCCATGAAGGCCTCGCCGAGCGCAAGCTCGGGATTGAGCATGATCCTGCGTTCGGCTTCCGTGGTGACGAAGCGGACATGGACCGGCTCGCCGGTGCCGTCCCCACAGGTGAATTTTGCGCCACTTGCGGTCGTGAAAGTTATCGTGCCGCGCTGAATGAACTTCGTCAGCAGACTACGCAACAAACGGTCCATCGAAACCACCGCCACCCGCGATATCTCTCGTGATATCCCGTCAGAAGTAGAGCCTCCCCGGCCGATATTCGACGCAGTTCGACCGGATTGGTTCCCATGCGCCCTAATCTGATCATAATGTAAGTTCCGCGCCCGTCTAGTGCGTTGGAGACAAAGCGGATATTCCAAAATACCCGGCTTGCGCAGCTGCGCGATATGCATGCTTCCATTGCCGGAATAATCAGCTAAAAGGTGACCCGCCGTCGGCGCCGTCCAGGCGACTCGCCAGCGATCTGCATCCCGATTTCGAAAAAAGTTGGAGAACAGCCAATGATGTTGAGCCGAGCGCTCAGTTTAGCGACGGTGACGCTTCTGATCGGCTGTTGCGCAGCGGGAGCGGCTCAGGCGCAGGAGAATCTCGATGCCGGCAAAAGTCCGAGCCAGATTTTCGCGGGCACCTGCACGGCTTGTCACAAGAGCGCGCGCGGCCTGTTGAAAACGGTGGCGCCGGGTTCGCTGTCGGGCTTCCTACGGCAGCATTACACGACCAGCCCGGAGATGGCAGGCGTGCTCTCGTCCTACCTGATTTCCAATGGCGCGAACGATACCCGTTACGGCGACAAGCAGAAGGCGGGCAAGGAAGCGAAGTCCGACGGCAAGCCTCCAAGTGCGACCGAGCAACCCGATCGCGCCGGCCGCAGGCGTCATCCGGTCTCCGCGGCACCGCAAGAGGCGGAGCCGCGGCAGGAGAGTGAGGTGCCTGCCGCCAACGAGCCCGGCCGACCCAGGCGCAACGCCAAGCGCCAGGCCCCCACCGCGGAGGCGCCGGAAGCGGGCCAGCCTGCGGCCGAGGGCCAGGTGCCTGCTCAGGCAGCGGGCGAACATGGCGCTGATGGCCGTAAGCTGTCCGCCAAGCGGCGGCGCGGCAAGCCCGGCCTTGAGGGAGCGCCTAAGCCCGCTGAGCCCGCCAGCGAAGAGGCCGGGACCAGTGGGGCTCCGAATGAAGCCTCAAGGGAGGCCACCAAGCCGGAGAGCACGAGCGAGGCCCCGAAGACCGAGGCGAGCAGGCCTGATGCCGGACGAGGCGAGGGCGGAAACCCGGCGGAAGCGTCCTCTCCGCCGCAAGCAGTCAATGCCGAACCGGCGAAACAGACTGAGGCACCGGCGCTGCGGCCAGATCCGGTCCCACCGGTGACGCCGGCCGCGGCATCGACTTCATCGTCTGCGCCCGCACCGGCAACCGCACCAACGGCCGCCGCTTCGACGGCGCCGGCGGTGCCACCCTCAGCGCCGTCGCTGAGCGCCACGCCGACGGAGGCGACGCAAGGCACCTCGGCAAGCGCGCCGCCGGCGCCCGCTTCCAAATAGATCAACGAAGGCCCGCGCCGCCAAGGTGCGGCGCTCGCATCGATCGCGATGCCGAGCGAGCGTCTCCCGATCAACGCACCAACCCCGGCCTGAAGACCGGGGTCGGACGAGGTCGGGTATTCCCGAGGAATTACTTCTCGGTCGGCGCGGCTTCGGCTTCCGGCGCCACTTCGCGCTGGGCTTCCGGATCGAAGAACTCGCCGGCGGCGGCCAGTGCCTCGGCTGCGGCGTCCTGATCTTCCTGACGGGTCGAGATGTCCTCGCCGCGCTTGATCCGCTCGGCCTCATCGGCGCTGCGCGCGACCGTGATGGTGATAGTGGCTTCGACTTCGGGGTGAACGGCGATCGTCACCTGGCGCTGACCGATCGCCTTGATCGGCGCGTCCAGCCAGACCTGCGGCCGGCTGACCGTGATGCCATCGGCTTCCAGCGCCAGGACAATGTCGCGTACCGAGACCGAGCCGAAGAGCTGACCCGATTCGGAAGCCTGGCGGATGATGACAATGTCGCGGCCGTTGATCTTCTCGGCCACCTTGTTTGCCTCGGCCTTGGCTTTGATGTTGTTGGCCTCGAGCTCGGCCTTCATGCCGTCGTACTTGGCGCGGTTCTCCGCGGTGGCGCGCAGCGCCTTCTTGCGCTTCAGCAGGAAGTTACGCGCGTAACCGTCGCGCACCTTTACGATTTCGCCCATCTGACCGAGCTTGGCGACGCGCTCCAACAAAATGACTTCCATGATTGTACTCCTTTTGAATGTTGAGAAACTGAGAAGTTGAGTTCAGGGGGCAGGCAAGGGCGGTGGACGCGCGCGCAAGTAGCGTCGGCGCAAGCCGAACGCGGCATCGGCAAGGCCGAGCGCGGCCAGTGCAAGCAGCGGCCATCCAAACATCAGGACAAAGGCGTAAGTCGATCCCAGCCAGAAGGCGCGGCTTTTCAAGCCGAGCGTCAGCGTATGCAAGACCGCAAGGCCGGTAAGCGCATACGCCATCATCAGCGCCGAGGTGGCGATCTTGGCGAGTATCGCCAGAACGCCGCCGGAAAAGCAGAAAGCGGCGGCGACGCACAGCGCGACCAGCGTCATCGGTGGCAGCGCGGCCGCTTTCAGATCGGGCCACGGCCGCGATAGCCGTCCTGAAGTCGCGGTGATTTTTGCCGCGAGCCAGAGGTTGAGCGTGAGCATTAACACCCAGGACATCGCGACTGCTGCCGGCGCAAAGCTCACGACCGCATCGATCCGTTGTTGGGACTCCAGGCTGATTCCGTTCTCGTTCAACCCGAGGACGCTCAGCAGGACGCTTCGCAGCGTTCCGGTGATCGAGGCTGCATCGGGCCCGATCGCGAGAACTGCCGCGCTCACGACGATCGCAGCAAGGCCTGCAATCCAAACAAGAATGTGCCCGACCGGGTACCATTCGAGCGAGGCGGGCGCGGCGTTGCCATCGGCACGCGAACGCCCGAGCAGACACAGGTGGCCGAGCCAGCAGGCGGGCAGCGCGATCGCAACGGTGTAACCGATGAAGTTGGTGAAGCCCGACATCGCGCCAAGGCCGATCGCCGCCACGCCGCCGCCGATGGCGGCGGCCAGCGGTCCCCAGCCGATCGCCGTGACGATCAAAGGCAGCGGTGAAAAATAGGCCAGCACGAGCGAAATCAGGGCGCCCGAGACGATCGAGGCGGCCATGGCGGCCGACGCGCAGCCGGCGGCAATCGCGATGAGAATTTGACTGATCATTAGCTGTCCCGCCCCTTATCGGCGGTTAGAGGTTCCACAAGGGAGCCCCAACCATCGGCGACCGGACGATCCGGAAGCCTTATGAAACCTTGCGATCGGCGGCTCATGGCCGCCGATCGAATCTATCGAAATTACCTGATCACGTAAGGCAGCAGGCCGAGGAAACGGGCGCGCTTGATGGCGCGCGCGAGCTCGCGCTGCTTCTTGGCGGAAACCGCTGTGATGCGGCTCGGCACGATCTTCCCGCGTTCCGAGACGTAGCGCATCAATAGCTTGGAATCCTTGTAGTCGATCTTGGGCGCGTTCGGACCCGTGAACGGACAGGTCTTGCGGCGACGGAAAAACGGACGACGTGCACCGGCTTCAGCCATTGTTCTTACTCCTCTTCGCCGCCATCGACGTCTTCGCGCGAACGACGCGGGCCACGATCGCCACGGTCGCCACGATCACCGCGATAGCCGCCCGGACCACCACGGTCGTCGCGCTCACGATCACGATCCGCCTTCCGCATCATCGCTGAGGGGCCTTCCTCCAGCTCCTCGACACGGACGCTCAGGTAACGGAGAACATCTTCGCTGATCCGCTCCTGCCGCTCGACCTCAGCGATCGCGGCGGAGGGCGCGTCGATGTTGAGCAGCACGAAATGCGCCTTGCGGTTCTTGTTGATGCGGTAGGTGAGGGAGCGCACGCCCCAATTCTCGGTCTTCGTGACCTTGCCGCCGAGCTGCTCGACGATCCCCGTCATTTGGGTGGTCAGTTCCTCGACCTGCTGCGGGCTCGCGTCCTGGCGCGCGAGAAAAACATGCTCGTAAAGAGGCATGGACGTCCTTTCCTTAAAGTGTTGGCGCGGCTCCCGGCGACAAGCCCTTCGAGGCCTTCGGAAAGGACTCGGAGAGGGTAAGCTTCAGAAGGCGGAAACACGGGACGACGGGCCGACTGGCCCTGCCACATCAATATCGCCACAACGGTGAGATTGCTGAGACCGTCCGTTCAGCTCCCGGCCGGGACCCACGGATGCGCGCTTTATAAGGATTTTGCGCGCCAGGGCAAGCGAAACGGGCGGCGATTCCGGGCGGATTCTTGGGCGGATTTCGCCCTTTTGATCGAATCGGCCACATGAACGGCCTTGATCTATTTGTTTGTACGACATACAAATAGGCTAGAGGGCGACAATGGCAGCCGAAATCGTGCCCGAGATGCCGACATCCGATCCGAAGCATGCCGTTCGCGCGACGCGCCCGGCCGGGCGCAAGATGCGCTCGCTCCTGCTGGACGCTGCCAGCCGGCTGTTCAGGGAGCGCGGACTGTCCGGGGCGTCGATCGCGGATATTGCTGCCGCAGCAGACGCCTTTCCGAGCCAGATCACCTATTACTTCCGCACCAAGGAGGCGCTGTTTGTCGAAGCCGCCTGCCGTGACGTGCTCTACGTCGCCCGCGCGGCCGAACAGGCGGCGCTGAATGCCCATACGCCGCGCGACTACACGCGGGCCCTGGTCGAGACGGTGACGGCGACCGATTCAGTCGCCTTTTTTGCGGAAGCCCTGACACTGACGCGGCGTCGTCAGGACCTTGCGCCTCTCGTGGAGCGAACCATCGCGCGCCTGCACAGCGAGGGATTGCGCGCCTATGCGGGCCAGATCGAACGGCACGGCTGGCGGAGCTTGCGTGATCCCGATGCGACGTCACGGCGGTTCTGGGCTGTTGCCATCGGCATCATGGTCGAGGGCTATGCCATGGGCCGCTCGTCGGATGAATTATGCGCGGAGATGCTGCGTGTGCTGGGCGAACAGGCGACGGTAGCGACGAGCGACGGCGCGCGCCTGCGGCTCGTCGACGAACGCGATGCCCCCGCTTCGTCTCAATCGGACTCGGAGCCTTCATCATGACCGCACTTCGCATCCGCGCGCGTGACTTGTTGACCGAGGAGCAACTGATCGCCGTGCGCCGGCGTTCCACCTGGAAGGGCGCAGCGCTGATCGCGCATGCGTGGGCGCTGATTGTTGGTGCGGTCGCGCTCGTCGCATGGTGGCCCAATCCGCTGACCTACCTGCTTGCGGTCGCGATCATCGGCTCACGGCAGCTTGGCCTTGCGATCCTGATGCATGATGGCGCGCACGGGTGTCTGTCACCAGACGAGAAGATCAATCTGGCCATGAGCCAATGGTTCTGCGCCTATCCGATTTTCGCCGAGACGCGAGCCTACCGCCGCTATCACCTGCAACATCACGCGCGTACGCAGCAGGAGGATGATCCCGATCTCGTGCTGTCGGCGCCGTTTCCAATCACCAGGATGAGCTACCGCCGCAAATTCCTGCGCGATATCACCGGACAGACCGGCTACCAGCAGCGCAAGGCGCAATTGCTCAACGCGCTCGGTCCCGCGGAATGGCCGCTCGCGCGTCGCGCGGCGCATTTTGGGGAAAAGCTGGGACCGCAGTGTGCCGTCAACGCGGTGCTGTTCGCGGCCTTTGCGATTGCGGGCGTCTGGTGGGCCTACCCGCTCTTATGGCTGGTGCCACTGTTGACATGGATGATGGTCATCACCCGTATCCGCAACATTGCCGAGCACGCCGTCGTTCCCGACAGCAACGATCCCTTGCGCAACACGCGCACGACGCGGGCAAATTTGCTGGAGCGATTGTTCATCGCGCCCTATTATGTGAACTACCATCTCGAACATCATCTCCTGTTCTACGTGCCCTGCTATAACCTGCCGCGCGTGCACCGCATTCTCAGCGAAAGCCGGCATGCGGGCCGGATGGAGGTGCAGCCGAGCTATGCCGCTGTGCTCCGGCTCGCGACCGCCAAGCCCGACCGCGAGGACCGTCCGGGACAGGTTGTAAACAGCGCGCGTCGGGCGCGCTCTGGCGCAAAAGTGGATGCCGACCAGACGGCGGGCGGTTTTTAGCGGCAACTCAGGGCGGCTTGGCTCCCTAGCCCGCTTGACATCCCGGCCTCTGTCGGGTCTTACGGCCCGACTTTGAACTTTGACAGGTTCGTAACAGTCAGGGAGAGCCGATGACGGCAGCATTCACTTTTCCGGGGCAGGGTTCGCAGGCTCTCGGCATGGGCAAGGCCCTGGCCGACGCCTTCCCGGCCGCGCGCGCCGTCTTCGACGAAGTCGATGCGGCGCTCTCGGAAAAGCTGACGGCCATCATGTGGGACGGCCCGGCCGAAACACTGCAGCTCACCGAGAACGCGCAGCCAGCGCTGATGGCCGTTTCCATGGCCGCCTTGCGCGTTCTGGAGAGCGAGGCGGGCTTTGCGGTGGGGCGTGACGCGGCCTATGTGGCCGGGCATTCGCTGGGCGAGTATTCGGCCCTGGCGGCGGCCGGCAGTCTCTCGATCTCGGATGCGGCCCGGCTATTGCGAACCCGTGGGCTCGCCATGCAGAGGGCGGTTCCGGTCGGGGTCGGAGCCATGGCGGCGCTGCTTGGGCTGGACTACGAAGCTGCAACGGCAGTTGCGGAAGAAGCAGCCCAGGGCCACGTTTGCCAGGCAGCCAATGACAATGGCGGCGGGCAGGTGGTGGTATCAGGCGACAAGGCCGCGGTCGACCGTGCGGTGGAAATTGCCAAGGCAAAGGGCGCCAAGCGCGCCATGCTGCTGCCGGTATCCGCGCCGTTTCATTGCCGGTTGATGCAGCCTGCGGCCGACGCCATGGCAAAGGCGCTTTCGGAGGTCACCATCAACAAGCCGGCGTCGCCCGTGGTGTCCAATGTCTTGGCTGCGCCCATCAGCGATCCCGACGAAATTCGCCGCCGGCTGGTTGAGCAGGTGACGGGAACGGTACGTTGGCGGGAATCGGTGGCCTATATGGCGGCCCATGGCGTCACCCGATTTTTCGAAATCGGTGCAGGCAAGGTGCTGACGGGGCTGGTCAAGCGCATCGCCGAGGGCGCGGTCGGTATCGCGGTCGGTGGGCCGAACGATATTGCCGCTGCCAAGGATGCATTGGCGGCTGCACGATCGGCGTAAGGAGATATCGATGTTCGATCTAGGTGGCAGGACGGCGCTGGTCACGGGCGCGACCGGAGGAATTGGCGCCGCGATCGCGCAGGCGCTGCATGCGCAAGGTGCGACGGTCGCGATCTCCGGGACCCGGCGCGAGGTGCTCGATGCGCTGGCGGCAAAGCTGGCTGAACGGGTGCACGTGCTGCCCTGCAATCTCTCCGACACGGCCGAGGTGGAGGCCCTGGTGCCGGCGGCGGAACAGGCGATGGGCGGGCTCGATATTCTCGTCGCCAATGCTGGCATCACCCGGGACAATCTGTTCGTGCAATTGCGCGACGAGGATTGGGACGAGGTGATCAACGTCAATCTGACCGCGACCTTCCGTCTTGCAAGGGCCGCCACCAAATTGATGATGCGCAAGCGCTTCGGCCGCATCATCGCGATCACGTCGGTGGTGGGCGTCACCGGCAATCCCGGGCAGGGCAACTACAGCGCCTCCAAGGCGGGATTGATTGGCATGATCAAGTCGCTGGCGGCGGAATACGCCAAGCGCAATGTGACGGCCAATTGCATCGCACCAGGGTTCATCAAGACGCCCATGACAGACGCTCTCAACGAGAAGCAGCGCGAAGGCATCCTTGCCCGGGTTCCGGCGTCACGGCTGGGGACGCCCGAGGATATTGCAGCCGCGGCGGTGTATCTAAGCTCGAACGAGGCCGCTTACGTCACCGGCCAAACGATTCACGTCAATGGCGGCATGGCCATGGTTTGAAGTGCCGGCGCGGGCGTCCGCCGGATGCGGCGAAAAGCCGTTTCGGCAGGCAGATCAAGGCTTGTAGTCAAGGCTTTTGAAGTATGATAACCGAACCGCCAACGGCAGGGCAAAGAACGCCATTGCAGGATTTCGAAACCCTGTATATTGGCGAGGGCGAAGCTTGCCGTCGTTCGCCGGGCCTGTCAGGTCAAATCAAGTTTATGCGCGATAGCGAAGGAAGTTTAACGACCACGATGGCTCGTATCATCTTGGGGTCGGGTCTTAAGGGAACAAGCACGAGGTTGGAGCATGAGTGACATTGGCGAGCGGGTTAAGAAGATCGTGGTCGAGCACCTGGGCGTTGAGCCTGAGAAGGTGACCGACAATGCGAGCTTCATTGACGACCTCGGTGCTGACAGCCTCGACACCGTCGAGCTGGTGATGGCTTTTGAAGAAGAATTTGGTTGTGAGATTCCGGACGACGCTGCAGAGACGATTCTGACCGTCGGCGACGCGACGAAATTCCTTGAAAAGAACGCGAAGAGCTGACGCCCCTGCGCGGTAGGGACAAGGCTGGCCGGGCCGTCCGCGGACGGCCCATCGGTCTTCCATTGCAAGCCGCGAATCCCGGGCAGGAGTGCTGGACATGAGGCGAGTCGTCGTCACAGGCCTCGGCATGGTGTCGCCACTCGGCTGTGGCGTCGACGTGACCTGGAAGCGCATTCTCAACAGCGAGAGCGGCGCGCGGCTGATCGAGAGCTTCGATGTCTCCGACCTGCCGAGCAAGATCGCCTGTTCAGTCCCGCGCGGCGATGGTTCTGACGGGAGCTTCAATCCCGATCAGTGGATGGAGCCGAAGGACCAGCGCAAGGTCGACGATTTCATCATCTTCGCCATGGCCGCCGCGCGTCAGGCCTTGGACGACGCCAACTGGCATCCCTCGACCGAGGCGGATCGCTGTGCCACCGGCACAATGATCGGATCCGGCATCGGGGGCTTGTCGGGTATCGCCGATACCGCCGTGCTCCTGAAGGAGCGCGGCCCGCGCAAGGTGTCGCCCTTCTTCATTCCAGGCCGCCTGATCAATCTGGCGTCCGGCTACGTCTCGATCGAGTTCGGCCTGAAAGGCCCCAACCACGCGGTGGTGACGGCCTGTTCGACCGGCGCGCATGCGATCGGCGATGCAAGCCGGCTGATCGCGCTTGGCGACGCCGACGTGATGGTGGCCGGCGGGACGGAATCGCCGATTTGCCGAATCGGCATGGCCGGTTTTTGTGCGGCACGCGCGCTCTCGACCGGCTTCAACGAGACCCCGGAAAGGGCCTCGCGTCCCTACGACAAGGATCGCGACGGCTTTGTGATGGGTGAGGGCGCCGGCGTCGTCGTGCTCGAGGAATACGAACACGCCAGGGCTCGCGGCGCCAGGATCTATGCTGAAGTGATCGGCTATGGCCTTTCCGGCGACGCCTATCACATCACTTCGCCGTCGCCCGACGGTGACGGCGGATTCCGCAGCATGGCGGCTGCGTTAAAGCGCGCAGGCCTTACCACCTCCGACATCGACTACATCAACGCCCACGGCACCTCGACGCAGGTCGGTGACGAGATCGAGCTCGGCGCGGTGGAACGGCTGCTCGGCAATGCGGCCTCGCGCGTGTCGATGTCATCGACCAAGTCCTCGACCGGGCACCTTCTGGGAGCGGCCGGCGCGATCGAGGCGATTTTCAGCATTCTCGCGATTCGCGATAACATCGCGCCGCCGACCATCAATCTGGAAAATCCATCGGTGCAAACGGCAATCGATCTCGTGCCGCAGACTCCGCGCAAACGCGAGATCAATGTCGCGTTGTCCAATTCGTTCGGATTCGGCGGCACCAACGCTTCCGTGATCTTGCAGCGCGTAATCAACTGATGCGGCTTGCCGCAAGTCCACCGTTTCGCCGCATTCGCTGCTAAATCCTTTGGTTCGGGCGTACACTACCGGCCGTTTGCGCGAGCAGAAGCGCTTGACGCCGCGATGAGAGCGACAGGAATCAGGTTGCATCGATGAGTGAGAGGCCGCCCATTTCGCCACGCAGCCCGCGCGCCGCGCTGGAGCCGGAGCAGCTGCCTCCGCCGCCCAAGCGCTCCGAGCGGGCCCGCAATCCCTTTGTCGTGGTTGGCAATGCCATCATCACCCTTCTGTTGCTGCTGATGATCGGCACCGGCGCGGCTTATTACTATGGCAGGCAGACCCTGGAGGCGCCGGGTCCGCTGCAGGAAGACAAGATCGTCAACATCCCCCAGCGCGCCGGCAAACGTGACATCGCCGACACGCTGACGAGGGAGGGCGTCATCGACGTCAATCCCTGGGTCTTCATCGCCAGCGTCTTCGCGTTGAAAGCGAGCTCCGAGCTCAAGCCCGGCGAATACGCGTTCCAGAAGAACGCGTCCTTGCGCGATGTGATCGGCACCATGGTCGAGGGGAAGGTGGTGCAGCACGCCGTGACCATTCCGGAAGGGCTGACGTCGGAGCAGATCGTCGCCCGCCTGATGGACAATGACATCTTCTCGGGCACCGTGCGTGAGATCCCGCGCGAAGGCACGCTGCTGCCCGAGACTTACAAGTTCCCGCGCGGCACCACGCGGGAGCAGGTGATCCAGCGCATGCAGCAGGCGCAAAAGCGCGTGGTGACGGAGATCTGGGAGCGCCGCAGTCCGGACCTTCCGGTCAGGACGCCGGAGCAGTTGGTGACGCTAGCCTCCATCGTCGAGAAGGAGACCGCAAAGCCGGATGAGCGCAGCCGGGTCGCCGCGGTGTTCGTCAATCGGCTGAAGCAGAGGATCAAGCTGCAGTCCGATCCGACGATCATCTACGGCCTTGTCGGCGGCAAGGGCACATTGGGGCGGCCCATCAAGCGCAGCGAGATCACTCAGCCGTCCCCCTACAACACCTATGTCATCGACGGCCTGCCGCCCGGGCCGATCTCCAACCCGGGCCGCGCCTCGCTCGAGGCCGCGGCCAATCCGGCCCGCACCCGTGACCTCTATTTCGTTGCCGACGGCACCGGCGGCCACTCCTTCACCGAGACCTACGACCAGCACCAGAAGAACGTCGCCAAGCTGCGCGCGATGGAAAAGCAGATCCAGAACGATACGGTCGAGCCGGCCGACGAGCCTCCGCCGCCCGCGGCCAATCCGCCGCCGGCCGATGCGGCTCCGACCTCGGCGACCGGCAAGCCCGCACCGAAGAAGCCCGCCCGGGCGCGGCAGGGGGCGGTGCAGTCGACCGCGACACCGCGGGTCGTTCAGCAGTAATTAAGGAGCCGGACGCGCCGGACTCCACTTTTCCTGAAAACGTTCTTATGGTCCGCGCGGCTTTTGCGTTACGCGAATCTCGCCCGGAGAATTGAAACCATGGCGCTGTCGAGCATGACCGGTTTTGCCCGCAGCCACGGCGTGAGCGGCCCTTACAGCTTCGAATGGGAACTGAAGTCGGTCAATGCCAAGGGCCTTGATCTGCGCCTGCGCGTGCCCCAGGGATGGGACGAGCTCGAGGCTTTTGCCAAGAAGCGCGCCGGCGAGGTGCTGTCGCGCGGCACGATCTACGCCAATTTCAACATCAAGCGTGCCGATGCGCTCTCGACCGTGCGTATCAATGAAGAAGTGCTGGCGGCGGTGCTCAAGGTCGCGGGTTCTCTGGCGGGCAGGATCGACGCGGTGGCGCCGAGCATCGACGGGCTGCTCGGCATCAAGGGCGTGATCGAGGTGGTCGAGCCGGAGAGCGACGAGGAAGAAGACAGGGCCGCCGTGGCTGCGGCCTCCGCGGCCTTTGACGAGGCGCTGACGAATCTCGTGGCGATGCGCAGGCGCGAGGGCGAAGCCCTCGGACAGATTCTGGGCCAGCGCATGGACGAGATGGAGAGGCTGGCGAACAAGGCGGAAGCGGCGCCCGGCCGCAAACCCGAGGCGGTCCGCGCGCGCCTCGCCGAACAGATCGCAGCACTGCTCGAAACCTCTGATCGTTTCGATGCCGACCGCCTGACGCAAGAGGCGTTGTTGATCGCGGCCAAGGCCGACATTCGCGAGGAACTCGATCGCATCGCCTCACACATCGCGCAGGTCCGCGAGATGATCGGCAAGGGAGGGCCGATTGGCCGCCGTCTCGATTTCCTGGCACAGGAGTTCCATCGCGAGGTCAATACCTGCTGCTCCAAGTCGAACGATGTGGAATTGACCAATACCGGTCTCGAAATGAAGAGCGTCGTCGAGCAGTTTCGCGAGCAGGTGCAAAATCTGGAGTGATCCATGACGGCTCACCGCCACGGTTTGGGAGTTGAACGGCGCGGCCTGATGTTTGTGCTGTCTTCGCCCTCGGGCGCCGGCAAAACCACGCTGTCACGCCTTCTGATCGAGCGCATGGCCGGCCTGAAAATGTCGGTGTCGGCAACGACGCGCCCGATGCGGCCGGGCGAGGTCGACGGGCGCGACTATCTGTTCGTCGACAAAGCGCGCTTCGAAGAGATGGTGAAGCGCAACGAGCTCCTGGAATGGGCCGTTGTGTTCGACAACCGCTACGGCACGCCGCGCGCACCGGTGGAGGCGGCGCTCAGCGCCGGCGAGGACGTTCTGTTCGACATCGATTGGCAGGGCACGCAGCAATTGCGCGAGAAGGCGCGCGCCGACGTCGTCAGCGTCTTCATCCTGCCGCCGTCCGCCGCCGATCTTGAGAAGCGCCTGCATTCACGCGCGCAGGACTCCGATGACGTGATCCGCTCGCGGATGAGCCGCGCCAGCCACGAAATGAGCCACTGGGCGGAATACGACTACATCGTCATCAATCATGATGTCGATGAAGCCTTCGCCGAAGTGCAGTCGATCCTCAAGGCGGAACGGCTGAAGCGCGAGCGGCGCGTTGGACTGACCACATTCGTGCGAGAGCTGCAGCGGCAGCTCGAGAAATAGCCACGCCGCGTCAGGCGTCGCTCTGCTGCGCCTGCTTCACCAACTGCGCCAGGATCTCCTCGATCTTCTGGTATCGCTCCTGCGGCGTGGCCGTCTGAACGGCCGCCCGCGCCGGCTCGGGACGCGGCGCTGTTCTTTCGATGACCGGTTCGACCCAGGGAGGCTGGGGCGCGTCCTCCACTCCTTCCCAGATCGCGGCGCGGCGCTCGCGCGCATCAACGCGGACTTTCCGGACGCGGCCCAGTCGATAGACGACGCTCGCCGTGAGGCCTGCCAGCGCCAGCGCGCCCAGGATCACGATGAACAGCATCTGCAGCGAAACCGGAGCGGGGGCGGAATCCTTGACCACTGGTCCATTGGGGGCCGGCGCCGGCGCGGCCACCGGCGTTGCGGGCGCCTGCGCAGTCGGTTCAGCATCGGCCGGGTCGGCGGCGGGCGGCGGCGATGCGGTGGAATCCGCGGTTGTTGTCTGCGGCCATCGCGAGGCGACCGACGATGCCGGCTGGGCGGCTTGCTGCGGATCAGGAAACTGGCTGGCTGCGGGGGGCGTCGCAGCGGGGGCGGCTGCGGCTGGTGGCGGCGCCGGTTGTGCAGCGGCAATGCCGGCGTTAGCCTGGATACGCGGCTGCGGTGATCGCAATTCGGCGTGAGCGTCCTCGAGCGACCGAGTGGCCGCGTCCGCCTGTCCTTCTTCTTCGGCCGCGCTCGGCGCCGACGATGCATCATCGGCCGACGCCGCAGGCGAGACTTTTGCGCCTGCCTCGCGAAGATACCAGCAATGGCGCTTGGTCCCGCGTTCCAGACGATAATACCAATGCTGCCCCTGCGGCGCGCTCTGGCCCGGCTGGGTGAGGCAGTCTGCTGAGTTTGCCGCGGGTTGCGCCATCGTTATCGGCGGTCCGGCGAGAATGCCGGCGACGACGGCGGATGCGAATTTCGCGGCTCGGTTGGCCATATCCAGTTCCACTCCACTCTACCTGACGCTTTTCCATCCCAAATCTCGGGGAAGAGTTGGGTCGCAATAGGCCGCAAATCCGGAGAGGATGGGGCTTAATTCGGGCTGCCTGTGCGGGCGCAAAGGGGGGCGGAAGCGGTGTTACTGCTTTCGCGATGGTCAACCGTAAGGTGCAACCATTTGGTGCAAAAGAAGCGGCGGCCGGGGCTGCGATCTCCGAGCGCGCGCCGTTGGGCTGCGATTGAAATCACTCGCTCGCGAGCACGTCGCTGAACAGCACGTAGCGCTGGCCGTCGAAACGTACGAGCCGCATCTGCTTGATCGGGCGCAGGTCTGACGGCGTCGTCTTCAGGCGAATGCCGGGGAGAAGGAGTGGCAGCTCCATGTCGAGATGGGAGGCCTGTTTCATGATGTTGGCACGCGTGAGATTGTCGCCGCATTGCTTGAGCAGTTGCACGACCGCGTAGCCGACATTGTAACCGTAGGGCGCGTAATAGTCGCTCTTGTCGACCCGCGGGTTGTATTTGTCCATCCACGCATTCCAGGCCTTCATGGCGGGGTCGTCTCGCCATTGCGGGTCGGCGGGATCATTCTGATAGGCCGCCGAGATGATGCCCTTGGCGGCCTCGAATCCAGCCGGCCTGATCGCGCCGGCAATCGAGGAGCCGACGCTCGACACGAACTCCTGCGGGTGCCAACCGATGTCATAGGCCTTGCGGATCGCTTGGGCAGCGAATTTCGGTACCGAGAAGATGACAAAGACGTTGGCGCCGGCGGTCTTCAGCGTCACCACCTGCGAATCCACCGTGGGATCGCTGGTATTGTAGGTTTGGTAGGAGACGATCATCGAAGAGGCGCGTTCGCCGAGCCCGCGCCTGAAGCCGATCAAGTAATCGCGGCCGAGATCATCGTTCTGCGCGAGAATGCCGATTCTGGCGTCGGGTTTGGTGGAGAGAATGTACTTGGCGTAGATCTCGGCTTCGGACGCGTAATGCGGCGTCCAGCTCATGGTCCACGGAAAGTGCTCGGGATTGTTGAAGATGGTCGCGCCGGAGCCGATGAAGAGGTGCGGCACGTGCTTTTGGTTGATGTATTTGACCACGGCCATGTTGGTCGCAGTGCCGACCGGATTGAGCAGGAACAGCACCTCGTCACTTTCGATCAGGCGCCTGATCTGCTCCACTGTTTTCGGCGGACTATAAGCGTCGTCGAGACTGATGAAGTTGATCTTGCGACCGTTGACCCCGCCCTGGTCATTGATCATCGCGAAATAAGCGGTGATCGACATCGCGCCGGCTGAATATGCCGATGCTGGGCCGCTGTAGGGCGTCGTGGTGCCGATCTTGATCTCGGTGTCGCTGGCGCCGGGATCGTATCGTTTCTGCGCCAGCGCACCTGGCGTGGCAAGCAGGAGCGCGGCCAGTGCGCCTGCGATCGAACCCTTGCTCCACATATCCGTCTCCTCCGGTTTGAGCGGTGGAGGTCGGCGGGGATGGCTCTGCTTGCTCGTTTCTTATTCGTTTTTGAGGATGACCCGTCCCACCACTTTTCCGGCCCGCAACGCATCGATCCACTTCTGCACGTCGGCCATCGGCTCCTCGCGCATCGGGGTCGGCTTGATCTTGCCGGCGCGGGCCAGCGCCATCAGCTCGTGACCCTCGGCGAGCGTGCCGACCATGAAGCCTTCAATGGTCATGCGCTTGTAGACCCATTGGACCATCGGCAGGCTGAAATTGCCGCCCATCAGTCCGGACACCACGATCTTGCCGCCGCGTGCCAGGACCGAGACCGCAAATGCCATCGACTTCTCGTTGCCGGCAAAATCGACGACCCCGTCAAAACCGCCTTCGGTCTCCTTCAGTATGCGCTTGACGACGTCGGGCTCGGCGGGGTCGTAGGCGAGGGCTGCGCCGTTTTGCAGCGCGGTTTCGCGCGCCGCTGCATTGAGGTCGGCCACCGAAATCTCCTGCTTGAACATGGCCTGCGCGAAGGATAGGCCCATCTGTCCGACGCCGCCGAGCCCGATCAGCAACAGATTGCGCTGCCGCGGCCGATCGACCAACCGCTTGAGCGCGCCATAGGCGGTGACGCCGGAGCACATCAGGGTCGCCGCCTGGTTCACCGGCAGGGGATCGTAGTCGAGCAGATATTTGGCGTCGGGCACCAGCACATGGCTGGCAAAACCGCCATCGATGGAAACGCCGAGGAAGCGCTGCTTGGCACAGAGATTTTCGTCCCCGGCGAGGCAGTCGCGGCATTGCCCGCACCCGATCCAGGGGAACACCGCCTTTCTGGCGCCGATCAGATCCTTCGGAACATCCGGACCGACTTCCGCAACCACGCCCGCGATTTCGTGGCCGAGCGTGAAAGGCAGCGTCATGCCGCGCGTGGTATCGAGCCTTTTGCCGCCGCCGAGGTCGGCATAGCCGTCCTGGATGTGGAGATCGGAGTGGCACAGCCCGCACCGCTCGATGCGCACCAGAACCTCTCGGCCCACTGGCGTCGGCGTCTCCACGATAGTTTCGCAGAGCGGGGCATCAAACTTGACCAGCGACTGGCGGCGCATCAACCCCATGGGCGTTCTCCTCAAGGCATGCTTGTTTTTTCGCCCCGTATATCGGCCAATTCACGCGCCATGGCAACAAAGCCGGAGATCGGGATGGTTTCCGCCCGCCGGGTCGGATCGACATGCGCCGCGGCGGCAAGGCGCGCCGGATCGACCGAAAGCGATTTCAGGCTCTGCCGCAGCATCTTGCGGCGCTGGCCGAAAGCTGCTGCCGCCACCTGTTCGAGGAGCCGGCGCTCGCAGGGCTCGGGCGCCTGGCGCGGCACCAGCCGCACCACCGAAGAGGTGACCTTGGGTTGGGGCACGAAGGCCGCGGGCGAAATGTCGAACAGGATCTTGGTCGCGCAGCGCCAATTGGCGAGCACGCCCAGCCGGCCATAGGCCGGATCGTTTTCCTGCGCGACGATCCGTTCGGCGACCTCGCGCTGGAACATCAACACCATCATCTCGTACCAGGGCGGCCACGGTTCGATGGTGAGCCACCCGACCAGAAGGTTGGTGGCGATGTTGTACGGCAGGTTGGCTACGATCTTCGCCTTGGCAGAACCGATATAGGGGCGGGGATCGAAACTTTGGGCATCCGCGCAAACCACCTCGAGCCGACCGGGATAGTGAGCTGCGATCGCCTCCAGCGCGGGCAAGGCGCGTGCATCGTGCTCGACGGCGATAACATGCCGCGCGCCCAGCGCCAGCAGCGCGCGCGTCAGCCCGCCGGGGCCGGGACCGATTTCGACCACTGTCGCATCATCCAGCGGGCCAGCAGCGCGCGCGATGCGCGCCGTAAGGTTGAGGTCGAGCAGGAAGTTCTGGCCCAGTGATTTGCGGGCCGACAGGGAGTGCTGGCGAATGATCTCGCGAAGCGGCGGCAGATCGTCGATTGCGCTCATGAGCCCGGCTGCGCCGGCGTCGCCATGCGCGCAGCAAGCCGCAATGCCGCGATCAGGCTCGCGGGATTCGCGCGCCCCGTGCCGGCGATATCGAACGCCGTGCCATGGTCGGGCGAGGTGCGAATGAACGGCAGGCCCAGCGTGACATTGACGGCCTGGTCGAAGGCCAGGGTCTTGATCGGGATCAGCGCCTGGTCGTGATACATGCACAGCGCACAGTCGTAGGTCTTGCGCGCAGCTTCGTGAAACAGCGTGTCGGCCGGCAGCGGGCCGCGCACATCGATGCCGTCGCCGCGCAGCACGTCGACCGCCGCGGCGATCATCGTCTTGTCCTCGGTGCCGAGCGTGCCGTCCTCGCCTGCATGCGGATTGAGGCCCGTCATCGCAAGTCGCGGACGGGCAAGGCCGAAGTGCTTCTTCATTTCGGAGGCGACGATGCGGCCGGTCGAGACAATCAATTCGGTGGAGAGCAACGCGATCGCCTCGCGCAGCGCGAGGTGAATGGTGACAGGCACCACGGCTAAGAGCGGCGACCACAGCATCATCACCGGTTGCGGTGCTTTTCCGCCGGAGGCTGCAAGCTCCGCGAGAAACTCGGTGTGCCCGGGGTGTGTGAAACCTGAGCGGTAGAGCACGCCTTTGGCGATCGGATTGGTGACGAGCGCGCTCGCCCGTCCGGCACGGACGTCGGCAACGGCCCGGCGAATCGAGGCCAGCGCCGCGGGCGCGCTGCTGTCGTCAGGGCGGCCGGGCTCGGCGGTCGCGGCTTGACCGGTCGCGACAACCGGCAGCGCCGCCGCGAACGCGCTCACGGCTCCCTCGACCGTTACGTCTGCAATGGGGACGGAGGCGCCGAGCGCCTTGGCGCGCCGCGCAACGAGAGTGTGGTCGCCGAGCAGATAGAAGGGCGGGAGCTTCAGTTCATTCCTGCGCAGCCAGGCCGCGATCGTGATGTCAGGTCCTATGCCGGCCGGTTCGCCAAGAGTGAGCGCGAGGGGCGTCAGCGCAAGAGGCGTCTGCGCAAGCGGCTTGGCCATGGCTATTTGCGATACTCGATCATTGCGGCCTTGCGGATTTCCTCCAGATAGGCTTTCGACGTCGCCTCGTATTTCTGCGCGTACATCTTGTCGCGAATTTCCTTTTTCTTCGGTGTATCGATGGTGGTTGTCTTGCGGCCACACAAGGCCACCATCTCGACGCCCTGTTTCGTGACCTCCGGCGGCGTCAAATGGCCGATCGGGGTGTCATCCAGCACCTTGCGCAGCACCGCCGGAATGTCGGCCGACGTCTTGATGACGGTGTCGCGGATCGCCGCATTTGGCATGCTCTTGAAGTAGGAGTTGGCCTCCTCACAGCTCTGCACCTTCGAGCGCAGCGTTTCGGCTTCCTTCTGGCGGCTCTCGAACGCGGCCGGCGGCGCGCCTTTCGGCACGATCAACACCACCGGCTGCATCCTGTATTCGAATGCATCGGCTTGTTGCGCGTCGTCGCCGCCTTCGGCCTTTACCGCCGCGGCGACATCCTTCTCGCCAACCTGCAGGCGCTCCTTGTAGCGGCCGCGCACAAGGCTCGTCCAAACCATATCGGCCCTGATGCGGGATTTCAGCGTATCAGGCCGGATGCCCTGAGATTCCAGCGACTTCGCCAACTGCTCCGGAGAGATTCGCATGCGCCCGGCCATCGCTCCAAAAGCCTGGTCGATATCGGAGTTGCTGGGATCGACGCCGAACTTCTTGGCCTCCCTGATCTTCACCTTCTCGTCGATCAGTTCGTTGATCACGTCCTGCCGGGCGGATTGCTTGTGCGTAGTCAAAAAATTGAGCTTGCTGCGCTGTTCGATATCGAAATCGGTGATCGGCTCGCCATTGACCATGACGGCGACGGTCTGGGCACGAACGGGCGAAACGCAAACCGGCAGGACGAGCATTGCGACGCAAACCACCAGCATAGCGTGCAGGCGATGAGAGAACGTGATCGTCATGGTCATCTTCGCTTTTAGTCGATCCAATTGAAGCTGCTTCGCAGCCAGGAACTGCCTCCGTCCGGTGCCCGATTTACTGAATGCCACCAGTCGGGCTGCTGCCGCCCGTCGTGTTGGCAAGCGTCCGCAGCCCGATCTGCAGCATATAGGCATTGCTCAGGACCGGCGGCGACGAGGCGGTCGCATAGTTGTAGGACCTGATGTAGTTGGCTGCCAGCACGAAGCAGTCGTCCACATAGCCCGCGCCGATGGTGTACTGGTTGATCTTGTTGGCCTCGAGGTCCCAGCGCGCACCGCCCGTCACCACCCAGTTCGCCGCGACCTTGATCGAGCCCGAGCCCAGGATGCCTTCGCGGCGGGTCAGGTAGCCGAGGTCCGGCTGTGCGGCGTAATTGCCGTACAGCAGGCTCACCGACCAGCGATCGAAGTTGGCGCGCGCTTCGGCTTCGAAGCGCTGCACGTTCCAGGTCTGCTCGTCGAAGCGGGAGCGGACGCTGAAGGTGTAGGTGCGGTTGGGCGAATAATCGACGCTGGCGACATAGTCGGAGGCCGTCCGCTCCAGGCCGGAATCGAGGCCGGTATTGGTCGCGTCCTGAACCGCGAAGGAGTTGAGCCCGAACAGCTGGTAGGACTGGCCGAACATCACCTTGACGGTGCCGCCGCGGTCGAACTGCGTCGTCGCCTGCACGCCGACATTGGCGCGGCCGCCGCCCTCGACGCGGTCGTAGCCGGAGAATTTATCGACGCTGAACAGGTTCGAGGTGTCGAACACCAGNCTCTGGGCGTCCTCGTTCGGAAGCTTGCCGGCATAGGTCTCGTTCGGGCGCACGATCACCTGGGCGATCGGCTCGATCGTCGTCGAGCCCCACGGCTCCACGTTGATGAAGGGATAGCGGTATTCGAAGCCGATGGTCGGCATCGCCCGCAGCGCCTGGGTGTCGCCGACCGGCAGGAAATT
>NZ_AWZU01000021.1 GCF_000472385.1 Bradyrhizobium sp. ARR65
GGCCATCGCTGGGCCATCGAGGACAGCTTCGAAACCGCCAAGAACGAGCTCGGCCTTGATCACAACGAAACCCGCTCCTGGCACGGCTGGCATCGCCATGTCTCACTCGTCATGCTTGCCTTTGCCATGATGGCCGTCATCCGTCATNGGGCCAATGCTGAGCCAGCACTCAAAAAAACGCGACGCCGGCGCACCAAACATCGTTCCTGATCCGCTGGTCGATCCAGGAAATNCGGCGCATCGCTATCAAGCTCGCTCAACGGCGCATCTCGATCGACCGTGTTCTCTCATGGTCGCTCTGGCGGCGAGCTCACCAGGCCGACGCTCGCCGCGCTCACCTCAGGCGAAAGCTAGTAGGGGCCCTCGCCGGATGAGTACGCACCTCGCCGCCCGAGCGCAGTAAACTCGCGAACATCGTCGTCAGGCGACGGAAATCCGCCAGCTTGCCCTGAAACTCGGTGAAATCCTGCAAACGCAGCAGCTAAACTACACTCGGCCAAACCACCGCTCTTGTGCGGACGAGCCGCGGAGAGGAGGGCAGCTTTAGAATAGCGGCCAGCTATCCGAGGAACCAGGCTGAATGGCGTTAGCTCGCGAAGAAGGGGCGCCACTCGGTCGGACCCAAGCTCGCCGTAGCACATCAAAAGAAGGGTAGTACGAAAAGAAGGGTAGTACGGGGAGGCTTCGGTATGGTCAAATGGAGTTAAAACTGCCACGACTATGTGTCCGACGTGCCAGAACGGCGTGCGCTAGAGAGGCGCGTCAATCGGGGTTCTATCGCTCCGATCAGACGCACCAATAGCGATTTTCCGTACGCACTAAGTGGAGGCCTACGAACTGTGACAGGTCAATCGTGAAGCAGTCAGTGCTCAACCGCCGAAACGTAAGTGTAGCTGTCTTGTTGGCTCCAATGGTCTTGCTTCTAACTTGTTTTCTGGTCGTTCCGGTGCTCGGCTTGCTGAGATCGAGTTTTCTTCCCGGTAGCGAGTTTCTCGCGGGTAATGGATTCAGCCTGACCCAATACGTGCGCTTTTTTTCTGATTCGTATTACTCATCGGTCTTGATGGAAACTTTTGTAGATGGACTTATTGTTAGCGTTGTCTGTCTTGTAATCGGATTTCCAACTGGATATTCGCTCGCCCGCCTCTCGCCTTCAGCGCGTCGGTGGCGAACGATGATTGTCATTTTGCCGCTGACGCTCAGCCTTGTCGTTGTGGTGTTTGGATGGCTGATCATTCTTGGCCGCAATGGACTCATTAATTCGCTGTTCGTAAGAATCGGTGTTTTCTCCTCGCCGAAAACCCTGCTCTTTAACCGTGTCGCAGTAACAGTTGTCCTTGTTCAGCAGTTCCTTCCATTCATGATCCTGTCTGTCATGAGCGTCGTCACGCAGATCCACCCAGTGCTCGAGCAGGCGGCTGCAAACCTGCGAGCCAACCGCTTCGCTACATTTAGACGGGTTATCGTTCCGCTAGCAATGCCCGGTGTCCTGGTTGGCTTTAATCTTGTGTTCGTTCTGTCTATCTCTGCTTTCATCACGCCCCGTCTCATCGGGGGGGCTCGGGTCGCGATGCTCGGAAGCCTTATCTATGAGCGTATCATGTCAGAACTAAACTGGCCCTCCGGCGCCGCCATGGCCTTTGTTCTATTCGTGAGCGGGCTTGGATTCACTGCTGCGCTCAACGCTTTGGCGGGGTCGCACTTGATCACGAAAGGACGAGGCAATGCGCTCTGATCTCGTTGATCATGTAATGACCGTATTTGGCGCGGTCGTTCGCGGGCTAGTTTACTCGATGCTCGCGCTCCCGGCAATTCTCGTCGTTGCGTCTTCGTTCACCAGCAGCGACACCATGAGTTTTCCTCCGACTGGATTGTCGCTCCGCTGGTACAAAAAGGCATTTGACAGCGAAGTATTCATGAGCGCGCTTTGGACCAGCACGTACGTCGCCGTACTGGTCTCCATTATCGCGCTCGCGATCGGCTTTGCGGCCGCATTCGCGATCAATCGATTTTCCTTCCGGGGAAAGATGTTTTTGCAGGGCCTTGCCTTTTCGCCGCTGATTGTCCCGGCTGTCGTACTCGGGATCGGACTGTTGCAGCTCTTCGCGTGGCTCGACCTGACACAGACGATTTACCCCTTGCTCCTGGGGCATCTCGTTCTTGCGATTCCGTACGTTGTGCGCACGGTGCTGGCGAGCCTTAGCCTGCATGATCAGATGCTCGAGCAGGCGGCCATGAACTTGCGCGCGACCCCCGTGCAAGTCATCAGACGTATTACTCTGCCGCTCATTCTGCCAGGCTTGCTGTCCGCCGCAATCTTCGCTTTTGTGACTTCGTTCGGAAACGTGACCGTTTCCGCATTCCTGACTTACGGTGGGAACGTGACGCTGCCGGTTCAGATCTTCACGTATGTCAATACCAGCTATGATCCAGTTGCTGCCGCTGTATCGACTCTCATGATCATAGTGACATTGGCAGTCATCCTGACAGTTGAGCGGCTCATCGGCGCAGAAAGATTGGCGTAGGAGAGGAGTGGGATGTTGGCATTGTTGCCGGAGTGCGAAAACGTACGAGAAGCTGGCGATTTCGTCGTCGAATTGAAGTCGGTATCAAAACGCTACGGCGAGGTACTCGCAGTCGCAAAAGTGTCTCTCGGTGTGCGCCGCGGCGAATTGCTGTGCCTGCTCGGGCCGTCTGGCTGCGGCAAGACAACAACCCTTCGTATGGTTGCCGGATTTGTAGAGCCAACCTCAGGTACGGTAAGCATCAACGGCGCCGACATGACGCATCAACCGCCCTATCGCCGGGATACGGGCATGGTGTTTCAAAGCTACGCTTTGTTTCCGCATATGACCGTCGCCGAAAACATTGCGTTTGGCCTGGAAAACCTGAAATGGCCACGTGATAAGCGCGAGGCGCGTGTTGAGGAAATGCTCAAGCTAGTCGAGTTGCCTCATTTGGCTCACCGTTTCCCAAGTCAATTATCTGGCGGACAACAACAGCGCATTGCGCTTGCTCGGGCGTTGGCAATGCGACCGGCGGTGCTCCTTCTCGATGAACCATTCTCAAATCTCGACGCGCTGTTACGAGTGCGCATGCGCGAGGAACTGAGAGAAGTCGTGCGTACCGTGAACGTTACGACTCTGTTTGTCACTCATGACCAGGAGGAGGCGCTCACGATGTCGGATCGCATTGTCGTAATGAACGCTGGTCATGTCGAACAGGTCGGCACGCCGGGCGATATTTACGAAGCTCCGTCGACGCCCTTTGTCGCAAGGTTTATCGGCTGGTGTTCTCTGCTCAAAGGAATGGTAGGCCCTGACGGCGCATTTACGTCATCTGCTGAGCTGCGACTCACAGGCAATTGGAGCGCCGGACCGAGCACCGCCGTGATCCGACCGGAGCACATCAAATTGTCTGCTGATAGCGCTGCTGGAAGCTCCCACCAAGCACGCGTTCTTCATGCCCACTACTACGGAGGGGCAACGCGGCTTTTGCTTGACCTCAATGGGGAACACCTGACGATGCAGGAGCGATTTTCGTTTGGCAGCCAGCCGAAGCCGGGCGACGTTGTTGACATTACGATCAATACGCACGAGATCCGGGTCATTCCGGCAGATGAACGCCCCTGATGGTCCAAGCTTGCCTAGAAACTTACCGGTTTAACTTCTACAGCTTCCAATTTGCTAGCCACCGTAACGGAGCAAACACAAGTGCGCTCGCCAGAAGCAGGCGGAGCACCGTCGAGCTCCCCTGACGCGCAGGGCCGAACTGTTATCGCCGGATCCAGGCTCATCTTTTGGACCTCCAAGTGGTATGAGTACCCAGTGAAATCCGCGAAGGGGTCAGTCTGAGTCTGATAGACGTTAAGCAGACGTCTCTTTACGGGTGCTCGCGTTTCCCATTCCAGAAGCGGGTCAATATGCTCAAGGGGCCGCTCCTGCAACCACTCGATGACGCTGGCAAACGCGTACTGAACGGGCTTTCGAATTATTGGTATATCGGAGCCGCGCAACAGCCGACCGCTTCGGAACTCGTGAACGTTCTGTTGTAGCGACCCACGACGATCGAGCAGATCTGCTTTTGGACGCATTATTGGAAACGTGGAGACGCTTTTCGTCGAGGAAGCGCGTCGACGCTGCCACGGGTGGAAGACCTCGTTCGCTGCCCACCCCAAGGGGTTGGACGGCATAAGAACATTTCATCTCTCGTTCGAACGAGCAGCTCATCAATAACATTTGACTGCCTGGATGGCGAGCAGGACCTTGGCGAGGGGCTCAAGACAAGAGTCGGGTTGCCACCAGGGCGCCCGGCTATCGTGGAGGCGATACGAGGTATCCCAAGCGGCCGAACGAAGCCATGCGCAGCCTCGGCAAGTTTATTCATGGACGCTAATGACTGCGCTCAAATTGCAAAACGTGAACTCGAGGTTGTGATCGCTCGTCATTCGTGGCTGACCCGAAGGAAAAGCCCTGCCGAACGGCCGCGCCTGAATCTCCGGGATGGCTTACCGGCTGCAGTATGAACATCGGCTGCCTATGCCCCAGTATCAAAGCGTCGGCGAGTAAAGATATCTTTCCATTGCGGAAGAGATCAACCGACTTCCGTACAGTGACCGCGGAAGTCCGCGCCAAGGTATCGGTGTGCTGCGCTCCGCCCCGAAATGCGACAGGGTCCTTCTGCAAAAGCGACGAGATGGGCTTGATTTCTGCAGGTTGAATACGGTTCAACGCGCCGCACGGAACTTCGCGGGAGCGTTCAACTTGATCAACGCCGCATCGACATACGTCTCAACCAGGTTCGCAGCGTCGCCGAGGTTGTACATTGATTGATGACTAGGCTCGCGAAGGCAAGCGAAATTGCGACCCAAGCCGCAGCTTCCAGATCCGAAGAGGTCGCTTCACCGCAACTTTAGAATCAGGGTTGACAACGTGGCCACATGTCAGGGCAAACACATGTCCATGATTGGCGTAGAAAAACCCGCAGAGTGGTCCCTGCACGCTTGGCGTTCGTGTAGCCGCTTGAATTTTCGCGCCAGACTTGAGGGGCCCGGTTGCTGGTCCGGATTTCCGATAGAGAACGGGCGTATCATTATATAAGCTGCGGTTCAGGTACTTTTCCGACGAGTGGCGAGGATCAATATCAACAATAATTTCAAGGCGCTCGTAACTCGACATAAAGCCGCGTTGGAGGTCGTTCACACAATCGGAAATGGTCCCTTGTGAGCCCATCGGCGACGCTCACGACGCCTCCTTTCTTTTAATTCCTCGAACGGCGTGTGGATCCCAGTGTAGATCTCTAACGATAGTCTGACCGCGCCAACCTGGGCGCTCTTCGATGTACTCGGGGGCAAAGCGCAAATGTTGCTCGGTGGTCGCCTCTCGATCAATATGGTCGAAGAGAGTTCGATCCAAGAAGTCGCGAAACCGGCCAGAAAAAGCAACATATCTGAGGTAATCAACGGTCATGGTATATTGGCCGCTGACAATTCATAACGCGGGCTTGGGATCTTCCCGCACTTCACTTCGTCGCCAACGGGGCCTTGGGCTTTATGAAAAGAAGCCTGCATGACGTCGTTCGGCTGCACGGGATTCGCTTATCCAGCGAAGAACGTAGCTGGGCGAGTCCGATAGATCTCTTCAAATACGTTTATGACCCGTTCGATCGAAGAGGCATCGACATGACGGTGTGTCACAAATCGCAATGCGTGTTTTGAGACGGGCGCCGTCAGCACACCATGATCAGAGAGCACCCTGGTCCATTGCTGGGCGTCAGTGCCACTCGTCTCGACGTGGACCATGACAATGTTGGTCACAACGTCAGCGGGACTAACCAGGTGCGGATCAATTCGGTGCAGGCCATCGGCCAATCTCCGAGCGTTAAGGTGATCGTCAGCCAGGCGGTCGATGGATTGCTCGAGCGCGACGAGACCGCAGGCTGCCAGCAAACCCGCTTGGCGCAAATTGCCGCCGAACATCTTGCGGAAGCCGCGAGCGCGTTCGATGAACGGGCGAGGTCCTGTCAATACCGCTCCAACGGGCGCGCTCAGCCCTTTGGACAGGCAGAACGTGACCGAATCCGCAAAGGCGGCAATGGCGGAAGCGGTGACGCCGAGTGCAATGGCGGCGTTGAAAATGCGCGCGCCGTCCAGGTGTACGGGAACGTCAAGCTGCAAGCTTTTTGAGGAGACAGCTCGCATATGATCGAGCGAAAGAACCGCTCCTCCCATACTGTGCGTCGTTTCCATGCATACGACCGTGGTCCCAAGCGCGTGCGTCGTCACACCTGGTGTCCGCAGGCAGCCGTCGAGCGCATCGAGATCCATTGCTCCCGCTTGTCCCGGCAGCGGCCTTGCGTAGAGCCCGGCGAGCAGCGACAGGCCGCCCATTTCCGAACGAAAGATGTGCGACGACGCTTCGCCGACCACCTCTCCCTTAAAAATGGCGTGCGACAGGATCGCTACGTGATTGCTCATCGTGCCGGATGGCAGAAACAAACCGGCTTCCTTGCCAAGCCGCGCCGCCGCGACTCGTTCGAGCTCCTCCACTGTGGGGTCGTCGCCACGACCATCGTCGCCAAGCTCGGCAGTAACCATGCGGTCAAGCATGGCCCGCGTCGGCTTAGTCACGGTGTCGCTGCGCAGGTCAATCGCCGACTGAGCGTTCGTCAGTGGTTGCATTGGCATTCCAGCGGCCCAGGCATCTCTATCCATGGTTGCGCGCGACCAGTTGTCTCGCATTTGACGGCGGCGCGCCCCGCCTAGAGCGTTGGCCATCTCCGAGAATGACCACGACGCGTTTTTTTGCTTCGTCTCAGCGTACGTTTTGCGGTGCGCTCGGCCTCTCAGGCGGCGGACGTAAACGCCATCCGGCAGAGCGTGTTAACGTCGTAGATCGGCAGCCCCGTGAGACTGCGCATCTCCGCGGCAACCGCTGGAAATCCCGTGCATTCGAACAGGATGGCAGTGATGTCCGGATGTGCAGCGCGAAGTCGCAAGATGCACGCCCTGACATCTTCCTCGATTTCGGCGCTCGTGGTCGGGACCGGCGGACGGCGCATCTCGTTTCGCCATAGAGCGCCGCCTTCAATACCGCCGATCACAATTCTCGCTCGGTCGTCCGGCTTCTCGATCTCGAGCAGATCTTCGCCCAGGTTGGTCGAATCGGCAGTGAGGATCGCGAGTTTGGAAGACCTCGGAAACTGGCGAAGCAATGTCGGCAGGAGCAGCAGGCTCGAAAGCACCACGGGAACAGTTACTGCCGCAGCGACTGCCGCTTGATGCCGAATAAAGAAGCCGCAGTTAGCGCTTATTGCGACAGCGCCTCGTTCAACCAATCGCTTGGCGGCAGCGACACAGGCCGGCTCGAGGGCTGCATCGCCGCGAACGACAGCATCCGCCCAGCCCCCTTCGACTGTTTCCTCGATCACCGGAAAATCGAAGGTCGCCGGGTTCAGCATGTTGCCGAGCCGCGGTTTCGGAGGAGTGGGCCCTCGTTCGAGGTTCATGATTCCGAGTGAGCGCGGCAATTGTGCTTTCATTTGAGGCTCCGACAATCGGTGGAATGTGGTGCTGTGTGGAACGCCGCACGCCGCACCAGGATTATTGGCTCAGGGCTTGCGTTGCTTCAAGCGATGCCCAGCGCCGGAATGCGTTCTATGGTCAGCGTCAAGATGCGCCGCATTCGTTCGATGATCTCGTGGACCTGATCTTCCGTCACGATCAAAGGCGGGCAGAGAGCGAGTGTATCGCCAATGGCGCGCAGTACGAGACCTTGATCATGGGCAATTTGCATCGCTAGAGCACCAACTCGTCCCGGTTCCGAGAACGGACGCTTCGACGACTTGTCAGCAACCAGCTCCAGCGCAGCAAGCAGACCCAACCCGCGCACGTCTCCCACGAACGGCAGTTCGAGGAGCTGCCTAAGTCCATTCTGAAATGGCGCTTCCAGTTTCGCAGCATTGCCGATCAGATCGCGCTCTTCGATAATCTTCAAATTCTCCAATGCAACGGCCGTAACGACAGGATGGGCCGATGCAGTGTATCCATGGCCGAACGTGCCAATCTTGTGGCTATTGTCTGCGACCGCAGTGTAGATCGCTTCGCTGAACAAGACTGCGCCAAGAGGCATATAACTCGACGTGATCTGCTTTGAGACAGTTACGATGTCCGGAGAGAAGCCGTATTTCTTAAACGCGAACGTCGTGCCGAGACGGCCGAAACCGGTGATTACTTCATCGGCGGCCAATAGGATATCGTACTTGCGACAAAGAGCTTCGATGCCGCGCCAATAGCCCTGCGGAGGCGGAAACACGCCGCCGCCACCCATCACAGGTTCGCCTATGAACGCCGCAATCGTTTCCGGCCCCTCCTGTAATATCGTATCTTCAGCTTCGACGAGCAGGCGATCAGTGAACTCGGATTCAGTTTCCCCGTCTTTTGCAAAGCGGTAGTAGTGCGGACAGGTCAGATGAATCACTGGGATGGCGGGCAGGTCGAAGTCCCTATGGTTGGCCGGCAGGCCGGTGAGGCTGCCGGCACCAATGGTTATGCCGTGATAAGCCTTCTGACGAGCCAAAAACTTCTTCTTTCGGGGGCGCCCCAAGGCATTGTTCATGTACCAGACGAGCTTGATCACCGTGTCATTCGCTTCTGATCCGGAATTCGTGTAGAATACTCTTGAAAGGCGGGGGTCGGCCGCCATCTCAATCAGCTTGTCGGATAGGCGGATCGACGGTTCGTGCGATTTGCTGAAGAAGATATGATAGAAAGGCAACTTCTCCATTTGTTTCATTGCCGCTTCAGCTAATCGCTTTTCGCTGAACCCGACTGCAACCGACCACAGTCCGGCCAAGCCCTCAATGTACTGCTTGCCATTAGTGTCGTAGACATAGATTCCCTCGCCCCGCTCCATGATAAGTGGTCCCGTCTTTTCCAGTGCACGAGCGTCCGTAGATGGGTGAAGCGAAGTTGCTAGATCGATTTCGACCAGCGAATTTGATTTCGTCATCTCAAACCTCTGAGGGGTCAATTGAACTGACGGGCGCGGCGATCTTTCGCATTGCAGCGGCTCATGTTGTCGGAACGGGAATCCGGCATGCATCGAAGCGCCCCGGTAGTCCTAGTGGTTAGCTGTTTTTCGAAGCCGGGATGTTAGACTGCGCGAGCGCTTTTATTGTGCTGTTTGAAGGTATTTCCCGCGGATTTCATGCATGATCTCGGGGAAGGGGGCGAAAAGCCCTGATGAGCTGCGGATTTATACAGTTTCTAGGACCCGCTTTCCTTAGAGCGTGAGTCGCAATTCAAGGTCGGGATGATATCCGACGCAAGAGAAGTCCACCTTTCGAGGAACGATCGCAAGGTACTTGAGGCGTGCTGTCGCTCGCCGGTGACGTTGCCGCGCGCTTTGAAGCGGGCGTGGATAGTTCTTTTGGCGGCGGCGGGGCGCCGCACGCGGTCGAAGGAAGTGGGGGTCCAGCCACGGATCGTGAGCCTTTGGCGGCATCGTTATGCCGACCATGGCCTCGAAGGTCTGAAGGACAAGTCGCGGCCTGGCAAGCAGCCGATCTATACGAAGGCGACCGACAAGCGAATTCTGAAGCTGCTGGACAAGCCGCCCCCGGAAGGGTTTGCGCGCTGGACCGGCCCTCTGCTGGCACCGCCGTATCACTCAGCTCTGATTCCGGGTACAAGATCAAAGCAGTGTGAGTCACCATAACCCTAGCCTATTCGGGCTTTAGGCCAAAGATTCTTCATATTCCAGTGTTTCGGTCAACGATTGCTCAAATATTTGAAGCCCTTTATTTAGCGCCTCGACATCGATCGTCAGGGCAGGCAAAAATTTTACGACCTCATCGCCGGATCCGCACTGTTCGATAATAAGTCCCTTATCAAAGGCCTTGAGTCTCGTAGCTTCCGCGATTCCGGCAACTTGGCAGTCAAACCCCAACGCCATGCCCCGTCCTCGAACTGAGAATCCGTTTCCATGCTCGGATGCAATAGTCTCAAGTCGGCTCCGCATAAGTTTTGCCATGCGCTGAACTCTCTGCGAGAACGTCCGGCTCCGCCAATGAATGTTTACAGCTGCGGTTGCAGATACAAGGGCAAGGTTATTTCCTCCAAACGTACTGATGTGTTCTCCCGGCCGCCATGCATCGAGCTCCTCTTTGATCAGCAACATTGATAGCGGCAGACCGTACCCACTTAAGGATTTCGACATTATGACAATATCTGGCGACAACGCTGCGAACTCGAAGCTAAAGAATTCGCCCGTGCGACCGCAGCCCATCTGGACGTCGTCTACTATAAGAAGGGCGCCCGCATCTCTTGCTATAGCCTGAATTGATTGCAACCACTCTTTCCGAGCTACGTTTATACCCCCTTCTACCTGCACAGTTTCAACGAGAACAGCAGCTGGAGGATCAATACCACTGCCCTTGTCCAGGATTGCCTTCCGCAAATAGTTAGCCGTATCAACAGCCGGCCCAAGATAACCATCATAGGGCACGACAGTTGCGCCCGATAAAGAGACGCCGCTGGCTGCGCGATAAAAACTATTACCCCTCGCAGCGGTCGCTCCTAAACTCATGCCGTGATGTCCTTGCGTGAATGAAATGATGTTCTGACGTCCTGTGACTTTGCGTGAGAGCTTTAAAGCTGCCTCAACTGCATCAGCACCGGTTGGCCCCGTGAATTGGAACCGGTATTGTAGCCCTCGCTCCTGAAGTATCACCGAGCTGAAAGTCTCCATAAATTCGATCTTTGCAGGAGTGGTCATGTCAAGACCGTGGACTACGGCATCCGAGGCTAGATACTGAGTAATCGCTGCTTTAATCCGGTGATTGTTGTGGCCGTAGTTTAGAGCTCCAGCGCCGGAGAGGAAGTCAATGAACTCTCTCCCACCTTCCGTTACCATGATGGAGCCCCTCGCTCGACTGAAAATAGCCGGGAGGGAACGTGAGTACGAGCAGACGTTTGATTCTAGATCTTTGACAGCATGCATGTTACCTAGCTCGCTCCTCCTCCCCCTTATAGGCGTCTCTTCCGCGGGTAAGTGGCGCAACAAAGAACCGCGCTTCTCTCCTTCCGTAAGCTGTAAACAACAGGCCGCAATGCGCGCGCATTGTTTGTCGTGCCTTCCAGAATGGCACCACTCGCTTACCTGACAATCCGGAACAATTTAACCTACTACCATTGGCAGGCTGTTGAAAAAGGCGCTCGCTGTCGACCAGCGATCGTGCTTCATTGGCTCGTACGGGATTCGGAGATGGTGCGTGCGCGCCAGCGACAATCGAACGGGCGAGCTGTACACCGTCGCTGACCGGTAGCTTCGGGCCGATTGAGATCGCGGTCCCGCGTGCCCCGGGATTGCCGCACCCGCGGGTTCAGCCCGAAATAGCTCTCACCACGGATAAGATGGACAAGCGATTTCTTAAGTCCGTATCGTCGATGATCCAAGCTTCAATCGGCCCGTGGCCCTCGATGTCCGGCAGTACCATCTCCCGGACCTGGGCCAAAACTTGTTGGTCCGAGCAGTCGCCTTGGCCGACAAAATGCAACAACGATTGATGTTGTGCTGCCGTGCGATCAGGAGCCGTCATCGCCGCCATCGGCTCAACGCTCTTGCGGTCGCAAAACATCATCAGACCGGTGCAGTAATCGCGAAGCGGTTTGGTTCGAGCCGCGTGTCCGGTCACGCTCATTCAAACTATCAATAAACGTCGAAAACCGCGACCCACGGTTCCCCGATTTTGGCAGACCCATCTCAGCCCCTCCGCATGCTGAAAAGTGAGCCTTCCGCGATACTCCGACTCCGTAAAATTGGCGGCCTGTTGAAAAACTCAGCCGCGTTCGCAAACGAAGCCTGAATCGTCGCCGTTGTGTATGTAGAAGTGGCCGATGAGCCTGCCCGCAGATGAGGCCAGCCGTGCCACTCGAGAACAGCGGCAGTGACATGGTACTGATAGCGACTTGGCCGCATTGGAGGTTTCACCTGGCCGATCCCCGACGGTCTGATGCATTTTAGTGCGACCGAGCTTGCGATGTTGGTCGATCGGCTTATCGGCGCGTTTTTCAGCCATGCCATCGGAGCAGCCGACTGCTGTGATGGCAGAAGTGAGTCTTTCGGTGGGTCCTGAGGCGCCCCATCTATCTTTGATCATAGCGACTGGACCGAGGCTCCCGGCCGCAGTCGCTTGCACGACTTAAGGGATAAACGCGAGATCTAAGATCTCGCGTAGCCCCTTGAAGTCACTCGTGAGTCTCATTCGTCCTGTCCACGCCCCCGTCACGATCTTCAGCATCTCGAACACTTGCCCTATTGGACAACCTGCGGGACCATGGCAGCCTTAGTGGCCGCCCTTTGTGCTCTTGGCTGTTGATGAAGGGCATGCTCATAACGGTTACCATCTCATCCAACTAAACACACCCATCATCTGATGCAAACCTGCTACCTAACATCGAATCTGATGTAGCTCAAGAAATCGCCCCAGCAAGTCATAACACGAGCCACGACCGCCTTAAAATATATTTCTCACCAAAGTAGGTAGTGTCTCGCTCCATTTTTGGTGATGTACAGTCAGCTCTCAAGCCGATGTGGTTCTGACGCATGAAAAGGTACCGCAATGACAAGTATAGTGAATCCGTTGCAGGTCTCGCGATTTCTTCGAGCATACGATGATGCAGCTGCTCAGAAAAAAATCAAGATCTCGATAGGATTCGACTTTCATGAGTATGTCTCGGTCACACGGATAACACCAACAAAGGGGCGCACATATCCGAATTTCCGACCGGATCGCTCGGCAATCAAATCAGGCGAAGGATTTTGGGTGCAAGGTGTCGACAAAAATAATGAGGTTGTGCTCTTGTTGGCCGCTCGACTCTATGACCTTTCGCAGAGCAACTTTGCAGAACATCTTGAATCCCTCAGGGCGTTTTACGCTGATCCGACCGTATATGCACATCCTCAGGATTGCTGTACCTGCCTAGCACCAAGCGCGGAGAAGATAACTGGGAAAGTAGCGTACCTCGGGGATCGTTGGCTGCGCAGAGACTTTAGAGGACAGGGCGTGTCCAGGATCCTGGCAGGGATAGCGCGTGGCGTCACCTTTGCCATGTGGGCTCCTGACTTTGTATGTGGACTTGCAGCGCGTCAGCTAATTGAAAAGGGAGGTGTTCATGGATATCCGCATTATGATCAAGCCGGGTGGAAATTGCGGCTGGTGGAAGAAAATATTGTCGACGATGATTGGCTTGTTTGGCAAACTGGCGATGAGTTGAGGAGCCTTTTTGATAGTCACGACAGAAGCGCGCTGAGCTGAGTCTCGTCGTTTTACAGTAACCGGTATGAGCTCCCACGTCTGCAGTGATCAGCGCGCGCGAGCGTAGCGAGTCGGCATCCAGTACTGGCGCATGGCCTCGACGACGTCCGGAATGTCGGCATGAGCGTTGCGCAGGAACTTCTCAGTCTCGCCGCCTGTTCTTGGTGGTCCAAGCAGTGGACGCCCTTGACCGTCGACACAATGCAGCAGGATGGGCAGGAGCAAGCCGTGCTGTATGCTGCTGATGTCGAGCAGCGGGGCCCAGGCCGATAGTCGCAACCGCATGGCGGCATGGAATCCCTGGCACCATGGCCGCGCATCAACGTCGCCATTCGGCTTGCGGCCATGGGCCGGCGCGAACTGATGTGGTGCGGTGGAAAGAACGTTACTGATGTCGTTGTGGCGCAGCGCGACGGCCGAAATCGCGGCGAACTCAGACGTACCGCCATGGTTGAACGCATCGACGTCGACGGCGAGTAGTGGACAGATCCAGTCAGGCGGACTTATCGACACCGGCCCGGCCACGATCGCGGCGACATACCCGTCGAGCACAGGAAGACTGGTGGCGACGGGATGCTGCTTGGCGCGAGCCTTCAGCCAGGCCTCAAGTTCGTCGAGCGGCATCGCGGCTGCCGCCATTGATGACGAAGATGATGATGAACGGCGGCGGCGGCTCATGCGGCCACCCGTGCGCCGAACCTGCGGGCCGCCTTCCAGTTCCAGGCGAGAAGTTCGTGGAGCTGGTGGCTCTTGGTCTGACCGGAGACGATGCGCTCCAGCACATCGGCCAGATACGCCTGCGGATCGAGTTCGTGGAGCTTTGCCGTATTGACCAACGATGCAAGGATTGCCCAGCTCTCGGCGCCACCCTCGCTGCCGCTAAACAATGAGTTGCGCCTCCCATCGCCATCGCGAGGTTATTCTACCCGTGTCGACCAGGAGGTGACCGTCCACTATCGGTGGCACGCTCTCTATGGTCGTCCCGTCAGGCTATTCTATTCGGAGAGGCGCCGTGGGGCTGATGTCGTCCTCGTTGAGGGCGAGCATGGCGCCGGCATAGTCGTCGCGGTGTGGATGCTGGATCCCGCCGCGTGCGCGGCGCTGAGTGTCGGTGAGCCCCGGGTCTCTGTCGCCGCTCTCTGTGATCTCGGCCGGCTTTTGTTGGAACATGGACTGAGGCGACGCTCCACCGATGACCAAGACGTCATCGCGGAGGCAAGCAATGAAGAACGCATTACTGCCGGTCAGCGAGGTAAGATTGCCACGCCATGGCGCTGGACGCTGTGCAGATCAACGGGCTCAGCGTTCCGGAGCGCAACGCCGTGCTCTTGCGGTTGGCTCGCCTGCTGATGGAAGCGGCCGGCGTCGAGGTCGAGGAGGGAGCCGATGATGGACGGTGAGATCCTTCCCCCGGCGCTTCTGAAGAGGAAGGCCGTCGTCTACATCCGCCAGTCCACCCAGGTCCAAGTGCAGGTCAACCTCGAGAGCCAGCGGCGCCAGTACGAGCTTGTCGATGAGGCCCGACGACGTGGATTTCGGGATGTCGAGGTCATCGATGACGACCTTGGCCGCTCGGCGAGCGGCGCAGTGGCCAGACCAGGGTTTGAGAAGCTTGTCGCATGGCTGCGCGCCGGCGACGTGGGAGCCGTCTTCTGTTTCGACGCCTCCCGCCTGGCCAGGAACGGTCGGGATTGGCATCACCTGCTCGAGCTCTGCGGGCTCGTAGAGGCCCGGGTCATCGATCTCGACGGCGTCTATAATCCCTGTCGGCCCAATGATAGACTTCTTCTCGGCATGAAGGGCAGCATCAGCGAGTTCGAGCTCGGCGTCCTGCGCGCGCGCATGCTCGATGCCGCCCGTTCGAAGGCCCGGCGGGGCGAACTGCGGATTTCAGTGCCCATCGGCTACATCTGGCATCGGGAGATCGGCTTGGGTCTCGATCCAGACGCCAGGGTCCAGATAGCGACACGGCTGATCTTCAGCCGATTTCGCCAGCTCGGAAGCGCTCGGCAGGTGCATCTCTCACTCAAGGCCGAGGGCGTCCATTTTCCGCGTCCGTCGGACGGCAAGAAGATGACGTCCTTTGAGTGGGTGCCGATCCGCTATCGCAACGTCATCTCGATCTTGAAGAACCCGTTCTACGCAGGCGCGTACGCCTACGGTAAGAGCGAGCATCGCACTGAGATCGTCGATGGCCGCGCCCGCAAGACCTATGGCCACTATCGCCGGCTGGAGGACTGCGAGATTCTCCTGAGAGGACACCACGAGGGGTACATTGACTGGGCGGAGTTCGAGCGCAACCAGAAGCAACTCGCCGCCAACGCCTATCGCTGCCGAGACGGCGCCAAGTCCGGTCGTGGCGGCCGAGCCCTGCTCGTCGGGCTTCTCGTCTGTGGCCGATGCGGTCGTCGGCTTACGGTGAACTACACGTCGCACGCATCCCGCCACACCTCCCAGCCTGTCTATCGCTGCGACCGCGGCAGCGATATGCTGGGTCAGCGCCGGTGTATGATGTTCGGAGGACTTCGCGTCGATAAAGCCGTCGTTCGAGAGCTCATTCGCGCTGTTGAACCGATGGCGGTCGAGGCGTCCATGGCGGCGGAACGGAAGCTGATGGAACGTCAAGCCGAACAGCGGCGGATTATCGAGCTCGAGCTGCAACAGGCCCGGTACGACGCTTCGTTCGCCGAACGCCGCTACGCCGCCTGCGACCCTGATAATCGCCTCATCGCAGCGACCCTGGAGAAGAATTGGGAGGCGACCCTACGCCGCGTTCGGGACTGCGAGGCGAGGTTGGCCGCAACGGCGGAGGCCATCGCCGCGACGCAAACCCCGGATTTTGCGGGCTTGGCTGAGGACCTCGATGCCGCGTGGAAGGCGCCCGACGTCACGATGCGCGCTCGCCAGCAGCTGCTGCGAACGCTGGTCAACGAGATCACCGCTGACATCGATGATGAGGCGCGCGAGATTATTCTCGTCATCCACTGGAAGGGCGGCCAACATTCCGAACTCCGGCTCCGCAAGCCTCAGTCTGGCGGTCACGACTGTAAAACCCCTGATGACGCCTTGGCCGTCATCCGCAGCATGGCGGCCCGTTGGTCCGATGAGACATCGCCGCCACCCTCAACCGCATGAGATTGCCCAACGGCCAGGGCAAGACCTGGATCGCGCACCGTGTCGGATCGATCCGGCGCGTGAGAGGTATCCACGCGTATCTTTCGGCCCAGAAGGATGGTGTCTAGCTGACCCTGCGAGAGGCCGCGCAGCAGTGCCGCGTCACGAGCCATCGAATCCGCAAGCTGATCGAGGCCGGTGTTCTGCCAGCAGAGCAAGTCGTCCGGGGCGCGCCCTACCAGATCCGAGCCGTCGACCTTCAAAGCGAGCGCGTTGTTCGGGCGATGGGGCGGAAAGGTGGTCCGTGTCACCTTGAATTGGAACATCAAATTCCAATGTTTACAGATACTTGAAGAAAGGGCGCATAATGACTCTTTCGTCTGTCGTGTCCGGCTTGAGCACCTGCTCGCAGCGCAGCAAATGCTTGGGCAGCGCACCGAGGTTGCGTCTCGCTTTCTTGCGCGGCTTCCCAGCCGGCTTCGTCGCAGGCTCATCGTCGTTGGCCGGGGCAGGTGGTGTGACGCCGGTTGCGAGATCGTCCAGTTCGAGCGCGAGCTGCTCGGCCACGATCGCCGCGAGCCGCTCCGAGCGCTTGCCGAAGATCATCTCCTTCAGCGTCTGCATCGCCACACGTAGCTTCTCGTTCTCGGCGTCAAGCGCGAGCACCATCTCGGTCAGAGCTGCTGCATCGGTCGGAAGAGCTTCGGGACGAATCGCCATGATCGAACGATATATCCGCGCATCACATGCTCCAGCAAAATCTTCGCCACTCAGCCGACAACGGCCGGCTGCTTCACAGGCTTAGGCGAAACACGCGTCCACTCAAGCCCGTCGACCAGCATCGCGAGTTGTGTCGCACTTAGATGCACCACGCCATCGCGGATCGGCGGCCAGGTGAAATGTCCCTGGTGCAGCCACTTCGTCACCAGCACCATGCCGCTGCCATCCCACGCCAAAAGCTTCACTCTGTCCGCTCGCTTGCTGCGGAACACGAAGACGTCGCCGCAGTACGGGTTCGCACGCAGCGCTTCGTTCACCAGCGCCGACAGCGTGTGTACTGACTTGCGAAAGTCGACCGGCTGTGCCGCCACCACCACCTTGAGGTCAGACCGTAATGCAATCAACGGATGCCCCGAAGCGCCGATCGCACGGTCGAAAGCGTCGCCAGCTCCACTCCTGGCTCCACCCGGATGCGTGCACCTCCCACCTCGATCTCGATCATCCCGCCAACCTTGCCTGGGGGCGATGCCATCTGCGGCCGCTCCTTCGGACCGGCTCGTCTGTCGTCGCCGGACCGCTCTGGGAAGCGATCCGGACCGGCACGAAGCCTGGCGCCTGAAAGCCGGCTGCCGTCGCGAACTTGTGCCGCCACACCGTGAGCAGCCCACGGACAACACCATGGCGCCGGGCGACCTCGGAAATATTGGCCCCTTCCTCGAAACTCTCCGCTACGATCCGGGCCTTCTCTTCCGCCGTCCACTGCCGTCGCCGACGCTGTCAAGCATGGCTTCATGCATGGGCATCTGCCATAGCCAACCTCCAAAAACAGTTCATGCCAGGCTGTATCGCAGCTCATCCGCGCGATGCCCAGGTGGGGGGCTCATGCCGGTTACAATGCGATTGCTCCTCGTTGCTCGGTGACTGACACGCGTTTCAGATCAGCTGGATGATTCGTCCATGCAACCAGAAGAGGCATGACGACGTCCCAATGCGTATGAGCTTATTCCACCGATTTAGTCGAGATTGAGTTTGGTTTTGACCCAAGACAAGGACCAGAGCATAAGGCACAGCCGGCCTTCGGAAAAGTCACGTCATCCCAAATTGAAGCAGGGAGCAGGCTGGCATATCCGTGAGGCGTGACCTTGCTCCCAAAGTTCTATCCAATTCCAGTCTTCGCCCTGATGGCTGGACTTAGCGGGCGGGCGGTGGTAGCGACGGGAGCGGGCGAGGAGCCTCATAGCGGAGTGCCATGGTGCGGTCGACAAGGATGGTTTTGTCCTTCCGCTGCACGCTGCAAGAGTCGCAAGCAGATCGAGGGCTTGAAGTGCCGGCCTGGATGTTGGACCGGACGGCATGCCCCGACCCTCGGGGCTTTTGGCAGCTCAACGGCATGTCAGCATCGAGGCACTTGCGGCGCTCTGCGCGCTGCTCGATCTGGCTTTGAAGGATCAAACGCCATCAGTCGTCGTGCTTTCTGCCGCATCCGGAGCCTCTCACGACCAGAATCGGGGAGAGAATCCATGTCACGCGATCCTTAGCACATCAAGTATTGCACAATCGTGAGAGCAGCGCACTACAATACGCCATGCGGGACCCGCTGATGGCGCTCGCCAAACCCAATTCCCGCGCGGGGCATGTGAGCTGCGAGAGGTTCGAGGCGATCCGCGCAATGGTCATGCAGCAACGTTCCCACTGGTCGACATCACGGCGCGCCCAAGCATGGAGACACGCTGCTGGCCGGTCTGATTCAGTGCAAGCGCTTGGCCGCAAGCTCACAGTACGGTACGCAGGCATGAAGCACAATATCCCGCGCTATAGCTGCAGCGGCGGCTGGATGGACAATGGCGGCCCTCTCTGCATCGCCTTCGGAGGATTACGCGTCGACGATGAAATCGAGGAAGCATCTTGCTTGGCGTTGTCGGCCTAGGCGCTATCGCCACCGCAACCGCTGCTCCAAAGGAAGCCGAAGAACGACAGCATCAGGTGCGCGAAGCTCTCAGTCGCGATCTGGAAGCAGCGCGCTATGCCGCACACCGAGCTTCCCGGCCAAGACTGGTATGGTCATTGGGAAGTGCGAAGCACTAACATGGCCCCGGATGATCGCGAACCGATACAGCATTACCGCGAAGCGGTTTAATCAAACGCTCGTTTCGTCGACGACAAGAGCCAAGAGATTGCCGTGTGCCTTGTACAAGATTGGCACGCCACGCATGATTATTGGCTTTGAACGTGCCTCGGTTGCAGGCGAGAGCCCAGCTCCAACTGCCAGCTCCAACAAGGATATAACATCGCCTGGAACGTCGGCATTCGTATCACTCATACGTATTGGCGACGTCAAGAATTTTAGTTCCACGTGTTCAGTGTTGCAACCAGACGCCGCAAAGCTTTCTCGAGTAATTCGAGATCTATGCCGTATGACAGCCGGACGCCAGCAGGATCGCCAAAGAGTGTGCCAGAAACTGTTGCGACACCAGCGTCCATCAGCAGCACGTTAACGACGTCATCAGCGGCGAATTCGCGGCAAAGAGCGTTAGCGCGCTGCTGCCATCCGCTGAAATCGAGATAAAAGTGAAATCCGCCCTGGGCCGAAGGTTGAGGTATCGACGTCAGCGTCGAAAGAATCGAAAGTCCCAGTACTCGCGCATTGGCAACGTGGCGCTGCAATTGCAATTCGAAAGTAGCATCGCCACACTCTAGATGATGAAGCAACGCATGCTGAACCATGATGTTGGGGTGAGAACTTGTGCTGCTTTGTAGAGCATCAATTGCGCCGATTACCTCCTTCGGGCCCGCGACATAGCCAATCCGCCAGCCGGCTAGGGCCAATGCCTTGGAAAGCGAATTGACGATCAAAGTACGATCGCGTGCGCGAGGCGCGACCGAGACGATCGGATGATGGGTATGTGGGGCATGAGCGAAAGCCGAAAAGCATTCGTCAAAAATGATCCAGAGATCTCGGTCAATCGCGAGTTGGGCAATTCCAGAAAGGGTGCTGCGATCGTAGATCGCACCGGTTGGATTGTTGGGCGTGCTAACTACGATCGCCTTAGTCTTCGATGTAAGAGCAGCCGCGAGGTCGATAAGCTTCGGTACATAGTTGTTATGTCGGGTTTCGATAAAGACCGGCTCGCCGCCAGCAAGGGTGATATGGACTGGGAAAGCAGTCCAGTACGGGGCGGGGACCAGTACTTCATCTCCGGGATTCAGAAGAGCCATCGCCGCATTGAAGAGTGCCTGTTCCACGCCGCTCGTCACCGCGATTTCATCTGCTGACCACGGTTGGGCTGTCTCGGCGGAAATCTTACGAGCAAGCGCATGGCGTAGCGCCATCGGAACAATCGTATCTGAATAACGGTTCAGGTCGCGATTAATCGCGATGATCGCGCCCTCGCGCACTGATGGTGCTGGCTCGCTCCAGATGTCTCCGGACGTCAAATCTATTATTTGGGTGCCGCTCGCGGCAACTGCTTCGGCGGTGGCCCACAGCACAGCGTTGCATGATGATTTCAATAATCCTATCCGTTGTGCCAACATGGAAGTTATCTCCGCCGATCCAAAATGTCGCTCTATGTTGCTGCCCTGGCGCGAGATCTACCAGAGTTCATGAAATCAGACCCCGTTGCTCCAAAAAAGGACGACTCGCGTCCGCCCTCGCCCGTTATCCGAGAGAGAGAGAGAGAGAGAGAGAGAAAATGAGGTTCAACTCTTCTTCGGTGACTGGATGGGCATTGAGAGAAGTGAAGAGATCGCGCCGAGATATGGCAGGCAGCACAGGTCGGCTGTCAGAGCTGTCCCGTCCGCCATTTGATGGGTCCAAAGTCAGGTGAACGGACGGGCGCGTAGTAAAAGCTGCGGTGAACCGTCAAGATAGAGCAGGCGGTTGCATGGACAATACTTCGAGTTGGTTTTGCGCATGAGGGGCTATTAGCGAACCTTAGAGCGCTGCGCTTGGCTGAATCGGGGAGGTTCGCGGCAACCGCGACATTGATGCTCACCGCCTTGACGCTGGCACGCACAAACCTCGTCCTGGCGTTGACCCTGATCAATCGAGTAACGTTCATCGGCAGCGCCCGGCCGTAACCACGCCGTCTTGGCGGGTGCTCCCTTTTCGATCTCAGAAGACGGCGCCCACTCGTGAAATCTGGGAACGGATCTGGGAAGCGTGGATCGCTGATCGAATGTCTCATGTGCAGCCCATGTTTCCGTTACGTGCAAGCCCCTGGAAAGCCCTCACGACCTCTAGTCCTCTCGGATCATTGTTTTCGTCGCAGCCACTTGCAAATTGCGGCGCTTTAGTTGGGGACCGATCGTATCTCGATGGTGAAGGGATACAGAAATACCGAAGAGAGTCCTACTACCATTTATAGTTAGAGGGAGGCGTAATGGCGGGTCCGCGTCTATCCGTCATGTGCGGCTGGGACATGAGTCTTTTGGCTACGGGCCGCGATCGCAATCGTCCCGCCGCACCGTGGCGCAATGACGGAGTGTTTCGCTCCTGCTTTACGGCGATTTGCGATCACAGCTAATTGTCCTGCCGTGCGGAGTGGCCAGCGTGGCGGCTGCCCAGGGTCTACCTAAGCCGCATTGGCAGAGACATCGAGAAGCACCTGCGACTGCTTGATGGCTAACCACCGAGGCAGATGTGGAGAATTGGCACGCGAGTGAAAAGTTCCCGGACGACGCGCGATATATTCGGGTCTCTGGTGGTCGCGGAAGATCTTCGCGGCGCGGCTTGAAGCGACCAAGATCGCTAGGGCTCATATCACGTCGTTCCGGATTCGCTTCCATTGAATTTGCCTGGCTTGCGGAATACGCGACAATGTTGAGGACGAAGTCGGCGTAGTTCTTTGAGTACGGGAAAGGAGCACGCCTGACCCCGCGCGTTACTCAATGCCCTTGAGCCGGCCCATTGAAGCCGGGACCCGAGGGCTATGCGTGAACGACGGGCGTTGCGCTCCAACGGAGAGGGCCTGGACCTCTGATTGCGTATCGACCTGCACTTGTGGTGTACCCGACAATACAACATGACACCTTAATGCGCGCGGCCGCGCTGTCGTTGGCAGGATGAGCTATTTCATCGGGTAAATGAACGGCTCGAGGCTCGGTTTTCGGGATTGGCACGGCCCTTGCTGGAGATCACCAGGCTCGCTTGGAACGAACGAGGCTGCACCCGGATCGCGAGAAGCTCACCGAGGCGGGAAATGGCACCGGTCAACTCTGGGCGATTGGTCGATCTCGCGTGACGGCATAACGGTCCAATGGGCCAATTACTGCTGGTTCTGGATACCAGTCCAATCCAGCGCTTACCTGTTCGTGTCGCGGCTGAATCGCTTTGTCTGGTGAAGAAACCGCAATGAGGAGAATATGCCATGAATGAAACGGCTTTGATTGATAATGTCATTCCGCGTACCGATGTCGTTAAACGCGCGACGCGCATCGGCGCTGAAATCAGGAATGTCAAGCTCTCGGGCGATTTGCCCGGCCAGACCATCGCTGCGATCAACGGCCTGCTGCTTGAGCACAAGGTCATCTTCTTCCGCGATCAGGGTCATCTTGATGACGCCGAGCAGGAGCGCTTTGCGCTCCGTTTGGGGAGGCTTGTGCCGCTTGCGACGCTAGGTGCTACCAAAGGAACGATGTCGATGCTCGAGATTGATTCTGCACGCGGAGGTATCCGGGCTGACAATTGGCACATCGATGTGGCCTACGTGGATGCGTATCCCAAGATTTTGGTGCTGCGAGGCGTTGTGATCCCGCCAGTCGGCGGCGACACGGTGTGGTCAAACACCGCGGCCGCATATCTCGACCTGCCGCCGCCGCTGCAACGGCTTGCCGACGACCTCTGGGCAGTTCACAGCAACGCGTTCGATTTCGCCGTAATCGCCCGTCCCAGCGAAGCCGATAAGAAGCTTTATGAGGAGGCCCTTACCAGAATGAGGTTTGAGACCGAGCATCCCGTAGTACGTGTGCACCCTGAGACCGGCGAGCGCACGCTGGTACTGGGCTGTTATGTGAAACATTTTGTCGACATCCCGAAATATGACGGCCAGAGGCTATTCGATCTATTCGAGTCCCATATCACCGCGCCGGAAAACACCGTGCGCTGGAACTGGAAGCAGGGCGATGTCGCTATCTGGGATAACCGCGCCACGACGCATTATGCGGTCAAGGATTACGGCGACCAGCGTCGCGTCGTTCATCGCGCGGCCATCGATGGCGAGGTGCCTGTTAGCGTGGACGGCCGGTGCAGTGTAGCGCGTGTCAAGGCCATCAAGCAGGCGCCCGCCAATGTCGTGTAGCGCGTTCGTTGCGGCCACTCTCGTCCACCAAGCCATAGCGTAGCGCCACTTGGAAAAAGTTGAAATCGGTTCGCGGGACTGGGCAAGTCGTCCTCACGCTCAGAAAGCCTGTGCGAGTGGCAAGAAGTTCACAAGCAGCATCTGCCCTTCTTGGGCGAGTATCGGTTCTGGATAGTAATGTCCGAGGGACATGATTTCGCCTTTGTCGGAGCTCGCTGTCACAGTGGGTGCCGGTGCGCATGACGCATCGAGCTGAACAACTAGAGCGGCAGCGCCCGAGTCAATGCGGGGAGGCGAGTTTCGTTGAACAGCCCTCGGCCATCGTGCGTGATGTACGAGGACCCACGGTGCATGGGGAGCGTGCACGAGCTACGCGTCCTCCGAAAACGCTCCCCATACACCGGTGTCCGAGGCAGATCCCGAGAATTGGGACGGTCCAGAGCGTTCGTTGATGACAGCCATGAAGATACTGGCCTCCCTTGGAGTGCAGGGACCCGGGGAAATAACCAGAGCGCGCGGCTTAAGGCTAACGACATCGCGTACGCACATCGCGTCGTGATCACTTCCGTCGCTCACCAAGCTTTTGGAAATAGCGGACGATGTTGAAGACGAAGGGGATCGTAATTGACGATGACAAAAGGCGCCAGACGTTTCGACACGAAATGCGTCAACGCCTCCTCGTCTCAAGGAACGCTTGGCAAAGTTCGCGCTCAGTCTGCGCCCGGAAAGGACCTGCCTCCTCGAGTTCGCAAGATATACTGCAGGACGCCGGGCAGAGCGGGGCCAGGGCAGGCCGGAGACGTTCGATTTCCTGGGGCTTACGCACTACTGCAGCACCAGGAAGGACGGCGTCGGCTTGCAACTCGGGCGCAAGACACAGAGAAAGCGATTGAAAGCCAAGCTCTCGGGAGATCAAGGAAACACTACGTCGGCACAGGCATACGTCGATTCACGAGCAGCGACGATGGCTCGGGGCCATGATGAAAGGCCATTTCGCCTACTTCGCGGTGCCGACCAACACATACCTGCTGTCGGCCCTCCGCTATCATACGAGCATCATCCGGTTCACGGCGGGTTCCTCGGCCGCACTGCCTTGCGAGAGAAGGTCTTTTCCACGGGCGACACTCGTCAAAACGCTGACCTCGCCGCGAGCCGCAATGATTGGCTGGAGGGGCGCCGTAGTGCGAGCGCCATCGAACCGCACACCCGTACGATCTCGCTCTTCGCTCGCTATCTGGCGGCGGTCACGAGGGCCGCATCATCTGCCGTCAATAAGGTTCCGGCATGAATGTCGGCGCGCCAACAGCGGCAAGCCCTGTGCATTCTGGGCTTACAAGTTTCGCTGGAAGCGGCGTGACGGTAGCCATCGTGCTGGTCGTGACCACACTGACGGTGAGACGTTAGATGATGCGTGCGCCATGTCAGAAGGACGTTTTCTGAGCAATCGGCAGACGATTGATGAATGTTGTCGATCATCTATTTGAGTTGGCCATCCTCTTCCGAGCAACTACCGCACGTACACGAACTCGGTTGATACGCGGTTGATTCAGGTTCTTCGACAGAATCGAGGACGCCGCTTTCTCGAGGCGTAGGACAGACATTCAGGCAGGAGCGGTTCAGGACGAGGAGCTCGGCATCCGCCACGTGGCTTTAGACCTCGAGCATAACGGCGGCCGCACGGCCGGTGAAGTCTTGAGGGGCGCGGCAAAACTGCGCCTCAACGTGGAGGGGCCGAACGACAAAGTTCTGTATGTAGGAAGAGTCGGCGATCATACGGCTGCAGGATCGAGTTTCAGCGGCAGCTCTCTCACGACTTAGTCAGGACGACAACAGCGATCCGTTTCGTTCAAAACAGGTAGTGCAGCGATATGACCACCTTCGAAGTCGCGGTTGTAAGGGCCTTTAGCAACTGCGGTAGGGAAAGAGGTTCGTTCGTCAAGCTTCCATCAATATTGTTATCAAAGGCAAACCTTGCAAATCACGCGGCCGCAGTTGCCTTAGAACGATCAGCATGGATTGCAACAATATCAGACAGAAGCGCATATGCTGTCTCCGTCCGTCCGGCTCCTGGACCTGCTATCGTCACTGATCCAAGCAGCTCGGTATCAAGAGAAACCGCGTTTGTAACACCTCCAACCGCTGCCAGCGGGTGCTGGAGTGATAGTCGCCTTGGAGCGACGGTCCCAACAACGACACCATCTTTGCCACGAATGGCCGAGCCGACTAGCTTCCATCGGCTGCTCTCGTTGATGGCTGTGTTGATATCCTGGCTGGACAATCTAGAGATGCCTTCGCAAGCGACATCCTTTGGCTTGAGGCTCGCGCCCAGCAGTTCGTTCGCAAGGATCGCGACTTTTAGTCGAACATCATGGCCTTCAATATCGGCAGTTGGATCGGCCTCCGCGTACCCGAGCGCTTGCGCTTCCTTGATGGCGGAGGAAAGGTCCATTCCATGCTCCATGCGCCCCAAAACGAAATTCGAAGTACCGTTGAGAATGCCCTCGAAGCCCATGACTCGAGTACCGATCAGCGTTTTCTCTGCCATACGCATCACCGGAGTTCCGCTCATCACCGCGCCCTCATATTCGAAGCTAAGGCCCCCAGCCTTCGCCAATGTATTAAGTTCGTGAGCAGCAAAAGCGACTACCCCTTTGTTGGCGGTTACGACATGCTTCCTCGCCTTCAGTGCCCAACGGCAATGCGTAACGGCAGGCTCACCGTCTTTTGGGTTGGTAAAAGTGGCCTCCACTATGATATCTGGCGGTGCCGACTTGATGATCATTTCATTGTCCGCTTGCGACCGACCGCCGGAAAGCCTCCCAAAGCCGCCGGGAGCGAAATTGGCTTGAAGAAGCATTCTCGGGTCCAGCCCATCGGGCGACACGACGGAACCGAGGCGGAGATCACTGACGGCGACGATATTCAAGCAGAAACCAAGCTCGCGCTCCCACAGCGTATTCCTTTTCGCGACAAGCTCCGCCAAAGCCCGGTTGACGCCGCCAAAGCCGATTAGTGCAATGTTGTAAACGGTCACGCCATTCCTCCAAGAGCGCTTGTGCGCCATCATATTGAAACGCAAAGCGCCAAAGACAAGGCGTGAGCCTCCAAACGAACGACGAAATCACGTGGCCCATAACCAAGGCCGGTGTTCTGGCGGTTGGCTTTGCGATAGAGCCGTGGATTAGATACCGACGTGCTTTCATGCCTGACCTACCGGTCTGGTCCGGCGCCGGTTGCCGATCCAAGCCGCGTAACAACAGTGCACCTGGTCCGAGTTTGTGAGATGTTCAGCATAGAACGAGAGATATTTGCTTTTGTACTCGCGCTCTGATTATTGCGCCAAAAGGCTCTCGCTGCTCGGATACCATCGGAAAATTGCGAGTGTTCAACGATGCCGATGCCTTGTCGTCTTCCGGATGCTCGATAGGTGCCGTGGCGGCATAGAGGGCTCGGTCACGAGGGGGCCCAATAAGCGGGGCAAGATTGACAATCTTATCGGGCTCAGCTCTTTTGGGGTAATTGGCGTAGCCGAGCACGAGCTGCACGCAGCTTAAGCGATGGCGCATCTGGCGAAGCAACTGCAGCATCTCCTTATAGGAGATCTCGTAGATCGACTTTGCCGTGCTTCTGTCTGAAACCAAACGCGCTTGATGTCTAGAATCCGCTAAGCTGTTTGAAGCGTGACATCGCGTCCTCAACAATCGTGGACCCTGCGCCGCGACGTACGCGCATAAATCCTGCTCCGCCTCGCTGGTAGAAAGTCAATAGGATGCTATGTCAGTCGACAGTCCGCTTCCCATTGTCTTCAACCACGCGAGAATATGTGTATCGTTCTATTGCAATCTTCATTGCGAGCACTGTTATGTTCCCGAAGAGTATCGTGATCAATACAAGCGGCGTTTGGAGCCATCACAACTATCCATCGAGGAGATGACAAAATTCGTCGACCTTCTCGTCGGCAAATATTCTCTCAGAAAAGTCTCATTAACGGGTGGCGAGCCGCTTCTGAAATTGGTGTTTCCGCGCACGGCAGCCGTGATGGCCCATGCGAACAATCGAGGCCTTCAGGTGCAACTGAACACATGAGGGCTCGGCCAGGTGCCAATTCCTGACGTCGTCTCAATTTTCGACGATCCCAAGAAGCTAGCGTTCCAGTTCAGCTTTGACGGTGCAAAGCGGGACACAGTGGACCGCTTCCGGGGCAAGGCGGGTGTTTACGACTCCGCACTCCGGCAGATGGCTGAGGCGGCCAATCGCGGGGTCCTGGCGCAAGCCAGGATGATGGCCAACCGGCACAACATTGGTGAGGCGCTCACGCGTATCGGCTATTGTCGTGGATCGACATCAACTCCTTTAGGGTCCAACCGATGTTCGCCTCGGGCGTTGCTCTCGGCAATGAGGATGCGCTCTTGGGCTCGGCTGACGAAATTCGAGAGCTGCAGGAAGCCCTGATGGGGATTGCTGCACAGACTAGCTCAACAGGCCTCGAACTGCCGCCGCCGATTTTCGTCGATACGTCGCAGCCGCGGCCAAACGTCAGATATACCGAATGCGACGGTGGTACCACCGCGGTCTACCTCTCTACAAACGGCGATTTGTATCCCTGTTCCTTCATCGTCGGGGATCCCGACAGCCGCGGGTTCCTCCTCGGCAATATCCGATCGCCGGAATTCGACCTGGAGAAGGTTTGGCGTAGCTCGCCGGCTCTCAAGAAATTCCGAGCGAACAGTAGCTGCGCCCTTGCCCGAGCCAGGTCGTCCTCCTGAAGAATGTCGAGAACCGTGCGCTTGCCTGCGCCTGATCAAGCTATCGATGAACGAAAAGCGGTCTCCATACCGGCGCTTCTCGGTGCGCGAGGAGGCAGTATCCCGCCGTGTCAGAACCCGGCCCGGTCGCCCCGGTGTCTGTCCTCATGATGTCCGAAGTTCTGATTTGAGGCAAGAGCGAGAGAGTATCAGAAGGCATGCGGGGAGATATCATCCTTGTCAGACTCGGTCCTTATGCCCGGGCAAAGTATATTCCGCTGATCGAGGACGCCGTTGCCAGCGGTCGGGCATCCGCCTTCCATGTCGTCGAGCTCGACAGCGCGCGAGACGATGTGGAGGCCTTTTTCCGGACCCGCACATGCAAGCCGGCGAGCGTCTCATGGGTGCCCGATCTCCGGCGACGCGCGATCTGGTATTCCGGCCATGGGGGAGGACGTCGTGACGTCTCTGGCACGTCCAGGCACAAAAGTCATCGTCTCGACCGAGCCTAAAGCCCATTTGGGCTACCTTCGCGCGGCTCTCGGACTTGGCCTTGATTGTCTAGTCGACAAGCCCATCGTGCTTCCCATGGGGTCGAATGGACGCCCTGCAGCGGACCCGTCTGGTTGGTGCGGTAGCCGAGCTCAAGGAGATCTGCGATCGGACTGGCGGCCGTTGTGTGGTCGTGACGCCCCGCCGCTACAACGCAGTCTACGAATTGATAGGCCGGTATGCACGGCGCGCCTCCCGAAACCTTGGCACGCCGGTCACCTATATTGGTGTCGAGCACCACGCGGGAGTGTGGCACAGGAGGACGAGATCCTCTCCCGGGAGGACCATCCTTACCGCTACGGCTACGGAATGCTTTGCCATTCCGGTTATCACTACATCGATATTCTCTCCGGTCTCCTGGGTTACAATGAGAACCACTTCGGGAGGCGGGCGGTCGAGCTGGACGTCCACCGGGCGAGCGCCGCCGACCAGGTCAGACAGATTGGCCCGGATCCGGTGCGCAGGCTTCGCGGCGACGCGCCAAGCGCTGCACTGTTTCCCGCGCCACCGGTGAGACGGATATTGTCTCGTCCGGAGCCGCAAGGCATCTCGGAAGCCGCGAAATCGTCCGCCTGTTTCGGCTGGACCTTCTGCAGACCAGCGTGTCGCTTCGTAATTGGCGGCAACTGCCAACCGATGTTTACAACAAGAACGGACGGTACGGGTCCGAGACCATCCGCTTGAATATCGGTCCCTTCGCAGCGATCGAGGCCAGGATGTTCAAGCGCCCACACGTGAGCACGGAAGGTCATCCGCAACTGACCAGGGAGGCGCACATCACGCTTTGGCGGAATCCCGGTTTCCTCGGCGGCGCAGCCTTACGCGAACGGCTTTATCCCGCGCGGGACACGCTTGTCCGAAACGCCGACCTTCGCGCAGGCCGCAAAAGGTTGTTTGACGATTGGCTGGCAGGGCGGAACGGCAAGAGTTCCCTCGAGTCGCACACCCGGACGATTTCGCTCTTTGCTCCCTATTTGGCAGCGGCCACAACGGATGGAGCGAATCGAGATGATGCGACCGCATCACTCGCCATCGATAAAGTTCCGGCATGAGCGTCGTTGCTTCGGCTTCGGCGCAGCCTGGGCATTCTGCACTTGCAGTGTTCGATGGTAGCGGCCTGACATTGGCCATCGTTGGTCGTGACGGCGGCGAAGGTGAGGCGCTCGATCGTGCGTACGACATGCCAGGAGTGCATTTCCTGATCATTCGCGAGACGATAGATGAATGGTGACCGTCACGACGTGCTGTTTGCCGGTAGCCATCCTCTGCCGAGTGACTACCGTGCGTATCGGCACTGGGTTCATGCACGCCTGGTCCAGATCCTTCGACAGAATCCGGGATGCCGCTTTCTCGAGATCGGCGTCGGACCGACCTTCAGGCAGGAGCGGTTCAGGGTTATCGACGAGCTCGGCATCCACTATGTAGGCTTGGACTTCGAACATATTTGCGCCGAACGCCGGGCCGACCTGGTGAGGGCAGGCATCTCCGATCGAAACATTAGGTTTCTTGGAAATGAGTCGGAAACATACCTGTTCAACCTGATCAAGTCGGCTAGGAATTGGAAGACGTTCGATATCATCTATCTCGATGGTAGCCATTCGATCTACGTAGATCTGGCGGCTGCCATCGCAGCAGTGCGGCTGTTGAAGCCTGGGGCCCTATTTCTTTTCGATGATGTGAGGTTCTGCTTCGGAAGGACATCTGATCCAGACCACCGCTGAATATGCGGATGGCGAGGAGACCAAGCAGTTGACCGAGGATGAGGCCAACGAACCTCACGTCACGATGATCATCCGCGACTATCTGATCCCTTTGTTCAGCTTTGAGGTAGAGCGGTCATAGTCGGATCCTGATTGGATCGCCCTCCGAGCGCCCAGGTCCGCTCCGTGGTTGCGGCTATGATAATTCTCGCGCTATCTGGCTCCTCGCGATCGAAGTCTACACCCGGATCTCGAACGATTTTAGTATGGTTTGCCATTTTGGCATGCATGGAGTTGCGGTCGCCGTTGTTCGCAGTGTTGAACTGGCTGCTATCGATCACAGCGCTTGGAGTCTCAAGAGGTGCATTTTGGCCCATAGCATAACTTACTCCGCGCAAGTGGCTCGCCTTTCGCTCGCTGGAGGAAGAAATGATACGCTTGCGGCTGCTGAATGATACTTGTCGCTTTTCGCCGCCCATCGCCGTGGTTCTTTCGGCTCTTCTCAGTTCGTCAAGCGACATATTTGCAGAGGAACTGACGCCGGTGCGGATCAAGGCGGCACATCGGCAGTCGACACTCCTATGATCAAGGCGAACACCGAGAGGTCGCAGGAGTAGGCAACCATATCTCGATTATGCCGAAAACGCGTTTCTCGAAACTGAATCAGATCACTTAGGACAACGTCAAGCATCTCGGGCTCGTATGGAGCTACAGCCTCGACTCCGAGCGGGGCATCGAGGCCACGCGCGTGGTCGACGGCATCATGGGTCGCTGGAGCATCGTGCATGCGATCGACGCGCGCATGGGTAAGAAGATCTGGAGCTTTTGATCCCGGGCTCAACCGTGACGAAAGCTATAAGGGCTGCTGTGCGACGCGACGTCGTCAATCGTGGTGTTGCCGCCTACAAAGGCAAGGTGTTCGTCGCCGCCTTTGACGGCCGGCTGATCGCGCTCGATGCTGCGATCGGAAAGAAAGTGTAGGAGAAGGACACGCTGATCGATCACGATCACTCCTACATCATCATCGGCGCGCCGCGCGCCTCCGACGGCAAGGTCATGATCGGCCAGGGCGGCGCCGAATTCGGTGGGCGCGGCTATATCACCGCTACGCCAGCGAGACCGGCAACCAGGTATGGCGCCGGTTCACCGGGCCTGGCGATCCTTCGAAGCCGTTTGAGGATTTTTCGATGGAAGCCGTCGCGAAGACCTGGGATCTGTCGGGCAAATACTGGTCAATGGCGGCGGAGGCACGCCATGGGATACCATTACCTACGAGTGCGTCCTGAACATGGTCCATATCGGCACCGGCAACGGCGCGCCGATTCGCAGCCCATCTGGTGCCGATACTTCTCCAAGGCGTTCCCTACGAGCCCAAGGACTATGAAGCCTGCGCCGCGCTATATGTCGCGGCCTACGCCCCTGCCATGGTGTGCCCGGCGTTGACAATGGCAGTGTTCGAAACCTCGGGTACCCCCCAAAGAACGAGATCATCAACAAGGACATCGTGTTCAACGGGTCCTTCAAGGATCGGGCATACCTGACTTAACGGGCAAGCTAAAGGACGAGGATGTCGTGAAGATCACGGCTTACATACAGGGCGCCGCTGACGCCGTGCGGCCAAAGAAAGTTGTGCCGGCGGCTGGGAGCGGACCCGACTCCTCAGCGAGCCATTGCGAGGAGCCCCGACGAAGCAGGGGAGCTGCAGCTGTCGACAAGCAGCTGAGCAATTGCCGGACCAATCGCCTGAGGCTTCCGCACGTGAGAGCCGCTGTGTAGCCCAGCTGGTCAGTACGAACGCGCCGGTACGTGCTTTCTTTTTGAAAGCAAATCCTGCGCTTGTTTGGCATCCGCTACCATGCTGCAAACACGACGTTGTACACGACCGCACGCAACAATCCGCTGCATCGGGCTGGCTTAAATCCTGCCGCGCCAAACGCCGAGTGGAAAGCGTTGGCATACGATCGCCTGCCAAGCCCTCATGCGCTTGCCCCCTCCCGGCGCTAAGCCTCATTCAGCCACGATCGATCAAATAAGAGGCTCTCCACACGGATGGAGGCAGTTTCATCGGCGTTCGCAAAAATGCAGGTATGATGCAGCGTCAGTTTGCTTGGCCCTCGGCAGCGTCGAACAACTGCAGTTTGGCCGGTTCAAGCGAAAGACGCGAGCAAAAACCCCACCTCGGCTTCAGCGCGGCCACCCAGATTGCCGAGTCCCAGTGTCCTGGGCGCCCGAAGAGCACAGCCATCAGCGGATGGACAGTGCGGGCTTCGCGAGATTTGATCAGTTGCCGGGTGACCTGTCGATCTGTCCCACTAAGGTCGCCGAATGTCGCGTCAGGGTGCGTATGCCAATCGCCAATGTAGACGTGTGATCGCCCCGATTGTTTATAGTGAAGGGCGATTTGAGAAGCTTCCCACAGATGGTCGTGCTGATACGAATAAGGTTGATGATCCGAAGCCGGACCGGGCCCGACCACCTGGGTTACGACTGCGGTAACGGCATCACCCCAGTAACCGATGAGAGCTCCGCCCGTTTCAAGCGGATACCGCCGATCGGCCTCCTCGATCAGCAACGCCAAAGTATGGAATGACATCCATACTGTTACTTCTGGCATGAGCACAGCGGATGAGGGGCCAATCTGTTCTCGCGCCAATTTGGCACGCGGATTCCATTCTCGCCTTGGAAGGCCAACGTGTACACGAAGGATGATGAAAGGCGGTGCCTTTTTGCAAAAAATCCAGCAACAACACGCATCGCCTGCAGCGATAGCTCCTGGAGATCAAAGAACGTGCCGGAAAACGTGCGCTCAGCACATCCAGGTGGCTGGATCAACTCGGCTTCGTCGAACATCCCAGGCGGAGCTGAGATGAGATTAGGTTCATCTTGCCATGCCCACTCCAGACACACTGGGCATCCGCTGCCAGGCATGAAAAGAGAGACCACTCCGCCCGCTACCGAGGGAGAAGCGTACAGAACGACGAGGGGTAGTGAACGTGACCGCGCCTGATCGTGGATCAGAGATGTTGCTCCAAACGAAGCTGTTCCATCGATAATGAGATCAACGCCGGCGAGGATCTCCTCCAGCACAGAAAGATCTCCCATGTCAGTGTTTGACGTGAAAGCACCCAAACAATGAGTTATGAAGCTCACCTTCGTTGCCGGGTATTCGCGCGCGATGAAGTCTGCCAAAGCCTGATTTTTCAAGCGCCCCCAAGCCGAAGATCCCAGAGGCCAGCGAATAGTGTTTCCCGGTTCGACGACGTCGAAGTCCATTAATCGGAGTTCTCCGATGCCATTACGCGCCGATTCGATTGCAAGTGGAGCACCGATCGCACCGGTGCCAATAAGTGCAACTGACCGCTCCGCCAGACCCGAAATCGCAGGGGCTCGAGAAATCAGATCATCCCTTCCGGCTCGCAAAGTCCTTACTACGGTAGGCGTAAGTTGAGAGGCAGACTTCTTTCCAGGATAGAATGCATCGCGCTTACCCCAAGCCAGGACGAATAGCCACGACTCGCCATCTCTTCGAAATTGAGTCTCCGTGGGATAGAGAAAAGCAACGAGTTGGCCGCGTTTTGACGAGGATTCGAAATTGAAACCAAGGGCGGGATTAGCGCGCCTCTTCAGCAGCTCACCCGATCCGATACTTTGATCGTTGATCAGCGGTGTCGGAAGAAGTTCTTTGTCCCGGCGTTCCCAGGGGATATCCATCTCCCGGACGCCTTCGCCTTGCAAAGCGCTCGGCATGGGACCATTCCAGGACGCCACTTCATTTCCGTCAACGTCCAGCACGGTTTTTACTGCGGCTAAAAAAACAGGACCGCTGCAATCGCCAGATTTGTCGTCGAACCGAGCGACATAGGCGAGCTTCAACCTTCCTGGAGCCTTCGCCTGCAACAGCGACCAACTGGAATCGATCAGGCAATACGAATCTGGCCCGCTGGCGAGATTCCACCATACCTCTGCCGGCTCGCCCTGTGGATCTTCGTCCGGGCCGCCCTCAAGCGCCGACTGCAGTTGCTTTCGCAAAAGCTCGGGCACAGTCCAGCTCGACAACCATTGGCGGGTGTCCCGTCCAAGCAGGCAGAGATTGCCGTCAAGGGGCGAGCGATGCCGCTTCGGAAAGAAGCTTGAATCCGTCAAGTAGATGAGCGGACGAAGGTGAGGGTAGCTGTCCGGATAGATGGCCCGGAGAGGGACACGTTTGTCACTCAGCGGCCATTCGAAGCTCAACTCGAGCCGACCGTCCGCCAAGGCTCTTTGATCGACCTTCGGAGTAACCTCTGCTTGAGCAAAGGCGTCCATCTCCCACCGAAACCGACCCGGAAAACGCCGGTCCCAGAGGGGCTTCGGACTGTCCTGCTGCTCTGCAGGTATCTCCATCACTTAGCCCACACGGCGCGGCGGAGGTTTCGGAGGTTCTGGCGGCCCCGAGGGCTTCGGCGGAGGCTCGGGAGGGTGCCGATGGTCGTGATGTTTATCCTGATCATGCCGCTCGTGCACGTGGTGTGGTTCGTCATGACTGTGGTGCTCACGCCCACCACTTTTCTTCCCGTCGCCCGACATTTCTCCTCCAGTGGTCCTGAACTCAGTCAAATCCCAAAGACCGATTCACCAAAAACGATTTTATCGAGTGCTTCCTGATGCGCTGCGAGGTTCGCGAGATTCTTGTAACTGGTTTTTTCCGTCACTGGCATCTGTACGACCGGGCATCGTTTGCAAAGGGGGACGCCGCAGGAAGTCTCCTAGCTGCTTTGATTGAGACGTCACGAATGAGGAGTCGGGGTGCATCAATTTGGGGACCACGTTCACTTGACACCGTTTTCTCTGTCCATTTTCACCGAGGCCATCAAAATCATTCGCTGGCCCAGTGATGCCGAGTGCATTGCCCCAGAGTCCTTCAGGCACACATTGATAGAGCGGCTCTCCCGCATGAAGCGCCGCACCACCTGCTCACGTTCAGCCGAAGCTACTGCTGACCGCTCTTGCTAGGTTAGACGGATCCAGCCGCATCGTATGTCCAGCTTCATCCTTCTTGTTTCGCCTTAGCGCAAATAAAAAATCGAGACAATGCCGCCGGAAAGAAGCGGATCAAATCGTTGATGCGTTTCGGACAAAAGTGATGCGCCACGAATTCAGCGACGGAATTAGTGACGCGCTCTGTACGTTACGTACCAACATATTTCCTTGCCTGCAGACCCGTCATGATTCGGTGGCGCTGATCCTGCTAGACGATACGTCGACGTAGAGCCCGTTGCTGAGACCAACAACATTCCTCTCACGTTTGTTAGCTGGCGACCAACCGATGGTTCAAGTGGGGAGATTGCTAGGGAAGGTCAGCGTTCATAAGGAACTCAAGGAACACGAATATCGTGCAGACCTTGCGCCTGGAGCCATCCGCGAATACGTGGCGGCCGCCACAGAATGATAGTCGAAACCAATGAAGACGCCGGCATTGGCGCAACGGACGACAATTGTCGGAAGGCCGCGCAATGAGTCTGGAATCCGCTCACGAGATGTTTGCATCGCGCGAGAGTGATCGGAATGGTCTAGGGAGCCAGCTCGCTTGCGAATGGACGCGGCTGCGAAAGGAGCAGATCCTCTTCACTGATCTGCATCTGGCGCGCTTTTTGCGTAACTAAGATTTACATAGCTGAGGAATTATCAAATGAGCATCTGCCGCGAGCGCGTATTGACCATCGCGTGCGAATATACGATCTTGGGGCTCGGCCCTGTCGGCAAAATCATCGCGGCCGGGCACCACGCCCCCAACAGGCACCGAGACGTCGTCCGCTCCCGGCTTGACCAGAAGCCGGAGAGTTCGCCCGCCCGCTGGGCCGCTGTTGAGAGCCTGCTTTTGCGCGTCAACTGCGAGCTTGCGGCCGCTCTGCCGGTTGCGCTCTGCGGCGAGGCCGCTTCATGAGGATCGACTGTGAGGTCCACGTCTTCCGCCGAGAGAGCCGGGGGGCCACGCCGGTCATCGACGGCTCCTTGGAACGGCTGGAAGGCGCTGCGCGCGACTGCTCGGTCACCGGGCTGGTCCTGGTCCAGCCCGCTTTCCTGAACGACGACCCCACGGAGCTCTTCGCTCAGGCGAGCGAGGCCCGAATGCCAGTGAGGCTCATTCCGCCCCTTGTGCGACCGCTGGCACCTGAGGTCCTGGAGGAGTGGGGCCGATCAGGCGCCGTAGGTTTGGCGGTAAGCCTCGACAATCCCGATCCACTGGCCGAGTCCTTCGAGACTGCTCTTCAGCTGGGCTTGCACTTGGAGGTGTCCGGCGGCATCGAAGGACATGAGCGCGTCGCTGAGCTGCTCTTGGCAGACGGCCATCGCCTGGTGTTCCGAGGCTTCGGGATTGTAGATAACGCCCGCGATCCTGCCTGGGATCCGCGTTTGGAGCGATTCCTGGCGCTTGCAAAGGGCGCCGAGGTGTGGGTGAAGCTCTCGGGGATCGCACGCGTCCCTGATGGCTGGGCCCAGGCGGCGGCAAGCGGGATGCTCAAGGCGCTCGGGCCAGAACAGCTGGTCTTCGGGTCGGAGTGGCCGCACGTCGCGGCCGCCCACGCCTATGCGCCATCCTACGCGCAGACCCTGGAATGGTTCGAGGAGCTCGTCCCAGACAAGGACGCTCGCGGGCGGATGCTCGGCGAGACGGCAGCTGCCCTCTACGGCTTTCGGCAACTGAGACCTGTGGACCTGACAAAATAACCAAATGAGCATTCAGAGCGGGCCCGTCTACCGGACTTTGTGGCGTCGGAAAGCACTTCGCTTAAGTAGCGTCGGTAAATCGATGCGGTCAGAGTCTTTGCGGCCAAGCGCGCGGTGAGGCTATTGGAAAGTACAGTGATTATGTTCAGGACAGTAGAGCCAGGAATGAGCCCCGTCGAAAGCATATTTCAGGAATTCATCGATGCAATCCAAACTGCAGTCACCGCTGATGAATTCGAGCGGGTCGGAACGCGGCTGACGCAGAGACTTGGCTTCCAGCGATTTGCCTATCTGAGCCTGAGCGGCGACACGCCGATGTTGATCTCGTCCTATCCGAAATCTTGGACCGGACGGTACTTCCAGCTTAGATATCAGCAGCTCGATCCTGTGGTGCGTCGCGCACGTGCGGAAAATGCGTTGTTTAGCTGGGGAGGCGAGGGCTCAGCCCCGGCCGGCACCCGCGAACAGCGCCAGTTCTTTGATGAAGCCGCGACGTTCGGGATTAGGTCAGGCATTACCGTGCCGATCAGAAGCGGGTTTGGACGGATGGCGGCATTTACACTCGCGACGGCCGACCGCAATATCCATCCGGAGCGACTCGTCGCTGAGTGGAAGGATCTCCTACAACTCGTCGCGCTCTATTTTCATAGTCATGTCGCCGTGAAATCTGACGTACCCGCGAGCGGGGAACTCGCCGGCAGTGAACTCACTCAGCGCGAGCGTCAATGCCTGACGTGGGTCGCGCGCGGAAAAACTATCGCTGATATCGCGGTTCTGGTCCAGATTAGACCGCGCACTGTCGTTTTCCATCTTGAGAACGCCCGCCGCAAGCTGGGTGCAGCATCGATTGCCCACTGCGTTGCCGAGGCATTGCGACGCGGTCTGTTGTCCTAATCATCCCGATACAGACCGCGCATCGTGTTGCCGAGACACTGGCTCGAGCCAGCCAAGTTGATTGTGGCGATGATCAAGCACTTCATGCCGACCGACTGAGCTGTTGCGAAAGCACGGCGAAATGCTGCTCAGTCCTTTCCTGGGTCAGCCGAGAGATCCGGATAGCGCTCGCGAAGCAGGTCGAGGAACGGATGCAGCGATGGATTGCAAGTTGGCCTGTCGCCAATAAGCGCGAAGCTCAGCCGCGTCGCCCCTCGGCATCATGCACCTCGCGGAAGGTGACAACCGGATAGGCTGCGCCCGTCGCACTTTCCAATGCCAGCAGGATGCCCCCGCGGCGCCAACCAGGGCGAGAAGCCCCGGAGATTGCCGGCGTGAGGCGTGAATGCGTGGATGTCGATGGTCAATCAACCGCTCTCGCCTCGCCAGCGGGTCTTGAGGCGAGGGGCGATTGCTTCCGTTTGATCCATGATGCGTTGCGGGGAATCGAGCAATTCCTGACCTTCAATGGTTGATCGCGCCGGCATTGGTGCGCTCGAAAAGGTGCCGCCCAACCTGTATTCTAGATTTCGCAGGCAGCGGCTTAAGAGTCGACTGCTTGATTTTGAGCGTCTCTGCCGCTTGGCCTGGGCTTCGGTGCTGTGACGCCGCGATCGCCCAGCGTAGATCTCGAAATTCGAGTGGCACGGTCGAAGCCCTATAGCGAGTTGCCGGTGACCAGATTTTGTCTTGAATGCGTCACTCCGTTTGCTTGATGCGGCAAACGGCCGGCTGCTTAGCCTCCCTATACTTTCTCGATGCAGCTTCGTGCTGGCAATCACTGTCAAAACGCGACTTAGTGCCTCCTTCGCCTCATTGCTCGGGTTGTTGGCTTTCATTCCATTTTGCCCAACTGCTCGAACGTCTCACGGACGAGCCCACGCGCAGGCGCCGACATTGCATTCTTTTCACCGCTCACACGGCGGGGAATGAGCGTCGATGAAAACGTCCCGACGCTTCAACCGTCACCTCGCGTCCAGCTTGACGGCCTGACAATCATAAAGTCCGGAAAACAAAAACTCGGTGGTACGAGGAAGCTGTTTTCAGCCGAGGCTTTCTGTTTGTGACAAATTCCGTGAAGTATGCGCGGATTCGCGCCTGATCACCTTCACCGTCGCCGCTCGCCGCGCCGCTGTCGTGAGAGGGCCGCGAACCGGCCAAACTCGTGATCATGCGCTTGCTGTCGATGTCGGCGACCTTGAGCGAGATCACCTCGGTGGCAAGCAGGCCGGCGCCGTAGGCCACGCTCAGTGCCGCCTTGTACTTCAGCCCCGGTGCGGCATCGAGCAGCCGCGCGACTTCCTCTACGCTGAGGACGACCGGCAGCTTGCAGGTGATCATCCGTTCCGATGTCCACGGAAATCATCTATCCGATCGAGACGAGGTGCGAATTGCCGCGTGCCGCGATCGCCCGTTGGCTCGGATATCGATATTTGCGGGTACAGTTCTAAACGATGTCGTCGATATCGACGCGGAGTGCGGCCGCAATCTTCTTAAATGTCTCGACGGTACCATCCCGCTTTTCATTTTCGAGCTGCGAGATGTAGGGCGCAGCGAGACCGGTTGCCTCGGCCAAATCCTTTGCGGACATGCCGCGATACTCGCGCCAGACACGGAGCTTGTTTTCGCCGTCGAGGATTCGGTCCACGACCTCCGCCGGGATCAATTCCTCTTCGCCAGTCGCGAGGCGGCGCTTGATCTCGTCAAGATCGCGCGCGTCGGCCGCGTCCTCGGTGGCTTCAGTCAGGCGCTCATATTCCTCGAGAGGAATGAGCACCATGCGTTCTCCGCTCGGGGTCGTGATGACATTGGGCTTGCTCATGGTCCTAGTCCTCGTAAGCGCTGCTGCGCGGGGCCACCTTCAACACGCTCAGGATAACGCCGTCCTGGGTGAAGATGACGCGCCAATCGCCAACCCGCAGGCGGTATTCGTCCTCGCGGCCTTGAGCGAATTTCCATCGCTGAATATTAGCAAATAGCTAATATTAGTCAAGTATAAAATAGCAAATAGCTATTTTTGGCCTTGCAACTGTCTGTTGCAGGCGTGCGATTCAGTTCGACCCTTAAGCTGGAAGTGCCGCTCCGGCGCCTCGCACCTTGTCAAACTGGGCTTCCGTCGGCAGGGCATTCAAACTTTCCGCCGAGTTTTTTGCAGGAGCGTGGGAGCGCTGCTTTGCAGCAGGGGCTAGCTATTCGATCATCGAGCCGAGGACGGCAAGATCGATCGCTCTTCTGCCAATCAATCGAGACTCGAGCTTCTTCTGATAGGCGTTACCGTCGGACTCTCGGCGTGGCATTTGCGATCAATCGGGGAGCTTGTCCCGGCTGAGCTCGTAACCAGGGCCGAAGCCCCGCTAGTCGTGTCTCGAACACTGGAATCTAGCTGGCCCTTTCTTCGAGATCAATGGCTCGGTGCTTCGGACGGGTCATCTTGTTTATGAAAGGGTAGCGGCAGTGGCTGACTACAGGATTGATTGCGTTAATAAGCCAGACCGTAAGAGTCCCCACGAGCACATCACGCACGTAGGTGGGCCCAAGCCAGACGGAGCAGGGCGTTGGAAGGATACGGTTCCGAATATTGTCCGATTAATCGAGCGAGGAACTCACCACTTCTACACGGCCGAAAGTGGGGCAACAGCTTGGGTCGGCGTGCGGATCAGTGCTGCCGGCAATAAGCTTTTGCAAACCCACGCTGACGGCGTCTGGAAGTATAATTTGCTCGCGCTGAAAGAGTGCAGCTAACGGTAAAGGACGTTCTGGCCGGTGATCATCAACTGCTCATTGCCGATCAGATCGCCGCGGGCGCGGCCTCAAAGTGCGGCAAGTTCGCGAACCAAACGCCCGATGGTTCGATCTTCAAACGTCCAAGCTTCGACTGCTCGGGTAGCGCCCATGGTCTGCTTAGAGGGCGCTTAAGCAAGAGATTCACATCAATACCAATATGATGTTGATCTCACCGCAATCGGTGTTGGCCTCGTCGGTTCCGTTCGCATAATCGGGCCTTCGCCGCGCAGATCATCCATTGCAGCGACCGGCTCGGCCTCGATCCTGAAAGGATTAACGTCAATGGCAGCACGATTTCCGTCGGCGATCTCTGGACCCGCATGGCGTGGGCCATGATGGCCAGGGATGAGCGGTACAGGGAACCTATCGCGCTCGCGGCGTGAGAGATCGCGCCAGACATCCGGTGTGACGTATCGGTTGGGGGGCTAACAGCACGTAATGCTGGGCCGGTCGATCCGGTGATTAGGACGACCCGCATATCACCGAATGTGTGCTTTTGACCAGGATCTGATCCGCGAAAGGCCAGCGGTCACGTGAACTGCGTTAACAGGCCGAACACATGGCTGCTCCGACAGCCCAGACGCCGAAGAAAACGCTTGCTAGCTCGGACAGCTCTCGGCGCTTGTTGGAGGATCCCTCGAACAGCTAGCGCTGCGATAGCTAGCGCGATATTAAGCGGCTTCCAGCAGAGCGGCCTTTTTGCAAAGGCGGACTAGCCACCGGCAAAAAGCACGAGAGATTTCAGAATTGTCACTCCGGTCGACCGCATAGGCCCGATATTGCATGCCGCTGGCGGTACGTGACCCTGGTACCACGTGCAGAATGCCTCGGCGCACTAGATCGCTGACAACAATTTCGGGCGCCACCAGAAGGCATTTTCCTGTCATGACCGCCGGTAGAGCAAGGTAATTGTGATCGTATCGCGCGCCTGATTCTATGTCTGCAAAGGTCAGGTTCATCGCCCGCAGCCATGTGGGCAGTATGTCGGGCCGGGATGTGATGTTCAGAATCGGCATCGAGCGAACGACTGAGAGATTCTTGCCCTGCACGTGATTTGGCGAGCCCACGCAGACGAGTTGCTCGTTGTAGACCTCCCAATTATCGGCCGATTCGATCATGGAAAGATCGCGTGTAATCAAGACGTCGTAGTCGTCGGAAGATGTCGGCTGAGACAGTGAACTGATCACATCCACGATTACGCCGCCTGTTTCGGCCGAAAATGCCTGTAGATTCGGAATCAGAAGGGAGTGGGCGAAGGTCGAAAGCGACGTACGGACCACAATCCGATTGGCGTTGGGACGATTCCGCCGGCGCATTCTCTTAGCGGTGAAGCACACTGTGTCTAGCGGCTCGGCGACGGTGTTCGCAAAAATCCTGCCGAATTCCGTCAGTTCGCTCCGCTTGCCGCGTCGTTCGATGAGGTCAGTACCCAGATAATCTTGCAGCACGGCCAGATACCGACTGATGGAGCTCTGTGTCGCTCCCAACGCGCTAGCCGCGCGCGTTACGCTTCCTTCTCGCGCGATCGCCACGAACACGCGGATTGCGTTGAGGGGCACTTCATCGTCGTCGCTAGCCATCTTCTGTTCCGGCAAGTTCTGGGATGTCCGCCAATTTTCACGGTGGGCATTGCCAACTGAGGATATTCCATCACATTAGTTGATCTTTATAGCCGGATTGCTGCTTATCATCGATATCTCGGGCAGAAAACCGGCGGCTCCGCGTAAGTCGGTACGATCCGTACAGTCAGGCCCAACACGTCGATCGACCGTCGGCTCCAGAGCCGCATTTAAGCGCGCCGTGAGAGTGATCGGCGTGATCACCTCTTCTCGCGAACGACATCACTCGACCTTCTGGAGGAGAATGCAGTTTACTCAAATTTTCTCAACAGCGTCACGATCGCCCTGGTTCGGGAGCCGTCGACTGTGTTAATCTTGATTGTCGCGACGGGAAGGAGAGCTCGTTCAGCGAAGGAACCGAGCTTCACCGGCCTTAGCCTCGTCCATCTTCTGAAGTCTGAAAATCTCTTCGACCGGCAGAATGTCCTTGTGGACGTTCTGGACACCCCCATCGGCGATGATCCGGCGGAACGCCTCCTGCATACCAGTTGCGGCAGCGCGGATGCCATAATTCCCGTAGATCATCATGCGGATATTGCCGAGCGCCTTCACCCGCTCGGCACTGAGGTCAGGGTAGGCGTTCGGCACGATCACCAGCGGCACCTGTCGGGTCCAGGCGCGCGAAAAGCTTTCGATCTCGGAAGGATCCTTCTTCTTGGAATGGATCAGGATCATGTCGGCCCCAGCCTCCACATAGGCTTTCGCGCGATGCAGGGCTTCCGCTTCGCCGCGGCCCGCGATCAGCGCTTCGGTGCGCGCGATGACGAGAAAATTCGGCTCCCGTCTTGTCGCGACGGCAGCCTCGATTTTGCCTTGAAACTCCTCAATGCGCAGCAGTTCCTGGCGACCGTCGGCAATAAGGCTGGTCACCTTCGGAAAGGTCTTGTCCTCGATGACAACGGCGCTGGCGCCGGCCCGCTCGTATTCGCCAATGGCATGGATGACATTGATCGCATTGCCATAGCCCGTATCGATATCGGCGACGATGGGCAGGGCCGTGCGTCCGGCGATCGCCCGCACCATGTCGAGATGCTGTGTCATCGAGATCAGGCTCATGTCCGGCAGGCCAAATAGCGCGGATAGCTCGAAGCCGGAGGCCCACAGGCCGTCGAATCCGGCCTCTTCCGCGAGGATCGCTGAAAGCGGGCTATGGGCAGCCATGATGTGGACAAGGCTGGTCTTGGCCATGCGGGCGCGGAGGCGTTTGGCAGGGGACATCGGAAGACTTTCAGGACAGGGCGGCGCAGGCGGCAATGATGCGGTCGCAGGCGCGGGTGAGGTCCTCGAGCGACGAGGCATAGGAAATGCGGATATAAGGCGAGGCCATGAAGCCGCTACCGGGAACGACGGCAACCGCAAACGCGCCGAGCAGATACGTGGCGAAATCGGCGTCGGTTTCGATCACCTTGCCGTCTGGCTTGCGCTTGCCGATAACACCCGCGCAGGAGGGGAAAGCGTAGAACGCACCTGCCGGGACCCGGCACGAAAGCCCATCGGCCTGGTTCAGCTTGCCGATAACGACATCGCGGCGCTCGAGAAATGCACTCGCGAATTCTTCGATATGGTGCCGTCCGCCGGACAGCGCCTCGATGGCGGCATATTGCGAAATCGAGCTGGTATGCGACGAGGTCTGGCCTTGGACGAGGTTCATGGCCTTGATGAGCGCCAGAGGCCCCGCGCCATATCCGACACGCCAGCCTGTCATTGCGTCGGCCTTGGATACGCCATTGACCGTCAGCGTGCGCGCGTAGAGGTCCGGCGCGACCGCAGCCATGGTAGCGAAGGCAGCGCTATAGGTGAGCTTCTCATAGATGTCATCAGACAACACATGGACGTGGGGACGGCGGCGCAGTACCTCGGCGAGCGCCAGTAGCTCGCTTCGGCCGTAAACCGCCCCGGTCGGATTGCAGGGTGAGTTCAGGATCAGCCATTTGGTTCGCGGCGTGATCGCCACATCCAGCGCTTTAGGCCGCAGCTTGAAGCCGTGGAATTCATCGCAAGGGATGAGAACCGGCCGCCCGCCGGCGAGCGCCACCATGTCGGGATAGGAGACCGAGCACGGCGTCGGAATCACCACCTCGTCGCCCGGATCGAGACTGGCGAGGAGCGCGTTGAAGACAACTTGCTTGGCACCACAACCAACCGTGATCTGGTCGATACCATAATCGAGCCCGTGATCGCGACCGAGACTCTTGCGGATCGCCTCGCGCAGCGGCTTGACCTCGGCGACGGGCGTGTATTTCGTCCGCCCGTCGCGGATGCCGGCCTCGCTGATCGCGGAGGGCATGTCGAAATCCGGTTCGCCCGCACTGGGCGTGATCACATCTTCGCCCTGATCGCGCAGTTCGGCGGCGCGAGCCGCCATGGCCTTGGTTTCAGAAGGGCGGACGACGCTGAGCCGTTCTGCACCGAGAGACAAGATGGAATACCTGCCAACCGTGAAGCAATTTTCGCCGACGTCTACTCGCTCTGTGAGGCGCTAGCCACTCGGATTATCGCATTTTCAAATGAAATCATCGAGAATCGCGATGGACTACGTCTGTCGCGTCACGGCGTTCTTGCGCCATATCATGAAGCGGTAGAAGGAGCGGGGAAGATCAGTAAGGCCATGATGAGTACCTGAAGGAACGAGCGCGCCTAGGAAAGATCGTATGAAAGGCCCGCACGACCCTGCGGTTCGGTTCCGTCTCGCGGCGCGTGCATGTGTTTCCTAAAGCGGGATCTTCACTCCGCCAACGAGTGCATCAGCAGGTCGCCGGTCCAGGTCGGCCAATTTGACTGTTCGCTGGACCGCTCGATGAGCTTTTGAGAGAGATAAGTTTCCAATCGCGAGACGAAGGCGGATTGAACTCAGGTAGTGGAGCCCATTGCTAACCGCCCAGGTCCAATTCGCGAGCGATCTCCACCAAAGTAAGCGCGCAACAGCCGAAGGCGGAACAGATCATCGCAACTGCGCAAGGTCGCATCCAATTATTCGATGAGCGTCATCCGACTGTACAAATGAAGCGCCAAGAGCGTGAGCCAACGCCGGGGCGATAAGCAGCGAGGCGGTGCAAGCGAGAAGACAGAAGGGGCTTCAGATGCGACGTTCGAATACTGCAGACCGGCGACGGATCAGCCGCCGCTTTATCGACGCCGCGCTTTGGTTAGCTGCGAGCGTTCCGCCGGTAGTGGGAGCGACAGGTGCGCATGCCCAGATGACCGATCTCGGGACTGTCCAGACTTCAGACAGTGCTGGCGATGTCAATTCGGCCGTGTATCAAGCGCCCACGACAACGCCCTTAACGGTGACGCAACCGACCTCCGTCATCAGCAGGCACTATATCGAAAATAACATTCCGCAGACGGCCAACTTCGACCGCGTCATCAACGTTGCGCCGAGCGTGATGGTTCAGCCGAGCGGAAGCGGCGGGGACGACGCCAAGATTTCAATTCGCGGCTTCCAGAACGGCCAATTTAATACCACGCTCGATGGAATTCCGCTTCGGAACTTCGGGCTCACCCAGCGCAGCGGTACTTTCATCATGACCAATGATCTCGGGCAGGTCGCTATCGACCGAGGTCCTGGCACCGCGTCGACCGTCGGTGATGCGACTTTCGGCGGCACCGTGGCGCTCCAAACCAAATCGCCAATGTCGACCATGGCCACAACAGCGACCACGGGCCTTGGCAGCTTCAACACTCAGCTCTACGGCGTCGAATTTGATTCCGGTCCGATCAAGGGCGCGAATGGTGCTTCGCTTTTCTTTGACACGCAATATACGAAAGGCGACAGCTATTTTACCAATGTTGGAAAGGAGCGGAGAAACGCTATCCTGAAAGTGGAGCAACCGCTGAGCGACAATACAGTCGTCACTTTCCTAACGCTCTATAACGATATTACACGAAACTATTTTCAGGGTGCTTCGCTTGCTCAAATTGCCGCCTTCGGCCCGGACTATGGGCTGTCGTCCTCTCCAACCAAGCAGGGATACGCGGGCTACAACCGCTGGAATCTGAAGACGGACTTCGAGTACCTCGGTGTCAAGTCGGACTATGGCGAGGGCTGGCATCTCGACCAGAAGCTCTACACGTATGGCTATTACTACGCCCAACCGATACTTCTGGGTAAAGATGTCAGCGAAAATTCAATTGGCACGCCGTTTGGCGTGCAGGATGTGCCGGGCACACGAAATCCGGTGAACTACCGCGCCTACGGCGATGTGATCTCTCTCGAAAAAGATCTGACTTTCGGCGACATCAAGGTCGGTACCTGGGCGGAGCATCAGCCGGTTTATCGCGCGAACTATAATGTGGACATGACACTAGGGCAGAAAGTCATTTCCGCCAACTACGACCAGCATCTTTCATTGGATACGGTGCAGCCGTTTGTCGAAGCGGACTGGAAAGCGCTTCCCGATCTGACGATCACCACCGGTGCCAAATACGCCTATGTGCTGCGCAGCTATGAATCGGTCGTTGATCCGAACACGCACGGGGCGGCGCAGTATAGCCAGACTTGGGCGAAGGTGCTGCCATCGCTTGCCGCGAATTACAAGCTGTCGCCTAACTGGTCGGTCTATGCGCAGGCGGCGGAAGGCTTTTTGACTCCACCCGCTGCTCTGCCCGGCACAGCCAACGTCCAACCGCAAACCACCTGGAATTATCAGGTCGGCACGTCTTATCAGACCAAGACGTTCACGCTTGCCGGCGATTTCTACTACATCGACTTCAACAATATGATCGTATCGCAGACGATCGGCGGTATCGCGAACTACTTCAACGCTGGCGGTGCCATCTACAAGGGCGTGGAAGTTGAAGGAACAGTCCACGTGGGTAACGGCTTTAGCGTTTTCGCCAACGGCAGCCTTAACAGCGCGAAGAACAAGCAGACCGGGCAATGGATCGCCCAGGCGCCGAACGCGACGCTCGCAGGTGGCCTAATCTACGAAGAGGGCAATTGGCATGCCTCACTGACGGACAAATGGGTCGGCATGCGCTTCGGCGATGTCGGGGAAAAGCAGCCGCTCTCACCATTCAATCAGCTCGACATGGCCATCACGTACAAAATCAAGAACCCCCTGCCTAATTTGACCGTAGTTACCGCAAGGTTTGGAATCGACAACATCCTCAACAGTCACGCAATCGTAGATTTTGCCGGCTATTCCGGCACGACGGTCACCCCCCTGTTCTACACGCAGGTCGGCCGGAACATCTATAGCAGCCTGACTGTGCAGTTCTGACGCCAATCATCATCGAAGGAATTGAACATGACCCTGGATCGTCTCACCGAGCTCGCGGCGCAGTCCGACGGCATTCTGTATGTAATGGCCATCCTGCTTTTAATCGCGCTCACCGTAATTATCGAGCGTTTCTGGTACCTTGGCCGGACCATCCGCGGCGGAAAGCGCGTCACAGCTACCGTTGCTCAATTCGCGCACCTGGACCGGAAGACGCTTGCAGACCTCGTCGAGAAATCGCCGCGGCTGCCACACCGCACCTTGCTCGAAGTGCCACTCCACCATTCAGAGCTGAAGGACGCTCATCGAATGTCCGAACTGCTGGAGGAAGCGATCCTGTGGCAGGCCCCCAAGCTGGATAGCCGGTTGTGGCTGCTCGACACGATCGTGACGCTGGCGCCGTTGCTCGGCCTTCTCGGCACAATCGCTGGCATGGTCAAGGCGTTCGCTGTCCTTGGCGACGCCGGCAATGCGGCGACCCAGATTACCGGCGGCGTCGGCGAGGCTCTGATCGCGACCGCGTGCGGTTTGCTTATCGCCATCGTCGGTCTCGTTTGTTTCAACAGCCTCAACAACTGGACCCGGCTCATCGTTCATCAACTTGAGACTTTGAAAATTTCCATAGTCAACCGTCTCGATGCGCCTCGGGCAGCTGCAGGGGATAGGCGTGCTCACGGTCCCGCAATCCACCCCGTCGCGAATACGGGGACCTAATCGATGCGATATTTGGAGGTGCGGAAGGGCCGCATAGAAATCATCCCGATGATCGACATCATGCTCTTCTTGCTGGTGTTCTTCATCATGATCACGTTGCGAATGATCCCGGCGACCGGCATCGCCTCGCAGCTTCCGCAGAGCAGCACGACACAGGATCTGCCCCACCCAAAGATCGTCGTTACCCTGTCTGCCGACGGCGCTATCGAGACGGATGGCCAAAAACTGACTATCGACGATCTGACGGCAAAATTGGCCGCCGAGCCGGACCGAGAGCACGCTGCAGTTACCATTGCCGGAGCCGGCACCACAACGCTGCAGAATCTTCTCGCTGTGATGGATGCGTGCCGCAAAGCCGGCATTGTCCAGGTGGGCCTCGCCGCGAAGGACGCCAAGTAGGAGTGCAATCGTTGTGAGCATCGCGACAGCCGATCATTTCAGCCTACCGCAGGAGCGCTCCGCGCTACCCGCTTCGTTTGCCGCTGCGCTATTGCTGGAGGGACTGTGTTTTCTCGCCGTCGTGGGCTGGCTCACACAACGCCCAGTCAGGATCGACGCGTCGACGCCGACAATGCAGATCTCGCTAGTGGCCGCTCCACCTGCGCCGGCCGATGCTCCGGCGGATCCGCCTCCTATGGTCGCGCAAACTCCGCCGGTGGCGGAAGAGACTCCTCCGGTACCCGAAGAGCCTCAGGTTACTCCACCGCCCCCGGAGGTCCCTCCACCGCCGACGGAGGTTGCTCCACCAGAACCCACTCCGCCGCCTCCGAAGGCGGAGGCGCCGGTCGTGCGCCCGAAGCCAGCAAAACCGCCGCAGCAGGTCCAAAAGAAACCGGCCGCGCGCCCCGCGCAGCAACAAGCGGCAGCTAGCACAGCGCCAAGCGCTGGCGCGATGTCGAGCTTTCAAGGCCAAATGCGGCGAGCGGTAGAAAGTGCGCTGATCTATCCGGCATCGGCGCGTGCCTCAGGCCAGCATGGTCGTGCGCGCGTGACGTTCGACTTTCTCGATGGACGCGTATCGGCGGTCAGCTTGGCGCAATCGAGCGGGTCTCCAGTTCTCGATCAAGCGGCACTCGCTACGGTCAGGAGCGCGCATTATCCGCTTCCACCGCCGGAGCTGAGCCACCGAACGCTTCATCTCAGCATCTTCGTCGAGTTCAAAGCAGGGATGTGATGGCAGGGATGCCATGTTTGAGCGAACGCGCGAACGGGCGATATTGTGAGCGCAAAGAAAATCGCAAACGGACGCGTAGTTATCGAGAGGCCGAATAATGAAACGCATGCGAAATCTCGCCATCTCCATTCCATCCCTAATAGTGATGGTGTCCGGCGCGATGGCTGCCGACATCACGTCAGCCCGGACCGGCGCCAATTCGGAAATAGTGAGCATGAGGCGGCTGACGGAGGCAGAGTATCGCAACTCCATTGCCGATATCTTCGGCACTGAGATTGAAGTGCGCGGTCGCTTCGAGCCCATGATCCGCGTTGGCGGCTTGCAGGCAGCCAGCACTTCGGTGCTTTCGGTAACGCCCGTGGGCTTTGAATCCTTCACCAAACTGGCGGACAGCATCGCTACCCAGGCGACGGAGGAGAAATACCGCGCCAAGCTGCCTTGCGTGCCCAAGTCGGCCAAAGCGCCCGATGATGCCTGCACGCCGCAGGTGCTGAGCCATTTTGGACGGATGCTGTACCGCCGGCCATTAACCGAGGACGAGCTCCAAAGCGCCGTCAATCTGAGTCACGCACTCGCCGAGTCGCAGAACGACTTCTATGCCGGCCTACGCTATGGCCTGGCCAGCTTGCTCCAGGCGCCGGATTTCGTGTTCCGCATGGAAACTGCGGTGCCGGCCGGCAACAAGCAATGGGTGCTGGACTCTTACAGTAGGGCCACGCGCCTCAGCTACCTGATGTGGGATTCAACGCCCGACGCCGAACTGTTGCAGGCGGCCGAGAAGGGCGACCTGAACACCGCCGCCGGCCTCGAGAAGCAGGTCGACCGCTTGATATCTTCGCCGCGCCTGGACGTTGGAATGCGCGCCTTCTTCAACGACATGCTGGAGCTCGATAATTTCGATACGGTCTCCAAAGACAGCATCCTCTATCCCAAGTGGAGTCCAAGCATTGCCGCTTCAGCGAAAGAAGAGACGCTGCGCACCGTCATTGACTTGGCATTGCATAGTAACGGCGACATGCGCGACCTGATGACCACGCGCAAGACCTTCCTTAACCGCAATTTGGCGGCTGATTATCAGCTGCCGTTTCAATTCACGGGTGAATGGATGCCGTATGAGTTCGAGCCCGATTCCGGGCGCAGCGGCGTTCTTACCCAGGCCAGCATGCTGGCGATGTTCTCCCATCCCGGCCGCAGTTCACCCACCAAGCGCGGTGTGGCAGTGATGGATATTTTTCTGTGCGAGCCCACACCCGCGCCGCCCGCCAATGTGGATTTCTCGGTGGTCAATGATACCAGCGGCCCGTTGAAGACCGTGCGCGAGCGCTTGATGGCGCATGCCAACAATAGCACTTGCGCATCCTGCCATAACCACAGCGATCCCATCGGGCTATCCCTTGAGGGCTTTGACACGATCGGTCAGCGCCGCTCCATGGAGAATGGCCAGCTGATCGATCTTACGGCCACCATTCAGGGCAGAAAATTCGTGGGCGCCGCCGGACTTGGCCAATTTCTGCACGAAAACCCCAAATACCCGCTGTGTCTTGCGCGTAAGGTCTATGCGTACTCCCGTGGCGTGAACAGCGAGGATGTCCCCGCTTCGGCCTTTAAGGCCGCCTACCAGGCTTTCGCGAATTCCGGTTTTCGCATGCGTTCCTTGCTGAAGAGCATGGTCGAGGACAAGGACTATTTCAGCGCAACTCCGCCTTCTTCTGAATCAAACAGCTCGGCGCCCAACGTCGCGGACCAATAGATAGGACCCCCTCATGAAGATCGATCGCAGATCCCTGCTCCGGGGTACGTGCCAGGGCGCTCTAGCCGTCATGGGCCTGCCGTTCCTTGACTGTTTCTTGGACAGTAAGGGCGAAGCGCTGGCCGCGACGGGAAAGCCGCTTCCCACGCGCTTCAACACCTTCTTTTTCGGCCTGGGCCTGACCTCGCAATTGTGGATTCCCAAGACGGGCGGGAAGGACTGGGAGATGACGTCCCAGTTGAAACCGCTGGAGGCCTATCGCGCTAAGCTGAACGTCTTCAGTGGGTTGCGTGTCCCGCTTGATGATAACCCCAACCACCAGCATTGGTCGGGCGCAGCGGCCGCTGCCACCGGCATTTCGCCCGCCAAGGTGAACGAGTTCGATTCCAAGACCATCGACCAGCAGATCGCCGATGTTATCTCGCGCGGTACCCGGTTCAAATCGATTTCGGCGTCCTGCGCTGGCGACCCGAAGCAAAGTTTGTCGAGTCTAGGGGGGGCTAACACAATTCCGGCGGAAGCTTCGCCGCTAGCGCTCTACACCCGCCTGTTCGGGCCAGGCTTCCAGGACCCTACCAAAGGCGACTGGAAACCGGATCCCCAGACGTTGATCCAACAAAGCGTGCTGTCGGCGGTGGCCGACAACCGCAAGCGCGTCATGCAGAACCTCGGTCCCGCCGATCGCGCACGCATGGATCAATATTTCACCTCGGTGCGCGAAGCTGAACTGCGGCTGGCCGCGGAACTGCAGCGTCCCGAAATCCAGGCCAACGTCACCATTCCCCCGGCGCCCGCCGAGATGGTGTGCAACAATGCACTCCCTAATCTCCGCAAGGCAACACCGTTGATGGCGCAGTTGGGGGCGCTGGCTCTCGCCACCGACCAAACCCGGGTGTTCAATCTCAGCGTCTCGGAGCCCACGTCGCAGATCTTCATGCCGGGCGACTCGTTGGCCTACCACAACACCACACATGAAGAGCCTATCGATCCGGTCCTCGGTTATCAGCCGCGGGTCGCGCAGTACAATGTGGACTCGATGGAGCTGTTCGCCATGCTCTTGAAGGAGCTGGACGCCGTGCCCGAAGGCGACGGCACCGTCCTCGATCATAGCCTGGTCTTCGCCTTTACCGACCAGAGCTTTGCCAAGATCCATGCCGTGGATGGTCTTCCGATCTTTGTGGCCGGTAGCGCCAGTGGCCGCATGAAGACTGGCTGTCATGTGCCTGGCGACGGCAGTCCGGTGTCGCGCGTCGGCCTGACGATCCAGAATGCGATGGGCGTGTCACTCGACGTCTGGGGCAAGGGCTCAATGGAGGTGAGACAGCCATATACGGATTTGCTGGCGTAAGGGCGTCCGTTAAATCGATGGCGATCAAGATCGCTGTGTTAGTCGGGAGTTGGTTTCATATGTCTGCGTTGGGCTTTCGCTATGTTGCCGCAGCGGCGTGTATAGCATTCGGTCTTGTTGTCTTGGAGAGCGTCGCCGGTCCGGCAGAGGTCGCGCAAATCAAGTCCCGTCAGGACAAGTTGCGCGACATGGGAGGCGCCCTAAAGGCGATCAACGACGAGCTCAAGAAGCGAAGGATCGATTGGGACAATACGGTCGTGCCCAATGCTCAGACGATCAAGGATCGCAGCGGCTACCTGCTAAACTGGTTTCCCAGGGGCAGCGGCCCAGAGTCCGGAGTCAAGACCTATGCGCTGCCGGCGATCTGGCAGAACAATGATGATTTCGTAACGTTGGGCAAATTAGCGCAGGTCGAGGCTGCGAAGCTGAATCAGGTTGCGCTCAGCAAGGACGCGAATGCACTTAAGGCGCAGGTGGAAGCGATGGGCAAGGCCTGCAAGGCCTGCCATGACGGCTATCGTTCTCCCGATTCCGAAAAAGAAGACGAAAACTAGAGCGCTCCATGACTTCAACTGAGAGCCGCATGGACGCGGCCCTGGCCGGCACAGCGGAATTGAGAGTGTGGGACCTGCCAGTGCGTATCATGCACTGGTCGCTGGTGATCGGGATCGGGATTTGCTGGTGGACCGGCCTTCACAATGAACTCGAATATCATCTCTATAGCGGCTATGCGATCCTTTGGATCGTGCTGATGCGTCTTTATTGGGGGTTGGTCGGCTCTTCGACCGCGCGGTTTGTCAATTTTGTGCGCGGTCCGAAGGCCATCCTCGACTATGCCAGCACGCTGCATCGGCGCGATACGCCCCACACCCATGGCCACAACGCGCTGGGCGCGATTAGCATTGTCCTCATGATGGGGCTGGTCCTGGCCGTAGTGATTCTTGGCTTATTTGCGGTCGATGTTGACGGGCTCCACTCGGGACCCTTGTCTGGTTACGTGACGTTCAAGCAGGGCCGCCATCTCGCGCATCTCCACTATTATTGGTTCACCATTCTTCTGTGGGTGATCGCGCTGCATTTGGCGGCCGTGATCTTCTACTTCATCTACAAGCGCAAGAATCTCATCGGGCCCATGATCTCCGGGAAGCGCCGCGGCGATGTCGGCGATACCGAGATGAAGATAGCGCCGTTGTGGAGACTTGCGATCGGCGCCGTCGTCGCTACCGCCATTGTATGGGCGGTATCGATCGGCTTCTATTTCTGAGGAAATGAAAAAGAGCAGGCAGGCAAGAATGAAACGCCGTCTTGGTATTGGGTTTGCGCTCGCAGCGCTTTGCGCTTCGGCGGGAATCAGTTTTGCGGCGGAACAGCCGCCGGCCGCCGGCGCCCCGTCTCCCGCGCAATCCGCGGAAGCCTCCGACAACCTTCCCATGGTGCCGCCGGCCAAGCCGCGGGTTTTCACAAAACAGAACAAGAGCGCCGATCAGATTCACCTGGTGGTCGCCGGCCAAAAATTCACCAGCCGCAGCGACATCGAGAAGTATCTCGCTTATCGCGCTGCGGAGCTGACTATGGAGCAAAAGGCCAGCTGGTTCACACTTGTTGAATCCCGCACCAAAGGCGACACGGCACCGGTGCCAAAGCGCGATCCTGCCGGCCTGCGCTACAGCTTCCGTATGGAATACTTCCGGCCCGCCTGGCGCTACAAGACCAGCGGCTCCTCGGCTTGGAAGACTTGGAGTCCTTTCGCGGGCACAGCATTCATTTCCGATGACCCCAAGAGCATCACCGATTTCGAGGTGAGCGCCGACATCGTGCTTCACAAGGGGCAGATGGACGACGCCGACCCCCTGGCTTTTGAAGCCAGAGCGGTATCTGACCTCTTGATCAACCAAGTATCTCCGCCGGAATAGGCGGCAAGGAATTTCTCATGAAAATTCACCGCCGCGCCTTTATGGAGATGGCCGCAAGCGTCGGTGTCAGCGTCGCCTCGCCCGCGCTGGCCCAAGGTAAGACCGTCGAGGTCTCCATGAAAAACAGTCCCAGGGGAGTGTTCGTGCCCACGACCGTAAATATCAGCGTGGGAGACACCGTGAAGTGGACCAACCCCGGCGTCATCACACATTCGGTCACCTTCGATCCCGCCCAGGCGGACACGGCTTCCAATGTCGTATTGCCGGTGGGCGTGGCGCCGTTCGATTCCGGCAACATGGAGGAGAGCGCTACCTTCAGCCACACCTTCACGGTGAAGGGCACGTACAAATATGTCTGCAAATTTCACGAAGCGATGGGGATGGTTGGAACAGTCGTCGTTTCCTAAAGTGAACCGTTGGAAGGAGTACGTCATGGTACTGAAAAAACGTCTCATCATTTGTCCGGCGGTCGTGGCGCTGATCGGCAGCACCGCCTCATCCGCCAAGGCGGATCCCTGGACCCGCGGCTTTGTGGTGAGCGCTTATGGATATGCCTTCCGCTATGGCGGTCGCCCCGGTTTCACACGCGGCGCGGAAATCGCACCGGGCGTGGACTGTCCGCATGGCAGCACCATTCATTTCGCCAATCCTGACCAGACCAGGATCACGCTAGCACGCCAGAAATGGCGCTCGCCGCAGGAGATCGAATGGGTCATCGCGCCCCCTGGGCTGGACCAGGTTCGGGAGCCGGGGCAGGTGAGGCAAGACATTTTGGGCCGCGCCATTTCTTATCGGGGCTACAAGCGCGGCATCGAAACTTACGTTAATCCATGGGCCGCCGACGACCCGGGGCAGCCGGAGGTAACCAGCCGCATCGCCGATGGCTTTAATCTGGACGGCCAGATTGGGCCTAATGATTTTGTCAGTCCGGATGGCGAGAAGGGTATCGACAACGCTCTCTACCGCGCCTGGGGCTGCGATGCGCCGTGGCGCGGCAACGGCGACGCGACGTTCGATCTGCGGGTCAGCGATAAGATGCAGTTCGGCCTCTTTACCATGGTTTTGCGCATCTCCGGCAACCAGGGCCCCATGAATGACACGGACGCCACGGTCGAGATCGGCTATTCGCCCGACAAGATTGTGAAAGACGCTCGTGGGGGCATCGCGGCGGATTATTCCTATCGTATTCTGAAATCAGATCAGTACACCAAGCTGAAAGCCAAGATCAAAAACGGGGTGGTGGAGACGGAACAGGTGGAGCATCTGCACACCCCACGCATTGCATGGAACTATAATCAGACCGGCGACGCCAATTTCACGAAAGGTAGGATCCGCCTGAATATCGACGCCGATGGCCTAAGGGGCACAGGTCTGATCGGCGGCTACCGCAGTTGGCGTGATCTTTATGCCGAGGCCACTTTCTGGGGAAATGCCGGCGGGCAAGACACCGTGTACCATGAGGATCATGTGGCGCTCTACTTTGCCCTGCGCCGCAATGCCGATGGCATGTATAACGAGAAGACCGGCCAATATGACGGCATCTCCACTGCTTACCGTATCAAGATGTCTTCGGCTTTTGTGGTCGACGCCGACAAGCCGGCGGACATTCCGATAAAGGCTTATGACCTGTGGCAAAGGAACGCCTTTGAGGCCATCAAAGCCAACACCATCAGGGGCGTCGAGTCTCGCACTCCTCAGGATGTCCCGCCGAGCGGCAATGAAGCCTCCTATCCTCGTCTCGAAAGACGCATCAAAGATCTTCCCAGCAGGGACTTCTTCCTTAGGGCGCTGGATCGTCCTCACTATCCGGACGGCGTGGGCATGGACGAGAGCGGCAACCCGATCGACGACCAAGGCAACCCTATCGATAAACGCGGCAACAAGCTTGACGAGCAGGATATCCAGTAAGGCCGCGGCGGGAAACCATCGCGACGAATTCGAGGGCAAATCTTGACAAGTGTAACGTGGCAACTCGACTTGCGGCGCAACCGCGGACTCGAGGTGGTGCTCCTTTCTGTCATCACGCTCCTTCGGAATGCCTATTGGGTACGTATTCTGGGGGCCAATGACTGTGGACGTCGGCACGATCGGATCCCGCTGTCGTACTGGAATCCAGCCCCTCGGTACCGAGCTTGGAGGCGGCGCAGCGTACACCGGCCGCGGTCGAATTGGGAGAAACGGGCGTGCTTCGCGTGCTAACCTATCCTGGATCCCGCTGCCACCGCAAATCCACTTCTGCCTGGCCCGATGAGGATCTTAAAGCGTTCCGGGCCGTATACCGACTACTACCTTTACGCCGAGAGCGTAAGCGTCTTCGAGCGGTTCATCTCGGGGCACAAGTCTCGCAAGCCCAACCGGTGGGGCAAATCCTCACTCCCGAGTTACCTTGGCGCGTGCCGATCACGGTTCTTCACACGAAAGTCGCGTGCACGTTCATCTGTCGGCGCTCCCGAGGTCTTGCGCGCAGGGGAGACGGGCTGATGATCTTTGCTGAAGACCTTTAGTGTTGAACCGAGAACCGGCGTACGACGCGCCCTCCACGCCGCCAAAAAACGAAATGAGATAATGAACACTAGTTCAAAACAGCACGAGCCAGACGCCCTGCTGCCATCGGAGTTTCTAACAGAAGCTTGCGGCGTTCCTGCCATCGCATATTTCCGCGCGGGCTTGCCAGGTTCTCCCATTATCGTGGGTCTTCCTGGGGGCGGGCATCTGGCAAGGGTATTTTATGGTCACCCGGGCAGCAGCGCGGAAGACTTTCTCGACCGTTGGCTAGAAGGGCACGGCCTGGGCCTCATCGCCCTTTCCTATCCGTCCGATCATCGCGCCTTTCGGCGCCGCCTACCCAATCTGACAGTGACGGACTGGGGAAACGCTGCCGCGGCCACAATTGCAGAAATTATCCGCACGCGAGGTTTGCACGGACCAATTGTGCCTGTCGGATGGAGCATGGCTGGCCGCCACTGTCGAGCATTCAATATTGCTGCGCGCCGCTTGGGCCTTGAGATTCCCGGGTTTATCGCAGTCTCAGCAACTCCGCCATTGCCCTGTATGGTTCGCGCGAAACCGGAAGGAGAGCGGTTTACGCCGGAGGGCTTTTGGAAAACCGGGAATGATGACGCAGGACTTTCTGTCCGCAACAAATCCTTTCTCTACGACATCAATTGGAGGGGGACGGAGATCATCGACGCTGCCTCATACGCGGCGTACTACATCGTTAACACTCCGATCCGGCTGCGGGGGGAGCCCAACCAGCGAAGAGGCCTTGAACGCAACTCCCTGGTGGACACAATCTCTGACCTTGGAACTTTCTCCTATATCGAATATCCCTTCACAGGCGTGATCGCGCCCACGCGCACAAGTGACGCGCGGCACGCACTCACCGATCAGGCGACGTGGGGGTTCTTGAACAGCCAGAAGCTTTTCTGCGAATATTCTGCTGCCAATCCGATGTCCGCGCCCGGGGCTTGGGACCAACTGCGAAACTTGGCGGTGCAGCTCCCGAGCCACCTTTGTCGTTATGTCGAGGGCGGCCACTTCTTCTTCATCGGACGCGAAGGTGCCGCACAAACCGCATCGCATATTGCAGATCTGTGCAAGAAGCTTGAGGATTTGCAAGTCACGATTGCGCAGCTCCTGAGACAATAAGGGAGCTTTCGATAAGCGGAGGAATCCAAGAGTAGTTGATAGTTTTCGTTTTGAGAGGCAGAGCCTTTCCCGTTTGGAGAGTCCGCCGAGAAACGCAAACTCAGGGCCTTGGCGGAAAACAATGCGCTCGTCAAAAGGATCGCGTGAACCCTGAACCGAAGCGTCCCCTCGACAGGGACACGCCAAGCTCGGCATAGTCCTCACCGACGAAGGAGCGTGAGCCTTCATTGAACCCGCGGAGGACTTTCTACTCACGGATCAACCCTAACCTTCGCTAAGTCATGACGTCGATTCCGCCGAGGATGCGGGTCTCTGCGCCATCTAGATGAACCGTAATCTTCGGGGCGTGGAGAACTTCGAGGAAATTTTCGCAAGCGCGCGATCAAGGATGTACCTAGCTGGTCAATGGCTCCACAGCGCTCGCGCTGAGCTAGCCCCGACTATGGGACTCGTCGGCTCGGCGCGCAGGCATTGCGGCGCGAGCCGCGCCGCGGCAGATCGATGGTGTCGAACTGGCGATTTCGCTTGGATTTTATGTCGCTTCGGTTGAGCCGATCGGCAATTACGCGTTGCGCCTGTCGTTCTCCGAGGGAACATGACCGAGGCATCAATCCTTGGTCGTCTTTGCGCGAACCCGCCGATTTCGCCGATCTCACCGAAATCGGTCTCTTGCCCTGACCTCTGCCACCTATCTCGATCGTGGGTTTGGGCCGACGATGAGTTTCCTCAGTTACTCGGCTTCCGAGACCACCCACCGGTGTCGCAGCTTTCACGATGGCCTCCATTTCTCGCTAGTCGCCCGTTGTTGCCTGGCTTCACGGCAGGATTGTTCCGCCAGCGCGGCGGGGCGTACGGGCTTGAGCAAAGACTGCCTGTAAGCATCCGGATCATCCTCGTCATTGATGGGGGCTTCGAACGTAGCCACGGCTACGTAGTTCGCCTCGCGGGCTCCAAAGGAGGCCATTACACTGGCTTGATCAAGATGGTGGGGGCCCTCTGGCTCGATCAGTACCCACGCTTTCGCCAGATCGGCGCAGTTCTCAAGTCCGAGCGCTTCCACCGCGGCTGCGTTACTGCCAGGATATGGCACGACCGGCCATGGTTGACCATAATGCGCTGCGTTACTCTCCCATTGCCCGACCAGCCATGGTAGACCAAGCGCTCGCGCTTCGAGCACAAACAGCAGGCCCGGCGAGCTGCCTGAGAGATCGACCACCGGGGTACCGACTTCGAGACCGGCCGCGCGAGCTTGGGTTCTGGCCGTGGCGAGATAGTCGCGGAACGATTGCGAAACCACCAATTTTGCACCGCCCGGCATCGGGGTGACAGCGGTATAACCGCTCAGATTTTTCGTCTGACCCCACGGCCTGAGGATGGCAGCATTGATCACTGATGCAGTAAGCAACTGTGACAGCACCGTCAGGGGCAGTAGGGTGACGACGCTGCGTCCCTGTTGCGCAAGAGGACTCAGGAAGGCGACGACTGCGAGCATCCAGAACAAGGCGACCTTCGCACCGGCGAACCAGTAGTTGAGACCGGAGCCCAGCGCGAACACGTGCGGCAGCATCAAAAAGGTGAGCGCTAGTACGACGCTGGCTGGAGTTTGGGAGCGCAGAACCAATCCCTCACGATAGAACGTTGCGCCAAGGCATATGAAGACCGGAACTAGGAACAGGGTCGAGAGCTCGATGCTGATCGGATCGGCGCTGATCGGATCGACCCCCAAAAGCGCAATCACTATTGTTACAATCAACGCCGCGGCGATAGCAAGCGATGGGAGCAACTTGTGCGTAGACTCTATGAGAATGCTGAGCAGAAGGGCTATCGCCGCTAACAGAGCGATAGTGAGTTGCCCGCGATTGATGGCGAGATAATCGATCCGAAACATGAAAGATACCTCGTGCCGGGCACCCAACAGGACTTCCAAATCAGCACTGTTGATCATACGTGTCACCAGGCCGGTGATGCCGCCGTCGATCGCATAGGCGGTAACGATCAGCAGAGCGAGAGCGACGAGGGCTGCGCCGAGCATGGGCAGCAGCCACTTTCGGCGTAAAACAACGACATAGAACGCAACGAGGAGGGCACTGGCCGCAGCGGTGGTCGGCTTGGCCATGAAGCAGAACCAACCGCCAACGCCGACCAGGATCCACCCGATAACTTGGTAGTCGCGGCCTGGCCGATCTCCTAACAGCAAGCCAATCATTACCATCAAGAGCGATTGATATGCCAGTGTGTTGTAATTGGGGGTGCGCGCCGACAAGAGGTGAAAGGCAACTAATGCTAGGCTGGCGATCCCTGCCGACAGTACCGCCGCATGCGGCCAGCCCACTGTCCAAAGGCGCCGGATCACAAGAAAGCTGAGAATCCAGCCGAGCGCCATGGTGAGCGTAACGTTCTCCATGCGGAGCACTGCGATGTCGCCACCCGCCCACCGATATGGCCAGTGATAGACAAAGCCAAAGAGCGACGGCGGACTGTTGATTGCGTAGGCGAATGGGTTCGCGATGGAGTTAAGGTAGAAACCTTCGGAGCTGAGACGAAGACCGTAATTGCTGTAATATACCAGCCGTGCGAAAAGGATCGCGGTGGTTACGGCAGAGAGTGGCAGCAAAATCAGATCGAGCAAAACTGGCAACGTCCCTTTGCCAAAGCAGTTATCTTTTGACATAGGCCGGTCCTATCAGCTTCGTAGGCGAGGCTCATTTCTTTAGAAATAAACCTCGAGACACTTCTACGTGACCTGAACGCCGTAATCTCCTCTAAGATTTGATAGAGCACGCCGATCGAAGAGATGGACGTGAAGCCAAACGACCAAAGACGAGCTCCGTCTTGATCACAACGAAACCCACTCCTGGCATGGCTGGCATCGCCATGTCTCACTGGCTCTGCCTGCTCTCGCCATAATAGCCGTCATCTGCTCTCCCGGAAATCCGCTGGTCGATTCAGGAAATCAGGCGTAGCTGGTGATTCCGAGGGAAGTCGCCCCCTGAAACCGAAATGATGTCGCCCCTCATTCCGAGATAATCTCGCCCCCCTGTTCCGATCAATTGTCGCCCCCCGTTCCGAGATGATGTCGCCCCCTGGCGACGGATCCGGCGGGACCGCTGGCAGCGCGTAGAGTGCCTCCTTTTGCCTGAAAGGAAGGGGGCTTCATGCCGGCGGAGAGGGTAGCGATGCGGAAGGTGCGGGAGATTTTGCGGCTCAAGCTCGGCGTGGGGTTATCGCACAAGGCGATCGCACGGAGCCTTGGGATCGCACCTTCGACCGTGCGGTTGACGTTGGAGCGCGCCGGCGCTGCCGGGTTCTCCTGGCCGCTACCGGATGATGCGACCGATGCGATCCTGGAGGCGACGCTCTATGGCCGCGCCGGCACGAAGCAGGGCTATCGGCATCGCGCCGAGCCCGATTGGGCGGTGATCCATCGCGAGCTGAAGAAAAAGCACGTCACGCTCGCGATCCTCTGGGAGGAGTACATCGCCCAGAATCCAGACGGCTATCGCTACAGCCGTTATGTTGCGGCCAGATTTATGTTGTGCAAGGAGGGATAATTGCGGGGAGCGTGAGCGCTGTGGGCATTGTTCACGCAACATAATTTGACGTCTGGGTAGCGAGCCATTTGTCCAATGGAGGCTCGCTATGGATCAGACGATTTATTCCATCCCCTTGACCGTGCCCCAGCGTGATGACGCGCCATTCACCGACGAGCGGTACCGGTACCTTCGCCACTGTGCAGAAGCCGGCGCGACCGCAGCTTCTCTCAGAATCAAGCGGAACGAGCTGTTGCGGATTGCCGCATATCTCGGTCCAGACGCTTCGGAGGGCATCGATATCGAGGCGCTCCAACGGATCGCGACCGAGCGCCTGCGCCTGACGGGGGCTGTCACCGCAGCACGAAGAGTGGTCGACATCGGACGACCTTGGCTTCGATTTCTCGGTTGGTGGCGTGAACCAACCGTCGTGTTTCAGTACCAGAGCCAACTCGACCAGTATGTGACATGGATGCGCAATGAGCGCGGTTTCACGCCATCGACGGTGGAGCAATGGAGTCGGATGATCGGCAGGTTCCTACGCTGGTGTGATCAGACAAACCGGCAACTTAGGGACCTGCAGCCTGCGGACGTTGACGCCTATTTCGTAACCCAGGCGACGGGACGATGGTCCCGCGTTTCGGTGGCCAGCACAGCCTCTGCCTTGCGGGGATTTCTGCGCTATGCGGCAAAGCGGGGAATGTGTACGGACCGCTTAGCGGCCTCGATTTGCCGGCCTCGGCTCTATCGTCAGGAATCGCTGCCGTATGCCCCAGGTTGGTGCGACGTGCAGCGCATGTTGGCCGACGCCGAGACCGACAACTCCCGGGACATCCGTGATCGTGCGATCTTGCTGCTGCTTGCGGTCTACGGGATGCGCAGCGGCGAGGTGGCGGCATTGCGCCTCGATCAGATCGACTGGGCCGGTGGGATGCTCCGGCTTTTCCGCCTGAAGCGCCGCCAGCCGCAAATCTACCCGCTGGTCTCCTCTGCGGCTGAGGCGCTCGCCCGCTACATCGACACGGTGCGGCCGTCATCATCGTGCGCGGAAGTATTCCTCCGCATGCAAGCGCCTCGCCGGCCGCTGAAGGCAGGGAGCATCTATGATGTCGCCAACCGCAGATTTGTTGCACTTGGAATCAACGCTGCCCATCGCGGTGGCCATGCGTTGCGCCACGCTTGCGCCTCCCGGCTTCTGGCCGAAGGTCTGTCGATAAAGGAGATCGGGGACCATTTGGGACATCGCAGCGCGGCGTCAACCAGCATCTACGCCAAGGTGAACATGCAGGCGCTTCGCGAAGTCGGAGCGTTCGACCTGGGAGGCCTCCAATGATGCTGACCCATGTTGTCGACGCCTATCTGGCCAAGCAGCGATCACTGGGGGCGCGTTTCGAGTCCGCTGAGGTTCTGCTCCGCAGGTTCTGCCGAGCGATGGGCAATCGAGATATCGGCGAAGTCGCCCCAGAGGCAGTAGCCGAGTTCCTCCAAGGCAAAGGATCGCTCAGTGCCACCTGGATGCTGCGATATAGGGTTTTGAGCGGCCTTTATAGATTCGCCGTCAGTCGCGGGTACGTGGCATCCTCCCCACTGCCGACAACGTTTCCAAAGCTGCCGCCGCAACAAACGCCCTATGTTTATTCCACGGAAGAACTGCGCCGCTTATTGGACGCGACCTCGATTCTGACGGTTGGGCATAGCCCTCACGTGCCAGCTATGTACCGTACGCTCCTCTTGTTGCTGTACGGAAGTGGCATGCGCATTGGCGAAGCGCTTCGTTTGGTCTTGCAAGACGTGGATCTGACTGATCAGGTCATCACTGTCCGTGACACGAAGTTCTTCAAAACGCGCCTCGTGCCAATCGGACCAAAGCTCAACCAGGAACTGGTCGAGTACGTCGAGCGCCGTCGCCGGCTCCCTTTGCCGCGCGGGCAAGAATCTCCATTATTCACTACGCGCGGCAGTCGACCGTGGCACTATGTGCGGGTCATCTCCTGGTTTCAGCATGTCCGCCGAGCCGCCGGAATCAGTTGCCCTGTCGGCGAGCCTCGACCTCCACGGCTGCACGATATTCGCCACACAGCCGCGGTGCACCGGGTGATCGCATGGTATCGCTCCGGCCAGGAGGTGCAGCAACTGCTTCCGCAACTTGCAACCTACCTTGGCCACATCGATATCCGTTCAACCCAGCGCTATTTGCAGATGACGCCGGATCTCCTCCATGCGGCCAGCGAGCGCTTTGCTCTGTACGCGATCGAGGCCGACCATGAAGGATAAGAGCCTGCTTGGTCCGTGGATCCGGCGGTGTTTGCTGGAACATCTGGTCGCCGAGCGCAATCTTTCCCGCAACACCCAAGCCAGCTACCGCGACACGCTGACATTGTTGCTGCCGTTTGCCAGCAAGCAGGGAGGCTGCGCCATTGATCGCATGACCGTGGAAGAGTTGATGCCGGAGGTCGTCCGCAAGTTCCTGGACCACCTGGAGCGCGATCGCCAGTGCAGCGAGGTGACCCGCAACCAACGGCTGGCGACCATCCATTCACTGGCGCGCTTCATCGGCACGCGTTCACCGGTTCACCTCGCCTGGTGTTCCGAGATACGGGCGGTGCCATTCAAGAAGACGGCTAAGACCGCAATCGGATATCTCGAAAAGGCCGAGATGGACGCGTTGCTAAACCAACCTGATAGACGCACGAGTCTCGGCGTACGCGACCACGCCCTGCTGCTTTTCCCTATACAACAGCGGTGCTCGCGCCGATGAGGCAGCAAAATTGACGGTCGGCAATCTCCAACTGGGTGGGTCCCCGTCAGTGCGACTTCACGGCAGGGGAAACAAGGTCAGAATCTGTCCATTGTGGTCAACGACGGCAACTTCGTTGACTCGTCTTGTAGCCGACCGGAACAAAAGTGAAGCGGTCTTTCTCGGACGGACGAACCAGCCTTTGACGCGCTTCGGAATATACCGTCTCGTGACGCAATATGCCGCTATGGCAGGCGAAACGGTGCCGACGTTGGCGACGAAGCGCGTGAGCCCACATACGATTCGGCACACAACGGCCGTGCACCTGCTGCGCGCCGGCGTCGACATCAACACGATCCGGGCTTGGCTGGGCCACGTATCATTAGACACCACGCACATCTATGCTGAAGTCGACCTGGAGATGAAAGCAGAGGCGTTAGCCAGGGTCGACATCAGCAGCCTGAGGCCGCCGCCTCGGCAACCCTCTCTCCCGTCATTGATGGCATTCCTGAAGACCCTGTAGGCCGAAAGGTTACACTCTTATGTTGCGGAGCGAGCCGAGGAGGTTGGCGAAATCCTTGGCTCACTCTAGCAGCGACAACATAAATCTGGCCGCAACATAACGACTGATATGTAATCGTGAACATATCAGCCGATTCTGCGATCTCTACCGCAGCTGGGAGGGCCGGCTGTCGGTCACGATGCGTCAGAGCCATGCGGGTGGCGAGAAGCTGTTCGTGGATTACGCCGGCGACACCGTGCCGGTGATCGTCGATCGGCTTTCGGGCGAGACCCGGCCGGCGCAAATCTTCGTCGCGGTGATGGGCGCCTCAAGCTTCACTTACGCCAAGGCCGCCTGGACGCAGGGCCTCTGCGATTGGCTTTCCGCTCACGTCGGCGCGCTCGAGGCGATCGGCGGCGCCCCGAGGCTCCTGGTCCCCGACAATGCCAAGGTGGCGGTGATCAAGGCCTGTCACTTCGATCCTGTGGTCAACCGCAGCTATGCTGAGATGGCGGCCCACTATGACATGGCGGTTCTCCCGGCACGGCCGCGAAAGCCAAAGGACAAGGCCAAAGTGGAGGCCGCGGTGCTGATCGTCGAGCGCTGGCTTCTGGGCCGGCTGCGGCATCGTACTTTCTACAGCCTCGCCGAGTTGAACCAGGCCATCGCCGAGCTCCTCCATGATCTGAACGAGGTCCGACCCATCCGCCGGCTCGGAGTCACGCGGCGCCAACTGCTCGAGGAGTTGGACCGGCCCTTTCTGCGGCCGCTGCCCGCCGAGCCCTATGTCTTCGCCGAATGGCGGGCGCGCCGGGTCGGCATCGATTACCATGTCGACATCGACCACCACTTCTACTCCGTGCCGCATCGCTTCGCCCGCCAGCCGGTCGAGGCGAGGATCACCGCGCGGACGGTGGAAATCTTCTTCAAGGGCGAGCGCATCGCCGCGCATCAGCGCATGAGCGGCAACCGCAAGCACACGACCATCCCCGAGCACATGCCGTCGAGCCACAGGCGTTATGCCGACTGGACCGTTGCGCGAATCCGACGCGAGGCGGCGGCGATCGGTCCTTCAACTGCCGTCCTGTGCGATCTGATCCTGGAATATCGGCCGCATCCCGAACAAGGCTTCAGAGCCTGCCTCGGCATTGTCCGCCTGGCGCGGCCCTTCGGTGCCCAGCGCCTTGAAGCCGCGGCCACACGGGCGATCGAGATCGGCGCCAGGACCTACGGTTCGGTCAAATCCATCCTCGACAACAATCTTGATCGCCAGGCGCCGCGCCAGCGCGCCGCCGAGGAGCCGGCGATCCTTCATCCCAATATCCGCGGCGCGCGCTACTACAACTGAAGGACCTCCCCATGCTCACCCATCCCACGCTCGATCAGCTCGACCTCCTCGGCCTTGCCGGCATGGCCAGCGCCTTTACCGAGATCGAAGCCTCGGGCGAGGCCGCGGCCATGAGCCACGCCGAGTGGCTCGGGCTTCTGCTCGACCGAGAGATCACCCATCGCTATGACCGAAAGCTGCTGCGGCGGCTGCGCTATGCCCGTCTGCGTCACCAGGCCGCCATTGAAGACGTCGATTACCGCGCCGCGCGTGGCCTCGATCGCGGACTCTTCCAGAAGCTCGCCGAAGGCAGCTGGATCGACGCGCACGACAATCTGATCATCACCGGTCCAACCGAGCCCGCTTCATAATGCTCACCTGTTCATGTCGTTAGAGTTCCAGCACTTTTTGCAGCGGATCGCCAGACGGCGGACGCCGCAGACGCCGGGCGGTCGCAGCGCTCTTCACATCGGCACGTTCCAGATCGGCCGCCTTGATGATCCACGGTGCGCCCTTACAGAGCTGATTCGCCGCGAGCTGGTCATCCTTGATCAGGCGGCGCACCGTGGACGGGCTGACGGACAGGACTGCAGCGGCCTCGTCGAGCGTGACCTCGCCGCGCTCCCGTCGCTCGCCCTCTCGGTAGGTCGCAATCGCATTGTGACTGCGCAGGCTGCATACGCGTGACTGTGTCCAGCCGTTGCCGCGCCCTGTAGTCTTGCCGGCGCGATTGAGCACCGAAGCGATCGCCTTGTCCGGCATCTGTCGCGCCAGTACACGCACCAGATCGACAGTCTCGCCCGCCGCGCTCCAGCGATGTTGCCCTGTGCGGTTCTTCCTGACCTTGAGCGCGGAGTGGTCGCCGCCGTGCCAGCGTATCACGAGATCGAGCGCGTTGTCCTCGACGCGGACGATGATCTCATCAATCAGTGTTCGCACGATCCGCTTCCTGGTCTCCGGCGCCACACCCGGCCTGGTCCAGGCCAGCTGCAGATCGGCGCCGAGCGTCATCAGCCGCTCGCGATCGGCCGGCGTCAGTTCTGTCGCGGGTGAGGCCGTCAGCCCTTCCAGCTCGGTCTCCAGATTGCGGACGATGCCTAGCCGCTCGTTCCATCGCTTCTCCAACTCGGCGGCAACGAGGCGGTTGTCGGGATCGACGGCATCATATTGACGCCGCGCACGGCCGACCTCGTAGCGGGCCTGCTCGAGCGCCAGCTCCACCTGCCGCCGTTTGTCCTCGCTGGCACGGCTGCGCACCGCCTGCGCCGCGAGTGCAGCCTCGATTCCGAGCGGTTGCAGGCGCTCGATAACCTCGGTGCCGACTTCGCGATCGATCCGCATGCTGCCGAATGAGATGCAGCGATCGCCACCGTGATTAATGAAGCCGCCTTGGCAGTGATAGCGGCCGGTGTTGCCGTCCTTGCCGGAGTAGGCGACATGCAGCTTGCGCCCGCAATGGCCGCAGCGCAGCAGGCCGGCCAGCAGCGCCTCGCCCCGGCGTAATGCACCGCGGCTCATCGGGTTCTTGCCATTGGCATTGTCCGCGATCAAGCTGAGGTTCCTCTCGTAATCCACCCAGCTCAGATAACCCTCGTGGTGATTCGAGATCAATACCTCCCAGTCTTTGCGTTCCTTCTTGAAGCCGCGAACGACCTTCTTGCGGCCGGCCTCGATGCTGACGCGGCTGCCCGTGCGTCCGAATGCATAGGCGCCGGCGTAGATCGGGTTGGTCAGGATGTGCAGGACCGTGTTGTAAACTGGCGGCTTCCACTCGATCACGCGCCCTTCCGCACCGTAGGTGACGGCAGGCAACGGGATGCGCTCGTGCCTGAGCCACAGGTGCACCTGACGCACCGACTGCATCTCGGTAAACTTCGCGAACACGAGCGTGATGGCTTGCGCAATGCGCCGATCCGGATCCTTCGCGATGCTGTTGTTGCCGACCCGCACGTAGCCGATGGCAACCGTCATGAACAGTTCACCGCGGCGCGCTTTCTGCTTTAAGGCTTCCAGCGAGCGCTGTCGCAGCACCGACAGCTCCATCTCGCTCATGGTACCCTTCATGCCGAGCAGCAGGCGATCGTTGGGATGACGCGGATCGTAGACGCCGTCCTCGTCGGCAATCAGCGTACCCACGAGACCGCAGAACTCCAGTAATGTGTGCCAGTCACGGCCGTTGCGAGCCAGGCGCGACGCCTCAATCGAGACAACGGCGCCGACACGCCCGTCGCAGATGGCAGCCAGCAACTTCTCGAAGCCCGGCCGCGCAACGCCGCCGCCGGAGCGGCCAAGATCGTCGTCGATGATGACGACATCGCTCCAGCCGAGCTGCCGCGCCCGATCGGCAAGTCCATATTGACGGCGCTTGCTTTCCAGATTGTTGGCGACCTGATCGGCTGTCGACTGACGGATGTAGATGACGGCCTGACGGGCGAGGTGCTCAGGCGTGATCTTCATCAGCGACCTCCCTTGCCTTGTCGCCGGCCGCGTGCGTCGCGACGCCGTCGTCGGCGAGGGCCTCGACCAGCATGCGCTCGATCAGGTTGACAAGCAGAGGCTTCTGCGTGTTCGAAATGTCCGACATCTTTTGATCGACTTCGAACAGGTCTCGCTGCCGGCTCGGTCGTGGTCGCATGATCGCCTCCTTCGTGCGGGGCCGATTCCCCTTCAGACGAGGCTAGAAGCGCATCGAGCCGGACGCGCAGCTCGATGAGCCTATCGACAGATAAACAAGGGGAGCCGGTGACTGCTGGGGAGCGTGCTGTCTCCTCGCTCATCCATGCCGGGATCAGGGCGAGCGTGCCGTCGGGCTGAACCACGACCAGATGGTCCTCACCGGCGAAACGCTTGCGGTGCTCGACCTGCACCATCTGCCCGGCCCGTGGATGGAACGGATAGAAGATCCGCACCTCGAATGCCGGACACCCGGCATTGTGACGCTGATTCGACAGGCGTCGGCAAAAGCTGGCTCGCCTCGGCCTTGGGCCACAAGGCCTGCCGCGATGACCGCTCCGTTCTCTACCAGCGAGTACCGAAGCTCTTCGGTGATCTTCAATTGGCCCGCGGCGATGGCCGCTATGGTCGCCTCTTCCGCGCCCTAGCCGGCGTCCAGCTGCTCATCCTGGACGATTGGGGACTTGAGCCGCTCACCGCAGAGGCACGTCACGATCTGCTTGAGATTCTCGAAGAGCGCTACGCTCGCCGTTCCACCATCGTCACCAGCCAGTTGCCGGTCGATAAATGGCACGAGGTGATCGGCAATCCCACTTATGCCGATGCCGTCCTCGACCGTCTCGTCCACAACGCCCAGCGCGTCGAGCTTGCCGGCGAGTCCTTGCGCCGCAAGCGCCCCCAAAGATCAGCCGCGTCCAAGGCCGAACCGTAAGGGCTGTGGGTATGACGCTTGTCCTGGAGGACAAGCTTGGACAACGCTGCGCGTTGCCCACATACCCACAGCACAGCAGCAATCAAAGAGATCAGATCAACAGGACGATTGACGAAAGCCGGCTCAGCGCCAACAATCCCATCGCCAGCGGCACCGACCCAGGGGCGACATCATGTCGGAATCCCGGGGCGAGATTATCTCGGTACGCAGGGGCGACTTCCTCGGAATCCGCAGCGTAGCAACAAGGCTTGCCCAGCGACGCATCTCGCACGCACACATACTCGCTTGGTCCTCGCGGCGCACATCTCATCAAGTCAACGCCCGCAGAGCCCATCTCGAGAGAAAATTCCAACTGTAGTGATAGAAGCTGATAAAAAAAGTCTCGCGGTCTATTGTCTTAAACCAGGTCCACCCAGGGCAATCAGGCAGATCATGGTCTCCAAAGCCCCGTGAATGGAGCCGTCATCTACAAGAATGAGCTCGTAGCTTTCGCCGACCGCAGTGGCCGCACTAACACACCCACGCCAAATCGGGCTTTCAAACTCACCCCTCAAGTGTGGTAGGGGACGCCGCCTTTACGGTTTACTAATGCGGATCTATTCCTTGCAGCGCAAACTGTGCGCGATGCAGGTATCCTATGATTGATGAAACAAGCGTCTCCGATCATCGCCAAATCGGCAGCGAGTTTTCGGATATTGAGTTCGATGAAGACTTTCCGCCTGGCTATGAGCGACACTATTGGCATCGCGCTCGGACCGCCATTGTGAAGAGCTATGTCCACGCGTTTTGTGGTCCCCTCGATACGCTACTCGACATCGGCGCTGCTCGGGGGCATTACGTTAGCGTCCTGCGGAAAGCCGGGTTCGACGCGTACGGCTGCGATCTGGGCGACCCATGGGTTCACGAAGAGGCGAAACCGTTTGTCTTTCCGAAGACTGATTTCGCCGATATCGATAAGGAGCTGCGCGATCGAGTGACCACGGTTCTGCTCTTGGATGTGCTTGAGCACATCGAGCACCCTGCTACATTCATCGATGCAATTTTCGGTGCCCTTCCGGCTCTGTGTTCCCTGATCATTACGGTGCCAGCACGGCAAGAGCTGTGGTCGAACTATGATGAACATTACCGGCATTTCCTGCGCTACGATGTCACTGAACTTCGCAAATTGGCGCTCCGGACGCGCCTTTCGATCAAATCCTATAGGTACTTCTTTCACGGTTTATATGTGCCGGCCTTATTAATGAAGAAGCTGGGTATGAAGCGTGAGACTGCGTTTGGCGCGCCAAAAGCAACCTGGTTGCACGGACTGCTAGGAGCTGCATTTTGGATAGAAAGCCAACTTTTGCCGAAGAATATCTACGGCACATCACTGATCTGCGCTTGCGCCAAAGATCCTCCGATCTGAGAACGCAGGCGCGCCCATCGGCCGACTACAGATGTGTCGGTCACAAGACGACATGGCGCGACCAAGAGGTTGTCATAGCAGCACCCTATAGCGCTCCTAAGACCGACATTCTCGACAATGTGGAAAAACGGTTCGTTATCTTACTGGAATGATGCGACCGTCAACTCAGTGACAAAAGGGATGATGAGAAACCCATCGGTACCCAAGTGAGCCCTGATAACATTTCGAAGCTCGTTTAGGACGCTCTCCTCGCCGTGTCGCTCGATTGCCCGCTGCACGACGGTATTAGTGACGGCCAATTCCACAAATTCGTCCCCCGATAACGTGCTCTCCCATGTCCAAGTCATGAATTTGACGAAATGCACATCCTGGCGAGCTTCAAGTTCTTTCGCATAGTTTACGGGGCTGAAGCCACCATTCGCGTTGCCAAGGGTGCCACGCGTATATATCGGCAAAATCGATTCCAGGAACGTCTCGTACGAAGAAAGAAACTCGTTTCCGATATACCTTCGCTTGTTCATAAGGAGTCCAAGAACTCCATCTGACTTCAATACTCGCTTTGCTTCGCCGTAAAATAGCATCCTATTAAACCAATTGGCAGATGTGGCGGCGGTGACTAGGTCGCAGGTCGCATCGCCCAGTGGCAACTCTTCCGCCACTCCATCCATATAACGAACGTTCCCTGGGTCGTCCGAAGCAGCTTCGGCCACAACCCGCAACGGTACGGTCGGCTCGATTCCGATCACATCTCCACGCGGACCGACAAGCTTCGCGATCTGCCTCGTAAATATTCCCGTTCCGCAGCCGACATCTGCAATGCGATATAACTCCTCTCTCGACTGCGATCTGCCTCGGGCTATACAGTCCACGAGGTGCGTTATCGCATTGGCGTGATATCGCGGTCGCGAGCGGTCATATGTTTCTGCAACGAGGCCAAAATATTCGCGTTTTTCGCGAAACCGTTCAATGTTCGTCATCACTTCCTCTTCTCCATTCTCCGTCTGCGCGCTCCCCCGTTGGCTCGTGATCCGAATCGAGGATCGCTCCGCTCTATCCCTAAGTGCTGCGTACGTTCGTTGAGGCAGCCCTAGCGCCTCGGAGAGTTCTTCGGCGCTCGACTGTATTATGGAGGCCTCGGCGCCGGAGGCAAAACTTGGTGCATGCCACTCTGTGCTTGTGCGTGTTTGAACGGTCGACGTTTATGAGGAATAGGGACGTGCTTCTCTCATCTGGATCAACTACTAGCGCTGGTAGCTGACGGGAACGCAAACTGTTTGCATCCCGCTAGATGGCGCAAAGAGGCTGGCTGCCGCCTCGCCCCCCGGCGCAAGTGTTTCCCCGACGATCCCGCTTCTTCTTCTCACGCGGTCCAGTTGTGCAGTAGCTCCGCCCGCGACGGGCCGGAAGCCACTGAACTGCAACCGTAATAACTTCGAATTGTTGCTATCGGACGTATGTTCGCTCACTTGAACTTATGCGAAAAAATCACCAAGATTTTCTGTCAACCCAAACATCGTCCGCTACGTGGGGCGGCCGACACGCGTACGTGGCACTGCCAGCGTCATCGCATTCGGGCTGAAGCCAAGGCGCCCTTTAGGTACTGTGATCTGGTCGGGCGTTGGTTCGTCGTGTGCGTAGCTGGCGGGCATCCCAACAAACGAGTTCCGTAGAGGTGAGTGCATGCTCGGCACCGAACTCTGGATAATGACGATGCTCTTTGCTGCGGAGGGACGCTCTGTTCTCGGGCCATCTCCACCAACGCGCGCTCTGCATTTCCTGCCTCGGAACGTTATAGTTCATCGCAAAATACGGTAGCCTGCATCAAACTATTCGATGAACGTCATCCAACTGTAGCAATTCAGGTCTCTTAAGATGCGGGCAGCTAGTGAACGCGCCCAAACGAGATAGGCGATCTCGTTCCCGTGCTCCGCAAAGGGGCACGACATGTGAAGTCAAGGCCATGGCATCCCTATTCATTGACAGCATCCGAAAGAATTACGGGCCCACGTCGGTCTTGCGCGGTGTTTCGCTGTCGATAGCAGATGGTGAGTTCCTGACGCTGTTGGGGCCGTCGGGGTGTGGGAAGTCGACGTTGTTGCGTATTCTGGCGGGGCTCGAGGTGCAGGACGCGGGTTCGATTTCCATCGGCGGGCGCACCGTTGATGAACTGCGCCCGAAGCGGCGAGACGTCGCCATGGTGTTTCAGTCGTACGCGCTCTATCCGCATATGACAGTTGCTTCCAATATGGCGCTGCCACTTCGGATGCGCAGGCTCTCGGCGATCCAGAGGCTTCCTCTTCTCGGCCGTCTCCTGCCAGGCACCGCGCGGATCGCTGCCGAAGTTGATATAGAGGTCACCCGAACAGCTAATTCCCTCGGAATCGGTCACCTGCTAGCCCGCAAACCCGTGCAGCTCTCCGGGGGCCAGCGCCAGCGTGTAGCGGTCGCGCGTGCGATGGTGCGGCATCCGGCTGTTTTCCTGATGGACGAGCCGCTCTCCAATCTCGACGCTAAGCTGCGCGTGCAAATGCGCGCCGAGATCAAAGAATTGCACCAGCGACTAGGGTGCACTTTCGTCTATGTTACGCATGACCAGGCCGAGGCCATGACATTGTCGGATAGAGTGGCAGTGATGCTTGATGGCCAGTTGTTGCAGGTCGCTGCCCCGCAGGACATCTATGCCGATCCTGCCGACCGGCGCGTCGCCGAATTCATCGGTTCGCCCAAAATCAACATGCTGGATTGCGTGGTGCGCGAACGCGGCTCAATCGATGTGGCCGGGTCGACGCTTGCGATCGACGCCGAAGTGCTGCCCGGCGTACCTCTCACACTTGGCATTCGTCCGGAGGCTTTGCATCCCGCGGACCACGGTGGGCAGGGTGCGTTAACCGGCTCCGTCCTCTCGATTGAGCATATGGGGTCCGATCTCTTCGTCCATCTCGATTTGGCGGGTGTCGATGATCCGCTGATCGTCAGGCTACCGGCCGATCGAGCGTCTCATATCGCCCCCGGCCAGACTTTGCATGTTGGCGTCAGGCCAGATCGCGTGCTTCTCTTTGGCCGTGATGGGCAGCGTTTGCGCCGCGAAGTGGAGTCCGGCCGGGCATCGGTAACGCCGATCCGAGAGATCGCTCGATGAGCGAACCTCTTGCTCATTCCAGCGTCTCCGATAAGCGCTCCCGGACCGGTGGCGTTAGAACGTTCCCATCGCCAACCGCTTCACCGGCCCGCAGGCGGGCCTCCACGGAAGCTCTGGCGGCATGGACGCTCGCCGGGCCAGCAGTCTTCTTTCTCTTCGTCCTGTTCTTCCTACCGGGTATCGGCGTCTTCGTCATTGCGCTCACCGACTGGCAGTTCGGGGCGCGTTCTCTTTCCTTCGTTGGCTTTGCAAACTTTGGCGAGGTTTTCGCTGACGCTGGGTTCAGGGCCTCGCTGGTCAACACAATCACCTACGTTTTGATCATCGTGCCAGGCACAGTCGTTCTCGGTCTTTTGATCGCTCTCCTCATCGAGAGCGGGCGGAGCTTGCGCGCTTTCTATCGCGCCATCCACTTTCTACCTTTCATGGCGACGCTTACGGCCATGGCGGTCGCGTGGGAGGCCCTGCTGCATCCCACGATCGGTCTCGTCAACCTGACGCTTGTCGCCATCGGCCTGCCGACCGCCAACTGGCTGGGCGATGAGAATACGGCTCTCCCGGTGCTGGCCGTCATCGGTATCTGGCAGAACCTCGGCTACGCCATGGTGTTGTTTCTCGCCGGTCTCAAGAGCATCCCGCAGGATCTATACGATGCTGCCGATGTTGACGGCGCTGACATTTGGCTCGACCGGCTGCGCACCGTCACCTTGCCTATGCTCGGGCCAGTCTCTATGTTCGTTGTCATCGTCGTGGCGGTCAGAGCGTTCGAGTCCTTCGACACCGTGAAGGTGCTGACCCAGGGCGGCCCCGGCCACGCCTCCGAAGCGCTGCTCTACACGCTCTATCGGGAGAGCTTCGAGTATCTGCACGCCGGATATGGTGCTGCGATCGCTGTCGTTTTTCTCGCCATCGTGGTGACCCTTACGCTCGTTCAGGCCCGCGTCGTGGACAGAAAGGTGCATTACCAATGAGTGGCAGCAACTCTACCGTTCGCCTGGCGCCGGCCGCGGCCATTCTTCGACATACCGTGCTGCTCGTCTCCGGCGCGCTTGTTCTAGTGCCCTTCGTGTGGATGGTGTCGCTGTCGCTCAAGCCGCCAGGCGAGATCTTCCGCGCGTCCTTCTCCTTCTGGCCCGCGGAATTCCATGGCGTCGAGAACTATACCAATGCGCTGACCGAAGCGCCGCTGCCACGCTATATGGCCAATGGCTTGATCGTCTGCGCTCTGATCTTGGTATTGCAGATCCTCATCTGCGTCCCATGCGCTTATGCGCTCGCCAAGCTACGGTTTCCCGGCCGTGACCTGCTCTTCGGGATGGTGCTGGTTGGACTGCTGTTGCCACACCAGGTTCTCTCGCTGCCGCTATTCATCCTCGGCTACCAGCTCGGCATCCTCAACACCTATGCAGCACTTGTCTTCCCCTATGTCGTCTCGCCCTTCGGCATCTTCCTGTTCCGGCAGTTCTTCAAAACTATTCCCGACGATGTGGTGCACGCCGCTCGCCTTGACGGTCTCTCTGAACTCGCGATCGTCTGGAAGATCATGCTGCCGATCGCGCTGCCGGCCCTCATCGCCTTTTCTATTTTCTCGGTGGTCGGCCACTGGAACGACCTGTTCTGGCCGCTGATCGCGGTGCGCGACCAATCACTGATGCCGCCGCCGCTCGGCATCATGGCATTCAAGAACGAGGAAGCTGGCAGCGATTACGGGACATTAATGGCCGCCTCAACGCTGGTTGTAGCTCCGCTGCTCATAGCATTCCTGGCCGCACAGAAGTGGTTTCTCGAGGGAATGACGGGCGGTGCGGTGAAGTGACGCGGTTCCGATATTCGCGCCGAAACTTCCTGCCCGCTTCCGAACACATTTTGTATTCGGGCCTCTGGTTTGGGTTTCAGATGACGCGCTAAATGCCTTCCTGCAAGACAGCCAAGTCATCCATGTCGATATGTTGTCCAGTTCTAAGATGCCGAACTTCACTCATGCAATGGAACGTTAGATCATAGTACGGGGTTCGAAATACCTGATGTATTCGCGCCTCCGCCCCCGCGAGGACGGTGTGGTCATATTCGTTCGCGGAGGTGGGCATCGTGGCAGAATCAGTTATGGCCATCACGGGGCCGACGAGACGTGTTTGCTCGATTTCTGGTTAGCGCGGCAAAAACTTAGTTTGATCGCCTTATCTCATGCAGAGCGGCAGGATGTGATTGCCGGATGGAGTGTTGCCCGGGCCAAGCGTCAATCACATCTGCGCGGCTGTGTGCCGACGAAACATGCCTCCACACTGCTTCATCTCTCTCGCTGCAACCCTCCGCTGCCAGCGATGGTCGAGACACTTTTCGAACACGAGCGCCGAACGGTGGATGCCTTTTGGCAGCCAACCGATAGGTCTGATTTCAACGGCCTCTTGAGGAAAGAGCGCTGGTATCAGGATCAGAATGGACAATTGGTCGACCAGGGAAGCTATGAGCATTATTTGCAGGGTACTGGAATCGCGGTGCGCGGCGAGCCGCGTTCAAACGATGCCAACCGACCTTGGCAAGGCAGTTGAAGCGACGGCGACGTTCCAGTGGTCACCGCACTGTCCGATCTGCACCTGCATCACGCCGTATGGTAAGAGTGACGCTCACCATGCCATGCGACGTCGGGCTACGGGGAAGCATCCCGAGTCGGGCCATAACCTCGCGCATGCATCGCACCGATACTGTCACACGCTTGTCGAGGATCGATGGAATACGTTTCGGCGGACCCTCCATAGCATGCCGATGCGCCTTCAGCGACGTGCGTCAGGAGGGCATTTCATCTTTGTCGGGCGCACTACGCCGCGACAAACGGCCGAGCATATCCATGATCTCACCGGTTAGATGAAAGATATATTCAGGCAATTTCCATAAGTCGCTCCACAAAACGCATCATAACGGGCTCAAGCAATGTCGCTCAAACGTCGTGAGTTCCTTAGAATTGCATGCGCGCTCCCGCTCGTCTCTCTGGCTGAGCGCGCTTTCGCGCTTGATAGCCCAGCTGTTCAGGTCAGCGTTACGCCGTCGATCTTCAGGACAATGTTCGATCAACTGATAACTCGCTATGATCAAGTTCACCCTGCAATGAAGGCCGCGATCCGCGAAACGAACCCGGACCAGATTGCGCAAATGCAATCAACGCTTCGGCAAGCCCTGATCAACGACCTGCCGGATGTGTCCTTCCAGGGGTTTGCCTATCTCGCCACACTCAAGGAACAGGGCGTCATTCAACCAATCAAGGAGCTAGTCTCCGATAGCGGGCTTGCGGAACTCGGCATTTCAGGTCCAGTGGTGGAGGCCTGTCGTATCGGTCCGGACGCTTATGGGCTGGCTGTGGGGCTATCCTTCCCAGTGCTTTTCATCAATGCCACACTCGCCGAACGGGCGGGATTTGCTGAGAATGACATACCCACTGACTGGAATGGCATCATGGAGATGGTTCGCAAACTTGCGGCGCTTGGTTCGGACGTGCAGGGCGGATATTTCCAATACCAGGCAGATAGCAACTGGACGTGGGTTGCCCTTGTTGAAGCCGCCGGTGGCAGGATGCTGGATGATAACGGCGCGATCGCCTTCACAGGGGATGAGGGCAAGAGATCTCTCGAGATCCTGGCAGAGTTCGGCCGGGTCGGTCAGGCGCGCTACGATGTGAACCGGGAGCAGGCTCGCACGTTGTTCAATGGAGGGCAGCTTGGAATGATCCTTGATTCCAGCAGCAGTGCGGCGGCGTTTCACTCCGCTGTTGCGAGTAGGTTCAAGGTCATTGCCGTTCCGTTACCTGTGTCGCATCCTCGTGGTCGCATTCCCGCAGCAGGTGTCGCGGCCGTTCTTCACGCCAAGGATCCGCCGCGACGGTGGGCATCTTGGCAGTTCATGAAGTATTGCGCGGCGCCCGAAGGGCAAACAATTGTGGGCAAAACTACGGGTTACGTTCCGGCGAATAGAATCGCACTGGAGACCCCTGGAATGCTTGGGGAATGGTACGCTGGTCGGCCAATCTACAAAGCCGGTCTAGCCTCGGTCGCGTATGCAGCTCCGTGGTTCATCTTCCCCGGCAAGGATTCGGCACGGGTCAGTAACGAGATCACGGAGAGCCTCCGTCAGGTGGTTATGCTACAAAAGACACCGGAAGAGGCGATGCGGGACATCGTCAAGACTGTGAAGCGCTTCGTTCCTGGCGCGGGATAGTCACATCCCAAGACGCGTCATTTTTCTGGAACTCGATATTCAACTATTCGAGGTTCCATTGCCAGCGACCCATCTCCTATTCTTTGTGATATGAACGTGCAGAATGCATCTTTGATCGTGGACATGACGCGGTCGCTTCCGCCCGTCGCTCCCTCCTTCAACTCGGCGCTGGGTGTATCGCTTCGCGGCATCGCCAGCAGGTCCGATCTGGCTGGCTTATTGCGAGCCGCGACGCCGATCGGATCGAACCGCGACCGGGCCGCTGCAAGGATGTGGCTGGCGCCTCGGTACCCGGAACTTGGAGACGAGCGGCGCGTGATCGTCACGAACGGGACACAGAGCGCGCTCCTTCTCTTCCTCAGGATACATGCGCCCATCGGTAGCGTCATTCTCGCTGAGCACCTGAGCTACGGCGTCTTGTCCAACCTCGCGCGAGCCGCGGGTGTGAGGGTCCGCGGTGTTCCGCTTGACAGTGAAGGCATGATCCCGGACGAATTTGAGCGCCTTTGCCGAGAATCATCTCCGGTTGCGCTCTACTGCAATCCGACCGTCCACAATCCTACGACATCGACTCTTCCCGCCGAACGACGTGTCGCGATCGCAGCAATCGCCCGGAGATTCGGGGTAAAGATCTTCGAAGACGAACCGTTGGGGCTGCTTCATCCCGACGCTCCGTCGCCGATCGCAGCCCTCGTCCCAGAAGCGAGCTGGTACACAATGGGAATGACAAAGTGCTTGGCGCAAGGCATCCGCGTCGCCTTTTGCGTCATTCCCAAAGGCATCGACATTCCTATGGAGCTGGGGGATGTGGGCCGGCTTTCGTATTGGTTGCCGTCTCCCCTGTCGCTGGCCCTGGTCACCGAAATGATCGAGAACGGTCTGGCACAGACCATTCTCGGCGAGATCAGCCGCGAATGCCAGCGGCGGCAGGAACTCGCCTGCGATCTTCTCCGCAATTTCCCGATATTATGCCCGCCGAGGTCGATGCATCTGTGGTTACAGCTCCCGGCGCGCGCGACCGAAGAGCAGATCGTCCCCAAGCTCGCATCCCAAGGGGTATTGGTGCGCGGATCGGCTCAGTTCATCACCGAGGTGCAGGGCAAGGGAGTGAACGCGCTTCGCCTCTCGCTGAGCAGCCCTAGCTCGCTCGAATTAGTTTACAAGGGACTCAAGCTGATTGCCACTCTCATATCCTTTTAGCACCCGCGTTGACCGCGAGCACCTGGTGAGGTTGCACGATCAAGCTCGATGCCTTTTTGGGAATGGCCACGTCCAATTGCGTTATGCTACGTAGGCCAGCCAGTGACGACGAACGTCGCTACATAGCCATGCGTTGAGCTTGCGAACTTTGGTGGCACCGGTTCGACTGGACTTGCGCTCCTAGACTAACTCCTCGCAGGTGACGTTTGCCAAGTTATCAATCCATAGATAATATACGTCTGTTATCTAGGTCAATTACTAGCGTTGGTAGTTGATCGGACGAAATTGTTGCATCACGCCATAGGATGGCAGGACTTGCGGGTAAGCCCTAAAGTCTCGAAGACGCCCTCTTAGGGGTAGGCCGGCTGGCAAGCAGTCACATCAGAGCGTTCAAAGCGATGTTAGGACCGGCGGCGGCAGCAGCGAGAACAGAGTGCAAAAGCAAGCAACTTCCGGCTTGACATCATGGCCAGAAAAGCATCCGTCTAGAATCGTTCAAGCCTGCAGGGCGTGCACACTATTGGCTGAAGGTCACTCGTTTGCCGAGTCCGGACTTAGTATCGCCATAGAGCTCTCGATTTGCCCCGTTTAGTTTGGAGATCGCCGGCACGGCATTGGTCTCGTTAGCAAGAAGTCGCGCCAGGTGCTCTAAGCCTACGACCAGTTCCTGGTGAGTGTTTGGGCTCGTCAGAGCAACGCGCACCGCAGCAGGGATTGTTAATCGCTGGTCTGCTGGCGAAGCAGCAAAAATCTCAGCTGGCCGCACCTTTACACCCATTCGATCAGCTGCCGCCGTGAAGGACAATGCCGTTCCGAATTTTTCTACTGGAAGCCAGCTATGAAGGCCGCCAGCCTCGCTTCTGATCCCGTGCTTGCCTAGAATACTGACCGCGATCTGCCGCCGAATGTCTGCCTCGGTTCGGATTGCTCTGGCGACCCTTTGAATCTCGCCTGATTCGATCAGGGTAGTTGCAGCCTCAGCCGCGAGACCAGATGGGAACCAGAATGAATGGTTGGCTGCTGACGCGACGAGACGGTCTCGCTGGACTGCGTCGGGCGCTACAAGATAGGCGACCTTTAGGCCAAGGGCCACGCATTTGGACAGACTTTGAATGTACCAGACGACGTCAGGACCAATTGCGGCTAACGGACGAGGGCTCAAACCATGAAGTGCTCCTAGAACGTCATCCTCTATGATTACCACATTGTGGCGGCGGGCAATCGACACCAAAATTGCTCGTCTATCTTCGGGCATGACCGCGGTCGTAGGATTCTGAATGGTGGGGTTGCAGAAGATGGCTTTTGCGCGAGTGCGTCCAATTGCATGCTCAAGGTCACTTGGCAGTAGCCCAAGCTCATCGATTCGGACCGGCTCGATAGATATACCGAACCGCCGCGCTAATGGCTTGAGAACGGGATAAGTCAGCGCTTCTGTCAGCAGTACCGAGTTGGCACCAAGAACCTCATAGAAAATGAGGCCCAGCAAACTTTGAGTGCCGTTCCCAACTATCAAGCGGTCTTGCTCGATTCCGCTGTTTAGTCGTCTGGAAACCCATCGTGCTCCGGCAATTTGATCACGCTCATTCCCCCCGACGCGGTTATGGCGCACCATTTGACCAAGCTTGTTGGACGCAATCATTGTCGACAAGACCAGTCGCATACTCGCCTCCAGCTCAGGTGGGACTGGTGGGATCGCCCTCGTGAGGTCTACCATTTTGCTGGCTCCAGCGATGTTGCCAATCAATAGCGCTTGTCGTTACCGCGAGTGCCAAACTTCGCGCGAGCCGTGGGGCCGCGTGTCTACTCGCGCGGGGGAGTCGTCGTGTTGGTCTTTTCGATTCCTTCTTCAAAGGTCCGGTAATAGTTGCCTAGCCCGCCTCCAGGGACGAAAGCGAGGTTAGGCGATCTTTTCCAAGCGCCGCACCACGGAACACTTCCCTCGCTACAATCATGGCTGTACCTGCCTACGGGCTGCTGAAAAAGGAACGACCGGCTAAAGCCGCCGATGATGCTGCGCTGAAGATGCTGATTGCCAAATATGTTGCCGCGTTCGGCGATGGCACACGAATGGATGATACGTGAGCGACAGCAAGCAGTAAGAAGCAGATATTTGCAACACTCTCAAATCCTTGAGCAGGGATGAGTGGTTGGAGAAGGAATAAGAAGGCCAGTAGCGGCACATCGTATGACAGGGGCACGCCTAAGAAGCGCCCATCTACCGACCGGCCAAAATTCGCAAAGTAGCTAAGCCTAACAGCCCCCGCCACGAGTAAGGCGGTTGCGGTCACCAGGGCAAGAAGGGAGGCGTGACTCAACTGGATCACAATTGCTGAGGGTAAGACTGCTCCATAGATGATGTCGCCGAACCCGTCGAGGCTCTTTCCCATTTTCGCAACATCTGCGTCACGGTCCTTCATGCGAGCTGCCACGATCCCATCGAGGTGATCTGACAAGACAGCCCAGAGCGCCACTGCCACCGCCAGCTCAAGGTGCTCGGAGAGAGCGAGGAACAGGCTGACGGAAGAGCAAAGAAGACCTCCAGTAGTTATGGCGTTCGCCGGATCCCAAAGGTATTTTAGCACTGGACACCTCCACTTTGGTCGGGAGTTTATACGGCAGTGTCGAGAGCGCTTGTGAAAATGCGTTCGGCGATGCGCAGATCATCAGTACTATCGATTTCGTACCACCTGAGCTCGTCGCATCGCGCGGCTGCGAGCTGTAGGCCACGCCTTTCTATGAGATAGACAAGAAGCTCCTCTGTGTAGGCCTGCGTAGCTCCCGACCCAATCATATCGTCCAGCGCTGGAACGATCGTTGTCCTGAGGGTCGACGCTGAGAATCGCAGCAGATTCATTGTCTTGAAAAGTCTTGGGTCATTTGCGACAAGGTTTGCTGCGGTTTGCTTCATGCGAAAAGTCGAGATGAAGCCACTATCCGAGAATAGGACTGCCGACCCCTCCATCAGCTCATCGAAGCGAGCCACAGCAGCCACATCGGACGCCTGGTTAGCTATCAGGTAACACAATGCATTCGCCTCGAAGAAAACATCGCCCTCGAGAAGAAAGCAGTCTCCGGAAAGAAGCGCGTCGCGCGCCAGCCACAGGGAATAGGCGCTTCCGGTGCGCTCGAAGACGGACGACTCGACATAGTTTATTTCGAGCGCGCCGAAGCGGGTGCCGCAGGCATATTGAACGGCGTCCTTGCGGTAGCCGACAACGATAGTCACCTCTTCCACGCCGTCGGCTTCCAGATTGCGCAGAGCGTTGTAAAGGATCGGAGTGCCGTTGACCTCCACCAGCGGCTTCGGGCACAGATCGGTTAGGGGACGCAGGCGGGAGCCGATGCCGGCCGCGAGAATGACAGCTTTCTTGGGAGCATCGCCAGGCATGTCGTTCCTGTTCATTGTTGGGGCACCGCGTCTTCATTCCGAGCATTGAGGATATCGACCAGCCGCCTCAGGCTGAGTTCGAATTTCGGGTGGAAGTCCGTAGGAGAGACGAGCGAGTACGGGGTCCCGAAGGTACTGCTGGATAGCCGGCTTCGGCATGCGCGTCTTGTCGCCAGCTCTCGTTAAGGCACCGCTTACTAAAGTGGGTGGCAGCTGATGGGCTACAAGAGCAGCGAGGTTGTCGAGTGCGTCGTTCGGCTTGCCAGCACTTCGATTGACGCCTTTGGCCGGGTACTCAGTCAGATGCCACAGGCACGAGGCGATACCCGCTGCAAGGATGATGGCCTGGCTTGGAACATCGGACATGATGTTAACTGTATTCAATTACGGGCATTAGTTGACCCCAAGATTCAGCTCCACGTGTTCAGAGCTGCGGTTAGACCGTAAGCCTTTGTCGAGCAATTCGAGATCGGTGCCGTGGAGAGGCGGATACCGGCGGGTCCCCAAAGGCTCTGCCCGAGACTTTTGCGACGCCCGCATCCATCAGTAGTGCCTTAGCGACCTCATCCGCCGTGAATTCTCGGCCATTGAAGCGCGCATCGCAGGACTGTTCGACGGAGTCCTTGCGATAACCCACGACAATGGTGGCCTCGCGAATTCCGAGCTCAGAGAGCTGATGCAGCGCGTTATGGAGTATCGGGATTCCGCTCACCTTCACGAGCGGCTTCGGAATGGTTTCGGCGTATGGGCGCAGTCTTGAACCCATTCCCGCGGCCAGGATCACGGACTGTGTGGCGTTGTCCATTTTCAGATCTCCCAGCAAGAGTTAGGCCGCTACCTGCCTGCTCTTGAGGCCGTTCAGGGTGTTGACTACGCGCGTCAGTCCTAACTCCAGGAGGTCTGGTGGAGCACCGAATGAGAATCGCAGGCCGTTTGGGTCGCCGAAGACATCGCCGGCGACGCAGGCAACATTGCTCTCCTCTAGGAGTAGTTGTGCAATAGCCTCTCCCGATCGAAATGGGCTCCGAGCAGGCAGAACGGAGATAAGTCGACTGAGGTCGAGATAGAGGAAAAACGAACCCTTTGCGCCCGGCGCGGCTACATCCTGCAGACCGGACAGGATGAAAAGACCGGTGTTGCGAGCCATCGCAAGGCGCTGATGCATTCTCCTTTCAAAGCTACCATCGCCGTTTTGAAGATGGTGCAGGATCGCGTGCTGCGCGATCACGTTGGCATTGGATGTCGTATGGCTCTGCAGCTTCTTGGCCGCGGAGACGATCTCAGGTGGGGCTGCGAAATAGCCCAACCGCCAACCGGTAATCGCCAGCTCTTTGGAGAAAGCGTTGACCAGGATCGTTCGGGAACGTACGCCCGGATGCGCCTGCGTGATCGACTCGTGACCACCGCCAGTGAACACGAAGCTGGAGTAGCATTCGTCAGACACGATCCAGAGCTGGTAGTTTATTGCGAGATCACCAATAGCCTGCAGTGTCGTTCGATCATAAACCGCGCCGGTGGGATTGTTGGGCGAGTTGACAATAATGGCTTTCGTCTGCGGTGTAACCGCGGCGCGGATTGCGCCGATATCGGGAATGTACGTCGGTGGGCGGGCATCAACGAACACAGGTTTGGCACCGGCCATGAAAACCTGGGCCGGGAATGTCGGCCAGCAGGGGCGAATAATAACGACTTCATCGCCTGGATTGAGGACGGCCAGGGCAGCGTCGAGCAATCCCTGCTTTGCCCCCGTAGTGATAACAATGTCGTCCGTGTTCCAGCCGGTGCCTGTTTCTGTCGACAGCTTCGCAGCGATGGCCTCACGAAGCTGCGGCAAACCGATTGAATCCGTATAGCGGTTCACTCCGGCTCTAATCGCGGCCATCGCTCCGTCGCGCACCGATGATGGTGGCTTGGTGATGACTTCGCCGGCCGCCAGATCGATGATCCGGCGGCCGGCGGCCGCGGCTGCGTTGGCGACCTGACGGGCCGCTGCAGTGCCTGGGCTCGAAAGCAAAGACATCCGTTGCGCCAACATGTGCGCTCCTCGCGAACTAATTGTCGAGCTTGTGAGGTGGCTCGAGTCGTTTCGGCGCCGGTACGACCTTATTGAGGGCAATGCGGCCCAGAGCACCCGGGAGATGGAATCATAGCATTTCCGCAGGCGACGCGTCGGCTCGTCGATCGCGCCGTTGGTGAGACCAGACTGCAGTTAATCTTGCATGCGCGACACCTGCAGGTGAGGTTGGACTAACTCGGCGTTCGCTTGAGTGACAGTTTCCGTTATTTAGATCAATTACTAGCGTTGGTAGTTGACTGCAGCCCAAGTGGGCTGCCTACCCATAGCGTCCACGTAGAAACCACGGCTGGATTGACGGAAACTAATCGTCAGCCTGCCAACGCGACGTTGCATCAAGCTTGACCTTGCAGTCGCCTGCGCGTTGTGGACGCCGCGACGAGCACTAAGCCTTGAGGGGTACTAACCATAGTAGAGAACGTCGGCTGGCAACAGAGATCGGACACGAGTTGGATGTGGGGTTGTGCACCTTCAGAGCTGGTCTCAAGTAGCTCGGAGACGTTCTTAGGTTAATGGTGGCCTGTTTTATCGAACTGGAAACCCGGTCCGACGCGTCGCCATTGCGACATGGCCTGAGCGTCATTCTGCTTCGAGGTCATATCAGACACTACGACCCTTGCGTGAACCCTGCCTGTTAGACGCACCGTACTGAAGATTAGATAGGTACGGTTGCGTCATGTCGACGCGACAATTAGGTGAGCGGGAAGGAGGCCATGCGCTTCGGATCCAGGTGACGCCGGCCGCCCGCTCCCAGTTTCGGTGCAATCGAGCAATGGGTCCGGAGTTGCGAGGCCAGACCGTCCCAAACTGGGCAACGTGCAGTTATATAAGCCTGCGCCCCGCTCGCATCAGGCTACCGCGGCTCTGCTGTCTGACATGATTCCGTTGAGTGTAAGTTGTTGTTGAACCGCTTGCTTGTAGCTGAGCGGCTCTTGTTATCTGATCTTATCTGGATCTGCCCTCAGTGCGTCCGTCAGATAAGGAATTCTAACACTGGACCTTGCACTTAGCCTGAAGCTCATCGGGCAGGACCGAAGGCGCGCGCTCCGGTAAAAATCCGCTCCGCCGTGCGCAGATCGTCGATGCTGTCGATTTCATACCATCTGAGATCGTCGCAACGAGCCGCTGCGAGCTTTAGGCCACGCGTTTCCACTAAGTAGGCAAGAAGCTCCTCGGTGTACGCCCGCCTGGCTCCAGAAGCGATGATATCGTCCAGCGCTGGGACGATTGTCTCCTTAAGGGTCGACGCCGAGAGGCGTAACAGGTTCATCGTCTTGAATAGCCTTGGACCATCCAGGACAAGGTTCGCGGCGGTTTGCTTCATGCGGAAGGCCGAGATGAAGCCGCTATCCGACAACAGAACTGCGGACCCTTCCATCAGGTCGTTGAAGGGAGCGACCGCAACCATATCGGTCGCCTCTCCCAGCAGCAGGTAGCGCAACGCATCCGCCTCGAAAAAAACATCGCCCTCGAGAAGAAAGCAGTCGCCGGAAAGAAGTGCGTCGCGCGCCAGCCACAAAGAATATGCGCTGCCGGTACTGTCAAAGACCAACGACTCCACATATTTGATTTTGACATCCCCAAAGCGGCTGCCGCAGGCATATTGAATAGCGTCTTTCCGGTAACCGACGACGATCGTCGCCTCTTCGACCCCGACCGCTTGTAGATTACGAAGAGCGTTGTGAAGGATCGGAGTGCCGTTGACCTCCACGAGAGGCTTGGGCCGCAGATCGGTCAGCGGACGCAGGCGGGAACCCAAGCCAGCAGCGAGAATGACGGCCTTCCTGGTAGCATTGGCACGCATTTCATTGCCTTTCGTCGTCACGGTCTAAGTCGCCGTCATGTTTTTCGGAGTTGTGGAGTATGGGGGCTACGGCCGTCTGGATAACCGAACGAAAGAACGTAAAATGGCGCAATGTACAAGAGCGTCAGTAATAGCCGTCGCGCCATTGTGTGATATCTCCAGTGTCAGGAAGAGAACTAATGCGTCAATCGACATTGCCGAGGAGCGTGTGTCGATGGGCCGATTGTTGCGTGGCAGGACTTCGTCAAAAACGACTACGGTGAGTGAGAGGGCTGGTGGGATAGATCAGGGGAGGTGGAGATATCTGGCTTCTGCATGGGCGAGTTCGTCGTACCTCAACAATTCGAAGACCTCGTCAAGTGTCGCGATGTTTGGCTCAACGCCAGCAACGCCTTCCTCGGAAGCTATTCGGTCGCAAACATGCCGCATTGCCGCTATTGCGGCTCGCATGGAGTGGTTGGCCCAGATCACTGTGGAGATGCCGGCGTCACGGTATGCAGAGACTGGTGTTCGATAGTATTTCGTTGGAACGATCACGACAGGCAGGCAATTGTGCCAGGCACTCGCGAAAGAGAGGATCTCCTCCGCGGTGCTCTTGCGCGAGTGAATGAGGATCGCGTCGGCGCCCGCCGCGGCGTAAGCGCTGGCGCGTAGAATGGCTTCCTCCATTCCATAGCCGGCTATCAGGGCTTCGATCCGGGCGACCAGGACCAAGTCGTGCGCAACTGTGTCTTTCACCGCCCGCAGTCGGCCTGAGAACTCGTCGATATCGGCTAGGGAATGCCGATCGCCAACAAACGAGTTCATCTTCGGAAAACAGCTGTCTTCCAGCGCAATTCCGGCAGCGCCACGCTGATGGAGTTTGCGTGCCAGCAGGCGCGCATTGTTGAAATTACCGAAACCGCCATCGCCGTCAACGAGCACAGGCAATTCTGTCGAGTCCACTATGCGCTCGACCACGTCGACGAGTTGGGTCCAGGATGCTTCGTTGGCATCGCGGTAGCCGAGAGAGCTGGCAATAGACAGCCCCGACGCCCAGAGGCCTTTGAAGCCGGCGCGCTTGGCAATCGCGCCGGACAGCGCGTCGTGAGCTTCCATCAGGAAGGAGACGTCACTCGTGGAACAGATCTCATCGCGCAGTATTTGTGAAAGTGAGGGGCTTGCACATCGCTCAGGGACATTGGCGACAGCGGATTTCGGTTGATGTTGCATGCCGACTCCTTGCAGGTGCGTTTGACCTGTCGGGCGTTCGGCGCGTGCTTAGTCCAGTTCTCGATGACCAAGTCGCTCGGGCAATCCCGCAGCTCAATCGGCAGGTGACATGTTTCTGTCATCTTGATCAATCGCCAGCGTTGGTAGTTGACCGCGGCGCAATGCCTTTGTCTCTCTATGAAAGGACGCTGGAGTAGCTGATAGACTGTCAGCAATCGCAAGATATTTGACCGTTTGTTGGCAGAAAAGCAAATCGCGCAGGCGTTCGACAGCCAGCGAATCTCATCGGCCCGCGACGTCTGTGGTGCCGACCAAGGAACTGCACCAACGGCGTCACCTGCATCTATGTCATCCACGATCAGGTGGAGACGATGACGCGTTCCGATCGGGTGGCGGTCATGCTGGATGGCGAGCTCATCCAGGTCGCATCGCGACTGGAGATCTATACCGATCGTCATGATCGGCAGGTTGCGGAATTCGTCGGCTCCCCGAAGATCAACATGATCGGCGTGAACGCGCGCGACGGCGGGCTCGTCGAAATCGGAGGGCAGGTTGTGCCGCTTGAACTTGCTATGCGCTCGCCGGGCCCGGCGTGGTGCTCTTGCTTACGTTGGTCATTCTCCCCGTCGGCGGCGTGCTGTTCATCGCCTTCACCGACTGGCAATTTGGTGCAAAGACCCTGAGCCGCTTCCTTAGAGCTCCGTTCGATCGATTGTTTCAGGGAGCGCGCCGAGTCCTCGATCGAGGCAAGCCGCTTGAGCAACGCATCAGCTCAACGCGCACGTGACATGCCTCTGCTATCCGGATCAATTGCTAGCCTTGGTAGTTGCGCGGTGCAGCAAATTGCTGCATACCAGGATAAGGGGACCGGGGCTAAGGGCGGAAAGCCACAGGTAGTGTGTGGCGTTGGTGAAGGAAGTTCAACAACGAACGCGTTGGAGACCCGGCACAGTCCCATTAATCCGCCTGACGCGCTGTTCGACATCGATAATGCGAAGCATCGCGGCGCATCGAGCAGGCATGTTTGCGCTGCGGGGACCGGCGAGGCGACTTACGTTCGTGTCGCGCCTGACCAAGTTGAGGCGAGCAAGACCTGATCCGGGTAAGTCGCGCTTCTGATCGACTTCATGCGATGTCGTGCGTGCTGCAAACGACGGTGTCGCCTTTCTGACGTATGTCGAAATTGCGTCGATGCTTCATGCGGGGCAATCCTGCCCGATGTTCTCAAGCTCTTGTCCTCACGCCTGATTTCGCGGGCCCCGCAACTGGTACGGGACTTGCTGTTCTCATTCCAGGTTCTCGGACCTAGCGGAGTGTCGCATGCAGGCGATGTTGTGTATCAAGCACGCTTTTGTGCATGGCTGCGCACGACCCGTGGCCAACGGCTCCGCTCACAGGAGGACCGCGCACCATCAACTCCTACGATCTCTTCGTGCCGTGAGGCGTGTCGCGCGTGGGCGACCAGTGCGGGGGCGAGCTCACCATCCCCATGTTGGCTCCTGCGGACGCCGCCAAGCCCTTGCGAAATGCATCTACCGTTGCCGCCGCACCCGTCGTGCGGTTCTCGAATCGAGTCTTCGTGAGCGTGGGAACACTTCCGGCCGGCTCAGTGCCGAGGACGGCAATTCCCAAGATCGGTGACGAATATGTGGAGGCCGAAGCATGAATGTCGAATCTTCACTGTGTGTCGAGGACAAGCTGTTTGATTTCAGTTATCTCGTCGTTCGCGGTCCTCGACGTGTCAGGGTGCCTGCGCACAACAACGTCGCCGCAGCCACCATCTCTGGCGAAAGCCGGGCTCGTCTGCTGCCGCGAGCCAAGGGGCAGGCGCGAGCTAGACGTCACCCACGACGGCTGCATCGAAAGCCGCATGTAGCGCAAGTTTGGCGAGCCATTTTGTCGCAAGATGAAGCAATTGCTCGACGCTCGTGGCGTACTGTTCGAGTGGCGGTAGCCGCTGCTCCGGCGCTGCATGCTCGGCGCGGCATCTCGGTTCGGTTCACGCGTCCCTTTAGGCACCAGCTGGCGCATGTCAAGAATTTCGCAACCGGTTACTGCCGTTGAGCGAGAGTGTTCAGGCTGCATGACGAGTAGAGCCGAAGGCCTAGGTGAGCGGAATGGAGCGAGAAGTAGACGCTCAATCGAACGCCGCGGTACCGGCGTTTTCGACCGGCCCCGAGAAGGGCCACATGGACCTTTTCAGCTTCGTCGAATGCGCGTCGCGTACGCAATCAATTAAAGCGCTGTTCGACCTCCTTGTGAGCTGCGCGAGCGAGGAGGGCTTCAGTGAAGTCGCGTATGGAGCACTCACGTTTGCGGAGGCGCTTCGTTTACCGGAGTATCTACCGCCCGCACTGACCGTAAATTTCCCGCCTGAGTGGTGCCACCGCTATTTTGAACGCAAGTATCGTGTGATCGATCCGGTGGTCCGGCGGACGCCAATGGTTTCGGCGCCTTTTCTATGGGATGAACTCGCTAAGCAATGCCAATTGCAACCTGCCGAGCAGCGCGTACTAGACGAGGCCAGAGAAGCAGGTCTCAAGCATGGCATGAGCGTGCCATTGTTCGGGCCTCTCGGCAGAGTATCTGTCGTATCTTTTGCATCCCCGTTCGATGATGTCGATCCTCAAGATCGTATGAGGCATCTTAGCGCACTGGCTTGGCAATTTCACCACGCGTTTGCTGAGATCGCGCGGCCGAAAGAGAGTAGCCAGGATAGAAGCACGACCCTATCCGAGCGCGAAAAAGACTGCCTGCGCTGGGTCGCAGAGGGAAAATCGTCCTGGGAAATTGGCAAGATACTGAACGTCAGCGAAAACACTGTAAACTTTCATATGAAGAACGCGAGCCGAAAGCTCGGCGCCGCGAACCGCATGCATGCCGTCGTCAAGGCGATTCGTCTCAACCTCATTTGAAGCCTCCGCGGCGCCGGCTCTGCGGCGTGCTGGCTGGGAATTCGATGAGTTGCCGCAGGCTGCCCCGTAATACGTCACGCCGAATAAATGCTTGAATCTGACGCTGCGTCAGGTTGTAGCCTTCAAAACGGGACCAAACCGACGCAAGGCCTCGTCTCTGAAAGAGGAAAGCAAGCGCGAGCAGAGGACGCATCATTGCAATTTGTGTGGCGGAGAACGAGATGCCTTTAGACAAGACGCCGTTTGCGCGATTTCGGAACATTCGACCAGAGGGCTGCGGCCACCCCCATTGGGTAACCCTACCCAAGGCATGATGCATCTCCATGGACGCAGCTCAGGAGCTTTGAGGCTTCCGGGATGCGATACGTACTGCACCTCAAGATCGAACCACATATGATCCAGCTGACGCTCTAGTTGTCCGGTGGAGCGTAATTCCGGGCGCAACGCGCGCGAGCGGCCTTTCGTGTTTGTCACTTCTTGATCCATCAGCGAGAACTTGTGCCGATGAGAGCTATCGTGAAGAAGTTTGCAATGCCGGAGCGTCCCCTTGTGCGCAAGTTATGCTTGGCGTCAGCCGTGATATTGATGTCATCACAGGCTAACGCAGATGATGATTTGATGAACGTTGCTAGGCAGCTTTTCAAGCCGATTCCTTCAGTCGTGCCTGCCGTGAAGGACAACCCCATCACCCACGAGAAGATTGAACTCGGGAAGATGCTTTTCTTCGATCCACGGCTGTCTGCCAGCGAGATCATAAGCTGCAACAGCTGCCATAATCTTAGCACGGGCGGCGTCGATGCAGGGCCGACCTCCGTAGGTCACGGTTGGCAGCAGGGGCCACGTCGAGCACCGACCGTCTACAACGCGGTGTTCAATGTGGCACAATTTTGGGATGGGCGGGCCGCAGACCTCAAGGCGCAAGCCAAAGGGCCGGTGCAGGCGAGTGTCGAAATGAACGCGACACCGGATCATGTGATCAAAACGCTGAACTCGATGACAGACTACGTCTTTATGTTCCAGAAGGCGTTCCCGAACGAGGCGTCGCCAGTCACGTTCGACAACGTCGCCAAGAGCATTGAGGCATTTGAAGCGACCCTGATTACGCCTGCTGCTCCCTTTGATCAGTACCTCGAAGGCGATGTGAACGCTCTCGACGACCAGCAGAAGGCTGGATTGAAGCTATTCATCGAAAAAGGGTGCTCGTCCTGCCACAATGGAATCAATGTCGGTGGACAGGATTATTTCCCGTTCGGTGCAAGCGAAAGGCCGAGCACAGCCCTGCTTCCGACTGCCGACAAGGGCCGTTTCGCAGTTACAAAAGCGCCCACCGACGAATATGTGTTTCGCGCCGCACCGTTGCGCAATGTCGCCTTGCGAGCTCCGTATTTCCATTCAGGCCAGGTGTGGAGCCTTAAGCAGGCCGTTGCCGTGATGGCCCAAACGCAGCTCGGGGCAAAACTCAGCGATAAGGAAGTGGACGATATTGTCGCGTTCCTAGAGTCTCTGACCGGACAACTCCCTAAGATCGAATACCCGATATTGCCAACGCGTACGGATGCGACTCCGTACCCGTCCCTTGCCAAATAGGTGGAGCGTGACGTCCCTCATTGTGGCTTGGCAAGTGTTGAAGGACCGCAATCTCGGCGATAATGCGGATTAGAAAAGCGATCCTGGAGTTGCGACCATTAAGTTCGGGAGTTGAAGAGTGCGCCCTGAACACAACGCGCCTGGCTGGAATGCCCGCGAAAGCCCGAGAGCGGCGAGAGTTGAACCGGACTGTCGCTCCGGCGCCTCCGTGGTCGTTGCGTAGTGGTATGTGCCGGCATCGTGGCAGGCCCGCCATTCTCGTTTCGTGCGTCTTCGATTGGTGGTGGTCAGCTTGAACATGTCTAACTGGAAGCGTTCGGCTAGGGTTCTTACCCCAAGCAAACGCCTTCCCACGCGAGGTGGTACGTCGCATTGCGCGCTAGACGCATAGCTCGAAGGAAGGGCCGAGCACCGGGGCCGTTCTTCACCGCTTCGCCGCGAAGAACTCACTTTCAAAGACGAGGCCGAACCCATAATTGATCTGCGGAGCACATGCTTGAAATCTTGGCGGATGCATTCGGCGATCATCGCACCACCAGCCGTAGGAGAGTTGCATGGCGGGCCTGCAGCAGTAAGTCGTTGCACCAGAATTCAACAGACCGGTTCCGCTCAAACCTGGGGTCCGATGCTGCGGGTTTGTGTGATTGTTGTCGAGCGAAAGGGCGGTGCTGATATTGAGCACCTGAAATAGGCTGAGCTGCCTTGGTTCTCGATGTCGAACACCGCCTGCTATCTCTGCTCGGTAGCTAATTTACATAGCGGCGGCGCCACCCAACGCGCCATGGGAGCCTTTGGGGCGTAACGCCGGGGACATCCCAAGCAATTGTCGCTCGAGCCCGCGTAATTAACGCCGGAATAGTAGCCGCTTCGATCGTATTGGCCGGCCGCTAGGGGCGGTCAGTGCCGTGCTGCTTTGGAGCCGGACAGCGCGATCTGCGCGTAAATGCCCAGCGCCCCGCGCTCAAAGCGGCACGGTGCGCAGTCACGAGGAATGGGTTCTTCATTGTCAGTGTCCATCCCTTTGAGGCTAGGGCAAGCCATCATTCTTAACAACCTCGTCGATAATTGCGGTCGCTCCTGCCATCGGAGAGACGGCTCTGCCGTTGCGCCGGGTGTCGGCTTGCGAACACGATCAAAGCGAAACAAGCCTGAATGGGGCGTGGCGCGTGAATGTGATTACTTAAAGGGCGCTCTTGGAACGAGAATTAGTTGCGCCTTTAAGCAAGCCGAGTAGGCAACAGAAGCGATGGTTCAACTGACTTCGGGGACGGGAAAGTTGGCTGCCCGGTGGTTGAAATCAGGCGCGAAGTGGAAGGATGAACAAAGTCGATTGGCTATGGAGGGAGTGATACAGCGCTGCACGGTCCTCCGCGGAGACCGCATTAATCTGAAGCTCCGCTACAAGTGTTCTTCGATCGGCTCGCGAGCGGGCAAACAGGTCAGCAAGAACGCCGGGAGAGAAGGCTCGACCCTCTAATCGTCGCACTCGGCTCCATTTGGCTCGCGGGCCAATTGGCCTGCGTAGCACCCAAACGTAGCTTGGCAGAAACGAAACGGCAAGCAAGGGGCGATTGCGTGGCAGATGAACAGCCAAAAAAGCCCCGGCCGAAGCCGGGGCTTTCGATCCGCCGTTCGAACGTAAAGATCAATATTTCAGAACAACCGGGCTGAACCTATAGTTCAGCCGCGCGGTCACGAGATCGAAATCCTGGCTGATGCGGTCGGACGTAGACACACCACCAGAGGTGAAGGTCACGTTACCGGCCGGCATGAAGAGGTGATCGTACTCAACGCCGAGCGACCAGTTCGGGGCAAATCCGAATTCGAAGCCAGCGCCGACAGCGGCACCCCAACGGGTATTGTTGGTGCTCGCCAGCTGCGCGCCAGTGAGGGCGGAATTAATCTGAAACGTGTTGCCTGTAACGGCAGCACCGCCCTTCGCGTAGACGAGTATATTGTTGACGGCGTAGCCGATCTGTCCGGTGATCAACCCAAACGCATCAGTCTTGCTATGATTGATGTCGGCTGGGAAAGCGATGCTGAGATTGGATCCGCTGAAATCAGCCCAGTTTCCCTGGCCTTCGACGCCGAACACCACCGGGCCCGACTGCCAGCGATAACCGATCTGACTACCGATGGTCGCACCTGATGCGTCATGGGAGCCTTCGGGCGTGACGCCACCGAAATCCCAGGAGCTCCGGCCCCAACCCCAACCGCCGTTCACACCAAGATAGAAGCCGCTCCAGTCATAAAGTGCGGAGGCGACCGGTGCCGGCGGTGCCTTGGTGTAGACGGGTTGCGGAGCAAGATCCGCGGCGAATGCGGGCAATCCTGCGCCAAGCGCGACAATGCTCGCAGTGACAAACAACAACTTCTTCATTTCGACCTTTACTCACTGTCTAGCGCCCCAGCGCCAAGCCTCTCTTAACAGCGTCACCGCGAATTTCTGTAACTGCAGCGCAACATTCACGTCGAAAGAAATGATTGAACCTCACGCGGCGTTAGGTTGTGGAGTTGGCAAGGCGACGAAACGTAAACGACTGTCGCGTGTCGGATCCGACCCCGCGCATGTCTGTAACAGAGCAACGCGATGCTCAAATGGACGTGCACTGATAAAGGCGTCTCTTGGAGCAAGGCTGACGATGAAAGTCCGCGAATGCCTTTAGCTGATACATTTCTGTCTGTAGGCAAGCAGGCCATCTCCTCGAGTGCCGCCCGATCGAGCTGCCCCTCCAATCCATCACGAGCGCGTCTTTACGGAGCCCTGATGGAACGGCCGCTCGAGCACGAGGTCCGGCCTGGTCCGCTCCAGGACGGACAATGGTTCGTCACTGATGGATTGCGAGCGGGCGATCGGGGCATAATCGGAGGCTCTCAAAAGTTCGGCCCTGGCGATAACGTTGCTAGCATGGGCCGAAGAAACCGATCCAACGGATAGCGGACGATGATAAGCCTAGATGTAGCGAGCCCGGAGCATCTCCTGTTACGGCCCACCTTCTCCGTGTCTCGCGCGGTCGCGGGGCGGTATCCGGGGCCGCGACACCGAAGTTGAAGACGTCGTTGCAACCGCGCTTGCGCGAAACGTTCGTGCTCTGGTTGGAAGCAACCACTATGGCAATGCCGGCGCTGATTGCGTCAACCGCACAGAAGGGGGCGCGTCGGGCTAGATCTGATGTTGATTCTTTACGGGGCGGAGCACCGTTTGCCTCGCGGCAATCGATGGCCACGATGACGCGATCACCGCGATGCCTTCAGCGGCTTAGGGGAGCTGGGCTGCGTCAACTGTCCGGTCGCCAAGCTGAAACCGGCTGACGAGGGGATGATCAATCTCCGCTCGCCGCATTTCTTGAGCCACACTCGTTGGGAGCATCGCGGCCGGTTATCGCTCAGGCGGCAAGGCAACTCGTGTGGCGCTGCGAAGCCGAGCGTTGCCCCGCGACCGGAAGTCGTGCTCGCAGGTAGGGGCGAGCCACACACCTTCAGGATTAAAGGCGGAGCTATCCAAACAGGGCAGTGAGGACCGCTACGCCTGCGCTTGATTGTTGATTAGCCGACATCGGGGGAGGGGCAACATGCAGCCCCTAGTTCGACTCACCTGGTATCCCTATGTCTGGCACCCCGCGTGGCGAGCACGATCGCAAGTGCCGTGTGGTAGAAGCATCAATCATGCCGGGCAAACAGTCCGTGTCGTCTGTCGCAATCTTAGCGTCCCGAGCCGCCTTTGCTTCTATCAATTCGGCATATTTTCTGCGGCAGGCATCCTCCAGCTTTGCAAGCGCACTTCTCTTCTGAGCATATACCGCCTCCATCTGTCGAAGCTCCGCTTCGATTTGTGAAATCCTGTCCATGATGTGCCTTCTTAGGGGTGGATGCACGGCTATGCCGCACAAATGTTCATCTGGGCCGGAACCGGCAACCATGCTTGTTGGCTCGGAGCCTCCCGCAGCTTGGAATCCGGAGGGCATCGATTCACGGCTGGGTTGATCGTTTCGCAAAGTCCTGAATATGATCTAGCCGTCACGGAGAGCTCATTGCGCCTCGTTGCCGTGCCAGCGAGCATTTGGGGTCGGAAGCCAAATCGGTCACCACGATACACCGGAGCCCGGCAACGCCGAGTGCTTCGATGAGCTCCGCATTGGCAGCGGGCGGGCTTAACACCTGAACGGCCCAGAGATGCTCATTGGCGTGGCCCCTATTGCTTATCGATGCAGTCTCCAATCCTTGTCCTCGCGCAAACAAGATGATCGTCAAGAACTATGTGCAGCGCCGCCCGAAGCTGAGGGGGCACCGAAGCATCACTGTCGATCAATTCCCGAAACGTCTGAATGATGTGATCGACCTTCGCAATCGATAAGTCCGCCGTTTGTCGCCGCAAAGTGATCCGTCTCCCTTTGGCCGGTGCTCGTCGGCATCCGTATTTCTCCGACGAACCTGGACTACTCTTTTATCCGAAGTCGGCCGAAGAGCCGTCTAACCTCGAACACGATTGTCGACTTTCGGCGTGTTCGGACCATTGGCCAACCGTCCCAGGGTAAGGAGCTGGGCCTCCTGACGCACCTACTAGATCTGATTGTGAATTCTGTGGCGTTGCTCATTCTTCGACAGCATTCTGTTGTTGACCGTGCCGCACTCCATCGATCTCTTCGGCCGCGTCAGATGAGATCCTAGAGCCAAGACTGGTCTGGCTTGTTGCATCTGATTTCTGCACCGCTCTGGTGGGACGGGAGCAACCGCTGGGAAAGGTACTCGATCGGGCAGCCTCTTGAAGTCGTGCCCGGCGGAAAGCCGTGTCGATCCAAGAATTGCTGAATCGCAGGATTCTCGCGAAGTTCCTCAACAAGAGGTCACCATCTTCATCTGCGTCCATCGCGAGTGTCAGTCTGGCTTTTGAAGTGAAAGGTGCAACGAGTGAAGTGAGAGGTGCAACGAGCCGAGCGCGGGAGGGAAACACGGCGATGAGCCTAAGGCGCGATCGTCGCGCCAAGAGACTGTGCCATGGTAGAACGCTCCAACCCCTATAGGAGTTCCAGACGAGCTCCGGACTTGCGCGGCGTCAATGCCGAAGGCGTGTCCAAATGAGTTGACGAACCTGTCGTTCTGCTTGCTCGAAGTTGCCGAGATTGAAATGCGTTCGCCGATACGCAGCAGCCCGCTCTGCTCGCGCGAGCATACCACAGGGTCTTTCGCGCGCGTACATCTCATCGCGAGCTTGTCGGACAGCCTCGCGTACGGCGCGCCGTAGTTCTCCTTTGATTCCGACGATTGTGGTTGCGGTCGGTCGAAAATCCGTCAGAAGCTGCAGGGCGCGCGCCTTGATCTCATCAAAATAAGGACTGATGCGCACTGATAGCTCTCCTCTAGCCTTGATCGCATGATATTTCAAAGCTTCGATAGCCAGGTTCATGGCATCGGTGTGGCGATGTCACCTTTGTGGAAAACGCGGGGAGACTTTCCATTATGTATATCCAGCACATGTCATGTGGCTGGCTCCGATGACAAAGCTGTACGGGTATCTGACGTGAGACCGGCACCACGGAAGGTTATGTGCACCTGTTAGATGGCCGGCGTGACGAGACCAAAAAAGGTGGATCTCACATCATTACGGGCCAGGACATATGTGGTGAGTAGGGTCAGTAGATTGGATGCATCCGACGACATTTGATCCGTTGCACATCGCACGTGTCGGATCCTGATTGCGGCGCGTCGGTCGATGGCGCAGAGCTAACGCTTTGGGATGGCGGCGGGTGTCGGGATCTGCCTAAGGGTCTGCCGATCAAGTCCGCAGAGGGATCCGCGTGCGCGTACATCGCGGAAGCCGTGACGTGCATTGACCACGCTGTCCGACTGCCGTTCGCAAGCCAGCGGCGGGCCGTGGCGTCCGAAGGCGAGAAAAGAAGCTGTTCGTCGCCGGCCTTGGATGCGATCGATGCCATTTGCTGACCAGAAACTTTCCGACTTGCGCTGGCAGCTGCGGTAGAAGCGCCTCGCCAGCATGGCGTAGCCGCTGACGTGGGTTGGCCGAGGCAAGGTGCTTGCGACCCCGATCTCTCTCTCTCTCTCTCTCTCTGTCCAGACTGGTATATTCAATACCTCTTTCGAATAGCAGCGAGGCCGCCACGAGCTGTGACGGCTTCGCTGTAGGATGTTCCGCCGATGCCGTGAGCTCAGTGGCCTTTCACCAGCCTCCACTTCCGAACCACCGCCTCGCTGACATCCGCAGCATTCTCAGCACAGGCAATGTCATCGACTTTCACCGAGATCTTCCTACCTACAAGCGTACTCAGCTCAGCCGCTGCGTCGCCGATCGTAGTTAGCTGAAACGTTTCCGGTCCTGTCTCGAGACCGCATAAGCCATTCGGGGAGGGCAGCTGACGCGGTTCTGAAGTGATCTGGTAAGCCACGATCTTCTTACCGCTCTTTCGGTCAAGTACCTGCAGCACATCGAGTTCTCCAGCTAGGGCGTCGCCGATATTGATCGGTTTGCCTGCCTTGAGCTGTGGACGCCCTATGTCCTCGGCCCGGACGGTACCGTAACGAAAGCTGACCAGCAGAATGGATGCGAGAGCCAATCCCGCGGCAAGTCGGTATCTTATCATTCGAAAGTGTTCCGAAGTGGTGGTTAGAGAGTGTGCGCTTGCGCGAGATCGCAGCAGGCCCTCGAATTCAAATCCCGCCGGCAAGCAGGATTCTGTGGGCCGGGCGTCAAAGCCAGACCCACGTGCATTGCGATGGCGGTGATCTCAAGAGATCGATAGGCGGGTAGTTCTCTGGCTAAGAAGTCATGATCTCGGATTGGATGGCGGCGGCGGTGTACAGAGAAGCATCTATTGACAGATTTCCGAATGCGATCTGGCACAGGAGATAATTGGTTCCCGCCTCCTCCATATGATTGCGAAGCGTCTGGCGCACAGATGATGGCGTTCCGACGACGCACAACTCACTTTCGAGTGCACCCTCGAAGCTCAGCGGCAGGTTAGGTGGGGTCGGGATAGCATTCAGCTCGTAGAGGAATTTAAAGCTTTCCAGCCATCGCTCGTAAGCGCTTGCGGCGAGCCAATAGGCATCTGCGTCAGAGCTTGCAATCACGATCATGCGCAGCAATCCAAGAAAGGGCTGTTCGTCGCTGGCTTTAGGATCGGAGTCTTGATGCGCGCGGAACGCATCAGTAATTTTTTGGACAGCGGAGGAGGGGCCAAGACATGCCAGATTTGCGCGCCTTGTTGCAGCCCAAGCTGCAGTCTCCGGTCGATTGGTAGCGACCCAAGTCGACGGATAAGGACGCTGATGGGGCCCTAGCGTCAAGGGAACCCCGTTCAATTCGAAATACTGACCTTTATAAGACAGTGTGCCCCCTTTCATCGCACTCATGAGGATTTCACAGGCTTCTTCGTAGCGGCCCGGCGCAACGTCCGCAGTAATCCCGAAGTAGCCCCATTCAATTGGAGCGGAGCCACGCCCGAGGCCCAGCTCGACCCTGCCGGCGCTCAAATGGTCGAGCATGCAAACCTCTTCGAATGCACGGAGCGGATGATAGAGATTGAGGAGCATCACCAGCGGGCCAAGGCGAAGTTGACGCGTGCGCTGTGCGACGCTCGAGAGAAACAAGTTCGGGGAAGGACCTCTGCCATGCGGCGTACAGTGGTGTTCTGCCATATGATAGGCATAGAAACCGAGCCGATCATATGCCTCAGCCAGTACGAGGCGGTTGGCATACTGTCGGGCGACATCGCCCCCGTCCTCGTCTAGATGATCAAAGATGCCGCAGGTTATCTTTGAAGGAAGCGCCTTGTTCACTCATTCATCTCCATTGTGGTTTCAAATTTGTGGGAGCTAAGCCTGGTCGTGGTTTTTGCCGGCCAGCAAACGATCAGTGGACGCGGATGCGTGTTTGGCTCCGTCGGGCTGTCTCTGCTAGCTGATGCTCGTCAGGCTGGGAGCAAGCGCAGCTGATTGTGCGATATCACTCACAGCTGCAAGGAAGGCGTCCATTTGCGCCCTTGTGCCGATGCTGATGCGGATCCGATTTTCAAGTCCCTTATCAGGAAAGAAGGCGACAAGTATCTTGCGGTCTTCCAGAGCTGCTTGCCACCATCTGCCGTCTTGACCGGCGGGCACGCGGGCGAGCAGGAAATTCGCGTGAGAGGGCGTGACAGCAAAGCCCAGGTGAGACAAGGCGGTCGCAACTCGCTCTCTTTCATCCCTAATGTGTCTGTGGTTCTCCTCGTAAGCCTCGCGATGCGCAAGAACGCTGAGACCGACCGCATGACCAATCACGTTCATGCTGAAAACGTTTTGGATGTTGCGAAGCCTTCCGATAAGCTCAGGATGGCCTAAGCCGAACCCGACGCGGATGCCTGCGGCAGCGTAGCTTTTCGAAAATGTCCTCAAAATGAGGAGATTCGGATATCGGCCGACAAGGCGAAGGCCATTATCAGGTGCAAAGTCAACATAGGCCTCGTCCAACACGACGAGACGGTCAGATTCTGCAACAAGATGTTCGATATCTTTGACTGGAACGAAGGTCCCCGTCGGGTTGTTCGGATTGGCTAGCAGAATGAACTTGGCATTTCTCGCCGGACCATGAAGCAGCTCCTCTGTGGGTAAGGACTCGACGTCCAGGCACCCGATTTCAAGGAACTGGGCCCCCTGCACCAGGGCAAGTTTGCGATTGAATGTGAAGCCTGGCGAGACCATTGCCGCGCTGTCACCCGGGGCAAGGAAGGCTCGGTAAACGAGCCCGAGAAGCTCAGATGATCCGTTGCCGGCAATCACGTGATCGGTCGGCACACCGTAAGCAGCCGCCGCTGCTTCCCTCAAGCCAAGATTGTCATCCTCGGGATACAGGTATTGTCGCTCGAGGGCCGCAATTGCACCTTGCCTCACTATATCCGGTAGTGGAAACGGATTCTCGTTCGTGTTTAGCTTCACATAACTTCCATCCGGGGCCGGTTGGCCGGGAGGCAGAGTATTTAACTGGCTCGCGACAGGAGCTAGGGAAGAAAGCACACTCCGAAGTTTTGCGTCCGACATCGTTTTCTCCCTTTGGTCGACTAGCGCTAGTTGCAGTGGCTTTGAGTGACCCGCCTCGGTTCCTTTCGGTGCTTACGGTGGGCGGAGAGGCACGTTCAATCAGCGAGCAACAAAGGCGTCGAGCAAATCTCCCTACTGCCGCACATTGAACCGCCTCACCGTAACGGCAAGAGCCGGGAAGGTCTGAAACAGAACGATCGATCCTTGAGCGAGTGTCGCTTGCGTCCGGGCTTAAACGGTCAATTTATGGGGTGCTTATCGCCGTATCTTGCGTCGGCGGTGATGCCATTCCTGCGTTCGTCCAGGCACCAAATATCGGCCCGGAGAGGTCGCGTCTCACGCTCCGCAGTACGGCTATCGCTTGGCCGCGACCGTGCCGATAGACCTTCACCAAAGATCGATCAGAGTTCGAGATGAAACGCAACGTACCCGTAAAGTGTCGGCTGCGCAGTGCCGCAACATTTATACGGCGGCAGATTGGGCAGCTCTTGAGCGCGTGGCTAATAACTGGATCGGCTGGAGTGCCAGTCGCGATCTCGGGCTCAGCTTTTTCAATGTAGTTGTCCAGCTCGTTTTGTTCGGAAAGGCTGATGGATCCGGAGTCAGCTTTTAAGGAAAGCTCATACATCCGGTCCATCTCTGCATCGCGCTGTTGCCGCTTTCGCAAGTCTTCTTCACGTTCGGCCAGCAATTGCTGCTGCCGCTGACGCAGCTCCTGAAGTCCTTCATCTTTGCCGCTGTCCGAGGATTGCTTAATCGCTTCAGCAAGCGAAACCTGGCTTGCCTTATAGCGTCTGTCGCTCTCTTGGCGCTGCATCATCTCCTGGCTCAGCCCAGGAGCAAGCTCAGCCATCTCGTTGACCTTTGCCTCGCTGACATATGTCTCGTTTCCGTGGGCATCGACGTATATCAAACTGGTGTAGATGGTCGACGTCTCCGCAGTCCACATCGGAGGGTACGGTCCGTCGACGAAGCCGAACACGGTATCGTTCAAGGTCCCGCCACCGACATAATAGTTGACCAAGGTCTGCCGGAACTCGAGCTGGTGCTGCCTGACCGATGTATTCGAGCTGCCGTGATCGATAACATCTTCGATAAACAGCACGCCCGGCGTGCCCGGGTGCGACTCGATGTATTTCTTTGCGTATTCGCGCCTACGATCCTGAGATTGCTTAGTTTGGGGCGCCGGGCCATAGACGTCGAGCAGAAAGGCAAGCGTCGCGTTGGCATCATTCGGCTCAGCGTCGCCAGTCGCGTCCAAGCTGGTCTTTGCCGCTGCACAATCGGGGTTTACTGACCTTAGATGGGACGGACGGTCTGCAGCGCGCGTCGAGGTGACACCTGGGCTTGGACCATCGAGTGGTTGGACGATCGCTGGATCTAGCTCTCTGGTGGACGTCAATTGTCGCGTATCGGCGTGAGCTTGGGCGAGTGCAATTGCACCGCAAGCTGCGAGTATCTTCCGCATCAAAGCGCTCCTCGTTCCGGCGTATCACTCAGCTGACGGTGCGAAGAGGGCGACGATCGCATCAGTTCAAGGGGACGAAGGCCGTAGCGACGCTCGCCGCCGCTCAAGCAAAACGCCAGGCAAGAGTAGCCCAGAGGCAGTACCGACCGATCTGTCTCAACGGGCGTAAGCAGATCCTCAGAATCCTCAGGATCGGAGTACAGGGCAGCGAGCACTGCCCGGAAGCAGATAAACGAGAGCCCCGCAATTGCTGTCGCGAAGAGGACAAACGCGACAAACGCGCCAGCGTCAACGCTACGACGACGTTTCACAATTCAACCCCTTCCTTGATATGCATGCCACGGTGTTCCGATGCGACGAGCTGCTCTATTCGGCAGGTTCGACAACATGGTCGTACCAGCGGTAAACCAAAAAGCCAGGCGCCTCGTTGTCTCCCTTGCGATCGAAATGAACCCTGCCGATAACTGTTTCGATTGGCTGATCCCGCAGCTTGGCTGCAACTTGAGGACCCTCGAAGGTGCCGGCCCGCTTGACGGCTTCCGCCCATGCCTGAACCGCGGCATAAGCATAGAGAGTGTAGCCTTTCGCAGACCGGTTGGAGCCTTCCAGCCTTGCCACTGCGTCCGCTGCCTGGGCGTTCTTGGTGGCATCAGGCATGAAGGTAAACAGAGTGCCATTTGCAGCGTCGCCGGCGATGCTCCAAAACTCGCCCGTCATCAGAGCGTCGTTCGCCATGACGGTGATGCCGGCGCCTGCTTCTGCAGCCTGACGAACAATCAATCCAATCTCGGTGTAATAGCCGCCGATATAAGCGAGCTTAATTCCTTCGTGCTTCATCCGTGAGACCACCGCTGTGTAGTCCTTTTCGCCCGCAACATAGCTCTCCCTCATCGCCGCCTTTACACCTGCTTGCTCAAGACGCGACGCAACGACGTCGGCAATTCCTTTGCCAGCGGTGCTCTTATCATCAAGGACGGCGATCTTCGTCTCTGGATAGTGTCGCAGAATGTAGTCGGCCGCTACAACGCCTTGTTGGTCGTCCCGGCCGCAGGTCCGAAACACATTCTTCAGACCACGCTCCGTCAGGCGAGGATTGGTCGACCCAGGTGAGATTTGGATAACAGCGGCTTCCGGAATCGACGAAGCCGAGCAAAAGTGGCCAACGACCAATTTGACCTGATCCATGGTCAACCGATTCGCAACTGCAACGGCCTGCTTGGGATCGCAAGCGTCATCGGCGACCCGCAGTACGATGTTTGTGCCGCCAAGTACGCCGGAGGTATTTAAGGCATCTACAGCCGCGGCAGCGCCATCGCGCATCTGGGCGCCGAGCGCAGCAGTGGTGCCGGTCATTGGCCCAGCGACGGCGATCGTAATGTCAGCCGCAGGTGCGACGGAAGTGGAAGCAGAAGCGACAAACGCGCAAGCTGAAAGTGCAAAGACTCGAGAGAATGACATTGGGAGTGTCTCATCCTGACGTTGTTGCGTCGATCTTGCATCTTCCTGCATGAAATCGCTTAAGGACTACCAGGGCGGTGTTCATGAGGGCGGCTGAGCCTACCGTTTGGAACGCGATTTCCATGCGGGGAGGGCGCATCGGCGCCTCCTAAGAAGCGGAGTCGCAATTCGTTCAATGCTTCAGAAAGTCTCATGTCCGCCCCGTCGTGGTAGAAGGCTGAGCGAGGCTGGAGGAGTTGCCTGAGCGGGGCCGGTTCTCCAATGCGCTAAGCGCGAGATCGAGATACCGCATGAGGTTCGGATCCCAGCCTGCGAGAGTCCGGGGTGTGCTCAATCTGGTGAGAACCCTGAGAATGGTGGAGACGGTCGAGCCGACCCCGGCGATTTCAGTGATGAGCGCGCGAGCGTCAACCGCCACGGCGGTTGACCGTTCGCTGCAAGGCTGTTCGCCGCGCTCCATGCAATCGCGCAACCGGTCGCGTATCTGTCGCCAGCGCTCCTCTCGATCCTCGTCTAAATCGCATTCGCATTGCGGCGCCTGGTTGCGCTGCTCATCGCGCGACATTGCATGCAGTGTGGCGGGAAGCTGATCCACACTGACCTGTATTTCACCAGGCATCGTCATATTGCGCAAACGATCTCGCAACATGGTCGTGCGCGCCACCTGAAGCTCAATTTGCTCCAAATGCTTGTGCAACAGCTCAGTGAGCGACGTCCTGCCGTCCATCGCTCTGCGAATCTCTTCCAGCGAGAACCCAAGCTCACGCAGAGCACGGATCTGATACACGCGCTTGAGACTCTCGCGGTCGTACATCCGGTGACCACCGTCAGTGCGCTCAGACGCGGAAAGTAAGCGCATGTGCTCATAGTGATGCAGCGTGCGAACCGTTACGCCGGTCGCCTCTGCAAGTTCGCCAATGCGCCATCGACGCCTTCGTGGTGTAGCTTTGATCATGGTTTTCAAGTGTGAAGCCTACAACCTGACGTCACGTGAGATTCAAGCGATTTCAATGGTCTAGCTGAATCCTCACCATTTCGATGCGACTGAGGTGGGGTTTGTGGACGCCGCATGATCAAGCAGCAGACGCGATTGCATCCATCAAACTCCTCAATGACACCAGCCTCGCTTCGCCTCCGCCGGCCCGTTCGAGAACAAGCTTGGCGATTGCTGTGCGATTCTCGGAGGTCTGCATCGTTGGAGGCAGCATCGCGATTGCTTCATCAAAAATCCTTCCCAACATCGAAAGCTCTTCTGGATCGTAAACACCACTGCACTGCTGCAACATTCGCTCCGTGTTTATCGTTGCACTGGAGGGGCGCACGTGGCCACAGCGTTTGGCGGCGGTAGGGCAAAAATCAGACGGACCGGGGGCGTACAACTACGAAGATGCCTTGTCCGTTCCGGTGATGCCGTCATGCAACATAGTTCTCGCAGAACGGTTCGGAAGTGTCGCGCATATGATGTGCAGTAAATAAGCTGACGCGAGCCTTGTTATACGTGCGCCCGCCAGCGGCGCCGCTGTTTGTTTTCAGACAACCAATGTCCGACATCGCCCGGCCTGGATACATGTCGATGCGTGGTCTGATACAGGCTGGCGAGAAGCAGTCGTGGTATTATGTCGGCCACACGATGCTTCAGAGCGCGACGGCGCGACAATTTGTTAAACGGCCTTACAGCGAATCGCTCTCGTTGGATGATGGATAAGCCGGCTACTCATCACCGGGCGTGATGGCAGGCATTCACGCGGTCGATATGTGCGGCGCAAACCATAGATGGTTGGATGGTCGCAGTGGCAAGCTTCAGTGCGGATGCTGAGGAGGAGATCGGACGGCACAAAACAGTATGCGCTATGTGGTCATGATCGAATCAAGTGCTGTCCGTATAAGAGACGATGGTGAGTGCGTTGAGCAAGCTCCTCGCCTGGCCGCGTTTTTCTCAGCGCACTTCTGAGCAATTCGATTCGTTGGACGGTAGGATGCGTCGACATGTGAACATCCCTGCTGAACCGTTCGCGGGGAAGATCCGATTGGGGCGCTTCGCGGAGCTCGATCGCACGTGCTCTATTATCGTCCGCCAATTGGCGGAGTGAGTGTCCATCGCGCCAAGAGCGTCTAACGCGATCGATGAGGACTGAAGGGTCTGCGTAAGCACCCGGAAATTGCGCGCCGCGTGAAGGACCGAATTGGAGCGAGATCTGTTGGGAGCGTGTCATCGTGCACTCTCACGTCCATCAAAACGGCTCCCTTACCTAGGCGAGAAGAACAAAGGGCCCTGTTCTAGAAAACCGCCCGTGCGCCGATAAGAGCAAGCCAGCTCATTGTTTAAGAGGCGGGCAGTAGTGAGAGCGCGTGCCACAAATCGCAACTCCAAGCTGGTGCGAAGGGAGAACGAATCTCGGGCCGATTGGTTAACCACTCCGTGGTTGGTGCCGATGCCTCAGCCGCTTGGGAGCAGAGGGCAACGTCAGCGGCAGCGCGGATGGGGCTTGCTCACGCTGGTAACAAGGACCTGTAGGTAGACCGCGGCAGCAAGATTGTCGTGCAGCCACGCCGACGAGACTGGGCTCGCGAGCCGCCGGCGGTCGTGTAGGGCAGCATTGCGTTTGAACCGCCCCTCGCGGGCGAGACCGAGACGGACTCCGAAGAGCGAAAGGGTTACTGCATCAGAGTCCGCGCGACCCCGATGGTAGCGCGTTAGGTTTGGTGCTCGCTGTCGCGCACGGGAGCCATACGTGAGGCTTCCTGGACTAAGAGTTCGCGCATCCAGATGCTAGCCGGATCACTGTCGTGAAACGCGGGCCATTGAAGAGCTTCGGTGAATGCTGGAAATGGCAGAGAAATATCAGCTATCCGCAGGGGCATGGTTTGGTTGAAATGGTTAACGAGCCTCGAGGGTATGGTCGCTATACGGTCAGTCTCCGCGAGCAGGGGCGGGATCAGGCCAAAGCTCTGCACAACGATTTCGATTCGTCGCTTGAGGCCGCGCTCGAGCAAAAGTGTCTCTTCTATCGATGGGATTTGTGCACGTCCGAATCGCACTGCAACGTGTCCCATCGACATGTACCCCTCGAACGTAAGCTGGCGCGACAGTTGCTCGTTCGTCGGGCTGCCTACGCAGACGAGCCTCTCCTCGAACAAACGCGCCTTAGGGTGCGCGCTCGACATGAACAATTCCGGTAAGATAAGAAAATCGACCTCGCCGCGTCGGATAAGATCATCGGGCTCGTCGCCGAGTGCCAAAAATTCAAAACAGATCCCGGGAGCCTCCCGGGCAACGCGCTCCACGATGTTCCGAAAAAACACCATCGCCACGAAATCGGAAAGAAGAATCCTGAAGCGGCGATTCGATTCGGCCGGGTTGAAAACGTCCTTTGAAATGACAGATAGCTGGATGTGCAAAAGAGCTTCGCGAATGGGCCCGGCAAGGCTTTCCGCGCGCGGCGTCGGGACGAGTTCTCGCCCTCTCATGGTAAAGAGTTCATCCCCGAAATACGTGCGCAGTCGCCCAATGGCGGCACTCATCGCCGGTTGGCTGAGATTGATGCTGCGCGCTGCAGCCGTGACGTTACGCTCAGCCATCAGAGCGTCGAGTGCCACGAGAAGGTTTAGATCAAAGCCCTTAAAACGCATTCTGTACTTAAGAACCGGTGTTCGTGTGCATGATCTTAGCGAGCATTATCCACAGCCTCACTTTCTTCGACTTGGCTCGTTCAGCCTACGAGGGATTCGTTCTCGTACGCGGCCGAGCAGATCTGACGCCAAAACAGCAAGACGCCGCCTTGAAGTAGGGCCGGTGGCCCGCAGGTGGGAAAACCACTTGTTTTGATCTGAGGTGCGCACCGTGACGCCCAGCAGAACCGCCACAGCGCTATCGATGCCGAGTAGTGTTGATCTTCGTTGCATGCTTACAACCTGACGTAATGGGCGATTCAAGAGGGCCTTGCGGAGGAAGATATAAATCGTGGTTCAACGCCGAGTATAGTCTCGCCACAGCTGTGGCTGCCTATAGGCTGAGTTACTAGATTCTGTTTTGCGACGCTCGGGTTTCTCGGAGCGGCCCAGAGCCTGTGCGCGAAATCACTAGCGTGTAGTCCGAACAACGGACAAATGCGCTCGTGAACGGAGACTGAGCTGTGCTAAGTACAGTTGGCTGTGATCGGGGTGGAATTGGGACTGCCATATAAGTGCGGAAACAGGCTCGCGCGAGCGGCTGGGGAGCGCTCCCGCGGGAAGTCACAGAAAAGTCGATTGACCCGACAGACCAGCGCCCTCGAAAGACGCGACTATCTGACGCAACAAATGAGTTAAGCATGCTTAGCGCTGCTTGCGGCTTCGAGTGGTCTCCCGCGGACAATCCATGCGGGAGGCCTCCTCCAGAAATATTTGTCGCAGCCAAATGCTTGCCGGATCAGAGTTGTGAACCGCTGGCCATTGGACCGATTCCGTAAAGTCCGGAAGTGGCAGCGGTGGTTCGAGGATGCGCAGGGGAGTTGTCTTTGCAAAAAGCGTTGCCAGCCTTGATGGCATTGCCGCTATACGGTCCGTCCCCCACAGCATCGGCGGGATCATCGTAAAGCCCTGCACCGCAACGTCGGTGCGTATCTTCCAGCCGTGCTCAATGAACAGCCATTCCTCGAGGTTGGGCTTTATTGCCGATCCGAACCGGGCGACGACATGCCCCATCGACATGTAGTCGTCGAATGTGAGTTCGCCTGGCACGTGCTTGTTGTTGCAGCAGGTCACGCACACGAACCTGTCCTCGAACAGTGTCGCTTTAGGATGCAAGTTCGTCATGAACCGATCTGGGAAGAGCAGAAAGTCCACTTCGGCACGGCGAAGAAGTTCATCGGGCTCGTCGGCGAGTAGCAATTCGAAGCTGACGCCGGGAGCCTCCCGAGCGAGCCGGTCGACGACCTTTCTAAAGAAGACGACCGTCATGAAGTCGGAAAGAATGATTTTGAAAACACGAGTGGATTGCGCGGGGTCGAAGACATCGGGCGAAATGATGGAGAGCTGAATGTGCGCCAGCGCCTCCCTTATCGGGCCGGAAAGTCCTTCCGCACGTGCTGTTGGAACAAGCTCGCGCCCCCGCATCGTAAATAGCGTATCGCCGAAATAGTCGCGCAAGCGCGCAACCGCCGCGCTCATCGCCGGCTGGCTGAGGTTGATCCGTCGAGCTGCCGCAGTGAGATTGCGCTCGGTCATCAGAGCATCGAGCGCGACGAGTAGATTGAGATCCAGGCCCTTGAAACGCATGGTCCGTTCTTATCCATAGTGTGGATGTGTTTCATAAAAACAATCGATTTTACCAATTCTTCCGAATGCCGGATAGCAAACCTCAGTTTAGAAGTGGGGCATATCAAAATGGTTATCGAGCTTTGCTCTGACGTCGAGAGAGACTCTCTGCTGCGCGCTGGGCATCAATCGAGGCGCGTCTGCCTTGCTTTGATTTTCAAGGGCTTGGGTAAGCTGTTTCGCGAAGGTGTCGCGCGACGGATTCTGGCTAGCGTCGGCCAGAGCCAGCTGTTGGCAAACCTTCGTTTGATTTTGTCAAACCTTTCTATATTTCCCACTGTCCTGCGTACGATTGAGCAGACCATAAGCCTCGCTCTAGGGTCGCCGCAGATCGGAGGGCGCCAATTTCAGGTGCCGAATGCGTCTGCGGACCGATCAGTCAAAGCGGACCTCAATCAAGTCCAATCAAAGCGGCGAGGAAAGTCGATGCTGGATTTCGTGCGCGTGGCACACGCGCTCGACGTCATCTCCGTCGTGGAGAATGATCCTTCTGTGCGCGAGGTATTGATTAGCATGTTGTTTTCCATGGGCTACGTGGCAGAGCCATTCTGCACCGCAGATGAGTTCTTGAGGTCGAACACTCGTCCGTACACCTCGTGCTTGATTGCGGATTTGCAGCAGCTGAACGTGACGGGGGTCGAGCTCAGCGAACGTCTGGCTGGCTCGGGGACACCTATTCCCACCATTCTGCTTACGAACCATTCCTTCGATGAGAGCTGCACAGCGCCGCGGCTAGGCTGCATCTCCTATTACCTGAGCAAGCCCTACAGCGAACGTGAGCTGGGCGCGTGCATCAAATCCGCACTCAAGGGCCGGACGGCGGGTAGGAGCAAGGCATGAACATTGCCGTGTCCACTCCTTCGGTGGGTCCGTCCATGCGCTCGCAAGTACGCTGGAAAGCCACTTGGGAAAACGAGCTGCGCCTCGCCGATCACATCGAGCTATCCGACTTCTTCCGAAAGACGTACGGACCGACGGGCGCATTCAATGCAAAGCCATTCGAAGCCAATCGAAGCTGGGCTGGTGCGAGGCCCGAGATTCGGGTCATCGGTTACGACGCGCGTGGTATAGCCGCTCACGTTGGCATACTGCGCCGGTTCATCAAGGTCGGCGAGGTCGACGTGCTCGTGGCCGAGCTCGGATTGTATGGGGTGCGTCCGGACCTCGAGGGACTCGGAATTAGCCACGCAATGCGCGTCATGTTTCCGGTTCTGCAGCAGCTCGGTGTGCCCTTCGGGTTCGGCACGGTCCGGCATGCGCTCGAGAAGCATCTTACGAAGATGCTCGTCCGTCAGGGGTTGGCAAACATCCTCTCGGGGCTGCGCGTGCGGTCTACGCTTGCCGATATCTATCTAAATGTGCCGCCAACCCGGGTCGAGGACGTCCTCGTGGTGGTCATGCCCGTTGCTAAGTCGATGAGCGATTGGCCGACCGGGACTATGATTGATCGGAACGGGCCAGAGCTGTGACACATCTTCAGTTCTTGTCAGAGGTGCGCAGCGAAGGCCGCGACCGGATCGAAAGGCCGGGCGTCTATTTGACCTTCGATGACGGTCCTAATCCGCGCTTCACAGCGGATATTCTCGACGTCTTGGCTCAACACAAGGTCTCCGCCACATTCTTTGTGATCGGCGCGTATGCGCTCGATCAACCGAAACTGATCCAACGTATGGTCGCAGAAGGGCACGAGGTCGCAAACCACACGATGACCCATCCGGATCTGTCCCGATGCGATCCTGCAGAAGTCGAACAAGAGATCTTCGCGGCAAGCAGCGCGATCAGGATGGCCAACCCGCAGGTATGTCCGCGGTACATGCGGGCTCCGTACGGCATGTGGACCGAAGAGGTTCTCGCGGTCTCTGCCAGAGCGAGCCTAGCCGCTGTTCACTGGACCCTAGATACACGAGACTGGGCTCGTCCTGGCGTCGACGCAATTATCGATACCGTGCTGTCCTCGGTCCGGCCGGGTGTGATCGTGCTGTTGCACGATGGGTGTCCTCCGGAGGAGTTGAGTTCTAGCTCTGATGCCGCTCTGCGCGACCAGACCGTCTCTGCACTCTCTCGCCTGATTCCGCAATTGCATGAACGCGGATTTTCGATCCGTTCGCTTCCCAAACCTCACTAAACAAACTGGCTCCTTATGAACCTGCTCGCTACAACCAGCACTGTTGCTATCTCTTGCTATGCGCTGCTCTCGACTGTTTATCGAAGCGTACAGGCGCTCTATGCGCAACCCATAGAGCCACTCTTGGCGGACCGGTCGGTCGAGACTTACGTTTTGCCGAGCGTGGATGTCATCGTCCCCAGCTTCAACGAAGATCCGCGCACGCTGTCGGCGTGCCTTCGGTCCATAGCCGACCAGGATTACGCTGGAAAGCTGCGGGTCTATGTGATTGATGATGGCTCGGAAAACCTTGAAGCGGTCGTACCGGTGCACGACACCTACGCCAAAGACCCCAGGTTCAACTTCATTGTGCTCCCAAAGAATGCAGGAAAGCGCAAGGCGCAGATCGCGGCGATACGCCGTTCATCTGGAGATCTGGTGCTGAACGTCGACTCAGACACGATACTCGCCCCCGATGTGGTCACCAAGCTCGCATCGAAGATGCAAGATGCGAGCGTCGGCGCTGCCATGGGGCAGCTGACAGCAAGCAACCGGAGCGACACCTGGTTAACCAGGTTGATTGATATGGAGTACTGGTTGGCCTGCAACGAGGAGCGCGCGGCACAAGCTCGTTTTGGCGCGGTTATGTGCTGCTGCGGCCCCTGTGCAATGTACCGCCGATCGGCGCTCCTTTTGCTATTGGACCAGTACGAGACGCAATTCTTTCGAGGAAAGCCGAGCGACTTCGGTGAGGATCGCCACCTGACGATCCTCATGTTGAAAGCAGGGTTTCGAACGGAATACGTTCCTGAGGCGGTCGCGGCGACAGTCGTTCCGGACACCTTGGGGCCTTATCTGCGGCAACAACTCCGATGGGCACGGAGCACTTTCCGAGACACTTTTCTCGCATTGCGGCTGTTGCCTGGCCTCGACCGCTATCTCACGCTAGATGTGGTCGGGCAAAATCTTGGCCCCCTACTTCTCGCGCTGTCGTCGCTGACGGGCCTGGCGCAGATCTTGTTCACGCGTACCGTGCCGTGGTGGACCGGGCTGATGATCATATTGATGACGGCCGTCCGTTGCAGTGTGGCAGCTCTCCGTGCTCGTCAACTTCGGTTCCTGGCCTTCTCTCTGCATACACCCATCAACATCTTCCTGTTACTCCCCGTAAAGGCATATGCGCTGTGTACATTGAGCAACAGCGACTGGCTATCTCGTAAAGCGGTCCAATTGCCGGCAGATGGCGACAAACAGGTCGTTGACCGAAAAGCTGTTGATCGAGAAAGCATTCTGGAACGGGGGCAGCGTCCCGGATCACACCGCAGGATAGATCTTGCGCCCGGTCGTTCAAGGCGGGTCGGGTCGGAGACCCTCTGCCGTGGCGAGTCAACGGGACGCGCTGGCTGAGGAAGACGTCGTGAGTCTGGAAAAGCAATATCAAGCCTTGGAGCTGGAGTTAGCGGCGGATGATCCCTGGCGTCTCGACGGAAACCCGTTCGAGCGGGAGCGTCACACGCAAATGCTCCGCCTGTCGCTCTCGCAAGAGGGCATTACGAATGCCCTCGAGGTAGGCTGCGCCGCCGGCGCGTTCACTGAGAAGCTCGCGCCCCACGCTCAACGGCTGACCGTCGTGGATCTCATGCCGCGCGCGATCGGTCGGGCGTGCCAAAGGACGAAGAGGTGGTCCCACATCACGTGGATAGCCTCGGATATCCTAGAATTCTCAAGCGCAGAGTCGTTCGATCTGATCGTCGTTGCGGAGATTCTTTATTATCTCAGCGACGTCGAACAGATGCGCACAGCCATCCAAAATCTGGTTCGGATGCTTGCGCCAGGTGGGAGGGTAGTGTTCGGATCCGCCCGCGACGCCACCTGTCGGCGCTGGGGGCATGCCGCCGGCGCCGAGACAGTCATCGCAATCTTCAAAGAGACGCTGACCGAGATCGAACGGCTGCACTGCCAAGGCGCCTCGTCCAACGAAGACTGCTTGCTCGTGCTCTTCCGGAAAGAGGGACGAGCTTCAGACCAGTCCAACATCCGGCCCTAACATGGAGGCACTATGCGCGTTTGCGGTATCAAGCTGACCCATGATGGGGCGGTCGCTCTTGTCGAGGACGGACGCCTGGTCTTTTGCACCGAGCAGGAGAAGCGAGGCAATAATCCGCGCTATCAAACCATCGACAATCTCGACTGCGTCGTTGCCGCTTTGGCAGAGCACGGCCTTGCTCCGGAAGATGTTGATCAATTTGTGATCGACGGATGGGATGGGGAGGTCGAGTCGCAGTTCCGGCTTCTTAGCGGGACGGCTCCCGTCACTCTCAAGGGCGGGCCTTACGTCGAACGGCATCCTGAGGGTCTTCTCACCTCGCGCGACGGCTTAGGCCTCATGCTAAGCGGCCGGGACTTTCCGTATGCGAGTTATCCGCACGTGACTGGCCACGTCGCCTCTGCATACTGTACGAGCCCATTTGCAGAAGCGGGCGAGCCAGCGTTTTGCCTGGTATGGGACGGCTGCATCTTTCCACGTCTCTATCACGTGGACCGCCGCGGTGCGCGGTTCGTCGACTGTCTCTTTCCGGTGATAGGGCATGTCTATGCCGTCGCCGGCCATCACTTCGGGCCATATAAGCGCGACACCAGGACCAGCTGGGACTTAGGTGTTGCCGGCAAGCTGATGGCCTATATTGCACTGGGATACGCCAATGAAGACATCATAAAGGTGTTCGGCGAGCTATATCTGGAGCGCTTTGCAGGCGAGACCGAACAGGCGCGTCGTTACCGTGCGGAGATCAACTGCCCTGAGTTATCCCTTGCTGCGATGCACGACTTCTTCGACGCCAGCGCGCCCCTTTTGAAGGGCAAGCGGCCGGAAGATGTACTGGCATCACTTCATTGCTTCCTCGAGCGTCTTCTCGTCGAAGAGGTGATCGACGCTTTGCAGCGGCATACGGAGTTGGCCGGAGCGCGTAATCTGTGCATAGCCGGAGGCTGCGGTCTCAACATCAAATGGAACAGTGCACTCCGTGAGACCGGGCTGTTCGATGCTGTCTGGGTTCCGCCGTTTCCGAATGACAGCGGCTCGGCCATCGGTGCCGCTTGCGCGGGAATGGCTGCGCAGAAAGGCTTCGTGCCGCTCCAATGGTCGGTTTATAGCGGTCCCGCCCTGCTGCCCAGCGATGTGCCATCTGAATGGGAATCAACGCCGTGTAGCATGCGTGAACTTGCCAGTATCCTCGCAAGTAACAAGCCTGTGGTGTTCCTAGCCGGCAACGCCGAGCTCGGGCCAAGGGCATTGGGAGGCAGGAGCATTCTGGCGGCCGCAACATCGGCGGGAATGAAGGACCATCTCAATGACATCAAAAAGCGCGAATATTACCGGCCAGTAGCGCCAATATGCCTGGAAGATCGCGCGCCAGACATATTCAACCCCGGCACACCGGATCCTTACATGCTTTTTGACCACCAGACGCGGCCCGAATGGCGGGATAAAGTCCCAGCTGTTGTACATCTCGACGGGTCTGCGCGATTGCAGACGATCTCGAGAACCTCACCGCATAAGGTCGCCGAACTTCTCGTGGAGTACGAGAAGCTCACTGGCATTCCGCTACTCTGCAATACCAGTGCAAATCACCACGGACGGGGCTTCTTTCCGAACGCGGCCGCGGCCTGCGAGTGGGGACGCGTCGAGCATGTCTGGTGTGACGGCCTGCTCTGGACCAAAACGGTCCCAACTCAGTTAGCGCGCTCCGAACCGCTAGTTGCAAGCTGACGTCAGCGCATGCCGAGCCTCGCAATCCAACTCGAAGGCGTCAAGAAGTCATACGGCAACAACATCGTTGTTGACGGGCTGTCGTTCGCCGTGGCGCGAGGAGAATGCTTCGGCCTCCTGGGACCGAACGGGGCTGGCAAGAGCACGATTGCACGCATGGTTCTCGGGATGACGTCCGTTGATGCGGGCAAAATCAGCGTGCTTGGTGAATCGATACCGGCGCGAGCGCGTCTCGCACGCGTGCGCATCGGCGTGGTGCCGCAGTTCGACAACCTCGATCTCCGGCTCACAGTGCAACAGAACCTGCTCGTGTTCGGGCGGTATTTCGGCATGAGCGCCCGCGAGGTCGAGGCAGCGGTGCCGCAACTTCTTGCGTTTGCACGCCTTGAGACAAAGGCTGATGCACAGGTAGGCGAATTGTCTGGCGGCATGAAACGTTGCCTGACGCTGGCACGTGCGCTGATCAACGACCCGCATCTACTCGTCCTTGACGAGCCTAGTACTGGGCTTGATCCGCACGCCCGCCATCTGATGTGGGAGCGTCTGCGATCGCTACTCGCTCGCGGCAAGACCATCCTTTTGACTACGCATTTCATGGAAGAAGCTGAGCGTTTGTGCGATCGGCTGTGCGTGCTTGAAAAAGGACACAAGATTAGCGAAGGCAAGCCTCACACGTTGATAGATGAGCAGATCGGCTGCCAAGTTCTTGAGATCTATGGCGGCAACCCGCATGAACTGGTGACGCTGATCAAGTCCTACGCGCAGCGCATTGAAGTGAGCGGGGAAACGATCTTTTGCTATGCGTCTGATCCGGAACAGGTTCGGCAGCAGCTGAAGGAGCGCGCCGGTCTACGCTTCTTGCAGCGTCCTGCGAATCTCGAGGACGTCTTCTTGCGATTGACCGGGCGCGAGATGGAGAAGTGAATGATGGGTCAAGCCTATTTGGCGGCCATGCCCGCAAATGCGTACAATTGGACGGCCGTGTGGCACCGCAACTATCTGGTATGGAAAAAGGTCGCGATTGCATCGGTTCTCGGCAACCTCGCCGATCCCATCACCTACCTTTTCGGGCTCGGCTTTGGCCTCGGCATCATCGTGGGGCGCGTGGACGGGACTTCATACATCGCGTTTCTCGCGGCTGGGATGGTTGCGACCAGCGCCATGACATCGTCTACCTTTGAGACGATTTATGCGACCTTCGCAAGGATGCATGCCGAGCGGACCTGGGAAGCCATTCTTTGCACCCAACTCACGCTGGGTGACATCGTTCTTGGAGAATTGGCCTGGGCAGCCAGTAAAGCCGTTCTCGCCGGAACGGCGATCGGGATTGTTGCCGCGACCCTCGGCTATGCTGGCTGGATGTCCGTTCTCTATGCGCTGCCAGCAATCGCCCTCACTGGCCTCGTCTTCGCGAGCCTGGCGATGGTCGTCATATCCTTGGCTCCAAGCTACGATTACTTCATCTTCTATCAGACGCTTGTCGTCACACCGATGGTGTTCCTCTGTGGCGCGATCTTCCCGATAACTCAGCTGCCTAGCGGATTTCAGCGCCTCGCTAGGCTGTTGCCCCTCGCACATTCAGTCGACCTGATTCGCCCGGTAATTCTCGATCGTCCAGGCAGCGACGCCGCCCTCCATGTCAGCGCGCTTTTCATCTACGCCCTGTTGCCATTCTTCTTGTCAATTGCGCTGTTTCGCCGTCGTCTGATGCGTTGACGACCGATCTCGCGCAAAAAAAAGAGGCATGGGATGCAGCGAAGTGAATTGTGCAGCAGCACCATAATGGTGACCGAAATCGGCTCGCGAAATGTGAGTTTGGGAGCTGGGTCCCGTGGGCGAGGCGCGGGCGCAGTGGCGAGATGCCGGTAGCCCAGGTTCACGGAGGGGACTTGAACGGGCCGGCTGCAAGCGGGCGCGGCGTCTCAAACGAGACTGCAGAGCATCATCCGAGGCGACGCCATTGCTGCTGCAAACGATAACGGCGCAGGAGTTTGGGGCTGAGATCGACCCGGCGCGGGTCTCGTTCGTAAGCCACCATATGTGTAGAAGAAGCTGCTTCTCATGAGCGCACAATCACAGGAGAAGGATGCTAAAATGCTTGCTAGTAGCACGACGAACGATCGGTTCGTCGTTATGCGGCGACGTACCGGTTTTGGTGATTGCTTGTGGTCGCTTGCGGCAGCCTGGAGCTATGCGCGACGGACAGGGCGCGCGCTCGCCATTGACTGGCGTGGCTCCTGCTATCTCGATCAATCCTTTACAAATGCCTTTCCCGTGTTCTTCGAGCCAGTGCAACGCATCGCTGGTGTACACGTTGCTTGCTGCGATGACGAGATCAATCAGTTCGCGTTCCCGGGGCCGTTCTTCCCTGAATGGTGGAATAAACCGCCGATCGACTGCATCTATCGTCCGGATGAACAGATCTTCCGGGAACGTGATGAGCTGGCACAGCTCTTCGAAGCCGCGACTGATACTGAAGCGAAGACGGTCGTCTGTGACGCTTGTCTGATGTGGCGTTGCGATGAGGCTGCGGAACGTCAGATCTTTGAGAGCGTCAAGCCGAGCCGTGAAATCCAAGCGCGGATCGATGCCATCTATCAAGAACATTTCGAAGGATACAGCGTCATCGGGGTTCATGTCAGGCATGGCAACGGTGAAGATGTCATGGGACATGCACCTTACTGGGCTGATCCAGATTTGGCCCTGCGTCAGGTATGCGCGGCCATCGACAGGGCGAAGGTGTTGTCGCACCCAAGACCAGTGAGGGTGTTCCTGTGCACGGACAGCGTTCGCATGCTTCAACGCTTATCGGCCATCTTTCCCGATATTTTTGTGGTCAGAAAGCGTTTCCAGGCGGATCGGGCCGGGCCGCTGCATAGTGCAGAACTGGGGGTGGAGGGAGGGATTTCGGCTCTGGTCGACATGTACCTCCTCGGCCGATGCGATACGGTTATCCGTTTTCCGCCGACCAGCGCCTTTACGCGCTATGCTCGCCTTTTCGCTCCACGCGTCATTGAATTCGATTTGAACGATCCGGCTCGGCTGATCCTGATTGAACAACAATCCGAAGATCTTGCCGTTTCACGATAGTGCTAACGTGCACCTGAGCCAACCTGTCGTGCAATTGTGCAAATTGCGGATGATCACGTCGAACGCGAATAGCAGCTGAGACCGACTGACCGCGCGAATTATACAAGGCGGGCTATATAGCTCGCCTTCGGCGCCGGCTTGAGTGACTCGAGCTTGCAATCCGGCAGCCTCGTCCTACCGCGTCCCGATGGCGGCGGAATGGCAGGTAAACCTTAGCGCTATTGACGATGCATTTTCTATCGTTATGGATGCGCGGGATCACATTGACGGCGCTGATACTTTGCGCGAGCGCCTGTTCTCGCAGAGCCCTCTGTGGCTTTTCGCCGCTGGTCGACAGATGGTTCGTGGTGGGTCGTATCCTGCTGTCCGAAACCGAACCGAGGCGCATGTCCGAAACCTACCAAGCAGATAGAGAACGCTACATCTAATCCCAAAATCGCGAGCGTTCGTCCAGAATAAGACTGGCCCAAATCCTGCAGCGCCGGTCGCGAACGAGCGTGAGAATCTGAGGGAAGCTTGAGTCTCGATCTGAACGAGGAATATATGACGACCGCTCCAGCATCGGCCAAGGAGGCGGGCTGTCCGTTTCACAGCGATAGAGCCGGCGTCCACCAGGGAACACGGAAGACCTTGCTTTTGACGGGGGCCTCGCGCGGCATTGGTCACGCCACCGCAAAGCTGTTTTTGGAAGCGGGCTGGCGCATCATATCCTGCGCGCGCCAATCGTTCGACGGCGAGCGGTGCCCATGGGACCGCGGCACCCTGGATCATATCCAGGTCGACCTCAGCGATCATAGGATGCTCCCGCGTGCTATCGCCGAGATCAAAGACCGTCTTGCGGGCGCACCGTTGAATGCATTGGTCAACAATGCGGGTATGTCACCGAAGACATCGGACGGCGCACGACTGACGTCGTTGACGACATCGGTCGAGACCTGGATGAGGGTCTTCCACCTCAATCTGGTGGCGCCCATTCTCCTTGCGCAAGGGCTCTTCGAGCAGTTGCAAGCCGCCCAAGGTTCGATTGTCAACGTGACCTCGATTGCGGGTTCGCGGGTACACCCGTTTGCCGGTAGTGCCTATGCCACCTCGAAAGCTGCGCTAGCGTGTCTCACGCGCGAAATGGCGCACGATTATGCACCGCATGGCATTCGCGTGAATGCGATCGCACCGGGAGAAATCAAGACGGACATTTTATCGCCGGATACAGAAGCTCGCCTTGTGCCAAACATTCCACTGCGCCGGGTGGGCACACCGGAAGAGGTTGCAAAAGTGATCTTCTTTCTGTGCTCGGATGCAGCGAGCTATGTCACAGGGAGCGAGCTGCCCATTAATGGGGGCCAGCACCTGTGATCGGCAGCCGCTGGAGCGAAAACCGGCCGCGCCGAATTGGTCACCCCGATCCGCGCCATTGCGCGCGAAGAAACAAATAACAAATTGTAAATGTGGGTAATATTTTACCACAACGTCATAAATGCGTGATATTCCTCGAGGCCATCCCGTGAACTGAGCGCGGATCGAGGATGACATGCAACCCAATGCTCGCAAATCCGAAGAACATGACAGGCAGCGTGATCAGAACAACGGAGAGGTCGTTACCTTGCGCATCGCCTCCGTACGCGAATGCACCAGCTTAACCTCCGAGACTGACGACAAGCTGACTGCTGAGCACTTGGACGAGACCGCACTCACCGGCATCTTCGAGATTTCCAGAGTGCTTACCGCCACCTGCCGGCTCGAAGTCACCCTGGCCAATGTCGTCCGTCTTCTGCAATCGTTTGTGCAGATGCGTCATGGCATTATCTCTCTGTTCGAGGATGATGGCGTTGCTGGGATCACGGTCGGCTCCGGCTTGGGCGAAGGTTCCGATGAGCGCTATCAAAACTGGCTGCCGCAAAGGGCGATCGACGAAATTGTGGCGACGGCCATGCCGCTCGCCGCCGAGAACGTAGCCCTGCATTCAGCCTTCGATCCCGCGGATATCGAACTCCTTGGGGCCTCCGACAGAACACCAGTGTCGTTCATTGGCGTTCCCATTCGCATCGAGCCGAAAGTCGTGGGTACGCTGACCGTCGACCGTATCCCGGATACCAGGTCGAGCATCCGGCTCGATAGCGACGTCCGGCTACTTACGATGGTCGCTCAGCTCGTAGGGCGGACAGTGAAGCTGCATCGCCTGTTCGCCAGGGACCGCGAGCGGCTGATGGCTGAGAAAGAACGGCTGCAAAAGGAGCTATCGGAGTTCAAGCAGCCTGCGCGGGAGCGTAAGAAGGTTCATGTCAACGGGATCATTGGCGACAGCCCGGCTCTGCGTCGGCTGCTCGACCAGATCGCGGTCGTAGCCAAATCGAACAGCACGGTTCTCTTGCGCGGCGAATCCGGGACTGGCAAAGAGCTGGCGGCCAAAGCCATTCACGAGCAGTCGGCGCGCGCCAAGCGGGCCTTCGTCAAGCTCAATTGCGCCGCGCTGCCTGAGACGGTGCTGGAATCGGAATTGTTCGGACATGAGAAGGGGGCTTTTACCGGCGCCTTCAGTTCACGCAAAGGCCGGTTCGAACTCGCCGACAAGGGTACGCTGTTCCTTGACGAAATCGGCGAGATCTCGGCCTCCTTCCAGGCAAAGCTGCTCCGTGTGCTCCAGGAGCAGGAATTTGAGCGCGTCGGCAGCAACCAGACCATCAAGGTTGATGTTCGCGTGATTACCGCCACTAACAAGAACCTCGAAGAGGCGGTCGCAAGGAACGAATTTCGGGCCGATCTTTATTACCGCATCAGCGTGGTTCCTTTGCTGCTGCCGCCCCTGCGCGAAAGGCGCGCTGATGTTCCGATGCTCGCTACCGAGTTTCTCAAGAATTTCAACTGCAAGAACGGCCGTAACCTGAGTTTCGATTCAAGTGCGATTGAAGTGCTCATGACCTGCGGTTTTCCGGGCAATATCCGCGAGCTCGAAAACTGCGTGGAGCGCACAGCGACTCTGGCGCCCGGACCATGGATCGTCAGAAACGATTTTGCCTGCTGCCACGGCCAGTGCCTTTCTGCGATGTTGTGGAAAAGCGGATCCGACGACATAGCACCGCATGCCAAACCCATTCTAGCCACGTCAGCGAGTCCGGCCATACCGCCGGTTGATGTCGCTAAGCCAGTTGCACCTGCGGTCCCGCCGGTCGGCAACGAGCAGGCAGCGCCGACTCCTTTCGCTACACCGCTCGTCGGTGGCGCGAGGCTAATCGATCGCGACGCTCTCATCAGCGCGATGGAAAGGTCGGGCTGGGTACAAGCAAAGGCGGCGCGGCTGCTTGGCCTGACCCCGCGCCAAATTGGTTATGCCCTCAGGAGATACGGTATCGAGATCAAGCGGTTCTGAACAAGGTTTGGCTTGAGGCCGCAGTTTAGGCGAATAGTCGCCCAACCGCGCTTGTGTTGGTCGACCCCGAGGGATTCCGCACTCCGATTGCCAGGATCGAGAAAAGATCGCCAAAATGGTTCCAGATCGCCGGCACTTTGACGCCGGATTCATAAGCGCCGAAGCCTTGTCCTTGCCGACGCATTCATCGAAGCGGCGCCGCACATCCCTGAACAAAGGCATCTCATATGGGGAGCAACACGCGGCGACCTGTGCGCTTTCGCCTTGACGGAGCCTGGAGCTGGCTCTGCCCCGCGGCATATAGAGGCTTCGGCTTTCATGCACGAAGATAGGGTTCGCATCTCTGGCCGCAAAATTTGGACCGGCCTCGCTGACTGGGCTCGTTGGATCGTTTGCTTTGCGCGAGCCTCTGGTTCCGATGCGAAAGGTCGTCTCGTTGGTGTACTCGTCGATAGGCAGGCTCCTGGCCTAAAGGTCACGCATGGTACTCCGGCGGGAAGTAGTGAAGGCAATGCTGGGTGCATCCTGCCGACTTGTCTCAGCGCAGGGCGCGCCCAATGTCCACCTCGCGTCGGCAACGAAGGTTTTGTCATCGGAGTGGTGCGGCCTCGTCGCTGATCAATGCGTCCAACTCTTAGGTGGCCGTGGTTACGATGAGGGGACGCCTGTAGCTAAAATCTATCGTGACGCTCGCATTCTCCGCATCTTCGAAGGTCCAACTGAGACGCTCCTATCGCATCTCGGCCGCTGCCTTCTCTCTAGAGCCACACGTGACGAAATAGCCGATCTTTTTCGGTCTCTTGGTGCGGCGCCGGTCCATGCTGCTGCGATTGAGGAAGTCTCTGCGCTCAATGAGACGGACGGTGCCGTGCTAATCTATGCGGGGTGGCTCACCACACTAGGACTGGCACAAGCTGTCTTGTCTGCTGGCTGCTTCGCCGCCTCAGATTGTGCCACAGCCGCGGCCGACCTAGTCAGTGCCGAATTAGCAACTCTCCGTACTCGCGCGCCGGCACAGCTATCATTCGAAAGCCGCATTCGCGCTCGTCGGACTCTGAATGCCTTCCTTCAAGACGCAGCGTCTTCCATCCGCTCACCAGTCATCGCAGACAATTACCTCAAGCTGGTACAGTATGTCAGACACCCTAGTCACGTGAATCTAAAGTTCGCCACATAGTGTCTGCTCAGCTTTGTGGTAGAAACCTCTGACGGAAGCCAAAATCTGGTCCGCGGACTCTTTTTATTGTGCAGGTCGATGAAGGTCTGCGGATTCCGCTCGGCGTCGCCCACTATTCCGCAATGATCTCGCCTACGATTGAACGAACCCGCTACGCCGGAGTGGAGGCAAGCCTGCTCAACTGAGCTGCGCTATCTGAGAGGATGTTGGTCTTCGCACCACCCCTTTCAAGACAGGAGACCCAGATGGCTGGGACGAAGCCTCTTCGCCAGCGCATGATCGAGGACATGACGGTCCGCGATCTGTCGCCATCGACTCAACAATCCTATATCTATGCGATCGCAAAGTTTAGCCGGTATTTCGGCTGCGCCCCGGACCGGCTGAGTTTCGAGCAGGCCCGCACCTACCAACTGCATCTCGTCGGCCAGAAGCGTTCGTAGTCCCACATCAATCAGGTGGCCTGCGCGCTGCGGTTCTTCTACGGCGTGACTATTGGGCAGGCGGAGGCATTCGAGCGGATCATCGCTGGCCAGACCCTGACAAGCTCCCGCTCGTCCTCAGTGCCGAAGAGATCGTGCGCTTCCTGGGCGCGGTTACTGCGCAACCGCGTCGCGCTGGCGACGCTTATGCGGCTGGCTCACGGGTTGGCGAGGTCGTCCGCCTGAAGGTGAGTTCAATCGACAGCAACCGAATGTTGATCCACATCGAGAACGGCAAGGGCGGGAGGGACCGTTACGCGATGCTTTCGCCGCGACTGCTGGAAGTTCTGCGTGCGTACTGGATGCGAGCCCGGCCGGGGCTGTGGCTATTTCCAGGCCCAAGATCCCAATGAACATGTCATCGCCCGCGGCGTCCAGGCGGCCTGCCGGGCCGCCCGCCGCTGGAAGCGCTCCGGCGAGCAAAAGTCACCGGCGTTCTGAACCTGATTTTATGCCAAGAGTTCTCCACCTCTCTACCGGACCATCAGGCGAGAACCTGATATTCGAGACGACGGCAGCGACGTCAACATCAACGAGACAATCGACAGTAGCGTATTTCAGCGTTGGTGCGCGGATCCAACCTATCGTCCGATTAATCTTCTCGAGTAGGCGAAGCGCAAGAAGTTGATGTTGCCCAACTGCAAACGTCTGTGCGGGCCGACGACCCTCAGGTGGTCGTACCTGACCAATGAGCCAACTGCGTTCACTGGATTGGCGGTACTAGCCACGACTGTACATACCTGATGCTCGGCCACGATCTGCGCCGCGGCAGACAACCTGCAAAGACCGATGACGATGCCAAAACCGACTCATTCCAAATCCCAGTCGGCGCTACCTACGGAAAGTTGGACGCACATTCGTGCGGAAAGTTCGCCGCCAATCGACACTTGTAGCCGCTCTTCGCCCATGCGCTGGCGCCAGCAGGTCTCGGAGGAGCGGTCAAAGACCAAAAGGGGCAGGAAGAACTCTTCGCCGCAGAAGAGCTGGTAAGTAAGTCTTGCTCTGTCGCTTGTCGCGTCGTTTCCTTAGGTTTCGTCGGTCCCTCCGATGCCACCCACGGAATCATGACCCGCGATTCGAAGGAGTCGAAAAAATGAATTGCAAGCTTTCGGGCCCTCAGACCCAACAAGCTTGCAATCTCAAGCCTCGTTCCGCTCCAAAAATCGACTCCCGCTCAGCCGCTTGGGAGGTTTTTCAAAGGAAGGCTATCTGCACGCTCAACAAAGTCCCATCGTGGGGCAACGATCCCGAATCGCGCCCCGCGGCCCTGTTTCATCATCCCTTGCTGTGGGGCTCGCTCTTAATGGTTCATGTTAACCGCTTATCACGCGGCCTGAATGGCGGTGTCGGACTAGCTACGAATGTCGGAGTTCTGCCTTCATCGAGCTGTCAAGATATTCGAGCAAGTAATTGAAATTTCGGATGATTCTGGATGGTACGGCATTTGCAGCTCGCTCGCAACCTGTCGTAACTCCCGGAAAGGCACATGCATACTGTCGTCTGCATCAAGCAGGTCCCCGACTCCGCGCAGATCCGCGTGCACCCTGTGACCAACACGATCATGCGTCAGGGTGTGCCGACGATCATAAACCCATACGACCTTTTCGCGCTGGAAGCGGCACTGGAGCTGCGCGACAAGTTTGGGGGCGAGACCACCGTCCTTACAATGGGGCCCCCTTCAGCCGAAGACTCCTTACGTAAGGCGCTGACCTTCGGCGCCGATCGAGCCATATTGCTGACCGACCGCTGCTTCGCAGGCGCCGACACCCTGGCAACGACTTACGCTCTGGCAACCGCCATCCGCAAAATTGGCAAGGAATACGGCCCGCCCGACCTCATTTTCACAGGTAAGCAGACGATCGATGGCGACACCGCACAGGTCGGTCCGGGAATCGCGAAGCGGCTTAATGCGATGCAGCTTACCTATGTCAGCAAGATCCAAACCGTGGATCTCGCCGCACGCACAATCGAAGCGGAGCGACGTTCCGAAGGGGGCGTCCAAGTCCTGCGCACCAGGTTGCCCTGTCTCATAACCATGCTTGAGGCGACCAACCAGATTCGCCGCGGAGCTATGCGGGATGCGTTGCGGGCCGCACGGTCGCCGATTGAGAAATGGAATGCGCACAACGCAGGTGTCGAGGACATCTCTAAATGCGGTCTCAAGGGCTCGCCAACCGTCGTCAAGCGCGTCTTCGCACCTTCTGCGCGCGCGCAGAAGGCGGTGCTGGTGGAAGCCGCGGAGCAGCCGGAACGAGCATTGATTGATGAAATTTTCAGGCATCAACCAAAACTTGAAGCCGAGCTTGCAGCTTCTGCCCGCGATTCCTGATCTGGAGAATTTTCGCATGACCAATGTGACGAAAGTGCCCGCCACGCCCGCGCAAGGTCGCGCCAGCGCGAAAAAGGAGCTGCCGGAGCACTTCAAGGCGTACAGACACGTCTGGGTGTTTGTCGAGCAGGAACGAGGGAAGGTGCATCCCGTCTCGTGGGAGCTGTTGGGCGAGGGCCGCAAGCTCGCCGATAAGCTCAAGGTCGATCTCGCCGCCGTCGTTGTCGGTACAGAGGGCGAGGCAACCTTCGGCGCCGCGGTGGAATCCTTCTGCTATGGCGCAGATCTCGTCTATGTTGTGGCCGATCCTGTGCTCGCGGATTATCGGAACGAATCCTACACCAAAGCGCTGACTGATCTCGTCAACACCTACAAGCCGGAGATCCTGCTGCTGGGCGCAACGACCTTGGGCCGCGATCTCGCGGGCTCCGCGGCGACCACACTGCTGACCGGCTTGACCGCCGACTGCACCGAGCTCGATGTCGATGCTGATGGTTCGCTCGCAGCGACGCGCCCAACCTTCGGCGGCTCGCTACTCTGTACGATCTTCACCTTGAACTACCGCCCGCAGATGGCGACCGTCCGTCCTCGCGTCATGGCGATGCCAAAACGCGTCTCACGCGATCCCGGCCGCATCATCGTCCATCCGCTGGGCCTTGTTGAAGACGACATCGTCACCAAGGTGCTATCGTTTGTTCCGGACCGCGAATCCGCCAAATCCAATCTCGCCTATGCTGATTTCGTCGTTGCCGGCGGCTTGGGCTTGGGATCGCCGGAAAACTTTCAACTGGTCTGTCATCTCGCCGCCGCGCTCGGAGCCGATTATGGCTGCTCCCGGCCGCTGGTGCAGAAGGGATGGGTTAGCTCGGACCGTCAGATCGGCCAAACCGGTAGGACCATTCGGCCCAAGCTCTATATCGCCGCCGGCATTTCCGGCGCGATTCAGCATCGGGTCGGTGTGGAGGGAGCCGATCTGATCGTCGCCATCAACACGGACAAGAACGCGCCGATCTTCGACTTTGCCCAGATTGGGATCGTAGCCGATGCGATCGGCCTATTGCCGACGCTCACAGCCGCTTTTCGTCGGCGCCGAGGAACTCGTGCTTTCCCGAGCGCCCGCCTGGCGGAGGGCGGGGCACGCCCGTGACGCGAGAAAGGTGCGGGTCGAAATCGGAGAGGTCCATGATCGGAGATAGGTTCGACGCCATCGTGGTCGGCGCCGGAATGGCAGGGAACGCCGCTGCGCTGAGCATGGCTAAGCGAGGCATGAAAGTGCTGCAGCTCGAGCGCGGCGAATATTCCGGATCAAAGAACACCCAGAATGCCATCCTCAATCCGGAAGTCCTGGAAGGACTGATCCCAGATTTCCGGGCGGACGCGCCGCTCGAACGTCGTCTCGTCGAGCAGCGCTTCTGGATGCTGGATGAGCGCTCTCATGTCGGGCTGCGTTACCGTTTCCACCATTGCAACGGCAAGCGACCGGATCGCTATCTCATTCTCCGAACCCGCTTCGACAGATGGTTCTCCGCGAAGGTGAGGGAGGCCGGCGCAACCGTCTTGTGCCAGACCAGCGTTACCGAGTTAGCGCAAAACCGGACCGGTCGTGTCATTGGCGTGCGCACCGATCGGCAGCGCGACATTATTCAGGCGGATGTGGTCGTCATTGCGGAAGGCGTCAATAAGTCGCTCGCCACGCGTGCCGGGTTCTGCGCGTGTCCCAAACCGCACGAGGTCGCACTGGTTGTCAAGCAAGTACATTCTTTGCCGCGGCGGATCATTGAAGCCCGTTTGAATCTTAAACGCGACGAAGGCGTCATGATCGAAACCACCGGCACGATCTCGCGCGGCATGAGCGGCATGGGTTTCATTTACGTGAACAAGGACTGTATCTCACTTGGAATAGCCTGTCTCGTTTCCGACCTTCAGCGTGCGGGTGAAAGGCCTTACGGGATCCTAGAGCGTTTCAAGCGTCACTCTTCGGTGCTGCGGCTAATTGAGGGATCCGAGCCCAATGATTATTCAGCGCACCTCATCCCCGAAGGCGGATACAACGGCAAACCACGACTCTTCGGCGAGGGCTGGGTGTTAGTCGGGGATGCCGTCCAACTGAACAACGTCGTCCGCCATGAAGACTCGAGCCTTGCGATAGCCTCGGGGAGGATTGCCGCGGAAGCCATCTTCCGCGTGAAGTCAAGCGGTGATCCCATCACGCCCGATTGCCTCTCTGTATATGAGACAATGCTGAACCAGTTCGTTGCGCATTCAAAAAAGCCTTTTCCGGCGCTGTTGCATACGAGGCCGGAGAATTTTCGTCTGACCCATGCGCAGCTGATAGCAAAGGCCATGGAAAACTTCGCTCGGCTGGAGGGCACTTCTGATGCGAAGCAAGACGGGCCGACGTCAGCGTCATTTTTGAGTTCATGCGGCTGGAGCTGGTCCGTCCGTGATGCATTCCGGCGGCGTCTATTGCGCTAGGCCGAAAGAGATCAGAACCGCAGTGCGGACCGCTTGGGGGTTACGATCCCCGCCGCCACAAGTATCGCTGCAGACCTACCTTGTTCAGCCCGGGGGCTGGATCGGCATTGTGCTCCAGTATTCGATGGTTGCGCTCTTGAGTGCGGCGGCGCTCTTGAAGGCGCCGCCGCGAATTCGGTTTCAGGTCATCTTGAGCGAAGAAGCGCTCGACCATGTTCAGGAAGGACGCCGAGGTCGGTGTGAAGTGCCAATAACAGCGCGGATGCGCCTTGAACCAGCGCTTTACGGCCGCGACTCACGGGTAGCACATGTTGTCGAAGACAGGTGGAGATCGAGATCGGGGGCGCTGATCTATCGGCTTAAGAAAGCGCAGGAACTCGCAATCCCCCTGGCGGAGCGTGCAGGTCTCGATCACGCTACCATCCAGCATGTTAAGAGCCGCCAGCAGGTCGTGGTGCCATTGCGTTTGTAGTCGTGGCGCCAGCGCGGCCCGCTTTCGTCGGCAGGCCGCGCTGGTATGGTCGTGAGCCTGGATTTAGCTCTTCATCGACACAGAACACCGGCGGCTTCTCGGGAGGATTGAGGTAGAGCCCGACCAAGCGGCAACGGCTTTTTAACTCTCGACGGCTTGGGTGTCCGCGGATAGACCGCGAGTGCGCCGATGATACCGAGCACAGCTGCGAACATCAGCCAAAAAGCCGGCGAGGCCTTGTCTTCGGTCCGGCCGATCAACCAGGTCGAGACGAACGGCGTAAAAGTGCCAAACAAGGCGGCCGCCAATGAGAAAGCCAGCGAGAAGCAGGTTGTGCGTACATGCTTTGGCACGATCTCAACGAGGGCGCCCAGCATGGCTCCGCTATAGGTGCCGAAGTAGAAGGAAAACATCATTTCCACTCCCAACATCTTGGCAAATGTCGGCGCGCTCACCAGCCAGTACAGAGCCGGATAGGTTGTCACCAATGCAAGCCCAGCAATCGTCAGTAGGACCGGCTTGCGGCCGATCCGGTCGGAAATTGCTCCCCCGATTGGATTCCAGATGAAGTTCGTCAGGGCGACCAAGAGCGTCACCAGCAGGGCGTCCTGAGAGCTCAGTTTCAAGACGTTCTTGCCGAATGTCGGCGTGTAGACCGTTACAAAATAGAAGGTCGTGGTGGTCAGGATCGCGATCATCATGCCAAGAAGGACGATCCGCCAATTGGCGAGTGCAGAGGTGAACACCTCGCGAGCTGTCGGATGCTTTTGCATCGCCAGGAATTCCGGTGTCTCCTCCAGCGTTCGCCGCAAGAAGAAGATGAGCGGAACAATGAGGCAGCCGAAAAAGAACGGCACGCGCCAGCCCCAGGCGGCGACTGTCTCAGCCGGGATCAATTCGTTCAGCAGATAGCCCAGGACCGCAGCCACAAAGATCGCAACCTGCTGGCTGCAGGATTGGAAGGAGGTATAAAAACCGCGCTTGCCTGGGGTCGCGATCTCCGAGAGGTAAACCGAGACGCCGCCGACTTCCACGCCGGCGGAAAAGCCCTGCAGCAGACGTCCGAACAGAACGATCAGGGGCGCGGCAATCCCGATGGTGGCGTAACCCGGACAGAATGCAATGACTACGGTCCCGACCGCCATAATCGAGAGTGTTACGATCAGCCCTTGGCGGCGGCCGATCTTGTCGATATAGGCGCCGAGCGTGATCGCACCGACCGGACGCATCAACGCTCCCAACCAGAACACGCCAAATGTGTTCAGCAGCGAAGCAGTTTCGCTCTCAGATGGGAAGAAAGCCTTCCCAATGGCGGTGGCATAAAAGCCGAATAAAAAGAAATCGAACTGCTCGAGAAAATTGCCGCTGGTGGAACGCAAAATCGCGCCGAGGCGCGAGTTGAGCTTTGATGCTTGCGCTATGGACGTTTGTGACACCGCGAGTTTTCTCCCCGTCTGAAATGGCCGGTTGCGGAAAAAACCTCACGCCAGCCTAATTTAAGTCCGGCCACGAATCTGCCATGATGGGCGCCGGCCAATCCGAAACCGCCTGAGGTTTCCGGCATATTTTCGGCGATCAAGTTCGAAGTAGCAGATTTTCAGGAGTCTTTTGCTCTCCAGCTGTGTACACGCGGTGCTTGTATGCCAAGGCCTGGCGGAACCGCATGGCGGCCCGATTGACCGAACTTGGCTCGCCAACGCAACGAACAGCCGACAGTCTTGTCGACAACAACGGCCGTAAGTTGCGCGACTCCGCATTCGTTGTCCACTTAGCAATTTCCGTTCCGCGCACCAGCTGCTGTCGCCTTTCCGACACCCGCACAGATCCGGTCAGGTTCGAAACACTTGGCGTGATCAGTCCTCGCGCGAGTAGTTGTCGGGCGAAATCAGTGGCTTAAAGGTCCGCGGACAGCGCTGGCATGGCCATTGCTATTGTGCTGCAGCAACACTGAGTGAGGGCTAAGCGCACGCAGACGCGCAAGGCGAGCGATCTTCTGCTTACCTTCAACCGGTGTGCCCAAAAGGGAAACAAGCTCGCGCGCGAGGAGCGCGCAATCTTTGGCAAATCGGTTGATGGAGAGCAACATGGCTTCACTGCGGCAGATCGCATTCTACGGGAAGGGCGGTATCGGCAAGTCGACGACCTCGCAAAACACGCTGGCNGCGCTGGCCGAGATGGGACAAAANATCCTGATCGTNGGCTGCGATCCCAAGGCCGACTCGACCCGCCTGATCCTGCACGCGAAGGCGCAGGACACGATCTTGAGCCTCGCGGCGAATGCCGGCAGCGTCGAGGACCTCGAGCTCGAGGA
>NZ_AWZU01000022.1 GCF_000472385.1 Bradyrhizobium sp. ARR65
ATACCAACATAGTCGAGCGCGGCATCCGCCCGATCGTGCTCAATCGCAAGAACGCACTCTTCGCCGGCCATGATCATGGAGCGGAGAACTGGGCCTGCATCGCCTCGCTGATCGAGACCTGCAAGCTAACAGGCGTCGATCCGCAAGCCTATCTCACCGATGTGCTGACGAAGCTCGTCAACCTCTGGCCTGCCGCTCGCATCGACGAACTCATGCCATGGGCTTGGGCAGAACATTCGGCCGCCAAACTCGCCGCCTGACGCCTTCCGGCGGGAAATCAAGCCCTCAGCGCCGTGCGGCCAGAGGGCCGCTTACGATTTGGCGAAGTCTCGCCTGAGCCTCAGCACGGCAGCTAGCGGCTTGGCTTGTCTGCTGCATCCGGTGAATACGTCCAAAACTGTCGCACCGATCCGATACGTAAGCTCGGCCAGGAGCCTACGATGAAAAGCACTATTGCCGAATCTAATATCTTAGCCTCAGCCGAACGACCGCCCGGTTTTCTGCTCGAACCGTTCAAATGGGCCGTCCCGATCCTCATCGCCATGCTTCGGTACAAACCTGAGCATTTATCGGATTTGATCCATCTCAGCCGAACGAGAATGCACCTGATCGGTACTGCTCTTGCCCACGTTGAGGGTATGCCAAGTTCTTCAGAGCTGACGGAGGTCCTTTTTCGAGGAGCAGCAGAAATGGTTCTTGACGCGACGTTAGGTTACCGCCCGTCGGGCCTTAAGCGTGCCCTCAGCGTGATGCCGACTTTCCTGATGGAGGCGGAAAGCTACCGCGGGCTTGTAAAGCTGCTTGCCGACCCGGACTCAGCACGTCTTATCTATCACACGTTCGAGATCCGCGATTCTACCATTAGGGCAATGAACGATGTGCCACCACAGTTACGCCGAGTCGTTTTCTCGATGCACGAGAATATCGGAGACATGAGCTCCTTTTCAAAGGGGCTGCGGTGCCTGTCAATGCGGAGCGGCAAACTGAGCTTTGATCAGCTTGTCTCCGAACTCGCGCGCGCGCGTCAGCCAAACCAGCTGCTGGCCAAACTCAAGTCTATTGTAGAAAGCTTACCGCTGCCCGACGCCCTCCCCCCAGCTCGCGTGCACTACGCCGAACGCATCGATTCCGGTCGTCAGCTACGCGCTCTGGGGAAGAAGTGGGGCAACTGTTTGGAAAGCTATGTATGGAACGTAGAGCACGGGCAGTGCGCGATTTACATCTGGCGAGAGGCTGGCCTGCAGGCCGCCTGCTCCGTCACCCGATCCGGTCGCCTCGGTTGGTTTTTGGACGAGGTAAAAGGCCCCGAAAATACCGACCTTGAACCAAAAGAATACGAGAAGATCGTCAGCGCATTCGAAGCTGTCCAAATTCCTTCTGAGTCAGTCATCAGTTCGATCACGCAGATTGTTGCGAACGATAATCTGGCGTGGAGGCCCCGACCGCGACGCCGGCGGGTCCGAGGCGCTCCTCCGCCGGTCCAGATGTCGTTGCCGGATCTTACGTGAGCCAGCTTGGCGAATCCTGCCGCACCCCCGTAATATCCTTCTCTGGGAAGGGCTCGGGGGCCGGAATGCGATATGAGAAGTTGGAAGCTCTGCTGCGCGTCGCTCTTGACATGCGGGGGAGTGCGGAAGGGATATCGCTCGAGGAAATTCAGCAAAGCTATCGGGTTAGCCGCCGAACCGCGGAAAGGATGCGCGATGCCATCGAACGCGTATTTCCCCAGATGGAGCAGGCCAATCCCGGAGAAGTCCCCAAGCGATGGCGAATTCGATCTGGTCCAGTTGCGAATCTTGCCGGCATTTCAACTGAGGAGCTCTCGGCTCTCACTACGGCCGCGCTGCTCGCAAAACGCGACAACGTCACAGACTTGTCGGCACGGCTTGAGACGCTCTCCGCGAAACTCAAGTCGCTCATACGACCCGATGCGGCACGCCGGATTGGTCCAGATCTCGAAGCCCTAATGGAGGCGGAGGGGATCGCCCTCAGGCCTGGCCCAAGGCTGGCGATCCCAAATGCTCTGCTTGAGGAGCTCCGCCACGCAATACTCGCTTGCCGAAAGATTCGAATTCATTATCGAGCAAGAAGCACCGGGAAACTGAGCCTGCAGATGGTGTGTCCTTACGGATTTCTGTACGGTAATCGGCACTATCTCGTGGCTTACAGCCTGAGCAAGGGCGTTAGCGACTACCGGCTATTTAGCCTTGCGAATATTGAAAGGGTTGAAGTTCAGGCGGCGCCGTTTCGAAGAAGAAAGGGCTTCAGTTTACAGAAGTTCGCGGAACGATCATTCGGTGTGTTTCAAGAAGACGCCCTTGACGTTGTTTGGCGATTCAGCCCTAAAGCAGCCGCCGATGCGCGGCAATATCTTTTCCACCCGACACAGACCCTCAAGGAGGAGAATGACGGCTCGCTTGTGGTCCAATTTCGTGCCGGCGGAGCATTGGAGATGTGCTGGCACCTGTTCACCTGGAGCGACCAAGTGCAGGTCATCGCGCCCACGCGATTGCAAATGTTACTAGATCAAGAGCTGTGGAAGGTGACTTCGGCTGGCAAACGGATGCCACGCGTTCACAGCACTGGCGACCAGGGATAAGACGCTTGTTCACTCACAAACTTCATTGAGCCCCTGTCCGCATATCGCCAGGGTTTTTGAGCTGCCTGATCTATGATCTCTGGGCTCAAGCCGGGCCGATTCTTGTTCATGAACTCACGAACCCTGATACGTGGGCTGCAGACCAACTTGGGAACAGAGTTGCGCTGGTAAAGCTTGAACGGCCGCTCGAACAGACATCTACGATTGAGTTTTGACGTGACACCCAGCGCCCCACCCAACCACATGGGACCGGAGCACAGACGCTCATGCTCCGCTGCAGCGCGTTCATCATATGGGACGTTTCGTATTTGCATGGCGGAGATCCCCCAAATCGGCTGCAGCGCCCGAATAAGAACCGCGCTCCCATAGCCCTGCTCGCGACAAACAAAGTTTAGGCAGGAATCGGCGTACACGTAAGCGTAGCCTCCTGGACAGCGCATTGGCTCGCTTCTGTCTAACGGCTCATAGCCTTCGCCGCGGAAGCAGTATGAAGCGGCGTCCTGCTCGTCGTAGGCTTCCGTTTCGACTATGCGCCCTCCCGCAGGAGGGCCTATTCCGTAGTCTAGGATCAGGAAGGTCCCGATCAGTTTCCTTGCGACAATTTCAGCATCGTCCATAAAGAATTCAGGTGAAAGTGGCTCCAAGCCATCTATTCGTTCGTCTGACATGTCCTACCATCAGAGCATTGGCATCGGTTGCGTTAGGCAGCGCACCCCTCCGCCGCCGGCCGCAATCGCATCGATTCGCAGCAAGACAATTTCGCATCCAGGAAACGCAGCGGCAAGCGCTTTGCCAGCGAGTTCGTCTCGTTCGCTATCACCGAACACCGACCCGATCACTGCTCCGTTGGCGAGATAGACGTTTAGATAGCTCGCCGCGAAACTAGATCGATTCCCCCTCAAATACTGCTTCCGTGGCGCGGGCACGCACTTTACCTTCAGCTTGCGTCCGTGAATTGTCCTCGCGTTTTTCAGGATCTGAATGTCATGCTCGCGCCAGAAGGGTGGCTCGCCGTCTGGATCACCAACCGATTCCACCAAGACCTTATTTCCCGGTGCGCAGAGGACATACCCGTCGACATGACCACTCGTTATCGGCTCGGAGATATCGCCCTCAAGCCAAATTACTTTGCGTATGCCCAATTTTTTGAACTCTGACGCGATAGCCGCTTGCCGGCCGGCATTTCCACGGACGGGATTGCGATTGGGGTTGAGCAAACAGCTTCGCGTCGTGATCAAAGTGCCGCGTCCATCGAACGCGAACGCCCCACCTTCGGCTACAAAGGATGCCGCTACACACGGCACGCCAAAGATTGAAGCAGCGGCCTTGGCAAGTTGATCACCAGCTCGAGCAGGACGCTCGGGCGTACCGCCCCAGCCGTTAAAATTCCAATCGATAGCCACGACTTGTCTCCGAACGCCGCGAGTGCGGATAGCGAAAGTCGGCATGATGTCTCGCATCCAGAAATCATCTACCGGCGCTTTAATGACAGTGACAGCCGGGCAATCTGAAAACCGCTTGCAGGCTTCGCGGAACGCACGGCCGCGCGGCGCCAGCAGGCGGACCGACTCGAAGCGGGCGATTGCGTGTACGACTTTAGTCAGGTCACGCTTTATCCTAGCGGCGTCGCGAGCGCTCCACTCACGATGAACTGCCCAAGCTATCCAGCAGCATTTGTGGGGCTCCCAATCGGCTGGAATCCGTATGCATGCTTTGCGAATGCGGTCTCGAGACATTGAAACAAACTGAGGTCCTGAAGCCCGCTCGAAGTTTTCCACCGCAGCACGTCAGATTTGGACGTATTTGGCGGCTCTACCTGAGGCTTCCTATTGGCAGGCCTTCTAGAATGGGGAATAGTAATTTGAGTTGATTTCCATGATTTGCTTGCCGGGTGGGGCCCTAGTGAGCGCAGTATTGCCAAGTCGCCGTACGATTGTCGTTCATACAAATCTTGCAGCCCACATGGCCCGGGTCGCCGCCGCGCGGCGGGGAGACGTCGGGCTTCAGATCATGACCATGGGCCAGGTTGCCGGTCGCCTTGCAGGCGGCTTTCTAAGGCCCATCGATGTCGATGCATTGCGTAAGGCCGTCCGAGACGCATTACCGGCAGTTCCTCTCGGTGAACTTGAGTCAATAAAGAGCCTACCTGGGATGGTCCGCGCCGCTGTCGGCACTCTCGAGAAGATCTGGCGAGCCGATATCGATCTCTCCACCTCAAAGCACCCGCGCCTAACAGCACTCGCCGCTCTAGAAACGGAGGTGGTGCAGCGGCTGCCGCCTTCCATGAAGACGCCGCGGGTACTGGTTGATCTCGCGCTCAACCGTCTGATCCATGCACCCGCCGTGTTGGGCCCCGTTGAAATTCACAGCCATAGCGAAATGCCGGTTTGCTGGCGGCGATTGGTCCTTGCGCTCGCGAATTGCGTGCCAGTCGCCTGGGTAGCGGGTCCGCGGTCCGTTCCGGAGTGGGCCATCGGCAAGAACATAGAAATTCGGCAAACTCCGCCGTCCGGGACCGCCCCGGATGTTTACTCTTGCGCTACTCCGCAACACGAGGTCCTGGAAGCCTTCCGATGGATGCGATCACTTCTCGCGGAAGGCAAGGCAAAGCCGGAAGATATCGCAATTGCAGCCGCGAGCCCTTCCGACTACGACGACTACGTTTCGGCACTGTCTCACGAGGCAAACATTCCGATTCACTTCGTGCAGGGCGTCAAAGCCGTTGCGACTCCGGAAGGTCAAACGGCCGCAGCTCTAGCGGACGTGCTCGTTAACGGAATTTCCCAGGCGCGAGTGCGGCGTTTGCTGCTTCGACTAGACGGCACCAGATGTATCGAAGGATTGCCACGGGACTGGACTCGGGTTCTTCCAGCCGAGGCTCCTCTTTCAAATCTCGACCGCTGGAAGCAGGTGTTCTCATCCCTTGAGCCTGCCGCTTGGCCGGGCGGGATAGATAAATCCAGTATCGTGCTTGACGTGCTGCAGATTCTTGAAAAGGGACCCGCAGGAGCTCAGGAGGCCGGAGAAAAGCTGCTACCGAGAATGCCTCTGAAGTTATGGCAGCTCGCACTTGAGGATGGGCCGGCCACGGCACTTCCCGTTACGCTAGCGCGGCTTCACATTGCCGACGATCTTGAACCAGCGTCGCACCCGATTTGGGCGCCGGCGATTTCACTTTCGGCCTCCCCTCGGCCTTTCGTCCGCTTGCTCGCGCTGAACGCCGGGCGATGGCCACGCCGAATTTCCGAGGATCGTCTTATTCCCGATCACGTCATTCCGATCGAGAACCTCGAACCTCTACCCGTGTCCGAGGCGGACCGCAGCGATTTTGCGACCATTATCGCCAGCGCCGCCGAGGCATCGATCTCCTTCAGCCGCCGTGACGTCGAGGGTCGCTTGTTGGGGCGCTCGCCTTTAGTCGGGGAGTTCAAAGAAACCTACCTAAGTTACGGCAGGATCCCGGAACATGCAGCAAGCGAGCCAGATCGCTTGACCGCTCGCCTGACGGAATTCCGGGCTACACCGACGGCGCGGTCTGGCTTAGCCACGTGGCGAGATTGGTACATGCGCCAAATCAACGCGCATGACGGCCTTGTCCGTCCAAAGCACCCGCGGCTGAACAAAGTTTTTCAACAGCCCATGTCGGCAACTTCGTTGCGGATGCTGTTGCGAGATCCAATTCGCTTTGTCTGGCGATACGCTCTGGGGTGGCGCCAACCGGAAGAAGCGGACGAACCTTTCAGCGTGGATCCGCTGACGTTCGGTGTTCTTGTTCATGAAACCCTCCAGATCGCCGTCGCCACGCTCGAGTCAAATGGCGGCTTTGGAAAGGCCAACTCAGACGAGGTCACCAAAGCCACCGAGAAGGCGGTTCGTATGACGGCCGCACGATGGGAAACAGAGCAACCGGTGCCACCCCCAATTATCTGGCGGAACGCTTTGCAGGCCACCCTCAAAGTCGCGACTGCGGCCTTAAGTTATCGTCTGGATCGGTTGCCAAATCAGAAGAGCTGGACCGAAATTCCTTTTGGCATGGCAGACGGCCGCGACCGCAGTCAGCTCCCGTGGGACCCATCGCGATCGGTTGAAATTCCCGGAACGGGAGTCGTCATACAAGGTCAGATCGATCGGCTGGACTTGTCGGGCGACAATCACCAGGCGCGGGTTATCGACTACAAGACCGGCCGCTTGAGCCGGGACATGGCAGATGTCGTGCTCAAAGGCGGCACCGAGCTGCAGCGCTGCCTCTACGCCTTTGCAGTTCGAACGCTACTTGGTCCCAAGGTAAAGGTCGAAGCAGCTCTACTCTATCCGCGAGCGGCGGATGGCGAGGAAGCATTGTTTCCGCTCAACGATGTAAAAGCGGCATTGGATAAGCTCGCTTCGGCCATAGCGTGTGCGCGAGGCAATATCGAAAAGGGACTGGCGCTCCCTGGCATCGATGGGGGCGACAAGTTCAATGACTACGCTTTCGCGCTACCTGCCAATCCAAGCTATCTGGCTCGGAAGCGGCCTCTTGCCGATAAGCAGCTGGGAGACGCCGTTAAGATCTGGGAGGCGCCTTAATGAAGACGCGCGAACTTCCGGATCGGGCCGCCCGAACAGCCGCCCTGACCGACATAAATCGGTCCATGTTGGTCGAAGCTGGCGCGGGTTCAGGCAAAACATCGATTATGGCCGGGCGGGTAGCGTATTTGTTCGCTCAGGGTGTGAACCCGAAGAATGTCGCGGCGATCACATTTACCGAGTTCGCTGCCAGCGAATTGCGAATCCGCATTGAAAGGTTCGTTAACTCGCTTTCGATCGGCAAGGTTCCAGACGACATTGCGAGGGCTTTCCCCCATGGCGTACCAGAGAATCAACGTCAAAACTTAATCCGCGCCAAACAATGCATTGATGAGCTGCTCTGCACTACCATACATGGCTTCGCGCAGGCACTGATTAAGCCCTATCCGGCCGAATCGGGAATAGATCCTGGCGCCGAGATCGTCGATCCGACCGAAGGAGACCTTGCCTTCAACGAGCGATATCTCGATTGGATTAAAGAGCACCTCTCTGGAGAACGCGACGACGACGTTATTGCCGAGCTCGTGCTTGCTGACGAAGGTCGTGGCCTTCGTCTGATTCGAAGCATTGCGGACTTCCTGAGGAAGAACCGTGATGCGAAGCTCCCGAATTACGCCTGGTCAACTTCCGTTGCCAAACACCTATCAGCGGCAGCCGAAGCCTTTCAGAAAGAGATAGCTCAGCTCGATTTTCAGGAAGAACAAACCAGTCAAGCGTGCGCGGCATTCATCGAAATGGTAGACGCGCTCGGTGTCTCTGATCTACTCATCACCCAGCCTCGAAACCGCGCCCTTGTTCAAGCAGCGACTATTCCTCGGCACATCGCTTGCTTCACGCAGGCCGGAGGCAAAAGGCAGCTGAAGACGAAAGGCGCTTGGGAGAAAGCCGCAGCTACTGCGGGCAAGGGCAAGGCTCATGGCACGATGGCATTCCAGGCCTGCGCCGCCAGATATGACGCCTGCCATACAGCGCTTAACGAATTGATGGAGATGGTCGCCGGCGAGCTTCTTGCTCGCGTCGTAAATGCCATGGAGCGGCTTTTCGTTGAGTGGAGCGAGTACAAGCGTTCTGCCGCGCTGCTTGATTTCGACGACTTGCTGCACACTGCCAAGGATCTCTTGGCCAAACACGAAGACGTGCGGCAGGCGCTTGGGAGGCGCTATCAGCACGTCCTGGTGGATGAATTTCAGGACACGGATCCGCTACAGCTTGAGATCCTCTGGCGGCTCTGTGGCGATACCTCAAATCATGAAGACGGGGATCATCTGACAAGAACACTTCGTCCGGGCTCGCTCTTTCTTGTCGGCGATCCGAAGCAGGCCATTTATCGATTCCGCGGCGCGGACGTAAACGCCTATCTTCGGGCGCGAGAGGCGATGGGCAAAAAATCGCTGGTCAATATCGTTGCTAACTTTCGTTCGGTCGAGCCGATCCTTTCATTCGTCAACGGAGCGTTCGCAGGCCCCCTCTCGACGGCAGCAGGGCAGCCCGGCTTTATCGCACTGGCAGCAACCCGCCTTCCGGAAAAGAATGCACTCACGGTCGCGGCACTCGACGTAGTAGTTGAGGATCGCGAGGATAGCGCCGAGCAATTGCGGGACGCAGAAGCGGACCGGGTCGCGGAGCTCTGCGCAAGAATAGTCGGCAACCTCAAGATCAGAGAGAATGGCGACCTACGGCCTTGCCGGTTTGGCGACATTGCCCTCCTCGCTCCTGTCGGAACCGACCTTTGGCGCTTTGAGGAAGCCTTAGAACAATGTGGAATTCCAGTCTCGACACAAGCCGGGAAAGGTTTCTTTCGACGGCAGGAAATCCAGGATCTCATCGCGCTGACCCGCGCAATCGCGGATGCGCGCGATACCCTCGCGCTAGGGGCTCTGTTGCGCGGTCCGCTCGTTGGACTATCGGAAACTGAGCTGCTCGATATAGCCGACGGTCTACCCACCGACCCCGCGCGATCGGATCCTCTTCCAAATCTCTCGCTCTGGACCGAACTCGACAAGATCAACCATGAGCTGGCGCGCGACATAATTAAGATCCTGCAGTCACTCGCGCGACGAGTGCGTTCGACTACACCCTACGCCCTGCTTTCGGATGCGGTCAGTCTACTGAACGTTCGCGCTCATTTTCGTTACCGCTTCCCCGCTAGCGCAGATCGTGTGCTGGCAAATCTCGATCTTTTCCTGGAGATGTCGCGCGCCTACGACGTGCGAGGATTGCGTGCCTTTGCGAGGGACATGCGCGCAAATTGGGAGGAACAGGTTCTCCAGGTCGAAGGACGTCCTGATGCCGAGGAGCAATCTGTTGCTCTGATTACAATTCATGCGGCGAAGGGTCTCGAATGGCCCATCGTGATTCCGATCAACATGAGTGGAGCGCCCAAGTCGGAGACCGGGCTTATGCACGATCGACGATCAGGTGAGTTTTCAATTCCCGTGCTCGGGATAGAACCGGCTAGCTACGCTCAGCTGAAATCCTGGAATGAGCAGGAGTTGGCACGTGAACGCGTTCGGCTCTGGTATGTTGCCGCAACCAGAGCTCGAGATTTGCTCATCCTGCCGCGTCATTCTGCACGGGTATCTGACAAATCATGGGCGCGCCTCGTCGACCTCGGTCTTTCGGGTCTAACGGCGATTGAACCAGCCGATCTCGGTACCGAAAAAGCGGCGCTAAAGGCTCCTGAAGAAAACAAGCAAAGTGCCGAGCTGTTCAGAGAGCAGGGCAGCAGAATTTCAGAGGCGTACCACACGATTGTTTGGAACCGGCCAAGCCGTCATGAAAGCGACGTTCAACCCGAAGAGGAGCGGATCTTTTCTGATCCGGAGCAGGCTGATGAATCCATGGAGCCGACCACGGTGGTTGGCGGCGCCACGCGCGGCACAGTACTTCATAAGCTAGTCGAAGAGGTGTTAACGGGAGAAACGAGAGAGTCGGTATCAGACCTGGAGCGGCGCGCGGTTGAATTGTTGTCCCAGTTAGGACTGGAGTCTTGCCAAGACCCAAGCAAAGGCATTTCTCCCGCGGAGCTCGCGTCAACTGTATCGCGAAGCTTGAATCTGCCCGAAATTGCTGCCCTCCGTGGATCTTTAGCTCCCGAGCAAATCGTTCTTGGCTCCGAAACAAGTGGCGGAGTGGAGACACTTACTTTCGGCGTTGTGGACGCCATTTACCGTGACGACAACGGCAAGGCTGAAATCGTGGTCGATTGGAAGAGTGATGTCGAACGAGATCAGGATCGCCTGGCTAGGTATCGCGGGCAGGTTAAGCAATATTGCAATCAAACCGGCGCAGTTCGGGCATTGCTGGTGTTTATGACCACTGGAGAGCTCGTGGATGTGATTTGATCATCGTCGCTGCATGTTGAGATCTCGAGGTTATCCCGGCCCGAAAGGCTGAGCAGTTTCCATTTTGTGTCGATGATCAGTTCAGTTGAACCATTCTCTCTTAAAAGGAGGTCAGGTCTCGTTAAAAAACGCTGTGCCCCGGTACTAATATCCTGGAGACAATAGAGCCCTCCGCCTTGAGCATGGACGTTCAGGCCACTCCCATTCAGCGCACGCTTCAGCATTCGCGCAACGTATTCCTCAAACAACGTGTTCATCTCGAACAGTAATGAGAAGCCGCGGCCAGAGCCTGCCGACGTCGTCTGAAATCTGTCGCCTAAGAGCAGTTTCGCCAAGCTAACCAGTTCGCGCCAGCGCGAGTTCGTTCGGTCCAGTACGAGCTCGGCCCAGCGAAGTGCTGGGACCGGCACGGGCGAAATATCCGCATAGACGAAGGCAAGCTCTCGTAGAAGTCTCTGATTCTCAGTCGACGCGGAAACACTGGCCAAGCGCCGCACCGCCGCCTTCATGATTTGGTTTAGAGCAATATCGGGAGACAACGCATCGAATTGGCAGGCGAGTTTCTGCGGAGTCGCGGCAAACGTGGTAAACTGACGCGTAACATTCAACCTACCACGCAGTGATGGCAAGTCCTCTTCGGAATCGATGTAGCGTCGTGGCATGCCTTGCCGAACCAAATCGGCAAGCTTCCTGGCAAACAAACGAATGAGTATTTCGAGTATATTTTCTCGCTGCCAACCGAGGTTTGTGATATTCCCGGCGTCGATGTCCAAGTCCAGGACGACTGCTAGCATGTGTACGAGCTGCGTCCGGATCTGTTTGTTCACCGCACCAGAATCCGAGACTCCTGCGAAATCGATCTTGGGAAGAATTTCGAGGGCACAATCTTCGGCCGCAATCATGCCAACAACCTGGCCAGCTCGGATCTCGTTGCGCCCATGACTTAGTACTCGTGCGCCACCCTCACCGCCAAGGGGCGATTTGCGCGCGACCGATGCGATACGATCAGCGGCCCATTCGGGGATGCGGTCATCCCCGGGGCCATATCTCAACGACTGCCATTCGAGGATGGTACGGCGGATCACTGGAATTGTTCGTAGCAGGAGCTGCTGAAGGGCGTTTTGACGCTCCAGCGGTAGCGGGCTTCTGCAGTCTCATCGAGCTCGAATCCGGCGGGTGGCTTGAGCAAAGTGCGTTCGAGAAAATGCCCGTCCCCGTTCGTGTCTCCGAGCACAGCAGCCACCTTGCTCCAATCCTCGTAGAAGTATTCCGTCAACAGAGGAATAACTTTGTCCCGCATAACCATATCAACATCGGGCCTCGCCACACAGTCAATGAAGTAGGCGTGGCCTATCTGATGCTCGCGATCGAAAAGATATTCGATGCGCTCATTGAGCGTGGCCAGCAGCTTCACCAAATTCACTCCGGTTCTTTCGCTGGCATCTGAAAGTGCACCCGGGTTTGGCATCAGCTCGCGGAATTGAAAACGCCTTCGCAGAGCCGTGTCGAGCAATGCGATGGAGCGATCGGCGGTGTTCATTGTACCGATGATGTGGAGGTTGGAGGGAACTCCAAACAGATCGCGCGAGTAGGGCAGCCTAAGCTTCAGTTCGTTTAAAGCATTGAGCCTTTTGTCCGGCTCAATGAGAGTGATCAGCTCGCCGAAGACCTTCGAGATGTTCGCGCGATTGATCTCGTCGATAATCAGGACGAACGACTCTGGACCACTACCGCCGCTGGGCTGCTGGCTCGCCATATAGCGCTCCAGCGCAGGAATATTCAGGTCCGCATGGGTCAGGAGATAAATGGACCTCATCGAAAACCCGCGCGCGTAGATTTCTTCGACGGGCGCACCGGCGCGGTCATGCCAGAGCCAACGAACCGCGCGCCGGTGGCAGTACTCTCCGCTTTCACGTGGCGCATACTCGTATTTGCCAGCCACCAGGCCAATCGCACGGAAGAGACTATTGCCCTTCGAGACGATGACGAGATCGCCTTCTTTCATCCAGTTGCGAAAAATATGGGGACATTGAACACGGGCGCTCATGGCGGTAGGCGGAGGTTCGCCGGGAGAGGCGGCCTTCCAGGCTTCAACGAAGGCCTCTCTATGCGCGAACCGCTCATCCGACCAATCGATGTTACCCCAGCCCAAGAGCGTGTAACCTCGATCCAACGCTTCCTCGAACAGGTAGGCGTCGTCAGGATTGGCGGCTTCACCAATCGACATCTTAAAAACTTGGCGGTCTCCGACCTTTACGCCGGAATTTCCTGGGCCTGTGCTGGTCTCCGCGCGCCGCGCGATCCGGCGAAAGAGTCCGGGTTCGGGTACGAGCCGGAATCCTGCCGACTGAGATGCGTTTCCTTGCGAGGGTTCGTCACCTAGTCCTGTAACCTCTCCATTCCCTTGATGAGGGCGCAAACCTTCGACGAATTCTTCGTAGCTGTAGGACTGGTGGAACGTCACAAATTCGATGCGCCCGGAAGCAGCAAGACGAGAATATTCCGCCATCAGTTCTTTTCTGCCCTCCGGCGCTGAACCTGTGCACAGCCGCACCGCCTCTCGTGCAGTCGTATAGGTCTTTCCTGTTCCGGGAGGGCCGTACAAGATCAAATTAACTGGTCGCATAGACGTTTCCATATGGACACCCTCCTGGGCTCCGTCCGACAAAGCTGGCTGATCGTTACGGTGGACCGCCCATACAAATCCTTGGACATCCCACAGATCCCGAGGAGCCCAAGCCCACTCGGTCTCCATTACCTCGCGAATGCTCCCTGTTAGAGCCAGAACCTCGCCATATTCCTTGGAGGTTAACGGATTCGCGCCGAAAATCGGCTCGCCGATGAGCGCGCGGCCTAGCCTATTTACAGGATCTGTATTGATTCCATACGCTTGCTTGGGATGAGTCAGCGCCGCCAGCATTGTCGGAATATTCCGGCTCTCGCTGTAAGGCTGAGTCGGTTGGCTGCCCGCAAGCAAGGGCCAAATCGCATCGATAAAGTTCGATATGCCGGCGCCGAGGTCGTCAGCTCGCGCGAGGCGCCCAGCCTCACGCTCCAACTTGTCGGGATACTGAGTACGAAGGGCTTTAATGCGCGCGTCCGTGCGCCAACCCAGGAGCAGGCTTGGCGTGTCGGCTTGCCCCGTTAGGATGTCGAGGAGCCGAGCGCCCAGTGTCACATCATCCTTATCTGCCAAATCGGCCATAGCGTCCTGGGCCAGTTTGATGAGCTTATCTTTGTAGGATCTCTCCTCCTTGAAATAGCCGCCCTCGCTCTTGCTAAACGCTGCCGGTTCAAAGTCTGGGTAACGGGCCAAAAAAAGACGTTTGTAATTTTCGAGCTGCTGGCGGTTCATAGTCACGCAAGGCTTCTCATACCAATCGAGTAACCTGACAAATTCTGAGAGCGTCTTTGTTCGGACCATCGCCACGGGCTGAGCTTCCGGAGACGAGTGGTTCAGGCGTGGCGGAAGACCATGATGACGATTCTCATTTGAGGCATACGACCGCGGTCCGAATTCGGAAGGGATCGGGCGCGTCGCTCCAATCCAAAGCTGTGCAGGAGGACGCTCTTTGTCTACAGCGATCTCGCGACCATCCGGTAGCCGAAACGCCAAAATTTTCTGGACAGATTTGATGGGTTCTCCAAACCGTCGAACGAGTTCGTGCTGGACAACCTCGATCGAAAATGCTGGGGCGCGGAGATCGAAGATAAACGTGGTCGCCGGGCTCGCTTCAGCTCCCTGCCTAGTGGGAGGGGCGACATTTGCTAAGGTCTGTAATCTTGATCCAGCTAAGGCCTGGCAGACATTTGCCCAATTTTGATAAAGTGAGAGAGCGTCGTGTACCTTACGAACTTCCACTACGACGGCGTCGTCTCCGCGGTCCCGGGCAGGGGCAATGTAGTGCTGGAGCACGTACTGCCGAATGCGATCAGCCGCGGTCTCGCTCGCTTCAGAAAGGCCCTCCCTAAACGAGCGGTAGTTGCCAAGCCACTCGATAAAATTCTCTAATCGAGGTATGGGGCTTTCCGAGCCAGGCAAAAGCACCCGATAATCCTTGCCTCCATGCTCTGCGTTGGTCCTCAGCTTCTGCAGTGCAGCTTTGGTTGACTGAAGCGAGTCATTGTCGAAAGCGGTATCAAGGTCGGCGTCTTCAACGCCCAACTGCGGAAGAAATTTCTCTATCCGACTGACTGCCGAAATCCTTGTTGCTACACTGCTCTCTGTGAGATTCTTGGCTTCCAGCCACTGCTTAAAGCCTTCCTTATTCAAGGCCTTCCCCCGATACAGTTAGATACACCCCGAATGACCGCCAATTGAGAGCAGCCCGCTGCGGCCTGGCGTATGCGCCACTGCTGCGGCTTCACTGCGAACGCGTCGTCGAGGCCTGAGCCACGCGCACAATCGCTGTCACCTTCACAAATCTGGATTTGGCCCCCGTTGTACTTTGATCTGGCTTAGAAAGCGAACTTCGTTTGCCCCGTATCAGCCGGTCGCAGCTTAGCGAAGGCCAGCAGATCGCCGATCGAGCCGCCCTTGTCCCGCCATCTATAAAAGGTGTCCTCGCCAAGCAAGACGTAGTGCCAGGCCTTACCGCTACGCTGCTCGGGCGGCAGGGCATTGATACGGTCGCACCATGCGATAGCGGCCCTGCGCTTCCGGAGGACGTTCGGACTGGTTATCTGCCCCTGCGCTTTTGTCTCGACGAGGTAAATGTCGCTTGCCGCCCGAACAAAGAAATCGGGTGAGTAGAACGCCGGAAGGCCGTCTTCTTTGATGTAGCGGAGTCGCGCGAACGTGTGTTTTTGTTCATTGATCTTGCAGTAGGCATCGACGCTAGCATCGCGCTCGCTCGCTTCCATGAAGGCCTGTTCGAGCCCACCGTTCCGGGACGGATATGGCAGACGGAGATAAATCGCCTTCTGAACGGCTAGGGATGAGCCTTGACGCATCGCGAGCTTGGGTATTTCGGAGAGGCGACGATGCGCTACCTCGGCCTCGGCGACGACCACGCTATCCTCAGCCTCAAGGATTGCGCGTGCCCACTCTTTAATAATATGTTCGGTTATAGGGTCGATCAGAAGAACGCGCCAATTTTCGTCGACCAGTGGATCGAGGGTTTGGCCGAAAAGACGCTGGCGGATGAAGGTATCGATGCCTTCGGCAAGCTCCGCCCGATTGATCTGGATATATGGAAATTTGCTTGCGTTAGCGAACGCCTTGGAACTGCTTGTTGTGTCGGTGAGCGTCACGGCTTCCGTAATCCGGCGCGTGATGCGGGAGAGATACTCGTTATATCCCGTTGCCGTCATCACGCCGCCGTGCACGCGGTAATCGCCAAATCGCGTGCGCGCCTGAACGTCCTCAGAATGGAATTTCTCGCCCTGCCCGATCTGCTTCTTAAGTTGGTCAAGCGAGAAGGATCCGAACGGGGCAAGCGCTGCGGGATCGATCTGCGTGTCCTCCAATTCCTCCACCTGCTCGCGCAAGATGAAGGGAATAGCAAAATCGAACTCCTGAAATCCCGAGCGCAGCCCGACAGAGATCAGATCCCCGGTAGAGGTAGTGTTCCGATCGTCTTCGTCGTCGGCCTCCGCCGCGACACCTTCCCGTATCAATTCGTCATAGAAGTGCTGGAAAGCCGGATGCTCAACGATGGACAGAATGTCTATCATGTTGGCGGGCGTTTTGCCGGACCGTATTAGTTGGCGATTTTCCCGTTTGATATCGTCGTACTCATTGCCGCGCCACATCAGGCGCAGGCCGCGGCCGACCGTCTGCTCCAGAAGAATTCCAGCGCTCGATGCGCGGAGCGGAACAATGACACAGATATTGTTGACATCGAATCCCTCGCGCAGCATCAGCACGCTGATGATGACGCGCGGCGATTTGTGACGGTCAACGTCGAACAGGCGTTCGCGCAGCACCTTCCATTCGTCCGTTTTCAATTCACCTTTGCGATTGGAATCGATGCGCAGCACCTCATCGTCCGCGACGCCCTCGCCTCTCATAAATTCGGCGACAAGGGGCGTGACGGTAGTGTCTTCGCAGACGACCAACATTTTAGGATGCTTGTCCGGATCAAGGCCCGAGAAGTCGGCCTCAAGCTTGCGCAGCTTGGTCAAGCCCGCCCGCAGCATGATGCGCTGACCTTCGGAAAGTAAGGGATTTCCATTCTCGTCGCGGTCGGCCTTGAAGTCCAATTCCTCGTGGCTGAGCGCGCCGATTTCTGATCGCTTATCCAGGACAAGGGATTTGACCAGCCCGGCCTTCATGGCCGTCTTCAGGTCGAAGTCGACCACGATGTGCGGGAAGAAGGACCTACGGCTGTTCTTTCCGGTACCAACCTCGTTGTACGGCGTAGCTGAGAAGTCCACCTGGACGAAGCGGCTGGCCTTCGGCTCGGCAATCAGGTTCAGGCTCTTCTGCCACTCAACCTCAGTCACTTCGCCTTCGCGCTTGAAGTCGTGGATGTGGTGAGCCTCGTCATTGAAGACCATGAGGCTTGTCAAATCCTTGAGATAGGCGAGGATGCCACCGCGCTCGTAGCGGCGATTAAGGACATCAAGATCGTTCCCCTGGCTCGTGCCCGGCGTGAGCGGAAGAATGCTCTGCACGACCGCAGCTGGGTCGGGGGTTTCGCCAGGAGGGAGCACCTCCTCTTCCTCAAGCGGTTCGCCTTCTTCAGACAGCACGTGCCAATTGGAAATGGCGATCACGCCTCCGGCCGTCACCCTGCGTCCGATGTCTTCCTTAGGGCAGACCGCTCCTTGCACGAACCGGAAGACTTCATCCCTGTAGGCGTCAGGTATGAATAGCTCCTGAAACACGGACAGATCGGAGTTAGCAAAGTTGCGCTTACCCTCGCGCTCCTTTCCCATGAAGGCATCAAGCAGTCGGTCATAGACAATCAGGCCAGGCGCGACGATCAGGAAATTCTTAGTGTAATGCGGATTGTCCGGTGAGCGGTTCGCGTTGAGAATCTGCCAAACCATGAGGGCCTGCAGTACCCAAGTCTTGCCGGTGCCAGTCGCCATCTTGAGGCAATATTTGGGATAAGCATTCTTGGGCGCGCGGATGATCTCAGAATCGCGCGTGCTGGCTAAGAGCACATCGGGCGCGGCAATTTGATAGAGGTCTTGCAGAGTGGTAGTGCCGAGCACCTCATGGGCATAGATGACGTTCAGAACCGCCTGACGCTGACCCAGGTGAAAATTGAAGCTGCGAGCGTCCTGAAACTCCGACTGGAACCACCATTTCAGCAGCTCCGCGGTCGTTTCCGAAACCTGCTCAAGGATAGGCGCTTGTCCCGTTTCCAGACCGGCGCAAACCTCCTCAACCTTGGCTGTCAGCCCCTTGGCAAGTGGGAGATCATTGATGCTGGCCATCACCGCACCTCAACTGTCGCTTCGGCTTCAAAACCGAACACATCAACCACACGTACACAGATGCGACGAGCGCCGTCCTTCTTGGGCAAGCCCGCAAGCCGCGCCGTGGTCGTGACACGGTACGGGTCCCCGTCATTCTCTGTGTTCCCGCGATAGTCCTGCCAGACAGAGCGGAACACCTCACCATCATAGTCGGGATCGACGCTCCAATACTCGATCAACGCGAGCGGATCGCTGTTTATGATCCTTTGCAGCTTATCGCGGTTCGCTTCGTCGAGATTAAGCGCCTCCGGCGAGAGCAGCACATAGTTCGCAATGGAGATCGAGAGAGATTCGCCGCTCTCCTGAAGCACGCGCTTTACCGCACCAAGCTTGAGGTACTGCAAGGATGAGAACCGCACTTCATCGGCTCTCAGCTTGTGACCTTTCTTTTTCAAACGGTCGAGCAGATCGGGCGGGATGACGAGAACCTGGAGCCTTTCTGCTTGGCCAAGTGCTTCGATGTCGTGGCCGATAGTCGGCGAGAAGTTCCACCCAAGTACCACCACTTTGTCCCAGCCGCCCATAAGGTTGTCTCGAATTTCGATGGCACGACGAAGTGTTCCGAGACCGGTCATCTTGTTCGGGCTATCTGCCAGAACAAGGGTCTTACCCCCCTGCACCCGGCCCATGTTCTTGTTTGGATTTTCTTCAACGGGCAACGGCAGCGCGCCGTAAAGGCCAAGCACGATCTCCGCAAGATCGCCGATGCGAAATTTGCTGCCCATGGTCGAACGCATTTGCTCGACTTGGTAATCGCCGATGTGCTGATAGAGGAAAGGCTTAGCGTTTTGGTCAATCAACCGTTTGCGGCTGATCATGCAGGCCGGCTTTCCAAGGTCCGATACGATCCATCGCCGGCCGAGGCGCTCCGCAACTGCCGCAGTGGTGCCGGAGCCGACAAAAAAATCAGCCACCAATGCTCCTTCATCTGAAGACGCCTTTATTATACGCTCAAGTAACGCTTCTGGCTTCTGAGTCGCATACTCGGTGGCCTCTAACGCTTGCGAGTTCACCGGAAACACGTCGGTCCAAATGTCTTGTAATGGAACTCCTGGCATTTCATCCAAATATCGCTTTCGCCGAGGTGTCCCCCCAGATGTGAAAACAATTCGTCCGGCTTGGTAAAGCTCCTCCATTTTATCCGGAAGCATAGTCCAGACCCGACCAGGCGGGGGGTCGATTCCGCGAAACGTATACTGCAACCCCTTTCGCGGGCCTCGAGCTGTCAAATCTCCAAGTTGATATCTGCGGCCATTCTCATCCTTCAACGAATAGTGGGAATCGATATAGCTTTGGTCATAGGGAGCATACTGGATGTTGAAGGGAGTCTCCGCGCCCCTGCCATAATAGAAAATTACCTCGTGAATTGGTCCGAAGCGTTTTGGGTCGCTGTGCGCTGTCTGCCGTTTCCAGACGATCTCATTTCTAAAGCAGTCGGCTCCAAATATCGTATCGAGGGCAACTTTCACATAATGGCAGACGTGATAGTCGAGGTGGACGTAGATTGATCCGGTTTCTGACATGAGCTCTCGCATAAGAAAAAGGCGAGGCATGAGCATTGCTAAGTAGCTTGCCGAGCCCTTTGCCCACGTATCCGAGTACGCAAATTGCTCAATTGCAGTGGGCCGTTGTTCTAAGCTGGTGCCCGTCAGCGTTATCTTAGTTCTGTAGTCCGCCTTGCTGTCGAAAGGTGGATCAATATAGATCAGGTCAATTTTGCCGCGCATCGAAGGCGTGCGATCATCGCCCGCGAGTAAAGCCGCCATGGCCAATAGATTGTCCCCATATATAAGCGTGTTGGGGTATGCGAGGGTGGCGTTGGCGGCAGATGCGACATTAGCCTTGAAGAGCTCCTGCCAGTTGCTGTCCTTAGACGGGATGACCAGCTCACGCGTTTGGAGACCGAGGCGATAGTTGCTCTCGGCTCGCTCCATCACGCGCTCAGCCTCTTTTTTGCCATCCGCCACTATGGACGGAAGCTGATCCAAAAGACTCTTCATTCAAAATGCCCCCACCGCAACCGACGAGCCGCTCAGAGTGGCCCTACTATTGCGAACTTCGTTTCTGACGATCTCGCACCAGCTTAAATCCGTCTATCGAGTTCGAAGGGAGGGATTTTGCAGAGTTCTCGGAAGAGAGCGTCCACTGGAAACTCGCCATACGAATCAGCAACGGATTTCGAGCCATGACCAGTAATAGCATTCAGGATGTCTTGGGCGAGACCATACTTCCGTCCTAACGTCTTGATCCGGTGGCGCCAGGAGTGGCTTGGTGAAAGCCGTGGATCCTTCAAGCCGAGCTGGCGAACAAATCGACCGATGACTTTGGTCCCGTTGCCTCCTCGCTTGCCAAACTTGTCCGGGGAAAGATCAGCAAATAAAGGCCCGGATTTGACTCGGGAGACGAAATTGAGCAGACCACTTTCAATGAGCGCCGGGTGCAGCGGAACAATTCGTTCCGAGCCGCTAGTTTTGAGTGATCCTGCTTCCGGAGCAAATTTGAAGCACGGGATGTCCTCGATCTTCAGAACATCTTCCGAACGCAACTGACAGATCTCGGAAATCCGAGCTCCGGTGTATGCCCCGATCCACGGTACCCATCTCTTGACCGGATCCTTCTCTGACAGAGCAGCTCGAAGAATAATTTTGGCTTCTTCGTCGGAGAAGCTCCGCTTCCTCTCGCTGTTCTTGCTCTTGACGTCGAGCGAAATGCCTTCGGCAGCATTCGAACTGAGCAGTTTGTTCTGAACACCCCATTGCAGGACCGCTCGCACCGGGGACAGCTTTGAACCTTGGATAGTTTTCGCTCGTAGTCCCGCGGCGATCATCGATCGCTTCCACTCAACAAGGTTGTCCGGAGTCAGTCGATGAGCGTCGCTGTGTCCGAGGTACTTCTCCAGTTCTCGGATAACCCGCGACCATTCGTATACTGTCTTGGCAACCGGCCGCCGCTCGGCGGACCAGCCATCCAGCAAGTCTTGGAATGAGACTGCTCGCTGCGGCGGGAGCGAAATCGGGGGTGCTGAAACCAACCCTATAGGCGAGAAGAACGAATTCGAAACGAACTCCCCTTTCGCTAGCCTCGCCAAAGTCAGGCTGGCGCGCTGAATGCCAGCCGCGATGGCGCGCGCCAAAGTCCGTCGGCTCTGATCATCGACGACCAACCCGTGCAGCGCGAGGCAGTCGTCAGCTGCTTGCAAACACCATTGCTCCATCCGGAAGATCTTATCCTCTGGCCCGTCGAGGACAGAAAAGTTGCGCAAGCGCTCAACCTCAGCCAACAGCTCTTTGTCGGTCTTTGGGGGCCCAAACAGTCGATCTCGGAGGCTGGTGTCCCAAAAGGTCTGCTGGCTCGGATTGTCTCTGTACTGCTCCAGCCATCGATCGTGCGCGACGACCGCCAGTTGATGCGCCTCACGCTCCGAGAGCGATTTCGGCCCGGCGCGCAAGTTGGCCCAGCGGGCCTCGAGCTCGGCGAGCGCCTTCGCAAAGCGCTGCTTCGCCTCCACGGGATCACGCGTTTGGAGACTGAGTTTCTCCTCGCGCTTGCCCACGAGCTGACGCAGGTCCTCCGGTACGACCTTTCGGAGCTGGTAGATTCCGGTTTTCGGATGCTTCCACGGACGTGACATTGCAAGCGGCATTGTACCACCCTGTTGTGCCAATCGGGTAGCGCTAAGCCTTTGATCTTGCTGAATTGCTGGGGAAATCAGGCACTTAGTTGCGCCGTGGTGCCCAGGGGCGGAATCGAACCACCGACACTGCGATTTTCAGTCGCATGCTCTACCAACTGAGCTACCTGGGCATCTCGAACGGGCCCAAGGAGATAGGCGCGGGCCACCGAGCGGGCCGCTTATAGTGGCCTGAGGCGGGTCTGTAAACCTTGCTTCCACGCTTCCAGGCTTCGCCTTGCTCCGCGTGGCGCAGCGCCACGGAAAACGAAGGCGAAGCGTGCCCGGCGAGCCCAAAGGGCGAAGATGGGGCCGCCAAATGCCCCGAATCACCCTTATTCCCCGCCCTCGTCCTCGCTGGGGGCGCCCGGGACGACATAGGCGCCGGACAGCCAGCGGTTCAGGTCGACGTCCCGGCAGCGCTTGGAACAGAACGGGCGGGTCGCCTGTTGGGCGGGCTTGCCGCAGATCGGGCAGGGCCGCACCTTGGCGCGGCCGCCGGCGCCGCCTTCCATGTCAGACGGCTGCGGTGTTGAGCCAGCCGAAGCGGATCGGGAAGCCTTCCCCGGCGAGCAGAGTAACGGATTCATAGAGCGGCAATCCGACCACATTGGAGTAGGAACCGACCATCTTGACCACGAAGGAACCGGCGATCCCCTGCACGGCATAGCCGCCGGCTTTGCCGCGCCATTCGCCGCTCCCGATATAGGCCTGGATGTCCTCCTCGCTCAACCGCTTGAAGCGGACACGGGTTTCAACCAGGCGCTGGCGGAACCCCTCCCGCGGCGTCACCAGGCAGATCGCGGTGTAGACGCGGTGGTTGCGCCCCGAGAGCAGGCGCAGGCATTGCGCGGCCTCGTCCACCAGATTCGCCTTCGGCAGGATGCGGCGGCCGACCGCCACCACGGTGTCGGCCGCGAGGACGAACGAGCCGCGCAGCTCGTCATCGAGCTGTACCGATTTCAGCGCGGCCTCCGCCTTCGCGCGCGCCAGGCGATTGGCACAGGCGCGCGGCAGCTCGCCCCGCCGCGGCGTCTCGTCGACATCGGCGGGACGCAAGGCATCCGGCTCGATGCCAGCCTGATTGAGCAGCGCCAGGCGCCGCGGCGAACCGGAAGCAAGAACGAGTTTGGGACGGCCAAGCATTCTCGGATTGTGTTGTGCGGGGATTGAGCTCGAGGAGGATTGCGCGCGGAACGTATCGGAAGGGGGCAGGATTCACAACCCGGCAAGCCCGGGCGAGAATCAGGCCACTCGCTTTCCTAGGAAGCGTTTGCCCGCTGTCTGTGACGGCGTTGTTACGAGCAGCCCGCGCGGACGCAATTCCGCCTCGCCCCGCTTGCGGGCGCAAGCGGGAGGGAAAATCCTACAAGTTCGCCGGCCCGCCCCTCGCAAAGCGCTTGCGAATGCGCGCGAGCAGCGAGTCCATCACCTCTCGATAGGCGGCAAGCTTCTGCTCGCGATTGCCCTCAGCGCCCGTGGGATCCTGCGTCGGCCAATATTCGACATCGGCGGCGAGCGTGCGCGTCAGCTCGAGCGCCCTGTGATGCGCCTCCGGCGAGAGCGTGATGATGAGGTCGAAATTGAGCCCTTCCCAATCCTCCAGTTCCTCGAACGTCATCGGCTTATGGCCGGAGATATCCTGATCCAGTTCGGCCATCACGGCGACCGCGAACGGATCGAGCTCGCCCTTCTTGACGCCGGCGGAGCGGACGTAAATCCCCTGGGGGAACATCTGCTGCAGGAGGCTGGCTGCAATCGGCGAACGCACGCTGTTCTGTCCGCACGCGAACAAGACGGACTGGGGATTGCGCGCGCGCGGCGGCGCCATCGAAGGTTATCCCTTCCAATGCAGCACGGTGATCAGCGTGAACAGCCGCCGCGCGGTCTCGAAATCGATGCGCACCTTGCCTTTCAAGCGCTCCTGCAGCGTGCGCGAGCCCTCGTCATGGATGCCGCGACGGCCCATGTCGATGGCCTCGATCTTGTCCGGCGTCGCGGTGCGGATCGCCTGATAGTAGCTGTCGCAGATCATGAAATAATCTTTGACGATGCGGCGGAACGGCGTCAGCGACAACAGATGCGCCACGACAGGCGTATCGTCCTCCTGGCGGATGTCGAACATCAGGCGGTTGCCGGTGATGCCGATATGCAGCTTGAACGGCCCCTTGCCCTCGGCGCCCTCGGGCGCGAACAGGTTCTGCTCGATCAGATCGTAGATCGCGATCGCGCGCTCATGCTCGATGTCGGGGCCCGAACGCCCGATCGATTCCTCATCGAGCGTCACCGCGACGACGCAATTTTTGGAATCGTCCTTGGGCGTCGACTTGGTCATGACGGGTTCATGGCAGATTGAGACGCAAGCCAACCGAGCGCGCATGCGCGTGAAGCCCCTCGGCCTCGCCCAGCGTCATCGCCGCCGGCCCCAACGCGCGCAACTGGTCGGGGCCGCATTTCAGAAGCGACGTCCGCTTCATGAAATCGAGCACGGAAAGCCCCGAGGAGAAGCGCGCCGAGCGCGCCGTGGGGAGCACATGGTTGGAGCCGCCGACATAATCGCCGATTGCTTCCGGCGTATGGAGCCCCAAGAAGATGGCGCCCGCGTTGCGGATACTTGCGGCAAACCCTTCCGGATCCGCGGTCATGATCTCCAGATGCTCGGCGGCAATCGCGTCCGCCAGCGGCACCGCGTCGGCGAGAGTCCTCACCAGGATAATGGCACCAAAGTCCTCCCAGGAGCGGCCCGCGATTTTTGCGCGCGGCAGGGTCTTGAGCTGCGACTCCACCGCGCGCGCGACGTCATCGGCAAGTTGCTGCGAGCAGGTGATCAGGATCGATTGCGCGCTTTCGTCATGCTCGGCCTGCGCAAGCAGGTCGGCGGCGATCCAGTCGGCATTGCCGAAATCGTCGGCGACGATCAGGACCTCGGAGGGACCGGCGATCATGTCGATGCCGACCTTGCCGAACACCAGCCGCTTCGCTGCGGCGACATAGGCGTTGCCGGGCCCGACGATCTTCGCCACAGGCGCAATCGTCGCGGTACCGTAGGCGAGCGCCGCGATCGCCTGCGCGCCGCCGACACGGTAGATTTCGGAAACGCCGCCAAGATGCGCGGCCGCCAGCACCAGCGGGTTGAGCCTGCCGTCGGGCGCCGGCACCACCATGACGAGGCGCGACACGCCCGCAACCTTGGCCGGCACCGCATTCATCAGCACCGAGGAGGGATAGGCGGCGGTGCCGCCGGGAACATAGAGCCCGGCCGATTCGATCGCGCTCCAGCGCCAGCCGAGCTCGACGCCGGCCGCATCGACAAAGCGCTCGTCCTTCGGCAATTGCCGCAAATGGAAGACCTCGATGCGGTCGCGGGCGAATTTGAGCGCGTCCAGCGTGGCCGGCTCGCAGGCCTTCACGGCGGCTTCGATCTCGGCAGCGGTCACACGCAAGCGGCCGGCGTCGAGATCGAGCCGGTCGAAGTTCTTCGTCGCCTCGATCAGCGCGGCGTCGCCGCGCGCGGCGACATCGGTAACGATGGCGCGCGCGGCCGCTTCGACATCGGCGGAGACCTCGCGCTTGGCGGCGAGGAATTCGCGAAATCGCTGGTCGAAATCGGCGCTGCTGCGATCCAGTCTGATGGGCATTTTGCGGCTTTCCGGGGCGGGATTCGGTCAAATAACCCCCCGCTCAATGGCGCGGCGGGTGCGCCGCGTCAACCCTCGGCAGGTCCCGTCATTCCGGGGCGCTCGCGCTGAGGGCCCTGGCTCTCGCCAGGGCGACGACTTGATTCCGGCGCCGCCCCTATGGCCCGCCCTCCCCGATCGCGCTCGTGCCGATTTCGTCGGCACCGAGATCGGTCAGCTCGCATTCCAGGCATTCGAGCTCGAGCCGCAGCGCCTTGCCGTCGGCAAACAAGAGCAGCGCGAGGCCCGAGGGCGGCTCAGCGGGGTGAAACTCGATCCCGATCAGGTCGAGCACAGCATCGGGTGCGGCAAGATCGATATTGCGCGACTTGCAGGCCAGCACCCGGTCGAAACGCAACGCGGCGACCAGGCGGCGCGGCGCGGTTTCGCCCTCCAGCGTCTGGTCCCAATCCAGCCGGCTCATGCCGATCACCAGCCGTTTTTCGCCCTGGCGCCAGATGATGTCGGAAATCTGCACGCGCGCATCCTGCACATGCGCCGAGATGACAGCTAGATCGTCTTCATCCAGCGCGATCAGTTTGAGCTGGGGAGACACGGTATCGCTCCCATGAGAACCCGTTTATGCTCCGAGCATGATCTTTTCGGAGGACCGCTGCATACTTTGCGCTAACGGCCCTTCGGGTCCCGATCATGCTCTACCTAATCGCTGATGCGGCTGATCGAGGCGCCGCATCCCTTCAATTTTTCCTCGAGCCGCTCGAAGCCGCGGTCGAGATGATAGACGCGATTGACCATGGTCTCGCCCTCGGCGGCAAGGCCGGCGATCACCAGCGACACCGACGCGCGCAGGTCGGTCGCCATCACAGGGGCGCCGCGCAGGCGCGCGATCCCTTCGATCCTGGCGGTCTCGCCGTCGAGACTGATACGCGCGCCGAACCGCGCCAGTTCCTGCACATGCATGAAGCGGTTTTCGAAGATGGTCTCGGTGATCTCGGACGAGCCCTGGGCGCAGATCATCAGCGCCATGAGCTGCGCCTGCAGATCGGTGGGAAAGCCGGGGAACGGCGCGGTCGAGACGCTCACCGGGCGGATGCCGGCGCCATTGCGGACGATGCGGATGCCCTCGGCATTGACCGAAATCTCCGCGCCCGTCTGGCGCAGCACCTCGAGCGGGGACTGCAAGAGCTCGGCCTGCGCGCCCGCAAGCTGCACGTCGCCGCCGGTCGTTGCCACGGCAATGGCATAGGTGCCGGCCTCGATCCGGTCCGAGAGCACGGGGTGCTGCGCGCCGTGCAGGGCCTCGACGCCTTCGATGGTGATGCGCGGCGTACCGGCGCCCGCAATGCGCGCGCCCATCTTGTTCAGACAAGCAGCGAGATCGGCGATCTCCGGCTCGCAGGCGGCGTTGGAGATCACGCTGGTGCCCTTCGCGAGCGCCGCCGCCATGACGGCGACATGGGTGCCGCCGACCGTCACCTTGGGAAATTCGATTGTCGCCCCGCGCAGGCCGCCGGGAGCCTTCGCGATCACATAGCCGCCGTCGATCGAGAGCTGCGCGCCCAGCCGCTCCAGCGCCATCATCAGGAGATCGACGGGCCGCGTGCCGATGGCACAGCCGCCCGGCAGCGAGACCCGCGCCTCCCGCATCCGCGCCAGGAGCGGCGCGATCACCCAGAAGCTGGCGCGCATGCGCGATACCAGTTCGTAGGGCGCGGTGGTGTCGATGATGTTGGCCGCGGAGATGCGCAAGGTCTGGCCCTGATATTCGCGGTCCCCCACTCGTTTGCCGACCGCGGTGATATCGACGCCGTGATTGCCGAGGATGCGCTGCAGGAGCGCGACATCCGCAAGCCGCGGGACATTGTCGAGGACCAGCGTGTCCTCGGTCAGAAGCGCAGCGATCATCAGCGGCAGCGCGGCATTCTTCGCTCCCGAAATCGGAATGGTGCCGTTGAGCTGTGTGCCGCCGACGATACGAATGCGATCCATACGAATGTCCTGAAACTGGCCGGGAAGTATAGGGGAAGGTGAGAACCCAAAAGGCTCCCACCTTTGCGGCGATTTAATGGGCCGCGTACCCCGTTCCTTGATGCGCCGCAAGATGCGGCGGCCAGAACAGGTATCGTATGTTGATCGGGACGGCGCTTGCGGCTTGGTTGAGGGATGCGGCGCGCTTACACCTCGCGCGTCTCGTAGAACACGATATCGGCGCCGCCGGTCGCGAAATTCGCAACGTCCGATGCGGCCGCCTTGCCTTCCGGGCTGCCGAAAGCGGCCTTGACGGCATCCATATTGTCGAAGGTCAGCGTGGCGATCAGGTGAATGCCCGACGGCCCGGCCGGGCTGACCACCGGCCCGCGGCTGATCTGATACTTACGCAGGCCCGGCATTTTCTTCGCGAGCGGAATGTGGGTCTCCGCATAATATTTGTCGAAGGCAGCGGGATCTTTCGGCGTCTTGTAGGTCACGATGACGTCGGCCATTGCAATTCCTCCCATTTTTTCTAGCCGGGCTTCTTGACGCATGATCCGGGCACAAAGGCCCGAACCGTCTGAGGAGACCATGCTCCGACAAAAAAGAACAGAGCGAACGGCGGTTCAACAAGAGTTGCCGCGCTAGAGTGCCGGCTTGGCGACATCACCGAGAAAGCTGTGCAGCGCCGCCACCACCTGCGCGCCCTCGCCGATCGCGCCGCCGACACGTTTGACGGAACCCGAGCGCACGTCGCCGACCGCGAACACGCCGGGGACCGAGGTCTCGAGCTGCGGCACCAATTTGCCCTGGTTGAGTTCGGACTGCGCGCCGGTCACGACAAAGCCGCCGCGGTCCAGCGTGACGCCGCAGCCGTCGAGCCAGGAGGTCGCCGGATCGGCGCCGACGAACAGAAAGAGGTTGCGGATATCTTCCGTGATCTCCTCGCTGGACAAGCGGCTCTTCCAGCGGATGCGCTCGAGCGAACCGTCCTCGCTGCCCTCGAGGGCGACCACCTCGGCATTGAACATCAATTCGATGTTCGGGGTCGCCTCGATGCGCTCGATCAGGTAGCGCGACATGCTGGCGCCGAGGCCGCCGCCGCGAATGATCATTAGCACCTTTCGCGCATGGCCCGACAGAAACACCGCGGCCTGGCCGGCCGAATTGCCGCCGCCGACCAGCACCACCTCCTGCTCGGCGCAGAGCCGCGCCTCGACCGGAGATGCCCAATACCAGACGCCGCGTCCCTCGAACTTTGCGAGATTCTCGATTCCAGGCCGGCGGTAGCGCGCGCCGCTCGCGACCACGATCGAACGCGCCCGCAAGGTATCGCCGCAATCCAGCGACAGCGCAAACGAGCCGTCGTTGCGCGAACAGTCGAGCGAACGCACGCTCATCGGGATCATGATGTCGGCGCCGAATTTCTGCGCCTGGGTGAAGGCGCGCCCCGCCAGCGCCTGCCCGGAGATGCCGGTGGGAAAGCCCAGATAATTCTCGATGCGGGCGCTCGCGCCGGCCTGGCCGCCGAACGCGCGCGAATCCAGCACCGCAACCGTCAGGCCTTCGGAAGCTGCATAGACCGCGGTCGCAAGCCCGGCCGGACCGCAGCCGACGATGGCGACGTCATAGATCTTGTCCCCGCGCGGACCGCCGATCATGCCGATCGCCCGCGCCAGCGCGTTTTCGCTGGGATTGCGCAGCACGGTGCCGTCGGCGGTGACGACGAGCGGCCAGTCCGAGGGCGAGGGCGAGTAGCGCGCAATCACCTCGGCCGCATCGCTATCGCGTTCGGCGTCGAGCAGATGATGCGGATAGCCGTTGCGGGTGAGGAAATTCTGCAGATGTGCGACACTGGCGGAATTGGACGGCCCGATCAGCACGGGACCGCCCACCCCACCCTGGATCAGGTTGACCCGGCGCAGGATCAGCGCCCGCATGATGCGCTCGCCGAGATCGGCTTCCGCCACCAGGAGTGCCCGCAAATTCGCCGGCGGAATCAGCAGCGTCTCGACGTCGCCTTCGGCGTGACCGTCCACCAGGGCGGCACGCCCGGAAAGCTGGCCGACTTCGGCGAGGAACTGCCCCGGCCCCTGCTCGATCACGGGGGTGACATGGCCAAACCCGTCGCGCTGGGTGATCGCGACATGGCCGGATAGAATCACGAACATGCCCGGTCCCGGCTTGCCGGTCTCGAACAACCGTTCGCCGTCTCTATAGGCCCTGATCTCGCCGAAGCGGCGCATCCGTGCGATTTCCTGCGCGGTCAGCGCCGGAAACGTCTGCTCATAACGCGGAAACAGGGCCGCCACCGAGCCGCCGTTCCCAGTTCGATCTACCGACCCGCTGTCCGCCATCCCGCTCCCCTCAACGCGCGCGCAAATTGCCGTCAGGTGCCGCGCTTGCCAACCTCCCCATCTGGGGAGGCTTGATGGCTCCCTGATGGCGCATCGGCCGTTCGTGCGCGCTCCTTCGCCTGGCTTTTTCGCCGCTTCAGATTTTCCCGCAGCTTGAGCTTCAGCCGCTCCTGCCGCGAACCCTCGCCGCCTGCGGCCTGCCTTCGTCCGTCCTTGTCCTTTTCACCCGTCGTCATCGCGGCCTGTTCGACTATCGACCTCTCGCCGAGGGGATCATAAGGCCTGACCTCGCGCCCATACCATGGGCGAAAAGTGGCTTTCGTGACATCCTGATTTTTTGCCGCGAAGCACGGAAATCGGGAACCCGCAGCCTTAAAACGACCGCAGCGGCGCCGGCGGAAGGGGCGTTTTTGCCGGCGAGCGGCCGTCTGCCACGCTTGCACATGCGGGGGGCTTGTGGCAGACATCCGGCCGTCGGTCGGCGGATCTGGAGCCGATTCTCTTTAAGCAGACATGCTGCCGTAGCTCAGTGGTAGAGCACTCCCTTGGTAAGGGAGAGGTCGACAGTTCAATCCTGTCCGGCAGCACCAGGCCTTCCGCAAGATGCTGGCTTCTTGTCCACGGGCTAATGCGAAGCTTGGCAGGGCCGTGCGGAACGTTCGTTGCCAGCTTCGGGTCTTACCCGGCGAGCCGACAAGTCAGGACGCCGCCTCGACTTCGCATTCGGTCCAATAGAGAACATTGCGGCCTTGGTTTTGGTGGGTTTCGTGCTGCCTGCGGGCCGCATGATCTCCCAGCGGCCCGAGCCCGTGACCGGCTAATTGCCGTGTTGGCGCTGCGGCGTGATCCATGTACAATTCCAGTGGGTTGGATCGCCGGCCGTTGGATCGCGGGCCATGGTGCAAGACCGACCAGTCCGAGTCGAGCGCAGGTTGTCGGCGATCTTGGCCGCCGACGTGGCTGGCTATTCTCGGCTCATGCACGACGACGAAGAGGCCACGCACGCCAAGCTGACGGGGCTTCTGGCGCGCGGCGTCGAGCCCGCGATCGCGGAGCACGGCGGCCGGATCGTGAAGTGCACCGGGGATGGGTTCCTCGCGGAGTTTCCCAGCGCGGTCGAGGCGGTCCGGGCCGCCATGCAGTTCCAGTCCCGCATCAACGAACTGGCGACCGGCGATGCGGAAGACAGGCGCATTCTCTTCCGCGTTGGCCTCAACATCGGGGACATCATCGTCGAGGCCCACGACATCTTCGGGGACGGCGTCAACATCGCGGCGCGGCTCGAGAGCATCGCCGAGCCCGGCGGCATATGCATCTCCCAGTCGGTCTTGAACCACGCACGCGACAAGGTGAATTTTGACGTCGAGGAAGCGGGCGAGCAAATTTTGAAGAATATCGCCCGTCCTGTCCACGTCTACCGCATCGTCATCGATCCCGGCCGGCGGACTGCGGCGCCTAAAACCGAGGGGCCGGCGCTCGCCTTGCCCGACAAACCGTCTGTCGCCGTGTTGCCGCTCACCAATATGAGCGGCGACCCCGAGCAGGAATTTGTCTCCGACGGAATCGCCGAAGATGTGATCACTGCGCTATCGCGCTATCCCTCCTTGTTCGTCATCGCCAGGAACTCGTCGTTCACTTACAAGGGCCGAGCGGTTGATGTGAGGCAGGTCGGGCGCGAGCTCGGCGTCCGCTATGTGCTCGAAGGTAGCGTGCGCAAGGCCGGCAACCGGATCCGTGTGACTGCGCAGCTCATCGAAGCGGCGACCAGCAATCATGTGTGGGCCGAGCGCTACGACCGCGATCTCGCGGATGTTTTCGCCGTGCAAGACGAGCTTACGGAAGCGCTGACGACCGCGCTGGCCCCCGCCATTGCAGACGCTGAGCTTCGACGCGCGATGCGCAAGCCACCAGGAAGCCTCGACGCCTGGGCAGCCTATCAGCGCGGTCTGTGGCACTTAAGCAAAGCGACCGCAGACGACGACGATACCGCGGAGAAATTCTTCAGACAGGCGATCGGGCTCGACCCGACCTTCGGAGGCAGCTACAGCGCGCTGGCCCTCTAGCAGCTACAAGCGGCCGCGCTCTACCAGAAGATGGACCTGCGAGACGCGCAACGCTCGGCCGAAACCCTGGCCCGCCGGGCGGTCGCGCTCGATGGCGCGGATGCGGAAGCGCGGTCGTGCCTCGGCTGGGCCTTGCAGGCGCGCGGCGAGGCCGACGATGCGCTGGCGGAGATCGAACGGGCTCTCTCGATGAGCCCAAATCTGGCGATCGCGCATGGCCACAGAGGCGCGACACTGATCTTCGCGGGCAGACCCAAGGACGGAGTCGCGGCGCTCGAGGCGTGTCTCAGGCTCGATCCCCGCGACCCCTATCTGGCGGTCCGTTTGCTGCACAGAGCATCCGGACTGTATTTAAGCGGCGACTACGGGGCCTCGATCGAAGCGGCAAAACGGCTGATCCGGACATATCCCGATTTCCCGATGATCTATCGCTGGTCCGCGGCGGCTCTCGGCCAGCTTGGCCGCGCAACGGAGGCGGCGGAAGCATTGGAGAAGGCGATTTCGCGCGCACCTGGGGCATTCGACATGTACGTCCGCAACAGAGCTCCGTGGTTTCGGCCGGAAGACCACGCCCATCTCGTCGACGGCTTGCGTAAGGCCGGGTGGAAGGGGTGAGCCTGCATGGAGTTTCTGCTTTGGCGCGAGCTGTTCTTCGCTCCGCCCCACGACTCCTCGCAATGGACGTAAGCAACGCTATTTGATCGTCGCGTACACGGTAATGATCGACGTGCCGGAAGCCGTCGGCCCCTGACCTGTTGCTTTGATGGCAAACGTATCGCTTCCCTTATACCTGGCCTTGGCGCTGTATTCGAACGTAGATGTATTGAGCCTCTTTAACTTGCCGTGTGCCGGCTTCTGTGAAATGGCCGAGTTGCTCACCGTACCGTGCATCCTGATTGGAAACAGGCAACTTTGCCCGGACGTGAGATCGATGTAGCCGGTCGAATTCTCACCCCAATCCGCCAGTGTCACGGACATAGAGCAATCAGAAGCGGCGGCCCGCGCCGAGGACACTGACACCAAGCTTGGAGCTCCGACCATGAGCGCCAAAGCGGCGACTTTATACAACCCCATACCGGCCTTTCTCGTCTCTACGCAAAGTCCACATTGATCACGGCTTCCTCGAGCGTACGAGGCAGCATTGGCCGAGCCCTGCCGACCGCAAACCATCATCCGTCGAGACGGTGTTCACCTGTTTGACGGCAGCCAGCCGAGGCTTACGGATTCCATCCGCCGCTCCCATACGGGCGGGTGATGATTTCAAGGAAGTGGCCGTTCGGATCCTCGAAGTAGACACCGCGTCCGCCGTCGTGGTGATTGATCTCACCTGGTTGCCTCCGCGCGGGATCGGCCCAGTAGGAAAGCTTTCGATCCCGAATCCGGCCGAAAATCTCGTCGAATTCGGCTTCGCTAACCAGGAACGCGTAATGCTGCGGCCTGATCTCGCCGTCGGTGTCCATGTAATCGAGATTGGCCCCGTTTTCGGTGACGACCATCTGAAATGGTCCCCATTTCTTCGGGGCTGGAAGATTCAGCATCTCGGCCAGAAATTTCGCCGAGGCCTCACTGTCGTGAGCGGACAAGATCGTGTGGTTGAAATGGATGGCCATGTCGCGTCTCCCGAAAACGATCGCAGCTTTTCCCGCTGCGTCGCTCATCTTTCTGGTTATTCGGTCGTAGCCTCAAAGAACGCCTCGATAGCTCCAGAACATCTTAGTCGTCGTCCATCTCCCGGATCAAACGCCATCTGTCGAAGCTTGTGAACGGATGTGCTCATCGCGACGCCACGCGCCGCCATTTTGCTTCGATGCTGGCGTTGATCGCTCGGATGCGAGCTTCATGCATGGCCCAGAAGGCGCGGCTCGCCTCGTTGGTGCCATGCTTGTAGACCGCGTACGCATCGGTCGGACGGACCGCCGTCGGCGCTTCCGCCTTCGCGGTGGCCGGCGCTCTCGCCGGCGTTGAAGCCGGCGTCACTGCGGCAACGGCTCCGGGGAGAGCGAACGGAGAATTCATGGCAATGAGCCGGTTGCGCGCCCGGTTGCAGTAGATGACCGAGCGCGCCGTCATCGTTTCCTCGCCATGGCCGGCGCGGTATTTCATCAGGGCACGGCACAGATCGCCTTGCGCGAGCCGCCAGGCCTGCGCGAGATAAGCCACGCCGTAATGGATATTGATCTCGGGCTCGGCGAGTTCGGCCGTGGTGCCCTTGAAGCCAAGCATGGCGGCGGTTTCGGGCCGCACCTGCATCAGGCCGACCTCGCCGAGACGGCCGATCACGCCTGAATCGTAGCCGCTTTCGACGAAGACCACGACCTCGGCAATGTCGGCCGGCAATTCGGTTGTCGCCGTTTCCTTCTCGATCAACGCACGCACGGCCGCGCGCGCCGGAAACGGCTCGCCAGCTCCGGGCGAAGGTGTCTCGGTCGCCTTGCTCGCCTCATCGGGTGCCGCAGTCTTGTCCGCTTCCGTGCCGGCACGAAGTGGCGCGGATACGAAGGTCAGCGCGGCCGCCAGACCTAGCTGCACGGCACATCTGATCCATGAGGAGTGCATATGCATGGCATATCACCGAGACGGTGAGCTGATGACGCCCGTCGATGGGCGTGGGGCGCGGGGCAAAACGATTAAGGCAGGCAAGATGATCCAACCGATCGGCGGGAACAATCCGGGCAACTGACGCACACTCTCTCAGGCTAGGACATTGCCGGCCTGAATGCGAATCCTTGCAAGCGCCGGGATCTTGGCGCCGAAGGATAAGGCGGTGTCGTGCGTGAGGACGGCCGCATGGTCCATGACATGCACCTGATGCGGATCAAGAAGCCTGAGCAATCCAAGAGCAAATGGGACGTGTACGAATATCTTGCGACCGTCCCCGGCGACCAGGCGTTCCGGCCGCTCGCCGAAGGCGGATGCCCTTATGTCGGCACGACCGAGTGACGGTATCTGGCAGCGCACGAGACGCCGCGCGGCACATCATCGTCTCGCCTTATCAATCGCGAAACCTGCGTGCGCCATAAACGGCGCAGCATCTTTCGCGCGCGGGACCCGCACTTGTGACCGGCTCTGAGTTCAAACAACTCCGCAAGGACCTTGGCGAGGCTATCGGGAGAGATCTGTCCACCGCCGACATGGCCAAGCTCTGCGGCCTGCCGGCGGGGCGCACGGACACCATCCTGCGCTGGGAGGTAGGCGGGCCGAGCGGATCGGCGGCGGAGTTGCTGCGCATCCTCGCGATGGCCAGCGATCGGTACCCGATCCTGGAGAATTTCAACGTGTTCGACCGCTGGGACGTGCCGGAACAGGAGCGCCCGGCGCGCCGCGCCCAATTCCGCGAGAGCATGCGCGACGAGGTACGCCGCCGGCTCGACCAGCAAGCATGATCCCGCTCCTATTCAAACGGCTGGTCTTGTGTATCGGACTCTTAAGTCTCGCCGCGACCGCAACCATTTCGCGCGAAGCAAATCAGGATCAGCCAGGCACGGTCTGGACCGCAATCAATCCCGACGCCTTTCCGGATGACGTGTTCACTTGGCACATGGGACCGGGCGGCAGCTACCGCGAAGACGGACGGGATGCCTCGAGCGGACTTTCGATCCAACCCACCCTCTCCGGGCATTGGAGCCGCGAGGGCGCGCGTATGGTCCTGCGGCAGGATGACCTGCCCTATGTCTTCGACGGCGTGGTGCTGGGCAATCTTTACGGCGGGACGCTCTATTTCGGCGGGCGCGCCGTATCTCGCTTCGGTGCCGTCAAGGGCGAGCAGGCGCCGGAGCGATGTGACGCCGGAGCCGGCGTGGCGCTCCTCGCAGCCGGAATAGCGCTCACCAAGCCTTAACCCGATTGTTCCGGAGAGGGACAGGAATGCTCACCTTTAACGCTTTCTTCAGCCTTCGTTAGGGCCCCATTAATCACAAGAAATTGTTTATCTTACAACAGGTTAGATCGGGACCCGGTGTGTTCCGCCGGTGACAGCATTTTATTCAAAAGCAGTCTATCTGGCCTCCATCGATGGCGCCCGCAGGCGGCGCCTCTTCGCGTGTTTTGTTCGGAGACCAAAATGAAGAAAGTTTTCCTGGCCACTGTGGCGCTCGCAGCCGTCGGCGCGGCCGCGCCAGCACTTGCCGCCGATCTCGGCGCCCGCGCGCCGTATTATCAAAAGGCTCCCGCCTATGTGCCGGCGCCGATCTACAACTGGACCGGCTTCTATATCGGCGGCCACATCGGCGGCGCCTTCTCCAGCGACAATAACTTCTCTGGACTCTCCACCGGCAACAACTCCAACGGCCGCTTCCTCGGCGGCGTGCAGGTCGGCTACGACTGGCAGCTCAACCCAGCCTTCGTGATCGGCCTCCAGGGTCAGTATAGCTGGTTGTCCGGCAATGTTGGCGCGGTGTTCCCGGGCGGGCTCGCCTATACCAACAAGCAGCGCGGGCTCGGCTCGATCACCGGCCGCGTCGGCTATAGCTGGGGCCCTGGCCTGCTCTATGTGAAGGGCGGCTACGCCTATTCCGACAACAACGAGAGCGTGACGTTCGGCGGCGTTCCGGTTGCGTTTGCGACCAGCGGCGACCACACCAACGGCTGGACCGTCGGCGCCGGTCTCGAATACATGTTCGCGCCCAACTGGTCGGCCAATATCGAATACCAGTACTACAACTTCGGCGATGCCCGCTTCACCGCACCGGCTGGACTGGTGGGAGTCGGCAGTTTCACCACCGACGACCACACGGTAAAGGCCGGCGTCAACTACCGCTTCAACTGGGGCGCCCCGGTCGCGGCACGGTACTGAGCGGCTATTCATTAACGATTCGGAAAGAGGCCGGCAGCATGCCGGCCTCTTTTGCGTTTGTTGCTCAAGAAGCATGCAAAACGATGCAAGATTCCCGAGTTTATTAACCGGGTGACGCGATACTGCGCCCTTGTTCGTCTTCAAGTAGCGAGCTCGGGGCATTGGGCATGGCGTTACGATCGGGGATCGGCAAATTTTTGCGCGTGCTGCGACCGCGCCTTGGCGTCAGGGGCAGTCTGTTCGCCGCCTTCGCGGTCATCGCCGGCATGGCAATCGTGATCTCCGCGGGCGCCGCGCTGGTGTTCCGTCATCTCGGCGGCATCATGGAAGACTTCTCCGGGCGCGACATTCCGCGGCTTGCCGCGAGCCTGCAGCTTCAGGCGCAAAGCGCGACGCTCGCCGCGCAGGGACCGGCGCTGCTGGCCTCGCAAAACGAGGACGCGCTGCAGGAGCACACCGGGAAGCTCGGTGAAATCCAGAAGCTGACCATGGACAAGCTGGGGGAGATCATCGAACTCGGCACCGACAAGGCCGTGGTCGATGAGCTGCGCCAAACGGTCAAGAACATCAATGAGGCTACCGCGAGCCTCGGCTCGGCCGCGCGCGAGCGGCTGGATGCGAGCGCCCAGCACAACAAGACCTACGATGCGCTGCGTCGTGCGCAAGCCGCCTTCGTCGCCGCCGCGGGTCCGGTGATGCTGGATGCGCAGGCCCAGACCAATGCGATCCTGAGCGCCGCCGAAATTTCCGTCGATGACGCGACGCAGGCCTCACGCACGGTGGAGCAGCTCAGCAACGTCGTGGCCAGCGGCAATCTCGCCGCCTCCGACATGGCCGCCGCGCTGTCCGCGAATAGCAGCGACACGCTGGATGACATCCAGAAGGAGTTCAAGGCGACGCAGGACAAGGTCCGCGCCAATCTCGAGCTCCTGCCCGACACCGGCGGGACCAGGGCGCTGAAAGCGGCCGCGGAGGAATTGCTGGCGCTCGGCCAGGGCAAGACCGGCGTATTCAAGGTGCGGCAGAAGGAGCTCGATTCCGAGGACTACGGCCAGACCGTGCTGGACGAGACGCGCAAGCTCAATGTCGGCCTCGGCATGAGCGTGCAGCAGCTCGTCGATGACGTGCGAGCAGAGACCAATGCCTCGACCTTCCAGGCGCGCCAGGAGATTTCGCTGGCGACGGCCGTGATGCTCGGGCTCGGGGCGGCGACCCTGTTCGGCTCGGTGCTGTTCGTCTGGTTCTATGTCGGGCGCAACATCCTGCGGCGGATCGGCAATCTGCAGCGCTCGATGCAGCGCCTGTCCGCTGGCGATCTCGATTCGGAGATCTATCACAGCCACCAGAACGATGAGATCGCATCGATGGCGGACGCGCTGCAGGTGTTTCGCCAGAGCATGATCGAGGCGCGCACGCTCTCCGCCGACCAGGACAAGGACCGCCTCGCCAAGGCGGAACGCGCCTCGCGCATGGAAGCGCGCATTGCCGAATTCGAGGCGACGGTGCGCGCCGCGCTCGACAATCTGCAGCACGCGGCCAATTCCATGCAGGCGACCGCGCAGAGCATGGCGAGTACCGCGGACCAATCGAGCGCGCTGGTGAACGCGGTGGCGTCCGCCGCCGAGGAAACCTCGGTCAATGTGCAGACCGTGTCCGCCGGGACGGAAGAGTTGTCCTCCTCGATCGCCGAGATCAGCCGGCAGGTGGTCAACTCGGCCGAGATCGCCCGCAAGGCCGTGGACGAGGCCACCGCGACCGACTCGACCGTGCAGGGGCTGGCCGACAATGCCAGCCGCATCAGCGTGGTGGTCGATCTGATCCAGGTGATCGCGTCCCAGACCAATCTGCTGGCGCTCAACGCCACCATCGAAGCGGCGCGCGCCGGCGAGGCCGGCCGCGGCTTTGCCGTGGTTGCCGCCGAGGTGAAGAACCTCGCGAGCCAAACCGCGAAGGCAACAGACGAGATCCGCGCCCAGATCGCCAGCATGCAGCAGGTGACGACGTCGGCGGTCGGCGCGATCCGCAAGATCGGCGGGACCATCGGCGAGATCAACGAGGTCACGACGGCGATTGCGTCCGCGATCGAGGAACAGGGCGCGGCGACCCGCGAGATCGCCCGCAACATCCAACACGCGGCCGGCGGCACCAGCGAGGTCTCCAGCAACATCGTCGGCGTCTCCACCGCGTCCGCCGAAGCCGGCGCGGCGGCGGGCCAGGTGCTGGACGCCTCCGCCGCACTTCGCCGCGAGGCCGACAGGCTGCGCGCGGAGATCGACGCGTTCCTGGCGAATATGAGGGCGGCCTGACCGAGCGCGTCATTCCGGGGCGACGCGCGGCGTCGAACCCGGAATCTCGCGCCACAACCTCTGGATTCCGGGTTCGCGCGCTGACGCGCGCGCCCCGGAATGACAGCCATGTCAATGGCAACGGCCCAGCTTTTCGGCTGGCGCCACGCTGCTTGGACAGCTAAGTCGATGACATGCATTCCAAGATCGACAAGATTCAATCCTCGGCCGAGGCACTGAGATACCCCTGGGAAGCGCACCCTGGGCCGGATCAGGTCGTGGAGGTGATGCCAGGCGTGCTCTGGGTACGGCTCAAGCTGCCGTTCCGCCTCAACCATGTGAACATCTACCTGATCGCCGACGGCGACGGTTTTGCGATGGTCGATTCCGGTTTCGGCAATGAGGAATCGATCGCGGCCTGGACCGCGCTGTTCGACGGACCGCTCCGCCACGTGAGGGTCACGCGGCTGATCGTCACCCATTCGCACCCTGACCATGTCGGGCTGGCCGGCTGGATCGTCGAACGCTTCGGCTGCCCGCTGCAGATGTCGCAGGTGGAATATCTGCAGTCGGTCTATCACCAGAACCGCGGCACCGAGGAGCGGCGCAACGCGCAGCGGCTGTTCTTTCGTCGTCACGGCATGGATGAGAGCCTGACCGACCAGCTGCTCGGCCGCGGCCAGGAGTATCTGAAGCGCGTCTCCGTGCTGCCGGCCTCCTACCGGCGGATTTCCCATGGCGACGAGGTCACGATCGGAAGCCGCCGCTTCAAGGTGATCACCGGAGGCGGTCATGCCCTCGACCAGGTGATGCTGTATTGCGCCGCCGACAAGCTGTTTCTCTCGGCCGATCAGGTCCTGAGCAAGATCTCGCCCAACGTCAGCGTCTGGGCGGTCGAGCCGGACCAGAACTCGCTCGGAGAATATCTGGCTTCGCTCGCGAGCCTCACCACGACCCTGCCCTACGACGTCATGGTGCTGCCCGGCCACGGCGTCCCGTTTTACGGCTTGAAGACCCGCATCAAGCAGCTCGCCGACCACCACGAGGAGCGCTGCCGGCTGATCGCCGAAGCCTGCCGGGACATCCCGCAGACCTCCGCCGAGCTGGTCCCGGTGGTGTTCCATAAGCATGTGCTGGATGCGCACCAGATGGGCTTTGCAGCCGGTGAGCTGATCGCCCACGTCAATTACATGCTGGTGGAAGGGCGCCTGACGGCGCAGGAAAGCGACGGCGTGCTGCGTTTCAGGACGACCTGAGCCGCGAGGCGTGACCGCCTGCGCGTCTCACGCGGGATTGATCCGCATCAATCCGGTGATCGGGCTTTCTTATAAGACTCTCACCCGCGAATGCGCCATCGGATGGACAATTCGCCCTATCTCGTGGGCAATTCCGGCTCTCGACAGCAAAGCTGGAAACGCTCTAAAAATGGGTCTGAACCCGCCCGGTTTTTCAAGCTTCCGCTCCAGGTCTCGCGATGGACTATAACCAGTTTTTCAGTGCCGCCCTCGGTCGCCTCCATGATGAACGGCGTTACCGGGTCTTTGCCGATCTCGAGCGCATCGCCGGCCGCTTCCCGCACGCGATCTGGCATTCGCCCAAGGGCGCGCGCAATGTCGTGATTTGGTGCTCCAACGACTATCTCGGCATGGGCCAGCATCCGAAGGTGGTCGGCGCGATGGTCGAGACCGCGACGCGCTTCGGCACCGGCGCTGGCGGGACCCGCAATATCGCCGGCACCCATCATCCGCTGGTGCAGCTCGAGGCGGAACTCGCCGATCTCCATGGCAAGGAAGCGGCGCTCCTGTTCACCTCGGGCTATGTCTCCAACCAGACCGGGATCGCGACCATCGGCAAGCTGATCCCCAACTGCCTGATCCTGTCGGACGCGCTCAACCACAATTCGATGATCGAGGGCATCCGCCAGTCCGGCTGCGAGCGGGTGGTGTTCCGCCACAGCGATCTCGCGCATCTAGAGGAACTCCTGCAGGCGGCAGGCGAGAAGCGCCCGAAGCTGATTGCCTGCGAAAGCCTGTACTCGATGGACGGCGACATCGCGCCGCTGGCGAAGATCTGCGATCTCGCCGAGCGCTACAATGCCATGACCTATGTCGACGAGGTCCATGCGGTCGGCATGTACGGCCCGCGCGGCGGCGGCATCGCCGAACGTGACGGCGTCATGGACCGGATCGACATTCTGGAGGGCACGCTGGCTAAGGCGTTCGGGTGCCTCGGCGGATATATTGCCGCCAAGGGCGAGATCATCGACGCGGTCCGTTCCTATGCGCCGGGCTTCATCTTCACCACGGCGCTGCCGCCGGCGATCTGTTCCGCCGCGACCGCCGCGATCCGGCACCTGAAGACCTCTAACTGGGAGCGCGAGCGCCATCAGGACCGCGCCGCCCGGGTCAAGGCGATCCTTTCCGCCGCCGGCCTGCCCGTGATGTCGAGCCAGACCCATATCGTGCCGCTGTTCGTGGGCGACCCCGAACGCTGCAAGATGGCCTCCGACTTCCTCCTGGAAGAGCACGGCATCTACATTCAGCCGATCAACTATCCCACCGTCGCCAAGGGCACGGAACGGCTACGGATCACTCCGTCGCCCTACCACGACGACAGCCTGATCGATCAGCTCGCCGAGAGCCTGCTCCAGGTGTGGGAACGCCTCGGCCTGCCGTTGAACCAGAAATCGCTGGCGGCCGAATAGCAGCGAGCAGCCCCCTCCCGCGGGGTTAACGACGATCTTCGTTCCTGAAATAATTCAGGAATTCCTGTCGCCTGCGGCAGCGCGAGGCGCTACACTTTCCGCGGATATTGGATTGGGAATTGAATTGACGGAGCTTCTGCGTCCTTCGTCATGCCCCCGCGAAAGCGGGGCATCCAGTAGACGGAGCCGCCACTGATGGGTCTCCGACTTCTTGGATTGCTGGATCGCCCGGTGAAGCCAGACGATGACAGCGGAGGAGGACGCTGACCGAATAAGATCCGGCGTTAGAGGAGGATCGCGCAACGATGTTGCACGACTGGGGCGTCATCGCAGCCGCCTTCGGCTACATCGGGTTTCTGTTCCTGGTCGCAAGCTATGGCGACCGGCTGTCGGCGGACCAGCGCGGCCGTGCCAGCGGGCTGATCTATCCGCTGTCGCTCGCGATCTATTGCACCTCCTGGACCTATTTCGGCTCGGTCGGCTCAGCCACCCGCACCAGCATCGATTTCCTCGCGATCTATGTCGGCCCGGTGCTGATGATCGCGCTGTTCACGCCGGTCCTGCGCCGCGTCATCCAGCTCGCCAAGGGCCAGAACATCACGTCGATCGCCGATTTCATCGGCGCGCGCTACGGCAAGAGCCAGGCGGTCGCCGTCACCGTGGCCCTGATCGCAATCATCGGATCGGTTCCCTACATCGCGCTGCAGCTCAAGGCCGTGGCGTCCTCGCTCGAGACCATCCTGAGCGAAGATCATTTCATTTCGCGGATTCCGATTCTCGGCGACATCCCGCTCCTGGTGACGCTGGCGATGGCCACCTTTGCCGTGCTGTTCGGCACCCGGCAGACCGATGCCACCGAACATCAGCACGGCCTGATGCTGGCGGTCGCGACTGAATCCATCGTCAAGCTGGTCGCCTTTCTCGCCGCCGGCGCCTTCGTCACCTTCTGGATGTTTACCCCTCTCGAGCTCGTCGAACGCGCCATGAAGACGCCGGAGGCGGTGCGCGCGATCGACTACGTGCCCTCGATCGGCAATTTCCTGATCACCACGCTTCTATCGTTCTGCGCGATCATGCTGCTGCCGCGACAGTTCCATGTCAGCGTGGTGGAAAATTCCAGTGACGCCGAGGTGCGGCGCGCGCGCTGGCTGTTTCCGCTCTACCTCCTCGCCATCAACCTGTTCGTCATCCCGATCGCGCTGGCAGGCCTGATCACCTTTCCCTTCGGCGCGGTCGATAGCGACGTCTACGTGCTGGCGCTGCCGATCGAGGGCAACGCCACGCTGCTGTCCATCGGGGTGTTCGTCGGAGGACTATCGGCCGGAACCGCGATGGTGATCGTGGAATGCGTGGCACTGTCGATCATGGTGTCGAACGACATGGTGGTACCGCTGGTGTTGCAGCGGGCACCGCGCTCGCGCGCCGCCGCCGATTTCGGCGACTTCCTCTTGAAGGTGCGGCGCTTTGCGATCTTCGCCATCATGGCGATGGCCTATCTCTATTACCGTGCGCTCGGCCACACGCATCTCGCCGCCATCGGGCTGTTGTCATTCGCGGCCATCGCCCAGCTTGCGCCGGCCTTTTTCGGCGGCCTGATCTGGCGACGCGGCACCGCGCGCGGCGCCATCGGCGGCATGCTGGTCGGCTGCGCCGTGTGGATCTACACGCTATTTCTGCCGAGCTTCCTCGATACCAGCACGGCGGGCATCCTGCTGTTGCAGCACGGCCCGTTCGGGATCGAGGCCTTGCGGCCGCAGGCGCTGCTCGGCACCGACCTGCCGCCGCTGATGCATGGCATACTCTGGAGCCTTTCGCTCAATGTGCTGACGTTTGTCGTGCTCTCGCTCTGGCGTCAGCCCTCCTCGATCGAACGGCTGCAGGCCGACCTGTTCGTGCCGAACGAACTGGCCCCGATGGCGCCGAGCTTCCGCCGCTGGCGCACCACGGTCACCGTGCAGGACATCAGGAACACGGTGGCGCAATATGTCGGCACCGAACGCGCCCGTCAGTCGTTCGAGGCTTTTGCCCTGACCCGACATATGCGGCTCGATCCGGCCGCGCCCGCTGATTTCGAACTGCTGCAGCATGCCGAACACCTGATCGCCTCCTCGATCGGGGCGGCGTCCTCGCGCCTGGTCATGTCGCTGCTGCTGAAGAAGCGCACCGTCTCCGCCAAGGCCGCACTGAAACTGCTCGACGACTCCCATGCTGCGTTCCACTTCAACCGCGAGATCATGCAGGCCGCGCTGGACCATGTGCGGCAGGGCATTGCCGTGTTCGACGCGGACCTGCATCTGATCTGCTCCAACCGCCAGTTTGGCGAGATCCTCGGCCTGCCGCCGCATCTGGAGCAGATCGGCATTCCCTTGCGCGAGATCCTTGCCTTCATGGCGGAGATCAACCCGCCCGACGTCGATGACGGCGAGACCTTTATCGAACAACGGCTTGCGGCCTATACCGCGGAGGGCCAACCGCATCTGGAACGCCTCGCGGACCGCCACATGGTCGTCGAGGTGCGCTCGAACCGCATGCCCGATGGCGGGCTCGTCATCACCTTCACCGATGTCACCCCGTCCTTCGAAGCGGCGGAGGCGCTGGAGCGCGCCAACGCGACGCTGGAAAGGCGCGTGCGCGAGCGCACCGAGGAGCTGACGCGGCTCAATTCCGAGCTCGCCCTCGCCAAGAGCGCGGCGGAGGATGCCAACATCTCCAAGACGCGTTTCCTGGCGGCGGCGAGCCATGACATCCTGCAGCCGCTGAATGCCGCGCGGCTCTACGTCACGAGTCTGGTCGAGCGCCAGAGCGGCGGCGAGACCGCACGCCTGGTCGAAAACATCGACGATTCCTTGGAGGCAATCGAGGAGATCTTAAGCGCGCTGCTCGACATTTCGCGGCTGGATGCCGGCGCGATGACGCCCTCGATCTCGAGCTTCAAGATCGGCGACCTGATGCGCTCGCTGGAAATCGAGTTTGCTCCGATCGCGCGCGCCAAGGGATTGAAGCTGAGTTTCGTGCCCTGCTCGCTGCCGGTCGAATCCGATCGCCTGCTGCTGCGCCGTCTGCTGCAAAATCTCATCTCCAACGCAATCAAATACACCCCCCATGGCCGCGTGCTGGTCGGGTGCCGGCGGCGCGGCGACTCGCTCAAGATCTGCGTCTACGATACCGGGGTGGGCATTCCGCCGCTCAAGCGCGGCGAGATCTTCAAGGAGTTTCATCGCCTCGAACAGGGCGCGCGGATCGCGCGCGGCCTGGGACTTGGACTTTCCATCGTCGAACGGCTGGCGCGTGTGCTCAAGCACGGCATCGCGCTCGACGCCAATGCCGGCGGCGGCTCAATGTTTTCAGTGACCGCGCCGCTCGCCAAGGCCGTCAATCACACCGCGGCGGTGACGAGCGCCACCCCGCTCGCCAAGACGCCGATGAGCGGCGCCCTGATCGCCTGCATCGAGAACGATCCTGCGATTCTGGACGGCATGAAAACGCTGCTCACCGCCTGGAGCGCCGAGGTGATCGCAGTGGCCGATCCGGAGGCCGCCGTCGAAGCCATCGAGAAGGCGGGCCGCAGGGTGACCGGTCTTCTGGTTGACTATCATCTCGATCGCGGCAACGGCGTTGCCGCGATCCGCGAGATGCGCCGCCGCTTCGGCGAGTCGATCCCTGCCATCCTGATCACGGCCGACCGCAGCCCCCACGTGCGCGCCGCCGCGCGCGAGGAAAGGATCGCGGTGCTGAACAAGCCCGTCAAGCCGGCCTCACTGCGCGCGTTGCTCGGGCAATGGCGCATCCAGCAGATGATCGCGGCGGAGTAGGTGCACGTCAAAGTTTTGCGCTCAGCGCTCCGTCCTTCCGGGGCGATGCGAAGCATCGAACCCGGAATCTCGAGATTCCGGATCTGGTGCCGCGCACCATCCCGGAATGACGGAGGACGGGTCCGCTACTGCTCCGACGGCGTGCCCTGGCGCCATTGGCTGCCGGCGATCTTGGCCGCGGCGATCACGGCTTGCGTCCGGCTCTCGACGCCGAGCTTTTGCAGGATCGCCGAGACATGGGCCTTGATGGTCGCTTCGGAGACACCGAGTTCATAGGCGATCTGCTTGTTGAGCAGGCCCTCGGACAACATCATCAAGACCCGCACCTGCTGCGGCGTCAGTGTCACCAGGCGATCACGCAGCCGCGTCATCTCGGGATCGGCGGCGGCCGACAGATCGGTGTCCGGCGGCACCCAGACGTCGCCCTCCATCACCTTGAGGATGGCATCGCGCAGCGTTTCGACCCCGAACCGTTTGGGAATGAATCCGGAGGCGCCGAAATCCAGCGAGCGGCGGATGGTGGCGACGTCGTCGCTCGCGGAGACGATGACCACCGGAATAGCCGGATATTGCGCACGCAGATAGATCAGGCCGGAAAAACCGGAAATGCCCGGCATGCTCAGATCGAGCAGGATGAGGTCGACGTCGGCATCCTGTTCGAGCAGCGCGGTGAGATCCTCGAACGATCCCGCCTCGTCGATCCGCGCCGATGCGACCACGCTCCCAACCGCCTGCCGAAGCGCGGCGCGGAACAGCGGATGATCGTCGGCGATGACAAGACGGGTCGGGGATGCTGCCATTATGTTTTCTGGACGTGATTATGTCTTCTGAACGTGATCTGTCTGCGCGCTCGTTGCAAAGACGGCCTGCCGCGGTCCAAGGCCCTCTCTTTCGAATTGTCGGCTCGCTATATTCTTTAGTTGGTATTTCGCATGCAAGCCCACAATAAGCCTCTGACGAAAAGCAGTTAATTACGACCTTGTGCGACGCAGCAGGCAAGCGGCAGTTAATCCACAGCAAAGCCGCGCGCGGAGCGGCTGGCTCATGGCCAAAAGTCTAAAGTCTTATGGGCTGGGTTTGAGCGCGATGTTACCGTGAGGACAAGCCCCAGGGCGAGCGCCGGCATTGGCGCATGGGGGAGCAATACTGCACTTAACTTTTTCGGGGAGCGAAGCATGACAATAACTGCAACCGCGGGCGGCAGCGTCCGCTCCGGAGGAATGACGGCCGAAGAGCGAAAGGTCATTTTCGCTTCCTCGCTCGGCACCGTCTTCGAGTGGTACGACTTCTACATCTACGGTACGCTGGGCGCCTTTCTGGCGAAATATTTCTTCTCCAACGTGCCACCGGCCGTCGGCTTCATCTTCGCGCTGCTCGCCTTTGCGGCGGGCTTTGCGGTCCGTCCGTTCGGCGCGCTGATCTTCGGCCGCCTCGGCGACATGATCGGCCGCAAATATACCTTCCTGATCACGATGACCCTGATGGGCGTCGGAACCTTCTTCATCGGCCTGTTGCCGGGCTATCAGACCTGGGGCCTCGCCGCGCCGATCGTGCTGATCGCGCTGCGCCTGGTGCAGGGCCTGGCGCTCGGCGGCGAGTATGGCGGCGCGGCCACCTACGTGGCCGAACACGCGCCCAGGAACAAGCGCGGTTACTACACCTCCTGGATCCAGACCACGGCAACGCTCGGCCTGTTCATGGCGCTGCTGCTAATTCTCGGCATCCGGTCCGCGATGGGCGAGGACTCCTTCGGGAGCTGGGGCTGGCGCATTCCCTTCCTCGCATCCGGCATCCTGCTGATCGTCTCGATCTGGATCCGGCTGAGCCTCAGCGAATCGCCAGTGTTCCAGCGGATGAAGGAAGAGGGCAAGACGTCGAAGCGTCCGCTGACGGAAGCTTTTGCCGAATGGTCGAACGCCAAGATTGCCATCCTGGCGCTGCTCGGCGCCACGGCCGGCGAAGCGGTGGTGTGGTACGGTGGACAGTTCTATGCGCTGTTCTTCCTGACCCAGACGCTCAAGGTACCCGGCGTGCCCGCGCAGATCATGATCGTAATTGCGCTCGCGCTCGGTACGCCCTTCTTCGTCCTGTTCGGCTGGCTCTCCGACAAGATCGGCCGCAAGCCGATCATCCTGGCGGGCTTCCTGCTGGCGGCCGTGACCTATTTCCCGATCTTCAAGGGAATCACCCACTTCGCCAACCCGCGGCTCGAAGCGGCGCTGGCCTCGGCGCCTGTGACCGTGATCGCCGATCCCGGCGAATGCTCGTTCCAGTTCAAAGCAACGGGTACGGAAAAATTCACAACGGGTTGCGACATCGCTAAATCGGCGCTGGTGAACCTGTCGGTGAACTACACCAACCAGGACGCGCCGAAAGGCACGCCGGCCCAGGTCAAGATTGGCGATACCACGCTGACGGCAACCGCGGCTGACTTCGCCAAATCGCTGGCCGCGGCGATCAAGAGCCACGGCTACCCGGCGACTGCGGATCCCAACGAGATCAACTACGTCATGACGACCGTACTGCTCTGGATCCTGGTCATCTACGTGACGCTGGTCTACGCGCCGATCGCGGCCTGGCTGGTCGAGCTGTTCCCGAGCCGCATCCGCTACAGCGGCATGTCGCTGCCCTACCACATCGGCAACGGCTGGTTCGGCGGCTTCCTGCCGGCCACAGTGTTCGCGATCGTCGCCGCGACTGGAAACATCTATTCCGGTCTCTGGTATCCGGTCGGTGTCGCCGTGATGAGCCTGGTCATCGGCTTCCTGTTCCTGCCCGAGACCAAGGACGTCGATATTACCAAGACCTGACACACGGGCACGGGTGTCGATCAAAAGACCGGCCGCGGGATGATCCCGCGGCCGTTTTTGTCAGCCCACCTGACCGGAAAACTGCAGCACGATCTGGCGCCGATGCGGAGCGCGGCGATGCTCGACCAGATAGATCGCCTGCCAGGTGCCGAGCGCGAGCCTACCGGCAAGCACGGGAATCGTGAGCGAGACCGACGTCAGCATGGTCTTGATGTGGCCCGGCATGTCGTCGGGGCCTTCCGTGTCGTGCGTCCATCCGGCATTCGCCGGCGCGAGCCGATCAAGCGCCGTGGCGAGGTCGTCGAGCACGGACGGATCGGCGTTTTCCTGAATGGTCAGCGAGGCCGAGGTGTGGCGGATGAACAGGGTCGCCGCCCCCTCTCTTGCGCGGGCCTCGCGCACGAAGGCCGCGACCTCGGCCGTGACATCGAAAAATCCCGTGCCGGTCGTTTGCACCTCGATCTGCGAGGTGACGATGCTGTTTGCGGTGACGACCGATGGCGGAGTGCGCGATGTGGATTTGTAGTGCGTCACGATCGACTCTCAATAGAGGTGCAGCAGAGATGTAGGGTGGGCAAAGCGAAGCGTGCCCACCAGCTTGTTCGAGAATGGACTTGGTGGGCACGGCGCGATGCGCCTTTGCCCACCCTACATCCTTCGCATCTCAAATCTTTCCCGAGGCATCCCGTTGCATCTGATTGGCCATGTCCACCAACCGCCGCCAGGCACGCTCCAGAAATGACATCACGCGATCAACATCCGCATCGCTCGGCAGCGGAATTTCGATCTTGCGCTCGCCTTCTGCCTTGGGCGTGACCTGCTTGTCGGATTTCGGCAGCGCCTCCTCGGTCTTGGCGGATGGGGCGGGCTCGCGCGAGGCGAGCTCCGCCTTCAGCTTTTCATTCTCGGCCTGAAGCCGGCCGATCGCCTCATCCATCGCCTTGCGCTCATCCGGCACCTCATAGCAGGCCCAGCCATTGCCGTTATTGCTGCAGGTGGAGACCGCGCCGGTTCGGGTATCGAGGCGAATGAAGCCATCGGCGGTCTGCGACAGCGTATAGCGACCGTTCTCGGTCTCAGGTCCCGGCTCGGCCACTGCGGCGCCCAGGCCGATCACCGAAAAGGCCATCACCGTCAGGCTCGTGAGGAAATAGGGTGACGTGATCGGGCTCATGTCGATTGCTCCGCCTCGCAAGACGCGCGTGCCGCTCCGTTTGATCGCGCATGATCTTTTCGGCATCTGCCGGAACACACTCTAACCTTGAGAGCTATAGGGCCGGCGTCCTGATTTCAACGCATCCGCAAGCAGTTCGATACGATCCTGTCCCCAAAACACCTCGCCGTCGAGCACATAGGCCGGCGAGCCGAACACGTCGGCTGCAATCGCGTCCTGGCGGTTCTTCTCATAGGCCGCACTGATCGCATCCGAGCTCGAGTGCTCGACCAGTTGCCGGCCCGGCAGCCCGACGCCATCGGCGATCCCAGCGAGGGTATCGGGATCGGCCAGATCGAGTTCATCCTCCCACACGGCCGGGAAAGCACGCCGCAGAAACGGATCGGGATCGTGGCCGGCCTCGATTGCGGCGATGACGAGCCCATCCGCCAGCCGTGCATTGAACGGGGAGTATCTTGGCTGCAGATTGAAGTTCAAGCCGCGCTTGTCGCGCCAGCGCCGCAGCTCCACCATGCGGTAGCGCTGCCGCACCGGATGTCGCTTGACCAGTGGCAGTCCACCGGTCTCCGAGAACAGATCGACCAGCACCACCGGCTGGTGATTCACCTTAAGACCATAAGTCGCGACCACATCGCGAAAGGCCTTGTGGCCGATATAGGCCCAGGGCGATGACAACGAGAAATAATAGTCGACCCGGCGCGACATTTTGGCTCCCTGCGGCTTTGCGCGTTTTCGCTCATCATCCCAACAGACCCGGTGAACAGGCGCAAGCAGATGGGGTGCTTCGAAATTGACCGATGCGGCAGGCCGCGGCGGGTTCCAGATCGTCATCCGATTGGACGCGTCGTGACGCCGTCGCTGCGCGGGATTTCCGCACGCCGGAACTGACCGGCCGGCCAAACATGCCTCCACATCGGCGGTGTGGCATCGACATCACGATCGCGGTGATGCTGACCGGAGAACTGCAAGCGAATCAATGCGCTAAGCAATGAACACGTAATCTTGACTCGGGTAGGTGCCGTCAGTATGGTCCGCGCGGCTTTGGAGGGTGACGGGGCGTAATTTCTGTTTCCTGCAACATCGTGCGGGTCTCCACACATGGCGGAAGGCACGGACGGCAGCAGAGATGGAAGTCGCGATAAATCGCCTGACGAGGCTGCGCTTTCCGCAAGGCTCGGAAGTCTCGACCAGCGGTTGTCCGAACTCCGTGACACCCGCAAAATCAGGACCGACCAACCCGCCAGCGAGAGCGGAGACGGAGCGGCCAGGGCATCGGCCATGGCGCGTGGTCTTCGGCTTTCGTCGGAGTTGATCGCCAGTGTCCTTGTTGGGGCGGCGATTGGCTGGGGTATCGACCGCCTGCTGTCGACGTCGCCTTTCGGGCTCATCGTATTCTTCCTGCTTGGCTTTGCTGCCGGCGTGGTCAATGTGGTGAGATCGGCGAGCGCGCCCCCGGAAAGAACCGACCGTTGACGACGGCAGTCGGCGAAGTGAATTCCAAAACGTCGGCCTCGCCGGCGCAGCAAGAGACTCCGCGCGGATGATCGATCCGATCGAACAGTTCCATATCGAAAAGATCTTCACGATCGGCCATATCGGCAATCAGGAGATCGCCTTCACCAATTCCTCGGCCTACATGTTCGGCGCGGTCGCGATCATCTCGCTGTTGATGATCGGCGGCGTCTCGCAGCGGCAGCTCGTGCCGGGCCGCATCCAGTCGATGGCGGAGCTGTGCTACGAATTCGTCGCCAACACCATACGCTCGACGGCCGGCCGCGAAGGCATGCGGTTCTTCCCGCTGGTGTTTTCGATCTTCATGCTGCTCGCGGTTTCCAACCTCGTCGGCATCGTCCCCTACGCATTCACGATTGCCAGCCACATCATCGTCACCGCCGCGCTGGCGTTGCTTGTGTTCTTCACGGTCGTGATCTACGGCTTCTACAAGAACGGCTTGAAGTTCCTGAAGATCTTCGTACCGAGCGGCGTTCCGATCTACATCCTGCCGCTGGTCGTCGCGATCGAAGTCTTCTCCTTTTTCGTACGCCCGGTCTCGCACAGCGTGCGACTGTTTGCCAACATGCTGGCGGGTCACATCACGCTTAAGGTGTTTGCAAGCTTCGTTGCCACGCTAGGCGCCTTCGGCTTCCTTGGCTGGCTTGGCGCCGTTCTGCCGCTCGGGCTGACGGTGGCCCTGACCGCACTCGAGCTGCTGATTGCGTTCCTGCAGGCCTACGTCTTCGCCATCCTCACCTGCATCTATCTCAACGATGCTATCCATCCGGGCCACTGATCCGGCCCATCTCATCAAACCTCTGGAAGGAGTTCGTTTCATGGATCCGATTGCCGCGAAGTACATTGGCGCTGGTCTTGCCTGCATGGGCCTGGGTGGCGCTGGCGCCGGCGTGGGCATCATCTTCGGCAACTATCTCGCCGCTGCCGTGCGCAACCCGTCGGCTGCCCAGGGCCAGTTCGGCAACCTGATCTTCGGTTTCGCGGTGACCGAAGCGCTCGGCATCTTTTCGCTGCTGATCGCGTTGTTGCTGCTGTTCGCACTGTAAGGATCGGCCAAGCCTTGAAGGAGTAGCCCATGGCTGAAGGTCATGGCGAGGCCAAGAGCGCAACCGCCCACACCGAAGCCGACGGCGGCGCACGTCCGTTCCCGCCGTTCCAGAGCAGCACCTTTGCTTCGCAACTGGTGTCGCTGGCGATCGCCTTCGTCGCGCTTTACCTCGTTGTGTCGCGCATCGCGCTGCCGCGCGTCGGCAGCGTGCTCGACGCACGGCAGAACAAGATCGACGGTGATCTCGCCGAAGCCCAGAAATGCCGGGACGAGTCGGATGCCGCGATGAAGGCCTACGAGGCCGAGCTTGCGGGCGCCCGTTCGCGCGCGCAGGCGATCAGCAACGAAAACCGCGAGAAGCTCAACGCGCAGTCCGAGGCCGAGCGCAAGACGCTGGAGGAGCGGCTGGCGCACAAGCTCGCGGATGCGGAAAAGACCATCGCCGCAACCCGCGCCTCCGCAATGCGCAATGTCCGCGGCATCGCGGCGGATGCGGCCACGAGCATCGTGCAGCGGCTGACGGGGATCGCGCCCGACAAAAAGGCGATCGACTCCGCGGTCGACGCATCGCTGAAGGGATAAGACCAGATGTTCTCCGATCCGGAATTCTGGGTTGCCGTTGCCTTCGTGATCCTGATGGGCCTGTTCGCCTATGCCGGCGTGCACAAGACCGTCCTGAAGGCGCTCGACCATCGCGGCGAGCGCATCAAGGCCGAGCTCGACGATGCGCGGCGGCTGAAGGAAGAAGCGGCCAAGGTGCTGGCGGATTACAAGGCCCGTCGCGCCAGCGCCGAACGCGAGGCCCAGGACATCGTCGCCGGCGCGAAGGCGGAAGCCGAGCGGATCGCGGCCGAGGCCAAGGCCAAGATGGAAGACTTTGTCGCGCGTCGCACCAAGGCGGCCGAAGGCAAGATCGCCCTCGCCGAAGCCCAGGCGCTGGCCGACGTCCGCGCCGCGGCGGCGGAGGCGGCCGTCGCCGCAGCCTCCAACATTCTGTCGCAGACGGTGAAGGGCCAGCTCGCCGACGATCTCCTGAGCAAGGGCATTGCAGAGGTTCGGCAGAAGCTCAACTGAGACGGCTCCTGCTCCAAGAGTTGCCAAAGCCGGCGCGAGATGATCGCGCCGGCTTTTGCTTTGTCCCACTGTCATCGCCCCGGCCCGACCGGGCGATCCAGTAATCCGCGCCTGCTTAAGGAACGACCGTCGCCTCTGGAATACTGGATCGCCCGCTTTCGCGGATGATGACAGAACAGCGCGCGGCTCACCTCTTCCGTTTCACTGCCCTCGGCTTCGGCTCGGGCGCCAGCGCCTGCGGGTCGAAGCCGATGTAGAAGACGTAATTGTCCCCAGTGGCGCCCGGCGGGACTGGATAGACCAGATCGTTCGCGACCAGGCTGAACGGCACGCTGTCCTGCTCACCCAGTTCCACGGTGGTACGGTAGGCCTTGGTGGCGATCACCTTCTCGCTGACGCCGCCCTGTACCACGGCGATGCGCATCGGAATCTCGACCGTCGGCGGCGCCCCGGATGGACCGACGATGACACGGCCCTGAATCCCAATATGCGCGGTGATGTCGCCGCCGTTCTTGATGCATTCGCGCGCGGTCTTGGTGATGGTGGCCTGGAAGCGCACGTCGTTGCCGATCGGCTGCTTGCCGGGCGCCGCCACTGCATAGGTCGAGGCGCCGGAGCGAATTGTCACCGGCGGACAATTCAGATCGGGTTGCTGGTCCTGGTTCGGGTCGACGATCGGCGGCTGTTGCGCCGGCTCGTCCGACTTGCCACCGAAGAGACTCTTGAAACGATCGGTCAGCGACTGCGACGCCGCCGGCGTTGCGCAAATCGCGATACCGATCGCAAGCGCGATCGCGCTGCTGCTGATTCTGAGAGAGATTTTACCCATGATCGATGATTTTGAGTGCATCAGGTCGTCGGTTCCCGCGAAACTTATATCAGCGTGATCACGGCGAACCCAAGGCGCTGACCATCGTCCAATCGTCGGTACTTGCAATTGAAATTCGCTTCGTCCGCGAATTCCATTCGCCTCGCCCCGCTTGCGGGGAGAGGGAAGAACTTGTTCTTCGCCTCGATCGGCCCGCCATTTCCTAACCGCGGAATTCCTCGCTCAACAGGCCGAACAGCAGATGATCCTGCCACACGCCGTTGATGCAGAGATAGCGCCGCGCCAGGCCCTCCCGGGAAAAGCCGCATTTCTCCAGCACGCGAACCGAGGCAACGTTGGAAGGAATGCAGGCGGCCTCGACCCGGTGCAAATTGAGCTCCCCGAACAGCGTCGGCAACAGCACGCGCAGGGCTGCCGTCATGTAGCCACGATGGGCATGCGGCTGGCCGACCCAATAGCCGATGGTGCCGGCCTGCACGATGCCGCGCCGCACATTGGCGAGCGTGATCCCGCCGATCATCGCGCCGTCCAATTCCCGGAAAATGAGGAAGGGATAGGAGCGGTCGGCGGCGATGTCCTCGGCATAACGACGCAGCCGCCGCCGAAACCCGGAACGGGTGAGGTCATCAGAGGGCCAGATCGGCTCCCACGGCGTGAGATAGTCGCGGCTGATGTCCCGTAAATGCGCCCACTGCATGTAGTCGGACATCTGCGGCGTGCGCAACAGCAGACCATTGCCCCGCGGGGCTAGCGCGGGTGGTCCGCCGGTTGGCAATCGGAACAGCGCCATTGTGATGCCCTCCGAGGCGAACGCGCCCTCAATGCAGCCGCGCCCTCGCCTTCGATCTCACCAATCCTTCCGCAAAATTGACCGCCGTGTCCAGACCCCTGCCGCTGCCGAGCGCGACCACGGCTGGGTGACTGCGCGCCAGCAGGGCGCGCGCGGCGTCTCGCGTCGATTCGACGCTGACCGCATCGATGCGCCCGATCAGCTCTTCCAGAGTTTGCGGTCGGCCATAGGCCAGGACATGCCGCGCCAGTTGCTCGGCGCGCGCCGAACAGCTCTCCAGCGCCATCAACAGGCCGGCTTTCATCTGCGCCTTGGCGCGGGCGACCTCGGGCTCGGTCAAGGTTTCCACCGCCTCGTTGATGACGTCTACCACCACCTCCATCATTTCCGGCGCATCGGCCGGATCGGTGCCGGTGTAGAGACCGAAGAAGCCGGTGTCGGTATAGGGCGCGTGGAAGGTGTAGATCGAGTAGCAGAGACCGCGTTTCTCGCGTACCTCCTGGAATAGCCGCGACGACATGCCGCCGCCGAGCGCATTGGTGAAGACCTGCAGCGAAAACAGCGACAGATCGGTCTGCGGCACGCCTTCCAGCGCCAGCGTCAGATGCGCCTGCTCGAGGTCGCGATGCACCACACGCGAGCCGCCCTTGCCGAACATCGCGGGTTCGGGCTTCGGCGCCGGCGTCGGATCGAAACTTGCAAAGCGGGCTTCGACGTCCGCGACCACCTGCTTGTGATCCACCGCGCCGGCCGCGGCGACCACCATATCGGGCGCGCGATAATGGGTGGCGAGATAGCCGCGCAACATGTCGCGGTCGAACTGCCTCAGCGTCTTCGCCGTGCCCAGCAGCGATCGCCCCATCGGCTGATCGGGATAGCAGAGCTCGTTGAGATGCTCGAAGACGACGTCGTCGGGCGTATCCTGCGCGGCTCCGATCTCCTGCACGATGACGTTCTTCTCGCGCTCCAGTTCGTCCGGCACGAAGGATGGGTTGGCGAGGATGTCGGCGAGCACGTCGAGGGCGAGCGGCACGTCGGCCTTCATCACCCGCGCATAATAGGCCGTGGTCTCGGTGGAGGTGCCGGCATTGAGATCGCCGCCCACTGCCTCGATCTCTTCCACGATCTCGCGCGCGCTGCGCCGCGTGGTGCCCTTGAAAGCCATGTGCTCCAACAGATGCGAGATGCCGTGCTCGTTCGGCTGCTCGTCGCGGCCGCCCACTCCGGCCCATACGCCGAGCGCCGCGGTTTCCACCTGCGGCATGGTGTCGGTCACGACCGTGAGGCCGGAGGGGAGTTTTGTGATTTCAACGCTCATCCGGCGACTCCTTGCGTGTCGGCCCCTTGTTTGGCGGCGCGGCTCACCGAGCGAACGAAGCGCTCTACCTCGGCCTGGTCGTTTTTCATGATCTTGACTTGCTCGCTCCTCGTCATCAGTCCGTCGAGCCAGGCCGGCAATTGCGGCCGCACCCCACAGGCCGCCTCGACCGCATCGGGAAATTTGGCCGGATGCGCGGTCGACAGCACGATTGTGGGGATCGCGGATTCGGAACTGTCGCGCTCCGCGACCGCAAGCGCCACCGCAGTGTGGGGATCGACGAGCTCGCCGGCCTCGCGCCAGGCGGCGCGGATCGCGGCCGAGGTCTCGGTCTCGTCGGCGCGGCCGGCATCGAACTCTTCGCGGATGGCGGCCAGCATGGCATCGGGAAGCACGAAACGTCCCGACTGCTTGAGCTGCTCCATCAGGCGGCGCACGAGGTGCGCATCGCGCCGGCTCGCCTCGAACAGCAGCCGCTCGAAATTCGAGGACACCTGGATGTCCATCGAGGGCGAGGCTGTCGCGTGCACCTCGCGGACCTCATAAATGCCTGTCTTCAGCGTGCGCGCCAGGATGTCGTTGATGTTCGCCGCGATGCGCAGGGTACGCACCGGCAGCCCCATGCGCTTGGCGACGTAGCCCGCAAAGATGTCGCCGAAATTGCCGGTCGGCACGGTGAAATTGACGGCGCGGGCCGGCGCGCCGAGCGCGACCGCGGAAGTGAAATAATACACGACCTGGGCGACGATCCGCGCCCAGTTGATGGAATTGACGGCCGACAGCGCCACCTGATCGCGGAACCGATGGTGGTTGAACATGGCCTTCACGATCGCCTGACAGTCATCAAACGTGCCTTCGATCGCGAGCGCATGGACGTTACTGGCGCCGGTCGTCGTCATCATCCGCCGCTGCACCTCAGAGATGCGGCCGTGCGGAAACAGCACGACGAGATCGACATTTTCCAGATTGGCGAATGCTTCCACCGCGGCGCCGCCGGTGTCGCCTGATGTCGCGACCGCGATCGTGGTGCGCTGGCCGCGCTGGGCGAGCACGTGGTCCATCAGCCGTGAGATGAGCTGCATGGCCACGTCCTTGAACGCGAGCGTCGGGCCGTGGAACAGTTCCAGCAGGAACAGATGCGGCGCCATCTGCTTCAGCGGCACCACCGCAGGGTGACGGAAGGTGGCATAGGCCTCATTCGCCATGCGGCCGAGATCGGCATCGGAAATCTCGCCGCCCGTGAAAGGGCGAATCACCTCGACGGCGACTTCCCAATAGGGCCGGCCGAAGAAGGACGCGATGGCCTCGGGCTCAAGCTGCGGCCAGCTCTCGGGCACATACAAACCCCCGTCGCGGGCGAGCCCGGCCAGCATCACGTCGCAGAAGCCTAGCCCCGGAGCCTCCCCCCGGGTGGAAATATAGCGCGGCAAATTCATCTCCAGCCCCTCGGCCGGGGCATTAAGTGTTTGATTTTACTCAAATTCCATTTGCCCTTGGGCAAGGTGGGGCCGCACATTAATGCGTTTTGGCGAGAAGAGGAAACGGCTTGTTGGCGTACCGGTGGCTCGTTGGCGGTTCTGCATCATTGAGCGGTCGCGGCGCAGCGCGGGCCTGCCTGGTTCGAGACGCGCGGCTTGCCGCGCTCGGGTCTACCTGGTTGCCGCGAATCCCGACCACAACCGGAGGAGCCGCAAAGCGGCGTCTCGAAGGATGGGCCGCAGGTAACACTGCGGACACGTCTTCGCATCCCCGCGACGCGTCGCGCCCGAGCTTTGCACGAACCTCCTCCCTCCGAAAACAGAGGGCGCAGGGATGGCCGCACGACGTCGCTTCGCCGATCTGCGTTACAGCCCTCGCGCCAGCGTGGCGATGGCCTCGGCGGTGGTTACGACCTGCGCGAACTCGCCATTGAGGTTGGCCAGAGTCATTGCATGGATGTCCTCCGCCGAATGCGCGTCGCCATCGGGGCCGACGCGGTCGAAGGTCCAGGTCGCATCACGCACGAGTCTTGCGTCGAAACCGAGATTATCCGCCATCCGCGTCGTGGTCTCGACGCAATGATTGGTGGTGGCGCCGCAGATGACCAGTGTCGTGATATCAGCCGCGCGGAGCCGGCTCTCGAGGTCCGTGCCGATGAAAGCGCTGTTCACGCACTTCACAATGACGGGCTCGCCGGGAAGTTCGCGCGCCTCATCCTTGACAGCATAGCCGGGGCTGCCAGGCAGGAACGACGATCTCGGGTGCGTGCCTTCGTGGCGAATGTGGAAGATCGGCGCAGCGCGATTCCTGAAGGCTCGCAAGAGGTCGGCGATCCGCGCGACGGCGGCAGGATTATTGCGCCGCTGACCCGCCGCTTCCCATTCGTCGAACGCGCACTGGACATCGACAACAATGAGGGCCGTGCGGAGTTGCAGATTGTCCATGGGCAAAAATTCCGGAAGCGATTTAAGGACCGAGTATGCGATGACGGCGCGAGGTCACCAAACGCCGTTTTTCCCTCGTTTCGAGACGCAATGAGGCCGCCCGGCAGCATGTCGGTGACAGGCCCGTGAGCGCGCAAATAGCGATTCGTCCGCGGTCGGCTCTCACCGGGCGATCAGGCTCGCTGATCCGCCCTATCGATTCTCGACGCCCCGCCTTCCGCGCAGCCAGACCGCGAATGCGATCAGCACCATCGCCGCGAGCGAAAACCAGGTGATGGCGTATTGCATGTGGTCGTCACGCAGCTGCGGCGTGAGCGGGCCAGGCTTCGGGATGCCGTTCGCCGGCACCGGCGCTTCCAGGTCAATGTAGAACGGCGCCACCGTGCCCCAGCCGAGCCGGCTTGCCATGGCGAGATGGTCGCGGACGAACCACAGGCGCTTGTCGCGGTTTTCCGCCGGCGTGAACAGGCCGGGAGCTTCAGGAAAACGCAAATAGCCCGAGAGCGTCACCGGCTGGCCCGTGATCAGTTTTGTCACCGCGCGGTCCTGCACGTCGCGATCCTGCATCGTATTCGGCACGAAGCCGGCATTGACTACCACCGTTTCGCCGGATGGCAGGCGCGCCGGCAGGAACGCCCACGTGCCGGGACCGGAAATGTCCTCGCGCACGGCAGAGCCGGAGGAATAGACCATGGCGTCAGGCGCACGCGCGTAAGCGGCAGTGAACGTGACGCGGCGGAATTCGTCGTTATCCGCACTCAGTGCGTGCCATTGCGACGCTTGCGGCAATGACACTGGCGGCGCCGCGACACGCTCGGTGAGGGCTGCGATCAGCGCATGCTTTTCGACGCGGCGCTGCAACTGCCAGATCCCGAGGCCGACGAACACGGCCACCATGACCAGCGTGAAGATGGCAAAGCCGGTACCCTGCCGCCGCCAGGAAAGCGCGGTCATTTCGGCGCGCGTTCGATCAGCCGGCCTTCGGCCGCCTTGTGATGGAATTGCAGCGCGATCAGAAGCGATTTCATGGAGCGCAACGGCAGCAGGGTGGTGACGAGGATCAGCGGCAGCCAGAGCGCCGCATGCACCCAGAACGGCGGCTGGTATTTCACCTCCACGATCAGCGCGCAAGCCACCACAATGGCGCCCGCGAGCATGATGATGAAGACGGCAGGGCCGTCGCCGCTGTCGATGAAGGCGTAGTCGAGCCCGCAATTCTCGCAATGCGGGCGCAGCGTGAGGAACCCTGCGAACAGCTTGCCCCTGCCGCAACGCGGGCAGCGGCAGGCGATGCCGCGCAGCGCGCTTTGCCAGACGGTGGGTTGTTCGTGGGGGGCGCTGAGATTGGTCATGAGAATAGTTTAGCACGAGGCCTTACCGGCTCCGAACTAGAACCGTCACGCTTGAGGAGGCCGCAACGCGGCCGTCTCGAAGGGCGACGGCCCGTCTCTCACGGCGGGGCCGTTCATCATTCGCGGCTCGCTTGCGCTCGCACACCAGGATGACGGAACAAAATGGACGCTCTTCGTCAGTCAGAAAAAGAAAAAGGGGCGGCCGCGCTGCCGCCCCCTTGTAGCACATCCGAGCCTGATCTACTCGCCGGCCACGCCGACCCGGCCGCCGCCGGTGCCCCAGACGTAGATGCAGACGAACAGGAAGAGCCAGACCACGTCGACGAAATGCCAGTACCAGGCGGCGAATTCGAAGCCGAGGTGCTGCTTCGGGTTGAAGTGGCCGAGATAGGCGCGGACCAGGCAGACGATCAGGAAGATGGTGCCGATCAGCACATGGAAGCCGTGGAAACCGGTCGCCATGAAGAAGGTGGCGCCATAGACGTTGCCTGAGAAGCCGAAGGCGGCATGGGCGTATTCCCAGGCCTGCACGCAGGTGAAGCTCGCGCCCAGCAGGATGGTCAGGATCAGTCCGTATTTCAGGCCCCGCCGATCGTTCTCGAGCAGCGCGTGATGCGCCCAGGTGACGGTAGTGCCCGAGGTGAGCAGGATCAGCGTGTTCAAAAGCGGCAGGTGCCAGGGATTGAAGGCCTCGATGCCCTTGGGCGGCCAGGTGCCGGGCACCGCGCAGGCGCCGGGCTCGGTGCCCGGGCCGCAGCCGAAGATGGCGTCGCGCGTGGCATGCACGGCATCGGCCGGAAACAGCGCCGAGTTGAAGAACGCCCAGAACCAGGCGACGAAGAACATCACCTCCGAGGCGATGAACAGGATCATGCCGTAGCGGTGGCTGATCTGCACGACGCGGGTGTGATCACCCCTGTGCTCGGCCTCGTTGATGACGTCGCCCCACCAGCTCGCCATCGTGTAGAGCACGCCGATGGTGCCGACGCCGAACACGATCGGCGCCGCGGAGAACATGTGATGCATCCAGGCGATCGCGCCGACCGCCATGACGAAAGCGGAGAGCGAGCCGACCACAGGCCACGGGCTCGGATTCACCAAGTGGTAGTCGTGATGCTTGAGTTGCGCCGTAGCCATTTTGCCGTCTTTCTCCCTTAACGATGCCGTTTCATTCGGCACATATTCACTTCAAAAATCAAATCCTCTGCACTGCCTATCCCGGCGGTCGCGTGCGCTTGTCCGGCTCTCCGGCAGCGATCGGCTGGTCGGCCGGCTCGCGCACGGGATAGAAGGTGTAGGACAGCGTGATGGTGTTCAGGCCGTCGTTTTCGTGGTCCTCGGCGATCGACGGATCGACATAGAACACCACCGGCATCTCACGCTTCTCGCCCGGGGCAAACGTCTGCTCGGTGAAGCAGAAGCAGTTGATCTTCTGGAAATAGGCACCGACCGTCAGCGGGGTCACATTATAGGCCGCCTGCCCGGTCGTGGTCCGTGCGGACTGGTTGGTGACGGTGTAATAGACGGTCACGACCTCGCCGATGTGGACGTCGATCTCGGTCTTTTCCGGCTCGAATTTCCAGGGCAATCCACCCGCCACGTTGGAATCGAAGCGCACCGCGACGGTCCGCGCCAGCGGCTTTGAGAGCGGCGCTGATTTGGCGACCTGCGTGGTGCCGTTGAAGCCCGTGGTGCGGCAGAACCAGTTGTAGAACGGCACCGCCGCATAGGACGCGCCGACCATCAGCACCACCACAAAGCCCGCGATCGACGCGACCAGCGCGTCCCGGCTGAGCCCGGGGCCTGGTTTGATCTGCTTGGTGGGCTGGCTCTCCATGTCGGTCACAACGGCCTGTTCAGCACGGCCGGCCCCTTGACGAGAGTGACCGCGAAAAACAACAGCACCAGGACGCCGAGCGCGAGCGCGGTCGCAATCGATCGATTCCGACGGCTGCGCTTCTGCGCCTCGGTGAGGATGATACCATCTGGCGGCCGCTCGTCGGACATTGTGGCATGCGCTCCCTACCAGACGACAGGCAGCACGGCGCGAACGACGACCTCGAGAAGCAGAGTCGCGAACAGCGCAAACAGGTAAAGGATCGAGAACGCAAACAGCTTTCGCGTCGCGCGCAGCGATTCGCCGCGCTCGCGGCGGCGATAGACATTGATCGCCAGCGCCAGCATCACGGCGCCCAGCACGAGCGAGGTCACGCCGTAGATTGCGTCGAAATAGCCGAGCGGCCAGGGCGCAGCGGCGACCACGACCAGCACGACAGTGTAGAGCAGGATCTGCAGCCGCGTCACGTCGGGACCGGCGACGACGGGAAGCATCGGCACGCCGGCGCGCGCGTAATCGTCGGAGCGGAACAGCGCAAGCGCCCAGAAATGCGGGGGCGTCCAGAAGAAGATGATCAGGAACAGCAGCAGCGGCTCGACCGAGAGCGAGCCGGTCGCCGCGACCCAGGCCACCACCGGCGGCAGCGAGCCGGCGGCACCGCCGATCACGATGTTCTGCGCGGTGCGCCGTTTCAGGCCCAGCGTGTAGATCACGACATAGAAGAAGATGGTGAAGGCAAGCAGGGCGCCTGCGTACCAGTTCACCAGGATGCCAAGCGTCAGCACCGAGAAGAAGGCCAGCGTCATGCCGAAGGCGGTCGCTTCCGCGCGCGTGATGCGCCCGCGCGGGATCGGCCGGTTGGCGGTCCGTGTCATCTTGGCGTCGAGATCGCCCTCAAACGCCATGTTGAGCGCGCCCGAGGCGCCGGCTCCGACCGCGATGCAGAGCAACGAGGTGAAGGCCAGCACGGGGTGGAAATGGCCGGGCGCCATCACGAGCCCCACCAGCGCCGTGAAGATCACGAGCGACATCACGCGCGGCTTGAGCAGCGCGATGTAATCGGAAACCTCGGCCTCGGAGATCCGGGGCGCGAGAGCGATCGTGTTCTGATCGACAACGGACAAGAGAGAACTCGCTTCCTTTAAACGGCACGGCGCCGTTTGACGGCGCCGCGCTAAGCCTTGACCTTACTGCACGCGCGGCAGCACTTCGAACTGGTGGAACGGAGGCGGCGACGACAGCGTCCATTCCAGCGTGGTGGCGCCGGCGCCCCACGGGTTGTTGGCGGCCTGCTGCTTGCGCAGGAAGGCATCGATCACGCCGTAGATGAAGATCAGAACGCCGAAGCCGGAGATGTAGGAGCCGATCGAAGAAATGAAATTCCAGCCGGCGAACGCATCCGGATAATCGACATAGCGGCGCGGCATGCCTGACAGCCCGAGGAAGTGCTGCGGGAAGAACACCATGTTGACGCCGATGAAGGTGACCCAGAAGTGCGCCTTCGCGATGGTCTCGTTGTACATGTAGCCCGACATTTTCGGGAACCAGTAGTACCAGCCGGCGAAGATCGCAAACACGGCGCCGAGCGAGAGCACGTAGTGGAAGTGCGCCACCACGTAATAGGTGTCCTGCAGCACGCGGTCGACGCCGGCATTGGCGAGCACCACGCCGGTCACGCCGCCGACCGTGAACAGGAAGATGAAACCGATGGCCCACAGCATCGGCGCCCGGAACTCGATCGAGCCGCCCCACATCGTGGCGATCCAGGAGAAGATCTTCACGCCGGTGGGGACCGCGATGACCATCGTGGCCGCGACGAAATAGGCCTGCGTCGCCGAGCTCATGCCGACGGTGTACATGTGGTGCGCCCACACCACGAAGCCGATGCCGCCGATCGCGACCATCGCATAGGCCATGCCGAGATAGCCGAACACCGGCTTGCGCGAAAAGGTCGAGACGATCTGGCTGATCATGCCGAAGCCCGGCAGGATCAGGATGTACACTTCGGGATGACCAAAGAACCAGAACAGGTGCTGGAACAGCACGGGATCGCCGCCGCCGTCAGCCGAGAAGAAGGTGGTGCCGAAATTGCGGTCGGTGAGCAGCATGGTGATGGCGCCCGCCAGCACCGGCAGCGACAAGAGCAGCAGGAACACCGTCACCAGGATCGACCACACGAACAGCGGCATCTTGTGCAGCGTCATGCCAGGAGCGCGCATATTGAAGATCGTGGTGATGAAGTTGATGGCGCCCAGAATCGAGGACGCGCCGGCAAGGTGCAGCGACAGGATCGCGAAGTCGACCGCCGGTCCCGGATGGCCCGAGGTCGACAGCGGCGCATACATGGTCCAGCCCGCACCGACGCCGTTGGCGCCGGGCTCGCCCTCGACAAAGCCCGAGATGAGCAGCAGCGAGAAGGAGGCCGGCAGCAGCCAGAACGAGATGTTGTTCATGCGCGGGAACGCCATGTCGGGCGCGCCGATCATCAGCGGCACGAACCAGTTGCCGAAGCCGCCGATCATCGCCGGCATGACCATGAAGAAGATCATGATCAGGCCGTGCGAGGTCACGAACACGTTATAGGTGTGGGTCTCATGGAAGATCTGCACGCCCGGATACATCAGCTCGGCGCGGATCGCGATCGACATGGCCGCGCCGATGATGCCCGCGATGACCGCGAACACGAGGTACATCGTGCCGATGTCCTTGTGGTTGGTCGAGAACAGCCAGCGCCGCCATCCCGTCGGATGGTCATGGGCGTGATCGTCATGCGTCGCTACGTTCGTTGCCATCTTGAAATCCTAGCCTTGCAGTCCCCTGATCGGACCTTTGTCAGGCCCTTGTCGCCCTAAAGTTCGATCGCGGCGCTCTACTGCGCCGCGTCCGCCGCCGAAGCGTAGGTGTTGGTCTTTGCGCTCGCAAACTTCTTCTTCGCGTCCTCGACCCAGGCCGCGAATTCCTGGTCGCTCACCACCCTCACCGCGATCGGCATGAAGGCGTGATCCTTGCCGCAGAGCTCGGAACACTGCCCGTAATACATGCCGGTCTTCTCGGCCTTGAACCAGGTCTCGTTCAGGCGGCCGGGAATGGCGTCGATCTTGATGCCGAAGGCGGGCACCGCGAAGGAATGGATGACGTCGGCGCCGGTGGTCTGCACCCGGATCACCTTGTTGACCGGCACCACCATCTCATTGTCGACGCCGAGCAGACGCGGCTGCTTGTCCTGCGCCAACAGCGAATCGAATTCGAACTTGCCGTTATCAGGATAGGCATAGCTCCAATACCACTGCTTGCCGGTCGCCTTCACCGTCAAATCAGCCTTCGGGATGTCGAGTTGCAGGAATAGCAGGCGGAACGACGGCACCGCGATGCTGACCAGGATCAGGACCGGAATCAGCGTCCAGGCCACCTCGATCAAGGTATTGTGCGTGGTTCGTGAGGGGACCGGATTGGACCTGGCATTGAACTTCACCATGACGGTGATCAGGAGCGCCAGCACGAACAGCGTAATGCAGGTGATGATGGTCAGAAGCACGCCATGGAACCAGTGGATCTGGTCCATCACCGGCGAGCCCGCAGGCTGCAGGGACCACTCCCACGGCGATGGTTGCCCCAACTCGGCGAACGCCGCCCCACTGGCGACCAACGCCGCACCCGCCACCGCCAACGCGAGCAAGCCCCGGCCCACCCGGCCCTTCGACATCTTCATGTCGCTCCGCTCCTTCGAAATCATCCCCAAAATCACCCCGTCTGCCGCAGGGTGCTTAACGATCCGCCCTCTGACAAACGGCCGAGGGTCGCACCTGCAAGGGATACCCAGGCCAGATCGTTAGAACGCCGAAATCAATCATTTCAAATCATAATTTTTGAGGCATCGCAATGCAGTCGTAGGGGGCATATGCCAGCGCGCCCCGATTTGCCGATCCGGCCCTGCGGCTCGCAGCGCCCAGCCACATTTCAGCGTGAAAACGGGGCGAAAACGCGCGTTGCTGCAGCTTCTGCGCTTGACAGATGTTTCACTCGTTGTACCCACAATCAGTTGCTCCTCCATGACGCGCTGATTCGCGCAAGGGGCATGGGAATCGGCCGGTGGCCAGCGCCTTCAAGGCGCCGTTATTGCTGTATCTGTCGGCGGCGCGGGGCAACAAAGCCATTAAAATCTGAAGGGATCGACCCGGATGGGGCCTTCGCAACACTTTTTCAAAGGCGGCATCGCAAGCATCCGCTGGCTTGCCTGCGCGGCCCTCGCCGCACTCTCGCTGCTTGGCTTGACCGCCAGCGCGAATGCGCAAGGCGCGGTGCGCTCGGTGCATGGCGACTGGCAGATCCGCTGCGATACCCCGCCCGGCGCGCAGAACGAACAATGCGCGTTGATCCAAAGCGTCGTGGCCGAAGACCGCTCCAATGCCGGTTTGACCGTGATCGTGCTGAAGACCGCCGACCAGAAGAGCCGGCTGATGCGGGTGGTGGCGCCGCTCGGGGTGCTGTTGCCCTCAGGGCTGGGTTTGAAACTCGACAATGTCGATGTCGGCCGCGCCGGCTTCGTCCGCTGCCTGCCGAATGGCTGCGTTGCCGAGGTCGTGATGGACGACAAGCTGCTCAATCAGCTCAAAACGGCGAAAACGGCGACATTCATTATCTTCGAGACCCCGGAAGAGGGCATTGGCTTCCCGCTCAGCCTGAATGGGCTCGCCGAGGGGTACGACAAGTTGCCCTAGGGAGATCATCTCCCTTTTTGTCCGGCAATGCCTATGTTTACTCTGGTCGTTCCGGCGCTGAGCCGGAACCCACAACCCCAGGATTACGCCGTTGTAAGACGACGGGTCCGCGAGTTGCCGTCTAGAATGCGGTCCTGTGGTTATGGGTCCCGGCTTTCGCCGGGACGATTGTACGAATGACGATTGTACGAATAACCCCGCCGGAGTCCGCATGAGCAGCCCCGCCACAACTTCCCTGATCGACCGCGCCAACCTCGACCGCGACGCCGTCCGCCATGAGGTCGCGCGCGGGCTTGCCGGGTCCGACGACGGCGAGCTGTTCCTGGAATACAGCCAGACCGAAGCCTTGATGTTCGACAATGGCCGGCTGAAGCAGGCCACCTACGACACCAGCCAGGGTTTCGGCCTGCGCGCTGTGAAGGACGATGCGGTCGGTTATGCGCATTCTTCCGACGTCTCGATCCCTGCGCTGATTCGCGCTGCCGACGCGGTCGCCGCGGTCCGCGGCGGCTATTCGGGCAGCTTCGCGGCGGCGCCGGCGCACACCAATGTACGGCTCTATGGCGACGATAACCCGCTGGATGCGCCGAGCTTCGAGACCAAGGTGAAGCTGCTCGGCGAGATCGACGCCTATATCCGCGATAGGGATCCGCGGGTCCGCCAGGTGACCGTGAGCCTGGGTGCGACCTGGCAGGTGCTGGAAATCCTGCGGCCCGATGGCGAGAGCTATCGCGACATCCGACCGCTGGTGCGGGTCAACATTTCCGTGGTGGCCGGTCAAGGCGACCGGCAGGAGAGCGGCAGCAAGGGCTATGGCGGCCGCGAACCCTATGCGCGCTTCATCGAAACCAAATCCTGGCGCGAGGCCGCCGACGGCGCGCTCCGCGAGGCCCTGATCAATCTGGAATCCGTGCCGGCGCCCGCGGGCGAGATGGACGTCGTGCTCGGTGCGGGCTGGCCCGGCGTCATGCTGCACGAGGCGGTCGGCCATGGGCTCGAAGGCGACTTCAACCGCAAGAAGACCTCGGCCTTCGCAGGCCTCATGGGCCGTCAGGTCGCGGCCAAGGGCGTGACCGTGGTCGACGACGGCACCATCGCCTCGCGCCGCGGTTCGCTGTCGATCGACGACGAGGGCACGCCGACTAACCGCACCGTACTGATCGAGGACGGCATTCTGGTCGGCTACATGCAGGACCGGCAGAACGCGCGGCTGATGAACATGAAGCCGACCGGCAATGGCCGTCGCCAGGGCTATGCCCATGTGCCGATGCCGCGCATGACCAACACTTACATGCTGGCGGGCGAGCGCGATCCGGCGGAGATCATCGCCTCGGTCAAGAACGGCGTCTATGCCGCCAATTTCGGCGGCGGCCAGGTCGACATCACCTCGGGCAAGTATGTGTTCCAGTGCACCGAGGCCTACAAGATCGAGAACGGCAAGATCGGCGCGCCGTTGAAAGGCGCGATGCTGATCGGCAACGGGCCGACGGATCTGCACCGCATCTCGATGATCGGCAACGATCTGTCGCTCGACACCGGGATCGGCACCTGCGGCAAGAACGGCCAGGGCGTGCCGGTCGGCGTCGGCCAGCCGACGCTGAGGATGGATCGTATTACAGTTGGAGGTACCGGCCGATGAGCGTGGAAAAACTGTCCACCGACGCCGAGGACAGCACAAAAGGCAACGGATCGAAGAACAGCACGTCCAAGGGCAACACGTCCAAGGGCAACACTTGGCGCGGCCAGGCGGTGCAACTTGTAGGCATCGTGCTCGCGGTGTTCCTGGCCAAGGGCGCCATTGCCGAGCCGTTCTACGTGCCGTCGGGCTCGATGGAGCCGACGCTGATGATCGGCGATGCGCTGCTCGCCTCGAAATTCCCCTATGGCTACGGCACCGCCTCGCTGCCGATGCAGATCAACCTGCCCGAGAGCAAGCGGCTGTTCGGCGAAATGCCCAAGCGCGGCGACGTCGTGGTGTTCCGCTGGCCCGGCGATACCTCGCAGGCCTGGGTCAAGCGCGTCGTCGGCCTGCCCGGCGACCGCATTCAGATGCGCCAGGGCCAGCTCTTCATCAACGACCACCCGGCCTCGCTGAAGCCGGATGGCATCGGCGAAGCGGAAGATGATGATGGCGGCAAGGAGCCCGCCTACCGCTATGTCGAGACGCTGCCGAATGGCGTCAGCCACGAGATCTTCAAGCTGCGCGACAATGGCCGCCTCGACAACACGCCCGAAGTCACCGTACCGGCCGGACATCTGTTCGTGCTCGGCGACAACCGCGACAATTCGGCCGACAGCCGCGTGCCGGTGCGCGACGGCGGCGTCGGGCTGTTGCCGGTGGACAATCTGGTCGGCCGCGCCGACGCGGTGGTCGGCTCCTGGGATCTCGGCATCCGCCATCAGCCGATGTGGACCTGGCTCTCCGGCTTCCGCCTGGCGCGGTTTTTCACCTCGATCAATTGAGCGCGATCCTCATGATGAGGAGGCGCGGCAGCGCCGTCTCTGGACGATGCGAACATCGCCGGGAGAACCATGAGGCCCCGCCGCCGGGGCTTCATCCTTTAAGGCGCGCAAAAGGCGCGCTGCTCAGGATGAGGGAGAGAGCAGTGCACGAGGATGGATAAAGACGAGTGCCTCGCCGCGGCGCTGCGCAATCGCATCAACGAGCACATCCTGCGCGAGCTCGCTGCGCTCGCGCTGCCCGATGCCTGGCTGGTGTCGGGCTGCCTGACGCAGACGGTGTGGAATGTGCTGACGGGACGGCCGATCGATCAGGGCATTCTCGACTACGACGTCTTTTATTTCGACCCGGATACGTCCTGGGAAGCCGAGGACGCGGTGATCCGGAACGTCCAGCATCGCCTTGCCTCTGCGAACGTCGCGATCGAGGTGCGCAACCAGGGGCGGGTGCACCTGTGGTATCCGCAAAAGCACGGCCGGCCCTACCCGCCGCTCGCCTGTTCGTGCGAGGGCATCGATCGCTTTCTCACCAAGAACACGCAAATCGGCATCCGGCACACCGCACATGGCTATGAGGTGTATGCGCCCAACGGCTTTGATGAGATCGCGGGTCTCATCGTGCGGCCCAACCACACGCCAAATTTTTCCGCCGCCAACTATGCGGCGAAGGCACAGCGCTGGAAGGCGCAATGGCCGGAGCTGGCGGTGGTGGAGGTCGGCAGCGCCTGCTGAACCGTTATCCTGAGGCGCTCGCGATCGCCGCCACAACAAGCGCCCGGACGACAGCGGGGATTTCTACCTCACCACCCCCGAATAAAATCCCGCCTTGCGCCGCGGCGGCTTGATTTCTTTTTTCAGGAAGCAATGGGCTTGCTTGCCGACATAGCCGGGCCTTGCAAAGGTCCAGGCGCGGCATTGCTTGTCGGCGGTGCAGGCGGCATGGCAGGCCTCCTCGCCATCGCCGCTCTTCATTTCGAAGGTGCGATAGTCCCCGCCGGCGCGATCGATCGACGTCTCCATCGAACGGTTGCGCGGCTCGACCACGCCGGCGCCGCGCACGCCCGACACGCAGCAATCATCGGCCACCCGCGGCGGCACGGTGTTTTTCAGCCAGCACACCGCGCCGGGCGTGACATCGTTGGGATAATTGAAGCTCCAGGCCCGGCAGCGCCGATCGCGCTCGCAGAGCAGTGCGCAATCGGCGGGATCGCCGGAAGGAATCGGCAGGCTGATGTAGTCGCCACCCGGCCGATCGAAATTGGTCTGCGCGACCACGGGCCACGCCTCGACCGTCGCCGCCAAACAGGCGAGCGTCACCACCCACGCCCCGAGCCAATGGCGGATCCCCATACGCGACTTACTTCCGAGTTATTGAACGCGCTAGCGTCTTTTAGACCATGATCGCCTTGGACCGAAGCCCGTTCCTCACTCTCACCCTCCCCTGAGGTGCTCGCCGCCGGGTCCGCGCAAAGCGCCCGATGACAGGCTCCGCGAGCCTCGAAGGGCGACAGCCCCGCTGCAAGCAGGCGGGCCGTTCATCCTTCGAGGCTCGCTCCGCTCGCGCCTCCGGATGACGGGTCGAGATGGGCCCTCGCCTCAAATTCAATCGATCCGCCATTTGATCGCCATGAACCTGTACGGGGCATGAACGGGGCAAAAGAAGCGCCAACACAACCGACCTGTATGTGCACGGTCATTCCGGGGCGATGCCACCCGGTCCGCGCCAAGGGGGCCGGATGAACAGGCTCCGCATCCAACTATTGTGCGCAATTGCGCACCTGAGAATCTCGCGATTCCCCGATGCGCAAATTGCGCATCTGAGGTTCGCCTCTGCGAGGTGCCCCGGAAATGCTGGCGTCAATCGCGGATCGCGGGCCGCCTTCAGCTAAAACGCACACTCCTCATAAGCCGGCTTGACCGAGCCGCGCCAGGGACCGTTGAACTTGTCGAGCAGCTCTTCGGCCGGCGTGCGGCCGCAATCGACGATGCGGTCGAGCGGTTCGAGATGACGGCTCTCATCGCGGCCGACATGGTCCACGCGATTGCGACGGCGCAAGCCCGCATGCGCGATCACAAGGCATTCCTTGGCGATTTCGAATAGATAGCGATCCCCGATCTTCGCCTTGAAGCCGAGCCGCGGCACCTGGTCGCGCAAGGATTGACGCTCCTCCGCGCTCCAGCCCTTGGCGACGTCCCAGGCCGCATCAAGGCTGGTGTCGTCGTAGAGCAGCCCGACCCAGAAGGCCGGCAGGGCCGGCAGCCGGCCCCAGGGCGCACCGTCGGCGCCGCGCATTTCCAGATAGCGCTTCAGCCGCACTTCCGGGAAAATCGTCGAGAGGTGATTGGCCCAGTCCGACAGCGTCGGCCGCTCGCCGGGCAGCGCTGCATTCTTGCCCGCGAAGAAATCGCGGAACGAAGTGCCGGAGACGTCGATATAGGCCTCGCCGCGCTTGACGAAATACATCGGCACGTCCAGCGCGTAGTCGACCCAGCGCTCGAAGCCCATGCCGTCCTCGAACGCCCAAGGCAGCATGCCGGAGCGCGCACTGTCGGTATGACGCCAGATCTCGGAGCGGAAGGAGAGAAAGCCGTTGGGCCGGCCTTCGGTGAAGGGCGAATTGGCAAACAGCGCGGTCGCGACCGGCTGCAAGGCCAGCGACACCCGCAGCTTCTTGACCATGTCGGCTTCGGAAGAAAAATCGAGATTGGTCTGCACCGTGCAGGTCCGGTACATCATGTCGATGCCGTATTGGCCGACCTTGGGCATGTACCCGGTCATGATCTTGTAGCGGCCCTTGGGCATGACCGGGATCTCCGAGCGCGCCCAGGACGGGGTCATGCCGAGACCGAGAAAGCCGATGCCCAGGGGCGTTGCGATCTCGCGCACCTGCGCCAGATGCGCCATCAGCTCCGCCTGCGTCTGGTGCACGGTTTCGACCGGCGCACCCGACAGTTCGAATTGCCCGCCCGGCTCCAGCGAAATCGCGCCGCCGCCGGTCACATCATAGAGCCCGATGATGTTGCCCTGCTCCATGATCGGCTCCCAGCCGAGCAGGAGCTGCATGCCCTCGAGCAGCGCGCCGATGCCGCGCGCGCCATCGTAAGGCACGGGACGGTGGCCTTCGAGCGTGAACGGCGTCTTCTCGTGCTCGGTGCCGATCCTGAATTCGGAAGGAGATTTCACGCCAGCCTCCAGCCACGCGACGAGTTCGTCGCGTGAGTGCAGCGGCGTCATGTCGATCTGGTCTCGCGCCATGCTATGTCCGGGTCAAGGGCGCTTCGATCGATGCGCACGGTGTCGGGAATGTCCGCGAAGGCTTGTCTTCGCGGACGACAATCTTTGCAATCAAACTCATCGCGCGGACGCGCCCTCGCCTATCGCGGGCAAGGCCATCTCTCCGCAGGAGCAACCGAGCCGGTCGAGCAGAGCGCAAAGCTTCATGGCATCCGCATCCGACAGTTTCGAACCGACATGTTTCTCGATCGCGGCCGAATAGGCGCCCCACATCCGTTTTTGCAGCTCGCGCCCGGCCTCGGTAATCTCCACGAACTGGCCGCGCTTGTCGACCTTGCACTCACGCCTCACGGCGAGCCCCTCCTCCACCAGCCGGTCGATCAGCCGCGAGGTCGAATATTGCGGGATCAGCATCTGCCGCTCCAATTCGACCGGGCGCAGCTCGCCCGAGGGCGCACGCGACAATTCGAGCAACGCATCATACCAGGCGAGCGGCGGGAAACCCGCCCTCTTCAAATCCTGCTCGACGGCGTCCAGCACGCGGCTCGGCACCCGCATCAGGCGGATCCAGGCGGCAGTCGCCTCAGTTGATGGTTTGCGCTTCATCGGTTCGTTCGTATCCTTTCGCGCAGTGTACAGCACTTGATGCATCTGCATCAATCTTGACTATTCCATGCAAATGCATGTAGTCATCGTCCCGGCACTCCAAAGGTTTTAACAGGAGGAAACCCGCCATGAAGCTCTACTACTCACCCGGTGCCTGCTCGCTTTCGCCCCATATCGCACTCCTGGAAGCAGGTCTGCCTTACGATCTGGTGAAGGTCGACATCCGCGCCAAGAAGCTGGAAAACGGCGACGATTATTTGAAGATCAACCCCAAGGGCCAGGTCCCTGCCCTGGCGCTCTCCTCCGGCGAGATTGTGACCGAAGGGCCGGTCATCGTGCAGATGATCGCCGATCAGGCCAAGGACAAGAACCTGGCGCCCGCCCGCGGTACCGCCGAGCGCTATAAGCTGCAGGAATGGCTGAATTTCATTACGACAGAGCTGCACAAGAATTTCAGCCCGCTGTTCTCACCGGTCTTGCCCGACGATACCAAGGCCTTCTTCAAGGACCGGCTGATGACCAAGTTCAAATATATCGAGAGCCAGCTCGCCGGTCGCGACTACCTGATGGGCAAAGAGTTCACCGTCGCCGACGGCTATCTGTTCGTGATGCTGGCCTGGGCCGAGCGGCTGAACGTCGATCTCTCGGGCCTGCCGAACCTGATGGCCTATAAGGCGCGCCTCGCCGCTCGCCCGAAGGTGCAGGAGGCATTGACGAAGGAAGGGCTCTCCAAGGCGGCATGAGAAGTTCCGCGGGAAACAACAAAGGCCGGACCAGCGTCCGGCCTTTTCTTTTGGGGCAGGATGCCTCCCCAAGGTCGTCCTGGCGAAAGCCAGGATCCATAACCACAGGCAGGAGTCGTTGCGCGTGGATGGCCGGGACAAGCCCGGCCATGACGTCCCGGCTTTGCGATGTCCCAACTCACCACTGCCTCGGTTTGTGTGTCCTGGCCTTTCGCCAGGACGACACCGGGCTATGCCGCCTGCTTCTTCGGCGGGAAACGGCCATAAAAAGTTTCGCCCTTCGCCGCCATCTCCTCGAGAAGCTTCGGCGGGGTGAAGCGCGGGCCGTATTTGGCAGCGAACCTGTGGCAGAGCTCGACGAATTTTTTGGTACCCATGAAATCGATATAGGACAGCGTGCCGCCGGTGAACGGGGCAAAGCCGAAGCCGAGGATCGATCCGACGTCGGCTTCGCGCGGATCGACGATCACGTGATCCTCGACCGTGCGCGCGGCCTCCACCGCCTGCACCACCAAGAAGCGCTGCTTCAGTTCCTCGACATCGAGCGCGTCGGGGTCGAGACGCTTCGGCTGCAACTCTGAAAGCCCGGGCCAGAGGCTCTTCTGGCCCTTGCCCTTTTCAGGATAATCGTAAAAGCCCTTGCCGTTCTTGCGTCCCAGGCGGCCCTGCTTCTCCACCAGCTCGACCATCAGTTTCTTGTGCGCCTGGTCGATGGCATTGGGACCGAGATCGGCCTCCGTGGCCTTCATGATCTTGAGACCGAGATCGAGCGCGACTTCATCCGACAGCGACAGGGGACCGACCGGCATGCCCGCCATCTTGGCGCAATTCTCGATCATCGCCGGCGGCACACCCTCGAGGAACATCTCGTTTCCTTCCGAAATGTAGCGCAGCACGCAGCGGTTGGCGAAGAAGCCGCGGGAGTCGTTGACGACAATCGGCGTCTTGCCGATCTGCCTGACATAGTCGAGCGCGGTCGCGAGCGCGAGATCGCCGGTGTTCTTGCCGAGGATGATCTCCACCAGCATCATCTTCTCGACCGGCGAGAAGAAATGGATGCCGATGAACTTGCCCTGCTCCTTGAACTCCTCGGCGAGCGAATTGATCGGCAAGGTCGAGGTGTTGGAGGCGAAGATCGCGCCCTGCTTCAACAGCGGCTGCGCCTTGGCATAGGTGTCCGACTTGACCTTGCGGTCCTCGAACACCGCCTCGATGACGAGGTCGCAATCTTTGATCGCCGCATAATCCGCCGTTGCGGTGATACGCGAGAGCGTCGCATCGCGATCGCTTTCCTTGGCGCGGCCCTTCTTGATGAGATCATCGAGCACGCTCCTTGCGTGCGCCTTGCCCTTGTCGGCGCTCTCCTGGTCGCGGTCGATCAGCACGACCTCGATGCCGGCGCGCGCCGAGACGTAGCCGACACTCGCGCCCATGAAGCCGGCGCCGATGACGGCGAGCTTTTTCACTTTCGTCGGCGGCACGTCTTGCGGACGTCGCGCACCCTTGTTCAGTTCCTGCATCGACAGGAACAGGCTGCGGATCATGGCCTGCGCTTCCTTGGAGCGCAGGATGTTCACGAAATAGCGCGACTCCACCCGCAGCGCGGCGTCCATCGGTAGCTGCAGGCCCTCATAGACGCAGCTCATCACCGCGCGGGCGGCGGGATAGTTGTCGTAGGTCTCGCGGCGGTAGATGGCGTTGCCGGCCGGGAACATCATCATGCCCATCTTCGAAAACACGGGGCCGCCGGGCAGCTTGAACCCCTTCTCGTCCCAGGGCGCGACCGCCTTGCCGCCGCCCTTGATCCAGTCCTTCGCCGCCTTGATGAGATCACCCGGCGGCACGATGGCATCGACCAGCCTCAAGGCCTTGGCGCGCGCAAGATCCATGGCCTCACCCTTGAGCAGGATCGTCATCGCGTCTTGCGGCGAGACGATGCGCGGCACGCGCTGGGTGCCGCCGGCGCCGGGGAACAGGCCGACCTTGATCTCCGGCAGGCCGAGCCGTGTCCTCGGGTTCTCGGCCGCGACCCGATAGTGGCAGGCAAGCGTCAGCTCGAAGCCGCCGCCGAGCGCGAGGCCGTTGATTGCGGCGACCCACGGCTTGCCCGAAGTTTCGATTGAGCGGAACACCAGCGAGAAGCGGCGACTCTGATCGAACAGGACTTGGTTGGCCGCGACCTCGCCCTTCTCTTTCAGCACTTGCGCGTAAGCCCGGCTCATGCCTTCCAGCATCGAGAGATCGGCCCCGGCGGAGAGCGCCTCCTTGCCGGAGGTGATGACGACGCCCTTCACGGCAGCGTCGGCGGAGGTCTCTTTCACGATCTGCTCGAGCTCGCCCACCGTGGTCTCGTCGAGCACGTTCATCGACCGTCCCGGGATGTCCCAGGTGACCAGCGCAATGCCGTCGGCATCGGTTTCGACTTTGAAATTCTTGAAGGCCATGTGTTGCTCCCTCGGTGCCGGCGGCCAGGAACGGCGCGGCGGTTTGATCGGTGATCTCGTGGGGTGGGTTAGCCGAAGGTGTAACCCACCATGTCACGCGAAAGAAGTGGTGGGTTACGCTTCCGCATTCGCTCTTTGAGCTACGGCGGACAAGTCGCTAACCCGCCCTACGGCAGTTAGACTCGCTCGATGATCGTGGCGGTACCCATGCCGCCGCCGATGCAGAGCGTTACCAGCGCAGTGGCCTTGTTGGCGCGCTCGAGCTCGTCAAGCGCGGTGCCCAGAATCATCGCGCCGGTGGCCCCCAACGGATGGCCGAGTGCGATCGCGCCGCCATTGACGTTGATCTTGTCATTGTCGATCTCGAACGCCTGGATGTAGCGCAGCACCACCGAAGCGAAGGCCTCGTTGAGTTCGAACAGATCGATGTCCGACTTCTTCATGCCGGAGCGTTCGAACAGCTTGTTGGTGACGTCGACCGGACCGGTCAGCATCATCGCGGGCTCCGAGCCGATATTGGCGAAGGCGCGGATCTTTGCGCGCGCTTTCAAACCGTATTTCGCGCCCGCTTCCTTGCTGCCGAGCAGCACGGCGCCTGCACCGTCGACGATCCCTGACGAGTTGCCGGCATGGTGCACATAGTTGATGCGCTCGACCTCCGGGTGCGACTGGATCGCGACCGCATCAAAACCGCCCATCTGTCCGACTTCCACGAACGAAGGCTTGAGTTGCGCCAGCGACTGCATGGTCGTACCGGGCCGCATATGCTCGTCCTTGGCCAGGATGGTCAGCCCATTGATGTCCTTCACCGGCACCACGGACTTGCTGAAGCGACCTTCGTCCCAGGCCTTGGCTGCGCGTTGCTGGCTCTGCACCGCATAGGCATCGACATCATCGCGCGAGAAGCCGTACTTTGTGGCGATCAGATCTGCGGAGACGCCCTGCGGCATAAAATAAGCGGGCACGGCGATGGAAGGGTCCATCGGCCAGGCGCCACCGGAGGCGCCGATGCCGACGCGGCTCATGGATTCGGCGCCGCCGCCGATCACAAGCTCGTGCTGGCCGCTCATGATCTGGGCCGCGGCGAAGTTCACTGCATCCAGGCCCGAAGCGCAGAAGCGGCTGATCTGCACGCCCGGCACCGCCTCGCCCAGGCCCGCCTTCAACGCGGCAAAGCGCGCGATGTCCGAACCGGCTTCGCCGACCGGATCGACCACGCCGAGGACGACGTCATCGACCGCGTCTTCGGGCAGATTGTTGCGCTCCTTCAGCGCCTCCAGCGGCACGGTGGCGAGCCGCAGCGCGGTGACCTCGTGCAGCGCGCCATCCGGCTTGCCGCGGCCGCGCGGGGTGCGAACGTGATCGTAGATATAGGCCTCAGGCATGACGCTCTCCCGAAATGATGTTCATCATATAATAGCGGATTGAGCCAAGCGGCGAAAGATGACCTTCCATCAGAACGCTTCCGCCGGCAGTTCCATGACCGTCGTACAGCCGCTTTCGATGCGCGCGAGGTGGGTTGCGGTTTCCGGCAGCATCCGCTCCATGAAGAAGCGGCCGGTCACCAGCTTGGTCGAGAGATAGGGCGTGGAGCCGGAGGCGGCAATCTTGTCCAGCGCCACCTTCGCCATCCGCGCCCACATGTAGCCGAGCGTTACGAGGCCGAACAGATGCAGGTAATCGGTGGCGGCGGCACCCGCATTGTCCGGCTTCATCAGCGCATTCTGCATCAGCCAGGTGGTGGCCTGCTGCAGATGGGTAAGCGCGGTGCTCAGCGGCGCGACGTAGGACTTCATGCTCTCATCCGCACTGTGCTCTCTGGCAAAGGCGCCGACCTCCGCAAAGAACGCCATCACCGCGCGGCCGCCGTCGCGTGGCAGCTTGCGGCCGATCAGATCGAGCGCCTGGATGCCGTTGGCGCCCTCATAGATCATGGCAATGCGTGCATCGCGCACGAACTGCTCCATGCCCTGCTCGGCGATATAGCCATGGCCGCCATACATCTGCTGCGCCATCACGGTGTTGGCGAAGCCGGTATCGGTGAGAAAGCCTTTCAGCACCGGCGTCATCAGGCCCATGTGATCGTCGGCCGCCTGGCGATCCCCAGCGTCCTCCGAGCGATGCGCAACGTCGCTCTTGAGCGCGGTCCACACCACCATGGCGCGCGCCGCCTCGTTGAAGGCGCGGATGGTGAGCAGCGTACGGCGGACGTCCGGATGCACGATGATCGGATCGGCCGGCTTGTCGGGTGCCTTCGCGCCCGTCAGCGCGCGGCCCTGCAACCGCTCGCGGGCATAGGCCACCGCGTTCTGGTAGGCGACTTCGGACTGCGCCAGCCCCTGCACGCCGACGCCGAGCCGGGCCTCATTCATCATCACGAACATGGCCTGCATGCCCTTGTTCTCCGCCCCGACCAGCCAGCCGGTGGCGTTGTCGTAATTCATCACGCAGGTGGAATTGCCATGGATGCCCATCTTGTGCTCGATCGAGCCGCAGACAACGCCGTTGCGCGCGCCGAGCGATCCGTCGGCATTGACCAGGAACTTCGGCACCACGAACAGCGAGATCCCCTTGATGCCGGCGGGCGCGCCCTCGATGCGAGCGAGCACGAGATGGATGATGTTCTCGGTCAGGTCGTGTTCGCCGGCCGAGATGAAGATCTTTGTGCCGGTGATCTTGTAGCTGCCATCCGCTTGCGGCACCGCCTTGGTGCGCAACATGCCAAGATCGGTGCCACAATGCGGCTCGGTCAGGTTCATGGTGCCGGTCCACTGCCCAGCGATCATCTTCGGCACATAGGTCTGCTTCTGCTCGGGCGAACCGTGCACCAGGAGCGCGGCGGTCGCGCCCATGGTCAGGCCGCCATACATGGAGAAGGCCATGTTGGCGGAGATCTGGAATTCGTTGACGGCCTGGGAGAGCGTCACTGGCAGGCCTTGTCCGCCATATTCGGGCGGCGCGGAAAGTCCGAGCCAGCCGCCTTCGGCGACCTGCTTATAGGCATCCTTGAATCCCTTCGGCGTGGTGACGCTGCCGTCGTCATGGCGTTTGCAGCCTTCGAGATCGCCGACACGGTTCAGCGGCTGCAGCACCTCCTCCGAGAGCTTGGCGGCCTCGGAGAGGATCGCCTCGCGCACGTCGGCGGAGGCATCGGAGAAGCCGGGCAGATTGTCGTAGCGGTCGATCTGGAAGACATCGTTGAGCAGAAAGCTCACGTCTTCCACGGGGGCTTTGTAGATGGGCATTTCTTGATCTCCCGGCAGGCCTCTCGGCCCTGTGTTTAAGGACTATCTCGCGGCGCGGCGCTCGCTCATTGTGCCCATTGGACCTTAACCTGTCGCGAAGGAGCAAGATACAGGATCAAGACACGGCTTTGCGACCACGCGGGTCAAATCGTCTCGCGGCTTGTCGTCTCACGGTTTGGCCAATTGCTCCCCCATGAGCTGGTGGAGCAGGTTGATGGCCTTGAGCGGTCGCGCCATCACCTTGAAATGGATGATCCGGCCATCATCGGCGAAGCTGATGATGTCGACGCCATCAATCTTGATGCCGTCGATATCAGTCTCGAATTCAAGCACCACCCCGCTCGCGTTGCGCCATTCGCCGACGTAAGCGAAGCTGGGGCCGCCCAGTACCTGCATTGCGCTCGATAGATATTTGAAGGTGATGTCGCGCCCGCGCTGTGGCGTGTGGACGACGGGGCTTTCGAACACCACGTCCGGATGAAGCAAATCCCACAACGCCGCGCGATCATGCGACTTGGTGAAGGCGTACCACTTCTCGAGCGCGGTCATCGTCACTGGACGTCTCCTGAGCTTCGCAAGGTTGCGCTGGCGGTACAAAATGCGGACCGTGGAGGCGCACCAGCTTGGCGCTGCCCTCGCGGGTCTATCGTATGCACATTGACGCATATGCAACTCTATGCATAAAGTCAATACGGCTGAGGATGGCTGGAAAATGAAGGAAGGCTCTGGTGGCGCTCGGCGATGCAATCCTAGTCTGCCTGACGGAACGTCCGATGACGGGCTACGAGCTCGCCAAGACCTTCGATTCCTCGATCGGGTTCTTCTGGAAGGCCGACCACCAGCAGATCTATCGCGAGCTGACGCGCTTGCGCGAACGCGGCCACGTTCAGGCTCGCGAAGTCGTGCAGTCGGGCAAGCCCAACAAGCTGGTCTACACCCTGACCACGGAGGGGCGGGCTGCGCTGCGGCACTGGGCGGCGCGCCCCTCGAGCCCGCCGTCGATCAAGGATGACATGCTGGTGCGGCTTTGCGCGCTCGATGCCGTCGACATGGAGCCGATGCGCGCCGACCTGATGGCGCGGCTGGAGCATCACCGCGATCGCCTCTCCCGCTACGAGCGCGTGCTGAAGAAACGCTTTCCCAACGGTGCGGAGTCGCTTGACGACACCGGCAAGCTGCTCGCGCTCCATTTGGGCCTGCGCCATGAACGGGCGGTGGTGGAATGGTGCGAAGAGGCGCTGCAAACGCTGCAGCCTTCCGGGGCCGGTAATGTCACGCCGATCGGCGAGGTCCAGCGCGAGGGCAAGGGCTAGGGGGAACCGTCAATCACCTTGTAGAGCCGGACGAGCGCCTTCAAGCAAGACCCGTCATTGCAATGACGATGGGGGTTGAGCACCGTGCCCCAATTCGCTCTCGGCCCGCCAGAACGCAAATTGGCCTGCAACATCTAAGTTTTGCGCGATAGGCGCATTCCTTAACCCGTTATTTACCGTAACGGGAAAAAGTGGGCTGCTGAGGCAGACGACCCGCGCGGAATTCGATTGTCTTTCTTCTGGGACGCGTGGGGAGGCTGGAGGCGCCGGGTGGGAGCGCCGGAGTCGAAACCGGACGGTAGCATGAATTCGCGCGTGTGGAGTGTTGACGGCATCGATCCATCCGTCCGCGAGAGGGCCGAAGCCGCGGCGCGGCGTGCCGGCATCACGCTCAACGAGTGGCTCAGTTCGACCCTTGGCGAGACCACCGCGCCGAATTTCCGTAGCGCGCCCGAGCCACGGCCACAGTTGAACCGGGACGTCGCCGACATCCATCAAAGGCTCGATTCCATCACCCGGCAGATCGAGCAGATTTCGCAGGCTCCGCGCCGCAGCGATCCAGCGCGCGAACCAGGCGGCGTCGCCCGCCAGCTCAATGACGCCATCTCGCGGCTGGATGCGCGGCTCGCGCAGATTTCCGGCACGCAGGCCCCAAGGCACGGTCGCGAGGACCGCGAGCGCCAGACCGAAGCCGTCGAGCGTGCCGCAGCGCAGGTCTATCGCAACTCCCCGCCGCTCTCGCCCTCCTCTTTCGATTCAGCGATCGCGGAAATCGCCGCGCGCCAGAGCGAGCTCGATGCACCGCCGCCTGCAGCACGCGTCAAGCCGGCGCAGCAGGCACCGCTCCCGCCGCAAGCACCGGCACCGCAAGCGCCTGCGCCAAGCGGGCCGGATTTTTCGTCGCTCGAGCGGCACCTGATCCAGATCACGAGCCAGATCGAAGCGCTGCAGCGTCCAAGCGGAATCGAACAATCGATCGCCGCCTTCCGCAGCGAGCTTGCGGAGATCCGCAACGCCATTCTGGAAGCGATGCCGCGCCGCGCGATCGACAAGCTGGAAGGCGAGATCCGCTCGCTGTCCCGCCGCATTGACGACAACCGCCAAAGCACGGCCGACACAAACGCGCTTAACAATATCGAGCGCGCGCTCGCCGAAATCCGCGAGGTCGTGCGCTCGCTGATGCCGGCCGAGCAGCTCCGCGGCTACGACGAGGCGATCCACAATCTCGGCGCCAAGCTCGATACGATCCTGCGCGCCAATGACGATCCGACCACGGTGCAGCAGCTCGAAAGCGCGATCGCGGCGCTGCGCGGCATCGTCTCCAACGTCGCCTCCACCGACGCGCTGGCGCGGCTTGCCGAGGACGTGCGGCTATTGTCCGTCAAGGTCGACCAGATCACCCGCGGCGCCAACTACGGCGATTCCTTTGCCGCGCTCGAGCAGCGCATCGCCGCGCTCACCTCCGCGCTGGAGAGCCGCGAGCGCGAGCGGCCCGCCTTCGATGATCGCTCCGCGCAGCTGGAAGATGCGCTGCGCGCGCTGTCCGACCGCATCGACCGCCTGCAGGTCGGCACCGACAGCGCCGCCACTTTCGCCCACCTCGAACAGCGCGTGTCGTATCTGCTGGAGCGCATCGAGGCGTCCAGCGATCAACGCGGCGGCGCCAATCTGTCGCGCGTCGAGGATGCGCTGCAGGACATACTGGGCCATCTCGAACGCCAGCATGCAGCCTTCGTGCGGCTGGCCGACAGCACGCAACGCACCGCCGAGCCGCAGGACTCCGGGCTCGCGGACATCGTGAAGCGCGAACTGTTCGATATCCGCTTCAACCAGAACGAAACCAGCCGTCACACCCAGGACTCGCTGGACGCCGTGCACAACGCGCTCGGCCATGTGGTCGACCGTCTCACCACGATCGAAAGCGATCTGCGCATCGCGCGCAGCGCGCCGCCGCCGGTTGCACCGTCTGTCGCTCCGCCGATCGCGCCCGAGGCGCCGCCGACGCGCGCGGCCATGCCGCCGCAGCCAAAGCCCGAATTGCCCAATCCCGCCGCGGCGCAGGCCGCCTTCGTTGCCGCGCCGCGCGATTTTCACGCCGCAACGCCCGATGTGCCGTCGCCGCCGCCTGCCGCCGTCCCACCGGCGACGCCGCTTGCGATCAGTGAGATCCTGCTGCCGCACACCCAGGCGCCGGCCCGCGTGCCGATTGCGCCGGACCTGCCGCCCGACCATCCGCTTGAACCTGGCACCCGGCCGAGCGGCCGCGCCGCCTCGCCCTCCGAGCGCATTGCCGCATCCGAGAATGCGATCAGCGAGATTCCGGCGCCGCCAAAACAGCCCGTGTCATCGTCGAGCTTTATCGCGGCCGCGCGTCGCGCCGCCCAAGCCGCCGCGGCGGCGCAGGCCGCTCCCGAGAAGGGGCGGTCGAACGGCAAGGCCGCCAAGCCCGCAAACGGCGATGCCGTGAAGAAAGAACCCTCGAGCATCACCTCGAAGATCCGCTCGCTGCTGGTGGCCGCGAGCGTCGTGGTGATCGTGCTCGGCACTTTCAGGATGGGCATGACGCTGCTCGACGGCGGCAGCGTGCTGCAGTCGCAATTGCCTGCCAGCGAGAGCGCAAGCGAGCAGGCGGCGCCTGCACAGATCCCTGCGGAGAACGCCGCCAAGCCGGCCGCGTCCGCGCCGGAGCAGGTCACCCCGCAAATGACATCGCCGACGCCGATCGGCCGGCAGTCCTTCAACACTACTGCGCCGCCCGCAAGCGGGCCCGCCGCGTCGGTCGAGATTCCGCGAGGTCCGGCCGCCAGCGCCGCATCGGCGCCGGACTCCGATGTCACCGGGAGCATTCCTACGGCGCAGCCCCCGGCAACAGGCCGCAAGCTTGGCATGATCGCGATCCCGCCGAGCGAGCAGCTGCCGGATACGATCGGCGGCCCCGTGCTGCGGCAAGCCGCGCTCAAGGGCGATCCGACCGCGGCCTACGAGGTGGCCGTGCGGTTCGCCGAGGGCAAAGGCGTCGCCTCGAACTACCAGGAGGCCGCCAAATGGTACGATCGGGCCGCGCAGGCCGGTCTCATTCCAGCGGTTTTCAGGCTCGGCACGCTCTACGAAAAAGGGCTCGGCGTGACCAAGGACGCCGACATCGCGCGGCGCTATTACGTGCAGGCCGCCGAGCGCGGCAACGCCAAGGCGATGCATAACCTCTCAGTGCTGGACGCCGACGGCGGCGGCAAAGGCCCCAATTACAAGAGCGCGGCGCAATGGTTCCGCAAGGCGGCCGAGCACGGCGTGGCCGACAGCCAGTTCAACCTCGGCATTCTCTATGCCCGCGGCATTGGCGTCGACCAGAACCTTGCGGAATCCTTCAAGTGGTTCAGCCTGGCGGCGGCGCAGGGCGACGCCGACGCCGGCCACAAGCGCGATGACGTCGCCAAGCGGCTGGATGCACAGTCGCTCGCGGCCGCCAAACTCGCGGTCCAGACGTTTGTCGCCGAGCCGCAGCCGGACGATGCGGTGAATGTGCCGACCCCGCCGGGCGGCTGGGATGCCGCGCCGGCTCCTGCCGCCGCGAAGTCCACCGCAACCGCCAAGCCGGCCGTGATCAAGCGCGCCTCGCGCTAATTCTATCCGTTCCGCCTGCGCCGGAAAAACGCCGCGGCCGGAGGATTCTCCTGTCCCGCTTGGAAGCGATTTCGGCTATGCAAGAGTGCGGCCTCAAGATGCACCGCCCGCCTCCTTGCGCGCGGGGATTGCGGACCTTGGGGCCGGCGAAGCCCGATCAGGAATCAGTGCCGCAAGCGGCGGAAGGCTCGCCTTGCGGCGCAGTCACCAGGCGACCGCGCGATGCAGCTTTACCTGCCGATTGCCGACATCCCGGTCAACGTCTTCCTCATCCTGGCGATGGGTGCGGCGGTCGGCTTCGTCTCGGGCATGTTCGGCATCGGCGGCGGCTTCCTGATGACGCCGCTGCTCATCTTCATCGGCATCACGCCGGCGGTGGCTGTCGCTTCCGTCGCCAGCCACATCGCCGCATCGTCCTTTTCCGGCGCGATCGCCTATTGGCGCCGCCGCGCCATCGATCCCATGCTGGCGGCCGTGCTGCTCGTCGGCGGCAGCATCGGTACGACACTCGGCGTCCTCACTTTCACTTACCTGCGCTCGCTCGGCCAGCTCGACCTCACCATCGCGCTGTCCTACGTCGCGCTGCTCACCACCGTCGGCGCCTTGATGTTCTGGGAAGGCATGCGCGCGATCATGCGCGTGCGCCGCGGCGTGATCGCGCCACGCCGCAGTCACAATTGGGTCCACGCGCTGCCGCTGAAGCTGCGCTTCAAGCGCTCCAAGATCTATCTGTCGGCGATTCCCGTCGTCGTGATCGGAATCATCATCGGCTTCCTCGGCGCGGTGATGGGGATCGGCGGCGGCTTCATCCTGGTGCCGATCATGATCTATCTGTTGCGGGTGCCGACCACGACCGTGATCGGCACCTCGATGGTGCTCACGCTCGTCACCATGCTGTTTGCGACCATGCTGCACGCGATGACCAATCATCTGGTCGATGCGGTGCTGGCGCTGATCCTCATGGTCGGCGGCGTCACCGGCGCGCAATTCGGCGCGCGCGCGGGGCAGAAAATCCGCAGCGAGCAACTGCGCCTCTTGCTCGGACTGCTGATCCTCGCGGTCGGCATCCGCTTTGCGGTGGAGCTCGTGATCCGGCCCGGCGAGCTCTACACCATCAGGGAAATCGGGGTGACGGAATGAGCGCGCGCCGTCTCATTGCAGTTGGCGCGATTTGCACGGCGATGTTCGCCCCGGCGCAGGCGCGCGCCGAGCGGCTGATTGTCTCGGTCTCCAACCATCGCGTCACCGTGACGCCGAACTATTCCGGCGAAGAGCTCGTGCTGTTCGGCGCGGTGGAAAAGGATGCCGCGACACCCGCAGGCCCTATCAATTACGACCTGGTGGTGACCGTCAGCGGTCCGCGCGCCGACATGATGACGCGCCGCAAGGAGCGGCGCTTCGGCATCTGGATGAACACCGACTATCGTCAATTCGTCAAAGTGCCGGCCTATCTCGCGCTGTTCGCCAACCGCCCGTTCGACGACATCGCCTCAACGGACGTGCAGCGGCGCCAGCAGCTCGGGCTCACCAACGTGCTGCTGACCCAACGCATCGGCCCCGACTTTGCCGACGTGGTGCCGAACGATCCGTTCCGCCGCGCCTTCGTGCGGCTGCAGCGCCAGCGCGGGCTTTATCGCGAGGATACATCCGCGGTCACCTTCATTACACCGACCTTGTTCCGCACCGGCATTCCGCTGCCTGCGCAGGTGCCGATCGGGACCTACGACGTCGAAATAAAACTGTTCTCCGACGGCGCGCTGGTGACGCATACCGAGACGGCGTTCGAGATCGTCAAGGTCGGCTTCGAACAGTTCGTCGCCACCAGCGCGCGGCAGAACGGTTTCATCTACGGCCTGGTCACCGCGGCAATGGCGCTGATGACGGGGTGGATCGCCTCGCTCGTGTTCGCGAAGGAGTGAGAGCCGCAAAAACCAAGCAATCGCCGTCGCCCTGAGGAGGCCGCAACGCGGCCGTCTCGAAGGGCGACGACCCCGATGCAGCAGCGGTGGCCGTTCATCCTTGATGGCTCGTGGAGCCTGTCATCGGGCCGCGGTTGGCGCGGACCCGGTGGCTCGCGCCTCCAGCGACAAACGGCGAAGCCGTTTGCGCGGGGATGACGGGTTGAGAGCGAAGACTACTCCTCAATCACCGTCCTCACCCCCGGCTCCAGCAGCTTCAACCGCTTCCCAAAACCCAGTGCATCAAACGTCGCGCGCAAATCCGCGGCGCTTTGTCGGAAGTGGGCCCAGCCGTCGGTATGCACAGGCACGATCAGCGCGTCGGGAAAAGCGCGGGCGGTCTCGATCGTATCGTTGGTGTCCATGGTAAGATGGAACGGACCGCGGGTTTGCGCCGCGCCCGCAAACGGCAGCACCACCGAAGCATTGAAGCGCCGCGCCACTTCGGCCACGCCGTCGAACCAGACGGTATCGCCGCTGATATAGATCGGGCGGCCGCCCCGGCGGCTGACGACGAAGCCGATCACGTCGCCGGACAGCGGCTCGATCCCCGCGGGGCCGTGACGCGCCGGCGTCGCGGTCACCGTCAGCGACACGCCGTTCTTGGCGGTCAGTTCGGTGTTCGCCCACGGCGCCAGCCCCTCGGCGTGATTGCCGAGCCGTTTTGCTCCGGCTTCGGTGGTCAGCACGCGACGCGCCTTGGCCAGAAAATCCCTGCCGGAATGATCGAGATTGTCCGAATGCTGATCGTGACTGAGCAGCACGGCATCGACCTCGCCGATGGATTCGGCACTCAGCGCAGGGCCTGACAGCTTCTCCAGCTTCACATGCGGCAATTGATAGGCCCCGGGGCCATCGAAGGTGGGATCCGTCACGATCCGGAACCCGTCGATGTCGAGCAGCGCGGTCGGACCGCCGACCAGGGTAATGGACAAGCTCATGATCAGCTCCTCTTTGCTTGAACGCTAGCCGCCGCAGCCGGACGGGTCACGAGATAGATACCGAGTGCGACCGGGACAATGCCGAGCAGGTCCTGGAACGCGACGTGCTCGCCGAGTACGATCCACGCGAACAGCATGCCGAGCGGCGGCATCAGGAAGTGATAGGCACTCGCGGCGGTGGCGCCGCAAACCTTCAAAAGGTGAAACCACAGCACATAGGCCAGGATCGACCCGCCCAGCACCAGGAAGGCAAAGGCGCCGACAAGCCGCGCGCTCGGCACGATCTCATGGACGTCGGCGAAAGCGAGCGCAAACGGGGCGAGCACGATGCCGGCAGCGAGGTTCTGGATGCCATTGCCGATCCAAAGGCTTCCCTTCGGCGCGAACACCTTGAACAGGATGGTGCCGGCAACGATGGACGCGAGCGATGCCAACGTGAACAGGATGCCGTGCGGGCTGTCGGTGCCGATCGACATGCGATGCCAGACGATCAGCGCGACGCCGGCGATACCAAGCAGGAGGCCGGCGATCTTGCGCCATGTCAGCGCTTCGCCCAGGAACAGCGCCGCGAGCGCCGCCGTGAATACCGGATTGGCCGAGACGATCAGGCCCCCGAGCCCGGCCGAGATATATTTCAGCCCGGTATAGCCGAGGCCGAGATAAAGCGCGTTGTTGGCAATGCCGAGCACGGCAAACATGGCGGCCTCGCGCCAGCCAAGCTGCCACGCCTCGCCGCGCAGGGCAAAAAAGCCGAGGATCAGGATGCCCGCGAGCGAGAAGCGCGCGGTCAAGAGGATCAGCGGCGGGCAATCGGTGACGCCGATCTTGCCGGCGACGAAGGCGAAGCTCCACAGCAGGCAGAACAGGCCAATAGCTAGCGGAAGCGTGTTGAGGCGGCTTCGGGTGGCGGTGGTCTGGGCGGGAACGGACGGCGCGAGCATGGAAACTCTCCTTTCGCGCCATTCATCTAGGGCGTCCCTTGCCATTTGGAAATTAAATCATTAACTGGCGTTAAGTGGATTTCTTAATGGGGTCCGAAATGCTCGATCTCGAATTGCTGCGCAGTTTCGTGTCGGTGGTCGAAGCCGGCGGCTTCACCCGGGCCGGCGAGCGCGTTCACCGCACCCAGTCCACGGTCAGCCAGCAGATCAAGCGGCTGGAGGAGGACATTGGTCAGCCGCTGCTTCACCGCAACGGCAAGGACGTTACGCCGACGGAAGCCGGCGAGAAGCTGCTCTCCTATGCGCGGCGGCTGCTGTCGCTCGCCGAAGAGGCACGCGATGTCGTGGCGCGGCCAGCCGAGGAAGGCGCGATCAGACTCGGCATCCCCGAGGATTTTGCTGCCTATCGGCTGGCGAAATTGCTGGCGGCGTTTGCACGCAGCCACCCGACGCTGCGGCTCGACGTCCGTGCCGACCAGAGTATCTGTTTGAAGCGCGATCTCGACCGTGGCGAGCTTGACCTCGCACTGTTCAAGCGCGTCGCCGGCGAAAAGGGCGGCATCGCCGTGTGGCCGGAGCGCGTGCACTGGGTGACGAGCAAGCACCATCCCTGCGATATTGGCTCAGGCTCGGTGCCGCTGATCGGCTTTCCCGCCGGTTGCCTTTACCGGGCCCGCGCGATCCATGCGCTGGAAAGCGCCGGGCGCTCCTGGCACATGGCTTATACGTCCTCAAGTCTTGCCGGCATTCAAGCCGCCGTTGCCGCCGGCATGGGGCTGAGCATCATGTCGGAGATGGCGATCCAGACCGATCACCGTGTGCTCACGGGAAGGGAAGGCTTCAAGCCGATCGAGAAGACCGAGGTCGCGCTGATGGCCTCGCCCAACGCCAGCCCCGCCACGCTGCGGCTTGCGGACCGGCTGGCCGAATTCTGCGACGAGGTGCAGGCGAAAGCGGCGTAGCGTTCTCTTCTCCCTCTCGCCGCAAGCGGGGCGAGGCGGAGATTGCGGCACTGACCTTCCTCTCTCAGCAGCATCGCGTGGCGGCGATGCTGTGGACGCGACGGTCGCCGAGCAGGTGCGCCGTGAAGCTCGACACAAATATTTTTGCAAAAGCCTGATCGCGGATGCTCAAGCCGCCGGCATAGGCGCCGAAGGCCGGCATGACCGCACGCTCGCCATCCGAGGCGAAGCAGCGCCGCTCCATCGAGCGGCCGCGGGTTGAAACGCGGGCCTTGGGATGCAGATGACCGGCGATTTCACCGAAAGCGCCGGTCGGCTCATGGCGGAACGTGATCGGCCCGATTGCGATTTCGCTCGCGACCTCGCCGCCGAGTTCGGACGGGATGGCCGGATCGTGGTTGCCGGAAATCCAGATCCAGTCGCGTCCCGCCTGGAGCGCGCCGATCGAGTCACGGTCGCTGCCGGCAAGGCGCTGATGGGCGTTGCGATCATGAAAGCTGTCGCCGAGCGCGATCACCATCCGCGGATTGTGCCGCGCGATCACCGACGACAGCCGGCTGAGCGTCGCCGGGGTGTCGTAAGGCGGCAACAGTGTGCCGCGAGCGGCGAAGCTCGAGCCTTTTTCCAGATGCAGGTCGGAGACGACGAGCAGCCGCTGCTCCTCCCAGAACAGCGCGCCGGAGAGATCGGCGTGGAGCGTAGTTCCGGCGACTTTTAACGCTCGTTCCAAATTGACGGTGAGAACCAAGCGCTCCGTCATGGCCGGGCTCGTCCCGGCCATCCACGTCTTGGCCAGGGAAAGAGGGGCGTGGATGCCCGGGCCTTCGCCTCGCCGGAGGGGCTTTGGCCCCGCGAGCGGGACGAGCCCGGGCATGATGATATGGAGAGGACGGAGTCCGACAAGTTCCTTGATCCAAATTGGCAACAGATGTCAGTGAGACATCGCTTCCCTGATGAGATCGTCGGCGGCTTCCGCCAACAGCTCATCCGATGCCTCGCCATAAACTGACTCGCGGCCGATTTCCAGCAGCACGGGCACCGCGAGCGGCGAGACATGATCGAGTTCCCGGTGGGTGATGCGCCCATGGATGCGCGCGAGCATGTCGGACAGACGGCGCAGGTCGAGCAGGCCGGTCGCGGCATCGGCGCGGGCGGCGCGCAGCAGCACGTGGTCGGGCTGGTGCTTGCGCAGCACGTCATAGACGAGGTCGGTGGAGAACAGGACCTGCCGTTTCTTCTTCTCTTCGCCGGTATGCCGGCGCGCGATCAGGCCGGAAATGATGGCGCAATTGCGAAATGTGCGCTTCATCAACGCTGACTCGGCAAGCCACGCCTCAAGGTCATCGCCCAGCATGTCCGGATCGAACAGAGCGTCGAGATCGAGCATGCCCTGACGCACCATGAAGGAGAGATCGCCGAGGCCCCAGATCGCGACCGCATATTCATTGGCGACGAAGCCGAGCGGGCGGGCGCGGGCGCGCTCGAGCCGGCGCGTCAAGAGCATGCCGAGCGTCTGGTGCGCGAGCCGGCCTTCGAAGGGATAGCAGACGAGATAGTGCTTGTTCGCACGCGGGAATGTTTCGACCAGGAGCTCTCGCAACGCGGGCACGCGCGAAAATTCCCGCTGCAGGACGAGCCAGTCACGCACCTGCTCGGGTAAGGCGCTCCAGGCGCGCCCGTTATCCAGCAACTTGCGCACGCGTTCGGCAAGATAGGTCGAGAGTGGGAATTTGCCTCCCATGTAGGAAGGCACCTTGGCGTCCTTGTCATGGGCGCGCGACACATAGACCTGGTCCTCGGTCAAAGCCTCGTAGCGCACCACTTCACCCGCGAACACGAAGGTGTCGCCGACGACTAGACCGTCGATAAAATCTTCCTCGATTTCGCCGAGCATGCGCCCGCCGCGCGCGATCGCGCCGGTCAATCCCGAGCCCGTGCCGCGCGAGCGCACCAGGCGCACCTTCAGCATGGGGTCCTGGACGATGGTGCCGACGTTGAGACGATAGGCTTGCCGTACCGCCGGATTGGCGACGCGAAAGCGCCCTTGCTTGTCCTGCTTGATGCGGGCAAAGCGCTCATAGGTCTTGAGGGCGTAACCGCCGGTGGCGACGAAGTCGACGACGTCGTCGAAATCGGCGCGCGAGAGGCCTGTGTAAGGCGCCGCCATGCGCACCTCGTCATAGAGCTCATCGGAGAAGAACGGCTCGCCGCAGGCGCGGCCCAACACATGCTGTGCCAGCACGTCCAGCGCGCCGGTTCGCAAGGGCGGCGTATCCTGCGCATTCTCCGCGATCGCATCGATCGCCACGCTGCATTCCAACACCTCGAACCGGTTGGCCGGCACCAGCACCGCGCGGGAGGGCTCATCGAGACGGTGATTGGCGCGGCCGATCCGCTGCATCAGCCGGGAAGCCCCCTTGGGCGCGCCGATATTGATGACGAGATCGACATCGCCCCAGTCGACGCCGAGATCGAGCGAGGAGGTGCAGACCACGGCGCGCAATTTCCCCGCCGACATCGCATCCTCGACCTTGCGGCGCTGTGCGACATCGAGCGAGCCGTGATGCAGCGCGATCGCGAGCCCATCATCGTTCATGCGCCACAGCTCCTGGAACAGCATCTCGGCCTGGCTGCGCGTGTTGACGAAAATAAGCGTCGTGGTGTTGGCCTTGACCAGTTCGTAGACTTCGCCGAGCGCGTGGCGTGCGCTGTGGCCGGCCCAGGGCAGGCGTTCGTTTGTATCGAGCATCTCGACGACCGGGGGTGCCGCGCCACCAGCGACAACGATATCCGCCGCTGCGCTTGTGCCGTCGGGCTGCGGCACCAGAAAGCGCGCGAGCTCCTCAGGCTCTGCGACCGTCGCCGACAGGCCAATCGCGCGCACATCAGGCGCAAGCTGCCACAGCCGCGACAGGCCGAGCGACAACAGATCGCCGCGCTTGGAGGTGACGAGCGCGTGCAATTCGTCAAGCACGATGCGCTTGAGCGAGCCAAAGAGATAGGGCGCATCGTCGGAGGCCAGCAGCAGCGCCACCTGCTCGGGCGTGGTAAGCAGAATGTCCGGCGGATAGCGACGCTGACGCTGGCGCCGCGACACCGGGGTATCGCCGGTGCGGGTTTCCACTTTCACCGGCAGGCTCATCTCGGCGATCGGTGTTTCCAGGTTGCGCGCGATGTCGACCGCGAGCGCTTTCAGCGGCGAGATGTAGAGGGTGTGGAGACCGCCCGTGCGCTTCACGCCGCGGCCGGTGGAGACGAGGGTTGGGGCCGCACGCTCCGTAGCTCCCTCCCCGCTTGCGAGGAAGGGCTGAGGAGAGGGATGAGCCACAGGCTCCGGTGCTTGGGGCTCACCCCGCACCCGCTGCCCTCCAGGCGTCGACCTCTCCCGCAGGGGGAGAGGTGATCGAGCAGGCGGCACGTGTGCGCTCAATTCCACCAATGTCGGCAAAAATCCGGCCAGCGTCTTGCCGGCACCGGTCGGCGCGATCAAGAGGGCCGAGCGGTTCTCGCGCGCCTTTTCCAACAGCGCGAGCTGATGCGCGCGCGGCGACCAGCCGCGCGCCGCAAACCATTCTTGGAAACGGTCGGGCAATAGCGCGGCCGCTGGGTCAACGACGGCTGGTTGGACGCGGGGCGGCACGAGGGAGAACGTATGCAGTCCGCGCCGTTTCGTCGAGGGTGATGGCGCACTTGCGGCGAGAGGGAGGCCTCACTCCGTCGCCGACTTGCCCGAGAGATATACCCCTCCTTGCCGTTGAAGATCGAGATGGGTTCACATCTTCGCCGCAACCACGGCCAAGCCACGCACCGGCTTATTTTTCTCGGTGCGCGGACTCGCTTCTTCGAGATGGGCAACTTCGAGGCCCGCGGCCACGATCGCGGTCCGCACATAATCCGCGGCATGGGCATAACGCAGGCCCTCGCCAATCACGACGCCCTCGCCGCCATGGGTCTCGACGGTGAAGGCAAGCAGACCGCCCGAGGCCAGGACGCGCTGAATCTCGCTCAGCACCGGCGCGAGATCCGCCACATAAACAAAAGCGTCCGCAGCCAGCACGAGATCGGCGCTGGCGTCCGCCTTGCTGCGCAGGCCCGCGACCATGTCCTCGACCTCGAGCTGTTCGTAGAGGGCAGTGGCGCGGGCCTGCTCGATCATGCCGGGCGACAGATCGATGCCGATGAAATGGTCGACCTGCTCGGCAAAGGCCTCCGCAGCAAGGCCGGTGCCGCAGCCGAGATCGATGGCGTACTTGAAGAAGGCGGGTTTGCGCGCGGCCGCGCGCACCGCGACCACCGCCTTGAACAGGAGCTGCGGGGCGCGGTAGTTGAGATCGCCGAGCAGCGCCGCCTCGAAGCGCGCTGCATATTGATCGAACAGCGCCTGCACGTAGCCGCGCGGCATCGTCGATAGTTCTTCCGCGCCCAGCCGCATCAGCCGGACGGAGGCACCGTGACGGTCGTCCGGATCGGACTCGCGCACTTTGCGGAACGCCGTAATCGCTTTGTCATGCTCGCCAAGCTGCTGGCGGATTTCGCCCAGCGTGAACCAGGCAGTGGCGAAGTTCGGCGCGAGCTCGATTGCCTGTTCGAGCAGATCGGCAGCGGCCAGCAGATCGCCCTTCAATTGCAGGTCGCGCGCGAATTCGAAGCGGCGGTCGGCAATCAGATCGCCGGAGGACAGGAACAGGCGCAGGGGCATATCTCGGGAACCAAGCTCGTCATTGCCGGGCTTAATCCGGCAAATCCATCGATCAAAAGAGACTTTTCTAGAAAGATGGATGCGCGGGTCAAGCCCGCGCGTGACACCTGATAATAGGTCGCACCCGGGCCCATATGGAGAGCATGCGTCCGCATGACATCCTGCTGCCAACTCCCGCCGGCCTTTGCTGCAGGCCCGGAGGCTTTTACATCGATCCCGTGCGTCCCGTGGAGCGGGCCGTGGTCACCCACGGCCATTCAGACCACGCCCGCGCCGGCCATGGCGCGGTGCTGGCGACGCGGGAAACGCTCGACATGATGCGGCTGCGCTATGGCGATAATTTTGCTCGTTCGACACAGGCCATAGCCTATGGCGAAGAGATCACCCTCGGCGATGTAAGGATCAAATTCCATCCCGCCGGCCATGTGCTGGGCTCGGCGCAGATCGCCGTCTCCTGTGGGGAGCTCTGCATCGTCGCATCCGGCGATTACAAGGACGCCCGCGATCCGACCTGCGCGCCGTTCGAGCTGGTGCCTTGCGACGTCTTCATCACCGAAGCAACCTTCGGCCTGCCGGTGTTTCGTCATGGCGATGCGGCGGAAGAGGTGAAGAAGCTCCTGGCTTCGGTCGCGCTGTTTCCCGAGCGCGCCCATCTGGTCGGCGCCTATTCGCTCGGCAAGGCGCAGCGCGTGATCGCACTGTTGCGCGAGGCCGGTTACGACGCGCCGATCTATCTGCATGGCGCGATGGACAAGATCACGCGCTACTATGAAAGCCGGGGCGTGCGCCTCGGCGAGCTGCGCCCGGTGCGCGGCACGAAGAAGGCCGAGCTTGCCGGCACCATCACGCTGGCGCCGCCGACCGCGACCTCCGACATCTGGACGCGGCGCTTTCCCGATCCGGTCACCGCCTTTGCCTCCGGCTGGATGCGGGTGCGCGCCCGCGCACGCCAGCGCGGCGTCGAGCTGCCGCTGGTGATTTCCGATCACGCCGATTGGGACGGACTGACCGCGACCATTGCCGCGACCGGCGCCGGCGAGGTCTGGGTCACCCACGGCCAGGAAGACGCGCTGGTGCATTGGTGCAGGACGAAGGGACTCGCGGCTCGACCGCTCGATCTCGTCGGCTATGGCGATGAGGAAGAGAGCGAGACGTTGACCGAAGCCCAGGATGTCGAGGCATGAATCGCTTCGCCGAACTGCTCGACCGCCTCGCCTATGAGCCCGGGCGCAACAACAAGCTGCGGCTCATCACCGCCTATTTCCGCGAGGTCGGCGATCCCGATCGCGGCTATGCGCTGGCGGCGCTGACGGGCGCCCTGTCGTTCAAGCATGCCAAGCCCGGCCTGATCCGCGACCTGATCGCCGCGCGCACCGATCCCGCGCTGTTCGGCCTATCTTACGATTACGTCGGCGACCTCTCCGAGACGGTGGCGCTGATGTGGCCGAAATCGGCGCTCTTGTCCGCGAACGCCGGCCACAACAATCCGCCGCCGCCAACGCTCACCGACGTCGTCACCACCTTGCGTACGCTTGGCAAGCTGGAGCTACCGGCGCAGCTCGCGCGCTGGCTCGACGAGCTGGACGAGACCGGCCGCTGGGCCCTGTTGAAACTCGTCACCGGCGCGATGCGCATCGGCATCTCGGCGCGGCTTGCCAAGACCGCGGCCGCCAATCTTGGCCACAAGGATCCGCATGAGATCGAGCTGATCTGGCCGGGGCTGTCGCCGCCCTATCTCGACCTGTTCGCCTGGCTGGAGGATCGCGGCGAAAAGCCGGTCAACCGCGATCCCGCGCCGTTCCGCCCGGTAATGCTGGCGCATGCGATCGAGGATGAGGATTTCGCCGGCCTCGATCCCGCCGACTACATCGCGGAATGGAAATGGGATGGCATCCGCGTGCAGGCGGTCACCGGCCGCGACACGCACGGCCACTGCGTGGCGCGGCTCTATTCACGCACCGGCGAAGACATCACCAAGAGCTTTCCCGATCTGTTGCCCTCGCTGCATCTGCCGGGTGCCATCGACGGTGAGCTCCTGGTGATGCGCGATGGCCGCGTGCAGAGCTTCAATGTGCTGCAGCAGCGGCTCAACCGCAAAGTGGTCTCGCCCAAACTGACCAAGGATTATCCGATCCATCTGCGGGCCTACGATCTGCTCGGCGATGACGAGAACGATTTGCGCGAATTGCCGTTCGCCGAACGGCGCGAGCGGCTGGAGAGTTTCGTCCGGCGGCTGAACGATGCTCGCGTCGATTTGTCGCCGACCATCGCCTTCGATAGCTGGTACGCGCTTCGCCTCGCGCGCGCCCATCCCATGTCGGCCGGCGCGGGCGAGGACGCGGGCGCCGTCGAAGGCGTGATGCTCAAGCGGCGCGATGCACCCTATTTGCCCGGTCGCCCCAGGGGGCAATGGTGGAAATGGAAGCGCGACCCGCACATCATCGACGCCGTGCTGATGTATGCCCAGCGCGGCCACGGCAAGCGCTCCTCCTATTATTCGGACTACACCTTTGGTGTCTGGACCGCAGGCGAAAGCGGCGACGAGCTGGTGCCGGTCGGCAAGGCCTATTTCGGCTTCACTGACGAGGAGCTCTTGCAGATCGACCGCTTTGTCCGCCGCAACACCAAAGAAAAATTCGGCCCCGTGCGCCACGTCGTTCATGAACCCGACCAAGGCCTGGTGCTGGAAGTCGCCTTCGAGGGTCTGCAGCGGTCCTCGCGGCACAAATCGGGTGTTGCCATGCGGTTTCCCCGCATCAACCGCCTGCGCTGGGACAAGCCGCCGCGCGAGGCCGATCGGCTGGAAACGCTGGAGCGCATGCTCAAAGCCGACGAGACAAATAAAGTTTTGGTAACATCCGAAAACAGTTGACGAGGCTTTAAGGGTTCCCCATCTGCCTGTCGCCATAGTAAAATGCGCGGTGCGAATCCGCGGGAGATGAAGATGTCACACGACAGCAGGGAATTGCCGGCAGCCCCTGACGGCCTGAGCCGTTTTCTCGGCGGCTCGCCGCTCAACGTCGCGTTCCGGTTGATCCTGTTGTCGATCCTGGTCGGCGTGGTCCTGGCCGCGGTCGGCTTCGATCCCTGGAACATCATCGAGAGCATTCGCCTCCTGTTCCGGCGCCTGTGGGACCTCGGCTTTGATGCCGTCAATTGGCTGTGGCGCTATTTCCTGCTCGGCGCCGTGGTCGTGGTCCCGATCTGGCTGCTGTCGCGCATCTTCTCCTCACCGCCGCGCCGTCGCTACTAGGCGGACAAGCCCGTGCAACTGCAATTCATCGGCTCCGGCGACGCATTTGGCTCGGGCGGCCGCAACAACACCTGCTTTCATGTCACGGGCGAGGAAGTCAACTTCCTGATCGATTGCGGCGCCTCGTCGCTGCCGGCCCTAAAGCGCGCGGGCGTCGCGCGCCAGGCCATCGATCTGATCCTGATCACCCATTTTCACGGCGATCATTTTGCCGGGCTGCCGTTCTTCCTGCTCGATGCGCAGTTCTCGCGGCGGACGCGTCCACTTGTGATCGCGGGTCCGCAAGGCCTCGATATGCGCCTGATACAGGTGATGGAAGCGCTGTTCGAAAACTCCTCGAAGACAAAGCAGAAGTTCGAGCTTTCAATTGTCGCCTTGAGCCCGGACAAACGCGTGCCTTCGGCGGGGTCACCGTGACGCCATTTCCCGTGGTACACGGCGAATCCGGCGGGCCGTTTCTCGGCTACAGGATCGAGGCGGAGGGACGTGTGATCGCCTATAGCGCGGACACCGAATGGACTGACACGCTGATCCCGCTGGCGCGCGATGCCGACCTGTTCATCGCGGAAGCCTATACTTACGAGAAGGCCGTCAAGAACCATCTCAGCCTCAAGGCCCTGGAGGCGCATCTCCAAGAGATCAGGCCGAAGCGGCTGATCCTCACACACATGGGCGACGACACGCTCACCCGTCTCGATGCGCTCACTCACGCGGCCGCCCATGACGGCTTGACCGTCGAGCTGTAGAGGCGCGCGGGACGGTGGAACTGCGTCAGCTACATCTGTCGACCAAGGTCACCACCGCGCGGGTCTTTGCCATCGCGGGACCCTCGATGCTGGCCAATTTGACGACGCCGCTGATCGGCATCGTCTCGACCACCGCGATCGGCAGGCTTGGCGAGCCCGCACTGCTCGGCGGGGTGGCGATGGCCTCGGTCATCTTCGACTGCATGTTCTGGCTATTCGCATTCCTGCGCCTGTCTACCGTCGCCTTCACAGCGCAGTCGCTGGGGTCGGGCGAAATCGAGGAATTGCCGGCGCTGTTCGCGCGCGGTCTTGTTCTGGCGGGTTTGATCGGGTCGGCATTGATCGCGCTGCAGGTCCCGCTCGCGGCCCTGCTGCTGGATGCCATGGGCGGCAGCCCCGACGTGACGGATGCCGCAAGAACCTATTTCAGCGTTCGCATCTGGTCCTCGCCGCTGGCGCTCGGCAATTACGTCGTGCTCGGCTGGCTGGTCGGACAGGCCCGCGCCAGGCTGGCGCTGGTGGTGCAGATCGTGATCAACCTGGTCAACATGGCGGCGACGGCGATCTTGGTTCTCGGATTCAATTTCGGCATCGCGGGCGCTGCGCTGGCCGCGGTGATCGCGGAAGGCTCCGGCCTGCTGCTCGGGATTCTGGTTGCGCGGCGCCTGATGCGTGGGCGGCTCACCGTGCCGCGCAAGATGCTGTTCGATCGCGACAAGCTGATGCGTATGCTCGCCGTCAACCGCGACATCATGCTGCGCACTGCGTCGCTGATCACCGCCTTCCTGTTCTTCACCGCCCAAGGCGCCCGTGCCGGCGACGTCACGCTCGCGGCCAATTCGGTGTTGAACAATTTTCTCTTGATGAGCGCCTTCTTCCTCGACGGCCTTGCCAATGCCGCCGAACAACTCTGCGGACAGGCGTTTGGCGCGCGCGACAAGGGGGCCTTCTCCACCGCAACCCGGCTGGTGGTGTCGTGGGGATTTGCGTTTGCGCTGGTCGTGATGGTCGTATTCCTGCTGTTCGGCCCGGCGCTGATCGACATGATGAGCGCGAGCCCGGATGTCCGCAGCATGGCGCGCGACTATCTCGTCTTCGTCATCGCCTCGCCGCTGCTCGCCGTTCTCGCCTTCGCATTTGACGGAGTCTATATCGGCGCGACCTGGGCACGCGACATGCGCAATTTGATGCTGGCCTCGCTGGTGATCTTCCTTGGCACGTGGCTCGCACTGCGCGGTTACGGCAATGCCGGCCTATGGTGCGCGCTGCTCGCGTTTTACGCCGCACGCGGCGGCCTGGAAGCGCTGCGCTATCCGGCGCTGCTGAAAACGTCGTTCAAGACGTCGTAGGGTGGGCTGAGCGCAAGCGAAGCCCACCAAGCATTCCGCGCGCGTTGTTGATGGGTTTCGCTGCGCAAGAAGGGCTCGCCGCTTCACCTCGCTCCGCTCTTGTCCGCCGAAGCCTTGGCGAAGGCGGATGCGGAGAGAGGGAGAAAGCTACACCGGCCAGTCCTCGGCCGTGATGGTCGCGGCGTCGGCGCCGACGATTTCGGCGAGCGAGTCGCGCCCGGTGCGCAGCAGCGTCGCGGCGAGATCGTTCTTGATGTCGTCGATCAGGCCGAGGCCCTTGTAGATGAGTGAGGAATAAAGCTGGATGAGGCTGGCGCCGGCGCGGATCTTGGTCAGCGCGGCGCCGCCGGAATCGATGCCGCCCACCCCGATCAGCGGAAACGCGCCTTCCGCCCGCACATAGGTTTCCGCGACCATGCGCGTCGAAAGGCGGAACAGCGGCCGGCCGGACAAGCCGCCGATCTCCTCCCCGCGCGCCTTGTCGCGCAGGCTCTTCGGCCGCGCCACCGTGGTGTTGGCCACGATCATGCCGTCGACGCGGCGCGAGCGCGCGACCTGAACCACCTCGTCAAGCTGGGCGAGGCTCAAATCCGGCGCGATCTTCAAGAGCACCGGGGTGTCGCCTGCCTTCTGCCGCACGCGCTCGCGCGCGTCGATCACCCGGGCGAGCAGGTCGTCAAGGATCGCCGCCTGCTGCAGATTGCGCAGGCCCGGCGTGTTGGGCGAAGAGACGTTGACGGTGAAATAGCTTGCGACCGGCGCGAAGGTCTCGATCAGCCGCACATAATCGGCGACACGATCGGGTGAATCCTTGTTGGCCCCGACGTTGACCCCGACAATGCCTCCGTGATGGGCGCGCGAAGCAAGCCGGCGCAGCACCGCTGGCGCGCCGTCATTGTTGAAGCCCATGCGGTTGATCACCGCTTCGTCGCGATCGAGCCGAAACAGCCGCGGCCGCGGGTTGCCGTCCTGCGGCTTCGGCGTCACCGTGCCGACCTCGACGAAACCGAAACCAAGACGCAACAGCGCATCCGGCGCCTCGGCGTTCTTGTCGAAGCCCGCGGCCATCCCGATCGGATTGGGGAAATTGAGGCCGAAAGCGCGCACGGCGAGCTTCGGATCATCAGTGCGCGGCCGCGTCGGCGGCAGCAGTTTCAAGCCCTGGATCGCCAGGCGATGGGCATCTTCCGGATCGAACCAGCGCAGCAGCGGCAGTGAGAGGGCGTCGAAGGCGCGGATCACGGCTCGAGCCCCGGTATTGCGTGAGAGCCGTCCGGCCGCGCGGGCATCTCATGGACACCCCTGACCGCGCCGAGCCGGAGCTCGCCATAGAGATGCGGAAACAGCTCGTCATTGCGCGAACGCTCCCAGCGCAGCGCAGCACCCAGAGCATCGCCATCGACTTCGACCAGCAATAGGTCCTTCTGCCCGGCAAAGTGTTTTCGCGCGGTCTCGGCGACCTGGGCGGCGGTGGAGAAATGAATGAAGCCGTCACGCGCATCGTCGGCGCTTCCCCGGTACACGCCGCTTGCCTCGGCCTCGCGCCAGGCCGAAACGGAACAAATCTTATAAATCTTGACCACGAGCTCTGCCGGAGCCTCTTGCCTGAATCTGTTGGTGATTTTCGACCGTATCGACGGCCTCGGCACAACTCAAGGGGCGGCGTTCGCGACGCTCCCGCGAAACCGGAATGGCGGTGTCTGTGGAGGGAGTGACGGGTCTCGTCGGCCCCGCTTGCGCGCGGCGGCCGCACGCGCAAGTCAATCTGGCGAGTTTAATCTCGATGGATGGGGACCTGGAGGGTTGTGGACCGGCGCGCCAAGCGAGCGGGTCCACACATCAAAACACGAGCCCACTAAGACACGAGCCCAGCTTGAGAGGCAAAACGTCTATTGCGAGCCCTGATGGCGCCGCCGGTATTCAAGACGCATAGTCCGGCTCCTTGCGGTCCAGCATGCGCTTTAAGGCGTCGAAATGCCGCTGCGCCGGTCCTGGATTGTATCGCCTCTCGCCCGCAAAAGTCCGCCTGGTCTTCTCGATCACCTGCTCAGGAAGCTTTTTCAGCTTCTCGCCCGTCCACATCGCGTAGATCTGAACCTGCGCCGCGCGCTCGATGTAATAGAGCCGGTCATAGGCTTCGGCGACCGTCTCGCCGACGGTGGTGATGCCGTGATTGGCCATGAACAGCACGGTCTTGTCGCCGATCACTTTCGCCAGACGCTCGCCTTCTTCGGGCTCGAAGGCGGGGCCGGTATAGGCGTCGTCATACGCGATCTGACCCATCATCCCGACTTCGGTCTGCCCGATCTCCTTGATGCGCGGGTCCTCCAGCCGCGTCAGCGCGCTCGCAAAGGGCATGTGGGTGTGGAACACGGCCTTGGCCTGCGGCAGGGCCTTGTGGATCGGCGCATGAATGCAATAGCAGGAGCGCTCGACATCGCCCTCGCCGCGCTTGACCTGGCCGTCCCCGATGCCGACCTCCATAAAGGAGGACGCCGTGACCTCCGACCAGTGCATGCCGAACGGGATCTGATAATAGCGGTCGCTGCGGCCGGGCACGACCAGTGTGAGATGATTGAAGATCCCCTCACTGAAGCCGTGGACGAAGGCGAGCCGATGCGCCGCCGCCAGATCGACCCGCGCCTGCCACTCCTCGGCGCTGCAATCGGCAAGCGTCTGCGGCGAAACCCTGAACTGCATGGCGTCCTCTCCTGTTGATATGGCTGTCGCGTCCTTTGCCGGCTCAAATGAGCCCGTGGACGACTATCCCTGTCGCGATATTGTAGCTCAGTCCGAACAGCGGGCCGTTGAAATTGCCGCAGATCGCCCATCTCGCTTTGCAGTTTCAGTCTGCGGCGCGAGTTCGATTAATGTTCCAGCGAGGATGGTTTCATGCCGCCAAACGTTGCCAATATCGAGCGTAAGAGCATCGCCATCGTGGGCCTCGGCAGCATCGGTGGTGTCATCGCCGGCGTGCTCAGCGTGGTCGGTCGCTATGACATCATCGCCTGCGTCAGGCATCCGATCGAGCGCTTGACTGTCGAGCGACCAGAGGGCGGCATCGAGGTACCCATCTCCACCCTGACCGATCCGGCCCTGGCGAGACCGGTGGACTGGGTTCTCTTGTGCACCAAGACGCAGGACACGGCAGCGAGCGGCGCGTGGCTGACGCGGCTCTGCGGCGAGAGGACACGGGTTGCGGCGTTGCAGAACGGCATTGACCATGCCGAGCGTCTCGCGCCCTTTGTCGGCGATGCGACCGTCGTTCCGACCATCGTCCATTACAATGGCGAGCGGCTCGCGCCTGACCGTGTCCGCTACCGGCGGGGCGGCGATTACGATTTCGCGGTCAGCGACGATGCCGCCGGCCAATCCTTCGCAGCGCTCCTGGACGGTACGTCGATGCGAGTGCTCTGCAGCGGCGACTTCAAAACGCTGGCCTGGCGGAAGCTCCTGGTGAACGCGGTGGCCAACCCCGTCTCCGCGCTCGCCCTGCAGCGCAATGCGGTGTTTCGGCGCGAGGACGTGCAATCGCTGTGCCTGGCGCTGCTTGAAGAGGCCGCCGCCGTCGGACGGGCCGATGGCGCGCAACTCGCCGCCGACGAGCCGGCGCAATCGATCGCGCGCTTGCTCGCCATTCCGCCCGACGCCGGCTCCTCGATGTATTTCGATCGCGTCGCGGGACGACCGCTGGAGGTGGAAGCGCTCACGGGCGCCGTTGTCGCGCTCGGCGAGCGGCACGGCGTGCCGACGCCGCTATTGCGCATGCTGCTCACGCTGACGCGCGCGGCGAGCGAGGGAACGGGCGCGCGAAGCGCGGCCCGATGACAGGCTGCGCGAGCCTCGAAGGGCGACGGCCCCGCTGTCGGCACACGGGCCGTTCATCCTTCGAGGCTCGCTGCGCTCGCGCCTTAGGATGACGGTTAGAGATGCGTGCCTTGCGTCCGTCTGGACTGATGTCATTACGCCGATCTTGCCAGCGCCCCGTCGATCATGTTGACGGCGTTCTGAATCCCGTAGACCGCGACGAAGGAGCCGAAGCGCGGGCCCTTCTCCTGGCCGAGTAGCACCTGGTAGAGCATGTTGAACCAGTCGAGCGACACGCCGGGCCGGCCGTCCTTGCCCTTTTTCACGGGGTCGAGGAATGGCTCGCGGCGGCCGATTTCGTAGACGACGTTCTGGATGTCTTCCGCGGAGGAGTCGGCCGGCAGGTTCGAGAGCGCGTCGCGCAGGTCTTGCAATGCCGCGCGCTCGCTCTCGGTCGGCTCGCGGAACTTCTTCGCGGGTGCGACGAAGTCCCGATAGTAGTTGATGGCATAGCCCACCATGGCATCGAGCCTTGGATGCGTCTGCGGCGTCACGCCCGGGCGATAACGGCCGATGAAGCCCCACAGCGTTTCCGCATTCTCCGCATTAGAGGACGACACCAGCGTCAGCAGGAGCTGGAAGGTGACGGGCATATCCGCCTTGGGCGGATGACCGGCATGGATGTGCCAGACCGGATTGCCGAGCTGTTGCTTCACCTCCTGCTTGGGAAAGGCCTCCAGGAACTGGTAATACTCATCGACATTGCGCGGGATGACGTCGAAATAGAGCCGCTTCGCCGCCTTCGGCTCGCGATACATGAACAGCGACAAGGATTCCGGCGGCGCGTAGCGCAGCCATTCCTCGATCGTCAGGCCATTGCCCTTGGACTTCGAGATCTTCTGGCCCTTCTCGTCCAGGAATAGCTCGTAGTTGAACCCCTCCGGCGGCGTGCCGCCGAGCGCGCCGCAGATCTTGCCCGACAGCTTGACCGAGTCGATCAGGTCCTTGCCGGCCATTTCATAATCGACACCGAGCGCGTACCAGCGCATCGCCCAATCCGGCTTCCATTGCAGCTTGCAATGCCCGCCGGTCACCGGCAGCGTAACGCGCTCCTTGGTCTCCGGATCGTCGTAGGAGATAGTGCCTGCCCTGGCATCATGCGCGATGATGGGCACGTAGAGCACGGTGCCGGTGCGCGGGCAGATCGGCAGGAACGGCGAATAGCTCGCCGCGCGCTCCTCGCGCAATGACGGCAGCATGATCGCCATCACCTTCTCGATCCGTTCCAGCATGCGCAGCAGCGCCGCGTCGAAGCGGCCCGTGGTGTAATAATCGGTCGAGCTCGCGAACTCGTAGTCGAAGCCGAACTGATCGAGGAATGCGCGCAGCCGCGCATTGTTGTGCGCGCCGAAGCTGCCATGGGTGCCGAACGGATCGGGCACGCGCGTCAAGGGCTTGCCAAGGTTCTTCTCCAGCATCTCCTTGTTCGGCACATTGTCCGGCACCTTGCGCAGGCCGTCCATGTCATCGGAGAACGCGAGCAGGCGCGTCTTGATCTTGTCCTCGGTGAGCACGCGGAAGGCGTGGCGAACCATGGTGGTGCGCGCAACCTCGCCGAACGTCCCGATATGCGGCAGGCCGGAGGGACCATAGCCAGTCTCGAACAGCACCTCGTCCTTCGGCGTCTTTTTCAGCCGCGCGACAATCGCTTTCGCCTGTTCGAACGGCCAGGCGGTGGATTGTTCGGCAACCGCGCGCAGGTCACTCGCGCTGATTGGGGCGGCAAGATCGATCGTGGACATTTTGAGTACGGTTCTCCAAAGGCCGCGGAAATTAGCCGTTCCGCGCCAAAATGCAAAATGGCGGCTGCGAACCCGGAATATCGAGATTCCGGGTTCGCGTCTTCGACGCGTCCCGGAATGACAGAGAAACATCTAAAACGGGCTGATCGAAAAATAGCGCAGCCACAGGTCGGTGTAGCGGCCTTTCTCCCAGACCCGGAACAGCGCCCAGTTCAACGCCTGCCTGAGCAGATCGTTGCCCTTGCGCACGGCGATGCCGATGCCCTCGCCGAAATAGCGGCTTTCGACGAAGGGACCGCCCGAAAACGCGCAGCAATCGGCGGAATCGGTGCCGTTGATCCAGAAGGCGAGCGAGATGGCGTCGCCGAAGATGAAATCGACCTCGCCGCGCCGCAAGCTTGCGCGCAGCGCCTCGTCGTTCGGATAGGTGTGCAGTTCGGCGTCAGTGAACATGGCCTTCAGATAGGCTTCGTGCGCCGTGCCGGCGACGACGCCAACCTTCCGCCCCTCGAGATATTCGGGGCGGATTTCCGACAGCACCTGATCCTTGCGCGAGACGAAGCGCGCCGGCGCGCGGTAATAGGGATCGGTGAAGTCGACCCGGGCGCGGGTTTCCGGCGTGACTGCCATGGAGGCGATAATGGCGTCACCCCGGTTGCTGGCGAGCGCGTCAAGCAGGGTGTCGAACCGCCGCATCTGGATGGTGCAGGTGACCTTGATCTCCTCGCACAGCGAGCGGGCGAGATCGACATTGAAGCCGGCGGGGTTGCCGTCAGCCCCGGTGAAGTTGAACGGCGGATAGTCGGTTTCGGTCAGAAAGCGGATCACCGAGATGCGGGACAGGTCGGGCCGCTCCGGGCGACGCCGCGGGTCCCAGAAGCCGGGCACGGCCTGCGGCGCGGCCGCGGTTCCAGGCTTGGGCGCTGTCGTGGCCGGCGCCGGCTGGGCGGCATTGGCCACGCCCGACAGGAACAGCGCCAATACGGTCAGTGCCGCCCACCGGCTGAGCCGGCTGGCAGCTAATCCTCGAGGGGATAAAGGAGCGGTCTGCACCAGGATCGGCCAAGAACATTGCAATTGGGGTGGCCTTATAGACCTGCCTTGCGGCTAATTCGAGCGCCGTCTGCGCCCGGGCAAGTCGCGAAAAGATTGCTAAAGATAGCGCTTCAGGTCGGCAGCCGCCTCTTCCGGCGTCCGCTTCAGGTTGAAGGGGCCGACGAACTTGCCGTCGCGGTCCATCAGATAGACCAGCGCGGTGTGATCCATGGTGTAGTCGCCGTCCTTCAGCGGGACCTTTTTGGCGTAGACGCGGTATTCGGAGGTGACCTTCGCCACGGCCTGCGGCTCACCGGTCAGGCCCTTGAGGTGCGGATCGAAGCTCGACAGGTAGTCCTTCATGGCCTGGACGTTGTCGCGCTCGGGATCGACCGAGATGAACAAGGCGTTAACCCGATCGGCGTCCTTGCCCATGGCGCGCAGCACCTCGGAAATCTCGAACAGCGAGGTCGGGCAGACGTCGGGGCAATGGGTGAAACCGAAGAAGATCAGGGAGGGGCGGCCCTGCAGACTCTTTTCGGTCACGGTCGCGCCGCTCTGGTCGGTTAACTGGAACGGGCCGCCGATCGCAACCGGCGTGGCCACGCCGCGTACGCCGCCAAGGGCCCAGAACATCAAAAGAAGTCCGATCACGAGGCTTCCGCCGAAAGCGGAGGCAATCACCAGCGGGCGCTTTGTCCGATCCATCTTGAATTTTCCCCTGAACCCCGCTCAGAAACAGCCGGCGACACCGGCCGCGATTGTCTCGAAGAACACCGCGGTCCCATAGCGGAACCACAGCGCCAGCGCGGCAACGAGAACGAGGACGGCAATCGCGCCGCCCGCAACCACCACAAGGCGCCCGGTTCGGCGGGCGGACAGGGCGGCGGGGAGCTCATCGGGGCTGGAAAGTGGCAGGGCCATGGCGAGGACATAGGCCTCGCCCAGCGATCCGGCAAGCGCTGCCTGAAGCGACGCCGATCACTTCAGGGCATGCTCCGGACCCGGAGGGCCGCGTCAACGTAGCGTGGAAACGGTTTCTGTTGGCTAACGAACGCGAAGCGTTTGCGCGGAGATCATCCTCAAGCAAGGGGATGAGATCATGATCCGATTTCGTCCGATCGGATCATGATCTGGTCGCGAGCAGGGGTTAGTAGCGAGACAGGGAGTTCGAGCGCAGCGCTGCAGGCATCGCCGGTGCCGGCGCGGGTACCGCCCTGCTCGACGCTGCCTGCGCATCCATGTAGCAGGGCCGGTACATGGTCTGCAGTTCGCGACCGCGCAGGAAAATCATCCGCGGCGTCAGCCCGCCTCGGCGGGCAATCCAGCGCCGGATCTGCGTCGGATACATGGAGTAGAGCATCTGGGTGGCTTCGGGGTTGGTGATCGCCCGGCCGCCGGAACCGAAATCCCAGGCTGCGTGGAAGCCCAGCGTCGCGTGGGACGTGACGCAGATCCTGTCGTGGGGAATGGCGCCCAGCACGATGGTGCAAGCGGAGGCGCAGAGACCGTCAATGACCACGGTCTCGCCCGAGGACCTCAGGTCCTGATACCTGTCGACGTAAGTTCCAATGCGACCCCCGCGGTCATCAGCGATGCGCACCGCCGCGTGGCTTGCCCCCATGGCCGCCAGCAAGAGAACGGCCGCAAGCAACCCCTTCACAATTTTCATGTCCCTGCCCCGGTTCCAGTTTTGAGTTGAAGCCGAATCTTTTCGTCTTCAGTGATGCAAAATTGAGGCTAGCGTCATGCGAGTTCGCGGCTTTGTCTAGGCGGGCACATCTCGCCAAAGGAAATTCAAATTGGGTGTTGCACGCGCGCTGCACTCAGCCACTCAACGTCCCGAAAAAAGGAACGAGTTAACGGTTCCCCAAGGCGCTGCGCCAGCGCAGGGATCGCAACCACGTTCGCCGGAACATTCCGGTGCGACCATTTCCAGGACAGCGGGAGGTTGTGCAGAACAACACGGCAAAAAAAAGCCCCGGAGTCTCGCTCCAAGGCTTTTTCTTTGAGTCGAAGAAACAAACGGTGCGGCCGCTTGCCTGCGCCTTAATCGTGATCGTGCTCGTGAATGATCACCTTCCGGTCGGGCTCCTCATGCTCCTTCTTGATGATGGTCGTCCGCTCGCCCGGCTCGTCTTCCCGTTTAATTACGGTGGTGCGGTCGCGATCATGCGACTCCCCGACCGTCACGCCGGGATCCGGGGGTGCCACGCCGATGCCGACCTGCGCGTCGTCTGACTTTGCCGCTGGGACTGCAAGCGCGATGCAGGCGGTCGCGGCCAATGCAACTGCCAATCTCATTTCTGATCCTCCAGTAACTGCCCGCGCGATAATTCGAGGCGCCGGACGCCAGTTCCGTGATCCGTTGCAGAGACAGCCGCTGGCAGGGCATGGAACCAGGCTCATGAGAGGCCAAGCCATTCGATCCAAGCGCATGACCTCCGGGGTAATCGATTTGCCGGGCTCAAGCTTCGATAGTCGGTCTCGCCGTTGCATCGGCTATGTCAGAAGGAGGACCAAATGACCGACATCAACAACATCGCGCGCAGCTATATCGAGCTTTGGAACGAGCGGACGCCGAGCCGCAGGCGGGAAATGCTGGCGACCAGTTGGACGGCTGACGCCACTTACGTCGATCCCTTGATGAGCGGCGAAGGGCATGAGGGCGTCGACGCGCTGATCGCGGGCGTGCAACAGCGCTTTCCGGATTTCAGGTTCAAGCTGATCGGCGAGCCGAACGGCTATGGCGACCGCTTGCGCTTTTGTTGGGGGCTCGGACCCGACGGCGTCGATAGCCCGATCAAGGGGACGGATTTCGCCGTGCTGAAGGACGGTCGCATCCACAGCATCACCGGCTTTTTGGATCAGGTGCCGCAGAGCGCGTGAGCCAGGACACGTGCGGCCGCCCGCGCGTCACGGGGCGGCCGCACGACGGCTGCCCCGTGCCGAGCCACGAGCTTGAGCCCAAGGCTCAAGCTCGCCGGGCGGCGCAAAGCGAAAAACGTCGCGAATGCCGTCGTCAGGCCGCCGCCGAGGCGGAAGCGCCGGCTTCAGCCGCTTTCGCAAGCGTGTCGCGGAGCATCTGCTCTTTCTTTTCGTCGAGCGACGTCTTCAGCACCACGCCCCCGTCACCCTTGATTTCGTTCAACACCTTGTCCGCGGTCATTTGCTTGATCAGCACGAACAGAACCGCATCCCCCGGCTTCACGCTGGATGCAAGTTCTTTCATAAATTGATCCTGGATGCCGAAATCGGTGAGCGCGCCGCCGATTGCGCCACCCGCAGCGCCAAGAGCAACGCCAATGAGCGGATTCATGAACAACAATCCGACCAACAGGCCCCAGAAGCTTCCCGTGGCGGCGCCCATGGCGGTCGTGTTGACCATCTGATTGAGCTTGACGGAATCTGCATCCGTCTTCACTGCGATGACGGCGTCACCGATCGAGATCAGATATTCGCGCTGCAGCTTGAGTAATTTCTGCCGAACTTCTTCGGCCTTGGCTTCGGACGGGTACACAATCGCAACAAGGTCTGACATGTCTACGCTCCCGTGACGATTTCGATTTGCTTCCCCTGATTTGCTGCCCCCGAACAACAACCTCCGTGCCCTTCGCCCGGCCAAGTTAGCACGGGCCACGGCAGCGACTTCGCGAATTGCCGCCGCGCACATTCACAATTAGGAGATGAGTACACTTATTCGATTCAATCAGTGAGTAATGCTGTCCTATGATGTCGCTCACCAGCGCCGACATCATCCGCGCGCCGCATGCGATGGCGAACGATACGCCGGCAAGCTCGCCACCGGGATCAGGAGGAACTGCCGCTGCGCATCTCGCCGCCCTGGCAAATCCGGTTACACTTACGACTTCCGATCGATGGCGGACGGCCCGCGCAAAAGGAACAAGCCGGGCGCGCAAAGATGGCCGACAAGGGCCCCGCGGAGAATTGCGATGTCGCAGGAGAGTGGCCATGCCACGACACGGCCTCCGGCTCTGATCGATCTTGCGCTGCAGGGCGGCGGCTCACACGGCGCCTTCACCTGGGGCGTGCTCGACCGCCTGCTCGAGGAGCCCTGGCTTCGCATCGAAGCCATTTCGGGGACATCGGCCGGCGCGATGAATGCCGCCGTGCTCGCCGATGGCTGGACTGCTGGCGGCGCGGCGGGCGCAAGGGCAGCGCTTGACGCATATTGGCGCAGGGTCTCGCGCGCGGCGGCATTCAGCCCGTTGCAGCGTTCGCCGCTGGATCGGCTGTTCGGCCGATGGTCGCTCGAAAACTCTCCGGCCTATCTCGCGTTCGATTTGATGACGCGGCTGTTCTCGCCCTATCATCTCAATCCGCTCGATCTCAACCCGCTGCGCGGCATTCTCGCGGAGAGCATCGATTTTGATCGCCTGGTCCGCTCGCCGATAAAACTCTTCGTCACCGCCACCAGCGTGCGAACGGGCCGCGGACGCGTTTTCCGCAACGCCGAGATCTCCGCCGACGTACTTCTGGCGTCGGCGTGCTTGCCGACCATGTTCCAGGCCGTCGAGATCGACGGCGAGTGTTATTGGGATGGCGGCTATGCCGGCAATCCGACCATCACGCCGCTCGTGCGCGAAAGCGAGGCTCCTGACACCATCCTGGTGCAGATCAATCCGCGCGAGCGGACCGACGTCCCGCGCACCGCGCACGACGTGCTCAATCGGCTCAACGAGATCTCGTTCAATTCGCCGCTCATGAAGGAACTGCGGATGATCGCGCTGCTTCGGCAGGTCTCCGATCCCGGTCACGGCGAAGGCGCACGCTGGGCAGAGATGCGCATCCATCGGATCTGGACCGACAAGCTCGCCGTGTTCGGTTCGTCCTCGAAGCTGAATGCGGAATGGGCCTTTGTTTCCATGCTCAAGGACGTCGGACGCCGCAGCGCCGATCAATTCCTCAAGCGTCACGCCGCGGACATCGGAACGCGATCGACCGCCGATCTCGATATTCTCCTGCAAGAGTGCTGAACCCATGATCGCCCTTGGCCTGATTGGCATCCTGATCGGTCTCGGCCTTCTGATCTGGCTCTCCTATCGCGGCTGGAGTGTGCTGATCCTGGCGCCGCTGGCGGCCATGATCGCCGCGCTGTTCTCCGGAGAGCCGCTGCTCGCGCACCTGACGCAGACCTTCATGGCCAGCGCCGCCGGCTTCGTCGCCCAGTTCTTTCCGCTGTTCCTGCTCGGCGCGCTGTTTGGCAAGCTGATGGAGGACAGCGGCTCGGTCGCGGTGATCGGGCGGTATGTCACGGAACGGCTCGGTACGCGGCGCACCGTGCTTGCGGTGGTGCTTGCCGGCGCATTCGTGACCTACGGCGGCGTCAGCCTGTTCGTCGCCTTCTTCGTGCTCGCCCCGATGGCGCAAGAGCTGTTTCGTTCCGCCGGCATTCCGAGGCGCCTGATGCCCGCAGCCATCGTACTGGGCACATCCACCTTCACCATGTCCGCGCTTCCGGGAACGCCGTCGATCCAGAACGCGATCCCGATGCCGTTCTTCGGGACCACGCCGTTCGCGGCGCCCGGGCTCGGCGTTATTGCCTCGCTGATCATGCTCGGCTTTGGAGTCTGGTGGCTTGGTCGGGAAGAAACGCGCGCTCACGGAGGCGAGGGATTCGGGGATGGCGAACCGCCTTCAGGCGAACGGCTGGCGACCGACCTGCAGCTCCGCGAGCGCGCCACGACAGCGCGCGAATTTGACCCGCCGGAGATCACGCGCGGCAAGCCGAGTGAGGCATCGCTGAGCATTCTCCCCGCGGCATTGCCGATCGTCGTGGTGGTGTCGGTCAATCTCCTGATGTCGACACTGGTGCTCCCGTGGCTCGATACGTCCTTTCTTGCCGAGGCCCGCTGGGGCGAGACGTCGGTTGCGGCCGTCGGGGGCGTCTGGTCGGTGGTGACGGCGCTGGCGTGTGCGATTCTGGCGGTGCTCGTGATCAACTATCGCCGCCTGCCCACGATCCGCGAGTCGATCGACGCAGGCGCGAATGCATCAGTGCTTCCCGCCATGAGCGTGGCGAGCCTGGTCGGGTTCGGCGCCGTTGTGGCGGCGGTGCCGGCCTTTGGGGTCGTGCGCGACGCGGTGCTGGGGATCGAAGGTGGCCCCCTGGTGTCGCTCGCGATCGCGACCAACGTGCTGGCAGCACTGACCGGCTCGGCGTCCGGCGGGCTGACCATCGCGCTCGATGCGCTGGCGCGAACCTATCTCGAGCGCGCGGCGGACATCGGCATGTCGCCTGCGCTGTTGCACCGCGTGGCCGTGATCGGCGCCGGAACGCTCGACAGCCTCCCGCACAATGGCGCGGTGATCACATTGCTTGCCGTCTGCGGATCGACCCATCGCGAGGCTTACCGCGATATTGTCATCGTCGGCATTGTCGGACCGATCATCGGCCTTGTCGCGGTGATGGTTCTCGGCTCAGTCTTTGGGTCGTTCTGAGATGATCCGTTGCCATCAGTTCGGCGGCGCCGAAGCGCGGTCGTCGCCCTGGCGCAGCCAAAAGGCAAGGCCAAGGCCGATCAGCAAGACCGCCGCCAGCACGAAGAAGATGACGGACTGCTGCAGCCACGAAATGGCCGGTACCGTGACCGCCATGGCAATGCCGAGAAAGCAGATTCGAAGCGACAGCAGGCTGACCCCCGCCAGGAACGTGCCGAGCGCAAGCAGGGTCAGAAGCACCAGGCTGGTTGCGGGGGTCGGCAGCAATTGCTGAACGCGCGACACCAGCACGATGTTCATGGCGATGAGGACCGCAACCCAATGAACGGCCTGGGTCCAGATCAGGCGCAAGCGCGCGTCTCTACTGTGGAGCTCCGGCCATTTGGTCACGACGCAGACCACGCCGATGGCAAGCGCCAGAAACTCCCAATAGCCGACGAGCGGCTGGTGCGAGATATTCGTGTAGGCGACGCCCGCGATCGCAAGCACCAGCGCGACGACGAAGGGAAGCTGCCGCCACAGCAGGCTCATCAATCCCGAATGGGTCGAGGACGCGCTCTCATTCTGATGCGCATCAAGGTCGCTCATGGGCCACCCAATCACATCTCAAACCGGACGCTTTCGCCACGCTGAGAGGCTCCACGTCCCGGACGCTTATCTCTGGTGGCGGCGCGGCCAAAGGGTCCATGCGAGACCGCCTGACTTCACCCGCATGTCCTCCACGGGCGCGCTCAGCCTGTCCCCGAGGCAGTCCTCGACATAGAAGCGAAGAACGGCGACGCGGCCGATCGCGACCAGCGGCATGGCAAGCGCAATTCCCATGACGCCGAACAATGCACCCAGCAGCACGATGGCCACCAGCGTCCAGGCCGGAGGAAGCTCGACCGCCTGGCGCTGGATCAGCGGGCCGATCACATAGCCTTCGAGCGACTGCACCGCCGTATAGATGCCGACCGCCCAGACCGTCACTGAAAGACCGAGAGGCATCGCCACAAGGCCAATCGGGACCGCGGCGACGATTGGCCCCAGATAGGGAACGAAATTCGAAAGGCCCGCTTGCAGCCCGAGCACGAAGGGACCCGGCAGCCCGATCAGATAGAGGATCGGCCACACGCACAGGGTCATGAGGACGATGCGGATCACCTGTCCGACAAGCCACAGGCGCAGGACGTTTCCCATCTCGTTCATCACGCCCCGCACCCGGGCGCGGTAGGGCCGCCGTATGAGCAGGACCAGGCTTTCGCGGTAGCTTGCGGGATCGAAGGCGAAGAGGATGCCGAGGAAGAGGATGACGAGAGCATCCGTCAGAAAATTCGATGCGGTCCCGATCACCATTTGTGCGTGACTGAAGAACCTGCCCTGATCGGAAAAGAACCAGCGCGTGAAGTCGCGGCCGCCCTCGGGGCCGAACAGGTCCACGCCGAACGACAGCAGATGCGCCTGCAGCACGTCGAGCTGCGTATCCATGACTTTCAGGAGGAGACGGGTCTGCTCTGGCAGCTTGCCCGCACCCCATACGAGGGCGAAGGCAAGAAGCGCCGTCAACAGCAGGACAACCAGCGTCAGCCGCCAGGGACGATTGACCGGTAGGACGGGAGCAAGCGCGAGGGCGCAGGCATCCAGGAACGATGCGAACAGCACACCCGCGAAAATGACGAGCAGGCTGGAAACCGCTTTCCACGCCAGAAACAGGCAGACGCCGGCGGCGAGCAAGGTGAGACCAGCCGTGAGTAAGTTGAGGCGACCAGCACGCGCCGCTTCATCGGCTGGATTGTCGCCTGAAGCAGCCGCGCGAATTCGATCCTGTCCTGGTGTGGGATCATTCATCGGTCGCTCAAATCACATGGATGTCCCCGCTATTCGATGTCCTCAATGCTGCGTCAGCTCAGCCTCAGGCTTGGCATTTTGCCTCCATAAAGCTGCGCGTGTCCATGCAAGCCAGCCACGAAATCGCAGTTTCGTGAGCGCTACCCTCGCCTGGCGGGTCGGAGCAGTGTTGCGGCATGGAGCTGAAGCCAGCCAACGGTGTCTGACCTTCATGTGCGGCGACGCCAACCGCCGATCTGCCGCGATATCACCGCGGCGGATAATTCCAGCACACGAGCATGTGACTAAGTTTTTGTACCAAATCGCATATTAATCAGGAAAACGCGATATGCCGGTCGCAAGACTGTGTGGCTACGGAGATAGTGATGGCACGGGGTAGCTTCAACGACGCTGAGAGCAGGCAGACGGAGGCGGTCTTACGCCGCTTCAACCAGGTCTTCATAACTCACAATCCCGCAGCGCTGGCCGAGCTGGTCGCCGACGACTGCATCATCGAAAACACGCAGCCCGCACCCGACGGCTCGCGCCACGAAGGCAAGGATGCCTGCGTCGACCTCTGGACACGAATCGCGACCACCTCAGGCGTCCATTTCGAACCGGAAAGCATCATCGCCCGCGGCGACCGTGGCGAAATCCGGTGGCGGCTGATCTGGGGGCCGGATCGCCTGGACTCCGTGCGCGGCGTCAACCTGATGCGCGTGCGCGACGGGCGGATCGTGGAGGTCCAAGGCTATATCAAGGGTCCTTAAGCGCTGGGACTTGGAGCGGACAGCGCCGCTTTTGGTGTCTCACTGTTGTTGTTTCTGAGCGACGATGTAAATCGCGCTCAGATTCCGCCGATAGTGCTCGAATACCCATCCCATCGCGAGAACCCGTCGTCGCACGGCAATTGTCGGCCATCAGCTTCCTTGCAAGCGTCAGACCGCCGAAAATGCCTTCGTCCCGGATCACACGCCGCTCGCGATCCGCCTTACCGATCACGCCGCAGGCCGCACACCAAAATCCTTCGGCCTCAGCATCAGATCGGCGAGCGTGTACTTGTCGAGGACCGCATTGAACGCATCGAGGCCCTCGTGCAGGATGCCGCGCAACCGGCAGCTCCGCGTGATGAGGCATTGATTGCCGCTGGCGAAGCATTCGACCAGAGCGAAATCAGGCTCTGTTGCGCGAACCACGTCGCCTAGCCGGATCTTGCGCGGCGGCTTCGCCAGCGTCAGCCCGCCGGAGCGTCCACGCACCGCTTTCAAAAATCCTGCCCTGGTCAGGGTATTTGTGATCTTCATCAGATGCGCGCGCGAGATGTTGTAGACCTCGGACGCCTCTTCGATAGTGATCAGCCGGTCCTCGTGGGCCGCTGCATACATCAGCAGCCGTAGCGCGAAATCGGTAAAGCTCGTCAGTCGCATGAATCGTCCCGGCGACGCCATCGACTTAGTGGCGCAACATGAGTGTACCGTGGCCTAAAGATACGCGTCGCGTGTATGTTTTGCAAGTTCTCCGGGTTTTCCACGATGGCGACGATGCATGTTAAGACGATGAGGTGAATGGCCCTTGAAGATCGCGGGATTCATCCTGTCCAGAATTCGTTTGAGCGCAGGAGCCATGGAAGGCCGACCTGATAGACCACGGCAGTCTGTACGATACGCTCGCGAGCGCGCCACAAAATCTGGTCGGACGCCTTGTGTCGCTAGGGGAGACTGCTTGGCTGCGAAAAAGTGGCATCCCGAGCGACTGCCTGCATCCATCGCACGGGAATCGAAACCTCGCCCTGTCTTGGACGCACAGATTGTATGACTGGTCCGCGCAACAGCGGGCAAATCAACCCTTTTCGGCGTAAGCTCCTGATCAAAAGGGAGAAAAAGGCTGGAGCGGGCGAAGGGAATCGAACCCTCGTATGCAGCTTGGGAAGCTGCCGTTCTACCATTGAACTACGCCCGCAAAATCAATGACTTATATCGATTTCGCGCCTCGATCACGGGCTTTGCGTCGCCACATGAGGTCGCCAACCTACGTTAACCAGCGGCCGAAATAAAGCCCCGGCGGCATCGCGCGGACGCGCGGTGCATCGCTATCTTCACGTACTGAATGGAATTGTCCGGCGCTGCGGCAGGCGAAAGTAGATTGTCCGTTGTTGCCATTGGAGACGAGATGTTGCTGATGCTCTTTGCCGGATCAATCGGCTTTGCGCTCCGACGGGAGACCGGGATGACCTCGAACCGAGACAATTCCGGGCCCTGGACAGGCCGGTCCAGTTCGGACGGCTCCGATCATCAATCCCAAGGCTAGAGCGGGGGAGCCATGTCGAGCCCGGCCTGTTCGTTCTGCGGCAAGACGCAAAGCGAAGTGATGCAGCTCGTCGCCTCGCCGCCGGTCGCGATCTGCGACGAATGCGCGATGCTGGCAGTCCAGATGATCAGCATCAAACATCCCGACTGGCGCGAACGTCTCATGAGGACATTGGCTTTGCTTCCCAAGCGTCCCGGTGAGACGAAGTGATGCGAGCCCCGCCAAGCGAACGGAGCCCGCTCATAGGCGCGACCTGCTGAACGTGCCGCCACCGATTGCCCCGTTGCGGCCGCCTCACTAGATTTACGGCATGAGCTCCACCACGCTGCTTCAGCGCCGGTCGATTACGGTCTCGGATTTCCGCTGCACAGCGGTTCCGGGCGAGAAGCCGTTCGTGGAGCAGCACCGCCGCCATTCGATTTCCTATGTGCGCAAGGGCAGCTTCGGCTATTGCAGCCGTGGGCGCGCCCACGAGCTGGTGGCCGGAAGCGTGCTGGTCGGCTATCCCGACACCGAATTTTTCTGCACCCATGATCATGTCTGCGGCGACGAGTGCCTGTCGTTCTTTCTGGAGCCCGAGCTCGTGGACGCGATTGGAGGCCGCACCGATGCCTGGCAGGTTGGTGCCACGCCGCCGCTGCCCGAGCTGATGGTTCTCGGCGAGTTCGCGCAGGCCGCCGCGGAAGGCAGAAGCGACATCGGTCTCGACGAGGCCGGGCAGATCTTCGCCAGCCGCTTTGTCGAAGTGGTGTCGGGACGCACGCGGAAGGCTGCAAGAACCAGCGCACGGGACCGTCGCCGCGCGGTCGAGACCGCACTGTGGATCGACGCGAACTCGCATCGGGAGATCGAGCTGGAGAACTCCGCGGCGCAGGCCGGCGTCAGCCCCTTCCATTTCTTAAGGCTCTTTTCGTCCGTGCTCGGCGTGACCCCGCATCAGTATCTGGTGCGCTCACGGCTGCGGCATGCCGCACGGCTCCTGGCCGATGAGGAGCGGGCCGTGACCGACATCGCCTATGACGTCGGCTTTGCCGACCTCTCCAATTTCGTCCGCACCTTCCATCGCGCCGCCGGCGTCTCGCCGCTCAAGTTCCGACAGGCCTCGCGCGGGATGCGCAAGATTTTCCAAGAACGCCTGCAGCTCGACTGACTAGGCTCGTCTCCATGCCGCGCGGAGTGCGTGTAACAAGAAGCATCGGGAGACAACCATGTACGACCATATCGGCCTGAAAGTCGGCAATCTCGATGCCAGCGTCCGGTTTTACACCGCAGTGCTGGCGCCGCTCGGCTATGTCCTTTGTTCCAAGGACGAGAACGGCGCCGGCTTTGGTCCGAAAGGCGAGCCGGCACTATGGCTTTATCTGCATAAGGGACTGAACAGCGAAGGTGCCCACATCGCGTTCCGCGCGCCCAGCCATGATGCGATCAAGAAATTCCACGCCGAGGGTCTGAAAGCCGGCGGCCGGGACAATGGCGCGGCAGGGATCAGGGCCGATTACAGCCCGACCTACTACGCCGCGTTCCTGATCGACCCCGATGGCAACAATGTCGAGGCGGTTTGCACGTAGGGCTCTCCGTGATTCCTGCTACAGGCGAAAATGTTTGGAAAGCTTCAGGCCCTGCGCCTGGTAGTTCGAACCGATGCGCTGACCGTAGAGCGCATCGGGACGCGCCAGCATTTTTTCATAGACCAGTCGACCGACGATCTGGCCATGCTCGAGGATGAACGGCACCTCGCGCGAACGCACCTCCAACACCGCGCGCGCGCCCTGCCCGCCGGCGCCGGCATAGCCGAAACCTGGGTCGAAGAAACCGGCATAGTGCACCCGAAACTCGCCGACCAGCGGATCGAACGGCACCATCTCGGCGGCATAGTCCGGCGGCACCTGCACGGCCTCTTTCGAGGCGAGAATATAGAACTCGCCTGGGTCGAGAATGAGACTGCGATCGGGGCGCGCCGGGATCGCTTCCCAGAATTCCTCCACCGGATAGCCGCTGCGACGATCGACATCGACCACGCCGGTGTGGCGCTTGGCGCGGTAGCCGACGAAGCCGCCCGAATTGTCGCCGGAAAGATCGACCGACAGCGCAACGCCGCCGGAGAGATCGGCGTCATCGATATCGACCAGCCGCTCCTTCGCATGCAGCGTGTCGAGCTCGTCCGCATCCAGAATGGCATCACCGGTGCGGAAGCGCACCTGCGACAGCCGCGAGCCCTCGCGCAGCAGCACCGGAAACGTCTTCGGGCTGATCTCGGCATAGAGCGGACCGTGATAGCCGGCGCCGATCATGTCGAAGCGACGCGTGCCGTCGGCGATCACGCGCGTGAAGACATCGAGCCGCCCGGTCGAGCTTTTCGGGTTGGCAGCCGCGACGATCTCCGGCGGCAGCGCCAGGCTCTCGATCAGCGGCACGATATAGACGCAGTTTGTCTCCAGCACCGCGCCGTCGGCAAGGCTGAACTCATGCAGCTTCAATTCGTCGATCCGTTCGGCCACCGTGGCGCCGGGACCGGGCAAGAAGCTGGCGCGCACCCGGTAGGCGATATCGCCAAGCCGCAGGTCGAGGCTGGCCGGCTGGATTTGGCTTTCGACAAAAGGATAGGCCGGCAGGATCAGGCCGGAATCCGCCATCGCCGCGATCATGCGGTCGGGCAGGATGCCGTTGGCGTCTCTTGCAAGCGTGAACGACACGTCGGGATTCCCCGCGGTAAGCCTCTTCTCCATAATTCCTCAAAAACAGGCCTTTTATCGGTTAGCCGAACCCCGCCTTGACGGAAAGGTCGGGTGCGAATAAGAGCATGACTTATCCCGTGGTGATTTGAGCCGGCCGGCTTGCAGCCACGTTAAATAAATCGCTAAACAGGCCGGGGACAGTTGTGATCCCGGCCCTGAGGAGTTTCCCAGGCCGGTTTTTTTGTGGCCATTTTGAAAGGATGGCCATGTTGGAGGTCACATGTCCAAATCTACCGCTCCGTCCCCCACGGCCCACCTTCGTCCCGAGACCCGCCTGGTCCATTCCGGCACGCTGCGCTCGGAATTTGGGGAGACGTCGGAAGGGCTGTTCCTGACCCAAGGCTATGTCTACGAGACCGCGGAACTGTGCGAGGCGCGGTTCAAGGGCGAGGACCCCGGCTACATCTATTCGCGCTATTCCAATCCGACCATAGCGATGTTCGAGCGTCGGATGATCGAGCTGGAGGGCGCCGAAGCCGGCCGCGCCGCCGCGACCGGCATGGCTGCGGTGACCACCGCCATCCTGGCGCCACTGAAGGCGGGCGACCACGTGGTGGCCTCCAAGCAGGTGTTCGGCTCCTGTCGTTATGTGGTGGAGGATCTGCTGCCGCGCTACGGCATCCAGTCGACGCTGGTCAACGGCCTCGATCTCCACGACTGGCAGCGCGCGGTGCGGCCGAACACGAAGAGCCTCTTCCTGGAGAGCCCGACCAATCCGACGCTCGACGTGCTCGACATTCCCGCGATCGCCGAGATCGCGCATGCCGCCGGCGCCCGGCTGATCGTCGACAATGTGTTCGCGACCCCGATCTGGCAGAGCCCACTCGCGCTCGGCGCCGACCTCGTGGTCTATTCCGCGACCAAGCACATCGACGGTCAGGGCCGCTGCCTCGGCGGCATGATCCTGTCCTCGGAAGCCTTCGTGAACGAACATCTGCACAATTTCATGCGGCAGACCGGCCCTTCCATCTCGCCGTTCAATGCCTGGGTGCTGCTCAAGGGCCTCGAGACGCTCGCAGTGCGCGTGCGCGCGCAGACGGACAATGCGGCGCGCGTTGCCGACACACTTGCCAAGCATCCGAAGATTGCGCGGCTGGTCTATCCCGGGCGCGAGGATCATCCGCAGGCCGCACTCGTGAGAAAGCAGATGCGCGCAGGCTCGACGCTGGTCGGCTTCGAGGTGAAGGGCGGCAAGGCGGCCGCTTTCCGCTTCCTCAATGGCCTCAAGCTCGCGCGCATCTCCAACAATCTCGGCGATGCCAAGAGCCTGGTCACGCATCCCGCCACCACCACCCATCAGCGGCTTTCACCGGAAGCCCGCGCCGAGCTCGGCATCAGCGAGGGCTTCATCCGCTTCTCCGCCGGGCTCGAGCATCCGGACGATCTGATCGAAGATCTCACCGCCGCGCTGGAGAAGGCGTAAAGCGGCTTCACAAGCTCCACTGTCGTCCCGGGCAAACGAGCGAAGCGAGTGCAGATCCGGAACCCATAACCACAGGCGACAGTCGTTGGGCAAATTGCAGCGACGAGTCATCGCAACAACGATTGCCTGGGGTTATGGGTCCCGGGTCGCGCTTTGGTTGCCCGGGACGACGGAGAGCAAATCACATCGGCCGATAGGTCTGCACTGTCGCGGGCACGTTGACGCCGATCTTGAGCTGGCCGACCGAGCGGATGATGTCGTCGCCGAGCAGTTGCGCGAAGCAGGCATAGCCCCAATCGTTCATGTGCAGGCCATCGGCGATGACAAAACTGTCGATCGGCAACGCCTGCTGCTCGTGCCACTCCCGCATCACCTCAAAGCGCGGGAAGATGCCGATATGATGAAGCTGCGCGACCTTGCCGAGCAAGCGGATCATCTTGCTCGCGCTTTCCGGGTGCTCGGTGACGCGCGGCGAGTATTGCAAATCCACCAGCACGACGTCGCTGCCGGCGGCCTGAATTCGCGCAACCCCGTCGTCAACCATCTTTGCCGTAGCGTCGGGATCGAGATTGCGCAGCACGGCATTGGTGCCGACCTGCCAGATGACGAGATCGGGATGCAGGTCGATCACCGAGCTCTGCAGCCGCTTCATCATTTCCGGCGCATCCTCGCCGCCGCGTCCCGCATTGATGACGGTGATATCCGCGGACGGATATTGCCGGCGCAACTGCGCCGCCAAGCGGTTCGGATAGGTGTATTCGGGCGAACTGGTGCCGTAGCCCTGCGTCGAGGACGAGCCGAAGGCGATAATGACGATGGGCTTACCTGCGGCGAGCTTGGCCGCCACATGCGGCAACGTCCCCATCGGCTTGGCGCCGCCCTTCGGCGGCAGGCAGGGCACGCGGCTGAAGATATCGCCGGCCGATTTTGCCACCTGCTTGACCTTGTCGAGCGCCTTCGCGGCAAGGCTCTTGTCAGGACTCTTGTTCTGCGCAGCCCCGGATTGCTGGGAGGCTTGGCCCTGGTCTCCGACTGCCGTCGTGGCGGCACTGCCCCCGTCCGCCGGCACCGGCGTGACGGAATTGTCAGAGGCTGCCGCCGGTTGGGACGAAGGCGCGGCCTGGGCGCCCTGAGCGCCCGCGGGGATCGGCGCGAACAGCATGAGCGCCGCCGCGAGCGTTGCCATCGACAGCGATGCCGTTACGCGAAAAGGGCAGGAAGAACGCGAACGCAACAAACTCATCAACACGAACGTCCTAATTCTGCTGCGCCGGGCCGAGATGGGCCGCATCAAAGATGAAGCCCGACAATGCCCGCCCGATACAGTCGTGCACGCGCTTGGCAAGATCGGTGCCATGCACGGCGCTGTAGAGATCGAAATCGCCCTGCTCGCTCCACTGGCGCATGATGGAGAAGCGGTCGAACAGCGGGATGTCGTGCTCCTGTGCCACCGCGCGGATATTGTCCAGATAGGGCGAGCCCGAGATCATGGTCTCGGTGCGCGGACTATATTGGAGATTCATCAGCACCACGTCGGCTCCCGCATTTTGCAGCGCAGTGACGCCGTTGCCGACGGCGGCACGAAAGTCGTCGGGATCCGTCGATCGCATAGCATCAACGGTTCCCGTCTGCCAGACAACCAAAGTAGGCCTTTTAGCTTCCAGAAGCTTAACAAAGCCGCCGGCGGCCTCTTCCGCGGTCTGCTTCGGCACGATCTCTACCGAGACGTTAACGGTTGCGCCCGGGAGCTTGTCCTTCAGCGCAGCCTGCAACCGCGCCGGGTAGGCCGCATCCTGCGAGCCGGGGATCGTCGAGGAGCGGCTGCCCACGACCAGGATCTCCAGCGGCCGGCCGCTCCTGACGGCGTCCGCCACCTTGGGCAGCGAGCTTTCGGTCGACAGCAGCGAAGCCGGCACCTGGCACGTTTCGGCTTCCTCGGCACGCGCAACCGGTGCGACTGCGACGCACGCAAGCAAAGCCAGGCCCAGGATCAATCCCGATCGCATCAACCCCCTCCCGCCAAATCGGCGTTGCCGCGGGCGCCCTTTTTCGCGCTCTTGTCGGCGGAGTGTTTGTACCATGAAATCAGCCAGGCCACGCAGGACATGATGACGATCCCGCAGATGCTGATGAGCGCGTGCAGCGCAGCACCGCCGGCCCCTTCAGCCAGGATGAAGTGCCCAGCAAAAGCAAGGAACACACCGAGACAGAATATCTCCAGGGAATGCTGGCCGCACAGGATCATGGGCTTCAGCCAGGGCGATTTCAGCCCCGGCCAGTGGCGCGGCAAGAAGCGCACCGTGATCGCGGCCAGCGCCAGGAAATGCGCGAAACGCAGCACGTCGAGATCGGTTTTGTCGATCGGATACATCCATTGCTCGATCCAGCGCGGCAACACATGACCAAGTTGCGGTACGTACCAGGTCAGCGTCACGAAGAAGGCCGCGATCAGGTAGACGATGCAAACCCATAGCGTGATGTTCGACGACAGGATCCTCGACATGCGCTGCGCTCCGCCGAGCGCACACCAAGCGCCGAACACGAACAGCAATTGCCAGGCGAGCGGGTTGAACATCCATACCCCGTTCGGATAGGCCGAGAAGGAAAGGTCATATTCCCAGGTAACCGCGTAGAGCAGCACCGATAGCGCCAGTGTCACATCGGCCCTCCAGCGCATCAGCACCAGGATCAAGGGCAGCGACAGCATCAGCACGATGTAAAGCGGCAGCACGTCCATGTTGACGGGACGGAAGCGCAGCAGCAGCGCCTGGACGATGGTGACATCAGGCTGCTTCAGAAAATCCATGATGCCCATTTCTTCCGAATAGAGCGGGTTCTCGAAGGAGGTTGCGACGTAGGAGATTTCCGCCAGGAAGATGGTGAAGAGGAAGACGTGCGCGACATAGATCTGCCACGCGCGCCGCAGGATGCGGGCGGTGGCGACGATGAAGCCGGACTCCAGGAGTGCACGGCCATAGACGAAGGCCGCGGTGTAGCCGGAGATGAAAATGAAGATCTCGGTGGCGTCGGAGAAGCCGTAATTGCGGATGGTGAGCCAGGTCAAAAGGCTCGGCGGCAAATGATCGATGAAGATCAGCCACAGCGCGAGTCCGCGAAACAGGTCGAGCCGCAGCTCGCGCTCGCCGACCGCAGGCAGCGCAATCGAGCGCGAGTTCGCAACGGCCGCGGCGTCGCGCGCCGGCGCCTCCGCGGCGGCGGGTACGGGAAGCCCGGTCACTCGGTCGACAACGGACGCCATCAATCACCGTCAGGCAGGCCGGCGGCAAAGCACGCCGGCAGAATGAAACGAATAATATATCCGGTCGCCCGCAGGCCAAATCGCAGGTCAGATACCGGGGTTCGGGGCCGCCGGACGGCCAGCGCCCCACCGGATAAATCGGAACTATGTTCAAAGCGCGGTTTGCATTTGAGGATCCTAGCGGTTTTCCGCAAGCTGCACGATTGGTTCCGTGGCGTGTTTTGGCTATGATAAGACCATGTATCGCGCCGTTACCCGCCGCATCGAAGTCACCGTCGAGCCGAACTTCATGCCTGAACGCTCCTCGGTGGAGCAGTCCCGCTATTTCTGGTCCTACACCATCGTCATCACGAATACCGGCGATGAGACGGTGCAGCTCCGCACCCGGCACTGGATCATCACCGACGCCTCCGGGAAGCAGCAGGAGGTCCGCGGCGAGGGTGTCGTGGGCGAGCAGCCAGTGCTCGCACCCGGCGAGCGCTTCGAATACACCAGCGGGGTTCCGCTCTCCACCGCGTCCGGCTTCATGACCGGCCGCTATCAGATGGTCAGCGAAACCGGCGAGCGCTTCGAAATCGACGTGCCGACCTTCTCGCTTGACAGCCCCGACAGCAGGCGCGTGTTGAACTAGGGTTGAGCTGAGCGAGCATAGGGCGCTCACGCTGACCCGCCATCCTGAGGCGCCGTCGCGCAAGCGACGGGCTCGAAGGGCGACGGCCCGGCTCTCGCAGCGGGCCGTTCATCCTTCGAGGCTCGCGGAACCTGTCATCGGGCCACGCTCCGCGCGGACCCGGTGGCTCGCACCTTGAGGATGACGGTGACAGACCAAAGACATGGCCACAAGAATTTCAATAACACGCATAGCTTCGCGCTCTCGCGGCGCCATTTGCGCCCGAGCTTTGCATCGACCTTGTCCCTCACGAAAATCGGAGGGCACAGGGAAGGCCGGGTGGCCGCTGCACCGGGCCTCCGCGCAAATAAATTGCGCGAAGCGCGCGTTGACCACAGGTACAGGCGGGAATCACACCGGCCTTCCCTGCGCGAGTGGTTTACGGCTTACTTCGTGCTCTCCTCGGTGAGCCAGACTTTGTTGTCACCGTCATCGGCGCGATGCGAATGCATCGTCGCCAATTTAGCGCCGGCCTCGGGGCGCCAGGACCACACGACTTCGCCGTCCGCTTCACGTGTCGTTCGTCTTCGACACATCAGCGGCCACCGCATCCCGCCTCACGTTTCGTGACGATCGCGATACGCCCTCTTCATCGAGGCGGGACGCGCCAAGAAGTGCAGGTGATTTGCCCGACGGCGCAACCGCACCCGCATGCGACAGATTAACGCGACGGGCAAGCGTAGCGAAACCCATCAACAGCGATGCAGCAGCAATGCTGGGTTTCACTTCGTTCAACCCAGCCTACAACGTAGAGGTTCTACACAGCCCCTTCCACGCCCGCTTCGTGCGGAGTGAATTGATAGACCGAGCTGCAGAACTCGCAGGTCACCTCGACCTTGCCGTCCTGCACCATCTCGGCGCGGTCCTTGGCCGCAAAGCTCTTCAGCATCGATGCGACGGCGTCGCGCGAGCAGGAGCATTGCGCCTGCAGCCGCTGCGACGAAAATACCCGTACGCCGCGCTCGTGAAACAGGCGATACAGCAACCGCTCGCCGGAGAGATCGGGATCGATCAGCTCGACGTCCTCCACCGTCGCCATCAGCGACTGCCCCTCGATCCAGGCGTCATCTTCCTTCACTTCGTGCGGGGCGGTGCCTTCGGGCGCGTCGCCCGGATGCAAATCGGCCTGGCGCGCACGCTCCGGCGCCTTCGGCAGGAACTGCATCAACAATCCGCCGGCGCGCCAGCGATGCGTGGCCCGCCCATCGCCGCCGCGCCACTCTTCGCCCACCGCGAGCCGCACGCGTGTCGGAATCTGTTCCGAGCGCAGAAAATATTCATGCGCGGCATCTTCCAGGCCGCCGCCATGCAGCGCCACCAGCCCCTGATAGCGGCTCATGTCCGGTCCCTGGTCAATGGTCATGGCCAGATGGCCCTTCCCGAGCAGCGCAGCGGAATCCGCTCCCGGCATGAGCCGGTCGGCATCGAAGCGCGCATAGGCGCGCAAACGGTCCGGCGCCTGGAAATCGACCACCATGAAGGAGACCGGCCCGTCGGTCTGAGTCTGCAGGATAAAGCGGCCGTCGAATTTCAGCGATGAACCGAGCAGCGTCGTCAGCACGATCGCCTCGCCCAGCAGCTTGCCGACGGGCGCGGGATAATCGTGCTTGGTCAGGATGTCGTCGAGAGTCGGCCCCAGCCGGCTCAGCCGGCCGCGCAAATCGAGCGCGCCGACCTCAAATGGCAGGATCGCGTCATCGACCGGAACGGAGGATGGCGCCCGAACGGGGGGCTCGCGGGTGATTTTGCTGTCGGGAGATTGAGAGGTCATGGCGCCTATCTGGGGTCGGAACGCGCGAAGCGAAAGGGGGCTGACTGTCGTCGCGGGCACGCCGCCGCAACCAAAGCTGTCGTCCTGGCGAAAGCCAGGGCCTATAACCATAGGCCTGTGTTGCTGCGATGGCTGAAGATCGCCAGCTCGCAAAAACTTGCTTCCCTTGGCTATGGGTGCCGGATCTGCGCGGAGCCTGTCATCGGGCGGCGCTTCGCGCGGACCCGTTGGCTTGTCCGGGACGAGAGCATTTCGTTGGCGATTACACCGCGTCGAAACACCAGGCCAAAATGCCCTTTTGCGCATGCAGGCGGTTTTCGGCCTCGTCGAACACCACGGACTGCGGCCCGTCGATCACCTCGTCGGTGACCTCCTCGCCGCGATGCGCAGGCAGACAGTGCATGAACAGCGCATCGGGTTTGGCGAGCGACATCAGCTTGGCGTTGACCTGATAGGGCTTGAGCAGATTGTGACGATGCTCGCCGTCCTTGTCGCCCATCGACACCCAGGTGTCGGTAACGACACAATCCGCGCCGCGCACGGCCTCTTCCGGATCGTTGCCGAGCACGATCGAGGCGTTGGTGGCCTTGATCCAGTCACGCATCGCCTTCTTCGGCGCGAGCTCTGGCGGGGTGGCGACATTGAGCGTGAACTTGAAGCGTTCCGCCGCATGTGCCCACGAGGCCAGCACGTTGTTGTCGTCGCCGGTCCAGGCGACCGTCTTGCCCTGGATCGGTCCGCGATGTTCCTCGAAGGTCATCAGGTCCGCCATCACCTGGCAGGGGTGCGAGCGCCGCGTCAGCCCGTTGATCACGGGAACGGTGGCGTGGGCGGCAAGCTCCAGCAGCGCCTCGTGGTTGAGGATGCGGATCATGATGGCATCGACATAGCGCGACAGCACGCGCGCGGTATCGGCAATGGTCTCGCCGCGGCCAAGCTGCATCTCCGCGCCGGTGAGCATGATGGATTCGCCGCCGAGCTGGCGCATGCCGACGTCGAACGACACGCGGGTGCGTGTCGAGGGCCGCTCGAAGATCATCGCGAGCGTCTTGCCTTCGAGCGGCTTTTGCGGCTTCTCGTGCGCCTTCAGCTTCGTCTTCATCGCGTTGCCCGCGGCCAGCATGCGGCGCAACTCCGACAACGGCATCGTATTGATGTCCAGGAAATGCCGCGGCTTGCTCATTGGTTTGCCGCCTGCTTCGACGGACCGCTCGACAGCGCGACGCAGGCGCGCTCGAGCATGTCGATGGATTGTTCGATCTCGGCCTCGGTTACGATCAAAGGCGGCAGGAAGCGAACCACATTGTCGCCGGCGCCGACGGTGAGCAGTTTTTGCGCCCGCAACGCCGTCACCAGATCGGCTGAAGGCACCACCGCCTTGACGCCGACCAGCAGGCCTTCGCCGCGCACTTCCGAGATGATGTTCTTGTGGCGATCCACCACCGAGGCCAGCTTCTGTTTCAACAGCAGCGACATTTTTTGCACGCGGTCGAAGAAGCCCGGCTGCAGCATGACATCGAGCACCGCGCCGGCCGCGGCGACCGCGAGCGGATTGCCGCCAAAGGTCGAGCCATGCGAGCCTGGCGTCATGCCGGCCGCGGCATCCGCGGTCGCAAGCACGGCGCCGATCGGAAAACCGCCGCCGAGCGCCTTGGCAAGCGACATCACGTCAGGGATCACGCCCAGGCGCTTATAGGCGAAGAGTTCGCCGGTGCGGCCCATGCCGGTCTGCACCTCGTCGAACGCGAGCAGCAGGCCGTGCGTATCGCAGAGCTGGCGCAGCGCCTTGAAGAAGGCATGCGGCGCGGCGCGCACACCGCCCTCGCCCTGGATGGGCTCGATCAGGATTCCGGCCGTATGAGGCCCGATCGCCTTTTTCACGGCATCGAGGTCGCCATGCGGCACCTGATCAAAACCGTCCATGGGCGGACCGAAGCCGTCGAGATATTTGGCGGACCCCGTCGCCGCGAGCGTCGCCAGCGTGCGGCCGTGGAATGCACCCTCAAAGGTGATGAGACGGTAGCGCTCCGGATGGCCCTTGGCGGCGTGATGCTTGCGCGTGACCTTGATCACGCCCTCCATCGCCTCCGCGCCCGAATTGCAGAAGAAGACGTAGTCCGCAAAACTCTGCTCGCAGAGGCGAGCGGCGAGACGCTCGCCGTCCGGGCTCCTGAACAGGTTCGACATATGCCAGAGTTTCGTCGCCTGCTCTTGCAGTGCTTTGACGAGATGCGGGTGCGCGTGCCCCAGCGCGTTCACCGCGACGCCCGAGGTGAAATCGAGATAGCGCTCGCCGTCGGTCGCGATCAGCCAAGCGCCTTCGCCTCGCTCGAAGGCGAGATCGACCCTGGCGAAAACGGGAAGCAGATGCGACGCGGCGCTGTTGGTCATGGCGATCACTTGGCAGTCACTGATGAGTTGCGGCCGGCGTGATGCGCGCAATTAGCATTGGTCGCATCAACGACCCAATCCGGAAACGAAACGTGCCGCCTTTTCAGGGCGGCACGTGAGACCATTTTATGCACATGGGGATAAGTGTCAACCTGTCAGCACGCATGATGCGAGCGCAGGCATTCCGTAGGATCCCGGTGGGATGCAGCAGGAATCCCGCGTGGCACAAGGGTTTCTGACAACACGGAACATGTGGAAGGCGCTTGCGGACTCTTGCGCCGGAGTCACGGCATATTGTAGCGTCTTTTTCGTCGGATACGACATCTCGTGCGGCAGTTTTGATCCCAAGAGTTAGGCTCTTTTGCGTACACGTCCGGGCGCGCTTTTCGCTCCCGGCGAGCCTTAAGGGATTCTGACCGCAAGGGTTTTTGGGATTGGGCATCGCAGCGCCGGAAGAACAGGTTCGGCCGGCGTGAGGCGGAGGATAGAGTCGATGACGGTATTGACCTGGTCAGACGAGCGCGTCGAACAGCTAAAGAAGCTTTGGGAAGCCGGGCTTTCAGCCAGCCAGATCGCCGCAGAACTCGGAAACGTGACGCGCAACGCTGTGATCGGCAAGGTGCATCGGCTCGGGCTCTCCGGCCGCGCCAAGGCCCCCGCGGCGGCGGCGCCGCGCCAGCGCAAGCCGCGTCCGGCCCAGCATATGATGCGGGTGTCGCGCCCGGTCTCGCGCGGCAACACCGCGCTCGCCCACGCCTTCGAGGTGGAGCTCGAGCCCGACCCCATTGCGTACGACAACGTCGTGCCGATGAGCCAGCGCCTGTCGCTTCTGGAGTTGAACGAGGCCACCTGTCACTGGCCGGTTGGCGATCCCGCAAGCCCGGATTTCTTCTTCTGCGGCGGCAAGGCGCTCACGGGCCTGCCCTACTGCGCACATCACTCGCGCGTCGCGTATCAGCCTGCCGCCGACCGGCGGCGGACGCCGGCCAACAAGCCGACGACAAGATAGGGCTCCGCACAAGGAATCTATCACCGTCACCCTGAGGGAGCCGCGAACCGCAGCCGTCTCGAAGGGCGACGGCCGGGCTGCATCAGCGGGCGGCCGTTCATCCTTCGAGGCTCGCNGAGCCTGTCATCGGGCCGCGCTTCGCGTGGCCCCGGTGGCTCGCACCTCCAGCGGCAAACGGCGAAGCCGTTTGCGCGGGGATTACGGGTTAAGATGGGCGCGCGCTTTTGAAGGAAGCAGAAAATTCCTACGATTCCGCTTTCGCGAAGCGGTCGTCCAGCGCGTAGCCGGCGCCGCGCACGGTGCGGATGGGATCCTGCTCGCGGCCCGGATTGAGCAGCTTGCGCAAGCGGCCGATATGGACGTCGACGGTGCGCTCATCGATATAGATGTCGCGACCCCAGACGCTGTCGAGCAGTTGCTCGCGCGAGAACACCCGGCCGGGATGTTCCAGGAAAAATTCGAGCAGGCGATACTCGGTCGGGCCGAGATCGATCGGCCGGCCCGAGCGGGCGACGCGGCGCTTCTCGCGATCGAGTTCGATGTCGCCATAGGCGAGCACGGTGGCGAGCCGCTCGGGGCTCGCGCGGCGGAGCAGGCCCTTCACGCGGGCAAGCAGTTCCGGCACCGAAAACGGCTTGACGATGTAGTCGTCGGCGCCGGTCGCAAGGCCCCTCACCCGTTCGCTCTCCTCGCCGCGCGCCGTGAGCATGATGATCGGCAATTGTTTCGTCTCGGGGCGCGCCCGCAAACGCCGACACAGTTCGATGCCCGACAGGCCCGGCAGCATCCAGTCCAGCACGATCAGGTCGGGGACGCGTTCCTTCAGCCGCGTATCGGCATCGTCGCCGCGTGCGACCGTTTCGACTTCATAGCCTTCGGCCTCAAGATTGTAGCGCAACAGCGTGGTCAGCGCTTCCTCGTCTTCCACCACCAGAATGCGTGCGCTCATGGCTTGGGGTTCTCCATTTCTTCGGCGGTATCCAAGTCTTAGCCAATATCAAGCCGTCTTGCTTGTGTCCTGCTCGTCGTCTTGGCCGCCCGGCCTAGTTGCCGGGGAGCGTTGCGGCAAACGCCGTCGTGTCGCCCTTCGGGCGTTTGTCGAGAATCTGCTGACCTTCGATCATGTAGAACACCGTTTCCGCGATGTTGGTCGCGTGATCGCCGATCCGCTCGATGTTCTTGGCGCAGAACATCAGATGGATACAGAAAGAGATATTGCGCGGGTCCTCCATCATGTAGGTCAGGAGCTCGCGGAACAGCGAGGTGCAGATGGCATCGACCTCCTCGTCGCCCTTCCACACACTCATCGCCGCCGGCAGGTCGTGGGCCGCATAGGCGTCAAGCACGGTCTTGACCTGCTGCTGCACCAGATCGGTCATGTGCTCGAGCCCGCGGATCAGCTTGAGCGGATGGAAATCGCTTTCCAGCGCCGCGACCCGCTTGCCCATGTTTTTGGCGAGGTCGCCCATCCGCTCCAGATCGATCGCCACCCGCATGGCGCCGACGATCTCCCGCAAATCCACCGCCATCGGCTGGCGCCGCGCGATGGTGAGCACCGCCCGCTCCTCGATCATGCGCTGCATGTTGTCGATCTCGAGATCGGCAGCGACCACGCGCTGGCCGAGCGCGACGTCGTGGCGAACCAGCGCATCCACGGACTCGACGATCATGCGCTCGGCGAGGCCGCCCATCTCCGCAACCAGACGGGTCAGCTCC
>NZ_AWZU01000023.1 GCF_000472385.1 Bradyrhizobium sp. ARR65
CGCCACCCGCCCAGGCGCCGTCACGGCTGCAATCGGCTCGACGCTCTTGCGCTCACAAGGCAGCATCAGCCCCGCGCAATAGTCCCGAAGCGGCTGCGCTCGATCCTTGTGCCCAATCACGCTCACCAGGCCATCGACATAAGCGGCAAATCGCGATTCGCTGCTCTTCAACCCCCCGCGAGCCATCCTCAGTCCCTTCCGCTGATCGCAACCTCCCCCAANTACCGGATTCATTGCGGGCCAACACTGTGACTTTCTGACTCAGTAGAANTAGAGCATGATCCGGAAAAGTGTGAAGCGGTTTTCCGAAAAGATCATGCTCAAACAAGAATCTAAAGCGCGATGGCGTTTCGACCTAACCCCGTCGCGCTTTAGAATTTTGCCGAAGGATCAGGGCTGAAGCATGTTTTCCTTGGCCGCCCGCCGCAACGATTGCGGCGGCTGGCCGAAGGCGCGGATGAACGCACGGCGCATGCGTTCGGGATCGCGGAAGCCCGTGACTTCGGCGACGCGCTCGATCGCTTCGCTTGAGGATTGCACGCGCGAGCGCGCCACCTCGATGCGCAAGCGCTCGATCGCCTTCGAGGGCGTGGTGCCTGTCTCCGCGATGAAAGCGCGGGTGAAATGCCGCGAACTCATGCCGGCGCGCTCGGCGAGATCCTCTACCGTCAGCTTTTGGTCGAGATGTTCGCGCGCCCAGGTCAGCAGCGCACCGAAACGCCCGGTCGGCGCCTTCAATTCCAGCAGCGAGGAAAACTGCGACTGCCCGCCGCTCCGGCGATGATAGAGCACGAGCTGGCGCGCGGTCTTCTGTACGACCTCCTCGCCGAAGTCCTCACCCGCCATCGCGAGCGCCAGATCGATGCCGGCGCTGATGCCGGCCGAGCTCCAGATATTGCCGTCGCGGACGAAGATCTGGTCAGGCTCGAGCTTCACCTTCGGATAGGCGGCCAGGAATTGCCGGGTGCGCCGCCAATGCGTGGTGGCGCGCTTGCCATCGAGCAGGCCGGTTTCGGCGAGAATGAAGGCGCCTGAGCAGACGCTGGCGACGCGGACGCCGCGTTTCGCCACCGCACGCACGAATTGCAGCGTGCACTTACTGGCTGCGGCGGCATCGACGCCCTCGCCGCCCGCGATGATCAGCGTCGTGAGCGCGGAGGGCGCGCCGAATTTGCGCGCCAGCATCTCCACGCCGGCTGAAGACCGCACAGGCCCCGGCTTTGCGGCGATGACCTTGATCGGAACGGGCGCCTTGGCGAAGCGGCCGGCGATTTCGAACACCGAAATCGGCCCCGCCGCATCGAGCAACTGGAAATCGGGAAAGATCAATATGCCGATCATCTCTGCGCCCGTGTCTTAAAATGAGGGAAGTTAGCCATTTAAGACGAAAACCCACCATGGCACGCTGTTGCCGTCAAGCGCAATCTTTGAGGAGGTCCTTGCGATGTCCGCTCCCCTGCAAATCGGTCTTCTGCTGTTTCCAAAGCTCACCCAGCTCGATCTCACCGGCCCCGTGCAGGTGTTCGCCGGCGTTCCCAACGCGAAGCTGCATCTGGTCTGGAAACGCATCGAGCCGATCACCAGCGACTCCGTGCTGACGCTGACGCCGACGATCACCTTTGCGGACTGCCCGCAACTCGATGTGATCTGCGTCCCCGGCGGCGCCGGCGCAGACGATATGGTCAATGACGAGGAGGTGCTGGCCTTCCTGCGCAAGCAAGCGCAGCACGCCCAGTTCATCACCTCGGTTTGCACGGGATCGCTGGTGCTCGGTGCCGCCGGGCTGCTGTCCGGCTATCGCGCCGCGACGCACTGGTCGGCGCGCGAGCATCTTGCCGCGTTCGGCGCGATTCCGAGCAAGGAGCGCGTCTGCGTCGACCGCAACCGCATCACCGGCGGCGGCGTCACTGCAGGGATCGACTTTGCGTTGACGCTGGTCGCGCATCTCGTCGATCGTCGGATCGCGGAACTAATCCAACTGCGCATGGAGTATAATCCGGCCCCGCCGTTCAATGCAGGATCGCCGGACACGGCGCCTTCAGAGGTGCTCGCGCTGGTCAATGAACGTATCGCGCCGTTCAAGGCGCGCCGCGCCGAAGCCGTTGCACGCGCGGCTGCGCGGGTCTCGGCGCACGCCGCCAGGGCGTGAAGCCCGCGACGCCAAAAGACGCCAAAAGAAAAAGGCCGCCCGGTTTCCCGGGCGGCCTTTCCTTCCTACGGTGGACGCACATTGGCGGGCGATTTCAGAACCTCGTTCGCCAGGGGCCTATCTCCCAGCCCGGTCCTACTCGGCATCCGCTGCTGCAATCGGGGCAGTCGCGATACTGGCACCCGAACCGACGCGATGGTCTCCCATCTCCGTAAGATGGGTGCATGAAGCCACAACCACGCGTAGAGCACAATGCGCGCCTACACGCTGTCCCCGCTGTTACCGTTGTTCACAGGCCACCACGCGCCGCAACGACGCTTGCGCGCGCTGCACCACGCGCGGCGGAATTCTTCGAAGCAAAGGGGAGCCCGGCAGGCCTAGTCTAGCTACCCGGCGTCCACGGCACGTAGTCGCCGGTCGCCTTGGGCCGCTTGCCACTGGCAAGCGTCGAGCCGGATGGCCGATAGGCAAACGGCGTGCCCGTGAGGTTCGGCACGTGCGGCTTTTCCCATTCGCGCGGCTTGTAGTCGATCTCGGTCGGCGGGGTGTCGACGACGTGATGCAACCAGCCGTGCCATGATGGCGGAACGCGGCTGGCTTCCGCGAGCCCGTTATAGATCACCCAGCGTCGCTCAAAATGCAGAACCGGGTCGATCTTGCCGCCGCGGGTGCGGTAATAGCGGTTGCCCTGCTCGTCCTGACCGACCAGTTCGCCAAACCGCCAGGTCCAGAGTTGCGTGCCGAAGGTCTGGCCATTCCACCAGGTGAAGAATTTCAGCAGGAATTGTTTCATGCGGCGGGCAACCTCTTGATTTGCCGCTGTTTGCCATCCGAAGGCCGAATTGTCCAGTCGAGCCGAAGGCGTCAACGCCTGGATCAACTATTTGCGATGCTTGATCCGGCTCAACATGTCGCATGCCCGCCAGGGAACATTACCGCAGACGGACAATTAAATGCACATCACGTCGCGCCTCACGTCAATGGAGCTCCTATCATGCGTAAATTCGGCCTTTTGAGCGCCTCAACGGCCCTCGCGCTGTCCCTTGCCTTAGCAAGCCCGAGCCTCGCCCAAAGCAAGTTTGGTGGCGGTGGTGGCGGCGGCCACGTGGGCGGCGGCGGGATGGGCGGCGGCGGTGGCGCCCGCATCGGCGGCGGTGGCGGGATGGCCGGCGGTGGCGCGCACTTTGGTGGCGGCGGCGGTTTTACCGGCGGCCGAGTCGGCGGCAGCTATGCTGCAATGGGCGGATCGAAATTCGGCCCCGGCGCCGGTGCGGTTGCAACAGCTCCGGGCGCAGGCGGCGGCTGGCGCGGCGGCGCGACGGCCTGGAACGGCGGTCCGCGCGGCTGGCACGGCGGCGGATGGCATCACCGGGGCTGGTGGCCGGGCGCGGCGTTTGCGGCGGGCGCGGCACTGGGTAGCTACGCCTATTACGGCGGCGGGCCGTATTACGACGACGACTATTATTATGGCGACTACGGCCCCGATTATTACGACGCGGGCGTGACGGTCGTAGCTCCGGTCGGCGGCGATGCGAGCTACTGCGCGCAGCGCTATCGGTCGTATGATCCGGCGAGCGGCACCTATCTCGGCTATGACGGCCTGCGGCACCCCTGCCCGTGAGCCGGAATCCCAGATGAAATGAGAGCGGCGCCTTCGGGCGCCGTTCTTTTTTTGCCTCAACTGCGGGTTGCCAGCGCCACCGCGGCGAGCGTGAGCACGAGCGCGCCGATCTGACCCGCCCCGAGCGGCTCATGCAGCGCCAAGGCCGAGGCGAGCACGCCGATCACGGGCACCGCCATGGTGCCGATCGCCGCGATCGAGGCGGGCAGCCGCGTCAGCGCCGCAAACCAGCTCACATAGGCGATGCAGAACTGCACCACGGTGGAATAGAACAACAGCGCCCAGCCGATCGGCGTGACCGCCGCCCAATGCGTGGTTTCGATCGCAAGCCCCACCAGCGCGACCGGCAGGCAGCCGATTCCGATCTGCCAGGCGGCGGAAGGAATCGGCGGCAGCTTGACCGGCCAACGCTTGGCGAGCACGGTGCCGACCGCAAAGCCGATCGAGCCGCACAGCGCCATGACCATTCCCGGCAGTTTTGCCAGGCTCGCGTTAAACCCGTTGCCGCCCATGATCGCCGCGAGCCCGGCGAAAGCCATCACCAGCGCGATGCCGCGGAGCAGGGTCGGCCGCTCCCCGAGCACTGGCCAGGCGAGCGCGGCGGCCCAGACCGGCATGGTGTAGGCGATCAGCGCCGCTTCGCTCGCCGGCAGCCATAGCAGCGCGAGCCCCATCAGCACCATCCAGCCGGTGACGTTGAGGGTGGCGGCCACCACCAGCCGCGGCCAAAGCTGAATCGGAACATGCAGGCTCTGTCCGCGCATCAGCGCGAGCACGGCCAGAAGCACCGCGCCGACCACGCCCGTGGTCCCGCGCAGCGTCAGCGGCGGCAGTTCGGAGAGCAGGAATTTGGTCGCGGGCCAATTGAAGCCCCAGCCGATCGAGGTGATCGCGAGGAAGGCAAGCCCGGCGGGCGCAATCCGTGCCCGCGCCGCCTTTGGCGCTGATTCTGTCATGGAAGAGAAGCTAAGGTCGAGGAATCGCGGCGCGACTTTGGCGCCCTTGCGGGCCTTCCACCATACGTCCACGGACATGCCAGCCAAGACCTACCCGTTGCCTTACGTTTGAGTCTTACAAACGCAAGGCTTTGCGCCCCACAAAATCTCGCCCTGTGTAAAGGGCGGGCAACGCCCGGGCGGGACCCCTTGGGGATATTTTTTAGCTTGGCGAATCCTGTTGGACTCACTGATACTTGCGGCCATCACAGGCGCGGCATTGGCCCCTGTTATCCCCCCTCTTTCCACCATATTTAGTGTTTGATTCAGAAAGTCGCACTAGTCCTTGACGGGCGCAACGGAGCGTCCTAGCCTCCAATCCGTTCGGCGCGAGTGTGTTTTGGGTCCCCGCCGGTCGCTCCCACAAGGGTTCCAGAATGACCACTCCGTCCGCCGGTCGAGGCAACGGGTGAAGGGCTTGTCTGCCCTGATTCTGGGGAAATCCGGGGCGCTAAAACGAGGCCGAAACGGCCCTAGAAGCGTATCGCGTGAAGCGTTGGGGCGTTGAACGCATGGTCCGAGATTCCGGGGTGGGATCTCAAAGGGACGTGCCGGGTGCGGGATCGATCCTGGTCGATCGCGCGCCGTGAGAGGCGGGCCGGGAAACTCACCGGCTTGAGCATGCGAAACGAACGACCGCAGAGCGAAAGCTCGGCGGCCTGGGAGGTTCGCGTAAGGTTTAAAAAACTGAACCGGCCGCCGGTCAGCGGTCCGGTCAAAGAGAAGACGGGGCACGACAATGCGAATCGAACGTCGCCACACCAAAGCAGGCGAGTCACCTTACGCGCGGATCGATTTCCGCCAGACGACCTCCGAGATCAAGAATCCGGACGGATCGGTGGTGTTTCGGCTGGATAATGTCGAGGTGCCCGCCTTCTGGTCGCAGGTCGCCTCCGACGTGCTCGCGCAGAAATATTTCCGTAAAGCGGGCGTCGCCGCGCGCCTGAAGAGGGTCGAAGAAGAGACCGTGCCCTCCTGGCTCTGGCGTTCAGTGCCGGATACCGAGGCGCTGCAAGTGCTGCCCGAGAATGAGCGCTTTGTCAGCGAGCTCTCGGCCAAGCAGGTGTTCGACCGCCTCGCCGGCTGCTGGACCTATTGGGGCTGGAAGGGCGGCTATTTCTCCAGCGAAGAGGACGCACAGGCGTTCTTCGACGAGCTGCGCTATATGCTCGCCATGCAGATGGTGGCGCCGAACTCGCCGCAATGGTTCAACACCGGCCTGCACTGGGCCTATGGCGTCGACGGCCCCGGCCAGGGCCATTATTACGTCGATCACAAGACCGGCAAGCTGACCAAGTCCAAATCGGCCTACGAACATCCGCAGCCGCACGCCTGCTTCATCCAGGGCATCGAGGACGACCTCGTCAACGAGGGCGGCATCATGGACCTGTGGGTGCGCGAGGCGCGCCTGTTCAAATATGGCTCCGGCACCGGCTCGAACTTCTCCAAGCTTCGCGGCGAAGGCGAGAAGCTCTCCGGCGGCGGCCGCTCCTCAGGCCTGATGAGCTTCCTCAAGATCGGCGACCGCGCGGCGGGCGCGATCAAGTCCGGCGGCACCACGCGCCGCGCGGCCAAGATGGTGGTGGTCGACGTCGATCACCCCGACATCGAGACCTATATCGACTGGAAGGTGAAGGAGGAGCAGAAGGTCGCCGCCCTCGTCACCGGCTCCAAGATCAACCAGAAGCACCTCAAGGCCGTGATGAAGGCCTGCGTGAATTGCGAGGGCTCCGGCGACGACTGCTTCGATCCGGAAAAGAACCCAGCGCTGCGCCGCGAGATCAAGCTCGCGCGCCGCGCGCTGGTGCCCGACAACTACATCAAGCGGGTGATCCAGTTTGCCAAGCAAGGCTACAAGGACATCCAGTTCGATACCTATGACACCGACTGGGACAGCGAGGCCTACCTCACCGTATCAGGCCAGAACTCCAACAACTCGGTCTCGCTGAAGGACGATTTTTTGCGCGCGGTCGAGACCGACGGCGATTGGAGTCTGATCGGGCGCACCAACAAGAAGGTGACCAAGACGCTGAAGGCGCGCGATCTCTGGGAGAAGATCGGTTACGCCGCCTGGGCGTCCGCCGATCCGGGATTGCACTTCAACACCACGATGAACGACTGGCACACCTGCAAGGCGTCCGGCGACATCCGTGCGTCCAATCCTTGCTCGGAATACATGTTCCTGGACGACACCGCCTGTAACCTCGCCTCGGCCAATCTGCTCACCTTCTACGACACGCAGACCAAGCGCTTCGACGTCGGCTCTTACGAGCATCTGTGCCGGCTCTGGACGCTGGTGCTCGAGATCTCCGTGCTGATGGCGCAATTCCCGTCCAAGGCGATCGCCGAGCTGTCTTACGAGTTCCGCACCCTCGGCCTCGGCTTTGCCAATATCGGCGGCCTCCTGATGACCATGGGCCTGCCCTACGACTCCAAGGAAGGCCGCTCCCTCTGCGGCGCGCTGACCGCCATTATGACCGGCATCGCCTACAAGACCTCCGCCGAGATGGCGGGCGAGCTCGGGACCTTCCCGGGCTATAAGAAGAACGCGGCCCACATGCTCCGGGTGATCCGCAACCACCGCCGCGCCGCCCATGGCAACTCCGCCGGCTACGAGGCGCTGTCGGTCAACCCGGTGCCGCTCGATCACGCATCCTGCCCGCAAGCCGACCTGATCGCGCACGCGAAAGCCGCCTGGGATGATGCGCTCTCCCTCGGCGAGCAGAACGGCTATCGCAACGCGCAGGTCACCGTGGTCGCGCCGACGGGGACGATCGGCCTCGTGATGGATTGCGACACCACCGGCATCGAGCCCGACTTCGCGCTGGTGAAGTTCAAGAAGCTCGCCGGCGGCGGCTACTTCAAGATCATCAACCGCGCCGTGCCGGAAGCGCTGCGCGCGCTCGGCTATCGCGAAAGCGAGATCGCGGAGATCGAGGCCTATGCCGTCGGACACGGCTCGCTCGCCAACGCCCCCGGCATCAACGTCACGACCTTGAAGGCCAAAGGCTTCACGGACGAGGCGATCGCCAAGGTCGAAAAGGCGCTGCCGACCGCCTTCGACATCAAGTTCGCCTTCAACAAATGGACTTTTGGCGAGGACTTCATCCGCGACCAGCTCGGCATCGGCCCGGAGGCGATTGCCGCGCCCAATTTCGACCTGCTCGCGGCGCTCGGCTTCACCAAGCGCGAGATCGAGGCGGCGAACGTGCACATCTGCGGCGCCATGACGGTGGAAGGTGCCCCGCACCTGAAGCCGGAGCACTATGCGGTGTTCGATTGCGCCAACCCCTGCGGCAAGATCGGCAAGCGGTATCTGTCGGTCGAAAGCCACATCCGCATGATGGCGGCGGCGCAGCCCTTCATCTCCGGCGCGATCTCCAAGACCATCAACATGCCGAACGACGCCACGGTCGAGGACTGCAAGGCAGCCTATATGCTGTCCTGGAAGCTCGCCCTGAAGGCCAACGCGCTCTACCGCGACGGCTCGAAACTGTCGCAGCCGCTCAACTCGCAGCTCATCAGCGACGATGAGGACGAGGACGATGCGGTGGAAGCGCTCTACGAGAAGCCGATGGCCGCGCGTGCCGCGCAGGTCTCGGAGAAGATCGTCGAGAAGCTGGTCGAACGCATCGTCGTGATGCGCGAGCGCGAGAAGATGCCCGATCGCCGCAAGGGCTACACCCAGAAGGCGGTCGTCGGCGGCCACAAGGTCTATTTGCGCACCGGCGAATATGACGACGGGCGTCTGGGCGAAATCTTCATTGACATGCACAAGGAAGGCGCGGCGCTGCGCTCCTTCATCAACAACTTCGCGATCGCGGTCTCGCTCGGCCTGCAATATGGCGTGCCGCTGGAGGAATATGTCGACGCCTTCACCTTCACCCGCTTCGAGCCCGCGGGCCCCGTGCAAGGCAACGACTCCATCAAATACGCAACCTCGATCCTCGACTACGTCTTCCGCGAGCTCGCGGTGAGCTACCTGTCCCGCTTCGACCTCGCCCATGTCGATCCCAACGAGACCGGCTTCGACGCGCTCGGCAAGGGCGTCGAGGAAGGCAAGACCCCGGACGATGGCGGCGCAGCCACCCAGGCGGCGAAATATCTGTCGCGCGGCCTCACCCGCTCGCGCACGGATAACCTGGTGGTGATGCGCGGGGGCGGTAACGTTCCCTCGCAGGCCGAGGGAGGGGGGTCGAATAGAGTGACCGCCCTCTCCTCCCACGGCGGCGCCAATCGCGCTGGTGATGCGGTGGAAGGTGCCGCGGCACTCAAGCACGAGGTGAGCCACGACCTCTCGCCCACCGAGAAGCTGGAAGCCCTGCAATGGAGCAAGCCCGGCACCGCCACCACCCACGTCGCCACCAAGGCCGAACGCCGCGCCGAAGCGAAAGCCAAAGGCTACGAAGGCGAGATGTGCTCGGAGTGCGGCAACTTCACCCTGGTAAGGAACGGCACGTGCATGAAGTGCGATACGTGCGGGGCGACGACGGGGTGTTCGTGAGGGCAGCCGTCAGTTCCCCGGGGGCTTGTCCCGGGCATTCATGAACCAAAAAGGGCAGCCGAGAGGCTGCCCTTTGCTCTTGTGCAGACATTCAATTCGGGTTCAACCCAAGGTTATATTTGTGCTAAAGGGGGCAGCCTTCCAACAGCAAAAAGCAACGCGTAATCATGGGGTGGTGGGATTCAATTTTGACCGAGCGGAAGCATATCCGAAATGCTCCCGCGCATTTTTCGGCTGCTGTATTTTCTAGTGTTACGCTGATCGCAGTTGGAATGTGGTTTTTGTTGTCATTCCGATACGATACTAAGATCGACATCGACGAGAGCATCTGAAAACCAAAGATGCTACTATAGAGTTGCTCGGTAAAACCATCGATATCCAAAACCAGCAACTTACCACATTTCGCAATATTCCGGCTTCCGGTAAGACCGATTCTTCAAGTAAATCATCGCCCAGTGAGCGCGCTTCTGCCGGAAGCGCTGTCATCCAGTTTCCCTCCGATCCAAATAAGCAGCCTACACTTACAAGTAGCGAGAATTTGTGGAGGTGGAATTACACGGTGTCGAAACTTCAGCCGAGCGATGGTTCAAAGCCAATTTCTACGAGCTATGCGATATTCTTGGTATTCGACAAGCCAGTCGATTTTAAGCTCATGTCGGTTACCTCGTCGAAGCCTGGGGCGGTACCACAATGGTCGTTGGCAGATTCTTCTGAACGCACTGCCTTGCTATTCTTCATGGGCGACTTAGCCGATCAATCGATTACGTTGCGAACTGGCCCGTAGGAGGGGTGGAGTGAAGCGATACCCATGAATTGCGGTTCGCGATGATGATGGGTTTCGCAGCAAGTGTAGCGCCGTAGGGCGGATTAACGAAGGAGTAATCCGCCATTCCATCCGACGGATCGGCGGGTTACGCTGCGCTAACCCGCCCTAATGGCTACATCCCTTCCTTCCCCGGGATGTCGTTAGCGGTGCCCCACAGTTGGGAGAGATCTCGTTGGAGCAATCTTAGGTCTTCCCTCTGCCTCAGAGCATTACGATAGGCACGATTCATGATTTTTGGTGCCTCATCGTGGTCAGTCGCGTGAATCATATGGTACATTACGCGCCCTCCACGCTCGCGGCTGTAAATCGGCCAACCGTATGCGTGCTTATAGCCGAGTTCCTCGCTTATGCGCGTGCAAAAGAGGTTCATGCGATCGAACGAATTCATTCCTCGAAGTTGAGCGTAATCTGGACGCCCCCACCATTTTTCGAGGATCGATTTGTTTTTGATGCCCTCCATTGATCGATCAAGCCAACCCGTCGCAAGAAAATAGAAAAGTTCGATCTTGTAGTCCGACCTATGTTTGGAGAGCGTGACGAGCGTTTGCCACTCACATTCGAACGTGCGCTGATCCAAGAGACAAAAGGTGGCAACGGAATCGTCGATTCCACTTGTCTGGAGCAAACTGGCGACATTCGCGTTGAAATCGCCCGGGACGATTTCGATAGCTCTATTTTTGATGAACGGTTGAGCGTCCTTCAATGCTCTGAGCATCTGAACGCTCTTTGGATTCAACTCGCAGAGCCAGAAATTGCGAAGAAACGGCGGCTTGGACTCCAAAACCATCTTGGCCGCCCAAGCATCTCTTCGCTTCAAATACTGGGGCCCCGCAAAGCCGTCTATATACGCCCCGTGCTTCGTAATAAGCACGAAATAGAAAAGATACCGCTCGATAAGCTTAGCTTTGTTCTCCGTCCAAATTGCGCGTTCGGCCGGTTTGAACTTTAGCGGCTTATCTGCTGGCGGCGGCAGATCGTCAAATAAGTTTAGTTGCCCCTTCACAATTTAGGATTGTGATGCAGCTTTATCCTTCTCGTCAAGCGGCAATGATAGATAACCTCCGGTTCTCCGGAAAATTCCGACAAAGTCTCCCATCGAGCAGCCCCCCGCCCTTCCCGTGCGCATCGAGGGCTTCAGCTTCCTTAGCTGAAAGCCCCATCTCAAAGCAGAGCGGGTTGTTCAGAAATGAACCCCATTGCTTGTGGAAAGCGGCCACTCCGAACCGTTCGCAATCAGCGACGATGTCCCTAGCCCATTGCGGATGCATTGGACGCGCGCCATGCCCGCTTTCGCCACCAGAAATGAGCCAGTCTGGCTGCGGGCCACTCGTCCGGAGCCGCAGCGGACCGATTGCAGGTTCATATGAGATGAACCTGATCACAGCAGGAACCATCGCAAGGACCGGCCACCGCTGATCGAAATGGTCTTGATTTTCAGCAGTTGCGCCTAACCATACATTGGGCTTGCCACTCGCCGGCCAATTGGGAGGTAGCATCTTCAAAATATTCTGCGGCCGTTTCGTTAATAGAAGCCAATCTAAGTCTGGCGTAGCTTCGATCAAGTCGAAGAGATCCCGACGCCAAGTCTTGTCGGCTTTGTTGTCGAACACGTCAGCAAGCGACGCGCAAAAGACTCGTTGACGCCGGCCGTGTCGCGCCATGAACGATGCGGCTCCCGCCTGCCATTTAAGCGGCGTCCGCCAATAGGCTTCGGACGTGCGGCGACGCGGTTGGTTTCCCCACTTCACAAGACCTGAACGTTTCGACCAAGACTCAGCATAACAATGATCGCAACCAGGGCTGATGTTGGTGCAGCCAACCCATGGATTAAACGTGTGATCAGTCCATTCGATCTTGGAATCTTGAGCCATGCGCGTTCACCTCGATGGTTCAACCATGACAACCTATAGTTAAGCAATAGTTTTTGTTCTTATTTTGTTCCGAACAACCTTAGCGCCCGTGCGGCAACTGTTTCCTTGGTGGAACGCGGGCCTCGGAAGGGTGTTCGTCCATCGCGCATTCCACGCTTGGATGGTCCGGCGGGCGATCGCGGGTGACGGCGACTAATCACCTCTGGACTTCGGCAGCCCATAGGAGCCTCGAACAATGGCAAGCATTCCCGACGAAGGCGGCCTCGACCACTCGCTCGCCCTTGTTTCCGAAGGGTACAATTTCATCACCAATCGCTGTCGCAAGTTCAATTCGGACATCTTTTCCACCCGTCTGCTCGGACGTGCGTTCTACTGTATCAGGGGCGCCGATGCGGCTGCGATGTTCTATGAGCAGGGTCGCTTCACGCGTCAGGGTGGATTGCCGAATTCGGTGCTGCACCTGTTGCAGGACGAAGGCAGTGTTGCGGTGCTCGATGCCGATGCACATCACCATCGCAAGGCAATGATGATGTCGCTGATGTCCGCGGGACGCCTGCAGGAGATTGCCGAGTTGGCGTCCAGCGGCTTGCGCGATCACGCGCGGCACCTCATCGGGCATGGCGCCGTGGTCATGCACGGCGAATTGCGAAAGGTGCTCTGCGCCGCAGCCTGTCGCTGGGCGGGCATAGACTTGAATGAGAGTGATCTTGCCGATCTCACCGTCGACATCGGCGCGATGATCGACAATGCCGGATCGGTCGGGCCGTCCAACTGGATCGCGCGGGTCGAGCGTCACGGGGCCGAACGTCTCCTGCGCGGGATCGTCGAGGACGTGCGCGCCGGGCGGGCCCGGCCGGCGGAGGGAACGGCCCTGCATGCGATCTCGGTGCACCGTGATCTCGACGGCGAACTCCTCAGTCCCGAGGTTGCCGCGGTTGAGCTGCTCAACATCCTGCGGCCCACCGTCGCGATCGCGCGCTTCATGACCTTTGCCCTGCTCGCGCTAAGGGAGCATCCCAAGGCCCGCCAGCGGCTCGGCAGCGACGATACCTATCTGGAAGCCTTTGTGCAGGAGGTCCGCCGGTTCTACCCCTTCTTTCCATTCGTGGCCGGGAAGGCGCGAACGCAGTTCGACTGGCGCGGCTGTCACTTCCATGAAGGCGACCTCTTCCTGCTGGACCTCTACGGCACCTGTCATGATGACGCATCATGGGACGAGCCGATGGCGTTCCGTCCCGAGCGCTTCATCAAATGGCCTGGCGATCCCTTCACAATGATTCCGCAAGGCGGAGGCGATCATTTCGTCAATCACCGCTGCGCCGGCGAATGGCTGACCATCAACGTGATGAAGGCGATGCTGCGAACGCTGGCACGCGACATCGACTTGGAGACACCGGAACAGGACCTCTCCATCGATCTCGCCAAAATGCCGGCGCTGCCGACCAGCGGCTTCCGCGCGGAGGTCAAGGCTCTGCGGGAATGAAACGCCGTGCACAGCCAGCGTGCCGCCAAGCGTGAGCGCGACGGCCGCGATTCATCCTGGCTTTCGCATTCAAAAATCGCTGCGCGCAAATCGAAATTTGCCGAGCGGAATCAAGGCCTGTGACGGCATTCAAGATGCCGGCGCAAAAATATTTCTCTTTCGTTTTTTCAGAAATTGATGTTTCTTGCTTCCCGTTCCGCTTCCTTGCAGAGGGACGTACGCGTCGTCACGAACGTGGAGCGGAATGCGGTGGACGTGATCGTGCCGATCGACGAGCGGCAGGCATCGCGGACGGCGAAGTCGTGTGGTCCTGGCGCGCCCATGCAGGCGCCAAGTTGGCGACGATGCTTAACGCTCGCGCCGATGACGGTGGCAAACAAGCTGGTTCACCGGGGAGAGCTCGAAGTAAGCCGTAAAACCACTCGCGCAGGGAAGGCCGGCGTGTTTTCCGCCTGTACCTGTGGTCAACGCGCTCTCGCGCAAATTTTTCGCGCGGGGGCCCCGGGTGCAAGCGGCCACCCGGTCTTCCCTGCGCCCTCTGCTCTAGAGCGTGACAAAGGCGCAAAAGCTCGGACGCGACATGCGCCGCGAGAAGGTGAACTCATGTTTTTTCCAGCGTGATGCCCGAGCCCATCCATGCTACGCCAAGTCCTTCTCGCGCAAGATCCATGTCAAGACAAAGCAAGAGCCTCCTCTCTCCCCTGCGCCTGAGGCGAAGCGTGCGTTGGGCGCGAGGCAAGCTGGGGAGAACGCCGCGGGCGATCCGGATCGTTGGCGCCGCGGCAGTTCTTCTCGCGGTCATCTCGCTGACGAACCTTGTCTATCACGTGGTCCACAAGCCGACCGAACTGTTCTTCTTCGTCGGCAACGCGCTCGACAAGGAGCCGGCCGAGACGTGGCGGCAGTACGGATCGCTCTTCCGCACCTATTCCACCGGCACGATCACGCCCGAATTGCTGGCCGCGCTGGCGCAGGTCGAAAGCACAGGCAATCCGGTGGCGCGCACCTATTGGCGCTGGCGATTGAGCCTGAATCCTTTTGCAATCTACCAGCCGGCCTCGAGCGCTGTCGGCCTGTACCAGATGACCGATGCAGCCTACGCCGAGGCCGCGCGCTACTGCATTCGCGGGAATGCTGTCGCGGACGCCGGCTGCGGGTTCACCAGCCTCTATATCCGCGCGATCCCGAGCCATGCCGTCGAGCTGACGGCCGTGTATCTGGACCGCAATGTCGCTGATGTTCTCGCCCGCGCGGGCGATGCGAAGGCAAGCCCGCAGCAGAAGCAGGATCTGGCCGCATTCATCCATCTCTGCGGCGCAGGTCCCGCCAGGGCCTTCGTGCGCCGTGGCTTTCAGACGATGGCCGGCGAGCGCTGCGGCGATCACCTCGTCGCGGCCTATCTCGCCAGGGTCAATGCGATGAAGCGCCAGTTCCTGCGCCTTGCTGCCGACGGCCGGAATTAGCGTTGTGAGTCCGGCGCTTCATTTCGTCATTCCGGGACGGCGTGCCAGCGCCGAACCCGGAATCCGGAGATTACGGCGGGAGATTCCGGCTTCGCCCTTCGGGCGCCCCGGAATGACACTGCGTGAATCAGACGTCGGAGACATTACACCAGGGGCTAACGCGCTAGCCTCCACCCGGCTTGAAGAACATCTTGTCGAAAGCACACACCGCATCCGGAATACGCCCAAATGAGATGCTCCCAATCACGCGATTCTCCGCGTCGTACACATTGATGATCGGAAATTCACTGGCATTCGGACTTGTGTACAGCAAAGCCTTCGCCGCACTGTAATTGACGGGTCCACATCGAACGCGCCCTGCATCGCCCTTCGCAACGCTATACCACGCTCCGGCTATCTTGTAGTTCGTCGGGTTCGGGCCGCTGTCCTCGGCACGGGACGCTTGCCCCGTCCAAAGCAGCGCCAACACCAGCAAAGCAACTCTGGTTCTCATTGCCGTGCATTCCCTCGATCAGGTGTCATGCGGACCGCCATTGGTGTTAGCAAGCCTAGCCCGGATGAGCTCGCAGCACAGATCAACGAAAGCGTGATCCGCCATTTTTCGCGCGGCGGGTTACGCTGCGCTAACCCGCCCTCCTTATTGTCGCATCAGAGCAGCACACCACGTATCTTACACCCATGTCGCGCATGATCTTCCTATCGACTGCCATTCTCCTCTCGCTCCTGCCGGCCGTTGCGTTCACCGCGCCCGCGCACAAACGTCACAAGCCTCACTGGCATGGCTATGGCTTCCTGCCCGGCTATCATCAGCCGCCCAACAACAACGTTCCGGTGTTTGGCGAGAAGGGAGCCATCCGCTCTACGCCCGACGATGCCCCGCAGTACTGGTACAACGGCGAGTGGCACTATTTCGGCCGTCCCGGATTTTACCGTGGGCGCTACAACGGCGGCAGTTTCGGCCCGTGCTGGTCCTGGACGCCGATCGGGCCGGCGTGGAATTGCGGCTAGCAAGCCTACGTGCACACGCGGATCAGCAACGTGTCGGCCAAGGCTCGCAGAGCGAAGGCGAAGCGTTACCCCCGTCCCGCCTTTGGGCACAATACGCCGGCGCTATTGCGCGCTGCGCGCTCGGTCTGCCGCAGCAAAATGCGCCATCTGGTCTGCGTGTGCCTTGACGAAGGACGGACGGGCCGTGGCGCGCGCGACGTAGTGACGACAGGCGGGATGTCCCGCCAGCCCATCGAACCGATCGACAATGCGCAGCACATCCGCCATGAGGATATCAGCGACGGAGAAGGTACCGGCCAGCCATTCGCGTGCTGCCAAGACCGGCTCCATGTGCTGGAGCCGCGATTTGAGGAACGCGTCCAAGCGCTTCCATCCGGGCGTATCGGCGGTCTCGCCAGAGAACTTGAAGATCAACCAAGGCAGGCTCGCCATCTCCACCGAATTGAGCGCCGCGAACAGCCATTGCAAAGCCTCGCTGCGACGGCGCGGATCGGCAGGCATCAGCGCCTCACTCCGCTCGCCGAGATGGAGCAGGATGGCGCCGCTCTCGAAGATCGAGATCTCTCCATCGATCAACCACGGCACCTGGCCGAAAGGTTGATGCGCGAGATGCTCGGCATTCCGAGGGTCAAATGGGGTACTCTTGACGCGATAGGGCAAGGCGGCCTCTTCCAGCGCCCAACGCACACGCAAGTCGCGCACGTAACCCCGCGGCATCTTGGGAACCCAATCGAAGGTGGTCAGCGTCAGGTCGGCCATTCGGCATCTCCGTTTCTTCCTTCGCAGCAAAGGACGAACGAACGGCTCGCGTGCCGACATCAGCGACAACTTTTTTCCTCGCTGCGGAACAGGAGCTGAATCGCCGATGCTGGGTCTATTGCGCTCCTCCTCACCCCTATCGGGGTGCGCGTTCGCGCGGCGCTTGAACCCGCCAACTCCTTTTCAGACCAATGGAATGGTGAGGCGATGCTCCGCGCCGAACCGCCTTGCCGGAGCGAATACAGCCGCTCGCAGTTGCAGCCTCTCCTGGCGCCGATAGAAGGATTGCAAGTCATGGCGAACGTTCTTGAAATCGCGAAGGCCTCGATCACCGCGTTCAACGAGAAGGATTGGGACAGGATAAGAGACCTTTATGCCCCTGATGCGGTGTATGACGAGAAAGCCACCAACCGCCGCATCCAGGGCCCCGATCAGATCATCGAGGCCCTGCAAGGCTGGACCACCGCTTTCCCCGACGCCACGGGCACCATTATCCGTGAACTGGCCGTCGGCGACACCGCCGTCCTCGAGCTCGTATGGAAGGCCACTCACACCGGCCCCTTGCAAACGCCGTCAGGGACCATTCCCCCATCGAACCGCGTTGCGGAACTGCCGGCTTGCTCGTTGATGCAGATCGAGGGTGAAAAGGTCAAATACGACACGCACTATTTTGACCTCCTCACCCTGCTCACCCAGGTCGGCGCGGCCGGTCTGCCGCCCGAGCAAAGCCGCGCGGCATAACAGGGCATAGGTCCGGTGAGCGAAGGCGTAATCCGCCACTCCATTCAAGAGATCGGCGGGTTACGCTTCCGCCGTCGCTTGTTAAGCTATCAATCGAAGGTAACACCCATTCGAAAATCCCTTTGCCAGACGACGCGGCACGACAGCCTCAAGCGATCTTCCGGGATCAGCAGCGTGAACTCTTTGACGCGACGAACGATAATCATTGAGTCCGGAAGCTCCAACGCCGCGCCTGTGCTGGAAATGTCGCGAACCGTGCACGGATATTTGTCCCCACCATAGTCGATGGTGGCCCGCTTGTTGACGCGATAACGAGGCGCAATACGACCCTCGATCATGGAGACTCAACCTCCGGCATATCACCCGCAGAGGTAGTATTATTGAGATAACTTAATTAATCTTAACTGAGCAAAGCTTTATTTGGGCGGGCAAGGATGCACTTGTCCGTCGTAGCCTCGATACGTTCCAGACTCGGAATCGTAGGAGTGGAACTGCATGCAGGCGGGGCTTCCCTTCTCGTGCTTGCGCTTGCCTGCGGCCCCATCGCGAGGTGCTGTTGCCTCACTGTCGGTGTCAGCCACCTTCCGCTCGGGCTTCGGTTTCTCTCCGACGGTCTTGCCTTTCGGGGCGGCCGGAGCATTCGCCACAGCGGCCGCTCCATTGTTGCTCGACTCGTCGGCAGCGTCCTTTGTAGCAGGCGTCGCCGCCTTGGAGGCGGCCGGCGCCGCTTCGGGCGCGTGAACCTCGCTTGTGCTGCTGGGCGGGTTGGGAGCACCGCCCACCGTGGCCGACTTGTCCATGTCGGCCTTGTATCTGTCGAGAAACTCTTTGCACTCGAATGGAAAGACAACTTCGCCGGCAGCCGTGATGCCGATCGGCATGCAATTACCTTTTTGCGGCGCTGCTTGCTGCGCGGGCGTTTGATCTGGCGTGGAGTTCGGGTTGATGGCGCCGGTTGTCTGCTGCGCCATGCCTGCGCCGCTCGCCGTCGCGAGAAGGAGTAATCCGAGACTATGACTTAACAATCTCATCGAAACCACACTCTGACTACGGGCAATGCAGAAGTGGCGCACAAAGATGGGGCGTTGAAATGCCGAGAGGATGGCACTTTGGTGACCGCTGGCCCTTCGACACAAGGGAGAGATCGACGAGGCGCTTGCATTCTCGCATCGCACCCTCGCGCTCGCGCCAGACCACGCGCTCGTGCGCACCAATCACGCGCACCTCCTGCTGATGTGCGGCGATCTGCGAAATGGCTTCGCGGAGTATCGTTGGAGAGTGAAATCCAAGGCCTTGTCCGAGACCATCCAGCGGTTCAGCAGCCAGGAGTGGCAAGGGGAGTCGTTCGTGGGCCGCACGCTGCTGCTGTTTTCCGAACAGGGGATCGGCGATGCCCTACAGTTCATACGCTATCTGCCGATGGTCGCGGCCAGGGGAAGGACAATCGTGCTGCAGGTCCGGCAAGGGTCGAGCAGTGGCATCGTGCCTTCCGCGACGTTGCTGCATTGAAGGTCGGGATCGTCTGGGCCGGCAGCCCCACGCACAAGGCGGACCGCTATCGCTCGCTGACGGCGCAGGCAGTGATGCCGCGCCTCATCACGCCGGGTGTGCAGCTCTACAGCCTGCAGAAGGAGCCGCGGCCTTCGGTCCTGGCCGGGCTTGCGCCAGACGTGATTGATCTTGTGCCAAGGCTCGGCGACTTCGCCGACACTGCCGCCGCATTCGATCTCGTCATCTCAGTGGATACGTCGGTGGCGTATCCGGCCGGCGCCATGGGCCGCCCCGGCCTGGACATCTGAGGCGCGCCGTTCTGAAGGGGGAGCGGGATTGGCGCATAGCGGATGCTGGAAAGCGTAATCCGCCATGCTTCTCTGTTAGGTCGGCGGGTTACGCTTCGCCAACCCGCCCTGCTTCTGGATGGATGGAACTCAGTGACCGGCCCCGGTGGTGATGGGAGCGGTGGTCGCCGTCTTCAGTTTCCGCTGCGGCATCAGGATGCTCGGCTGGTGGAGAGAGGCGGCGGATGCAGCCGGCTGCTCCTGGACATTCTTGGCGCCCAGCAAGCCGACCTGCACGGGAGAGACCGGAAAACCGTTCACTTCATAGGTCGGCCGCTCGGCGGCGAAGGCGGCACTGCTAGCCGCAATGGAAGCGGCGGCTGCGATTGACAAGCTAATCTTCTTCACTGTTCATTCTCCTCGGAAGGATTCGAAGAACAGTCTAGACGTTTCTTGCTGCATTGCGGCATGTGTTTGTTGCATTGCAACATCGCGCTTCGCGCATAGTACCCGCCCCCTGCGGACGACCCAGTTCCGGTTCGAGTCACACGGGCCGTGCCGCCGGGTCACGTCATTAACGGGCTCGCCCGCCGCGCACGCCATCACGCGCGGACATCCACGAAAGAGGCCGCTTATAAAACGCGCTGCTGATGGCCGACCGGCTCGCCGCTCCGAGCGTCGGCTCTGGAGACCGGCGAGCGTCGGCAAACAGCCGGCCCCGACGGCGCCTCTGCGGTCACACCAATCCGTTCACGATCTGCTCGTATTGGTCGTCGGTGAAGAGCCTCACGGTCGTTGTGCGTAGCGCTCCGATGCCGGCCAGCGACAGGACGAATTTGGCGAGCGTCTCATCATCGGGCGCATCCACTCGGATCATGAAATCGTAAGCGCCAAGTGCAAGGTAAGCCTCCTTGATCTCCACGCCCAGCTTCTTGGCCTTTTCCCGCGCTGCCGCCCGACGGGTCGGCATCTCCTTCATATTGCGCACCGCCTGGTCGGTGAAATTGCACAGCAACATATGCATGGACATGACAGTCTCCCTTGATCATAGGGCCGCACCACCGGTCCAATGTGGGGAAGGATGCCATAAAGCCTTGTCCATTCCGAGCCCGCTTCGCGGCTCAAGACGGCGGTTGCCGTCAACATGTGTGTTCCGCCAGGCTGGTCTTTCGGAACGTGGAAGAAGGTGGGCGACGCACAAGTTTTCGCGGCCCGCCTCCTGGGTCGAGCCGCCGCGCAAATCAACGTTGCGCCCCAGATACGTTATGCGATTTTCTTGCTCCGCAGCCCCTCATGTGGATGGCGACGATCGCCACGTCGATTGGATTTGCGAACATAGGTGATCAGTGCCTCTGGATTTTCGAGCTTGCTCTTCAGCGCCGCGAGCAATGCGTCCTCGGCTTCGATCGTGAGCGCCCTGGTGCGCGCCCCGGTTTTCAACCCGACCGTATAGTTGGCCATAACAGCTCCCTTGGTTCTGTTCCCCCACGATGAGCCCTGCCCTCGATCCTCGCGCAGGCGATTTGACAGGCGATGAGGCTAACATAGGACAGCCGCTTGGCGCCAACGGCGGGATCATTGAAGACGATCGATCCAGCCCGCCTGGCCCGGATGCCGGTGACCGGGCAATATGATATAGACGCAGTGAAGTCCTTCTGACCGCATAACCAAAGCCGGTCCGGCGCCGTCCGGATTTGCGCCTTGAGGGGTCACAGCAAGGGAACGACAAGCGGGGGAAAACGACCATGGCCGATCTTAGTTCAATGTCTTCTGCGGAGCTCGCCCATCGCATCGCGATTCTGCGCGACAACATCCGCCAGATCACCGCACAAGCCACCTCGCAGTCAGGCGCCGCGGACGAGGAGCGAAACGCCGAGCGCCTCGCGCGGCACAACGATGAGCTTGAAGCCCTGCTCAAGGAGCAGGAGCGCCGTTTGGCCAAATGACCACGCCTTCCGCGGGATAACACCGGCAAGCTGCATCGCTGCGTAAAGTCACACCCGAGCGAATGAGCGATTTCTAGCCGGACTTCCCGGCTTCGACCTGGCTACAAAATTCGGTTGTCCCGATCGGCTGGCGGCGTTGGCGCGCGTGTCCTGCGGCCAATAAAAATTGTTTCGATTTGTCAGCTTGCAAAAGCGCGGTTGTTAAGATTTGCGCACCACTTTGCCGCGCGCGGGCTCCTGCCCCCAAGACGATGGGTCGCGTCCGACCGGATGAGTGACGAAGAAATGTCGGACACGCCAGAAAGAGATGCCGCGGTCGAGGAGCTTCTGTCCCGATTTCCGGGACCCATCACATTGCACCCGTCGCGCGAGAAATGGGCGATGCTGGCCGCCGGCTCACTGCCCTTGGTCGTCATCGGCCTCTTGATCCTCGATGATGGCACTTACCCGGTTTGGGGCTGGATCGGCATCGGATGTTTCGGTGCCTGCCTGCTCGTCTCCGCAGCCCGGCTCACTCCTGGAGCGGCTTCTTTGACGCTGGATGCAAGCGGATTCGCGGAACGAACGCTGTTCCTCCAGCGGCCCCGCGCGCACTGGCGCGACATTACCGCTATCAAGGCCAACGCGGCGCCTGGCGCGCGTTCCGAGATCAAGTCGGTCTGGTACCGCAACCCGCAGTCGAAGGAAGGTGGGCCCGCGAGCGAAGACGCGGCGCAGCCGAGCCGCAATGTCGCGCTCATCGACACTTACGGATTGTCCGCCGAAGCACTCGCCGAGCTGATGCTACGCTGGCGGCAGCGAGCGCTTGCGGCAGAACGAGACAGAAGCAGCCGCGTCGATCTCTTGATCTGACAATCCAGGCCGATGAGCAGATAAGCAGGAGGCGCCGTTACGTCCTATGCGCTTGCGTTTTCACTTGATCGTGCATCGTGCCGCAGCCGCCATTAACCGGGCCTTAAATTGTTGGCTACAAAAACTGCTTCCACAGCGCGGGACTTTGGTTCGGGGAGTCCCAATGAATTATCAGGCGTTCACAAACGACACCCTGTTGATGATGCACCATGGTGCGCGAGGCGCACTGGCTGTGGACGACGAGCTCAACAAGTTAGGCCAGGAACGACGATTTCGAGTTCGCGAAACACCTGATTGGATCGAGCATGCAAGCGCGCTGGAAGCAGAGATGCTGAGGCGCGGCATGAGCTTCGATGCGATCACATGGTCTGAAGATCACGCTTCGGCCGCCAAGCTTACCGATCTTCCCGGGCGGACAGATGATCATGATCCCCCGCAAAGAGACCCCACGTCTGTCGGCCACGGCCAGACCGTGGAGGCCCAGATTGAAGGCCAGATTGTCGAAAGCGCCGCGCGCCTGCGCAGCAGGATAGCCGCAATTCTCAAGATGACCTCGAGCGGTTGAACCGCTGTTCGCCGACCTTCGTTGCGATCACCTAGTGCCGCGCCGTTTCCAAGGTACAGCCGCGATTGCGAGCGACAGCAGCTTTGCCAGCGCCGCCAACTATCGCATCGCGGCTCCGCGCTCACCACCATCGATCTGTCGTCCCATCAGCGCGATCGCCTTCTGGTAGACCCCCGCCGCATTCCAGGCTTGGATGGCCGCGAAATTCGGCTCGCCCGGCTGGTAGCCCGCGCCGGCCTGCCAGCCATGGGCTTTCAGGAAGTTCGCGGTCGAACTCAGAGCATTGGCGGCGTTGTCGAGATTGCCGGTGCCGTATTCCAGCATGGTCTTTGGCAGGAACTGCGTCTGCCCGAGTTCACCGTGCATGGAGCCGCGCGTGCTCGCCGACAGCACCCCGCGATCGACCAGTTTCAGGGCAGCATAAAGCTGGTCCGTGAAATATTCCGGCCGCCGGCAGTCATAGGCGAGCGTGGCAATCGACGACAGCATGTTCTGATTGCCGCGCTGGCTTCCGAAGCCGGTCTCCATGCCCCAGATCGCGATCAGCGGGCCCGGCGGCACGCCGTAGCGTTGCTCGATCGATGCGAACAGCGCGGCGTGGGACTGTTTCATGGCGCGACCGCGCGCCACGATCGTGGCGGCGCCGCGCTTGGCGAGGAATTGATCGAGCGACAGGCTGAAACTATGGAGGCTGCGGTCGGCGGCGATGGTCGCGCTCGCATAATTCGTCTGCATCAAGGCGGAAATGCCCGCTGCGCCGATGCCTTTCGCCCTCGCCTCCTCGGCAAACGTCCGTTTCCAGGCCTCGAAGCCCCCTGGGCCGCTGCCGCACTGTGCGGCCAGCGCGTTCGAGCCGAGACACGCCAGAACCGCCCAGGTGGCGAATGTGGCCGCCGCAAGCTTCCTTGCCTTAATCATTCAAAAACTCCCTTTCGCCTGCGAGCCGTGTCGGCGCGGCGCCGATTCCACTCCGCCGCGGCACTTCATCGCGGGAGTCAGTATAGCTCAAATAGCCGCAGCGCCGTAGGCCCTAAGGGGGATCAGCAAACACGTCCCGCATGCGGAGCCGCGCGGCCACCTACGTCATGGTGCCCGGCATGAAGCACCTTATCTCGACCCGTAACGGTCCGCCGACCGTCCAATGATAGATCGGCCATACTATTGTGCGCCCGGCACGGTTCGGCTCTTTAATCACGGCCTCGTCCGGCACGTCCCACCACTGGCCTTCGATGCGCACACGATAGTGGCCCTCCTTCGCCTCCCAATCGACATCCGCCAATGCGGTCCCGTCGGCGTCGGAGCAGCAAGGGCCTTTGCTTGAGTGCAGGCTTTCGAACCAGCCCTTGAGTGGAGAATTCGCGTAGCGGCCGTCCAGGTCGCGCGCCGCCGCGTCGTGAAGCGTTAGAATATGAACCGCGATAGCGAGGACCAGAAAAAATGTCACAAAGATCGCCCGGTCCCGCCAAACTGCCGTTGATCGTTCCATCACCATCGATCCGTTGAAGCCTCTCGGAATTCGCAAAGCCGCAGAAGGTGACGGCGTTCCAAATTGGGAAGCCAGCCGCCTCATCCCCTGAATTGTGCATTGCAAAATAGGTGCCGGCGGAAGCGAGCACCGTAGTCTTACGGAGTGCGCTCATCCTCGTTCGCGCCGCGAACCTTGCGGCATCACGTCACCGCGAAGCGGGATTCCAGCAGATCCACTTCTCTCACGAGCTTGCGGGCCGTATCGTCTGAGAGGGCGCGTTCGCGGGCGATGCGATACAATTCCGCGCGTTCGGCACGAAGGCCGACAAGGCGAAGGCGGCGTTCGATATCGTCGATTTTCTGCGCCAGCTCGGCTTCCTTGCCCACCTTCGAACGACCATCAATACGCTGGCGATACAGCGCCATGATGCGAACGCCGGCGTCGGTATAGAGATCGGCGTCGCTTTGTCCTTCGCCCATGTCGTGTTGGGCCTGCTCAATCGCCTGGATCGCGGCCTCCGCTGCGGCGACGCGAGCCCGGTCCTCTTCCTCCTGATGCGACGGCTCAGGCGGCAGCTCCAAATCCCGCAGCAGATACGGGAGCAACAGGCTTGCGGCGAGCAGCGAGACGATGATGACGCCGCCGGCAAGGAAGATCGCGAGATCCCGCGCCGGGAAGACAGATCCATCATTCATCGTCAAAGGCAGCGTCAGCACACCCGCAAGCGTGATCGCGCCCCGCACGCCGGCGAATGCGGTTGCCGCGATCAGCCGCCAACCGGGAATATATGGCTTTTCGCCCTTCAGATGCGCGCGAAACAACGTAAACCGCAGCGAGGTCCACGCCCAGACGTAGCGCAGGAACGCAAGCGTGAGAGTGATTGCGATGACATAGACCAGGAGCCAGACCGGATCATGGTGCCCCGTCTCGTGGACGACCCTCGCCGCACCGTCGAAGAGATTCGGGAGTTGCTCACCAAGCAGGACGAAGATCACGCCATTGGCGGTAAACTGTACCAGGTCCCAGACGGCGCTGCGGCGAATGCGGGTGACGGGCAGCGCCTGGCCGCCCTGCTCGGCGTAACTCATGGTGATCCCGGCGGCCACCGCCGCAAGAATGCCCGAGCAGTGCAGGCGTTCGGCCAGAAGATACGCGCCGAACGGGATCAGCAGGCTGATCAGGATCTGTGAGCCCGTCTCTTCGCCGAAATGCCGCGACACCCAGTTCTTCGCCACGGTCACGGCCCACGTCACTCCGACGCCTATCGAGATACCCCCCGCAGCAAGCCAAAGGAAGGTCGTGAACGCCGCCGGCAGCGAGAACGTCCCGGTAAGCGCTGCGGCGACTGCAAATTGCATGCAAACGAGGCCGGACGCACCGTTGAGCAGCGATTCTCCTTCCAGGATGTGCATCAACCGGCGCGGAATCGGCACGCGCGCGGAGATCGCGGACACCGCGATAGGATCGGTGGGAGAGACGATGGCTGCCAACGCAAAGGCCACGGCCAGCGGCATCGTCGGAATCATCCAGTTGATGAAGTAGCCGACGCCGACGACCGTGAACACCACGAGCCCGAGCGCCAGCTCCAGGATCGTGCCCTTGTCGCGAAACAGACCTTCCTTCGGGATTCGCCAGCCGTCCAGAAACAGAAGCGGCGGCAAGAACAGCAGGAAGAAAATGTCCGGCTTTAGTTCCACTCCGAGATCAGCGACCGACGCAATGAGCGCGCCGATAACGATCTGGACGAGCGGCAGCGGCAGAGAGATCGGCGACATGCGCGCGAGCGCGCCACTGACAATCACGGCCAAAAGCAGAATCAACGCAACGGTAATGGTCTCCACGCTCTCCCTCGTGATGCTGAAGGATCTTCGTACGGCTCCCTATATATCGTCTCCGGCTCTGCCACGAACCGCTTTGTGCCGCAGGTGGCGGCTACTGCACACACGACGTGCCGTAGCGCCAATCTGCCGCATGATCGCGGCCTGCTCTCGACCGCAAATCAGCCGCATTCGCGCCAATGTGCTGGGACGACCTTCGCCAACCGTCTTGAGACTCAGTGTGGCCTGGCCGCTACTGTGAGAACTTCTTCTCAGGACGCGCAGCATTCGATCCGCGATCCGCTGTCGCGGCATCCTACCTGATTCAGATCGCCGTTTTGGACCCTTGCACCGACCGGCATTGAGCGATTCGACAATCGACATCAAAGGCACTGAGCCGATCGGCGACGATGTCTCCGTCATCTTTGACCTGGATGCCCGCTTCGGTCCCTATTCCCTGCGTCTCTCGAAAGGACCAGGAACGGTTGCTGCGAATGCCGGCGTGCCGCAGAACCTGCAAAGCGCCTACGCCGACTCAATCCGGGCAGGCCAGTGGTACAACGCCAAGGGTACGTAGGTGTCTGTTCTCCCACCCACGGTACTCTGACGCTTTTTCGCCAGAACTCGCTGACACTGGATGCCGTCTTCGACTATGACCCGTTCGGCGCCTCCTATGCTTTTTCGCCGATCGGCTTTCCGGGGATCACCTGCGGCGGCGGCAACACCGAGAATATAGGCAGTCCACATCGGTGAAATACCGGATCAAGGTCGGCAACTTCCGCGCGGGGGCGCTGTGCCAGTTCGGCGGTTACGGCGAGAACAATGCTTTGAAGACTTCCCGCGCCTGGCGCTGGATCGTCCTGTTAGCAGACCACTTCCAGCGGAGGTCACGGGGCATCATCAATGCCCGACATAATCCATCCGACCGCCATCCACCGTGATAATCTGGGCCGTCAGCCATCCGCTGTCCGGAGCGGCCAGGAAAGCCACGGCGTTGGCGATATCGGCCGGCTCCCCGATCCGCCCCATGATCGATCGCTCGGCGATGGCCTTTTCGATCGCCTCCCATTCGGCGGCACTGCGCTTTCCCTGCGTCATATCCGTACGGATGAAACCCGGCGCCACGGCGTTCACGGTGATGCCCTGAGGTCCGAGTTCCATCGCGAAGCGCTTGGTGAGGATTGCGGCCTCTGCTTTGGTCGCAGCGTAGAACGCATTGCCTGGCAGGGCGGTGCCGAATGCGGCGATGGAGGCCACGTTGACTATCCGGCCGTAGTGACGCGCGCGCATGCCTGCCATCACCGCGCGCGTCGCGTGGATGATGCCGTCGGCATTGACGCGCCGCATGCGCTCGAACTGCTCGTGGTCGAAGGTATCGAGCGTCGCCTGATAGACCACCCCGGCGTTGTTGACCAGGATCGTCACCGGACCGAGCTGCGTCTCGGCCTGCGCGATCATGACCTGGATGGCGGGAAAATCCGCGACATCCGCACGGGCGGCGATGGCGCGCCCGCCGCCGGCCTTGACTTCCTGCACTACCTTTTCGGCCGCTTCACCATGCGCGGCATAGTTGATGCATACGGCTGCGCCCCGCTCTGCGAGATGAAGCGCAATCGCGCGGCCGATACCGCGCGCACCGCCCGTAACCACCGCCACCTGGTCGCTCCACGTCATCATCGTCCTCCTCGGGCTGTCACACGGGTCTTGCTTGGGACTCCTCGCCGCAACGAATGGCGCGGCAACACGTTCCCATTCGATGACTACGCGCCCGCGACCGGCGCCTGTTCTATTCGCCTGGCCGGTCCGGGCAAACGATATCGACGCGCCCACCCTGTCCGGGATGGATCACAAGATGGAAGCCGTGCAGCTTCACGATCGCTGCCACCAGGCTCAGCCCCAGGCCAACGCCCGGCGTGTTGCGGATCTTATCGGAGCGATAGAAGCGTCGCAGCACCGCGTCACGCTCCTCCTCGCTAATCCCGGGACCGGTATCTGTCACGCGCACGATGGTCTGATCGTCGAATGACAGCAAACCGATGTCGACCTTGCCGCCTTTGGGTGTGAACTTGATGGCGTTGTCGACGAGGTTGGCCACCGCCTCGAACAGAAGATCGCGGTCCGCCCGCACGATCCGCTTATGGCTGATCGCGACCCTCAACGTGATGTCCTTGTCCTCGGCGATCGGCTCATAGACGTCGCAGACTTCGCGCAGCATCTCGTCCAGCGCCACGCTGCCGAAGGCCGCGGAGCGCCGGCCGTTTTCGATCTCGGCCAGCCGCAACAATGCCGTGATGATCGCGAGCGCCTGATCGATGCCCGCAATTGCCTTGTCGACGACCTGCTGCAGTTGCTCGAGACTCTGGGCATTGGTGCGGCCGCGCTCGAGCGCCAGCCGCGCGCGGGTGAGTGGCGTCCGCAGGTCATGCGCGATGTCGTTGCCGACGCCGGCGAGCGCGTTGATCATGGCCTCCATTTCGTCGAGCATGCCGTTGACGATGCCGGCGAGCCTGGAAAACGGCTCATCGACGTCGCGATGCGGGAGCCGCTCCTGCAGATTGCCTGCAATGATGCGCTGGACCCGCCGGTTCACCTCCTCGACGCGGCGCTGCGCCCGCACGCTTAGCCAGGCTCCCGCCAGCAGGCAAAGGCAAAAGGCCGGCAGCAGGCCTAAGGCCAGCGCCTGGCCGACGACATGGGAGATTTCCCGGGCCTCGTCGACATTGCGTCCCATCACCAGCACATTGCCCGTGGGCAAGCGCTGCCCAGCCGCCCGCACGAGCTGGGCGCCGCGGTCCTCCTGATCCATCCGCCGGACATATGCGTTCTGGACGGTCCCATCGAGCTTGAGCTCGGGCAGGCGCGCGAGATTGCCCGCGAGGCGATGTCCGTCGGAATCGAACAGCCCCGCAAACTGAACGCCCCTGGAATCCTCCGCCAGATGATCCTCGATGGCATTGATCCTCCGCTCCGGCGGCAACGCCGCCAGGACTGTCACCTGGTTTCCGATCATGCGATCGGTGCGCACCACCAGGTAGTCATCAATGCGCAGATAGATGAACCCAAACAGCAGGAGAATGAAAGCAGCGAACACGCCCGCAACGGCGGATGCCCACCGGAAGGTGTTGGATCGTATGAAACGTACCTGCGGCATCGAGTTGACGCGCTCGCACACTCCTCCCCAAATTGCGACGGCATTCGGCGTGCCCGATGAAGCCATCACGAGGCGTTGCGCAAGATAAAGCCGGCGCCCCGGACATTGTGGATCATGGGCGCCTCGCCCGCGCCATCCACCTTATGCCGCAGGCGGCCCATATGCACGTCGACGAGATTGGTCGCGGGGACGAATTTGTAGTTCCAGACCTCTTCCAGCAGCATGGCGCGCGTCAGCAACTGATCGCTCCGCCGCATCATGTATTCAAGCAGCCGGAATTCGCGTGGCAAGAGGTCGATCTGCCGGTTGCCGCGCTTTGCCGTGCGTTTGAGCAAATCCAGTTCGAGCTGCCCGACCCGCAACGTGGTCTCGCGGGATTCCACGGGCCGGCGCAGCAGAGCCTCGATTCGCGCGACGAGCTCGACGATGGCGAACGGCTTAGTGAGGTAATCGTCGCCGCCCATGCGCAAGCCGCGCACGCGGTCGTCGACGGCACCCAACGCGCTCAGCACCAGCACCGGGGTCGAAAACTGATCCTTGCGCAGGGTTTCGATGACGGCGAGACCGTCCATCCCCGGCAGCAGCCGGTCCACGATCATGGCGTCCGGCCGCAACGCGCGCGCCTTGTTCAGACCATCGACGCCGTCTGCGGCCCATGCCACCTCAAAGCCCCGATCTGCGAGCTCGGCGGAGATCTCCTCAGCCGTTTCGCCGTCATCTTCGATGAGAAGTACCTTGGTCATCCACTTGGCCCCGACTGCCGCCCCGATATTGGCGGTGCGCCCATCGCGCTTATCCGAAAGCATACGCCTCTCAGCAGGCAGCGCCAGCATATCGATGGTGGCAAGGCATCCCGTTTACGCCTGTAAGAGCCGGACAGCGACGCCCGCCCCTCTGAGGGAGGAGGCATGAAGGGGCGGCGCGCGCTGTCCTCTCTGCGGCCTGGTCCGCCGCCTTCCTGGCAAGCTCGGCGGGACCGCTCGTGGACAGAGTTATGCGCGAGGAACGGTCTGCGCCATTAAATAGCGTTTTAATGTTGCCCCTGCCGCATCTGACTTACCGTTTCTTCGGCACGACCCGATGATCATCCCGACACGCGCTCAAGATCAAGTGATGGCGCGACCAGCTGGTGTATGCGCTTGTTTCGACGCTGCTTGTTATCGAGCGCGCGTGCGCGCGTCGCATCCTAAAAACCTTTTTAGTCGAACTCGCGCGCGATCCCGACCATCTTGATCGCTAGCCGCGGCAGATCGCGCACCGCTCACTGCCAATCGCGTTCGAGGAGTCTGTCATGAAACGCCTTCTGATCGTCGCAGTCATCTCGCCACTACTCACAGGCCCCGCCTTCGCGCAGATGGCCGTGACGCCCACGCCCTCGGTATCCGCGACCTCGCCTCTCGGAATTGATCCAAGCACGCCGGTCGGCGGCACCGGAATCCCGCTCGGCGCGACAGAGATAGCTTCTCCTGGCGTAAGCCCGGCGCCGACGTCGACCGGCGCGGTCGGCACCTCCGGATGCGCGACCATCGGCACGTCGCCCTCGGCGATGTTCGGGTCGACGGCCACGTTTGATGGCGGCGGCACGACTCTCGGCGCCACGGCGCCCGCCACAACGGCTAGCACGATGTCGATGTCGGCGTCGCCAACCTCGACCATGATCGACACGTCGGGCATGTCCGGTATGTGCGGCTCCGGTTCGTCCAATATTGCAACATCGTCGACGCCGATGACGCCGGCTGCGCCCGGCGGTCTCGGGCGGCCTGGCATTCCCCTGGATTCGACCGAGATCGGCAGTCTCGGAGTCAGCTCCGCTGCGGCAATCCCGACCCCGAGCGTCGCCCCGACGTCCGATCTTGTGGTCCCAACGATTCCGACGATGCCCGTCATCACCTCGCCTACCACAACAACGGCAATGCCGACGACGACAGCCATTTCCTCCCCGAATCCCAGCACCCTGCCCGGCCTCGCAGCGGGAGCCACCCAGCTCCGCTAGGCAGACATTTCCAACCACGAGCAAGCAGCCATGAAGAAAGCAGTGGTGGTTTCCGCAAGCCTGCTGGCCGCGGTCGTTGCGGGCGGCCTCCTTTATTCCAGCCATGTCAGTCCGCTGCGGAAGGCGGTCGCAGCTCCGGCGCCGCCCCCGTCGGTTCCGGTCGTCGCCGGCGTTGTCGCCCAGCATGACGTGCCGATCTATCTGAATGGGGTCGGCACGGTGATCGCGTACAACACCGACGTCGTGCGCGCCCAGATCCAGGGGCAGATCACCAGCATCAACTTCACCGAAGGTCAGGCCGTGCATGCCGGCGACCTGCTCGCCCAGATCGATCCGCGCCCCTACCAGGCGCTGATCGAACAATACACGGGGAATCTCGAGCGCGATCAGGCCCAGCTCACCAACGCGCAGGCCAACCTCACGCGCTACAGTCAGCTCGGAGATAAGGGCTGGGCCACGCCGCAACTAATCGAGACGCAGAAGGCGCAAGTCGGACAGTTGCAGGCGGCCATCAAGACCGACAAGGCGCTGATCGACGCGGCCAACGTGCAGCTCAGCTATACCCGGCTGACTTCGCCGATCGAGGGCGTGGTCGGGATCCGCCAGATCGATGTCGGCAACATCATCAGCCCGTCAACGACGAACGGCCTCGTCGTCGTCACCCAGCTCGATCCGATCTCGCTAATCTTCACGCTGCCCGAGACGGTGCTGCCGCAGATCCAGCGGCGGCAGCAAGAGACCAATGCCCCACTGCCCGTCCTCGCTTACAGCCAGGACAATACGATCCGGCTTGCCGAAGGCCAACTTGCGCTCGTCAACAATGAAATCCTGCAGACCACCGGCTCCATCCAGCTCAAGGCGAACTTCCCTAACAAGTCGCGCGCGCTATGGCCGGGCGAGCTCGTCAACGCGCGCCTCCTCGTCGACGTCAGGCACAACGGCCTGACGGTCCCGGCTTCCGTCGTGCAGCAGGGACCGAACGGAGCCTACGCCTATGTCATCAACCCTGACAACACCGTGTCGGCACGCCAGATCAAGGTGGCGCAGATCAGCGACGGCCAGGCGCTCATCGATTCGGGACTGAAAGCCAACGAGCAAGTGGTCGTTGACGGACAATACAAGCTGCAGCCGGGCACGCATGTCACGATCCTGCACGGCAAGGCGGCCGAGGAAGCGGCCGCGCAGGATGCAATGCAGGCGCCGATCCCATGAACATATCAGCTCCCTTCATCCGACGGCCGATCGCGACCGCACTGATCATGGTGGGATTGCTTGCGGGCGGACTCGTCGCCTATCCCCTCCTGCCGGTGGCGGCGCTGCCGAATATCAACTACCCGACGCTCACGGTCACCGCTCAGTTGCCCGGCGCCGATCCGCAGACCATGGCGTCTTCGGTCGCATCGCCGCTCGAAACGCAGTTCGGGGAAATTCCCGGCCTCAGGCAGATGACCTCGGCCAGCGCCCTCGGCTACACCCAGGTCACGCTGCAGTTCGATTTAAGCCGGCAGATCGATGGCGCCGTGAGCGACACGCTCTCGGCGATCAATGCCGCGAGCCCGTATCTCCCGACGGGCTTACCCTATCCACCCACCATCCGAAAGGTGAACCCCGCCGACACGCCGATCCTCGTGCTGGGCGTCACCTCGGACACCTTGCCCATCACCACCGTCGATGCCTATGCGGAAAACATCCTGCAGCAGAAGATCTCGCAGATATCTGGCGTCGGCCTCGTCGGCGTCGGCGGTCAACAGAAAGCATCGGTTCGCGTCCAGGTCGATTCGCAGGCGCTCGCTGCGCGCGGCATCAATCTGGAGGACGTGCGCACCGTGCTCGGCCAGGCGAATGTCGACCTCGCGAAGGGCACACTCAACAGTCCACGCCAGACCTATACGCTCAATACCAACGACCAACTGTTTCAGCCCGACAAATACGCCGACCTTGTCATCGCCTACCGCAACGGATCGCCGGTGCGCCTGCGCGATATCGGTCGCGTCATCAGCGCCCCTGAAAACGACCTGATCGCGGGCTGGTACAATAACCAGCGCGCCATCATTCTGGCGATCCAGCGCCAGCCCGGCGCCAACGTCATCCAGACGGTCCAACGCATCAAGGACATGATGCCGGCCCTCCAGGCGTCGATTCCCGCCGCCATCAAGATCAATGTCATCTCCGACCGGACCGATACGATCCGGGCGTCGGTGGCCGACGTGCAGTTCACGCTGCTGCTCACGGTCGCACTCGTCGTGATGGTCATCTTCATCTTCCTGCGCAGCCTCTGGGCCACCATCATTCCCGCCGTGACCGTGCCGTTGTCCCTGATCGGCACCTTCGCCATCCTTTACGAACTGGGCTACAGCCTCGACAACCTTTCACTGATGGCCCTGTCGATCGCCGTCGGATTCGTGGTCGACGACGCGGTGGTGGAGATCGAGAACATCACGCGGCACATCGAGGAGGGCCTTTCTCCCTATGACGCGGCAATGAAAGGATCCGGCGAAATCGGCTTCACGGTGATGGCGATCACCTTTTCGCTGATCGCCGTGTTCATTCCCCTGTTCCTGATGAGTGGCTATGTCGGGCTGCTGTTCCGCGAATTTGCCGTCACGGTCAGCGTCGCCCTTGTGCTTTCGCTCGCGATCTCACGCACGCTGACGCCGATGATGTGCGCTTACCTGCTCAAGCCCGAGAATAAGCAGCATGGTTGGATCTACCGGATGTCCGAGCGAGGTTTCGACGGTCTGCTCAGCGTTTATGAGGCGGGATTGAAGATCGTGATGCGCCATCGCTTCATCACGCTCATGGTGATGATCGGCACGATCGCGTTGACCGGATATCTCTACGTGATCGTCCCGAAGAGCTTCTTTCCCGAGCAGGATACGGGATTGATCATCGGCCAATCGGAGGCGGCACAGGATATTTCCTTTCAGGCCATGGCTGAGCGCCAGCAGGCTTTGCTCAATGGCATCATGCGAGATCCGGCCGTCGCCAGTGTCGGCTCGGCCGTGGGCGCCGGCGGCGGCACTTACACGATCAACGACGGACGCGTGTTCATCCAGCTCAAACCCGCTGATCAGCGTGACCCGATCGACAAGGTGATAGCGCGCCTGCGGACCAATCTCGCCAAGATCCAGGGCATCACCCTGTATATGCAGCCCGCCCAGGACATTACGATCGGCGCGCGGCTGAACAAGACGCAGTTTCAATACACCATGAACGATGCCGATCCCGGTGAACTCAATCACTGGGCTGGGCTGTTCCTTGACAGGATCAAGAAGCTGCCCGGCGTCACCGACGTCACCACCGACCAACTCGCTGCCGGGCCGTTGCTCGACATCACGATCAAGCGCGAAGTCGCATCAAGCTACGGCATCCTGCCCTATACCATCGACAACACGCTCGACGACGCGTTCGGCCAACGGATCGTCTCGACCATGTACACCACCTTGCAGCAGTATCATGTCGTGCTCGAGGTGAATCCCAAATTCCAATATGGGCCGGAGGCGCTCACCGGCATCTACGTCAAGTCATCGAGCGGCCAGGAAGTGCCTCTCTCCACGCTGGTCGACAGCGTGGTGAAGGTCGCCCCGCTCGTGGTGAACCACCAGGGTCAGTTCCCCTCGGTGACGATCTCGTTCAATCTGGCACCTGGCGCTGCGATCGGCGAGGCTGTCAGCGGCATTCAGGCGATTGCAAAGGAGCTACACCCGCCGCTCTCATTGCAGACCAGTTTCCAGGGCAACGCGCAAGCGTTCGGTGCATCGCTCAAAAGCACGCCGATCCTCATCGCCGCATCGCTGTTTGTGATCTATCTGATCCTTGGGGTGCTCTACGAAAGCACCATCCATCCGATCACGATCATCTCGACCCTGCCCTCCGCTGGCGTCGGCGCGCTGCTGCTGTTGATGGCGGCTCACTACGATCTGAGCGTCATTGCCATCGTGGGCATCATCCTGCTCATCGGCATCGTCAAGAAGAACGGCATCATGCTGGTCGACTTCGCGCTGCAAGCCGAACAGAATGAAGGGCTGACGACCGAAGAATCAATCTACCAGGCCTGCGTCAAGCGATTCCGGCCGATCCTGATGACCACGATGGCGGCCCTCCTCGGCGCGGTACCGATGATGGTGGGGACCGGGGTTGGATCGGAGATCCGCCAGCCGCTCGGCTATGCCATCGTCGGCGGCCTCGCCGTGTCGCAGGTGCTGACGCTCTACACCACGCCCATCGTCTATATCTATCTCGACAAGCTGCAGACTTGGTTGTTCGGGGCGAAGGAGCACGGCCTCGCCGGCAATCCTACGCACGTCCCGGCCGAATGAGCGGCAACTCCAGCGAGGATTAATCGAGCGCAGCATGAATTCCCCTGACATCCAAGTCATCTCACCCGACCAGTTTGACCGTGACACGGCGCAGACGCCGGGCTCCGAGCGGTACGCCGCAATTTCGCCGTCGCTTGGAATTTTCTCCGCCCTTTGGGGTGGCCTGTTTGAGGTCAGGCCTGGAGCCAAGACGGGAATCCACCACCATGGCGAGCAGGAAACCATCGCTTACGTGCTATCAGGCGTTTGCGAGATACGCTGGGGCGAGCGGGGGCAGTTCAGCGCGCGCGCCAAGGCCGGCGACTTCATCCGCGTCCCGCCATACCTCCTGCACATGGAAATCAACGCCTCGCAGACCGAGCCGTTTCGCTGGGTGGTCGTACGTAGCACCGCAACGCCCATCGTCGTCAATTTGCCCGAGGACACCTGGCCGTGACTCGATCGGCCTCGCAACACGCTCACGCCTTGCGCATACCCGTGAACGAGCTCGCTGAAATATCCGGTAGACCGACCGGGGGACACGACCTACGGTCCGAAGCCTGTCCTGGTCGCAGGCCGACCTTCATTCCATTTTTGACACAGTAACCTTGATCGAGAACACATGAAATCGCCGCACCTTCTGTTCCCGCTGTCGGCTCTGATCGCTTCTGCCGCGCTGACTGCGCCGACCCTGATCGCCGGCGAGCAGACGCGGCTCTCGCCCGCGGCCCTTCGCGAGATCGCGAAAGTGGAAGCCGAGATCGACCACATCGAAGCGCAGACGCTCGAGCGGCTGAGCACGCCTCCCGACAATCAGGTGCAGCAGGTCGAACTGCTCGGCAAGGCCATCCTCTACGACAAGCAGCTTTCCGTGAACCGCAACGAGGCCTGCACGTTCTGTCATATGCCGGAGACGGGATTTACCGGACCCGTTTCGGAGCTGAATCGCACCACGGGATCCTATCCTGGATCGGTGCGTACCCGCTTCAGCGAGCGCAAGCCGCAAAGCCACGCCTACGCGCCGCTGTCGCCGGTGCTCCACTACAACGCCGAACAAGGCGATCTTGTCGGCGGCAATTTCTGGGACATGCGCGCAACCGGACGCAGGCTCGGCAATCCCGCCGCGGAGCAGGCGGAGGGACCGCCTGTCAACCCGGTCGAGATGGGCCTTCCAGATGCGGCCTGCTTCGTCTACCGCGCCTCGCAGCGGCCCTATCGCGCACTGTTCGAGAAGGTGTGGGGCGCGCAGGCCTTCGCGGTTAGCTGGCCGACTGACACGGAAACGGTCTGCAACAATCCCGGCCCAGCCCCTGCCAACGATCCCCTGCCGGTCCATCTTAACACGGTCGATCGCGGCCGGATCACCGCGACATTCGACCAGATGGCGCAATCCATCGCAGGCTACGAGGCCGCCCATGAAGTGACCGCCTTCTCGTCCAAATTCGATGCGGTGCTGGCGGGCAAGGCGCAATTCACGCCACAGGAGCAGGCCGGCTACGAATTGTTTCGCGGCAAGGCGCGTTGCAACGAATGCCACCGCGACGGTGGTCCCGGCGAAGATCCGCTCTTTACCGATTTCACCGCAAGTAACATCGGCGTCCCCGCCAATCCTCGCCTCCCCTACTACGCCGAGGGTTCACCCGACGATCGCGGCTATGTCGCCAACAAGAACGGTATGTCCTTCGTCGACCTCGGCGTCGGCGGCTTCCTCGAGCACGGTCATCCGCTGAGCGATCCCTCGCCGGTTGATGCGCGCTGGCAACCCTTGGCGCCACAAAATCGCGGACGCTTCCAGGTGCCGACGCTGCGCAATGTCGACAAGCGGCCGAGCCCCGATTTTGTCAAAGCCTACGGCCATAACGCCTACTTCAAGAGCCTCAAGGAGGTCGTGCACTTCTACAACACGCGCGACGTGCTGCCGCGCTGCGCGCCGAACGATCCGCGCGAGGGCACCGGTTGCTGGCCGACCCCCGAGACGACGGAGAATATGAACAAGAGCAAGATGGGCAATCTTGAGCTGTCGGATCAGGAGGAGAATGCATTGGTGAGCTTCCTGCAGACACTCACCGACGGCTACGACTCTGGCGGCCAGAAATAGAAAAGGCCGGCGGCGCGGGCGAGGCGCGCCTCGCCCTTCCCGCGCATCGGCACCTCACCTGCGGTGATGCCAACGGCCATGGTGGCCAGGGAGTACGCGCGGCGCGAGATCATAGGCACCATAGCCGTCGTCGCAATTCGTAATACCACCCCCGATCGCGGCACACGAATTCTTCAAGACCGGCCAGTCAGGGGACAGCCTGGCTGCGGGCGTTGGCCTGCCTCCATTGAGCACGTCGAGATTGGGATAGAAGAACGCGAACGCGCCCGGCTCCTGGATGGCGGCTTGCGCGAATGCCGGTGTGACCATGCTTGCCGACAGCAGCACGGCCGCGGCGAGAGTCTTCAATGAAACCATTGTCGTTTCTCCTGTATCGATCAAATGCGCGCGGCCAAGACGAAGCGATCGCGCTTCACGGGGATGAGCGTGCTGCCTGGACTGCGAGCTATTTGCTTTGTTTCAGCATCCGATCGCGGATGCCCTGCACCAGATGTAGGGAGGCGGCGCGCCTATCCCATTAAATTTTGCTTCACGAAGCTCAACTCGCCTTGAGCGGTGCGTGACACGTCAACAACACAATGCGAGCCATCGTCGCGCGGTGCGACTTGGCTCACCCAAACCTGATCGCGAAATCAATTGGGAAGATCCGAACGGCGCGGCGGATCGCCACGCGGGCTGCACCCGCTCAATGCATGTTCATGGAGCTCATGGCACCAGTGCTGCTCGCAGCACCCGAGACCGCGCTCGAACGCTGCTGCGCCGCCTCCGGTCTTGCCGGCGAAGCTCCGTCGATGGCGCGCTGCATCTGCGTAATTTCCTGTCCCTGTTGCGCAACAATGCTTTGCGCGAGCTCGCGAAGCTGCTTGTTGTGCCCGTATTTGAGCTCTGCTCGTGCCATGTCGATTGCGCCTTGATGGTGCGGGATCATCATGGCGACGAAGTCGCGATCTATATCGCCTGACGGATCGACCATCATGTCCCTGCTCATTTTGCTCATGGCGAGATCATTGTCGATCATGAATTGCTGCTCACTGTTGTCCCTTGGCACAGGCAAATGGTGCTTGCCCGTCTGGTCCTGCGCGAGGGCAAAGGAGGTCGCCGAAACCGACATTGTCGTCGCCAGCGAGATGAGTCGCTTGCGCAGGAATGACCGCGATAGCCAGGCCATGGCAACCTCCATAGGAGCGAAGACTCCGCGGATGTCTCCACCCGGCGGGGTTTAAGCGCGCCAATGGTCGCGCACAGGTCCGGCAGTCTCAATTAAAAAGCCGTTTACGATCGTCTCTAACGCGTGAACCCGGCCGTTCGAGACTTCAACTCAAGTTGAATTCCCTGGAGTCTCGTTGATCGAGCGCGGCGTAGCCTTCGACCGTCAATGGCGCGACGCTGGACAAGGTGCTCGCCGCATTTTTCGAGCCGCTTGAGATTCTCAGGGGTCGCCATTGCCCGACAGAATCTGCGCCGCGCCGCCGAGGCCGCGCCGAAAGGCCTCGTCAAACGTGACGCCGCGAAGCTGCCATCGGTGCTGCCGGCCTTGCCAATCGATCTGCCACTCAGTGGCCCATCCGAGCTCCTGATCGCTCCAAACGAGATGTCCGGCGAGCGCCACTTCACCGCCAAGTTCGGCCGCGGCGGACGCGGGCTGCGAGGATGCCGCTTTCGACGCTTCCGCGAGCGTGACGCCCAATTTCTCAAGGGCTGCGCTGCTCGGCAGCACGACACTCATTCCCCGCTTCATTGCTGCGCCAAGGAGAGATTCGCGCTGCAAATCGGACTGCCGCGCATCCGATGTCACCATGTATTTTCGTGCGCCCTGCTCCATCACGACGAAGACGGCCAGAACTGGACGATGCGAGAGCCATGGGTTCAGTCCGAGGGTGCGAAGCAGCGCATCGACTTTGCCCTCGTCGAACTCGACGCTCAAATCATAGGGCCGATCGCGCGTGCCCTGCTCGTCACGGGTCGGCGTACCCGCCATCTGATCGTGATAGCTATAGGCTCTGACGTAGTCACTCGCCTTGGCTTTGTAGGCAGCCAACCGTGGATCGCCTGCAAGCTTTTGCGCGCCGGAGACCTTGATCAGAACGTCCTCGAGACAGACGCCGAAACCGATTGTGCGGTTCGGTTCGCCTTGGCCCGTGACCACGGCCTGCGCGCGATAGAGACTATCGGCCGCGGTCGCCATCGTGCCGCACCAACAGGTCGCAACCAGCGCCAGCAACGCGCTGATGAGTCTGTGTGCCGCGCGGCGGGCGCCAACCTGCCGCCAGTAATCCGTCAGATATCGAGTGACCACGCTCACCTCCCGATCTTGAGCGTCCATCATATTAATCGGCCGCTGCTCCTCGATGCACACCAGAAACTCAGCACCGCAGACGGTCCCGCGCAGGCCGGTGTGAATGGGGAACGGTATCCCGCTGCCCACAACTCACATGATGCCCGCAATATCAAGTGGACACGGAGGTCGCCCGTCAATTCCAGCCACAATTTGCACTTTTCTCGCCGCTAATGACTGGATTCCAAGCCGGGGCAACGTCGGCAGCGTCCTTGTCGAGTGCAAGACGGAGCGGCTATGCGCGTCGCGGTGATCGTTGTGTCGCTGTTGGTGGTAGGTACGCCATCGCATGCCTCGGATTCGTGCATGAGCATGGCCGAGGCGCGCCAGCATTTTGGTTCGGTGCACATCTACTGGCATGGGCCGGATCATTGCTGGGACGCCACGCCGACCCGGCAGCGCATCGCCCGTCGCTCGCAATCCAGGACCGACAGGCCGGTTCAGCGGGAGGCCATCCAGCCCAAATGGCGCGAAGCCATGTCCGAGATGTTGTCAGACGCCGCCCCGGCTCAAGCGCACTCAGCGCATGCGTCCTGGGCGCCTGACGCGAGCGAGACGGCTTCCGACGCCCCCGATTGGCGCGACCGCTGGGTGGATATCGCTCAGGTCGCGCCACCGAGCGCCGGCGACACCGCCGTGGCAATGAGTGCAGCGACCAGTGCCGAGCGCAAAATCGAGCCCATCGTCACGCCCGGCGTGGTGATCCTGGTGTTGCCGACACTTATCCTCGTTCTCATAAGCGCCGAGCTTGTGCTCCGCACTGCGTCTCTTAGACGGCGATGGTAGGACTTCGCTAAAAGCGCGCGGATGGATGAATCGGCGTAGCAGAGACTACTGGCGAATAGCCGTGATCTCCGCCTCATCCTTGCCGGCGCGCACGACATCGCCCACTCGCTTGCCGAGCAGCGCTCTGGCCAAGGGCGAGACATGCGAGATCGAGCCTTGGGCCGGATCGGCCTCGTCCTCGCCCACGATCCGGAATGTCTGCTGCCGGCCGTCCTCGCGGAGGATGGTAACGGCGTGTCCGAACTGGACGGTCTCTGCAGTTTGTGCGGGAACGCGCAACTGCGCGGTGCTGCGACGCGCGCTCCAGTAGCGCAGGTCGCGTCCCGCGCTCGCCAGCGCCTCGCGGTCGCCCGCAGCCTGAGCCTCACCATAGGCAGCGCGCGCGGCCTCCAGCGCTTGTTCGATCAAGGCAAGCCCGCGCTCGGTGACCAGATTGAGGTGCTCGGAAACCGGCCGGTCCGGAAGCGAATCGACAAATGTATCCTCGTTGACGAATGCTCTGCTCATGTCCTCTCATGTAGGTCGTCGCAGCAATTTGTCATTAGATTATGATCCGATTAGACGAATCGGATCATGATCCCATTCCTTGCTTGAGCCTCAGCTCCACGCAAACGCTTCGCGTTGTTAGCTAAGGAAAACCGGTTTCCACTTTGCGCTAACGCGGCCCTCCGGGTCCGGATCATGCTCTAGCGGCGCAAGCGCCGACGCTTTCTCTTCGCTGTACCAGCCGACCTACTGCACCACGTCCAGCTTCACCTTGGCGACACCCTGGTCGACCATGCCGAGCGCCTCAGCCGCGGATTGGGAGACGTCGACCACCCGCCCCCCAACATAGGGACCACGATCGTTGACCCGCACCGTTACCGAGCGGCCGGTGGCGACGTTGGTCACGCGCAAGCGTGTGCCGAACGGCAATGTGGGATGCGCGGCCGTCAATTCGTGCGCATCGAATTTCTCGCCGCTCGCGGTCTCCGACCCCTCGGCATAGAAGCTGGCCATGCCTTGCGAGGTCGGCTGCCTCCTCCTGGCGTGATCCTCCGATGCGGCAGCGGTTCTTCGCAGGAGCTTCACACGCGCATGCGTCGCGACATGGATGTTCTGACGATGTCCGAGCGAAGCCTGTCGCGTCGGAGCAACCGGCGCTAGGCTATTGCTGACGACGGAAGACTGCGCGCACGCCGCAAGCCAGGCTGCACTCAACCCGACGGCCGACAGTTTCATGAGCCTGCGAGCACCGGCAACGGAACTGATCCGCATATACGCGCGGTTTACGCCACAACTCACCTGCAGCATTCTGGCACGGCCTGTCGAAGACATCCTGTCCCCCCTGAGTGCCAGCCTCCAGCAACGCCACGTCCGCAGCGAATGGGGGCAGAAGCGTGGCCGCGGCCGCACTGGCACGCCAGCGGCGTCACGATTTCACGTTGAGTGTGGCGATCTGGTCACAAATAGCGGCGACGGTTACGTGATCCGTCGGCACGAGGATGCATTGCGCGGCAGTGTCGATGACGCTAGCCTCGCTGAAAAACAGGGAGGCAACGATGCGGCACGCGGCATTCATCACGGTAACAACAGGCTTGCTCGCGCTTGCGGCGCCCGCTCATGCGGAGCCCCGCTCGGCCTATGTCACGCTGGTCCTGGAGGCGTTCGCCGCGAAGGTGGAATGCCCCGGCACTGATGTCGTGTATCAGGATCTGGTGCAGAAGGCGCAGGAGATGCACCAGCCGGACGGAACGACGGAAGCGGTGCGCAAGGCCATCGCCTACATGCTCACGGGCGGCAAAATGGGCGAGCGCGGCGATGAGGAGCTGAGCAAGGAAGTCGCCCTCGCGGTGCAGTCCACGGACTTCGATCAGAAACGGCTGGGGATGGAAGGGTGGTGCGAGACCGCGAAGCCGACCCTTGCCGGGTTCATTCGCAGCAAGAAATAGCAGCGCAGCCTATCAGTCTCCCGCATGACTGCCGCCGCGCCCGCGGTATTCCGGTGAATTGGCGCGGTCGTCCTCGTGTTCGGTGCTCACATCTATGATCTGTTCCGGCACGTCCGACAGCACCGGGCTCCAGCGATGAACGAAGCTAGGTTAACAGGCGTGAAAGCCTCGGCTGCGCTGCCGGGCGCCGGTCTGGCAGCGCATCGCCAGCGCGCCATACGATCTTGATCTGGAACTCGCGGTCATCGACGCCGAAGACCCGCACGCCCTCGTCTTCCCCTGCCGCCGCGGTGTTCCCGGCTGGGTCAATGCGGAAACCGCCGATCCCGTTGATGTTCACCCGACACATTGGCGGGAATGGCAGAATTAGCCCTTCGCCTCCAGTTCCCGATACGGCCTCGCTCTGTCCACGGCCCCATACTTTCCATTCCTTGGCCTTGCTTTGGTCAAAACGGGAGTGAGTCTTGGGCAGTCCGACATCAGCGGAAATCCGACGGCCGCCCTCATTCGGTAACATGGGGCGGAGCAAGGAGGCCCAATGGATTCCACAGTGAAGCCGGAACAGACCGGCGCGCACGATGTCCTGCTCGTGCGCGGGGACGACAAGCCTACAAGTGACTATGAGAAGGTGGTGCGCGAAGAACTCGCGCGTGTGCAGGAGCGGCTTGCCAAGCTTGCGAGCGAACGCGCGCCAGAGCCTCCAAAAGCTGACATCGCGCCGGCCGCGTTGGATCCGAAGATAACGACCTTTCGTCCCACTGTTGTCGACGATCTTCATGGCGCCGGCGAGCGGCACGCGCTGAGGAAGGCCGCGATGAGCGGTGTCACCGCCCTGCTTCTGGCTATGGGCGCGGCGGGCGCCGCGATCGCCTGGCAGTCGCCTTATGCCGATGCGCCCAAAGCCATGATCGAGCACTGGGCACCACAACTTGCCTCGATCTTGTCGCTGCCCTTGAACAGAGCGGCGCCGGCCGCGGAGCCCACCGCGCCGGCCGTTCAGCAGACGGCCGCGGCGGACACAGCCGCTCCCCAAGCCCCGGCACAACCAGCGCCGGCACAAGCGGAAAGCCCGCCGCAAGATGCCGCGCCCGCGGTCGCCGCACCGTCTGCTCCGGATGTGGCCCAATTGCTCCAGTCCATGGCGCGCGATCTCGCCAACCTGGAACAAGGCATGGAGCAGCTCAAGGCCAGTCAGGACCAGCTCGCGCGCGACAATGCGAAACTCGCCGAGCAGCTCAAGGCGACCCAGGAGCAGATGACCCGTGTCATTGCGCGGGCCTCCGAGCCGAACCTGCGGCCCAGCAGGCCGCCTGCGCCGAAGCCGGTTGCGCCGCCCCCGCTGCGCAGGCCGGTGGCAACGCTTCCGCCGCCGCAGACTATCGCGCCCGCGCAAGCCGCCGCGGCACCGCTCCCGCAACCTGCCCCGGCGCCGCAGATGCAGGCCGAAGAACCGGACATGCTTGCGGCGCCGCGTCCGCCGAAAGCTGTTCCGTAAGCTTGCCGGCCGCCAACTCCTCCTCACACTGGGCAACCACCTGCGGGTGGACGCGTTGATGAGGAGCAAGGAGGCAGCCATGACGCAGAAACAGCGCGAGAAGAGGAATGGCGGCTTGCGCGTGCGCGCATCCGGCCAAAGCCTCAATCCCGGCGACGAAGCCGCCCCCGGAACTCCCGGCACCGGCGAAGACATCTGCCCGCAATGCCAAGGCAGCGGCCGTATCGACGGCGCAGCCTGTCCGAATTGCGGCGGCCGCGGCACCATCATCAGGGGCATTGGCGGTGCCTGATTACGAGCGGCGGACAAGCGTCTGCGCGGTCCGCTCATCTCTCCCTCATCTCGAAGGAGACGCCGCATGGTAAGGACCGAAGACATCAGGGAGCACATGGAGATCGTGGGCAATGATGGCCGCCACGTCGGCACCGTTGACCACGTGGAAAACGGCGAGCTCAAGCTGAGCAAGTCCGACGCCCCCGATGGAATGCATCACTTCCTGCCGCTCGCCACCGTCGAATATGTCGACGAGTGCGTGCATCTGAACCGCTCCAGCATCCGCGCGATGGCCGAGTGGCGCTGAGCGCCTCGGTCTAGCGGAAGGAGCGAAAATCCGGCGCAGAAATGCGATCGCATACGCATGCTGCGACTGCACGCAAAGCAAGACGACGGCGCCTCTCTCTACGCAGGATTCATCACCAGCGATGCATGATAATCGCGGGATGGCAAATTGACTGCGCTCGCGTTGCCCCGCTCGACTGCAGGCGTCGATCTGCCCACCTGCCAGCTTTTTTGGCGAGGCTCATTGGCCCGCTCCATTTGCCTGCTTGACGACACATATCGCTGCGGTTATATGTCAATCAATAGCCAGTGAGTTATAAATTCCAGATGCGGAACGTTCACGACGTCCTCTTCAGAACGCTCGCCGACCCAACCCGGCGGTCCATCTTCGAGCGGCTGTGCCGTGAAGGAGAGCAGACGGTCGGGGCCCTGACGGCGCGGGCCGGAATCTCGCAACCGGCCGTCTCAAAGCATCTCGGAGTTTTGAAGCAGGCCGGGCTGGTACGCGACCGCCACGAAGGTCGCCAGACGCATTACAGCGCGCAGCTTGGCGCCTTGGCTCCGCTGATCGACTGGACCAGCCAAATGGCCGCCTTCTGGCAAAGCCGGTTCGACCACCTCGAAGATCTGCTCAAAAGGATGGACCAATGAACGAAACGTCGGCCGAAACGCTCTCCGTCGTCGTCGAACGGGAGATACCTCATCCGGTGGAAAAGATCTGGCGGGCGCTGACGCAACCACACCTGATTGAGGAGTGGCTCATGAAAACCGACTTCAAGCCCGTCGTGGGTCACCGCTTCAATCTGCGCGGAGACTGGGGCGGCGTGCTGGACTGCGAAGTCCTTGCGATCGAGCCGAACAGAACGCTGTCCTACACCTGGAATTTTGCGCATGACGATGCGGCGTATAATCTGAAGAGCGTGGTGACCTTCACGCTCACCCCAACGAGCACTGGCACCCATCTGCGCATGGAGCAATCGGGCTTCCGACCGGATCAGAAGCAGGCCTATGGGGGCGCCAAATACGGTTGGCAGAAGTTCTTCGCAAATCTGGAGCAGCTCCTGGCGCGAGATTGAAGTCGGCGCTCGTGCGGTCTCCGATCTGCTATCTTCTGCTTCGGCTTGCTTGGGAGGTTTCATTGGATTGGAACAAGAGGATTCGGCAGCTCCATCGCTGGCTGTCGATTGCATTTACGGCGGCCGTCATTGCCAACGGGCGACACACCGGCGGACGGGAGTGACCGCAATGGCCGCCAAGACTTCCAAGATGCCCAAGACGTCGGCGAAGGTCGCAAAGAAGGCGGCCGCGAAGCGGTGCGCTGCGACCCCGCCCCTCCTTGCCGGCGGCAACCCTCAAATCGCGAAGGGCGAGGGTGATGCTCGCGTGCAGGCCTACATCGCGGCCATGCCGGGTTGGAAGAGCGGCGTCGGACGGCGCATTGATGCGCTCATCGCACGCACCATCCCGGGCGTGCGCAAGGCAGTCAAATGGAACTCACCGCTTTACGGGATCGAGGGCCAGGGCTGGATTCTGGGCCTCCATTGTTTCACGAAGTACGTCAAAGTGGCCTTCTTCCGTGGCACATCGCTGCGCCCTGTCCCGCCCGGCGTGTCCAAGAGCAAGGACACGCGCTATCTGAACATCCATGAGGACGATCAGCTCGACGAAGCTCAGTTCGCCGCGTGGGTAAAGCAAGCCAGTCAATTGCCTGGCGAGCGAATGTGAGCGACCAGTGCGCGATCTTCAAGCGAGGTGAACGACAACAACCATGAAGAAAGTGACGACCACCGTGAAGACCACGAAGAGCGACAAGGAAGGAAAAGGCGGAGACTCCCCTTCTCGACTGATAGACGCGAGAATCAAGGAGCTCGGCGACTGGCGGGGCAAGATGCTCAGCCGGATTCGTGCACTGGTGAAGCAAGCTGATCCTGAGGTCGTCGAGGAGTGGAAATGGAGAGGCGTTCCGGTGTGGTCGCACGACGGATTGATCTGCACAGGCGAGACTTACAAGAACATCGTGAAGATGACCTTTGCCAAAGGTGCGGCTCTGAAGGATCCTTCAGGGCTGTTCAATTCCAGTCTTGACGGAAATACAAGGCGCGCCATCGACTTTCACGAAGGCGACGAGATCGACGAACAGGCATTGAAGACGCTCATTCGCGCTGCCGTGGCCCTGAACAAGTCAACAGCCCAACGCTAGCGCACTTAGCCGATGAAGCCGGCGAAATCGAACGAGCGCTTTCGACCAAGCCGTCATTGCGAGGAGCGAAAGCGACGAAGCAATCTAGACTGCATCCGCGGAGAAAGTCTGCATTGCTTCGTTGCAGCTCATCGGGCCGCGCGCTTCGCGCGGACCCGTTGGCTCACAATGATGTCGCAGGTTGAGCGCGCGTTCTCGCGATTGGCACGATCTCGGCGACCGCTCTAAGCCACGCGATCAAGCATTTCTAAAACGCCGCGGCGCGCGGCGGCGATGCTTTGCATGCGCTGTTATGCCTGTCGCGCTACACGCATGGCCGGCCCCGACATCGCCACGCTGCCAGCGCAAAATCGTCAAAAAACCAAGTCTCAAGAACCTCTGCTACCCGCGATTGACATCTGCAAGGGGTTCTCGCCTTGGCTCGTGCTGCTTTCGCTTCCGTACTCGCCTCGTCAGCTCTCCTGTTTGCAATCTCCTCCGCGCAAGCCGAGTCCGGCCTTGCCTCCTATTACGGCGGCCGTGGTCATGCTGGTGAAATGACATGCGCGCATCGAACCAAACCGTTCGGCAGCATCATCACCGTTACGCATGGGGGCCGTTCCATTCAATGTCGCGTCAATGACCGCGGCCCCTTCATCCGCGGGCGCATCATCGACGTATCCATGAGCGCCGCCCGCGCGCTTGGCATGACGCGGTCGGGCGTAGTCCGTGTCTCGATTGAATGATCGGGCGGCCGTCAAGCCGCCCAATCCATGATCGCGTCGATGAAGGTCTGGGCCTGGCGGACCGCGTCGGCTCTTGTGGCGCAGACCCCGACGGTAACTGTTCTGTCCTGGCGAACTGTCCACTTCCAGCCTTGCGGGAAGCCGATCTCGGCTACCCAATAAGAGATGCCACGGTGTTTCACGGAAAATCTCCGGCAACATCACGGGTAATGCGCTAAATCCTTTGCTGTTCCCGCACCAAAGGAGCACCTGTGCCGGTTGCCGTTCAAATCTGCAGCTCGTCGGGCACACTGCCAAATCGCCTCAGCACCGTTGTTCTGAAATCCGGGTAGCCCGTGCGCACGAACGCGATGGCGCCAGCGTGACCAAGGATCGTCCAATAACCCTTGGCGCGCTCGATTGCGGATGCGGGGCTCGCGCATTTGAAAGGCTCCCCCGCAACGAAGCCCTCGTCGGTCAGGTCAATCGGCATGGCAATGAATTGGGCGATGTCACCCACGGCGTTTCCCTCTATTCTTTTGTAAGAAGCGAATGCCGAATTTCGGCAGGGCATATTGACCCAGATCAACTATTGCTGCGGGCCGGACAGCGGGATTTCGCGCTCGGCGCGGAAGACATTAGCGTAAAGGTTGGCAATCCATTGCCGTCCGCTCGAGGTCTTGTTGAGATAGCCGATTTCGGTCTGGATATGCGGCGCCACGCTATTCCAATAAAACTGCGGATAGCGATGGACGATGTCGGCGGGTGATTCATAGCCAAGCTGGCGGTTGATGCCGACCTCTTCGAACTCGTGATACAGCGCGTTGGCCTTCCTGATGTAGTTGGGATCGCCGAGTTGCCCGATGAAGTCGGCCGCACGAACGATCGAGGCCTCCTCGTCATATTGCTGGCCTTCCGATGGCGGAAATCTCGTGCCTTCGATCGCATCGGCGATGCGCTGCTTGTCGAGCGCCGGCAGGCCATCAATTCGCCTCATGACATAGAGCTTGGAGCGGTCGACATGGTAAGGCATGAGGCCGGCATCCGACGCGCCGCGCGGAAGCGTCACCTTGCCGCCCGTCTCATCGATCAAGAAGCCATCTTCGCCATCCTCCTCGAACAAGCCGCGCACATAACCGATATCATGGGCGAGGCATGCGATGATGACGTGCGCATAATCGTCTGCGCTTACATCCGTGTAGGCCGAGCGACCGCGCAGAATGTCGTGTCCTGCCAGAGTGACCAGCAACGTATGTTCGACATTGTGGTAGAGCGCGTCGCTGTTTCCGATGCATTCCAGCGCAAGCCGGGCCGCTCCCGGCACGAGGTCCAGGAAATGAGCCTGCGAAGAGCCGAAACGACTTTGCATGAAGCGCCGGAGAAACTCCTCCAACGCGCCGACCGCCAGCTCAGGTAAAGTGATCATGAATGCGGCCCCTCTCCGCTCTGGCAACCGCGCAGATTCCTGACATCCCATGTCATCGCCGATCGAGTTCCAGGATAGCGCATCTGCTTGCCGACAACCATAAGCCCGGCGCCATACGGCTTGACAGTCCTTCTCGATCGGAGTTGCATGAGGCCTGTCGTCAATGGCGACAAATCTCGAGAGAGAGGAGGTTTTGATGACGCCACCTCCGCAGAGACAGCCGCGTAGTGCGACGGGATACGTTCGGACCGTGGCATAGCGGCGAACACGCGAACGGCACGCCGGGAGAAGGTTTTGCGGGCCGCATCAGTGAGGCAAGGCCCCTTACCTCCCCGGCTGTGTGTCCCGCGTGAAACTCCCGCATAGAAGAGGCGCAGAGAGTGCGGCCCCGCCGTCGGCGTCCCGCAGCTCAGAGGAGCTGAGCGGAAGCGACATCCCTGAGTCTTCGCAACGTCCAGCCGGTGATCGATGAGGATCGCCGCCGCTCAAGCAACATTGACTTGAGCGCCTGCCTGTTCGTCCGCCGCAAGCGCATCGAGATCGACGAGTTCCGCACTGTCGGGAGTGCCGTCGCCGTTACCTCCAGTACCGTGAACATGCATCAGGGTCTGCACGCGGCGGGCGTTGAGATAGTCGACATGCTGATGCCGCAGCGCAAGCGGCAGCAATGTTTTGGGCAGTTCAACCAGCGCGAAGGCAGGCACTTTGCGCACCTCGCTACCTTCGCGCCAGAGCAACGGATTGAGCGTGTAGATCACTTGCCGCTCGATCTCAGGAACCTTCGGCTGCGCGACCTCGGGCGGTGGCAGCAACGGGACATTGGCATTGCCGGCGCGCGTGCGCATGGCGAGGCTCCGCAGCTCCCAGCAAACGAGATCGGCGGCCGAGAGCACCTCCCCGCGCACAGCATCGACGCTGGCGGAGAACGTCGTGGCTTCCGGCGACGACACCGCGCTTTTGGTTACGGCGTCGACCAGCGCCGCGGCACCGGCGGCAAATCCAGGCACGGCCTGCTCGATCGATGCGGCAAGCGACTCGATCTGGTCGGCCAGCAATTCGCGCTCGCGCTGCGATCTCGCATCCGCCAGGGCGCGTTCGGTAGCAACGATCTGCTGGTCGATTTCCGCCAGCGCGGCACGCAGGGTCCTGGCGCGATCCTCCACCAAGCGCAGCTTGGCTTCCGCGCGTTCCAACTTGGCATTGCTGGCGCCGGCCACCGCCAGCCGCTCGGCCTCGGTGCGGTGCTCGGCGAGCACTGTTTCGGTCGCGTTCAGGCGACCGGCGAGCTTGTCTCGCTCGACCTGCTTGCTCTTGAGCGCAGTCGCGAAGCGCTCGACCGGGCTGAGCTCACGCTTGAAGAAGGCCATGGCAACGTCCCCGCGAAAGGCGCGACGATCTGCCGAATCAACCGGCGGATCCAATGCTACGCGACCTAATCGCGAAGTTGGATAAGATTGCGGCTCAGCCGCACGGTCTATACACCGCTTTTAGATCATGGCCCGATTAGAGGTCGGATCATGATCTAATCTCTTTGTTTGAGCATGGTCTTTGCGGAAAACCGGCTTTCCACTTTGCCGGGTCAGGCTCTAGCTGCGACGGCCAAAGAGAGCGGCGGTGGAATTTTGACCAGGCGGCAACACGACCACCGTGGTGCCGAGCTTCACCCGATTGAAGAGATCGACGACGTCCTCGTTGGTCATGCGGATGCAACCGGACGAAATCGCCTGGCCGATATATTCGGGCTGGTTGGTGCCGTGGATGCGATACAGCGTGTCCTTACCGCCTTCATAGAGATAGAGCGCCCGCGCGCCCAACGGATTGGCCGGACCGCCAGCGACGCGCTTGGGGTAAGGACCGAGTCGCTCCTGGATCTCCTGAGTCGGAATCCAATCCGGCCACTCGGACATGCGGCCCACGGTGGCGACGCCGGACCACGCCATCGCTTCTTCCCCCACCGCGACGCCATAGCGGATCGCCTTGCCGTTCGGCAGCACGTAATAGAGGTAGCGCGCGTCGGTATCGACCAGGATCGTGCCCGGCTGCTCCTTGCGCGTATAATCAACGATGTGCCGCTGGAATTGTTGTGGGATCTGCGCCTGTGCATAGGGCGGATGAGCCAGTAGCTGCCGATCCCTCGGCGTCAAAACCGCATCCGATGTCGGTGACAGCGTTGCCTGCATGCAACCGCCAAGCACCAACAGCCCCATCAGCGCCAACGCGTGCCCATACCTCGACATCGCCCGCCCTCCAACGCTACGTTAACTATATTGGCTGCCTCAATCGTGCTGAAATGATGGCAGCGTACAATCAAACCAACTTGAGCGCGAGTTCGGCCGCGCTCACAAAAGCTTGGAGCTGACGAAAAGCGCACGCACCGCATCGGTCGCCTGCACCGTCAGCATCGCATCGTCTGCAGCGCGCTCCAGCAAAGCGAGAGCATCGCCATACAAGGAGCGAAACTCCATCCACTCGATCTTGCTGTATTCGGTCAAAAACCGATAGGCCTGACCGACGGTCGCGATCGAAACCGTATCGCCGTTCAACCTGATCCTGAACGTCGTACGCAGCGGCGTTTCGGAAGCGACCGCCTTGCTCATTTCCGGGTTCGACGACGACACAACAAAGGTCCGAATTCGCGGGACGCATTGCCCGCGGAGACAAGCGTCAAGACTGCGAGGTGGCCCGCTGCGAGGCCGACAATGCATGATTCAGGCTGGGCACGACGACAAGGCGATGGATCTCTCCGTCGTTGTAGGCCTTCAGGAAACGCTCATAGTTCTTGATCGACACGCAGCCGTTCGAGTCGCCTTCAGGCCCGAGCATGTAGGGGTGCACGAGCAGCCCGGATCGCCCGAAAATGCTGCTGCCATCGGCCGGCGTCATGCGCAAAGCTGGAACGCCATGAAACAGCTTTTCCCGGGGCTTTAAGTCATACACCGCCGGCGGGGTCGCACCGACCATCCGCTGGTCGACATGGCCGGGATCGTCTCTTAGGCCGCCCATGCCGGAATGCGCCTCGAGACTCACGCCGCCAGGCAGATAAACGGCGCGTGCGGAAATGTCGTAGACGGCCGTGGTACTGTCATAGCCGAGCGCCGCGAGATCCGGTCCGTGACGCATCAACCCGCTCTCCGGCGTGAGGGAGGCCAGCGTGACACGTCCCGGCAGCAAATCCGAGAGCTTGTCGAGCAGCGTGCGGTTGTCCGCTTTCGGCGCATTGTCAGGCTGGCTCGCAGGCAGGCTCGCTTGCGCGTCCAGGCTTGCTACAACCACCGGGCGCGGTCTCGGCAATGGAATGCCGCTCGCCGTCACCGCTGGCTTGCCCTCGTCGGCCGATTTGGCCTCTTCGGCGGTTTTGGCGTCCTCGGCCGGCTTGGTATCGATGGATGATCTGACGTCCTCGATCGAGGCAAAGCGCCAATCGCCATACATGAGCTGCTGGGCCAGCAGGGCCTTGGCGTCCCAAAGCTTGGTCTGGATCGCGGTCAACGCCCGACGATCAAGGGACTGCAGAGCAGGCACGTCCACTGTCCGTTCGCGCCCAGAGATCGCTGCGAAACGATCCTCGAACAAAAGGTGATCCGACCCGGGGGGCAATGCTGCGGATGCGAAAGAGCTGGTCTGGCTGGAATCAGCAATCCAGGCAGCCGCTCCCGCTGATATTGCGAGAGCAGCGAGGACAAGCACCAGCCTCTCGGACCGCCCCATGGAGCGGCGCGACGGCAGCCTGTCAGCCTTCGTTGCGTCGAAAGCCATCAACTCCCCAAGTCCCAACTCCCTAAGTCCGCACCCCAAAGTCCACGCCTGCGGAGCGAGCGCCCCGCAAGGGATTCTCTACCAGCCAAAGACAATATGAGGCCCCAAAGTGCGGCAGATTCGAGACAAGACAGCGCCCATCCCTAGGCTCGCAACCTACTTTCTATCATATCACCTTTGGTTAATCACCTCCTCAAAGGCCGCCTGCGATGTCCGATCCCTACGACCTCCAGCGTTTCATGGATGCTCAGCGCAACGTCTACGCGAATGTCATCGCTGAGTTGAAGGCGGGCAGAAAGCGCAGCCATTGGATGTGGTTCATCTTTCCGCAGATCGCGGGCCTTGGCTTCAGCGCGATGTCGCAACGCTTCGCGATCACTTCGCGCGAGGAGGCGACCGCCTATCTCGAGCACGATGTCCTTGGCCCACGCCTGCTCGAATGCACGCGCCTCGTCATGGACGTGAACGGCAAATCGATCCACAGCATTTTGGGATCGCCTGATGACATGAAGTTTCGTTCGTCGATGACGCTGTTCGGCGCGGTCTCGGAGGATCCGCTCTTCAGCCAGGCGATCGCGAAATATTATCCCGACGGTGCGGATCAGGCGACGCTTGCCATTCTGGCGCGGCTTGATGGCAAGCGCGATCTGAGGCCCAGTCCGGAATAAAGAACGGCGCAACAGCCTTCGCTGCGACGCCGTTGCTGGTCGCCAATGCGTTGCGTCTCGTCAGCTTTGATTCGGGCCGCGCATGATCTTCATCGCAGCCTCGATGTGGCGCCACTCCCTGGCTTCCTCGCTGTCGCCCTTGCTCTCGCAAGCCTGCGCATTTCGGGCCGCATGGGCGATTGCTTCAAAGCCGTGCTTTTCGAGCATCTGCCGCGCGATCATGTGAATCTGCGTCTCGGGTATCATATCGGGCTCTCCCCTCGGCTGGCCGCTCTCGGGAACGGAAGTTCCGCCGCTCATTGCGGCGCCGTATCAACCGGCTCGGCGGTGACCGTGTTCCACGTTGCCTTCTGGCCACGTCATCGCGTTTTCTTGCTCGCGATAGCCTGCGCGCCCCGGAACGTACTTTTCTCGCCGCATTTCCTGATATTGCTGCCCCCAAGTGGGGAGATTTCGAATGAAGCGAGCGATCGTGACTGCGGTATTTGCATTGTCGTTGGCCTCGTCCGCCGCCGTAGCGGAGGAGCGCGCGACCGACGCTGCGCTTGGAGCGGTATCGGGAGCCGTCGTGCTCGGGCCAATCGGCGCGGTCGCCGGTGCTGTCGTCGGCTACACCGCAGGACCCGCGATTGCGCATTCCTGGGGCGCGCGGCGATCCGGCAGACCGCGCCAGGCGCGTCGACCGCCCCGCCCGGACGCGCAGGCTTCCATGAGTAGCAACGAGCCCGCGCCGAGCATTCAGTCCAGCGCGCCGCCCGTTTCGACCGCCCCGGCAGCGAGGCCGGTGCCGCAGGCCTCTGCCGCGCCTCCACCGGTCCAGCCGTTGGAGTGAGTCTGGCGCTGCCTCAAGCGCTGTCGACGGCGCGACAGATGCATCTCCGCTTACAGCATCGCAAAACCCATCGCGAAAATCGCGCGATGGGTCTTGCTTTATCAGAGCGCGCAGAGGCGATGCACCTCATGCGATTATTCGATCACTGTTCGATCGACTGCTTGACGGCGCGATGCCGGCGCACATGGTTGGGCTGATAGGCGAGCGCTGAACGGGCGCCCTTGAGCGAGGTGCTGGCGTCCTTGTAGAACGGATCGCGCATGCAGGTGCCGAGACCGCCGGACATCGTCGCCTGGCATTGCTCCAGCGTATCATAGCCGCAGCCGCGCATGCCCGAGGTATTGACGCTGCAATATTCGCCCGCCTGCGCAGCCGGCGCCGCAAAAGCAACCAGCGCCAGCGCCGAGAGCGCAGCGGTAGCAGTCAACATCTTGTGGATCGACTTCATGGTGATTTCCCCTGTCAGTAAACAATCGGATGCGCGGGATACCCGCCGTCCACCACTGACTTGAGCCTGCAGAGGCCTTTTGATAATATGAAAGAAACGGAATAGCTTATTCGGATTGGGCAAAGAATGTCCGGTATCCAGCTTGCCGAGCTGATGGCCTTTACGGCTGTCGCCGAGCACCTCAGTTTCACCAAGGCAGCTCATCAGGTGGGCATCGCGCTGCCGACCATGAGTCAGACCATCCGTTCGCTCGAAGAGCGCCTCGGGGTGCGCCTGTTCAATCGCACCACGCGCAGCGTCGCGCTCACCGAAGCCGGCGAGCGGCTGCTTGGCGAGATACAGCCGGTCATCGCCGGCCTCGATCATGCGCTGGAGAGTGTCAATCTGTTTCGCGACAAGCCGATCGGCACGTTGCGTCTCGCGGTATCGCGGCCTTCATCCATGCGCAGGCTTGCGCCGCTGCTCCGACCCTTTCTTGCCGAATATCCCGCAATCCGCCTCGACATTGCCGTCGACGATACGCATGGCGACATTGTCGGCGGCCGCTTCGATGCCGGTATCCGTGTCGGTCAACGCGTTGAACGCGACATGACGGCGTTACGCCTGGGTGACGATTTCAGGATGATGGTGGTCGCCGCGCCAAGCTATCTCGCACACCATCCGAAGCCGGCCGTTCCACGCGATCTTCTCAACCACAATTGCTTGAGATACCGGGCGCCATGGGAAGGCGCCATCCAGCCCTGGATTTTCTGCAAGGGCCGTCAGAAGAAGGAGGTTTCCATCGAGGGCTCGCTGACGGTCAACGACATCGAGTTGCTCGTCGCCGCCGCCCTCGATGGCGTCGGCATCGCCTATCTTCCGGAGCCGTTGGCCGCACCGCACGTCGCGCAGGGCCGGTTCGTGGCGCTGCTCGATGACTGGTGCGGCGGCACAATGCCAGGAGTCTTCCTCTATTATCCGAGCCGCCGCCAAATGCCGGTGCCGCTGAAGGTCTTCATCGAGTTCATTAAGAAATGCCGAAAGCGCGGCATCGAACGTGAAGAGCGGATGAAGGCATCGACATCCACCACGCTCGCCGGGACGAGAGCCAATGACGCGATCGGCACGCTGACATCCCTCAATAAGGCGGAGCCTTCCGCGCGCGCTGCGCCTTCGCCGCTTCAACCCACCAGCTAAGGTCGTCGGCAAAGCGCGGAAACGCGTTCTCCAGCGCCTTGCCGCCCTCGCCGATCGGCTTGCCGTCCGCTGAAAGCGTCTGCGCGATCGGGCCCGCCGCGATCGTGCTCGACACAACCACCATGCCCATTTCGGACAGCGTGCCGTGCCAGGTGGTCGCCGCGCGAGCGCCGGAGAAACGGCCCGCCGAGTAGCTCGCAATCGCGGCCGGCCGCCAGAACCATTCCTCCAGGAAATGATCGGTGAGATTCTTCAAGCCCGGCTGAACACCCCAATTATACTCACCGGTGACGAAGACGAAGCCGTCGGCGTCGCGGATCTCGCCGGCGAGCTTTTCCATCACCTCCGGCGCCTGCCCCTTCGGATACTCCTTGTACATGCGATCGAGCATCGGCAGGCCGACAGCCTTGGCATCGATCAGCGCCACATTGTCGCCGCGCGCGCGAAAACCCTCGACGACGAACTGCGCGAGGCGGATGCCCATCCGGTCGGAGCGATAGGAACCATAGAAGACGAGGATGCGGTGGCTCATGGGCGCATTCTAGGCTGCCAACCTCTCCAAATGAAGCCAAGCCGCGCGTTTTCCAGTTGTTAAGCAAGCCGTCGCCCCTGGGGCGATCGTGGCCCAAAAATGCCAAAATCTTTTTGCGAAAAAGTCAGCGTTGAGATGGAGAGCCTAATGATGCGGATCGCAACGATGATCTTCGCGGGCTCGGTTGCCGCGCTAACAGTGCTGGCAACGCCCGCTCTGGCAAGAAACAATTCCGATGCGGCCAAGCCCGCCGAGGACAACGCATCTTCGGCGTCGCCCTGTCACGCCTATCAGATGGCCGCCGACGGATCGTGGACCCAGTTGCCGTGCCAAGAAGAAGGGGCCGCGCGGCAGCCGCCACCGCGGAAATCCGTAACGCGCAACGGTACGGAAGCCGAGACGCATTGAGATGACGAACGGCACGCGCAGCGCGAGGCGCGGCTACCGCCGCGCTTCAGCCGCCGGCACAACGAAGGTCTGGCCGGGATAAATCAGGTTGGGATTGCGGATCTGCTTCTGGTTTGCCTTGTAAATGACCGCATAGCGCGTGCCGGCGCCCAAGGCACGGTTGCTGATGCGCCACAGAGTGTCGCCGCGGGAAACAGTGACAGTCGCGGTCTTCGGCGCGACCACTGCCGAGCGCGCGGCCGTATCCGGCGCGACGGTCGCCACGGCGGCAGCGAGATGCGGCTGCCGTGTTGTCGCACCACTCCGCGGCCGGCTGGACGCCGTGGGCTGCGCCGGCACGGAGGCGGTCTGCACCGCATCTGGAACGCTGAGCGGTACCTCGGCGCGCGCGGTAACCTTTCCAGAACTCGCCTCGATCTCATCAAGCCTGACACGATAGTTGCCCGGCGCTAGGCCTTCATTGATCGTGGCGGCGAGATGCCCATCGGCGCCAGCCGTCGCCGACGCAGCGAAGCTGTCGTTGAGATAAAGCTTCACGGCAGCGCCGGGCCGCGCGCGGCCGCTGACATGGAGTTTGCCGTTCGGTTCGATATCGACCGCTTCCACGGCCACCTTGTCCGCCGCTTGCGCGAGCGATTGTGACAACACCACGGTGGGCTTGTCCGGCGCCATCAGCGCAACCATCGGCTGGTCGCTCGAACTGGGCTCAAGTGCCACCGCCACGCTCTGCTTGGAGGCGACCTCCTTGCCGTCCGCCCCGCGGGCACGCAGTGTCAGGCTGTAGGTCCCCGGCGGGAGCGGAGGCGGAACCATCGCAAACTGTCCGGACTGACCGGCGACCGCGCGATCAAATGGCTCGCCATTGCGGAGCAGCTCCACGGTCGCGCCCGGCGCCGCCCGGCCCGCGACGACCGCCTCGCCCGTCCGCTCAACACGGACAATGTCGAACTCCGGCGCGCTATCTGCGGCGCTCGCCGGCGGCGGGGACGCCTCGTTAAGTGCGCCGGCGAGGTCCTTCGCTTGCTGCTGCACCGCAGCAAGCGCCGGCGGCGCCGGATCACGCGTACTGGGTGTCGGCTCTCCGACAGCGGATGCGGCGGCTGCGGTCTTGGTCTCAGCCGGAGGCCGGTCGGCGATCGGCCGGTTGGCGACGACCAACGCCACACCCGCTGCCGCAACAAAGGCGGCCAATGGTACGGCCATTCGGCCCATCGAGGTGGCGCTCATCATATTCATTGGTTGGCCGAACCGCTGACTCGTTCAAAAAGGGCTTCCAGAACGGTGATCACACTGCGCCCAATCACTGCGTTCATCAAGTCGATCTGAAGGGCCGGTCTCGGTTTTGCCCCAGGGATATGGCAGGCGGCAAATCGTCCGGAGGTAAGGGAATAGGGCAAAAATCAGGGCGCTCGCGGGCCAGCCTCAAACCACCACAGGCCCTGTTCGATCGTCGTTATCTTTCAGCGCGTCTGCGGCGGATGCTGTTCAACAGGTGCTTTCGCGCGAGACAACCGGGAACCGTCTGCGTGAAGATCATTCTTAAACAAGCGTCCGCGGCGCGACGGCACTTCGATTGAATCGCACCGCGCCCACTCGCGCGAACGGCCTCGAAACTGCGCCCCCTACTCAGCCGCTTGCTGGCCGCCCCCCGCCACCTGTCCGGTGACCTCACCCGTCGGCTCCGCACTCAGCCAACGATAGATCAAGCCGCCCGCGGCGCCCCCGATCAGCGGCGCGACCCAGAACAGCCAAAGCTGCGCCAGCGCCCAGCCACCGACAAAAAGCGCGGGCCCGGTGCTGCGTGCCGGGTTCACCGACGTATTGGTCACGGGGATGCTGATCAAATGGATCAGCGTCAGCGCAAAGCCGATGGCGATCGGCGCAAATCCCGCCGGCGCCTTGCCGTGGGTTGAGCCCATAATCACGAACAGGAACATCATCGTCAGCACGACTTCGCTCAACAGGCCGGCCCCCAGGCCATACTTGCCGGGCGAGTGATCGCCATATCCGTTCGCCGCAAAACCGTTCGCGAGGCTGAAATCAGGCGCTCCGCTGGCGATGGCATACAGCACCGCCGCGGCGACGATCGCACCGATCACTTGCGCCACCACATAGGGAATGACGAGACTGGTGGGGAATCGGCCACCGCATGCCAAGCCCACCGTAACGGCCGGATTGAGATGGGCGCCGGAGATATGTCCGATGGCATAGGCCATGGTAAGCACGGTAAGACCAAAGGCCAATGCGACGCCCAATAGTCCAATGCCCACGTGAGGAAATCCGGCCGCGATCACCGCGCTGCCGCAGCCGCCAAACGTCAACCAGAAGGTGCCGATCGCTTCGGCCGCATATTTTTTTCCGTTCATCACCGACCTCCTTGGTGCCCGAGCTTCTATTTTGCTTCTTCGAGTCTCCATGTGGTTGCAACACATGCTAAACCTGGAGTGAGCAACGAACAAGATACAACCAAAGCGATTAGCGAAAGCGGCAGCGCGCGACGGCGCGCGCTTGAGTTCGAAACCGGCCTCAGCCGAAGCGCGCGGCGCTGAATTTTGGTAGCCAGCAACACCTCGCATTCGGCGGCGCTTCATCGCTGCGCGAGCTCGCGCTCCTCGCCGTCGCTAGCGTGCAATCGAGCTTCACACTCGAGCAACACACGGGCGCAGTTCTTATTTGGGCCACACCTGCGCAAGCTTTTTCCACGCCCGCGCCATCTTTTCGAGCGACCGCGGCTGCACGTTCCTCTCGGGCGCCGTCGCGTGCATGGGGAACATGATGATCGAACTTCAAGAGAAGGCCGAAAAGTATGAGAGCAAAGCGGCGCAGTGCCGGGACTGGGCCACACAGGCGCCAGAGGGTCCTCAGCGCGCGTTCTTTGAGGTGCTCGCCGACTACTATGAAGGTCTCGCAGCAGACTTCCGCCAGGCCATAGCAAAGCGAACGGCGGCTTGAGCCAACTCCGGCCGAGCCAAATCCAACTAACAAATCCAATTAAATCGAGTCTGGCAGCCGAACTAGCGCAGGGCGGCCAGCGTGGCAGGACCGAGATACCGTGCCAGTGTATCGTGCCGCAATAAATCCACAGTTCAAAGAACCAATGGACCCGGCCTGGGGGTCAGACCATGGGGGGACTTCACCATGACTGACAGCGAAAGGTGGAAGGAACGAAGGACTGAGGTGGCACGCTATCGGGCGATGGAGCGGGAAGCCACCGATCCGCTCGCGGCGGGTTTGCTCCATGAGATCGTTTCGGACTTGGAGTCTCAACTCAACGACCTTGCCGAAGTGGAGGCGCAACTGATCCTGATACGCGACTACGCGCTCGAACCGGGGCGGATCGAATTTCACGAGCGCTCGGTCTCGTGTCTGGTGCGAAGTCTGTCCGAGCATGGCGCTGCCATCGACGTGATCAGTCCGCGCGGCATTCCGGATCACTTTACGCTGGTGCTCCCGCTGGAAGGCGCGACCCACCGCTGCCGTCTTGTGTGGCGGAGGGATATGGAGATCGGGGTAACGTTTCAGCGAAACTAGCCGCTCTTGCCCAACAGCAGATCGATCGCGATCGACTGCGCCGAAGCCGTGCGACAATCAAGGATGGGCACACGCCCAAAGGCGGGACACGGCGATCAGACGGGCCCATGGCCACTCTGACTGCAATTGACGTGTTGTCCGCAGTGCCTCCGCTCAGTAGCAGCGGATGACGTTGACCGTTTGCTCCTCACCGTTACGCCCGGGGACCTTCACGGCCTCCGCGGGGCAGCTTGGCACGTAGGGCCGCTCCGAAGGCGCAACCAGCGGCGGATATCGATGGGCCCAGTCCCAGGGCACATCGTATGTGTAGGTGTAGTGGACGTCGCTTGACACCGATGGCGGCGGAATGTCGGCCAAAGGCTCGCCATAGGATGGTCCGTAATAGACGTCTCCTGGCCAGAAGAACCCACCGTCGAATCTCCGGTGATGCCGGAACGCTCGCGCGACGGCGGGACGGGAAATCGCGTGCGGCGAGGCAAATCCGGCACGCGGCGCTGATCCCGATCTCGCAAGCGCCTCGTCCGCGGCGAGCATCAGCACCGCTGCGCTGACGGACGCGACAAGCGTCCCATAAATTCGATGCGTCATGGTACGTACCAACTCGACGGTTGCTGAGCCGCCCTCCAACGCGACGCTAAGCCCGGCCCTTAGCGCCCGCAAACCCATTATGAATTATTGGTTAAGGCGTAAGATTAATGCAGCGAATTGTCCGAAACATCGGACCGAAAACTGACGCTGCCGGACAATATCCCCGTCCTCCCGGACAAGCGAAGTGCAGATCCGGGACCAACCACAGGCCGCAGTTGCCTGTGAACAACCTCGGCCACCCCGAATCGACTAACGGATTTCGAGGTACCGGCCCTGGCTTTCGCCAGGGCGACAGATCGCTGCGCAGCTTACCGCTTATGAAACACCAGCGTGCGCAGTTCGATGCTTTCGCGCGGCGGCGTATCGGTGGGCGTGGTTGGATCGACAAAGGCCGTGTGGGGCCCGAAACGCGTACGGCCGTCGGTTGCGGAGTCGTAGCACTTGAGTAGGATCGCTTCGTCCGGCGTCATCTCGGAGAAATAAAACCAACGGTGGTTGGGATTGTATTTCACCGAATAGGTTTCGCCGCGACGATTGGGATAGATCAGGTCGGACGCGACGAGATCACCTTCCGCAACCGTCTGCCCATCGCACATCGCAAGCGGTGTGTCGCGCACGGGCCCACGGATCGGCCGCCACAGGTTGATCACCTGCACGCGGCCCTTCAAAAGCTCGTCCGCCTCGTCAGGCACATGCTCGCGCACGCGGTTCGCACCCGAGGTCACGGTCTGGTCGACATGCACGCGCGTGGCCGGCTGGCGTGGGCCGGCACCTCGGATGTCCGGCGCACCTTCGACACGCCTGCGCACAGTGTGATCGAAAATGACGACACGATCAGCTTTCAGCGTCGCGCGAAGGAAGGCTTCCGCAAGCGGATAATAGACGCGCTTCACCTCGTCATCGTCGTAGAAATTCCTGACCACGGTCGGATGCCGGACCAGTTGGAATCCCTCGCGATCCAGCGAGAAGTTTTTTGCGATCAGGCGGCCGTCGAAGATCGGAACTTGATGCGGCTCCGGCAGCGCCGTCGACTTCGGCTCACCCGGCGGCGGATCGAAAGCATAGGTGCGCGGTTTGCCGGTGGTCGGCGCGAGATAGTTCAGCTCGGCAGTCACGAAGGGAAGCGATTCGATTTTTGTTTCTTGCAGGCCCATTTCCAATCTCCCGAACGTCAACGTCCCATTGGATGTTTGACGCGCGGCGCGCCGCGGCAAGTGCGGCTGCGAAATAGCAAGGTTGCTATCGTTGCAGAGCGCGAAGTGGGAAAATTCTTGTCCGGAACAGAAAATCACGGGAACAACCCGTTCCCGCCTCGCGCGTTGGTGAATTACGCCACCTTGGCGAAATCCGGTGGACGGCGCTCCGCGAAAGCCTGGAAAGCTTCGCGGGCTTCGGCCGACTGCAGCCGGGCTGCGAAGATTTCGCCCTCGGCCTCCATCTGCTTCACCAGCATCTCGCCGTTGCGCATCAGCCGCTTGGTCGCAACCAGCGAGCCCAGCGGCTGCTTTGCAAGACGCTGCGCCAGCGCGATGGCTTCAGCATCGAGTTGCTCCTGCGCCACCACGCGGTTGGCCAGCCCCCATTCAAGCGCCACTTTGGCCGAGATCGGCTCGCCCAGCGCGAACAGCTCAAAGGCGCGGGAGTGCCCGATGCGCAGCGGCATCAACAGGCTCGAGGCCGCTTCCGGGACCAGGGCAAGGCTGACGAAGGGCGTGGACAGGAGCGCATTCTCCGCAAGCACGACCAGATCGCAATGCAGGAGCATGGTGGTGCCGACGCCAACCGCCCGTCCCTGCACCGCCGCGATCAACGGCTTGGTCGAGCGGCCCAGCGAGCGGATGAAGCGCGTCACCTGACGCTCACCTTGCGCTTTGCCCGCAGCCACCGCCGCGAATTCCGAAAGGTCGTTGCCGGCAGTGAAGGAATCGCCTTGGCCCTTGATCATGATCACGCGCACGCCGGCGTCACTCTCCGCGGCTTCGATGGCGTCGGCAAGACGGCCGTACATCTCATTCGTCAGCGCGTTCTTCTTCTCGGGCCGCGCCAGCGTCAGCGTCAAAATGCCACTGCTGTTCTCGATCTGCACATGGTCGGTCATTCGTCATCTCCTCTGGGAAATTTGCTCTGAATGCTGGTCAGCCAGCGTGCAACGGTGTCGATCTCGTCGCTGCTGAATCCTTGCGTAAGACGCGCGTTCATCTCGCGTGCAGTCTCCCTGGCGCGCACCAGCGCTTTGCGGCCTTTCGGCGTCAGGAAGACCCGCCATGCGCGCGCGTCCTTCTCGTCCGCGCGCCGTTCGACCAGACCGGCGGTCGCCATCCGGTCCACCAGGCCGCTGATCCCGGCCGGTCCGAGATCCAGCGCCGCCCCCGCTTCTCCCATCAGGGCGCCGTCCTGCTTGCCGAGCACGAACAACAATCCCGCTTGCGCCGGCGACACAGCCTCAGCCGAGTTCGCTACCGCCGCGCGCTGCACACGCCGCTGCGCCACGCTCAGGAGATAGATCAGACGATGCTCTTTTCGCGCGCTCACGTGCCGAACCCGGGGTCAATTACTTCGCATGCGAAATATTTAGCCCCGGATGATATGCCTCGTCACGGAAAAAAATGCGGAGAGCACGAGGCCCCCACAGATCTTTCTCTTCACCTGCGCCGCAAACCACCTGCTTGCACCGCTCGAAACGCGCTGGATAATGTCGAACCGGCGCTGACCAATGAGCGCCCAACACGTCTTAAAGGGATGGAAATGAACGCTCCGCTTGATCCTGTGATCGCCCAGATCATTCCGCTGCTGCCGCTTCGCGATCCCAAAACCATGACGCCGCAGAGCTGCCGCGAGGCGCTGCGTGCCCTCGCGGCATCCCGCGCGTCCGTTCCTCCTCCGCCTGTCGCAAGTGTCGAGGACATCAATGTCGAAGGCGCAGCCGGACCGCTTGCGGCGCGGGCCTACCGCGCCACTTCCGCCGCGTCTCCGACGGTCGTGTTCTTTCATGGCGGCGGCTGGGTCGCCGGCGATCTCGAAACCCATGACCGGCAGGCGCGCTGGCTTGCGATCGAGACCGGCGCGGTCGTGGTGTCTGTCGACTATCGGCGCCCGCCCGAGGTCCCTTTCCCCGGCGCGTTCGAGGATGCGTTCGCCGCGTTGCAGGATGTCGCAAGCCGCATCGACCAGTTCGGCGGCGATCCGAGGCGTTTGGGCGTGGCCGGCGACAGTGCGGGCGGCAATCTTGCGGCGACGACCGCAATCGCGGCGCGCGACCACGGCCTTTCCCTTGCCGGCCAGCTCCTGGTCTATCCGGTGACCGACGTCGTCGGAAGCTACGCTGACGCAAAAGAGAATGCGCGCTTCCCGTCGCGCGCCGAGAATGCCGAAGGCTATTTCCTGTCGCGCGCAGTCATGGAATGGTTCTGCGGTCACTATCTTGCCGACAAGAGCCATGGCGCGGACTGGCGCGTCTCGCCGCTGCGCGCCAATGATCTTGCGGACGTCGCACCCGCCGTGATCTGCACCGCCTGGTTCGATCCGTTGCGTGATGAGGGCGCGGCCTATGCAAAGGCGTTGCAGGCGGCCGGTGTGCCGACCCGCTATTACGAAGGCTTGGGGCTGATCCATGGGTTCTTCGGAATGGGCGAGGCATGCGAGGCCGCACGGCTCGAGGCACAACGCGCGCGTGCGGACTTCAAGGCATTGCTCGCGCACGGCATTTGAGTGAACGAATTTCTGCAACGGATGATCCCATCGCGCTTGATCGCGTTGCATTTTCGCGTTCCAATCGAGCCACTCTGCTGATCCTAGGGAGGTCCCTCATGAAAAAGCTATTCCTGGCCGCCATCATCGCCACCTTCGCGGCCGGCTCGGCCTTTGCGCAGGATTCCTGTGAAAGCAAAGCCGTCGGCAAGGACGGCAAGCCCTTGGCGGGCGCCGCAAAAACCTCATTCATGAAGAAGTGCATGGCCGACGCCTGCGCGGCCAAGGCTGTCGGTTCGGACGGCAAGCCGCTCGCCGGCGCCGCCAAGACCAGCTTTATGAAGAAATGCGAGAAAGGCGGCGCCTAAGCCTCTGCGCCATCAAACAAAAAGGGCGGCTCGTGGCCGCCCTTGCGCGTTCAGAGATTACGTGACGTCACTGGCCGCTTGCCGTTCAGGTGCCCACTCGCAAGGGGGTGTGCAGCTTGCGCAGGCAGGCGATCACCGAAAGCGCGGTGATCCGGCCGGTCTTGGGATTCTCCGAGGGGATGTTCTCGATCATCATCGAGAAGCGCGCCGAATCCGAATCCACCTCGATGCGGTGGGTGTTGCGCGTCACCGTCGGATCTGCCCAGATTTCGACCATGGTGCGGTCGGGACCGATGCCTGCGAGCGACAACGCCACCGCCACGTTGATATTGGCTGGAAAGCCCTTCGCCGCCTCCCGCGCCGTGCCCTCGAAGATCTTCACCGGCACGGTGACGCCATCGAGGTCGATCTTCTGTTCGACGATATAGGGAGCGCCGGCAAGACCGCGTGGCGGCTTGCGGGTCGACATCCGTACCGAGTGGATCGTGCCGACCGCGGCCGCGGTCACGGCATCGAGCCCGATCAAGGCGCCGGTGGGCACCACGATCTGGCCACCGTTCTTGCGGGCGAGATCGATCAGATCGGTGTTTTCGAGCAGCGCGCCGGCGCTGAGCACGATCGCGGTCTTGCCGCGCGAGACCACCGGCCCAACGATCGACCGCACCAGCCCGCTCGGCGCACATTCGATGACGATATCGGCCACGTCGGCGAGCTGCTCGATCGGCAATGCGGCCGGGGCAGCCTTCAGCCTGCCCAGCCATTCGCGATGCTTGTCGATGCTCTGCGCCGACACCGCGCTCAGGACCAGCCCGTCGATCCCGGCATCGATGGCTTTGGCCACGCTGGTGCCGATGGGCCCAAGCCCGGCAATGGCCACGCGCGAGGTGACCTTCGAACCACCCCTCGCCTCCGCCCCTCTCACGCTCCACGGCTCAAGCAAGTTTGCAACGTCCTCCGTCAACCGAGCCTTCCGGCCAATCCTTCACCTAACCTGTGATGAGATTAGTTCCGTCGGCTGCCTCGGCGGTTCACCTCTCCCAGCGGGGAGAGGTGAACCGAGACTGCGGCTAATGCCGATTGAACCAAACGCCATCTCGCTCTACGCCGCGGTTACCGCGGTTTCAGCGCTCGTTCAATCCCGCTTGAAGCGGTAGTCGAAGCGCTCACCATCGGCCTTGATCAGACCGACCGTCGGACGCGGAAAGTGGATCGGCAGGATCAGAGTATCGGTATCGGCTACCGATGCGAAGAACTTCCGGCGTGACAGCGCCGACTGCTTCGGGTCCCAATCCGGTTTGGCCGACCAATCCGGCTCGCGGCACTGGATCACATGGTGCATCAGGTCGCCGGTGACCACGGCGCGCTTGCCCCGCGAGGCGATATTCACGCAGCAATGGCAGGGCGAATGGCCACGCGTCGGCGTCAGGGTGATGGTGTCGTCGAGCACATAATCGTCGTCGACGAGCAGCGCCTGCCCCGCCTCGACGATCGGCAGGCAATTGTCGCGAAACACCGTGCCGGGCGGATCGTTTCCCTTGGCATGCTCCTCTTCCCAAACAGCATATTCGCGCTTGTGGAAGATATATTTCGCGTTCGGAAAGGTCGGCACCCAGCGCCCATCGCGCAGGACGGTGTTCCAGCCGGTGTGATCGATGTGAAGATGGGTGCAGAACACATAATCGATCATCTCGAAGCTGAGGCCGAGCGCGAACAGTTCGTTGCGCCAACGCTCCTTGCCGGGAAAATCGAACGGTGGCGGATGGCCCTTGTCCTCGCCGGTACAGGTGTCCACCAGGATGGTGTGACGCGGCGTGCGGACCACGAAGGTCTGGTAGGTGATCAGGATCTTGCCGAGCGAGGCATCGAAGACCTCCGGCTCCATGGTCCTCAAATGATGCTTGAACACCGCCTCATCATAGGCGGGAAAGAAATCCTGCGGCCGGCGCCACGGGCCTTCGCGCTCGATCACCGCATCGATGGTGACATCGCCGAGCCTGATTTGCTTCATCGCATCCTCCCAATTTTTTTCGGGAGGGTATCGACAGGTCAGCGGCGGTTCAAGGCACGCAGGCCGGCAGGCCTGCTATGCATGCCGCTTGAAATATTGCACTTCGCGCTCGTGCTTTTCCGCTGCGGCGCGTGTCTTGAACGTGCCGAGATTACGGCGCTTGCCAGTCTTCGGATCGATCTTGCGGGAATAGAGCCGGTACTGACCGGATCGCAGTTTGCGGATCATGGTGTTCTCTCCTCAACCTTCCGCATTAACGGCGATCGTCCTTCGCGCGTTCCGCCTTGCCTGGCGGCCGGCTGCGAGATGCAGCCGCACGAAGGCCATCGAGCTTCATTTCTTGCCGGGCGGCGCGAAGCTTTGGTCACCGAAGGGCTGCTCGGTCGGCGGGCGGATGACGATAAAGCTGCGGTTCATCGATTGGTGACAGGTGTTGCACCCTTCCGTGAGCTCTGCGACCGTCGCGGCAAATCGCCTGCTGTCCTTGGCCCTGACCGCGTCCTCGATCGCGCTCAGCGGTTCAACCATCATGGTGACATTGTTCACGGGGATGCCTTCATACAGCATGGCGGCTTCGGCCAGGCTCGTCCTCAGCCGCTGCAATTCATAGTCGGCGAGATCCCAGTTCTGTGCCTTGCCGGCAAAATAGAGCTTGATGTGCCGGGTCTGCGCCGCGTTCATGATGTCGCCGAGCTGCGGCACATATTGCTCTCCGGCCGCAGCCACCGACCCGAGTTCGGCAACCACCAAGGGCACCGGCGCGCAGGCAAGCACCGCCCCCAAGATCCATCCGCGATGCGTCATCCGATCTCTCCAACCCTCTTCCCGTGTTGTCGCGATTGCGCCCGCGGCGAACCGGCGGCCTTCCGGCACGCGTCCCTCCTCTATGCCGCATCGCGGCGGGCAATATTGCGCTTGATCAAGATCGACGCCCGGCGCCGCTCGCGACTGCGCTAAAAGCAGAGATTGGTGACCAGATTGCCGCGCTTGTCCTTGATTGCGATCGGACATTGCAGCCGCTTCAGGGCCGCCTTCGCATCCTCGTCGCCGAGGTCGGCCGCCCTCTGGTAGTAGGCCTTGGCGGCTTCCACATCCTTCGGCCCGCCGCGCCCCTCTTGCGAAAAGGCGCCCATGCGCTCGAGCGCGCCGGGATGGTTTTGCGCCGCCGCCTTTTCAAACAGCGCACGGGCTCCGACATCGTCCTTCGGCCCGCCGGTGCCCTCGGCCAGCATCAGGCCGAGCTGATACTGCGCCTCTGCATTGGTCTCGGCGGCCTTCGCGAGCAGGTCGCGCGCACGCGCCGGATCGGATGGCGTCGTGCCACCGCTTCCGCCAAGGGCGGCAAGATTGGAGATGCCCCGCGGATTGCCACCCTCGGCAGCCCGCTCGAACAGCTTGCGCGCCTGCGCGTCATCCTTGGCAAGCCCGCTTCCCGTGCCATAAAGCACGCCCAGCTCGACCATCGCAGAGGTCGAGCCCCTGTCTGCCGCCTTGCGCCAGGCGGCGACCGCTTCCGCGGTCTGCTTGTTCGCCGCATAGGCGCGGCCGAGCTCATACATCGCGCGCCGCGAGCCCGCCGCCGCCTGCTTGCAGAACTTGATTGCGGTTGCGATATCGGAGGGCGCAATTTCGGTGACGCCCTTGATGTCAGCCGGCTTGTCGGGATCGGAGGGATCGGCCGCGATCCGGTCGCACAGGACAAGATCGGCGGATTGCGCGTGCGCGAGCGACGGCGCCCACGCGCAGGCCATCACGGCAAAGCAAATCCGGTAAAACCATTTGGTAATCATCATCGGACGTTGCTTCGCGCTGCGGGCAAATTCAAGGCTCGAGGCCGGTGTCGCGCAACACGGACGCGACCTCCGGCGAGGCGAGAAAACGCAATAGCCGATCGGCGTCGGTCGGGCATTGGGCGCTCGCCATGCGTGCGGCGGAGAACACCGCAGGCCTCTGCAGCTCACGCGGGACCGGGCCGATGATCTCCACGCCCGGCACCTGCTTCAGTTCGCTGATCTGCTGGACCGCAAGATCCGCTTCGCCCGACACCAGCCGCTCCGCCGTAAACCCTGACGAGATGATCGTGGCCTTGGCATTGATCTCGGATGCGATCTCAAGGTGTTCGAGCAATTGCGCGAAGAAGACGCCGCTCGCCCCCAGGCGCGAATAGGCCACCGAGCGCGCGACGAGGAGGGTGGCACGAAGCGCCGAGGGCGTCGCGATGTCGGGATGCGGCGCACCGGCCTTGACGGCAATGCCGACAAAGGAGCGCGCGAGATCAGCCTGGCTCTCCGCGACGACCAGCCCCTCGCGTACGAGTTCATCGAGTCCTTCGCGCGTCAGAATCACGACATCGGCGGCCTCGCCGGCACGAAGCCGCGGCAACAAAACGAGCGTCGGCGCGAAATCGGCATCAATGCGGATTCCCGTGGCCGCCTCGAACTGAGCGGTCAGACTGACAACGGCGCCCTTCAATCCGAGCGTCGAGAGCAACCGAGCGGAAACGGCCATTAACGATCGCACTCCCCTGCGGCTCAAAGCCTGTGCATCAGTCTCAAAACGTAGGCGCCGACATGGGCGAAAGCGGAATTGCCACCAAGCATCTTGCCACCGCGTGCATACATCACGCTGCGGCCGATCGCTTCATCAAGCTGGAATTGGACCGTGTAGAAGCCCCCGAACAACGGATGCCCCCGGTTCTCGCCTTGCTCTGCGCTATCTAGCGCGGTTCATCGGCCGAGGGAAATGACGTTGCCCACACGTCCACATTGACCAAATGGCACAGCAGGGATGTCGGGAAAGCGATGGTCCGCCGGAGCGGTTTGCGCTCCGACGGACCAGAGGGGTGGACCGGGCGCCCCCACCCGGTCTTTACCCGTTTTAGGCTGTTAAGCCGCAGCTTTCGCGCCGGTCGGCACCGTCGCGATGGTCTTCAGGATCTGCGAGGCGATCTGGTAGGGGTCGCCCTGTGAGTTCGGACGGCGGTCTTCCAGATAGCCCTTGTAGCCGTTGTTCACGAAAGAGTGCGGCACGCGGATCGAGGCACCGCGGTCGGCCACGCCCCAGCTAAAGGTGTCAATCGAAGCAGTCTCGTGTTTGCCGGTCAGGCGCATGTGGTTGTCCGGGCCGTACACCGCGATGTGCTCGGCACGGGCCGCCTTGAAGGCCTCCATCAGCTTCTCGAAATACTCCTTGCCACCGACTTCGCGCATATATTTGGTGGAGAAGTTGGAGTGCATGCCGGAGCCGTTCCAGTCGGTATCGCCGAGCGGCTTGCAGTGGAATTCGATGTCGACGCCGTACTTCTCGGTCAGACGCAGCAAGAGGTAGCGCGCGATCCACATCTGGTCGGCGGCGGTGCGGGAGCCCTTCCCGAAGATCTGGAATTCCCACTGGCCCTTGGCGACTTCCGCGTTGATGCCTTCATGGTTGATGCCGGCGGCGAGGCAGAGATCGAGGTGCTCTTCGACCATCTTGCGGGCGATGTCGCCGACATTCTTGTAGCCGACACCGGTGTAGTACGGACCCTGCGGCGCCGGATAACCGTCAGCCGGGAAGCCGAGCGGGCGGCCATCCTTGTAGAAGAAATATTCCTGCTCGAAGCCGAACCACGCGCCGGGATCGTCGAGAATGGTCGCACGCTTGTTCGAGGGGTGCGGGGTCTTGCCGTCGGGCATCATGACCTCGCACATCACCAGCGCGCCATTGGTGCGCGCAGCATCCGGATAGACGGCGACCGGCTTCAGCACGCAATCGGAGCTGTGGCCTTCGGCCTGCATCGTCGAGGAGCCATCGAAGCCCCACAGCGGGAGCTGTTCCAGCGTCGGGAACGAGGCGAATTCCTTGATCTGAGTTTTGCCGCGCAAATTCGGCGTCGGCGTGTATCCGTCGAGCCATATATACTCGAGCTTGTACTTCGTCATTGAGCCTCTCTATATTGATAATCTCGAAGGCGGGGAAACCGAAGGGATTGGTCGCGACCCGCAATACCCGGCCAAGATCGGCCGGGTAACCCATAAGCATTTCGCGTGCCAATTGGGCCGTCGAAGGCCACGGCCCTCCCTATTCCCGCCTCCCCGCCCGGTCTCCCTGTGGCACCCGAAGGGTGCGGCATAGGAGCGCGCCACCGCCTTCGGCGCTGGAACAGAAATGGCAGCAATCATGACGGATTCGCGCCCGAATCCGGGGCAGCTACGCCCGCGAGGGCGGAACACGATTAAAGCCGCGGCAACCGAGAGCAAGATTCGGCAAAGGTAGCGTCCCGTTCCAGCAACCTTCTTAAGCCCCCAAGCGATGGCCGATCGCGCTGTGCCTCCGCGAGGGCAAGCCTGCAACCGCCCACAAATTAGGCAGGAAATGATTTTTCTTTAGTCACATTGCATCGACGGGAGCACCGGCCGATATCGGAATCGGTAACCACAAGAGAACGAGTCGGGCGCACGATTGAGGCCGTGTGCATCGGCTAAGGAGCATGCTGATGACGACCAGTCCGAGCTATGGATCTGCCAAGATCTACGAGTTTCCGGTCGGGGGCCGCGCGGCTCTCGGCGATCGCCGCCACGGCGAGACCAAATCCCCGATCGACCAGAATACGCCCCGCGTGAACGAAGTCCTCTGCAGCGGAAGCTGGTATCACGAAGAGGCGATCCGGGAAGCCCAACGGTCGCGGGAGCAGTGATGTCAGGCACACGCCCCAGCGGGCGCTGGCAGCACAATCTGCGCAGCGACAACTGAAAGAGGCCGAAACACGGATGTTTCGGCCTTTTTCATTTAGAACAGCTCACATGTAGAACAGCTCCCAAGCCGCTATAGACGCGCGCCGCCGCTTCCGGCACGATCCGCTGGCACGACCTTCCGCCGCAACCGACGGCTCTTGCTGATGCCAGACATCCCGGCCCGCCATTTTAATCTGCAAGGCGCCAGCAATTTTCGCGATCTCGGCGGCTATGCGACGCGTGACGGTCGCATCGTCCGCTGGCGCCAGATTTTCCGCTCCAATCATCTCGGCCATCTCACGGCCGCCGATATCGAGATCGTACGCGCGCTCGGCGTGAAAAGCGCGTTCGATTTTCGCGGACTGGAGGAGCGCGCGGGCGCGGCCTGCGGACTGGAAGAAATCACCGTCCATTCGTTGCCGATCGAGCCCACCGTGATGCGGCGTTGCGCGCAAAGCTCGCCGCGGGGTCCCTCTCCGCTTCGGACGCACTGGACATCATGCGCGAGTCCTACCGCAATTATGTGCGCCTCAACACCCACAGCTTCCGCGCATTGTTTGTACACCTTCTGGGCGATCATGCGCCGCTGGTGATCCATTGCACTGCCGGCAAGGACCGCACCGGCTTTGCCTGCGCGCTGGTGCTGCATGCGCTCGGCGTGCCGGATGAAGTGATCGCCGAGGATTACCTCCTCACCAATCGATTCTACCGTCGCGATCCAGCTTCTGCGACCGATCTGCCCGACGATGTCAAACAGGCCATCGGATCGGTCGATGCGTCGTTTCTTGCCGCCGGTTTTGATGCGATCCGTGCCGACTACGGCCATCTCGAAAACTATTTCGAGCAAGGCCTCGGTGTTGGCAACCGCGAGCGCGCGGCGCTCAAAGCGCGCTATCTGTCGTGAAGTGGCGGCCCAAACACGAAGCGCGGACGTTACGCCGCGGCGTCCATTCCGGCTTCCGCATCGAGGTCGGCGATCACTTCCTCGAACGCCATGATGGCCTGTTGAACCGCGGCAATCTGCATCAACTCCCAGCCACTGATCGGGCCACTGCGATTTTGCAAGGAGACAACGAGATCGCGGCGCTGCTCCTTGAGCTGGACAAGTGGCAGGCCGTGGTCATGTAGATGTGGCATGGTGAACTCCAGCCCCGATTGACGTGGATTGCAGGATAGAAGGGCGGTTCTGGTTATCCGCTTACAAAGCTCCGGATAATTTTAGGAAACGTCGCGCGAATAGCCGGTTGGGTCTGAAGAACGCTCGCGGCATTGCCAGGCATTTTCAGGTGGCGATAGTGTGCGTCTCCACTCATTGCGACCAGGAGGGGAACGGATGAACGGACAAGTACTCGTCATCACGGGCGCGCTGGGCGCGCTTGGCCGGGTCGTGAGCGAGGTCGCGCTCGCGCGCGGCGCACGGATCGCAGGCATCGATCACGCTGCCTCGCACATGCAACCCACGCCGAACAGGATCGAGCTCGGCGGCGTCGACCTCACGGATGCGGCGCAGGCCAAGAGCGCTATCGATGCAGCGGCGGCCCATTTCGGCAGGATCGACGCGCTGATCAATATCGCCGGAGGCTTTGCCTTCGAGCCGGTCGCCGATGGCGACAGCAAGACCTGGCAGCGGATGTATGCGATCAACGTGCTGACCGCGTTGAACGCCTCGCGCGCGGCACTCGGCCATATCTCCAAGTCCAACGCCGGCCGCATCGTCAATGTTGGCGCACTCGGCGCGCTGAAAGCCGACGCCGGCATGGGGCCCTACGCCGCCTCTAAAGCCGGCGTGCATCGTCTGACCGATGCTTTGGCCACCGAGTGGAAGGGCAAGCTCACGGTGAATGCCGTGCTGCCCTCGATCATCGACACCGAAGCCAATCGCGCCAGCATGCCGAACGCGGATTTTTCAACCTGGGTGCAGCCGGGTGAACTTGCCGAGGTGATCCTGTTTCTGGTGAGCGATGCGGCGAGCGCGGTGACCGGCGCGCTGATACCGGTACGTGGCCGCGTGTGAGAAATCCCATCCCTCGTGTCTCTCGCAGCCTGTTAGACTCTCGCCTGCTGAGTCGCAGCCCTCGCCGGAGCCAACTTGGAGACCGCGCTTTATCTTCCCGTCAAACGCTTTCTCGAAAAGCTCGGCTTTTCGGTCAAAGGCGAAATCGGCGGCTGCGACCTGGTGGCGCTCAAGGGCGAGGATCCACCGGTCGTGGTGATCGGCGAGTTGAAGCTGAGCTTTAATCTGGAACTCGTGCTGCAGGCGGTCGATCGCGCCGGCGCCTGCGACGAGATCTGGCTTGCCGCCAAAATGTCGGCGCGCGGCAAGGGACGCGAGAACGATGCGCGCTACCGCAATCTCTGTCGCCGCCTCGGTTTTGGCATGCTAGGCGTCACCGCGCGCGGCGATGTCGAGGTTCTGGTCAAGCCGCCGACCACGAGTCCAAGGCGAGATCCCAAGAAGCGGTCGCGGCTGGTCACCGAGCACCAACGACGCCTGGGTGACCCGGTGCTGGGCGGGTCGACACGCGCGCCAATCATGACGGCCTACCGGCAGCAAGCCCTCGCTTGCGCGTCGGCCCTTGCCGACGGGCCCCGGCGTGTGCGCGACCTCAAGCCCGAAATTCCGGATGCGCCTAAAATCCTGCTCAACAATGTCTATGGCTGGTTCGATCGCGCCGAGCGCGGCGTTTACGTGCTCACCGATGCAGGACGTGCCGCGCTAAAGCGATGGCCGCAGCCAAGTCCCGCGTCGACCACAGCAATGGAAGAGGCACCATGACGATTACCTTGCGGCGATTATTCACAGGCAATTGTGTGCGATTCCGCCAGCGCATGGCTGGATTGCCATCTCACTTTCATATTGCAATGCAACATTATGGCTTCTAGGTATCCCGGATCAACGAGAGGCCCCAATGAGCGAAGACTGGAATACCAAGTATGGACCGCGACGTGTCAGGCGCGATCCGCCCACCCTCGATGAAGCGATCTTCGCCGCAGCCGGAATCACCGAGGATCTCGAGGCGCAGGCGGAGATCGCGGCGGCCCTGATGGGGATGCCGCTCGATGTCGTACAGGCCGAAGTGAAGAAGCAGAACCGCGTTGCCGCGCGGACCGGCGGTGTCACACGGGTGATCGCGGGCGAGCAAGGCGCGCAGCGCGCCGTCGTCGTCGAGCGGCGGGTCGTCAGGCGATTGGCGACGACCAAGCGGACCGGCACTTAGCTAATATCTCCGGCCCGCGCGCGCCGATGCGGGCCCCGAATTTCCTTCGATAATTTCCTTCGATGAAGAGAGAAAGCTGAGGGGAGCGCGGCTCAAGCTGCGCGCCCTGAACTGTACATTCTGGAAAACAGCTTCCAGCAGGCGCGGTTGAGATTCATCATCGCGCGCGCAGCCACCAGCGGCGTATCGATGGCGAGCTTGGCAAGCTCAGCCTGGGGCTGCAGCGGCACGTCGATCGTGCCGGTGGACTCGCCACGCCGGAACACGAGACGTGCGCCGAATTTCGCGGCCAGCGCCCGCATCGCATGGTTCTGCGCGCCGGTCGTGATGCGCAAGCGGCGATAGCCTTTCCACTGCGCTTCCGAGATCAGCCGCTTGAACAGGATGCTGCCGACGCCCTGCCGGCGCACGCACCTTTCCACGCTGAAGGCGACTTCAGGCAGCCCGTCCTCCGACTGCTCCGGCGGATGCAATTCGGCCGCACCGCGCACGACGCCGCTTTCCATATAAGCGACGATGATGGTGCCATCATCGGCGCATTTGGCGGCGTAACGCTCAATGAAGTTGTCGTCCAAAAAGCCGTTGAAGCGATCGTGCCGGCTTTCCGCATCGAGCCTTAACAGGTGATCGCGCAACAGCGGCAATTCTTCCCGTTGGCTCAGAGTCCGCACATAGCCGAAGCCCGGCCGAGGGCGGTAGGTATCTTCGTATGGCACTTCAAACTCCTCTTGGAAAAGCCCTCGAGGAGGCGTCGAATCCCTAGTTGAGCGGGAATATTGTGCATTGCACCATGTAATTCAAGGCCGCGCCCGGCCCAATTTCGGCGATCAACAGCAACAAATCGTTAATAAATTCGGGCCGCCGTGGTCACAAGAGGACCATCTGGGTTTGGGTGACGACGGCGACCAACTTGCCCTCCTCAGTCTCCAGCCGCGTCTGCCAGACCTGGGTACGGCGGCCGCGATGCACGGGCGTTGCCGTGGCGATCACTGCGGTGCCCTCCTTGGCCGGTCCGATGAAATTCGTCTTGCTTTCGATCGTCGTGGTGCCCTTCGCCTCTTCCGGCAGGTTGATCACGGTCGCAGCCGCGCCGACGGAATCGGCGAGCGCCATGACGGCGCCGCCATGAAGGATGTGGCCGAGCGTGCAAAGCTCGGGCCGCACCAGCATCCGCGCTACGACCTTGTCCTGGCTCGCCTCGGTGAAGCTGACGCCCTTGAGTTCCGCGAAGGGCATCTTCAAGGAGTTGATTTTTTCCAGCGGCGTCATGCGTCCTCCCGTCTGCTCTGCCGGCTACGGCACGACAGCATGAACGCAGCAGGTCATTCAGGCAATGACGTCCGAGGTAATGGTTGTGATGTGCTCGCCTTATGATCTGGGACGGGCAGCCTGCCGGCTTCCGTGGTGCACGCGCTCGCAGCGCAGGTTGCCTGCGCGAACACATCGAGCCCCTTTGGCCTAGAGCATCGTAAGATGAATGATGCCGTCATGAATCTCGCCACGCGCGAATCTTTCACGAGCGGCGCGCTCAAATTCCCTCCGATGCTTGTGAAGATAACTGAGCGCCTGGTTCTGCGTCCGGAATGTCGTCTCAAGACGACACATTTGCCGAACTGTACCTATGGCCAGAACAAAGGTGATCGCTTGCCCGTCACGCGACTTGACCTCCGGCACGATCCGCACAGTTTTGGGCATGAGGCCGTCTCCTCAGTTCGTGACAGATCGTCGGCTGCAGCTTGCCGGGCAGACAATCGCTGTATTCAGCCGTATCGTACAATCCGTCTCTTGCGCTTCTTCTTTACGGCTTGTGGAAGAGCATCCGACTTTTTCACCTCGTCCGCTTCCCTCGCTTCCCGCAACGCGCGAAGACGCTGCATGTTTTGACGGACTTCGATGGCCTGCTTCTCCAGATCCGCCATCGCTCGCGCGCCTTCTTCCTGCGCCAAACGCTGCCGCTTGGCGCGCAAGAGACTTTCGGGGGAAGGTTCGACTGGTTTCTTGCCGCTCATCGCTCATCCGAATTGGAAAACAAGCAATGCCCGCTCAATCCCGGGATCGAGCGGGCAACACGGCCATTTCAGTACATCCGTGAAATGGCGTAGCGATTAAGCCAGCGACAAGTTTTCGGCGCTTACTTTACCACGCATCTTGTCGGTCTTGAGCTCGAACGAAACCTTCTGGCCTTCGGCCAGGCCGGAAAGACCCGCCCGCTCCACGGCAGAGATGTGCACGAACACATCGTTTCCACCGTCGTTGGGCTGGATAAAGCCAAAGCCCTTCTGACCATTGAACCACTTAACAGTACCTGTCGGCATTTTTCCTTCTCCAAAACGCATTCGCGTGACGCCACGCGATTTCAGATTCAACTGGTCGGATGTCTTTGGGAAGGAGCCCGCAGGCGCATTCAGAAAGGCACAGCGGCTAATCGAACCCGGACAAGCTATGCGCTTTCTCGACAAAGCACAAGTGGATCAGGCCGCGAAACTCCTGAGTTCGCAAGCCAAGGCTCAATCAACGATCAAAAAGAAAGCCCCGCGCCCCTGTTCAAGCCTCAATCCGGGTCATATCATCATGAACCTGACAGGCGGGACGACGATGACTGAACCGAAGTTGGAAGTTCCCGCCGAGCTGCGTCAGCTCGCGGAGAGGACGATCGATCAGGCCGAACAAGTGTTCGCCTTGTTGTTTGATGCGGCGCGCAGGTCGACTGCAGCGGGCACAACCTCAACAGCAGAGCTCACGAAGCAAGTGCTCGCATTCTCGGAAGAGAGCTTGAAGACCAGCTTCGAGCACGCGCGGAAGGTGGCGTCGACCGCCAGCCTTCAGGATGTTGCCACCGCTCAATCCGAGCTTGTGAAGCGCCAGATTGCCGGCGCCGAGCATCATATTCGGGAACTCGCCCGAGCAACCGGATCAAAGGACCGGACCTGACGTTTCTCTCCTAAAGGCAGCTCAAGCGCCGCCGCGTAACGGCGAGTTTACAGCGGCTCCGCATTCTCCCCGGCTGATCCGTACCGGGCTCGTGCCTTGATAAGCTTCGGTCGTCCGGATGCCGATGCATCCTCGCCCTGGCCTTCAATCGATTTGTGCGTCAACCAATCTTGAGGAGCAACACGCGTGCAGGTATTCGTCCGAGACAACAACGTCGATCAGGCACTTCGTGTCCTCAAGAAAAAAATGCAGCGCGAGGGCGTGTTCAGAGAAATGCGCCGCAAGCGCTTCTATGAGAAGCCATCGGACAAGGCTGCGAGAGAGAAGACGGAAGCTATCCGGCGGCGGCACAAGCTCGCGCGCAAGCAGGCCATTCGAGACGGACTGATCGCCGCTCCCGCCAAGAAGCGCGCCGCGAGGGGTATCGGCGGGAGAGGATCGTCCGCCAGTGTTGCCCAGCCGCGCCAAAGCTAACCGAGATCCCTCGCAAAAAGCTCAAGAAGTGCACTCGTGCCTGCAGTTTTAACGTGCGTGGCGTACCGACTGGGCGTAGGCTGTCGATATTGCCGCCCCCTCCGAGGCATCTAGCGGTGACAGAGAGTGTTGTGCTCCCGCCCTCAGAAAAGGAAAGGAGTACCTCGTGCCTGACGCGCAGCTCACAAACAAGCTTTCGCCCAGTCAAGTCGTACGTCCGCGCTGTCCGGCGTGCGAGGCGTCGATGGATGTCTTGCGTGTTGTAGCGGGGCGACCTGGGTTCGAGCACCGGACATTGAGATGCACGAAATGCGGAGTGATCTACGAAGCACAAGCTCCCGTAGATCCCATCGATTCCGACGCCGTCGGTTGGCTTCACGGTGGACTGAAGCCTCCCGAATAAGGCGGCTGGGCCTAACTTCGCTGCGGTTGGACAGGAAGAGTGATCGCGAGCCTTATCCTCCGGCAACAGCTCAGGCGTGCGCGTCTTTGCGCCGGAAGCGAACATCAGTGAGACCAGAAGCCGCGCGGCATGATTTCGGTCAGGCGATGCACCGACTCCATTTTTCGATCGAAGATCACAGGCTGGAATCGCGTTTGGCGCGCCACTCTACGCTGGAGCACGATACAGCGGCCCGCAGGCACACTTTCCCGCGCAGGCGTGCTTCGCTCTGACGACCCGGCCTTGACGCAATCCGACTTTGGCATGATGCGCAGGCCGTCGAGGTCATGCGGCCGCACTGAGAGAGCAACGTCTGCACCGGCGCACTTCCGCGAGGCGTGTAGCTCGGCGCTCATTACCCGGCACGATGGGAAATCATGACCGCCTCGCCCCGGAGAGTCCTTGTCGATTCGGGTCCAACTGCTCTCGCCGCCAAAGACACACGGCGATCCACACGCAGCCGACTGCGACCAGTAATCCATGCGCAATGCGGAGGGGCTGCGCGCCGAAGAATTGCGGAATATACAAGGCCATCCCAACGGCGAAGGGAACGCCGCTTGCCTTCGGATATCGACAGGAGTGCCAAAGCGCCGTTGCGGTCGCAATTGCGGAGGCGGCAAGGAGCAGCAGGCCGGCAAGGAACATGGCGAGACCAGGGCCGGAACGGATGACCTCGACCAGGCCTAGCGGAGAGGCAGAGCGCTGCCGCAGCGCTTCCTGCCCCAGCGCGTGAAGGCCATAGGCTTCGCCGCCGTAGAACGGAAGCGTAAAGCCTGTGCCAATTATGCTCAGGACGAGGGCGACAAAGAGCAGGCGTTCCGCGGACGTCCCGAGCAGAGAGCGTTGCAACCCGAGCAGACCCAGCGGCAACAGGGTAAACGCCACAATGGCAAGCATGTGCGCAGCTAGCCATGTCCCAGATCCAAGGGCTGCGGCGCCGAGCAGCGAACTCTCGTCGGAGAACGGGCGAAGTGCCGGGTAGATCACGAACATGATCCCGGAGATCACAAGAGCGCTGGCGCCGAAGCGGATAGGGTTCGCAAACATCAAGTCCTCTAAGGCGATTACATGAGCATGATCTCGCTGCCATGCGCCTCAAGCGTAGTGTTTCCGAGAAGGCACAGCGAAGTTGGGATGGCCCTTTCGCAAATTCGGATGGTTCATCATAGCGCCAGGCGAAACAATATGGTGCCCATCTTCATCGGCCGTGGCGCGCCCCTTCACGAACTGCGATGGCGTATCTCACAATGAACCGGATCCGCCCGGCACGATCCGCTCGTTCAGTTTCTGATCGACGGTCTCGACCGTGCGGTCGATCTCGACGTTGGGCATGCGAAGCTGATGCGAGATCAACTTCACCAGCAGGTCGACCCGCTCGATGAAGGGCGCTCCACTGGCCACCGCCCGCGCCGCCGATGAGGGTTTGAGCAGGCTTTCCGCCGCTTTGGCATATTTCTCGAAAGGAACCTGATCCTTCGCCTCCGCCCCCAAACGCCGAGCGACAGTGTCGACATGCTCGTAGATGGACTGCGAGAGCTTTAGATCGCCGTGCACGGCGTCACGGATCGACTGCGGCTCGTGCAGCGTGATACAGCGGTAATTCCCGGTGAGTAGCATCGACCATTTGGCCAGCGGGACGAACAGCGAGTCGAATACTTTGAGCTTCACCGGCACGTCCTGGCCGTCCAATGTCACTGCATCGATGTCCGCTTCCAGCTCCCGAAGCACTTTGTTGTGCTGCTCATCTGCAAATGTCGCCGCCTTGAAGTTTGTCGGCAGCCCGACATGAAGGACATTCGCCGCCTCTTCCGGCGGACGGAAGGCCTGCGGATCAGGCGAGCAGAGCGTCACCAATCCCGGCTTGAAACGTTCCCACACCTGCGCATTGGTATAGGCCTCCTCGAGATTCATGTCCGCCAATGCCGGAATCCGCTTGAGGTAGGGCAAGGGCGGCATGTTCATGATCGAAAGACAAGGCAGCCCCGCCTCGGCGATTTTGACCATCAGAACGCGAACGGTGTGATTGGCGTATTGCGGTTCCTGCATCGCAAGCGCAACCAGATCATAGCGGGAGACGTCGACGTCAGCGGGCGTCGTCGCATCCAAGTTGCCGGGCAGATCGCGTGAAAAGATGGCCCGGTGAACCGCCTCGTCGCGCAGCTTGATGCGAACTTCGGTGCCATCGCGGTTGATAAGCTCCGCCGTCTTCTTGCGGCAAACCAGGGTCACGTTGTGACCTGCCATCAAGAGCTTCGTCCCCAGCAGGGAGCCGTACGAGGCCCCAAGGATCAGAATGTTGCGCGCCATGCTCTCCCTTTCACTCCCTTCTTCTACTTCTACGCCCCCACCCAAGCGGGGCTTTCGTTGACGATCCGCGTGGCGGAAACGGACCGGGCTAGGGCTTACATTACGAAATGGGAATAGCAAGCGTCGCCCGGATGACCGCAAGCGACATCCGGATTTTCCCGGGCGAACTCCCCGGGATTATCCTACTGATCCGCATGTAGATTTCGTAGGGTGAAGCGATTATCGGTGAGCGATGCCCAGTTTCCAGATCTTGCTCCTGTTCTTGGCAGCCGCGCTGCTTGTGGCGATCACGCCGGGGCCAGGTATCTTCTACATCGTGGCGCGAACGCTGGCCGGCGGCAGAACGGAAGGGTTGGCATCGAGCGTCGGTCTGGGTCTCGGCGGCCTCGTCCACGTTCTCGGCGGCGCCGTCGGCCTATCCGCGCTCGTAATGGCAAGTGCGAAAGCCTTCACTTTGCTGAAGATCGCGGGAGCCCTGTATCTCATCTGGCTCGGGCTCAAGACGTGGCGCGGAGCGCGCCTCGCCGAACCAAATAAGGTGCAGACAACCGGGGTGCGCCGGGCCATTCGCGAAGGCATCCTCGTCGAGGCGCTGAACCCGAAGACGGCCGCATTCTTTCTCGCCTTCATCCCGCAGTTCGTCGACCCCGCCGCGAACGTCGCCACGCAGTTCATCGTCCTCGGGGTCATCTCGGTTGCGCTCAACACCAGCGTTGATTTGGTCGTGACCTATTGCGCCGCGAAAGCGCGAGCCGGGCTTACAAGGCGACCGTCGTTCATCGCCAGGACGCGACAGGCGTCGGGCGCCATCATGTGCGGACTGGGAGCTACGCTACTCTTTGCGCGTCGCGCAGGTTGATGTCCGAAAGCGGCGCCCAAACCTGCCGATCGGTGCCTGCTGGGTGAGCGACAGCGAAGCGTGGCCCGGATGAGGGCAGCACCGGGTTTTCATGCGCGAGCCATCCCGGACATCGCTGCGCTTAATCGGGCTAGTGCCGGCTTACGCCGTCTGAACAACGGCCCGCCTAGCGCTGGGCTGAAACGATCAGCATCATCGGCCGCTCCACCTCGTCAGCCAAATCGGGTTGCGCAGCGAGCTGTTCAGCTGTGGGGGCCCATTCTTCGACGTGCCTCACCAGAAATCCCGCGTCTATCAACGTGTTCAACGTCGTTCCGATCGTGCGGTGCTGCTTCAGTACGCCCTTTACAAACCAGTCCGTCCTGCGAGGTCCTTCAACGGCGTAGCGATTGACTGGCCACGTCCTGCGGCCATCGTTACCAACGGACCAGCCAGGTTGCGTTGGAGCCATATAAATCGGATGTTCTATGCTGAAAATGAAGCATGCGCCCGGAACCAGCGAGCGGTGCACGCTCCTCACCAGTCTGGCGAAATCCTCGATGTAGTGAAGAGCAAGCGAGCTGTAAGCAAAGTCAAAGCTTGCTTCGGGCAATTCGATCTTTTCGAGATCGGCGATCGCATAGCGAATATCGTCGTCGTTGGTCGACGCTTTGGCGCGGGCGATCATGTTCTCGGAAACGTCAAGCCCGAGCACACATGCTGCCCCATGTTCCCTTGCCCACCGGGCAAACCAGCCAAAGCCGCAACCCAGATCGACGACACGTTTTTCGCGGAGATCCGGCAACAGCGCGCGAATGGAGGGCCATTCCGGCGCGCCCTCGAGCCCATGAACTGAACGCGCGAGCTGGCTGTATCCGGTGAAGAACTCGGGATTGTCGTAGATATTCTGCGCCATTCTTTCGTGCGATTTTCTACGCCCTCGTCCGCCAACCTGACAAACACTTCACCCCACAATGTCATCGCGGTGACGCGCGCTCCGCGTCTTACGCCTTCTCCACCCCGCACCACTCGGCGATGAACAGCGCGGTCGCCTTGGTCGATTTGCGCAAGCTCTGCAGGTCGACATATTCGTTGAAGCCGTGCATGGCCGCGCCGGCCGCGCCGAAACACAGGCTCGGGATATTGTAGTTCAAGCCGTAGAAGCGCGTATCGGTCAGCGCGGTGAACACGAGGTCCTCGACCTCGCCCCCGTAGACCGCTGCATAGGCCTTGCCGAACGCGGCTTCGGGCTCTGCGGAGTCCTTCAGCTCATAGCCTTCGGAGAGGAAACCCGACCATTCCACATCAGGCGGATTGTTAGAGAGGAAACGGTGATCGCGCGCGGCCGCCGCAACGCAGGCGAGAATCTCGTTCTGCGCCTCTGCAATCGACCAGCCCGGCAGGACCGCAATGCGGCAGTCGACGTCGCACCAGGCCGGCACGCTGGACGCCCAGTCGCCGCCCCTGATGATGCCGGGGTTGAAATTGATCGGATGGGTGAGCGCTTTGAAATGGCGGTCGCTCTCGGCGCGCTCGTTCCATTCGGCTTCCAGCTTCTGCAACGCGCCGATCAGATGATAGGCCGCGGTAATGGCATTGGCGCCGATGCCTGCCTCGAACACATGCGCCGGATGGCCGCGCACCTTCAGGCGAAACCAGATCACGCCAACCTGCGAGCGCACCATCTTGCCGCCGGTCGGCTCGGGGATGAAGCAGGCATCCGCCCGATAGCCACGCTGCAAGGTCGAGAGCGCGCCGACGCCCGTGCTCTCTTCCTCGATCACGGATTGAAAGTGAATCCGCGCCGTCGGCTTGAAGCCCGCGGCCTTGATCGCGTCGAGCGCGTACAGCGCGCCGATCGTCCCCGACTTCATGTCGCAGGCGCCGCGCCCATACATCTTGCCGTCCCTGATCACCGGCGAAAATGGCGGCGTCTCCCACATGTCGAGCGGGCCCGCCGGCACGACATCGCAATGGCCCTGCAGGATCAGCGATTTTCCTGCGGCGGTGGCGGGCCGGTAGGTGCCGACGACGGTACGTGCCTTGGAGAAATCGTGTTCGACAGGTCCGAAGCCGCGCAGGTCCTTCAGATCGTCGAGATTGATATGCCAATCGTCGACCTCATAACCGCGTTCGCGCAGGAGATCGCCGATCATGTCCTGGCATGGGCCCTCCGCACCACGGGTCGAGGGGATCGCAACAAAATCGCGCGTCGTCGCGAGCTGTGCGTCGAAAGCCGCATCGACTGCCTCGAGGATCCTCTGTGTGGTTTCGCTGTTCATCTGCGCCCTGTTCCTATTGCCGCCGTATCAACTCACGTCCTACGGGAAGTCGGGCGGCCTTTCGCTCTCTTTCAGAATCAGAAGCCCGTCCCTACAGTCACAGCCCGCAAGCTGGACACTCGAAGCTGGATGCTTGGCCCCGTCATGATGCTGCCGTTATGCGCCCGCCTTTGCCACGTCACCGCGCTCGCTCTGGCGCTCGCCGCGCTCGCGCGACCTGCTCATGCGCAGTATGTCGGACGTGAGCAGGACATCGTCAGCTTGCGACTGGGGCAACGTGTTCTGGTCGATGACGGTACCTGCCCCGCCGGCGAGGTCAAGGAAGTCTCCGGTGCAAAAATGTCGCCGACCGGTGTTGTCCCTGCCCGCAGATGCGTGCCTCGCCTCGGACCGAAGAAGAAATAGAAGGCGAGCCGATCTGTCGGTCGCCATCTCTCGTTCGTGCCAATAACCAGCAAGGGCTGCGCCCCCACCTCACGCGTCACTGGATAAAGTCGCCGCACTTCTGCACGGTGCTGTCGGCGGCTCCCCAGGGCATGATCGGCACGGTCGAGGTCGAGTTCTTCGGCGAGCCTTCGATCAGCTTGTCGGAATAGACCATATACACCAGCACGTTGCGCTTGGCGTCGCAGCCGCGAACGATTTGCATCTTCTTGAAGAACATCGAGCGGCGCTGCCGAAACATGTCCTCGGCCTGCTCCAGCTTGTGCTTGAAGCGGATCGGACCGATCTGGCGGCAGGCCAGCGAAACATCCGAGACTTGTTCGGCGAGCCCGAGCCAACCCGTGAAGCCGCCCTTCTCCGGCACGGTGAAATGGCAGGCGACCCCCTCCACCTCCGGATCGTCGATGCCGTAGGTCGCGAGCTTGTCGTTCGGGCTCATCAGCTTGAACACCGTCGAGCGGCGAAAGATCAGGTCGGGCTCGTCGGCGGCGCGCGCTGCAGAAAACGAAAATGTGAACAGGAGCGGCAGCAGCAGGGCGAGCCTGCTCAAACCGCTGTTAAATTTGGTTACAGCTCGTGAAGTCATTGGAATCTCCGGGTCTGCCGATCTCAAGGCGCTGACGCCGTACGGCCGCGTGCCATCCGCAGGTCGAATCGAAAAACAGCACTAAATCATAGATTTGCGCACGTCATTGCGTCCGGCTTGAGAGCGCGTTTTGGACCAGCCTTAGATCGCAAACAAGGTCCGTGGCCGCGCTTTTGCCATTTAAGCGCGCCAAGTCTTGACACGAACGTCTTGCCACGAACGCCAAAGGGGTAAGCGTCAATTAACTGAATGTGAGGCTTTTTTGCTACGCTCCGCGCGCAAACTCGCGAAGATTCGAACCGTTACGCCATGAACGCGTTTTGCGTCTGCAACAACAAACCGCATAGAGCGGTCGGAGTTTGAGGGTATTGCACGTGGGCTTCCATCGGGATTTGATTGCTGATCTGGCAAGCCCGCGATTTTGGCGGGCGGCTGCGCTGGCCGCCACCGGAGCCGTCGGCACGACCTCTCACGCGGACGCTGCGGTTTATTATTGGCGCGAGTATGATCCTGGCTACTACTACCGGCCTGAGCCCGCGGTTCAGCCGCGACGACCGAGGACACCGCACCCCGTCAGGAAGGATGTTGCCGAAAAGGACGCCGCGGCCAAACCGCAAGCACCTCTGATCATCGCGGTCTCGATCAACAAGCAACAGGTGAAGATCTACGACGCGAACGGCTTCTTCGCACAGGCACCGGTATCAACGGGCATGCGGGGCCACCCAACCCCGATGGGCGTGTTCAGCGTCATCCAGAAGCACAAATGGCATCACTCCAACATCTATAGCGGCGCGCCGATGCCGTATATGCAGCGGATCACCTGGTCCGGCGTTGCTTTGCATGCCGGCGTGCTGCCGGGCTATCCGGCTTCGCATGGCTGCATCCGCATGCCCGAGGCGTTCGCGATCAAGATGTGGAATTGGACCCGGCTCGGTGCGCGCGTGTTCGTCACGCCAGGCGAGCTGGTGCCCGAGAGCTTCTCGCATCCCCTGCTCCCCAGCCTGAAAGTCCCGCTGCAATCGGCATCGTCCACGGGGACTGACAGCAGCGATCCGCTAGCCGCGAAGGCCGACAAGGGCGCGGTCGAAGGCAAGCCAACCGAGGTTGCGCTCGAGCTGCGATCCACTGTCGGTCACGGCATGAAGGTGGACACGACGCCCGGTGAAAAGACCCGCACGGCCGACGCCACCGGCGATGCGGGGACCGGCGAGGTCTCCGTTACAATGTCGGACGCATCTTTGGCGCCAAGAGGCGATGTAGTCGAACTTGCCAATGCGGCGGCGAGCTCGGAGGTCCACGCCGAGCAAGCGGACGCCGCCACGAATGCCGACAGTCATACTACCAAGCCCGAGACCGCGGGGGCCGCACGCCAGGCCGATCCCGCTGACGCGAAAGGGGAAGCCGTAAAGGCGGCAGCGCCAAAGCTGGACGACGCCAAACCCGATGCGACCAATCCGGCTACGGCTGCGCCGAGTGAGAATGGCAAGCCGGCTGCGGCCACGGACACCACGCCCGGCAGCGATGCCGGTAAGGATCAGACCCGCCCGCCCGACGCGGCAAAAGCTCCGGCCGCAAGGGTGGAGATCGCCAAGCGCGCCGGCCAGATCGCGGTGTTCGTCAGCCGCAAGGACTCCAAGCTCTATGTGCGACAGAATTTTGCGCCGCTCTTTGATGTCGCCGTGACGATCGCGCCAAGCGACCGCCCGCTCGGCACGCATGTGTTCACTGCCGTGGTCGACAAGACCGACGCCAACGTGCTGCACTGGACGGTGGTCTCGCTGCCGGTCTCCTCGCGCAGCCTCCTGCGCGAGAACGAGCGCGCGCAGACGCACCGCAAGGGCGCGCGGCCGGTTGCGGACGAGGCCAAGCCGTTGCCGATCCCGGACAGCCCGGCCGAGGCGCTGGACCGAATCGCCGTGCCCGCCGACGTGATGGCTCGCATCGCCGAGGCGCTCACGACAGGCAGTTCGATCATCGTTTCCGATCAGGGTATCAATCAGGGCGAAACCGGCGAAGGCACGGATTTCATCGTCTCCCTGCGCTAGTCCTACCGCGTCATAAGCAGATCTAGGCCCTCATCTTGAAGAGCCTGTGCAGCACGCGTCTTGAAGGATGAGGCCGGCATCCGGGCCTCATGGTTCGAGACGGCGCATTCGCGCCTCCTCACCATGAGGGTTACTGACGCAGTAAGACCCATGCTGCGGGTCCAAAGGGCCGCGCTGCGCTGGGCGGGAACCGAGAAAAGCGAAGCGCGCGGACAGCATGATTGCCAGGCCATCGCGCTGCGGTCGCTTTATCGAAGCGGGTCGGCTAAAACATGCCCCGTATGACCCAGCTTTCCACGCCCGCCGAGACGGCCGCGCCGCGATCCGATGTCACCGATGATGCCTTCGACCGGCTCACTCCGCTCGGCTGGAGCAAGGGCCTGGCCGCGATCCTCGCTGGCCTTGCCGCGTCATTCCTCCTCTTCGGCTACGCGCTCGTCTACTGGCGCAACGCCGACATGGACTTCATGGTGATCTACAACGCGCTTGTCATGAACGATGGCAAGCCGCAGCATTTCTTCGATCACACCGCTTATCTCACCATCCTCGCGGTCAAGTCATGGTTCCGCCTGCTGCACGGCGCGGGCCTGCTCGATGCCTATACGCTGCCGGCGATTCCGAAGGCGAGCGACGTCGCAGCTTTCGATGTCACGATGACGGCGGCCGTGCGGGCTGGACGCGTGCTCGCTTTCCTGATCGCGATCTGCTGCGTCCTGATCTTCGCAGGCCTCATGCGCTTGATCGTACGCGACTGGCGCGTCGCCATCCTGGCCGTGCTGGCTTTCGCCTTGTCCGGCGGCATTGCCGTCCATTCGCGGATTCTGCGCAGCGAGCTGCTCGCGGCCTGTCCCGTCATTTTCGCACTGATGATCCTGATCGCCAGCGGGCGTCGCGCCAGTGCATGGCGTCCGCTCGCGATTGCGCTCGCGGCCGCTCTTTGCGTGCTGGGGCTGGAGAACAAGGTACAGGCGATCCTGTTGGTGGGCGTGCTTCCGGTCGTGATCCTGCCCTTTGGCGGCGCGCGAAGCACGAGCGTTTCCTTCTGGCAAAATACGCGCTGGAGCTGGGTTGCGGCCGCATTCGCCGGCGCGATCGCGCTCGCCACGGCGTGGGTCGCGTGGCCACTGCTGGCAACCGGTTTCGATCGCCACCTGCTGGACGCAACGGAATTCCATCCGCTGCTCCTAGGCCGCTACGGGATCTATCAAGCCGCCCTCGCCCTTCTCATCGGCGTCTGCATGATCGCCTATGCCGTGCTGTGGCGCATCAGCACCGCGGAGACGCTGACCGCGATCTGCGCGGCCATCGCCGGGGCCGCCCTCGCGCTGCTCCTGCTTGATGTCGATTACAACACGAGCAACGTGATTGCCGTGGTCAATCCGCTCGAGAAGATGCTGACGTTCGCCGATTCCAGCACCTCGAGTGCCGCGAGCGGATCGAACCCTGCCGCCGGCTTGCTGCTGCTGCTTCAGGGATTCGGGTCTGTCCTCGCGCGCTTCACCTTCGTCCTGCACTCCTCCGCGCGACCGACCGTGTTTTTGACCTGGCTGATCATTCCCGGCATCGTCTATGCCTTCAGGCGCGGCGAAAAGCGCGCCGCGCTGCAGTCGCTGCTCTTGATACTCGCGGCGATCGCGATCGATACGCTTGGCGTGCGGCGCGGGCTGAAATCCGAGTATTTCATTTTCACCGATCCGCTGATCATCCTCGCCGGCGCCGTCCTGCTCGACCGCCTGCGCGATCTGCGCTTCCACAAATGGGCCTATCCGATCGCCGTGACGCTGGTGGCATTGCATATCGCGGTCGGCCAGGCCGAGCCGATAAAGTATGCGCTCAAGCGCACCGGGCCGGAGTCGGTTTGCGAGTGGAACGGCTATTACATGCCGCTGTTGCCCCTGCCCTGGTGCCACATATAACGCGTTCTTGAGCGGCGGGTGGTGATCGGCTCGGCTATCTTGGCGGATAGTTGTCGGGGAGGCTGCCATGATCGACCGCAGGACCGTGATCGCGGGCGCCTTCACTGCGCTGGCCGCTTCCGTGGGGAACGACAACGCGCGCGCCGACCCCGCGATGAGCCGTATCACCGCTTACGCGTTTTCCTTCCCGGCGCTATCGGGCGCAGACATCCGGCTCGCTGAGTACACCGGCCACCCGCTGCTCGTCGTCAACACCGCCTCGCTGTGCGGCTACACGCCCCAATATGCCGGGCTGCAGCAGCTCTGGACCGAATTTCACGATCGAGGCTTCGGATTGATCGGCGTTCCCTCCAATGATTTCGGTGGCCAGGAGCCCGGCGGCGCGGCCGAGATCGCGGAGACGGCACGCCACCAATATGCCGTTACCTTTCCGATCGCCGCAAAGGCCGTAGTCATCGGGCCCAGTGCGCATCCCTTCTACAAATGGGCGGCCGAGGCGCGGCCCAAGGATGTTCCGCGTTGGAACTTTCACAAATATCTCATCGGCCGCGACGGCTACATTGCCGACGTTTTCGCATCGCCTGTCGAACCGACCGACACCCGCATCAAAGTGGCAATTGCCAGGACGCTTGCCGACGGCTGAAAGAGGAGCTGTCTAGTTAACCGGTCCACCGACAATTCGGCTAATCGAGCCTCGAATCGTTGCCTTGGCCGCGGGTCCGACTATGATGTTTCGGGGTGAAACGGTCCGGCTGACGGCGCTTGCGCCACCTAGCCGAGCGGCACAGGTCGCCGCGTGCTGAGCGGCGCAAATCGAGGAAAAGCAAGATGCGTATAGCGGCAGGATTGATCTTCGCAGTTTCGCTGTGTGCGCCTGGCGTCGCTTGGTCGCAGAGCGCCCCTCCCAAGCCCGCCGCGGCTCCACAAGCCGCGCCCGCTCAACCCGCGCCACAACAGCAGCAGGCCGCGGCAACGCCCGCTCCCAAGCAGGTCCAGCCCTCGCGACCCCCCTGTAACAATCCCAATGCGCTCGGTGTCGGCCGCACCGTGGAGATCGACACCACAGGTGGACCGGGCTTCGGCTTCGAACATTTCAAGGAGCTCGACTTCCTGCATGACCACGAGGTAGTGCTGACCTTCGACGACGGTCCGTGGCCGGAGAACACGCCGTCGGTGTTGAAGACGCTGGCCGACGAATGCACTACCGGCATCTTCTTCTCGATCGGTAAGCATGCGACCTACTATCCCGAGATCCTCAAGCAGGTTTACGCTGCCGGCCACACCATCGGCACCCACACCTGGTCGCACGCGAACCTGAACAACAAGAAGCTCACGGACGATCAGCGCAAGGACGAAATCGAGAAGGGCATCAGCGCGGTGAAGTGGGCGCTGGGCGGCATCTCGCCGGCACCCTTCTTCCGTTTCCCGGCGCTGCAGCATCCCCCGCAGATGGTCACCTATCTCGGGACCCGCAACATCGCGATCTTCTCCTGCGACCTCGACTCCTTCGACTTCAAGGCGAAGAACGCCCAGCAGGTCATCGACGTCACCTTCAAGAAGCTCGACAAGCTCGGCAAAGGCATCATCCTGATGCACGACTTCCACAAGCACACGGCGGAAGCCCTGCCCGAGCTTTTGCACCGCCTGAAGGCCGAGGGCTACAAGGTCGTGGCCATGCGCGCCAAGGCGCCGGTGCAGTCGCTGCCGCAGTATGATGCGGAACTCCAGAAGGAGGACATCAAGCTCCCGACCGTGAGCCAGCGGCCGGTCTCGAGCGTCGTGACGACCGTCTCGCAGTAGCTATCCGCAAGATCGCCAAGCCGCGGCCCGATTTGACCGCGGCTTGAAGAGCTTCCGCCAGCACGCCAATGCCCGGTCTTCACTTGCGCGAGACCCCGCAAGCCGAGCTTGGCGCCTGCTTGACGAGCGATTAAATCTGGTGTCATGAACTTCGCGCAATCGGACCACGTCATCGTACGGCTGAAGAACGTGGTCGTCGAGACCTCCTGCGGCATACATCCGTGGGAGCAGCACCCGGAACGGCCCAACAAGCTCTCGATCGATGTCACCCTGTTCGCCAAGCTCGAGCATCGGCGCCTCGAGCAGTTCGGCTACATCGACTACGACGGAATCAGGGACTTTCTGAAGCAGTTCCCAAACCGTCCGCACACCCCTCTGCTCGAAACCCTGCTTGATGAGATCGTCGAGAAGTGCTTCGCCGACGAACGCGTCGACGCCTGTCACGTGTCGATCACGAAATTGAACATCTTCAACGAGGCCCAACCGAGCGTAGAGGTCTATCGTACCCGCGCCAAGTGGAAATAACCCGATGTCGGGAGCGACCCGCATGCCGGGCTTTCACATCGAGGGCTACGTCATCATCTCGGCCGACGGCATGCTTGCCAACGCCGATCACGTGATGGACGAACTGAAATTCGATGCCGACAAGGCCTTCTTCACGGCGGCACTCGACCGCGCCGCTCTCATCGTGCATGGCCGGAATTCGCAGGAAGATCAGCCCAATTCGCCCAAGCGGAAGCGGATCATCCTGACCCGCAAGATCGCTTCGCTTGCCTCCGATGCCGCGAATCCCAAGGCGATCCTGTGGAATCCGGCGGGTTGCAGCTTCGAAGAAGCCTGCGAACTGGCCGGCGTGACGTCGGGCACGGCCGCCGTCATCGGCGGGCCCAGCGTGTTCGACCTGTTCATGGATCGCTATGACACGTTCTGGCTGTCACAGGTCGCCCGCGTGCGACTGCCCGGCGGCGAGCCGTGCTTCGGCGGGGTCCCCGCGCGCTCACCGCAACAGGTTCTCGCCTCGCACGGCCTGACCGCCGGCGAGACTCAAGTGCTGGACGCAGCCAACGACGTCACCGTCACGCCCTGGCGTCGGCCGCGTTGAGCGAAGCCGGCGCTACACGTCCCCGTAGGCCGGCTCGGCCGCGCGCGGTCCTCTCCCGTAACCCGCGATGATGAACAGAGCGCCGATGATCGAGAGATTCTTGAGCGCGTCGACCACGGTCTTGGCGTTCTCGGGCGGCGATTGATTCCAGAAGTCGTAGAAGAAGAAGGTCGAGGCGGCGATGTAGAGCATCAAGATGATCGCGAAGAAACGCACGCCGAAATTGAGCGCGATCATCAATCCCGCGATGACTTCGAAAGCACCGGCGGCGATCGCAAGGACCTGCGGCATGGTCATGCCCGTCAGCGTTTCCATCTGCGTCGCGTAGGAGGCGAGCTGGTCCGGAATCGCCAGCTTGCCTGCGATGAAATCGGCGGTCGCCTGCATGGCGAAGAGCTTGGTCGCGCCGACATAGATGAAGAGCACGGCAAACAAAACTCGCCCGAAAGTAATTAGAGCTGGCATGGTCGGCCTCGTCAGACGCGTGTCAGGCGCGGGATCGATCGCGACAAAAGCGCAAGCGGATTATGGATGGTCCGCTGACGCTTTTCAAACGCCAATCGCGCCCCCACGCCCGAAAGCCGCCCGTCGGGAATCCCGGCCTTCAGGTGAAGAGGGCCGGCTGCTGCCGGCCAGCGTGCTCCTGGGCCTCCACAGCGGCAACCGCGGTCATGTTGAGGATGCCACGCGCGGTCACTGACGGCGTCAGAATATGGGCCGGGCGCGAGGGTCCAATCAGGATCGGCCCGACCGGGACGGCGTCCGTCAGCACCTTGACCATCTGATGGGCCACGTTGGCGGCATCCAGATTCGGCATCATCATGATGTTGGCTACGCCTTCGAGCAGCGAGTGCGGCAGGACCAGCTTTCGCGTGGCTTCCGACAGCGCGGTATCGCCCTGCATCTCGCCATCCGCCTCCAGCTCCGGATGATGTTCCTTCAGAAGTGCGGTGGCGCGGCGCACCTTGCGCGAGGACTCGGTGTCGTAGCTGCCGAAATCCGAATGCGAGAGGAAGGCGATCTTCGGCTTCAGATTGAAGCGCTGCACGTGGTTGGCGGCCAGCGCCGCGATCTCGGCCAGCTCTTCCGCACTCGGATTGGAGCGCACCTCGGTGTCCGCGATGAAATAGGCGCCCTTGGCCGTGATCAAGAGCCCGAGAGCCGCGAAGTCGCTGATCCCGGATGCGCAGCCGATGATCTCGCGCACGTGGCGCAAATGGCTCATATAGCGCCCTTCGACGCCGCAGATCATGGCATCGGCTTCGCCGCGGATCACGGCAAGCGCCGCGATGACAGTCGCGTTGGTGCGCACCACCGTGCGCGCGGCGTCCGGCGTGACGCCGCGGCGGCCGGCGACCTCGATGTAAGACTGCACGTAAGAGCGGTAACGCGGATCGTCCTCGGGGTTGACGAGGTCGAAATCCTTGCCCGCCTTGATCGAAAGCCCGAGCCGCTTGATGCGCGCTTCCACCACCGACGGCCGCCCGACCAGGATCGGCTTGGCCAGCTTTTCCTCGAGCACCTGCTGGGTGGCACGCAACACCCGCTCATCCTCGCCTTCGGCATAGATGACACGGACCGGCTGGGTCTTGGCCTTCGCAAACACCGGCTTCATGACGAGACCGGAGCGGAATGCGAAACGCTCGAGGCCAGCGGTATATTCGTCAAAATTCTTGATCGGCCGCGTCGCGACGCCGGAATCCATCGCGGCTTTCGCCACCGCCGGCGCGATGCGCTGGATCAGCCGCGGATCGAACGGGCTCGGGATCAGCGAGCCCGGCCCAAACCCCTGTACCTCCGTGCTGTCAAAGCCGCGCGCGACCACGTCCGATGGTGCATCGCGTGCCAACTGCGCGATCGCAGCCACCGCCGCATGCTTCATCTCTTCGTTGATCGCGGTGGCACCGACATCGAGCGCGCCGCGGAAGATGAAGGGAAAGCAGAGGACGTTGTTGACCTGGTTGGGGAAATCCGAGCGGCCGGTGCAGATCATGGCATCGGGCCGCGCCGCGCGCGCCTCATCGGGCATGATCTCCGGGATCGGATTGGCAAGCGCGAGTACCAGCGGCTGGTCCGCCATCTGCTTGACCATGTCCGCCGTCAGCACGTTTGGCGCTGAAAGGCCCAAGAAGATATCCGCGCCGCCGATCACGTCCGCAAGCTTCCGCTTGTCGGTCTTCTGCGCATAGACCTCTTTCCAGCGGTCCATCAGCGTGTTGCGGCCCTGGTAAACCAGGCCCTCGATGTCGCAGACCCAGATGTTCTTGCGCTGCGCGCCCATCGACACGAGCAGGTTGAGGCAGGCGAGCGCGGCCGCACCGGCCCCCGATGCGACGATCTTCACATCCGAGAGCTTCTTGCCGTTCAGCAGTAACGCATTGGTGATCGCCGCGCCGACGATGATAGCGGTGCCATGCTGGTCGTCGTGGAAGACCGGAATCTTCATGCGCTCCTTCAGGCGCGCTTCGATCTCGAAACATTCCGGACCCTTGATGTCCTCGAGATTGATGCCGCCAAATGTCGGCTCCAGTGCCGCCACCGTCTCCACCACACGCTCGATCGTGTCGGCGGCGATTTCGATGTCGAAAACATCGATGCCCGCGAATTTCTTGAACAGGACGGCCTTGCCCTCCATCACCGGCTTGGAGGCGAGCGGCCCGATATTGCCGAGCCCGAGCACGGCGGTGCCATTGGAGACGACCGCGACCAGATTGGATCGCGCGGTCAGCGCTGCCGCCTGGGCGGGCTCCTTGGCGATCTCCGTACAGGCGGCCGCAACGCCCGGGGAATAGGCGAGCGCCAAGTCGCGCTGGTTGGCCAGCGGCTTGATCGCCTGAATTTCGAGTTTTCCCGGCCGCGGCAGCCGATGATAGGCCAGCGCCGCGGAATGGAGATCTTCAGAATAGGACGACATACATTCTCCCGCTTTCCGGCTCCGAACTGGCAGTCCAGAACCGGACCGTCTTTTCCGGCAAGTTGAGCCGGATGTGAAGCACGTGTAACCGTCTGCATGCAACATTCGATGACGCGGCAGTCAACTGGGCATAGCTGCAAACCATGCCTCTGCCGTCCATCCCCTACCCGTTCGCCCAACAATGTGGCAAATGCCCCCGGCGCAATCCGGAGTTGACGGAATGATGAAGATCCTGGCGGGACTGATCGCCGCGCTGGTATTGGCGGTCGCGGGTTATTTCGGTTTTGAGTCTTATTTGCAGCATCGGATCGCGACCGAGGTGGAGGCGGCGTTCGAGCAGCTCCGCAGCGCAGGCGCCAAAGCGAGCCACGGGAAGATTTCGTACGATCCCTGGAAACGGACCCTCGCTATTGCAGATATCGCGACCGAGTCGACGGCGCAGCCGCCGCTCAGCCTAAAAATTGCGTCCCTGACGGCATCGGGTGTCGGTCAACCGGATGCCGCCCTCGTCTCGGCTGACCTGATTGAGGCCGCCGACGTCGAAATCAGCTTCGCGATCATCCTCAACGGCTCGCAACTGCAATACACCTACAAGATGCCAAAGCTCCTGTTGGCGGCCTATGCTGGCCCTCGGCAGCCCCCACAGTTGCCCGCGTCGGCTTCGGCGATCGACCTCTATCGATTCGCCATTGCCCAGTTTGCCCGCGTCACCGCATCCTCGGTCACCGTACCCAGCCTGTCCGCCGTCGTGAAATCGAGCGCAAACATCCCCTTCGCAGGTGAATTCACCTATTCGGGGGTCGCGATGCAGGGCATCAAGGATGGCAAGATCGCAACTGCCACGGTGGACAAGGCTGCTCTCGCATACAACACCCAAAGCGCCGGCAAGGCCGACAGTATCGACGGCACTTTGGCCAATCTTACTTTGCATGATCTCGACGCGACCGCGGCGGCGACTGTGCTCGATCCCGAGAAGGCCAACGACGACCACTCTTACCGGGTCTATCGGCAGATCTCGACCGGCGCTTACGACATCACGTCGCAGCAAGGCGTGCACATGCACCTCGATCGAATTGCGGTTGACGATGTCGAGGTGCGACCATCGCGGTTGCAGTTGCCGGCCCTGCTGGCAGCGCTTCCGGCAGCGGGCACGACCCCGCCTCCAGCGCAGGCGCGCGAGATGATGGAAAGGCTTGCGGGGCTCTACGAAGGACTCCACGTCGGCAATTTCGAGGTCAGCGGCATTTCGATCGATACGCCGCAGGGCCCCATCAAGCTCTCCTCTCTTCAGCTCAACATCGATAGTGGAAGGGGCGATCTTGGTCTGGAAGGCCTGGATGCGCGCACGCCGAAAGGCCCATTACGGGCCGAGCATTTCGCGCTCAAATCGCTCGATCTCGCCAAGCTCATGCGTCTTTCGGCGTCGCTCTCAAATCCGCCGTCTGGCCAGGCGCTCGCATTCTTCCAGGTGGTTGGCGGGGCCGAACTCAAGAACTTCGTCGCGCCCTACAAGGACACCAACAAGCCGATCAGCATCGATACTTTCAGCCTCAATTGGGGCCGGTTGGTCGGACCGATCCCGACCGAAGCCCATCTCGCCGCAAAGATCAGCACGCCCGTCGACGCGACCAATCCGGCCGCGCTGCCGCTCCTCGCAGCCGGCATCGACACGGTGGCGCTGGGTGCTGATCTGGGCGCGGCCTGGCACGAGCCATCAGACGCAGTCGCGCTGGAGCCGATGGAGGTGGAGATCGGCGGTGTGCTGAAGGCATCTGCACGCCTTTCGCTCGCCCGCGTGCCACGCGAGGTATTTTCGCCTGATATGCAACAGGCTGCTGCGCTGGCCGCGCAAATCGAGGCGGGCGCGGTCGAGCTCAGCTTGCATGATCTCGGCGGTGTCGACCTGCTGGTCGGGCAATATGCACGCAGCCAAAACGTCAGCCGCGAAGCGGCGCGCAGCGCGATCATGGAGGCGATCAAGACCAATGGCGAAAAGGCTGCGGCGGCCAATCCCGATGCGGAAGGCGCCGTGGAGGCGATCACCCGGTTCATCGAAACGCCGCAGCAGACGTTGGTGCTCAAGCTGACGCCGGTCGGCAAGGTGCCGGCACTCAAGCTGCTTCAGCAATTGAAGACCGATCCGTTCGTCGCGCTGGCGCAGTTCAAGATCGAGGCTTCGACGGGGCTTTAATCCAAAGGCGCGACGGTGGATCGCGCCTTTGCTTCTCTTTACGAATTCGGATTGCGCTCTACGACTTCTGCGGCAGGTTGACCCGGATGTGCAGTTCGCGGAGCTGCTTCGGTGTCGCCTCGGAGGGCGCGCCCATCAGAAGGTCCATCGCCTGCTGGTTCATCGGGAATAGCGAGATTTCGCGCAGATTCGTGGTGCCGCAGAGAAGCATCACGATGCGGTCGACGCCGGCCGCCATGCCGCCATGCGGCGGCGCGCCGTACTGGAAGGCGCGGTACATGCCACCGAAGCGGTCGATGACTTCCTGCTCACCATAGCCGGCGATCTCGAACGCCTTCACCATTGTCTCGGGACGGTGGTTGCGGATGCCGCCCGAGGCGATCTCATAGCCATTGCAGGTGATGTCGTACTGGAACGCCTTGATGGTCAGCGGGTCCTGCGTCTGCAGTGCCTCGAGCCCGCCCTGCGGCATCGAGAACGGGTTATGCGAGAAGTCGACCTTCTTCGCCTCCTCGTCGTATTCGTACATCGGGAAATCGATGACCCAGGCGAGTTCGAAGCGATCCTTGTCGATCAAGTTCAACTCTTCGCCGACCTTCGTGCGGGCAAGGCCGGCGAACTTCCAGAACTTGTCGGGATCGCCGGCGACGAAGAAGGCGGCATCGCCCTCGCTCAGGCCAAGCTGCTGGCGGATCGCTGCGGTGCGTTCGGGCCCGACGTTGTTGGCAAGTGGACCTGCGCCCTCATTGCCTTCGCGCCACATGATGTAGCCAAGACCCGGCTGGCCCTCACCCTGCGCCCAGGAGTTCATGCGGTCGCAGAACGCGCGGCTGCCGCCGCCACGCCCCGGTATGGCCCAGACCTGGTTCTTGGGTTCTTCGAGCATGCGGGCGAATACCTTGAAGCCGGAGCCGCGGAAGTGCTCGGAGACGTCCTGCATTACGATCGGGTTGCGCAGGTCGGGCTTGTCGGTGCCATATTTGCGGATCGCTTCCGCGAAAGGAATTTTCGGCCAGCCCTTGGTCACCGGCTTGCCTTTCGCAAATTCCTCGAACACGCCCGTGATCACCGGCTCCATGGCCGCGAACACGTCCTCCTGCGTGACAAAGCTCATCTCGATGTCGAGCTGATAAAACTCGCCCGGCAAACGGTCAGCGCGCGGGTCCTCATCACGGAAGCAGGGCGCGATCTGGAAATAACGATCGAAGCCGCTCATCATCAGGAGCTGCTTGTACTGCTGTGGCGCCTGCGGCAGAGCGTAGAATTTGCCCGGATGGATGCGGGACGGCACCAGGAAGTCGCGCGCGCCCTCAGGCGAGGACGCGGTCAGAATAGGTGTCTGGAACTCGAAGAACCCCGCTCCCTTCATGCGCCGGCGCATGGAATCGATGATCGCACCCCGCGTCATGATGTTCTGGTGCAGCTTCTCGCGACGCAGGTCGAGGAACCGGTACTTAAGCCTGATGTCTTCGGGATATTCCTGCTCACCGAAAACCGGCAGCGGCAGTTCGGCGGCCGCGCCCAGCACCTCGATGCCACTGACGTAGAGCTCGACCTGACCGGTCGGCAGTTCCGGATTGTCGGTTCCTTCCGGGCGGCGGCGCACCTTGCCTTCCATCCGCACCACCCATTCCGAGCGCAGCTTTTCGGCGTCGGCGAAGGCGGGCGAATCCGGATCGACGACGCATTGGGTGATCCCGTAATGGTCGCGCAGGTCGATGAACAGCACCCCGCCATGGTCGCGGATGCGATGGCACCAGCCGGACAGGCGAACGGTTTCGCCGATGTGGCCTTCGCGGAGCTCGCCGCAGGTGTGGGTGCGGTAACGGTGCATGGAACGTCCAAAACTGATTGTCGGAGGAAGCGACTCGGAACGCCCAAAGCCGGTCCGAAACGCGGGTCAGGGTTTAGCCGAGCCTTACCCTCGCGGCAACGACCGTAAGGCGAGTTTGGGCTCGAAAAAGCCGGGTGCCGTGCCTATCTTGGGGTCATGACGGTGCATTTCCCCTTCCAAAACACCTATGCGGCGCTGCCGGGCAATTTTTTTGCCCGCGTCGTTCCGACACCGGTGGTAGCCCCGCGCCTGATCAAGTTGAATCGGCCACTTGCGATTCAACTCGGCCTTGATCCCGACCTGCTTGAAACGCCGGAAGGCGCCGAAATCCTTTCCGGCAAGACCCTGCCGACGGGCGCAGATCCGATCGCCATGGCCTATGCCGGGCATCAATTCGGGCAGTTCGTGCCGCAACTTGGCGACGGCCGCGCCATCCTGCTCGGCGAGGTCATCGACAAAGACGGCGTTCGTCGCGACATCCAGCTCAAGGGATCCGGACCCACTCCGTTTTCACGCCGGGGCGACGGCCGCGCCGCCTTGGGTCCGGTCCTGCGCGAATATGTGGTCAGCGAAGCCATGGCTGCGCTCGGCATTCCGACCACGCGCGCGCTTGCCGCCGTGATCACCGGCGAGCAGGTGATGCGCGAAACCGCCCTGCCTGGCGCCGTGCTGACCCGCGTGGCGTCGAGCCACATCCGCGTCGGCACGTTCCAATATTTTGCCGCGCGCGGCGACACCGATGCCGTTCGACGGCTGGCCGACCACGTCATCCTCAGGCACTATCCCGAGCTTGCCGGCACCGAGCGCCCCTATCATGGGCTGCTTGCGGCCGTGATCGCACGCCAGGCCGACCTCGTGGCCCGCTGGCTCCTGGTCGGCTTCATCCATGGCGTCATGAACACCGACAACACCTCGATCTCGGGCGAGACCATCGACTACGGCCCGTGCGCGTTCATGGATCATTACGATCCCGCCCAGGTCTTCAGCTCGATCGACGAGTTCGGCCGCTATGCCTACGCCAACCAGCCGCGGATCGCGCTCTGGAATTTGACGCGCTTTGCCGAATGCCTGCTGCCGCTGTTCTCGGACGACAAGGACAAGGCGGTCGAGCAAGCGCAGGAAGCGCTCATTGAGTTCGGCGAGATCTTCAACGTCGCCTATAAAGCCGGGCTGCGCGCCAAGATCGGCCTGTTCACCGAGCGCGAGGACGATCACGCGCTGGCACAGGCGCTGCTCGATGCGATGGCCAGAGGCCAGGCCGACTTCACCCTCACCTTCCGCCGCTTGAGCGATGCGGCCGGCGACGCCACCCTCGATCCGGAGATCCGCAAGCTGTTTGCGGAGCCAGAAGCCTTCGACGAATGGCTCGCGCGCTGGCGGCAGCGGATCGGCGAGGAGCCGCAATCGGCGCCAGAGCGGCAGGCAGCGATGCGCGCCGTCAATCCGGTCTTCATCCCGCGCAATCACCGCGTGGAAGCGGTGATTAGGGCGGCGATGGACCGCGACGACTACGCCCCGTTCGAGGAGCTGCTGACGGTGCTGTCAAAGCCCTACCAGGACCAGCCGGCGTTTGCCGACTACGAGCTGCCTCCGCAGCCGCATGAGCGGGTGTGCCAGACATTTTGCGGTACCTGATGGGCATTAACAGTGCATCCACCATTTGCGGGACCGGCGCCACCGTCGGCACACCAAATTAACAAATCGTCAACGGGCCCCTTACAAATCTCGCTTGTTTGTTGGGGGATTTGCCGTGGATGCATTGGTTTTCGAGTTTATGGGGCTGGCGATGCTTGCGCTCTGCGTCATCGTCCTGGCGGTGCCAACTGGCCGGCGACAGTCCCGACGGGTACGTGATCACTAGATCCAGGCCCAGCCTGTGGCTCCTGCTCCGTCTCTCACGATCGGGGGCCGCAGGGACCTAAATGCAAGGCTCGAATTCGTCGCGAGACCCTTGACAGACCAGCACTTTCGGCAGCACGCCTCATTTTATGGAAGTGATTACCAACAGCTCGGAACTTGCAGCCGCCTGCGATCGCCTCGCCCGGCATCCGGTCATTACCGTCGACACCGAGTTCCTACGAGAAACCACCTATTACCCGCTGCTCTGCGTGGTGCAGATGGCGAGCCCCGAAGAGGCGGTCGTGATCGACGCCCTGGCTGACGATATCGATCTCAAGCCGTTCTTCGAGCTCATGGGGAACGAGAAGGTCCTTAAGGTATTTCATGCCGCCCGCCAGGACATCGAGATCGTCTGGCACCGCGCCGGGATCATTCCTCATCCCATCTTCGACACCCAGGTCGCGGCGATGGTGCTGGGATACGGCGATTCCATCGCCTATGACCAATTGGTGCAGCGCATTACAGGGCATCGGCCGGACAAGACCCACCGCTTCACCGACTGGTCACGCCGGCCGCTGACCAAAGAGCAGATCCATTATGCCGTCTCCGACGTCACCCATCTGCGCGATGTTTTTGCCGCCCTGGACGCGGATCTGAAGAAACGTGGCCGCAACAACTGGGTCAGCTCGGAGATGGAGATCCTGACATCGCCCAAGACCTACGACTTCCATCCCGAGCGTGCCTGGGAGCGGCTGAAGACGCGGGTGCGCAAGCCGAAGGAATTGGCGGTGCTGATGGAGGTCGCGGCCTGGCGCGAACAGGAAGCACAGAGCCGGGACGTGCCGCGCAGCCGCGTGCTGAGGGACGAAGCGGTCGGCGACATCGCGACCCACGCACCAACGACCTTGGAAAAGCTCGGGCACCTGCGGTCACTGCCGAAGGGTTTTGAGCGCTCCAAATGGGGCACCGAGATCGTGGCCGCGGTGCAGCGCGGGCTGGCGCGCGATCTTGCGAGCCTGCCGAAGCTCGAGAAGCCCCGCGGGGCCGCCAACGGCGCCGCCACCGTCGAGCTGTTGAAGGTGCTGCTCCGAATGACATCGGAGCGCCACGGCGTTGCCAGCAAGGTGATCGCAACCGTCGACGATCTCGAGGAGATCGCGGCCGACGATGAGGCCGATGTGGCGGCGCTGCAGGGCTGGCGGCGCGAATTGTTCGGCGAGGCCGCGCTGGCCCTCAAGCACGGACGTATGGCGCTCGCCATCGAGCGCGGCCGCGTGGTTGGTGTTCCCCGAACCTGACCGCCCTGCTTGGGACGTCGCCCTCCTCGCGTCACCACCTGAATGCGCCGCGGAGGCCGATTTGCCCCTAGTTCCATGAAGGGGTCAATCCGGGTTGATCGGCGCCGCCAGGCGATTGCAATACATTACGCCTCCGCTGCGACAGCGCCATCTGTGCCAAATTGTTACAGGGGGATTCCGCAACCCACGCCAGAACCTTGCGAAGGCGCAGATTTCGTGTTGCAATCCGCCCTGCAATCGGAATTGGCCGTTAGGCTGTGCATTTCGCGACGTTGATACCGAAGACCCGGAAATTGAGCAGACTTTCGGAAGCCCGTTTGTGGCGTGGCACGCTTGATCGCGTGACCGCGTCTTTTTTTCGTCCAGACCAGGAGACAGGCGATGCATAAGGGCACCGTCAAATGGTTCAACCCGACCAAGGGCTATGGGTTTATCAGGCCGATCGGCGGCGAGAAGGACGTGTTCGTCCATATCTCGGCGGTCGAGCGCGCCGGGTTGACCACCCTCAACGAGAATCAGGTCGTGGAATATGACCTCGTGGAAAATCGCGGCAAGACGTCAGCGGAAAACCTGAAGGTCTCTTAGATCATGATCCGATTACACGTAGTCGGATCATGATCTAATCTCTTTGCCTGAGCATGATCTTTTCGGAAAGCCGGTTTCCACGTTTCCGGATCATGCTCGAAACTGCATCGCGATCGGCACTCGATCATGATTACCCCCGGCCCTTGTGTCGGGGGATTTTGTTTCCGGCGGTACCGCTCATTCGCCGACGACGGGCGAAATCAGGAAATTGCCGGCAGCCGCGCTCGCCACCGTCTTGCAGATGTCGCCCTCGAGTCGAACCTGGCCACTCGCCAGCAATCTGAGCGCGTCGGGATAGATGCGGTGCTCGACTTCGAGGATCCGCTCGGACAGCGTATCGGCGCTGTCGTGATCGCTGACCGAAACCGCTCCCTGCATCAGGATGGGACCGGCATCGGTCGCGGGAATCACGAAATGCACGGTGGCGCCGGAGATCTTCACGCCCGCGCGCAGCGCCTGGCCATGTGGATCGAGGCCGGGAAACGACGGCAGCAGCGAGGGATGGATATTGAGCATTTTCCCATGCCAGCGTTGCACGAAATCCGCCGTGAACAGTCGCATGAAACCGGCGAGGCAGATCAATTCGATCCGGTGCTCGTCGAGCACCGCCTGCAAGGCCACTTCGAACCCGGCCCGATGCTTGCCGAACGGCTTGCTCTCGACGACGACGGTCCGCACACCCGCCTTTCCGGCCTTTTCGAGCCCCGCGGCATCGGCCCGGTTCGAGATCACCACCGCAATCTCCGCCGGAAAATCCTCCGCGGCCGCGGCCTTGATCAGCGCGGCCATGTTCGAGCCCCGGCCGGAGATCAGGATGGCGACACGGCGTTTCATGGACCTCACCGTGAAAGATCGAGATGGCCGTTGTAGACGACGCGGTGCTCGCCCGCGGCCGGGATCACTTCGCCGAGCAGCGTGACGCTTTCCCCGCTCGCGGTGAAGACATCGCTGACTGCTTCCACCGCATCCGCCTTCACCATCGCGATCATGCCGATGCCGCAATTGAACGTCCGCAGCAGCTCGAGTTCGGCAACTCCTCCCTGCTCCGCCAGCCATTTGAACACCGGCAGCACCGGCACGCGCGGCAGATCGATGCCGACGCCGAGTTGCTTGGGCAGGACCCGCGGAATGTTGTCGGTGAACCCGCCGCCGGTGATGTGCGCAAGCCCCTTCACCGCGCCGGTCTCACGGATCGCGCGCAGGCACGATTTGACGTAGAGCCTGGTCGGCGCGAGCAGCGCACCACCCAGCGTCATCACCGGCGAGAACGGCGCCGGCGCATCGAAGCCGAGCCCCGACTGCGCCACGATCTTGCGGACCAGCGAATAGCCGTTGGAATGAACGCCCGACGACGCAAGCCCGATCACGGCATCGCCAGGCTCGATGTCGGCGCGCGGCAGGAGCTGGCCGCGCTCGGCCGCGCCGACCGCAAAGCCGGCCAGATCATAGTCGCCGTCCTTGTAGAGCCCGGGCATTTCGGCAGTCTCGCCACCGATCAGCGCGCAGCCGGATTCCCGGCAACCTTCGGCGATCCCGGCAACGATCGCCGCGGCAGCCTCCGGCTCCAGCTTGCCGCAGGCGAAGTAGTCGAGGAAGAACAAAGGTTCCGCGCCCTGCACGACCAAATCGTTGACGCTCATCGCGACCAGATCGATTCCAATCCCGGAATGCAGGCCGGTTTCGATGGCAATCTTCAGCTTGGTGCCGACGCCGTCGGTCGCGGCCACCAGCACCGGATCGGCAAAGCCCGCCGCCTTGAGATCGAACAGGCCCCCGAACCCGCCGATCTCGGCATTGGCGCCGGGGCGCGCGGTGGCGCGAACCAACGGCTTGATGAGATCGACCAGGCGATTGCCGGCGTCGATATCGACGCCCGAATCTGCATAAGTGAGGCCGTTTTTGCGCTCGGTCATGCCCAATTCCGCTGGAGCGTCATTCGGAAACGAGCCCGACCCTGGCTTGGGCCGCAGGCTGGAGATCGGCTTTCCGAAAAGATCATGCTCGACAATAGGCTAAAGCGCGTCCTCGCGCTCTAGGGTTTGGGCTCGCTTACGTCGGATTCCGGCCGGGTGCAATGGCTCGCAAGGCCGGGCGGCATATACTATGTGTACATCACAGCCGGCTTAAGCATGGAAAGAAGCCGGATCCTTCAAGTCGGGCGGGTTGCCGGGAAGCGCCGCGTGAGTATTCCGAACATTATTACCCTGGGCCGCATCCTGCTGGTCCCGATCGTCATCTGGGCGATCGCCTCCAACCAGATGGAAATCGCCTTCGGCGTTTTCGTCATCGCCGGCGTCAGCGATGGGGTCGACGGATTTCTGGCAAAGCACTTCAACATGGCGAGCGAACTGGGCGCCATGCTGGACCCGCTTGCTGACAAGGCGCTGCTGGTCTCGATCTATGTCGCGCTGGGGATCTGGGGCGCGATCCCGCGCTGGATCGTGATCCTGGTGGTCTCGCGCGACATCATGATCGTCTCTGCCGTGATTGTGTCATGGTTGTTCGGCAAGCCGATTCCGATGAAGCCGCTGATGGTTTCGAAGATCAACACCGTGGCGCAGGTCGCGCTGGCGGCCCTCGTGCTGGCCTCGCTTGCCTTCGGCTTTCACCCCGGCCCTTACGACCTGATCCTGATGGGCATCGTCACCGTGTTTTCGCTGGCCTCCGTCTCCCGTTATCTGGTGGAGTGGGCACAGCACATGAGCACGATCGAAATGAAATGATGGCCAGTCCCGTTCATCCGCGTCAACTGGCCTTTGTGTTGCCGCACGAAGAGAGCCTGACACGCGACAATTTTCTCGAAGGTCCCGCCAATGCGGCCGCGCTGGCGCTGATCGATGCTTGGCCGGAATGGCCCAACCGCACCACGATGCTGGTCGGGTCGGAGGGGTCGGGCAAAAGCCATCTCGCGGCGATCTGGGCCGAGCAGTCGGGCGCGCGCTCGATCGCCGCGCACGCGCTCACGCCGGCCAATGTTCCGGGCGCGCTGGCAACCGGCGCGCTGGTCGTGGAGGATTTGCGCGCCGGAGACTTCGACGAGCGCGCGCTGTTTCACCTGCTCAACCTGGCGCGGGAGGACGCCGCCTTCGTGCTGATGACCTCTCGCATTCCGCCGTCCGCATTGGAGGTCGAGCTGCGCGATCTGCGCTCGCGGCTGCGCGCCCTGCCGACGGTGTCGCTGCTGCCGCCGGACGATCAGCTATTCCGCGCGTTGATCGTAAAGTTTTGCGCCGACCGCCAACTGGCCGTCGACGAGGCAGTGGTCGGCTACCTCGCCAACAGGATTGAACGCTCTTACGCCGCCGCGCGCGAAACGGTCGAATTGCTCGACCGCGAGGCGCTGCGCCTGGGGCGGCCCATCACAAGGGCCTTTGCAGCGGAGGTCCTGCGCGGCAAGTCGTGATGGCGCCGCGACTTCGCCAAAGCGACCGCTACGGGACGGCCAACCAATGCGGCTAGTCTAAGAGAGCGGCTGCGTCTCCGGGAACATGTCCACGATCTTGTTGGTCATGCCGTTCACGATCAGCACCTGATTCTTCATTTTCACATACAGGTAGTCACGCAATTCCGGCATTTGCGACAGAACTTGTCTTGGCAGCGATTGAGCCTTGACGCCCTTTGGAAGTGCCGCACCAACAGCAGGTGTAAAGTTCTCGGCTGGCTTGGTGGTCTTTTGCCGGAACTCGATCTCGGTGTGCTCGGTCAGCACGGTCTTGCGAATCTGCTCGCGCTGGGCGTTTGTGAGGTTGAGCTTCGGCAACGATGGGTTCTGCGGCACCTTTGTGCCGTTGCTCAGCTCAACCGCGCCTTGCGCGTTCGGTTGCGCCTGCGAGATTGCGCTGCCGCCGAGGACGATCGCAAGCACGGCGAATGCGGTCTGAGCCCTCATGGCCTTACATCCTTTCCGGACACGCCGCCCTTGAAGGCAGTAACGAACGGCTTGTTGGTCCGTTCCGCCCACGGCGGACGCCGACCGAGCAGGTGGACGCCTGAGCTACCTGGCAGAGCGGATATGCCCTGCCCTTCTCCTACGGGAGGCTTCGAGCCAAAAGCTGCCGTTCTATGGATCCTTGGGCACTCTGATGGGGGTCACCCGATAAAGGTCGGCCGGCGCGAAATCATCCGTGAGCACGTCCGCACCCTCTGTATACAGCTCGGTGACGCGCCTGCCGACAAGAACGGGCAACGGATAGCGGAAACGGTATTCCCCCTGCAGCACACGAGCGCGCTGCATCAAGCTTTCGGCGGCCGGCCTTGAAGCGGGTACTGCTACCGCAATCGCCTGTGTCTCGTTCGGTTCGCTCCAGGCCGGATAAACATCGACGGTCGGGAACACCGTATGCAAGGTGACCAAGGTCGAAAGGTAAAGTTTGGTGTTGGCGACGACGTTGGATGCCACGACGCCTCCGGGAGCAAGATGTTCCTTGACGAGCGTATAAAACTCCCGCGTCAGCATGTGGAAGGGAACGCCCAGCTCGCGAAACGCGTCCAACAGGATGAGATCATAGGCATCCTTGTGGCGATTGAGATAAACACGCCCGTCGCTCTCGATGAATCGGACCTTATCGGTCTCGCGCAGCCCGAAATACTTTTTGCCCGCTGCAATGACGCCGGGATCGAGCTCCACCACATCGATTTGAGCTTCCGGCATGGCGCGTCCCAGATAGGTCGATATGGATCCGGCGCCGAGCCCGATCATCAGAATGCGCTTGGTGTCCCGCGGATAGGCGAGCGCCACCGGCATGATCCGGTTGTAGGGGACCGGCATGTTGTCGGGATCTTTGAGATCGACGAGCGAGTTGATGTAATCGGGACGTCCCTTGTACCTGCTGCTCAGGCTGAGGAACGATCCCTGCTTGTCGATGAAGAGATCATTGTACTCGGTTTCCAGATGCACGACGCGGCCGTCGCTGTGCTTGAGCATCTGCGCGCGCACGTTTTCGTCGATGAGATCATCCGCGCAGGCGCGACTAATGCCGAGCAGGAGGACCGCGAGGACGAGCCCGGCGGTCGACCGAACACCCTTTCTCGCCAGGTGCATGCGATCGAAGGTGAGCAAGGACAGTCCGCAGCCTGCGCCGACAGCACCAAGCCAGAGCGTGATCGCGTGCGTCCCGATTGCCGGAATGAGGAAAAATGTCGTGCCAAGAGTGCCCGCGATCGAGCCAGCGGTGGACACGCCATACACGGTGCCCGAGACGGTCCCGGACCGCCGGGTGGCGCGCAACACAAGCCTGACCGCAAATGGCGAATAGACGCCGAGCAGCATCACCGGCAGGAACATAATCGCGAGGGCGGAGCAAAGGCTACCGAGGCGCACATTGTCGACGTTGTCGAGAACAAAGCGCAATATCGCGTCGGCAAAGCTTGGCAGCGCCAGCAGGTAGACGGACGCAACGCCAACGATCGCACCGAGGACGGCCGCCGATACCGTGCGATCGGCGATGACGCCGCCGAGGAAATAGCCTGCTGTCAGCGCCGCCAGCACCGTCGAGATCAGCGCCGCCCAGGTGTAGATGCCGTTGCCGAAATAGGGGTTGAGATAACGCGAGCCGAGCATTTCGAAACTCATCACGATCGCGCCAGTAATAAAGGCAACAAGATAGATGGCTGCCCGAAACACGACGGGCGATACCTTCCCGCCCATCTCAATCGAGGTCGGTGTCACGCTGTCCATATTCACTCAACCTCCCTCAGCGCCCTCCCCCGTATTGTGATCACAATGCTGGCTTCCATCCAGATCATAATCCGATCAGACGGAATCGGATCATGATCTCATCTTTTTGTTTGAGCATGACATCCGCGCGAACGCTTCGCGTTTATTAGCTAAGGGAAAACCAGTTTCCACTTTTCCGGCTCATGCTCCAAGTGGCGCGAGGACGTCGATGGATCAAGTACATGTCCGAGCCAATACGGCCAGATTGCGCTGCTGGTTGAGACGCTGCGCTATCGCGGCTGATCCAAGTCTCAGCCGTCCATTTGAAAGGCCCAAGCGCAGATTCTCCCTGGTGTGGATTTTCTCGGGGACGCCATAGCCAAACCCGCAGCTTCCGCGAGCCAAGCAAGCCCCGAACCGGCCCGGCACGCCGCAAAGGGGCTTCCGGTATCACTCAGGTTCGCCTAGAAGTTGATCAATGAATGAATTCGCCTTTCATCCCGAGGACAAGGCCCGGTCACTGATCGACAAGCAGCTCGCTGGCTGCGGGTGGATCATCCAGTCCAAGGCCGAGATGAACCTTGGGGCAGGACTGGGCGTGGCCATGCGAGAGTTTCAGACCGCCTCTGGTCCGGTGGACTACGGTTTGTTTGTCGGTCGCAAGCTCTGCGGCGTGATTGAGGCCAAGTCGGAAGGAACGACTCTATCGGGCTACTCCGAGCAAGCTGCTCGCTACATCGCCGACGTACCGCCGAACTTGGTTCGCGAAGAGGGCCAGGTCCGCTTTGAATATGTCTCGTCGGGCACCGAGACGATATTCCGCGACCACGCCGATCCCGATCCAGCATCGCGTCGCCTCTTCACCTTTCACAGGCCCGAGACCCTGGAACGATGGCTGAAGGAACCAGCCACCCTGCGCGGCAGGCTTGCGTCGATGCCTCCCCTGATCGCCGACGGATTGCGCGCCTGTCAGATCGATGCAGTGTCGGCGCTCGAAAAATCCATGGGCCGGAATCGCCAGCGGGCGCTGGTACAGATGGCAACCGGCGCCGGCAAGACCTTCACGGCCTGCACCTTGAGCTATCGCCTGCTGGCGCATGCCGGGTTCAGGCGCATCCTCTTCCTGGCCGACCGCGCCAATCTCGTGCGGCAAACGCGCGACGAATATCTCGCCTATCGGCCGCCCGGCACCGGGCGGTCTTTTTCCGAGATCTACAACGTGCAGAAGCTGGGGCCGGCAGGCCTCGACAAGGACGCACAGATTGTGATCGCGACGATTCAGCGCGTCTACTCTGTCCTCACCGGCAAAGAGCTGTCGGAGGATGAGGAAGAGGCATCGTCATTCGAAATATCGAGGGCCGAGGTCGAGCGGCTCGTTTCCTATAATCGGTCGATTCCGATCGAGTCATTCGATCTGATCATTACAGACGAGTGCCATCGCTCGATCTACGGCACCTGGCGGCAGGTGCTGGAATATTTCGATGCATTCATTGTCGGTCTCACGGCCACGCCCTCGCTGCACACTCTTGGCTTCTTCGGCAAAAATCTGGTCGCGCAATATCCGTATGAGCGCTCCGTCGTCGACGGCGTGAACGTCGGTTTCGAAATCTTCCGTATCCGGACCGAAATCTCCGAACGCGGCAGCACGGTGAAAGCGGGATATGACCTGCCGGTCCGCGACAAGCGCACGCGTGCCGAGCGCTACGAGAAGCTGGATGCTGATTTCACCTATACGCCGGACCAAATCGACCGCTCGGTGCTGGTGCTCAACCAGATGCAGCCTTTCGACGCGGACGCGTGGTTCGCCCGTCTCGATGAACTTGGCGGCCGGGACTTCCTCCCCGAAGGTGCTCCGGACGATCCGCCGGCCGAACCGGATCCGCGCGTCTTCTTCGACAAATGATCTGCCTCGAGCACGGAAAGGACTCGACATCTTCCGCCGCGCGCTGCTGAAGGCGGCTGTCACTGGCGGGCTGACCAAAGATTGGCGTGCGGCCAATCCAGTTTCCGAAACTGGTCACGATCTCCTCGCGCGTATCGCGAAAATCCGAGCAGCGCGCGCAAGAGACGGAAGCCGCCGCAGTACAGATGGAGCTCCCCTCGATCGCCATTCTCTCCAGGAGCTTCCGAAGAGCTGGGCTTGGGCGACATTGGGAGAAATCGGAGAAATCGTTGGCGGTATCACCGTCGACAAGAAACGCAAGCCGGTCGATCCCGTCACCGTGCCGTATCTGCGCGTCGCGAACGTGCAGCGTGGCTACGTGGATCTTTCGGAAGTAAAGACGATTACTGTTGAAAGGACTGCTGCCGAAAAACTCCGACTCCGATCGGGCGATCTACTACTGAACGAGGGCGGCGATCGAGACAAGATCGGACGTGGCTGGGTTTGGGACGGTATCCTTCCGGATGTGATTCACCAGAACTACGTCTTTCGTGTTCGCCTACACGATGGGGCGCTCAACCCGTGCTTCATTTCGCACTACGCGAACGAGATGGGTCGACGTTTCTTCATCGATGGAGGAAAACAGACGACCAATCTGGCGTCGATCAGTCTATCGAAGATCAGTACGCTTTCGATGCCGATACCGCCTCCGGCCGAAGCCGCGGAAATCCTCCGCCGAGTCTCGGACGCGCTGTCGGCCTCCGCAGACACGCTTGCTCAGCTTGACGCGGAGGCCGCCGACGCCGCGCGGCTGAAACAATCGATCCTGAAGGCCGCCTTCGAGGGCCGACTTGTCCCGCAAGACCCTGTCGACGAACCCGCCCGCGCGCTGCTGGCGCGCGTTGGGCCCGACCCGAGCTTGCCCCGCGCTAGGCACGGAACAGCAAAGTCGGGCGCCAAAAGGCCTTTGAAATCCTAAATGATATCCACTATATGATATACTTAACGCGATTTGGATATACAGGAGGATCGGATGCAGGTTTCCAAGTGGGGTAATAGCCTCGCTGTCCGGCTGCCCAAGGCGCTGGTCGACCAGCTCGGGTTGAAAGAGGGCGACGAATTGGACGTGGTCGCAGCCCACGACCGCACAATCGAGGTCGAAACGAAGGAGCAGCGCCGCCAGCGGGCCCTCGAAAATATGCGCACCCGGCAATGGACCTCGCCGCCCGGCTACAAGTTCGACCGCGACGAGGCGAATGAGCGGTGAGCGCGTTTCTCGATACCAATATCCTGATTTATGCGCAGCAAACCGGGATCAAGGCTGAAATCTCGCAAGGGCTGATCGACAAGGGCGGCACGATCAGCGTGCAGGTCCTCAACGAGCTCGCGAATGTGTTGCACAAGAAGCAGGGTCGAAGCTGGGGCGACATCGAGCTCGTTCTCAACGACGTTGACAACGCGCTTGATCCGGCGCTGCCGCTAACCGCCACGACCCACCGCGCGGCTCTTGCACTCGCGCGCGATCACCGACTCTCGTTTTATGATGCGCTGATCGTCGCTTCGGCGATCGAGGCCGGATGCGACACGCTGTTCACTGAAGACATGCAGAACGGCCGTAATATCGGCGGGCTCGCCATCGTCAATCCTTTCGTCGGAAGCGCAGAATGAACGGACAAAGCCTCGTCGCAAAAGTCTGGAATTTCGCGCATGTGCTGCGCGATCAGGGCGTCTCGTATCAAGCCTATATCAGCCAGATTTCCTATCTCCTGTTCCTGAAGATGGACGAGGAGCGTGTCACCCAGATCGGCGAAGCTTCGATGCTGCCGGAGGGCGCGCACTGGGAAGACATCAAGGATCTGTCCGGCGAAGCGCTCAGCGCCACCTACGCAAAACTGCTGGATCGGCTCTCGAAGCAAAGCGGGATCATCGGCGCGATCTTCCTGAAGGCGCAGAGCGAGATTCAGGACCCGGCCAAGCTCAAGCGTCTGGTCGGATTGATTGACAGCGAGACTTGGCTTGGATTGCCGGTCGATGTGAAAGGCAGCATCTACGAAGGACTGCTCGCCCGCAACGCCGAGGACGTGAAGTCAGGCGCCGGCCAATATTTCACGCCGCGTCCGCTGATCGAAGCGATGGTGGAGGTGGTCGATCCAAAGCCGCATCAGACGGTGCATGATCCGGCCTGCGGTACCGCCGGATTTCTGCTTGCCGCCTGGGAGCACATGAAGAAGCACAAGAGCGCCCGAGATCGCGCGGCGAACGGGAGGATTACGACTGTCAGGATTTCTTCGTCACCACGTCCAACAAGCAGCTCAATTTCCTGCAGCACATCATGACGGTGCTGGCGCCGAATGGTGAAGCCGCCGTTGTGCTCCCGGATAACGTCCTGTTCGAAGGCGGCGCCGGCGAAACGATCCGCCGCCGGCTGCTCAACAATTTCGACTTTCACACCTTGCTGCGATTGCCGACGGGCATTTTTTACAAGCAGGGCGTGAAGGCAAACGTCCTGTTCTTCGACAAGAAGCCTCCCTCTGAAGAAGCCGCAACGAAGGAGTTGTGGATCTACGATTTGCGGACCAATCAGCGCTTCACACTGAAGGAGCGTCCCATGGTTCGCGCCGATCTTGACGATTTTGTTGCTTGCTATCGCTCAGGCGGACGCATCAAACGCGAGGAGACCGACAAGTGCAGGCGCTTTCCACTCGCCGCGTTGCTCGCGCGCGACAAGGTCAATCTCGATATCTTCTGGCTCAAGGACCACGCCCTCGACGATCCCGACCTGCTTCCCTCCCCGGACGAAGCGGCAGCCGAGGTGGTCGAAAGCCTCGAAACCGCACTTGAGCACTTCCGCAACGTTGCCAAGGCGCTTGGCGAGCGGATGACTTAAAGGATTCGCCCGACGGGCGCCGACCCAAAGATCCTGTCCAGTTCCTCGCGCAAAAATATTTCTGTTTTTCAGAAACCCGAATCAGTCGTATGGTCCGCCCGTTCCGCTACCGGCTGGAGGGGCGTACGCGTCGTCACGAACGTGGAGCGGAATGCGGTGGACGTGCTGATGCTGACTGACGAGCGGCGCAGGCGCGGACGGCGAAGTCGTATGGTTCTGGCGCGCCCATGCAGGCGCCAAGTTGGCGGTGATGCTCATCCATCGCGCCGGCGACGGTGGCAAACAAGCTGGTTCACCGGGAAGAGTACGAAGTAAATCGTAAACCACTGCGCGGGGAATGCCGGGATGTCGGCTGAACCTGTGGTCAACGCCCCGCGCACTTCTTTCGCGCGGGGGCCATGGGTGCAGCCAGCACCCGGCATTCCCTGCGCCCTCTGACCGGACGAGGGTGTCTCAGATGCAAAACTCGGGCACCTTGCGCCGCGAGAACGCGGACCTGTGGGCTGCTGCGCCTTCCGCGCCGGAACCGATTCGCCCATGCCCGGTGACTGAAGTCGAAAAGGCCGTCTTGACGCCGAAACCTATGGGAACATCATGTCATTGAATCGTCACTGCGCCCGCACATGGTTGGCGCAAGGCTTCGGCAAAATACTGCCGCTCCCGACCGACAGATGGATCGATTTCTCATGGAATCCGTGCAAACCACTGTAATTAAAGAAAAAGAGCCCGATTCCGAAAGTCTTCCGGCGATCGCAACCAGCCCCGAGCGCTTCATCAACCGCGAGCTTTCCTGGCTGCATTTCAACCGCCGTGTGTTGGAGGAATCGGTCAATCCCGGGCACCCAGCCCTGGAACGGGTGCGGTTCCTGTCGATTTCCGCCAATAACCTTGACGAGTTCTTCATGGTCCGCGTGGCCGGTATCAAGGCCCAGATCCGTGAGGGCATTACTGAGCGCAGCCCTGACGGGCTCACGCCAGCGGAGCAGCTCACGCGCATCAACCGTTCGGTCTCGCAACTCGCCAACGACCAGCAGGCGATCTGGCGCGACCTGCGCGGCATTCTGGCGGAGGTGGGACTTGTGCTCGTCGACGGTCGCGACGTCACCAAATCGGAGCGGGCCTGGATCGAAGATCACTTCCTCCACAACATTTTCCCGCTGCTCACGCCGCTGGCGATCGATCCCGCCCACCCCTTCCCGTTCATTCCCAATCTTGGCTTTACCGTCGCGCTGCAGCTTTCCCGGCTGTCCGACGGCAAGCCGATGAACGCGCTCATCCGCATGCCCGGCAAGATCGACCGCTTCATTCGCATGCCCGCCAGCAAGGAGGGCGCGACGCGGCTGATTACCCTGGAGCAGGCCACGGTCCTGTTCATCGGTCGCCTGTTCCCTGGTTACACCGTCAAGGGCCAGGGCGCCTTCCGCGTCATCCGCGACTCCGAAATCGAAATCGAGGAAGAAGCGGAAGACCTGGTGCGGCTGTTCGAGACCGCGCTGAAGCGGCGCCGGCGCGGGTCGGTCATCCGGCTGGAAATGGAAGCCAGCATGCCCGAAGACTTGCGCGCCTTCGTGCAGCACGCGCTCTCCTGCGTCGACGATGAGGTCACGCTGGTCGATGGCGTGCTGGCGATGAACGAGCTGTCGCAGCTCACGCGCCTCGACCGTCCCGATCTCGAATTTCCTCCTTACGTTCCGCGCCATCCCGAGCGCGTTCGCGATCATGGCGGCGACATCTTCGCGGCGATCCGACAGAAGGACCTGATCGTTCATCACCCTTACGAGTCCTTCGACGTGGTGGTGCAGTTCCTGCAACAGGCCGCGCGCGATCCCGACGTCGTGGCGATCAAGCAGACCCTCTACCGTACCTCCAACAACTCGCCGATTGTGCGCGCGCTGGCGGAAGCCGCCGAAGCCGGAAAATCGGTCACCGCGCTGATCGAGCTGAAGGCGCGGTTCGACGAGGAAGCCAACATCCGCTGGGCGCGCGACCTCGAACGCGCCGGCGTCCAGGTGGTCTACGGCTTCCTCGAACTCAAAACGCATGCCAAGCTGTCGCTGATCGTGCGGCGCGAGGGCGGTAGCCTCACCACTTATGTGCACACCGGGACCGGCAACTATCATCCGGTTACGGCGCGCATCTATACCGATCTCTCCTATTTCACTTGCGATCCGATCATCGGGCGCGACGTGGCGCGGGTCTTCAATTACATCACCGGTTATGCCGCCCCGAGCGATCTTGAGAAGCTCGCGGTCTCGCCGCTGAACTTACGCAAGCGGATGCTCGAGCATATTCATGACGAGATCGAGCACGCCCGCCATGGCAGGCCCGCCGCGATCTGGATGAAGATGAATGCGCTGGTCGATCCCGATATCATCGACGCGCTCTACCAGGCCTCTCAGGCCGGCGTTTCCATCGAACTCGTGGTGCGCGGTATCTGCTGCCTGCGGCCCGGCCTGCCCGGCCTGTCGGAGAACATCCGCGTCAAATCCGTCATCGGCCGCTTCCTGGAGCACGGCCGAATCTACTGCTTCGGCATGGGACAAGGCTTACCCAGCGCGAAGGCGGCTGTGTATATCTCCTCCGCCGACATGATGCCGCGCAACCTCGACAGGCGCGTCGAGGTATTGTGTCCGCTGCAAAATCCCACGGTACATCAGCAGGTTCTCGAGCAGATCATGATCGCGAATCTGAAGGACACCGAGCAGAGCTGGCAATTGTTGCCGGACGGATCGTCAACGCGTATGAAGGCGGCGAAAGGCGAAGAGCCCTTCAACCTGCACAATTACTTCATGACGAATCCGAGTCTTTCAGGCCGTGGGAAGTCGCTTAAGGAATTCGCGCCGCGCCGCCTCACCCGTCGCAGCGAGCGTCAGCATACGCCGACACCGTAACGGAGCGCGGCGGTGAAGCGACCGCGCAAACGCAACTCCAGCGTCGCGGTCATCGACATCGGCTCGAACTCGGTCCGCCTCGTCGTCTATGAAGCGCTGGCGCGCAGCCTGATCACCATCTTCAACGAGAAGGCGCTGTGCGGACTTGGCCGCGAGGTCCAGAGCACGGGCCTGCTCGCGCCCGATGCGGTGGCCAGGGCGCTGACCGCGCTGCGCCGCTTCCGCGGCCTGTGCAAGATCCAGCAGGTCGGGCGCGTCTATGCGATCGCGACGGCTGCCTGTCGCGACGCCTCTAACGGCGCCGACTTCATCGCCAAGGCCGAGCGCATTTGCGGCGTACCCATCGAAATTCTCTCGGGGCCGCGCGAAGCCAAATTGTCGGCGCTCGGCGTCGTCTCCGGCCTCCACAAGCCCGACGGCATCGTCGGCGATCTCGGCGGCGGCTCGCTCGAGTTGATCGATGTTCGCGGCAACAGCGTGCGCAGCGGCGTGACGCTGCGCCTTGGCAGCTTGGCGCTGCAGGACCTCTCGCACAAGTCGCTCAAGCGCGCCGAGCGCATCGTTCGGAACGATTTGTCCGAAGTCTCCCAGCTCAAGGCTGGCCGCGGCCGCACCTTCTATGCGGTTGGCGGCACATGGCGGGCGCTGGCGCGGATTCACATCTTCCAGAGCGGCTATCCGCTCGGGGTGATGCACGGCTATTCGATTCCGGCCGCGGAAGCGCTCGATTTCGCGCGGCGGCTACGGCGCCTAGCCGCCGCGAACATGCTCGCGAACATCGAGATGGTCGCCGATGCCCGGCGTCCCCTCCTGACCTATGGCGCCCTGGTGCTGGAATACATCATCCGCGTCGCCAGGCCGAAGACCATCACATTCTCCACCTTCGGCGTGCGCGAAGGCCTGCTCTATTCAATGCTGCCGGATCAGGAGCGTGCCAAGGACGGCTTGCTCTGCGCCGCGGAGGAGCTCAATCAGTTGCTGTCGCGCTCCGCCCGGCACGCGAAGGAGCTGATCGAGTGGAGCGACCGGTTCGTGCGCGTGGTGAAACTGCGGGAAACCGACGAGGACCGCCGGCTGCGCCACGCCGCCTGCCTGCTGTCGGATATCGGCTGGCGCGTGCACCCCGATCATCGCGGCGAGCAGACGCTGACCCAGATCATCAACGGTAATTTCGGCGATATCGGCCATCAGGGCCGGGCCTTTGTCGGGTTGGCCGTGTTCTTCCGCTATGCCGGATTGAGCGAAGAGAACCAGCCGCCGCAAATCATCCAGGACCTGGTCAGCCCAGCGATGCTGGAGCGCGCGCGCGTGCTGGGCGCAGCCTTCCGCGTGGCCCATCTCATTTCGGCGGCGCGCCCCGGCGTGCTGCCGGCGACCCATTTCCGCAACGAGGGGCGCAATCTGATGCTGGTCTTCGAGCACCGGATGGTCGATCTGGTGGCCGACCGGGTCGGCGGCCGCTTCCGCCAGCTCGCGCGTCTCGTCGGCCGCTCCGGTTCGATCGTGCTGCGCTAGCTTGCGGGCAAACGGTTACGCCGCCCCATGAGCCATGTGGTGCAGGCTGCGCCGTCGCCAGATCGAGCCAACGAGGAGCACGACAAGCACGCCCAGAGCGGCACAAAGGATTTCTCCAGCGTTGCCGCCCACGAACAACGGGGCAACGCCGAGCAGCGTCAGCAGGGTGTCGAACTCAAAGCCAAGCGCACCGTCGAGAAGGCTCCGCAGCTTCGGATGCACGGCCGGATCGGTTGCAATCACATTGCCGGCAATCCAGCCGAGCAAGGCCGAGCCGGCCCAGACCAGGATCGGCAACAGATTTAAGAGCGCCATGATTAGACCGGCTCCGGCGATGATCAGGGGAATGCTGCTTGCAAGTCCGAAGACGAGGAGCGGTATGCTGCCCTCGGCGGCAGCGGCCACCGCGATCACATTGTCGAGGCTCATCACGATGTCCGCGAGCGCCACGATCTGGATCGCCGCCCACAGATGCGCTGCGGACTTGATGCCCCCTTCGTCCTCCCTTTCGGGGACCAGCAGCTTGGCGGCAATGACGATCAGCGCCAGTCCGCCGACCAGCTTCAGATAGGGCAGTCCCATCACGGTCGCGATGATCACGGTGAAGAGAATGCGCAGCGCCACGGCCGCCGCCGTCCCAAGCATCATGCCCCAGAGTCGTTGCCGCGGCTGCAAGCCGCGGCAGGCCAACGCCACCACCAGCGCGTTGTCGCCCGACAACAGCACATTGATCCAGATGATCTTGGATACGTTCACCCAGAAGTGCGGATGCTGAAACTCGGCATAAAGCTGCATGAATGTTGTCCCGACCCAGGATGGGTCGAAAACGTTCGACAACCAGTTCAAAATCCGACCTCCGCGAGAAGCTTTCAATTTGCGTATCGCAAAAAGTCGCGGGAGCGTCCGGCGGCTATTTGTCGCAAAGCCGGCAGACAATGCGGGAAGCCTTCAGTCGGGATATCAGCCAGCGGGGGCTTCTTTCCCGTGCAGCTTCCGGCGGCGCCAAATAGATCCGACAATGAGAACGAAGAGGGCGCCGAGGACCGAAAATGCGATTTCGTCGAGTTCCCCATCGAACCGAAGATGCCTGACAAACCCGAACATCGAAGATGTGGTATCGATGTTCAGGCTGACATCGCCTTCCAGCAAGTTGTGCAGCCGCGGAGCGATGGCCGGATCGCTTGAGATCACATCGCCCGCGATCCAGCCCAGAAGCATCGCGCCCAGCCAAACCAGGAGCGGAAAGCGATCGAGCACCAGCATGATTAACGCCGCGCCCGCGATAATCATCGGAATGCTGATCGCAAGGCCCAGGATCAATAGCGCGAGCTGGCCGTTCGCGGCAGCCGCCACCGCGATCACATTGTCCAAGCTCATGATGATATCGGCGATCACGACGATACGCACCGCGTGCCAGAGCGTGGTGCCCGCGGCGATTTCATCCCCCTCGTCCTCGGGCACCAGCAGCTTGGCGGCGATGACCAACAGCGCAAGGCCGCCGATCACTTTGAGATACGGCAGCTCCATCAGGGTCGCGACGATCCCGGTGAAGAGAATCAGAAGGATCACCGCGATGCCGGCGCCGATCACCATGCCCCAGAGCCGGTGTCGGCCATGCAACCCACGGCAGGCCATAGCAATGACCAGCGCGTTGTCTCCCGACAACAGCACGTTGACCCAAATGATCTTGCCAACCGCGAGCCAGAATGTCGGCTTCTGGATGTCAGCGTGCAATTGGGTAAGAAACACGCTGAGATTGGTGGGATCAAATGCCTGCAGTAACAGGATCACAGCCTATCCCCCGCGGCTTGCCTCAGCCCAGGCCAGCCTCCATCAGCCTACGATTTCGTTGCCGGAGAAAAACTGCGCGATTTCGACAGCGGCCGTCTCGGGCGCATCCGAACCATGCACGGAGTTCTCGCCGATCGATTTCGCATGGAGCTTGCGGATCGTTCCCTCGGCCGCCTTCGACGGATCGGTGGCGCCCATCACCTCGCGGTATTTCGCAATCGCGCCCTCGCCTTCCAGAACCTGCACCACGACCGGGCCGGAGGTCATGAAATCCACCAGTTCGCCGAAGAACGGGCGGGCCTTATGCACCGCGTAGAAGGTCTCCGCCTGTTCGCGCGTCATGCGGATGCGCTTTTGCGCAACGATCCGAAGGCCTGCCTTCTCGATCAGCGCATTGATTGCGCCGGTCAGATTGCGCTCGGTCGCGTCCGGCTTGATGATCGAGAAGGTACGTTCAATCGCCATGTCATGATCCTCAAAAAGGCGGGTGAATTCGTGAGTTGCGGGCTTATATCGGCGCCCACCTCGGACGGCAAGCGACCCCGGCGGACGGACATAGGCGACCGGTGATCGCGGGAAATTACAGCAATTTCACCAAGCTGAACCCATCCTGCAGGCTCCAGCCCGATCCTGTTCAGCCTGGCCCCGATAGGCTGCAATCGACCAAGCGTCTCGTGCTTCGCCGAGACGCTGCAGGCCGAGCTTTCACCCACCGGCGCAAACCGCGCCGAAGCTTTGAGGAGATCACCATGTTCCGCAAACTTTCGCTTGTTGCAGTTGCCGCGGTATCGTTGGGCGCGGCCATGGCGCCGACGTCGGCCTCCGCCTGGGGCTGGCATGGCGGCTGGCATCACGGTTGGGGCTGGTGGGGCCCCCGCGTCGTAGTCGGCGGCCCCGTCTATTACGGCTACGCTCGCCCCTCCTACGGATACGGCAGTTGCTTTGTGCGCCGCCTGGTCCCAACGCCCTGGGGACCGCGCTGGCGGCTGGTCAATACCTGCTACTGATTTTGTCGTTATCAGGTGAAGGAGCCCCGGGCCGCCCGGGGCTCCTTCCAGGCCGCAACCGCCCGATTTGTATGGATTTTTTTAACCTAAGAGCGACGTGACGGGCGGGAAACAATTTGAGCGTTCATGACTTGGTTCGGCGTTACGGGTTGAATGGAGAGCGCCAAGCGGAACTCGTATGAGCGGCCAGAGCGGCAATAGCAGCGCAATGATCGACGGCAAGACCAGCCGATCGATATGTGAGGCCGTGGGCCAGCGGCTGCAACAGAGCCTTCAGCCGGACTTTTCACAATTGCCCGATCATCTGCGCGATCTCATGGACGCTCTGCGCAGACAGGATTGTGAGATGCGCTCGCGCTAGCTCGTAGGCATTGCTAGCTCGCAGGCATTTCGGTGCGGCTCACAAAGCGGTTGCGTTTAGCGGCGACTGCGGTGACAAGGCGCGCATGCTTGTCATCACCGACCTGTCGGTCCGCCTCGCCGGACGGCTTTTGATTGATCATGCCTCTGCGCAAATTGTGCCCGGAGCACGCGTCGGCCTCGTCGGCCGCAACGGCACCGGCAAATCGACATTGTTTCGCGCCATTCGCGGTGAAATCGCAACCGAAAGCGGAACCGTCATCGTTCCGCCGCGATGGCGGATCGGCAGCCTGGCTCAGGAGGCGCCGAACGGCCCCGAGAACCTGTTGACAGTCGTGCTCAGGGCAGACCGCGAGCGCGATGCGCTGTTGCGCGAAGCCGAGACCGCGACCGACCCGCAACGCATCGCCGAAATCCAGACCAGGCTCGCCGATATCGACGCCCATTCTGCGCCTGCCCGCGCGGCTGCGATCCTCAGCGGTCTCGGCTTCTCGAGCGCGGATCAGGCGCGTCCGGTTTCCGAGTTCTCCGGTGGCTGGCGCATGCGCGTTGCGCTCGCCGCGACACTGTTTTCGGCGCCCGATCTGTTGCTGCTGGACGAACCGACCAACTATCTCGACCTCGAAGGTACGCTGTGGCTTGACGATCATCTCGCGAATTATCCGCGCACGGTGATCGTGATCAGCCACGACCGCGACCTGCTCGACACCTCGGTCGACCAGATCCTGCATCTTGAGCGCGGCAAGCTCACGCTCTATCGCGGCTCCTATTCCTCGTTCGAGGAGCAGCGCGCCGCGCGCGAATTGCTCGACGCCAAGCACGCCAAGCGCCAGGAAGCCGAGCGCAAGCGCCTGCAGGCCTTTGTCGATCGTTTCAAGGCCAAGGCCTCAAAGGCACGCCAGGCGCAGTCGCGGGTGAAGATGCTGGAGAAGATGAAGCCGGTCGCGGCCCTGGTGCGCGAAGAGGTGCGCGAAATCAGCTTTCCCGCCCCGGACAGGCTCTTGTCGCCGCCAATCATTGCGGTCGACAATGTCTCCGTCGGCTACGATCCGCAAAAACCGGTGCTGAGGCGCGTCACCTTGAGGATCGACAATGACGACCGCATCGCCCTGCTCGGCGCCAACGGCAACGGCAAATCGACGCTGGTGAAGCTTCTGGCAGACCGCCTCAAGCCTTTTTCCGGCACGATCGCGCGAGCCGAAAGGCTCTCGATTGCCTATTTCGCCCAGCATCAGCTCGATGAATTGAACGAGGACGCGTCCGTCTACGATCACATCCGCAAGCTGATGCCCGAGGCACCGGAAGCCAAAGTGCGTGCGCGCGCCGGCGCAATCGGATTTTCCGGCAGCACGGCGGACACAAAGGCCGGCAGCCTATCAGGCGGCGAGAAGGCAAGGCTGCTGTTGGGTCTTGCGACCTTCTTCGGCCCCAACATGATCATTCTGGACGAGCCCACCAACCATCTGGATATCGACAGCCGCGCCGCCCTCGCCGAGGCGATCAACGAATTTCCAGGCGCGGTGATCATGGTCTCGCACGACCGCTACCTGATCGAGGCCTGTGCAGATCGGCTGTGGGTGGTCGCCGATGGCACTGTGACGAGTTTTGACGGCGACCTCGACGAATACGGGCGAAGAGTGCTGTCGACGCGCGGCGCGCGCGTGACGTCCCGTGAAACCGAGGAGGTCCGCAATACGAAAAACGATAGACCGGAGCGGCCAAAGGCGGAGAAGCGCGGCTCGCTGAAACAGCGGATTTCGAATGCCGAGACCGAGATGGCGCGGATCAGCGAAATCATCGCCAAGATCGATACCGCCCTGGCGCTGCCGGATCTGTTCACGCGCGATCCCAAGCAGGCGGCTCAGCTCTCAAAGGCGCGCGCCAATGCGGCGGACGCGTTGGCGCGGGCCGAAGAAGAGTGGCTGGAGGCCAGCAGCCTCTACGACGAGGCGGGCTGACAGGCCATCTCAGCGGGTATTCACCCCGCCAAACGCGGATCAGCTCGCCGCCGGCTTTTTCTTGCCCCTAGCCTTGGATTTTGCGGCCTTCGGCGGGGCGGCCTGCTCGGGCACACCCTCGATTGAACTCAGCCGGCCTGCCGTAAACGTGTAGATGCCGGCACGCGGACCATGGTTCCAGGTAACGACGGCGAGTCGCTCCCCGCGCTGGTTGTTGGAGATGTTGATGTTGTCAGGTGCGCCGATACCGCGCACGACGTCGCACTCGGTATGACCCAGCGCCACCGTTCCCGAGCCAGGCGGCGGCGCGCCCGGCACCGCGTCTGTCGAGGCATTGGCGTCAGCGGGTGCGGCGGGCGCCGGCATGCCCGGGCAGGCGCCGTTGGCACTGACAAGATCATCAGGCGTAACCGGCTTATCCGGCGTCAGCGGTGGCGCATCGATCGAGACGTTCTTGATGAACAGCCGACCGGGGCGCGAGAACCACTCCGCATCCTTCGACAACAGGTCGGATTGAAACATGTCGGCCGCGCCTGAACAGCCCGCAATCGCAGGAGCCAGCATGAGGAGCAGCGCCAGTTGCTTTCGAAGGTGGGTGCTGTTTTTCACGTCGAACTGAAATCTCACCTCGGCGGTAAGGCCCGAAGCGTTTGTCCCAACATCACTTTGCGGCACGACCGTGGCTAGCGCAAGACAACGGGCGAAATCCCAACAACATCCTTAATCCGATCGCAGGACCGAGTCGCGCGCACGGCAGCGCTAGTCCCGCCGCTGCCATCGGCCGCGCTCGTCGGCCTGCCAATAGGTCACCTCGAAGCCCCGCGACTTGCACTGCGTCCAGGCGCCGCGGGCGGCGGCAAGCGAGTCGGGATCGTCGCCGTTGAACACCAGCACCAGGCGCTCGTAGCTCTCGGCATCGGCGGGAACGGCGGCATTGTCGATCAGAAACCGGATGTTGGCGCGATTGGGATTATCTTCGTCGATCACCAGCACGATCGGCTGATCGGCCAGATCGCCGGAACGCCAGGTTGCGTGCGGCAGGAACGAATCGTCGCGATAGGTCCATAGATGCGCGTCCAGCGCCTCGGCACGTTCCTGCGACGTCGACTGCACGACCACCCGCCAACCGCGCTCGAGCGATTTCTCAAGCAACGGCGGCAAGACGCTTTCCAGCGACATGTTTTGCAGGTGATAGAACAGGACCTCGGTCATTTCTTCGCTTCATAATGATCGGCGACCAGCCGGTTCAAGAGGCGCACGCCGAAACCCGAACCCCAGCTCTGGTTGATTTCGCTCTTGGGTGCGCCCATCGCCGTTCCCGCAATATCGAGATGTGCCCAAGGGGTGTTGTCGACAAAACGTTGCAGAAATTGCGCCGCGGTGATCGAGCCGCCATAGCGGCCGCCGGTGTTTTTCATGTCCGCAAATTGCGAATCGATAAGCTTGTCGTATTCGGGCGAGAGCGGCATGCGCCAGACCTTCTCGCCCGTCTCGAGCCCGCACTTGACCAGGCGCTCCGCCAATTCGTCATTGTTGGAGAACAGCCCGGCGTGCTCGTTGCCGAGCGACACCACGATCGCGCCCGTCAGGGTTGCAAGATCGACCATGAATTTCGGCTTGATCTTCTTGGCCACGTACCAAAGCACATCGGCGAGCACCAGTCGGCCTTCGGCATCGGTGTTGATGATCTCGATGGTCTGACCGGACATCGAGGTGACGATGTCGCCGGGGCGCTGCGCATTGCCGCTTGGCATGTTCTCGACAAGCCCAATCGCGCCCACCGCGTTCACCTTAGCCTTGCGCGCAGCCAGTGCGTGCATCAGGCCGACAACGCAAGCAGCGCCCGCCATGTCTCCCTTCATCTCCTCCATATTGGCGGCGCCCTTGATGGAAATGCCGCCGGTATCGAAGCAGACGCCCTTGCCGACGAAGGCGACCGGTGCTTCACCGCGCTTTCCGCCGTTCCAGCGCATGATCACGGTGCGGCCCGGTCGCTCCGAGCCTTGCGCCACCCCCAAGAGCGCGCCCATGCCGAGCTTGGTCATCGCTTTCACGTCGAGAATCTCGACCTCGACGTCCAGCTTGCGCAATTGGGCGGCGCGCCGGGCAAACTCCTCGGGGTAAAGCACGTTCGGCGGCTCGTTCACGAGATCGCGCGCCAGGTCGACACCGTCGACCACCTGCGAATCGGGCGCAAAGGCTTTGCGCGTTGCCGCCACATCTTCGACGGCCAAGGAAATGTCGGCGCGTAAACCGCCCTCCTCGCCTTCCTTCTTCTTGGTCTTGTAGCGGTCGAATCGATAGGCGCGCAGCCGGATGCCGGTCGCTATTGCGGCAGCCTGATCGGGCTGCATGGCTCCTGCCGGCAATTCCGCCAACACCGTGACGTGCTCACTGCCGCCGTTCAGCTTGCCGGCCAACACGCCGCCGAACTTGAGGAAATCTCCTTCTTTCAGCTCCGAGACTTTTCCAGCGCCAATCACGATCAAGCGCTGAATCTTGATTCCTTCCGGTTCATAAAGATCGAGCGTTGAACCGCTTTTTCCCTTGAACCGGCTGCTCGTCGCCGCGCGCTTCACCAGGTCAGCCGCCGGCCCCAGGACCTTGCGCGCGGTATCCCCGAGCTTGAGGGTGTCGTCGCAAAACACCACCAGAACGCCGCGCGGGGTAGCTGAAAGCGGGGCGAAGCCGACCTTGACGGCGTCGGGCATAAGTCAATCCTCCAAATAAACAGGGCAGTCGTGGGCGAGATGGGTGGCCGGAGTGGTCCGAGGGATGGTCGATCGGCGGCGATACGGGGGCGAGTTGGGCGCCCCACGGCGTCGCACCTGCGTACTATGGCCCGTCGCCCGCTATCGTGCCAAGCGCTGCCGTGGCAAGCTGGCCACATTTGGGAAATATTAAGCATGGATGATGGGCGCCACGGCCCAGCCATTTTGTTGACGGATCAAAGGGATGCTAGTGAGACATTAAGCGGACGGGGCGCGTCTTACGCTAGTTTTGGGGAGCCCTTTTCGAAGGGGTTGGTTGGGGTTCTTCGCGCCCGCGGTCGCGGTGCGGATTCGTGCGGTAGTGATGGGGTCGATCGATAGGTATATTTTCCGCACGACGCTCGCGTCGTTCGCGCTGGTCCTGATCAGCCTGACGGGCGTGATCTGGATCACGCAGGCGTTGCGCGGCATCGACCTGATGACCAGTCAGGGGCAGACCATCCTGACCTTTCTCGGCGTCACCAGCCTCGTGATTCCTGCCCTTGTTCTGGTCATCTCGCCGATTGCGCTGATGATCGCGATCTCGCACACGCTGAACAAGCTCGCGACCGACTCGGAAATCATCGTGATGAACGCGGCCGGCTTCTCGCCGTTTCGGCTGTTCCGGCCCTTCTTTTATGCCACGTGTGTCGTCGCGCTCCTGGTCGCCTTCATCGCATCCTATCTCTCGCCTGACGGCCTGCGGCGGCTCAAGCAATGGGACGCGGAAATCACCGCCGACGTGCTGACCAACATTCTGCAGCCGGGCCGCTTCGCCCAGCTCGATCAGAACCTGACGATACGCATTCGTGAGCGGCAACCGGGCGGCATGTTGAAGGGCATCTTCATCGACGACCGGCGGGACCCGAAGGAGCGCGCGACCATAATCGCCGATCACGGTACGGTGGTGAAAAGCGGTGACGGCTCGTTCCTGGTCCTCGAAGACGGCAATTTGCAGCGATTCGAGGCGGGAAAACGCGATCCCGCGCTGGTGGCATTCGGCCGCTACGCTTTCGATATGTCGAAATTCTCCAAAGGCCACGACGTCGCGCTCGGCATTCGCGAACGCTATCTGTGGGAATTGCTCGATCCGGCTGAGGACGATCCGATTTACAAGCAGATCCCCGGCCAGTTCCGTGCCGAGTTGCATGACCGCTTCATGGCGCCAATCTATCCCTTCGCCTTCGCCGCGCTGACGTTCGCCTTCCTCGGTGCGCCGCGCACCACGCGCCAGAGCCGAAACTTCTCCATCGGCGGCTCGATCCTGGCCGTGTTTGGCGTCCGGATGATCGGATTCGCCTGCTCGGTGATGGCCGTGAAATCGCCGTTTGCGCCGGTCGTGCAATATCTGATGCTACTTCTCACGATTGGCCTCAGCATCTGGATCATCATCGGCGGCATCGTGCTGGAGCCGCCGCCGGCCCTGCTGGAGGCCATCAACAAATCCAACGCGCGCCTGTTGCGACTCTTCGGACGTCCGGCCACCGCATGAGCATGCTCATCAACACGCTAGGGCGCTATTTTGCCGGCCGCTTCGTGATTTCGGCGCTTGGCGTATTCCTCAGCATTTTTATGCTGCTGGTGCTGGTCGACTATATCGAGATGGTCAGGAAAACCTCGGGACTGGTGGGAGTTTCCGCGTTGATGGTGGCGGAGACGTCGCTGTTCCGAGTGCCGCAGTTGCTCGAGAAAATGATGCCGTTCTGCATCCTGATCGGCGCAATGACCTGCTATCTCGCGCTGTCGCGGCGACTGGAGCTGGTGGTCGCGCGCGCCGCAGGCGTGTCGGCGTGGCAATTCATCGCACCAGCCCTGGCCAGCGCGATCGTCCTCGGCGTGCTCGCTACCGTCGCCTATAATCCGATGTCGGCGAATCTGAGCGAACTCTCCAAGCGCATGGAAGCAGAGCTGTTCGGCAATGCACCGGGCGGCGGTGTCCAGGATGCGTCCGGCTTCTGGATCAATCAGGTGAACAGTGACGGCCAGATGATCATCAACGCTGCGCGCAGCGAGCGGCAGGGCGTTAGGCTGACCGGACTCACGCTGTTTCGATTCGATACGGACGGCAAATTCAAGGAGCGAATCGAAGCGCGCGAAGCAACGCTCGAGGATGGCCATTGGCTGTTCAAATCGGTCCGACGCTACGCGCTCGACGGCCCGCCGGTCGACCAGGACAGCTTCGAACTCCCGACCACGCTCACGCCAGCCCAGGTGCGCAACAGCTTTTCCACACCCGAAACTGTGTCGTTTTGGCAACTACCGAACTACATCCGCTCATCGGAAAGTTCGGGGTTTGCGACGGCGGGCTACCGGCTGCAGTACCATAAGTTGATCGCACAGCCGTTTTTGCTGGCTGCAATGGTGATGTTGGCTGCATCGGTGTCGTTGCGCTTCTTCCGTTTTGGCGGCGTGCAAAAGATGGTTTTAAGTGGCGTGGGCGCCGGCTTTCTGCTCTACGTGCTGTCGAAAGTAACTGAGGATTTGAGCAAGGCTGAGTTGATGCATCCGATCGCGGCCGCGTGGCTGCCCGTGCTTGTGGGCGGCCTGACGGGCTTTTTGGCCTTGCTGTATCAGGAGGACGGCTAGTGGCTTCGGTCGCCGCCCTTCGCGAGCGTTTGTCCGCATTCCGGCGGCGCACGGTCGTGCGCCCTGAGCAAATGCGCTTGGCCGCGTTTTGCCCGCCCCTGCTTGCTCTGCTTCTTGTTGTCGCCCTGAGCGGCGCGATCGAACTTGCGTCGACGACCTCTGCCTCCGCACAAGGCTTCACCTACAATCCGCGCCCGGCGCGGCCCGTGCCGCCGCGCNTTGCCAACGACAACCAGATGCTGGTCCAGGCCAACGAGGTGGACTACGACTACAACAATTCGCGGGTGTCGGCGGTCGGCAACGTGCAGTTGTTCTACAACGGCACCAGCGTCGAGGCCGACAAGGTCATCTACGATCAGAAGACCAAGCGGCTGCATGCCGAAGGCAACATCCGCATGACGGATGCCGACGGCAAGATCACCT